>NZ_CP187561.1:0-1345833 GCF_049860745.1 Hydrophilobacter chitinilyticus | reverse complement strand
GTGGCCGGGTAAATGGTTTCGTAGTGCACCGACGCCGTGGCGCCAAAGCCCAGGGCCACGGCGCTGCAGACTTCGTTCAAGCGACGGATCACCATCTCTTGCACCGACGGGTTGAAGGTGCGCACCGTGCCCACCATGGTGGCCTTGCCGGGGATCACGCTCATGGCGCCCAAGTCGCCCGCTTGCACGGCGCAGATGCTGATGACCGCGCTGTCGATCGGCCGCACGTTGCGCGACACGATGCTTTGCACGGCGGTGATGATGTGCGCCGAGGCCAGCACCGGGTCGATGGTCTGGTAGGCGTGCGCGCCGTGGCCGCCCCGCCCCGTCACTTCAATGGTGATACGGTCGGCGGCTGCCATCATGGCGCCAGGGTTGATGCCCACGGTGCCGGGGCGCATGCCGGGCCAGTTGTGCATGGCGTAGACCGACTGCACCGGGAAGCGGTCGAACAGGCCGTCTTTGATCATCTCTTTGGCACCGGCGTAGCCTTCTTCGCCGGGCTGGAAGATCAACACCGCCGTGCCGTCGAAGTTACGCGTCTCGGCCAGGTAGCGCGCGGCGCCCACCAGCATGGCGGTATGGCCGTCGTGGCCGCAGCCGTGCATCAGACCATTTTTTGACGACTTCCAGGCGAAGTCGTTGGTCTCGGTCATGGGCAAGGCGTCCATGTCGGCGCGCAGGCCGATCATCTTGCCGCGGGTATCGCTGCGGCCTTTGATTACGGCCACGACACCGGTCTTGCCGATGCCGGTGTGGATCTCGTCCACACCACAGGCCTTCAGCGCCTGTACGACGCGGCCCGATGTGTAGATCTCTTCAAAACCCAGCTCGGGGTGGGCGTGCAAGTCGCGCCGAAAGGCGGACAACTCTGGATAAAACTGAGCGATGTGCGCAAACACGCGCCCATTCGCTTTCAGGGTGGTTCCCTGCATGTCAATGACCTCCTGGACGACCCAAACGCAAACGGGGGTCGACCGCAAAATACAAAAGATCAACCACCAGGTTGATCACCACAAACACCAAGGCGATGAGGCACAGATACGCCGCCATGACGGGGATATCGGCATAGGTCACCGCCTGGATAAACAACAAACCCATGCCGGGCCATTGGAAAACGGTCTCGGTGATGATGGCAAACGCAATCAAGCCACCGAGTTGCAAACCGGTGATGGTGAGCACCGGCACCAGCGTGTTCTTCAGCGCGTGGCCGAAATGAATGGTGCGACTGGGCAAGCCACGCGCACGGGCAAACTTGATGAAGTCGGTGCGCAGCACTTCGAGCATTTCGGAGCGCACCAGCCGCATGATCAACGTGAGTTGGAACACCGCCAAGGTCACGGCTGGCAGCACGATGTGGATCCAGCCGTCGCGTGTCATCAGGCCGGAAGTCCACCAGCCAAACTGCACCGTTTCGCCCCGGCCAAAGCTGGGAAACCAGCCGAGCCAGACCGAGAACACCAGGATCAACAAAATGCCGATCAGGAAGGTGGGAAGCGACACGCCGAGCAGCGAGAGCGTCATGAACAGTTGGCTCAGAAAACGGCCTCGGCGCAAGGCCGCGTAGACGCCCATCGGCACACCGACCAGCAGCGCCAGCACGGCGGCCACCAGGGCAAGTTCCAGCGTGGCCGGGAAGCGTTCCCCAATCAAGCGCGACACCTTGGCGCCGAGCCGCAGGCTCAGGCCAAACTCGCCTTGCGCGGCGTTCATCAGGAAAATCCAGAACTGTACGAAGAACGGCCGATCCAGCCCCAAAGCCGAACGCAGTTCGCGGATTTGCTCGGGCCGCGCGTCTTGGCCCAGTAGGAAGACGACGGGGTCGCCCACGTATTGAAACAACAGGAAAGCAATGAACGCCACGGCCACCATCACCAACACGGCCTGCATCAACCGGCGCAGAATAAACGTCAGCATCGGGGAATCAATCCTTCCAAGGAAAACCACCAGGCCCCGCTCGTGGGGAATGCAAATTTAATTTACATCTGAAGCAATTTCCGGTCCAGCTTTGACAGCACAACCTATCAAACAGTTTTGGACGCGATTTGCTACAACCAATGATCGTACGCCCCCGGCGCGCCTTTTCAGTGCATGCCGTCTACGTGAATTCCCGAGCTTCAGAACGTCAACCGTTCTTCCGCAGCCATCAATCGTTTTTGGAGGTCACCTCGACGGCACCGTACCACGAGCGGGTGCGCGTGCGTGTGTTGTCGGTGTCGGTCATGATGCCGACGCCAATCAATGCACCAGGGGGCTCGCCAAACACTGCGACATAGTCGGCACGGATGTCTCGCTTGTAGTCCAACCACTGGTTCAGGCGCGCGGGTCCCGACTCGACCACCATCGAACGGATGCGACCAGTGCGCGGGCTGTGAATGATGTGCCCGACCTTGTTGCGGTTGCACCAAACGTACATCAATGTGGCGTAGGGCATTTCTTCGCCGGTCAGCGCCAGGGCTAGCTCCGACAACATCTGGTCTTTGAGCGATAAACGGCTGCGATCCCCCTCAAAAGCCAGCACCACGCGCACCACGGCATCGTCTTTATCGCGCAGGCTGAGATCGGCCGTCGTATTCAGTTGCGGCACCATCCAGGAAAAGGTGATTTGATCCAGATCGTCAGGCGCCACACGCAATTTGCGCCGCAGCATGCTGGCCGACGACGAAGCGTAAGCAGCAACCACATCAGAGCGCCCTGCGTGCTGCACAGATGCAAATTGGGTGGCCGTTTTTCCGGGGAACGACACGTGTTGCCACCCCGCAATCGGCGCCATCGGAACTGCAGTGGCACTTGCTTCTGCCTCTGCTTCTTGCGAGGTTTCCTCCGCGGCAACATTCTCAGCCGCACTCCCTGCTTGGCTAGACGTGGGAAAGCCATCACCAGACCCAACCAACGAACCGCAGCCCACCAGCAATGCAGACAACAAAGCTGCCAAACCGAAACATTTAGTCATCTGCCTTCCTTGCGGCAAAAAAAAACCACCAGTCCGAAAACTGGTGGTTTTGACATTCAACTTGCTGTTGGTACGAGACCAACTAACAAATTAGAACGAGTGGCGCACGCCAACTGCGAACACTTGGTTGCGTTGGTCGTTCAGGATTTCCTTCTTCGCGGTAGCGAAGGAGGTGTAAGCGCGCGTACGCTTGCTCAGGTCGTACCAAGCTTCGATACCGTAGCCGGTGTTCTTGCCCAGGTCGTCGCTCTTCGAGTAAGCGTATTGACCAACCAGCGTCAGAGCGCCGAATGGAATGGCAGCGCCGATTGCGTATTCGTCAGCAGCGTCCAGGTTCGTGAACTTGGCTTGGTTGTAGTTACCGAAGAACTTAGCAAAGCCAGCGTCGAACGTAGCGCCCAACAAGGTGTTTTGCAGCTTGAACTTGCCGGTCACTGCGTTGTTGTCGATTTGGTTTTCTTGGTAAGCCAAAGCGATCAACAGAGGACCGTTAGCGTACTTCAGGTTAGCCGACACGTCGTACGTAGCGCTGGTGGTAGCGGTCTTGTTTTCGCCAAAGCCGTAAACCAAAGCACCCGAGAAGCCAGCGAAGCTAGCAGATTGCAGCTTGATGCTGTTGTTCACACGGGCGTTGCCGTACGAAACCCATGCGCCAACACCGCTAGACAGGGCGTTTGCGAATGCAACTGCACCGGCAACCGTACCGGATTGAGCGCCAGCAACCAGGGCAGGCGTCAATTGGTAGGCGGAACCCAGGGACACGTCAAAAGCGTTGTTCAGCTGAGCGGACGTGGTTCCGTGGATGTCGTCATATGCGGAATATTGACGACCCAGGGACACGGTACCCAAACCGCTGCTCAGGCCCACGAACACTTGACGGCCGTAAGGCAGGTTGCCTTGAGCGGACGTGCCGGTGTCGGCGTTGATACCAGCTTCGATCGTTGCAACAGCAGCCAAGCCACCGCCCAGATCTTCCTTAACACGGATGCCCCAACGGCTACCGTTTTGGCCACCGGAACCAACACCGGTTTGAGCGATACGCGAAGAGGTCACGACGCCGTTGGTAACAGCAAAGGTCGTGTTCTTGGTCGAGCTCACGAAGGCATCAACCACACCGTACAAGGTGACGGTCGACTGCGCCATGGCTGCACCGGAGGCTGCCAGCACGGCCAGAGCGATGAGGGACTTTTTCATTCAATATTCTCCAAAGATTGATACATGCCGGGTGAACAGTCCTGCCGTTACCTCGACGCCGCCTCTTTGTTTCAGAAGCTTTCTGGATTACACCAGAGCCGACGCTTCAATCCCAGAAACGCGGCCGAAAAAAGACTCTTTGTTGACGATAAACAACAGTTAAACCTGATGCAGGCCTCCTGAAGAAGAGCCGCCGGATTTCACCCCACCGTTTGCCAAAATAGCTGCGGCACAAGAACAAATTGATACGTTTGGTCAAGCACCTAAGTGATTCATGTTCATCCCATGTCATGAAAAACACAACATGCGGGTGACCCCCATATTTGCATCAATTCTTTGCCGTCTAGTATTTGCGCAGCTGACCAGACTGGCGGCCATTAGAGACAAACGCGAAACCATGTGCAGGCATGTCCCCTGTCTTGTTTCTCCCGGTGTATTTGTACAGAACCTGAATCGCTATGAAAAAATTAAATCTGCTTACCCTGTCAATCTTGGCAGGTACCTCGTCCCTGGCAATGGCCCAAGGCACACCAGTCGACAACGTCACGCTGTATGGTATTTTGGACGCGGGCATCACCCACGTCTCCGGCCTCCCCGGTGGTTCGCAAACGCAGGTCTCCAGCGGGATCATGGAAGGATCGCGCTGGGGTCTGCGCGGCTCTGAAGACTTGGGCGGTGGCTACCGCTCGATCTTCACCATGGAAGCACGCGTCGAAGCCGACACCGGCACCAGTTCCAACCGCCCCCCATCGGCCGGCAAGTTGCCTGATCGCCTCAGCAGCGCTACATCGCTCGGGCTGCCAGCCGCACTGCAGCCAGCCGTTACCGCAGTGGCCGCGCAGATTGGCACCAGCGTGGGCGTGAACCTGAACAATGCGCCATTCGATCGGCAAATTTTTGTGGGCTTGGTAACCCCAGTGGGTGCCGTCACCGCTGGCCGCCAATACACCCCAGGCTACTTGGCATCTGCAGCCTTTGACGTGATGAAGACCGAATCCAGCCTGGCACTCGGCCAGTTGGTCGCCATTCCTGCATCGTTTGACATCCGCGTCAGCAACGCACTGCAATACGGCATCAAGAAAGACGGATTGACCGCAACCGCCATGTATGCCCTGGGCGAAGTCGCAGGCAACAACTCGGCCGGCCGCTTGTGGGGCGTGATGGCCATGTACGAGGCCCAGATGTTCTCATTTGGCGGTGGCTACAACACCCGCAACAACGAACTGGGCAACAAGTCGTTGACCAACGCCATTGCAGGCGCCAACGTGAAGCTCGGTGAGTTCGGCACACTGTCGGCGGTTTACGCCACCATCAAGGACGACAACCCAACAGGCCTGTCGACCATTGGCGCCACGCTGGCGGGCACCATCGGTGCAACAGCCGCAGCCGCCGTGCAAAACGCCTACATCAACGGCTTCAAGCAGGACGCCGCGCTGTACCAAATTGGCTATCGCTACATGACCGGCCCGCACACCTTCACGGTGGCCTATAACAGCATGAACGACAAGCGTCCGTTCAATGCAGACCGCAACTCCTACGGCGCGGCCTACGGGTATGCGTTCTCCAAGCGCACCGATGTCAACGTCATCGTGACCCGCTTCAACAACAAAAACACCTCGCAAGACGCGCCTGGTGGCAACGGCTACATTGGTGGCGTGACCGCCTCTGCGGGCACCGACGCCACCAGCCTGGCGTTCGGCATTCGCCACCGCTTCTAAGCAAGCTGCAGGTCCGCCATAAACTCTCCAATCCCCCGCAAGGGGGATTTTTTATGGGCCCACGAATGTGGGGCGGCCTGGGGTTACAGTTCGGCATTGATCCGAACTGGAGGCCATCGGCATGCCAAAACCTTCCCTTCCAACACTCGACCAGGTGCTGAGCACCGCCGATGCCGCCCTGCGCACCGTTTTCTCCCTGCCACACGCCAGCCGCGCCAACCCGGCCCAGCACAGCGAAGCCACCACGCTCTCCGCAGTTGAAAAAAAACATGCTGCCGCACTGATGCGCGTGAACCATACCGGCGAAGTCTGCGCGCAGGCGCTGTACACCGCCCAATCGTTGGCCACCAAGGATTCCGCCCTGCGCCGCCACTTTGACCATGCCGCAGACGAAGAAACCGACCATCTGGCTTGGACACGCCAGCGGCTCAACGAACTGGGCTCGCGTACCAGCCTGTTGAACCCGTTGTTCTACGCGGGGGCGTTCGGATTGGGTTTCGTCGCTGGCAAACTGGGCGGCGACAAAGTCAGCCTCGGTTTTGTGGCCGAAACCGAGCGCCAAGTGGAGGCGCATTTGCACAGCCACCTGCGCCGCCTGCCTCCTGCCGACCACGCCTCACGCGCCATCGTCACACAAATGAAGGAAGACGAAGCACGCCATGCCGACGAAGCCATCGAGGCCGGCGGCGTGGTGTTACCCAAACCGGTGCGGGCTTTGATGCATGCCGCCGGGCGCGTGATGACACGCACGGCGCACTACGTCTAAACCTTAGCTGGGTTTAAGCCTCCAGCACCTCAAAGCTGGTGGTGATCTCGGCAGTTTTCGCCAACATGATGCTGGCGGAACAATATTTCTCATGGCTCAGCGCCACCGCGCGCTCCACCGCTTGGGCTGGAATGCCTTTGCCGGTCACCGTGAAGTGCATGTTGATCTTGGTAAACACCTTCGGATCAACGTCTGCGCGCTCCGATGTCAGCTTGACCGAGCAGCCGCGCACGTCATGGCGGCCACGCTTCAAGATCAGCACCACGTCATAGGCCGTGCAGCCACCGGTGCCGGCCAGCACGGTTTCCATCGGACGTGGCGCAAGGTTTTGTCCGCCGTTTTCAGGTTTGGCGGCATCTGGTGCGCCGTCCATCATCAAAACATGGCCGCTGCCCGTCTCGGCCACAAAACCCATTCCAGAGCGCGTTCCCGAGGCGCCCGTCCAAGTCACTGTGCATTCCATTGCTTTTCTTTCGGTTGATTAATTCGGCTTGTTGCCATCCACAATTGCTAATAATGCCAACAAAATCACAGTCGTATTTGCGCAACATGTTGCAACGCAACAAACAAACGATATACTCTATCCCATCGCACAAACACTTTGGTTTGTGCCCCGTTTGTCTCCTCCACCCTCCGAAAAGGTGGATTTAGCCCCGAGTTGCAAGACTCGGGGCTTTTTTCTTTGTGCGCCCGTTTTCAAGCCAGTTGCGGCGGCGTTCTATGATCGAAGGCTCACAAAGTCCTAAGAACGTATTTACGATCTATTGGTGGCCACGTTGAGATGCAATCGGGACGAGTTGGCTGTCAGAGACCGCAGCATGGGCTCCCTGCCCATGCAAGGGCTATGGCGGGCAAATCGCCCGATTTCATCTCAACCCAGAGGGCAAATGGCCTTTCGGGCGAGCTGCTTTGTTGCAAAGCCAGCCAAGGCAGAAGCCTTGGCTTCGTCTTTGCGCCTCGCATCTCATCCCGAAACACCATTTGCGTGACCCCCAATAGATCGTAAATACGTTCTCAGATTGTCCCGTTTCGCACAAGACCATGAAGCCCGCACCTACATCTTCTAAGCCCAGCGCCAAAGCCGCGCCACGCACGCCCGCACGCGCCAAACCCCTCACCCCGGCCGACTACCTCAAGAAGATTTTGACCGCGCGCGTGTACGACGTGGCCGTTGAATCGGCGCTGGAGCCCGCCAAAAACCTGAGCAAGCGCATCCACAACACGGTGCTGTTGAAGCGCGAAGACCAGCAACCCGTGTTCAGCTTCAAGCTGCGCGGCGCCTACAACAAGATGGCGCACCTCACGCCCGATCAATTGAAGCGCGGCGTGATTTGCGCGTCCGCTGGCAACCACGCCCAAGGTGTGGCCATGAGCGCCCACAAGCTTGGCTGCCGCGCCGTCATCGTGATGCCCACCACCACCCCCAGCGTGAAAGTGGACGCCGTGCGCGGCCTGGGCGGCGAAGTGGCGTTGTTTGGCGACAGCTATTCCGACGCCTACCAACACGCCCTGGTGCTGCAAAAGAAAGAGGGCCTGACGTTTGTGCACCCGTTTGATGACCCGGACGTCATCGCCGGCCAAGGCACCATCGCCATGGAAATCCTGCGCCAGCTGCAAAGCCTGGGTTCGCAAAAACTCGACGCGGTGTTCGTCGCCATTGGCGGCGGCGGCTTGATCTCTGGCGTAGCCAACTACATCAAGGCCGTGCGCCCCGAGATCAAGGTGATCGGTGTGCAAACCGTCGATTCCGACGCCATGCTGCAGTCCGTCAACGCCAAAAAGCGCGTGACGCTGCCCGATGTGGGCCTGTTTGCCGACGGCACCGCCGTGAAACTGGTGGGTGAAGAGACCTTCCGTGTGGCGCGCAACCTGGTTGATGGCTACGTCACGGTCGACACCGACGCCGTCTGCGCCGCCATCAAAGACATTTTTGTCGACACCCGCAGCATCGTCGAACCCTCGGGCGCGCTGGCTGTGGCCGCCATCAAACAATACGCTGCCACGCACAAAACCAAGGGCGAAACCTACGCCGCGATTTTGTGCGGCGCCAACATGAACTTCGACCGCCTGCGCTTCGTGGCCGAGCGTGCCGAAGTGGGTGAAGAACGCGAAGCCCTGTTCGCCGTCACCATTCCCGAAGAACGCGGCAGCTTCCGCCGCTTCTGCGAAGCCGTGGGTTCGTTACCCGGCGGCCCGCGCAACGTCACCGAGTTCAACTACCGCATCAGCGACGCGCAACGCGCCCACATTTTTGTCGGCTTGACGACGCATGGCGCGGGCGAGTCGGCCAAGATCGCGCGCAACTTCAGCAAACAAGGCTTCAAAACGCTGGATCTGACCCACGACGAGCTGGCCAAGGAACACGTGCGCCACATGGTCGGCGGCCTGAGCGGCCTGGCGCACGACGAGCGCTTGCTGCGCTTCGTGTTCCCCGAGCGGCCCGGCGCGTTGCTGAAGTTCCTGTCGATGATGCGCCCCAACTGGAACATCAGCCTGTTCCACTACCGCAACCAAGGCTCGGACTACGGCCGCACCCTGGTCGGTGTGCAGGTGCCGGTGGCGGACAACAAGGCGTTCCAGAAATTCCTCGACTCGCTGGGCTACCCCTACATCGAAGAAACCAGCAACCCGGCCTACCAGTTGTTCTTGCGGAGCTAAACCCTTCGTGCAGCAGCCCACTGGCAACTTCATCCGCCACTACTTGCTGGCGGTGCAGTTCTTCACGCGCATTCCGGTCACCGGCCGGTTAGGCGCGTGGGTGGGTTTCAGCCCGGCGATGTTGCGCGCCAGCGCGGCGCATTTTCCGGGTGTGGGTTGGTTGGTGGCGGCTTTCGCCTGCGCCGTGGCCGCCATCTGCAGTGTGTTGTGGGGCCACTTGCCCTACGGCCCGTTGGTGGCGGCCGTGCTGTGCACCGCAGCCACCGTGTGGCTTACCGGCGCCTTCCACGAAGACGGTTTGGCCGACGTGGCCGACGGCCTGGGCGGCAGCGCTGACAAAACGCGCGCGCTCGACATCATGAAGGACTCGCGCATCGGCGCGTACGGCGCCATCGCGCTGGTGCTGGCGTTGCTCACCAAAGTGGCCTTGCTCGCGCTGCTGGGCGCGCACAGTCTCACCGCCTTGTTGACCGCGCTCGGTGCGGGCCACGTCTGGTCGCGCTGGTGCCCGCTGGTCTTGGTGCGTACCTTGCCGCACGTGGGCGATACCGCCACATCGAAGAGCAAACCACTGGCCGATCAAATGACCAACGCGGCGCTGGCCGTCGCGCTGTTGTGGTGTGTTGTGCCACTGACACTTGCTGTGGTGCTGCAAGGTGCTCTGTTTATAGGTACGGCTGGCTCCTGCAGCTTATTTGCCCTGGTATGGATGCGCCGCCTCCTGGCCCGCCGCATCCAAGGCTTTACCGGCGACGGGCTCGGCGCCACGCAACAGTTGTGCGAGATCGCGTTCTACCTCGGCGCCGCCCTTACCGTCTCTTCTTTGGCGCGTTGACATGCCGAGGCTGTGGATCGCCCGCCATGCAGCCCCGCTGATCGCGGCGGGCACTTGCTACGGCCAGCTCGACGTGGCGGCCGACATACAAGGCACCCAACACGCCGCACGCCAGTTAGCCCAAGCCCTTCCTCAAGGCTTGATCACCACCTGTTCACCGCTACAAAGATGTGAGCAGCTTGCGCTTGATCTGGTAGCGCTAAGGCCCGATTTGGCATCAAACGCTGATGCACGCCTCATGGAGATGAACTTCGGCCGTTGGGAAGGCATGCCATGGGACGCCATCGGCCCCCAAGAACTGGCAGCCTGGACAGACAACTTCGCAACCTACGCCCCCGGTGGCGGCGAGACACTGCGAGCCTTCATGGCCCGCGTAGCCTCGGCGCTAGACGATGTGCGCAGCAGCGGCCGCGACACCTTGTGGATCAGCCACGCCGGTGTGGCCCGCGCAGCCAGCTTGATCGAACAGGGGCAAATGACTTGTGACCGTGCCGACCAATGGCCGCAACAAGGGCCCGGATTCGGCGAGTACGTTGTGCTGAACTTCGGCTAACGCGGCCCGCCTCATAGCAGCTCAACTTGCGACAGACCGGTGACAGGTATATGGTGCGGCAGCCGCCTCACCAACATTCCGCTTGGTCTACACATGTCGGCACCCTTCAAATGCCATGTTCTGCATTTGCCTCCCAGGAGAGCCATCATGCTTAGCACCCTGTCTTACCGCCAAAGTTTGAGCACCCTACTACTGGTGATTTGCACTTTGCTCAGCGCCTGCGCCGGCCCCCAAGCTGCCGCGCCACCCACGATGAGCCAGAAGACGGCCGCAATTGCACCCTGGGCCAGTAAAGGACGATTGCTCTTGGTAGAGGTGCCTGCCTCAAGCAATGCCATTTCCAATCAGATGATCGTGGCCTCACTCAAAGTGGGCACGTCGTCCAATGCTGCCGATCAGATTGTGCAGATGTTGCGCAGTGGCTCAGCGGCAACGGTCGCGGTGACGGGGTCAAACCTTGAGATCAATGCCGCAACCGTACAAGCTGCGCTACGCGCTTGGGCTGCTGCACAAGCCAAAACAAATACCACCATCTTGATGGTAGGCCGTCCCGCAGACACCACCGAGCTTGAAAAGGCGGCTGCGTCGGCCAGCGTCAAACTAGAGTTCGCCGACTTGCCGTGACCAACCGGTACAGGCTTAGCTACCAGTCGTGACTTCGGCCGGAATCGGGATCGCTTGCGGACCCGGCATCGGCATGGCCGCAGGCGTAGGCACCGCGACGGGCATGCCGCTCGGGCCCGTATTCTTCGGCAGCGGCACTTCCAGTGTGGCGACCGCCGGGCCGTCCATGCTGCGCGCCAGCACCGCACGGCGTGGCGACACCGATTGCAGCAGCAGGTCTTGCTCCAATGCGCCACCCACGCGAAACGGCTTGGCCGGCTGGCCGTCGATGGCGATCAGCGCGGCACCATGCGGCGCCCCCGTGATAACCCCTATCAATACAAATCGATTAGGTGCTGCCACCGTCGCCACCTGCACCGCGCGTGCACCCAACAAGCGCGCGACTTGATTTGAGTCGACGGGCGCCACCGCCGCGGGCATCACTGCGGCCTGCGGGCCACCGGGCGACGAGGTGGCTTTCAGCCCCCAAAACACCACGCTGGCCAATGCAGCAGCCCAGACCACGAAGGTCACGCCGCGTACCCGCCAGCGTGCGCCGGCACCATCCTGCATATTCAGTAACATGCGCCGATTATGATGGAAGGCAATGACCATTTTGTTGCGCCCCACCACAGCACTTTCCGACATGCCTAAATCTGTTTCCACTCGCTTGCACCACGGCCTTGAACGCGGACTTCAACGCGGCTTCACCTTGATCGAATTGATGGTGGTGCTGGTCATCATTGGTGTGTTGGCCGCGCTCATCGTGCCCAACGTACTCGACCGCGCCGACGATGCGCGCACCACCGCCGCGCGCACCGACGTCAACAACCTGATGCAAGCCCTCAAGCTCTACCGCCTGGACAACCAACGTTACCCCACGGGTGAGCAAGGCCTGCAGGCTCTGGTCACCAAGCCCAGCGTCAACCCCATTCCGCCCAACTGGAAGCCCTACATCGACAAGCTGCCCAACGACCCCTGGGGCCGAGCTTACCAGTACCTGAACCCCGGCATCAAAGGTGAGATTGACGTGATGTCGTTCGGTGCCGATGGCCAGTCGGGCGGCGAAGGCAAAAACGCCGACATCGGCAGTTGGCAGTAAGCCACCCGGCCTTCAGCCTTTCAGCATTTACCGCAGCCCAGCCCGCCTCAGGGCAGAACGCACCTTGCGCCACTTCCGCTTCCCGATCACCAAGACACGCGGCTTCACTTTGCTGGAGCTGATGGTGGTCGTCGCCATCGTCGCGCTGGCGAGTGCTGGCGTGGGCTTTGCGATACGCGACAACAGCCAAACCCTGCTGACCCGCGACGCCGACCGCTTGGCCGCCTTGCTGGACGCCGCCCGCGCCCAGTCGCGCGCCAGCGGGGTAATGGTGCGTTGGCGTGTGATGCCCGAGGGGTTTCGTTTTGAAGGCTTGGCGGGCGGCAACTCGCCCGGCCAATGGCTCGCGGCCGACACCATCGCCACACCCGGCGCGGTGTTGCTGCTTGGGCCCGAGCCCATCATCCCGCCGCAAGAGGTGCGCCTGGCGTCATCGCAACAGCCTGGGCAGATTCTGCGCGTGGTGACTGACGGTGTGCGCCCCTTCAAGGTGCTGCCGCCGTGAAAAACAATCGCGGCTTCACGCTGGTCGAAGTGCTGGTGGCGCTGGGCATCGTCGCCGTGGCGCTGCTCGCCGGGCTGCGCGCCAGCAGCGCGCTCACCACGAATGCGCAACGCCAGTCCGATGTGCTGCTGGCGCAACTCTGCGCCGAAAACGAGTTGGTGAAGGTACGCCTGTCCACCCAAATGCCCAACGTGGGCGACAGCAGCCAGGCGTGCGAACAAGGCGGGCAAGCCATGCAAGTCAACGTATCGGTGCGCCCCACCCCCAATCCAAGCTTTCGCCGCGTGGACGCGCTGGTGATGAGCGGCGCGACACCCGTGCTGCGTTTGACCACCATCGTGGGGCGCTACTGATGGCTCGCGTACAGCACCAGCCACAACACGGCTTCACCCTGGTCGAGCTGCTCGTCGCCCTCTCCGTCATGGCCATCTTGGCGGTGCTGAGCTGGCAAGGCCTGGACACCATGGTGCGCACCCAGCAGCAAACCCAACAACGCGCCGATGACGTGCTGGCCCTGCAAGCCGGTCTGGGGCAATGGAAGGCCGACCTCGACGCCGTGGTCGACCTGGCCGGCACCACGCCCATCGAGTGGGACGGCCGCAGCCTGCGCATGCTGCGCCTGAGCACCAACCCGGCCGACAACGGCCCGCTGGTGGTGGCCTGGGCACGGCGCAACATCAATGGCCAAGACCAATGGCTGCGCTGGCAAAGCCCGCCCGTGCAGACCCGCGCCGAGCGCGCCCAAGCCTGGGAGCAAGCCACGCTGTGGGCGCAAAACCCCGGTGAAGAGCAGAAGCGCCGCGAGGTGGTGGTCACGCCCATAGCCGACTGGCGCATCTTCTTCTTCCGCGACAACACCTGGACCAATCCGCTCTCCAGCACCGGCAATACCAACACTGCTGCCAACGCCAACAACAACGCTGCAGCCCAGTTGGACGCCGCCATTCCGCGCGGTGTGCGGTTAGAGCTGTCGCTGCCTACGGGTCAAGCCATCTCGGGCAATCTCACCATTGACTGGGTGCGGCCCACGGTGGGGGGCGGCAAGTCATGACGACGAGCAGGTCCTCAAATCAACGCACTCACCGCCCTCAGCGCGGTGCAGCCTTGCTGATGGCGATGCTGACGGTCGCCCTGGTCGCCACACTGGCCGCCGCCTCGCTGTGGCAACAGTGGCGCAGCGTCGAAGTCGAAAGCGCTGAACGTGCACGCGTGCAAACCACCTGGGTGCTGACCGGCGCCCTTGACTGGGGTCGCCTGATCTTGCGCGAAGACGCCCGCGCCCGTGGCAACAACAGCATCGACCATCTGGGCGAACCCTGGGCTGTGCCGCTGCAGGAGTCGCGCCTGTCCACCTTCCTGGCTGCCGACCGCGACCACGTGATCAGCGACGACGGCGGCGAAGATGCCGCCAACGCGGCCTTCCTGTCCGGCCAGATCATCGACGCGCAGTCGCGCATGAACGTGCTGAACCTGGTGGATGGCGCCAAGATTTCCGAAACCCAATTCGCCGCATTTGAGCGCTTGTTCGAGTCGCTCAACCTGCCCGTGGGCGAATTGACGCTGATGGCAGAAAACCTGCGTCTGGCCAAAGTGGCGAGCATGGCCAACAGCACCACCGGGGCGTCCACGGCCTCTGGCAGTTCCACCGCTTCTACAGGCTCAACAGCCTCAGCCTCAAATTCAAGCGCCAGCGATGCAGCGTCCGCCAGCACCGCACCACTCCTGCCACAGCGCACCAGTCAACTCACCTGGTTGGGTTTGTCGCTCAACACCGTGCGTGCGCTGGAACCTTACGTCACCGTGCTGCCCACCGCCACGCCGGTCAACCTCAACACCGCGCCGCCCGAAGTGCTGGCCGCCGTGCTGTCCAACCTGGGCCGCAATGGCGCGCAGCAGGCCGAGGCAGCACGCGCGCGCAACCCGTTCAGCAGCGTGAGCGATGCCACCACACGCCTCGGCATAGAAAGTGCTGATGCCAGTAGTCTCGCCGTGGCCTCCAGCTACTTTGAAATTTACGGCCGCCTGCGCTTGGGCGACGTGACCGTGGTGGAGCATTCGCTGGTCAACCGCAGCGGCTCCACGGTTATCACGCTCTGGCGCGAGCGCACTGCGGCAAACCCTAGCACCACCGTCTCTCGGTAACGAACCGTCACATCCCCTCTCTACAATGGCCGACCAATCCCGTTCATGAGCACGCTTATCGTCCTGCTTCCGCCGCTCGCGGCCGAAGCCTTCAGCCCCGCCACACCGTTCGACTACGTCTGGACGGAGGACGACCGCACGCCGGCGCAACACGACCGTGCCCCGGCATCCGTGTTGCCCACACGAGGCAAAAACGCCGCTACGGCCACCGCCGTTGTCGCGGTAGTGCCAGTGCAGGCCTTGTCATGGCACAGGCTGGAATTGCCACGTGGCAGCCTGCCGCGCAGTGCCTTGTCCAGCAGCACCGGCACGCCACGTTTGCGCGCAGTACTCGAAGGCCTGCTCGAAGACCGCCTGCTCGAAGAACCCGACACCTTGCACTTCGCCGTGCAACCCGGCGCCGTAGACGGTGCGCCGGTGTGGGTCGCGGTGTGCCAACGTGCCTGGTTGCGCGCGGCCTTGGCCTCGTTAGAAGCCGCCAAGTGCCAGGTGCTGCGCATCGTGCCTGAATTCGCCCCGGCACCCGACGACACCCCACAACCCCTGCAGGCGCTGGGCACGGCAGAACACGCGCAGTTGGTGCACACCAGCGCGCACGGTGTGCGCCTGCTGCCGCTGAGCGCCACCACGCTGGCCTTGACCGCATCTGAGGCCGCCCCGCCACCGCTGGTGGCCGAGCCGCTGGTCGCCGCGCTGGCCGAACAGCTCAGCGGCCACCCCGCCGTGCTGCGCACCAACGCCCAGCGCTGGGTCGATGCCGCGCATTCCCCTTGGGATCTGGCGCAGTTCGAGTTCAACGCCTCCGGCAGCAACCGCATGATGAAGCGCGGCACCCAGTGGCTGCAGCAAGCCCTGCGTGCACCGCAGTGGCGGGCCGCGCGCTGGGGCGTTGGCCTGCTCATCGTGGCGCAGGTGCTGGGCCTGAACGCCTGGGCCTGGAAAGAATCCGCCAGCCTGGAAGCGCAACGCAACGCCGTGCGCAGCACGCTGGTGCAAACCTTCCCGAACGTGAAAGTGGTGGTCGACGCGCCGGTGCAGATGGAACGTGAACTGGTGCTGCTGCGCCAGGCCACGGGCGCCTCGACCGGACATGACCTGGAGGGCATGTTGTCCGCCCTGGGCACGGCCAGCGCCACCATTGAGGGTGGTGCGCCCGCAGGCTTTGCGCTGACGGGCGTGGAATTCAACAACGGCATCGGCAGCTTCCGTGGCACCGGGCTTGACCAAGCGCGAGACACCTTGGCCGGTTCACTGGCTGCGCTCGGCTTCAGTGTCAAAACCGAAGGCGGCCAGCTCATCCTGCAACCGGCGGCACCCAAGGGTACCCAGCCATGAGTTCCACCTCCTCCAACATGTCATCAACCTTCACCCAAACCCTGCAGCCGCTGCAAGCGCAATGGACGCGCCTGGCCCCGCGCGAACGCCGCAGTGTGGCCATTGCCGCCGCCATTGTGTTGGTCGCGCTGGTGTGGTGGCTGGCCTTTGCGCCCGCACTCAACACCTTGCGCAGCGCCGAAGCGCAACACCGCACGCTGGATGCGCAACTGCAAACCATGCTGCGCCTGCAAGCCGAAGCGCAAACCCTGCAGAGCCAGCCAAAGATGGGTTTTGAAGAAGCGCTGCGTGCGCTGGAAGCATCGGTGCGCCAGCGCCTGGGCACCACCGGCGAATTGCAGGTGGTGGGCGAGCGCGCCACCGTCAACCTCAAAGCCGCCTCGGCCGACGCCCTGGCGCGCTGGCTGGCACAAGCGCGTGTGAACGCCCGCTCGTTGCCCACCGAGGTGCGCCTGGTGCGCACCCCAGGCGCCGTGCCGACCAGCGGCCCCACGTGGGACGGCAGCCTGGTGATGAGCTTGCCGTCGCGCTAACCGCTTGCTAAGCCGCTTAACGTTTTTCAAATCAATGCGCCGTTCCCTTTTGTCTGCCGCCCATCCACAGCCGCCCGTCGCGGCTTGGCGTTGGGCCACTGCAGGCGCCGTGTTGGGTCTGCTGGTGGCTTTGCTGCTGTTCGCGCCCGCGCGTTGGCTGGCGGCGGCCGTGGCCAGCGCCAGCGCAGGCCATGTGAGCCTGGCCGACCCACGCGGCACGGTGTGGGATGGCTCGGCGCAACTGGTCTTGACCGGCGGCGCCGGCAGCCGCGATCAAACGGCTTTGCCAGAACGTTTGACTTGGCAAATTCGCCCGGGCTGGGCGCTCAGTGGCCCCGCACTGCGCACCGCCTGGAAAGCCCAATGCTGCATGGCCCAACCGCTGCAGGCCGCATTGGCGCCACGCTGGGCCGGCGCCCACGTGACCTTGAGCGATGCCACCGCCGCCTTGCCCGCCGCCCTGTTGGCGGGCCTGGGCACGCCATGGAATACCTTGCAGCCCGAGGGCGCTTTGCAGTTGTCCACGCGAGCCCTGTCGATCGACGTGAATGCGGGCCGACTGCAAATGAGCGGCCTGGCGTTACTGGAGGCGCAAGCGATTTCGTCGCGCCTGTCCACTGTCAAACCCATGGGCAGCTACCGGGTCACCATGACAGGCGGCAACACGCTGCGCCTGCAGCTCGAAACGTTGGCCAACAGCCCGCTGCAACTCACCGGCAACGGTGAATGGGTGGGCGGGCGACTACGTTTTCGGGGGGAGGCCACGTCTGCCCCCGACAATCTGAACGCACTCTCCAATCTTTTGAACATTCTCGGCCGCCGCGAGGGCGACCGTTCCATTCTCCAAGTGGGTTAACCGCAATGACCAAGCCAGATTCCAGCCGCCACCAAATCGCTATGACTTCCGTAGCTGCTTGTGCATTGGTAGCGTGCCTGACGGGCACTTTTTCCTTCAATGCATGGGCGCAAGCCAATGGTCGCGTGGCAGCGCCTGCCGCACGCACCGAGCCCGTCACGCTGAACTTTGCCAACGCCGAGATCGAAGCCGTGGCGCGCACCATGTCGGCCATCACCGGGCGCAACGTGGTGGTGGATCCGCGCGTCAAAGGCACCATCACCCTGAACACCGAGCGCCCCGTGGCGCCCGGCGTGGCCTACAACCAATTCCTGGCGGCGCTGCGTTTGCAGGGCTTCACCATGGTGCAGTCGGCCGGGCTGGACAAGATCGTGCCCGAGGCCGATGCCAAGCTGCAGGCCGGCCCTGAAACGGTGTCTTCCGCCGGCACCCCAGCCGGTGCTGCTGGCAACCAAATCGTCACGCAGATCTTCAAGCTGAACTACGAGTCGGCCAACAACCTGGTGCCGGTGCTGCGTCCGCTGATCAGCCCCAACAACACCATCAACGTGAACCCCGGCAACAACTCGCTGGTGATCACCGACTACGCCGAGAACTTGAGCCGCATCAGCCGCATCATCGCGGCGTCGGATGTGTCCAACGCCACCGACCTCGAAGTCATTCCGCTGCGCCACGCGATTGCGTCTGACCTGGTGCCGCTGCTCACGCGCCTGCTGGAATCGGGCGGTGCCACGGCTGCAGCAGCCGCTACCGCCGGGCAAACCGACTCGTCGTACAAAACTACCTTGCTGGCAGAGCCCCGCAGCAACGCCGTGATCTTGCGCGCCGCCAACCCCGCACGCCTGAGCCTGGCGCGCAGCCTCATCGCGCGGCTGGACCAACCGGCCGCCCAAGGGCCCGACGGCAAAGGCGCCGATACGGGCAACATCCACGTGGTCTACCTGAAGAACGCCGACGCCACCAAGCTCGCCATCACCCTGCGCGCAGCCATCAGCAGCGGCAGCATGGGTGGCAGCAGCGCTGGCGGCAGCAGTACCAGCAGCAGCGGCCTGAGTTCGTCCAGCCTGGGCGGCTCTACCATGAACACCAGCCTGAACACCGGCACCAGCAGTTCGACCAGCAGCGCTGGCAACTCCGGGCCCACGCTGAACAGCAGCAACAGCAACCAGCCCTCCACCGGCGGCCAGATCCAGGCCGACCCAAGCACCAACTCGCTGATCATCACCGCGCCCGAGCCGCAGTACCGGCAGATCCGCGCCGTGATCGACCAACTCGACGGCCGCCGCGCGCAGGTGCTGGTAGAAAGCTTGATCGTCGAAGTCAACGCCGAGAAGGCCGCGCAGTTCGGCATTCAGTGGCAGGGCGTGCTGGGCAATTCGAACAGCAAGACCATTGGCGTGCTGGGCACCAACTTCAGCACCGGCGGCACGGCCAACATCATCGACCTGGCGTTGAACGGCTCCAGCCTGTCCAGCAGCACCACGCTGCCGTCCACCGGCGGCAACCTGGGCGTGGTGCGCAAGACCGCTGGTGTCTACGTGCTGGGCTTCCTGGCCAACTACCTGCAGACCAATGGCGACGGCAACGTGTTGTCCACGCCCAACCTGCTGACGCTGGATAACGAAGAGGCCAAGATCGTCATTGGCGAAAACGTGCCCTTCGTCACCGGCTCGTACACCAGCAACAACTCCAGCAACGGCTCGGTCAACCCGTTCACCACGGTAGAACGCAAAGACGTTGGCCTGACGCTGCGCGTGAAGCCGCAGATCAACGAAAACGGCACTGTCAAACTGGTGATCTACCAAGAGACGTCGAGCGTGAAGTCGGGCACCGAGTTGAACAGCAACGGCCCTACCACCACCAAGCGCTCGATTGAATCCACCGTGCTGGTGGACGACGGCAACATCGTCGTCATCGGCGGCCTGCTGCAAGACGAATACGCGGGCAACCAGGACAAGGTGCCCTATATCGGCGACGTGCCGGTGCTCGGCCAGTTGTTCAAAAGCGAAGCCCGCTCGCGCAAGAAAACCAACCTGATGGTGTTCCTGCGCCCGGTGGTGATGCGCGATACGACCGAAACCAACGCCATGTCGATGGACCGCTACGACCTGATGCGCGGCGTGCAAGAGCGCAACCAGCCCGCAGAAAACGCCATGCTGCCGGTCAAGGACGCACCTATCCTGAGCCCGGTCAACCCCGCAGCCAACACAACCCCACCCGGTGGCCGCCCCGCGCTAAACCCGCCCAAGCCCATGGGCATCAGCGTTGACCAGCGTCAGGACGGCACTATCCCCGCTGCCGAGCCCCTGCGTTAAGCCATGCGCCACCCCCTGCCTTACGCCTTTGCACGCGGCCAGCAACTGCTGCTGGAAGACAACCTCGGCACGCTCACGCTCTGGCTGCACGCGGGCACGCCCCCGAGCGCTTTAGGTGAAGTCATGCGCAAGTACGACATTCGCCATGTTGAAACCCTGCCCGCCGACGCCCTGGCACAACGCATCAGCGCGGCTTACGCGCAAGGTGAGTCGAGCGCGGCATCGGTGGTGAGCGAGGTCGAGAGCGACGCCGACTTGTCGCGCATGATGCAAGAGCTGCCCGCCGTGGAAGACTTGCTGGAGATGAGCGACGACGCGCCCATCATCCGCATGCTGAACGCCCTGCTGACGCAGGCCGCACGCGACGGCGCCAGCGACATCCACATCGAGCCCTACGAACGCCACTCCAGCGTGCGCTTTCGGGTGGACGGTACGCTGCGCGAAGTGGTGCAGCCCAACCGCGCGCTGCACGCCGCCTTGATCTCGCGCCTGAAGATCATGGCCGATCTCGACATCTCCGAAAAACGCCTGCCGCAAGATGGCCGCATCAGCCTGCGCATCGGCACACGTGCCGTCGATGTGCGCGTGAGCACCCTGCCCAGCGCCCATGGCGAACGCGCGGTGCTGCGTCTGCTCGACAAAAGCGGCGGCACGCTGCAACTCACCTCGGTGGGCATGCAGGGCCACACGCTGGAGCGCCTGCAAAGTTTGATTGGCCAGCCGCACGGCATCATCTTGGTGACCGGCCCCACCGGCTCGGGCAAGACCACCACGCTCTACGCCGCCCTGAGCGAGCTGGACGCACACAGCAGCAACATCATGACGGTAGAAGACCCGATTGAATACGAGCTGCCCGGCGTGGGCCAAACCCAGGTCAACAGCAAGATCGACCTGACCTTTGCCAAGGCCTTGCGCGCCATCCTTCGGCAAGATCCGGACGTGATCATGATCGGCGAAATCCGCGACTTTGAAACCGCGCAGATCGCCATCCAGGCCTCGCTCACCGGCCACTTGGTGCTGGCCACGCTGCACACCAACGACGCCGCCAGCGCCATCACCCGTTTGACCGACATGGGTGTGGAGCCCTTCCTGCTGAGCAGTTCGCTGCTTGGCGTGCTGGCCCAGCGCCTGGTGCGCAAGCTCTGCACCAAATGTGGTGGCCCTGGCTGCGAAGCCTGCAGCCACACCGGCTACCAGGGCCGCACCGGCGTGTTTGAGCTGCTGGTGACCGACGACGCCATACGCGCGCAAATCCACAACCGTGCCGCCGAGGCCGACATCCGCGACGCTGCACGCAAAGCCGGCATGCAGTTGATGCGTGAAGATGGCGCCCGGCTGGTGGCGGCAGGCGTCACGTCGCCTGAAGAGTTACTGCGGGTCACGCGGGATTAGGCGCTCAAGACGCCTGCCGTTGACAGGCGTCTTGAGCGGTTTGGGCGAGAAACCAACGCCGGGCTTCACCAAACTGTCATTCAGACGTTAACCTAGGCGGCTCGTGATTGAATTACAGAAAATTACCTCTCACCGCGGCCCCATGACCACAACCACCCGCCGAACGCTTCTCCAGACTGCCAGCGCCGCTGCGGTGGCCGTGGCCCTGCCCCTGCGGGCACAAGCCACCGTGACGCTCAAACTGCACACCTTCTGGCCCGAACAAGCCGGCGTGTGGCGCGACATCATCAAGCCGTGGATCGCCCAGGTGGAGCAAGAGTCCAACGGCCGCATCCACATCGAAGCCACCCCCGGCATGAAGCTGGGCGGTACACCCGCGCAGTTGTACGACCAGGTGCGCGAAGGCAAGGTCGATCTGACCATGAACCTCACCGGCTACACGCCGGGCCGTTTTCCGCGCGTGGAGGCGTTTGAGCTGCCTTTCATGATGACCCAGCCCGAAGCCACGTCCAAAGCCCTGTGGGAATACGTGCAGACCGCCGCACCCAATGAATTCAAAGACGTGCAGCTGCTGGCCACCCATGTGCACGGCCCAGGGGTGATTCACACCGCCGACCGCCCCGTTCTGAAGGTGGAAGACATGCGCGACCGCAAGCTGCGCAGCCCCACACGCCAGGTCAACCGCCTGCTCACCTTTCTGGGCAGCACCTCGCTCAGCATGCCGGTCACCGAGATTCCGGACGCCATGGGCAAGGGCCTGATCAACGGCTGCGTGGTGCCGTGGGAAATTTTGCCGTCGTTCAAAGGCCAGCAGCTCACCAAGTACCACGCCGAATTTGCCAGTGCCGGTGGCAGCCTCTACACCAGCACGTTCATGTTTGTGATGAACAAAGCGCGCTACAACAGCCTGCCGGGCGACTTGCGCAAGGTCATCGACAACAACTCCGGCATTGGCCCATCAGGCCGCTTTGGCAAAACCATGCAAGCACTTGACGTGATCGGCCGCGAGGCCGCCGTGAAGAACGGCAACAGCGTCGTCACGCTCAATGTCGCCGAGGCACGCAAGTTCCGCAGCATGTCGCGCCTGGTGGAAGTGGAGTGGGCCGAGGCCATGGACCAGGCCGGCTCCAGCGGCTACCGCCTGCTCGACACCGCACGCAACCTGATCGACCACCACACGCGTACCGGCGGCTAAGCCTAAGCCAGCGCGGGCAGGCTTTACCCAGGCCGTCAGGCCACCGGGGCGTCACAGTCGTGCGCTAACATCACGCCTCCTCTACGCAACATCTCTCATGCCCGCCTACGCCTTCGAAGCCCTTGACACCAACGGCCAGCCCCGCAAAGGCGTGATGGAGGCCGACACCGCCAAAGCCGTGCGCAGCCTGCTGCGCGCCCAAGCCTTGGTGCCGCTGGCGGTGCAACCCGTCAACACGGGCGCCACCGGCGCGGGGGCTACCACCACCAGTTGGATGCAACGCCGCGTTTACAGCCAGGCCGGCTTGGCCATCTGGACGCGCCAGCTCGCCGGTTTGGTGGGCTCGGGTCTGCCGCTGGAGCGCGCGCTCACCGCGCTGGCCGACGAGGCCGAAGAAGAAAACCAACGCAACCTGCTCGCCGCCCTGCGCGCCGAAGTCAACGCCGGTGCCTCGTTCGCCAAAGCCTTGGGCCAACACCCGCGCGAGTTCTCCAGCATCTACGTGGCGGTAATTGGCGCGGGTGAACAAAGCGGCAGCCTGGCCATCGTGCTGGAACGTCTGGCCGACGACCTGGAAGAACGCCAGGCTCTGAAGGCCAAGCTGATTGGCGCCTCGCTCTACCCGGCCATCGTCACGCTGGTGGCCATCGTCATCGTGCTGTTTTTGGTGGGCTACGTGGTGCCACAAGTGGCCAACGTGTTTGCTGGCACCAAACGTGCGCTGCCCTTCCTCACCGTGGCCATGCTGGCCATCAGCGACTTCGTGCGCAACTACGGTTGGGCCCTGTTGATCGTGCTGATCTTGCTGGGCATCTTCGCCAAGTTCGCCCTCGCCCGACCGGCCATCCGCGAAAAGTTTGATGCCGCGTTTTTGACGTTGCCACTGGTTGGCCGCCTGGCCCGAGGCTACAACGCCGCACGTTTTGCCGGCACGCTGGCCATGCTCGCCTCGGCCGGTGTGCCCATGCTGCGCGCATTACAAGCCGCCGCCGAAACCTTGAACAACACCGCCATGCGCGCCGATGCCCTGGACGCCTTGGTGCTGGTGCGCGAAGGTGCGCCGCTGGCCTCCGCCATGGCGCAAAAGAAACGCTTCCCCGGCCTGGTGAGCATGTTCGCGCGCCTGGGTGAACAAACCGGCCAACTGCCGCTGATGCTGCAACGTGCCGCCAACCAACTCAGCACCGAAGTGCAACGCCGCGCCATGGCGCTGGCCACCATCTTGGAGCCGCTGCTGATCGTGGTGATGGGCTTGGTGGTGATGTTGATCGTGCTGGCCGTGCTCATGCCCATCATCCAACTCAACCAATTCGCTAGATAGTTCAACGCGCAGGTAAAACCCAATGGCCGTCTCGCTCGACAACAAGCTGGTGGTGGCGATTTCCTCTCGCGCCCTGTTCAACTTTGAAGAAGAAAACCGCGTGTTCGAGCGCGGCAACGACCGCGCCTACGTCGAGCTGCAACGCCAACGTTTGGACGTGCCCGCTGCACCCGGCGTGGCGTTCTCGCTGGTGCACAAACTGCTGGCGTTCAACACGCCAGAAGTGCAGCGCGTCGAAGTGGTGGTGCTCTCGCGCAACGACCCCGTCAGCGGCATGCGGGTGTTCCGCTCGTGCAAGGCGCACGGCTTGTCGAGCGTGCAACGCGGCGTGTTCACGCAAGGCCGCAACCCCTTCGGCTACCTGCGGCCCTTGGGTGCGCACCTGTTTTTATCGGCCAACGAAGACGACGTGCGCCACGCGCTGAGCCTGGGCTTCCCCGCCGCGCGGGTGTTGACTGAATCGGTGCAAGCCGGCGACGAAAACCCAACCGAAGTGCGCATCGCTTTTGACGGTGACGCGGTGCTGTTCTCCGACGAAGCCGAGCGCATCTACCAAGCCGAAGGCCTGGACGCCTTCCAGCGCCACGAAACCGACAACGCTGCCCTGCCCCTGCCCGACGGTCCGTTCAAACCGCTGCTGGCCGCGCTGCACCGGCTGCAGCAGACCGAGGCCACGGGTATGCGCATCCGCACGGCGTTGGTCACGGCGCGCAGTGCGCCGGCGCATGAGCGGGCGATTCAAACCTTGATGAGTTGGAACATTGCGGTGGACGAGGCGATGTTCTTGGGTGGGCTGTCGAAGGGCGCGTTCTTGCGTGAGTTTGAGCCGGACTTTTTCTTTGACGACCAGACGGGGCATGTGCAGTCTGCGGCGGCGCATGTGCCTTCGGGGCATGTGAACAGTGGGGTTTCGAACGAACCACGTTAGCAGCGTTGGTTGACGCCGCTGGCCGGGAGTCGCCCGGCGGCGAGTAACTTTCTCTTGGTTCGCCAAGAGAAAGTCACCAAAGAGAAGGCGACCCACATGCCGGGACCCTTCGCAAAGCGAAGGGCAAACCTGCGCTGGGTGGCGTTGGTGGGGGGCTGGTGGAACTCGCGTTCCGCTCAAACAGCCACCAGCCCTGATCCCACCAACCCCACCCATCGCAGGCCCGGCCTGACGGGAGTTGAAGCCCAACGGGCCTTTGCTTCGCTCGGCCCGGATTCAACATCCGTGCGATGCGTAGCGAGCCGGGTTGAATTCGGTATCGCAGCCCCTTGTAGCTGCGCCTGCGATGGGCGGTTTTGGCGGGATCGGTTTCGCTGGCTGTCTGAGCGCAGCGAGTTCCAGCGGAACCCCGCCAAAGCCGTCCAGCGCAGGTTGCCCCTCGCTACGCGAGGGGACGCAGATAGTGGGGTCGCCTTTCTTTGGCCTACGTTTCTTTGGCGAGACAAAGAAAGGTAGGTCGCCGCCGGGCGACTCCCGGCCGACAGCTCGCACAAACGCCCCGCATCAATCAAAGCAAAATTCCGCATCAATACCAACCCAACACCAAGCTAGCATCTAAGGCTACCCCGTTCAAGCACCTCAGGAGAACCGCCATGCTCAAGCTCTACATCGCCAATAAAAACTACTCCTCGTGGTCCATGCGCCCCTGGGTGCTGCTCAAACAAGCCGGCATTCCGTTTGAAGAAGTGATGGTGCGTTTTGACTCTCTGGAAGAAGGCTCGGTCTTCAAGAACACCGTCAAAGCCCTTAACCCCTTGGGCACCGTGCCCGTGCTGGTCGACGACGGCTTCGCCGTGTGGGACTCACTCGCCATTGCCGAATACCTGGCCGACAAGTTCCCCGAAAAGAACCTCTGGCCCAGCGACCGTTTGGCCCGTGCACGCGCCCGCAGCATCTGCGCCGAAATGCACGCCGGCTTTACCGCCTTGCGCAGCAACTGCACCATGAACATCGAGGCCAGCCTGCCCGAAGTGGGTGCGATCCTCTGGCGCGACAACGCTGGCGTGCGCGCCAACGTGGCCCGCATCGTCGCCATGTGGACCGAGCTGCTGGACAAAGCCGGTGGCGACCAATTCCTCTTCGGTGACTTCAGCATTGCCGACGCCTACTACGCCCCGGTCTGTATGCGCCTGCGCACCTACGCCTTGCCGGTGCCAGCGGCCATCAGCGCCTACATCGACCGCGTGTGTGCAGCCACCGGTGTGCATGCCTGGATTGCGGATGCATTGGAAGAACACGACTTTGTGGTGTTCGACGAGCCTTATCGCCTCAAGCCATAAAGCGCCTCTGCGGGGTGCCCGCCGCTAAACTCAGACGATGCAAATCTATCTCGTGGGTGGTGCGGTGCGTGACACCCTTCTGGCGCGGCCAGAAGGTGCGGGTGACCGTGATTGGGTGGTCGTGGGCACCAGCCCTGAAGCGTTGGTGGCGCAAGGCTTTTTGCCGGTGGGCAAAGACTTTCCGGTGTTTTTGCACCCGCATACGAAAGAAGAATTTGCCCTGGCCCGCACCGAGCGCAAAACCGCTCCTGGCTACCGTGGCTTTGCGGTGCACGCCGCGCCCGATGTCACGTTGGAGCAAGACCTGGCGCGGCGCGACCTTACTATCAACTCAATAGCTGCACCCGCAACATCTACAAGCGCCAGCGGTCAATTCGATATTGACTTTTCACAACTGGTCGATCCGTACAACGGCCAAGCCGACCTGCAGCAAAAAGTGCTGCGCCACGTGACCGGCGCCTTCCGCGAAGACCCCGTGCGCATCCTGCGCTTGGCCCGTTTCGCCGCACGCTTTGACGACTTCACCGTGGCCTCGGAAACCATGGCGCTGATGCGCGAGATGGTGGCCGATGGCGAAGTCGATGCGCTGGTGCCTGAGCGCGTGTGGCAAGAGATCGCCCGCGGCCTGATGCAGCCGCGCCCTTCGCGCATGTTTGAAGTGCTACGCGAATGCGGCGCCCTGAAGCGCCTGTTGCCCGAGGTGGAGCGCCTGTGGGGTGTGCCGCAACGTGCCGACTACCATCCAGAAGTCGACACCGGCTGGCACCTGATGCTGGTGCTCGACATGGCCGCCCAATTGAACGCGCCACTCGCCGTTCGCTTCGCCTGCCTGACCCACGACCTCGGCAAAGGCACCACGCCCGCCGACGTGCTACCGCGCCACATTGGCCACGAACAACGCAGCGCCAACCTGCTCAAAGGCGTGTGTGAACGCCTGCGTGTGCCCACCGACTGCCGAGAGCTGGCCGACGTGGTGGCGCGTGAACACGGCAACATCCACCGCAGCAGCGAATTCGGCGCCGAGGCCCTGGTGCGCTTGCTGGAACGCTGCGACGCCATCCGCAAAAGCGAACGCTTCGCCCAAGTGCTGCTGGCCTGCGAATGCGACGCCCGTGGCCGCCTGGGCCTGCAAGACCAGCCCTACCCGCAACGCCCACGCCTGCTCGCGGCTCAAGCGGCAGCGTTGAACATCGACACCGCCAGCACAGCCAGCGCCGCCGTGGCCGCAGGCGCCAAAGGCCCGCAGATTGGCGAATGGGTGCAGCGCGCGCGCGTGGAGGCGGTGCAGCGGTGGTTGAAGGCGGCTGAGGCTGAAGGCAATGCTTCGACTTAAGGCAAGACTGTTGGCTGAATCCGAGCCGTTAAGAAAACGTGCCGCCTGAAGTGAGGGACACCAACGCGGTGTCCCTCAACGAAGAAAGGGCTTACTCCAGCCCGCGCTTCAAGCGCATTTCTTCGATTTTGATGTTGCCCAGCGGCACGGTCTTGGCGGTGGTGAGTTCGCGTTTGAAACCGGCCAGGTCAAAGAAGCGCATGGCGCGCTCGTTGCGCAATGGGATCCAAACGGTGACCGAGGTGCAGCCTTCTTCGACCAGGGCTTCGCGCGTGGCGTCCCACAAGGCCAGGCCAACGCCTTGGTCCAGGTAGCCGGGATCCACGTAGATGTACCAAATTTCGCCAACGGTGTTCTTGGTGCCTTTGTCGCGCGAGCGGTCGTAGCCGACGAAGCCGACGATCTGGTCGCCGTCCAGCGCGATCTGCACTTGCGGGTCGCCAAACTCGATGGCGTCTTGCCACATCTTCAGCCGCTTGGCCATGGGCATGGCCGTGAGCACTTCTTCTGGCACGATGCCGTGGTAGGCCGCGTGGCTGGAGGTGGCGTGCAGGTCAGCAATGGCTTGCGCCTCGTCCATTTCAGGAGGGCGAACTTCGAAAGCGGAAAAACTATTGGGCATGGAAAAACGGTCTTCAGACCGTGGGTCACAAAATTTCGAGGGACAAGGATTGTCGCCGCAAATCGATTTCACGTCTCTAGGCGGGGATGGACCCTTTACGTTAATACATTTTCCAAGACTAAACTTGACGCGATATGTCCGTCCCCGCACGCCCCTTCAGCGCCGCCGCTGCACGCAACCTCCCGCCTATTCTGGAGGCGCTGCGCCCGCATCTGCCAGGCGCCGGCCTGGCACTTGAGGTGGCCAGCGGCACCGGCCAACACGCCGCTGGCTTTGCACGCGCCTTGCCTGCATGGACGTGGCAACCGACCGAAGCCCACGAAGTCGCGCAACAAGCCATCCGTGACTGGACGCACGACGTACCGAACGTGCGTCCACCCGTACTGCTTGACGTGTGTGCCGGCCCTTGGCCCGCAGCATCGGCGGGCCACGTGGACTTGGTTTTCTGCGCCAACATGCTGCACATCTCGCCCTGGGCTACATGTGCCGCGCTGATGCAAGGCGCCAGCCAGCAGCTCAAACCGGGTGGCCTGCTGGCGGTGTATGGTCCCTTTTTAGAAGCGGATGTGCCGACGGCCCCCAGCAATGAGGCGTTTGATGCCGACCTGCGCCAGCGCAATCCCGCATGGGGCATTCGCACCCGCGAAGCCGTGGACGAGGCGGCTGCGTCAGCGGGTTTAGCGGGCCCCACCCGCATCGCCATGCCGAGCAACAACCTGCTGTTGCTTTGGCGCAAGCCTGGTGCCGCGCCATGAGCGGCGCTGCCCCTCACAACGCGCCGTGGACCACGGTGTACCAAGCGACCGACGTGGCCACGGGCCGCAGCTTCCCAGCACCTGCAGACCTTCCGCTGCTGGTGGCGGCCGAACACGCGGGCCTCAGCCCCGAGAGTTCGTGCCGCAACGGCACATGCCGCAGTTGCATTAGCCAATTGACCAACGGGGAAGTGCGTTACCGCGTGGCTTGGCCGGGCTTGAGCCTCGACGAAAAAGCTGCCGGGTTCATCTTGCCCTGTGTGGCCTGCGCGGCCTCTGACGTCACGCTGCGCTTTGGCGCTTGGGATGCTTTTGACTGAGCCCTTCAAAATCGTCAAAACACCAACTTGTTACAAGTTGTGTCGATAAGGATACAAAACCTTATAACCTCTGTGCGACGGCCCTGTGGCCCCACATAATCACCCGCAGACCTCACGGTCCTCCCTCTCTTCTCTCTTTCGGTCGTCGTTTTGCTTCACATGTTTCGCAGCCACCTTTGCTCTCCCCTGCACCGCAGGAAACCCAGCCCACGCAACAGCGTGCCCGCTTGGGGTGGAGCCTGCCATCGCCTGCGGCACCGCTGAACCATGTCAGCCGCGATGCCCACCCCGATTCTGTTGATTGACCGCGACGCCGCACGCGCGCAGTCTGTGGTGGCGGCGGCTGCCGGGCTGCAGTTGCCCCTGGAATTGGTGGCCGTCAGCACTTTGGCACAGGCCAAAGAGACCCTGGCCTGGCCTTCCATTGAGGTGGTGTTGGTCGACCACAGCGCGCTGGACCGCAGCCCCGCCGAGTGGATCACGCACCTGGGTGCGCAGCGCAGTGCGGTGTTGTGCATTGCGCCCGGCGAAGAAATGGCCGCCGTACAGGCGTTGGAAAGCGGCTTTGCCGACTACCTGCTCAAAGACGATGCACTGGCCTACGTGCTCACGCTGCCAGCGCGCATCACCTTGCTGCGCCGCAAAGTCGAAGCCGAGCGCAACGTGCAGCAGCGCCAGCAGCAAATCGACTTGGCCACACTCAACGGCCACATTGGCATGTGGCGCTGGGATGCACAATCCGGCGACTGCGTAGTCAATCCTGCCTGGTGCCGCATGCTGGGCTACCCAGAAGTGGAGATGGTGATTCCGCGTGATGCCTGGAAAGAGCTGATGCATCCGCAAGACCAGCAGCGCCTGCTGGAGACGTCACGCCATAGTGCAAGTGCCACCCCTGAAGACGTGCTGGAGCTGCGCCTGCGCCACAAGGCAGGGCATTGGATCTGGGTACTCAGCCGTGGCTGGGTGGCGCAGCGCGACGCCACCGGCGCACCTACCCATATGGCCGGTACGCTGCTGGAAATCACCCGGCGCAAAGAAGCCGAAGCCACGCTGCAGCAGCAAAACCAGCTACTGCATGCCATGAGCCGCACCCAAACCGCGTTCATGCAGGACATGAGCGAAGGCCGCGCCTTTGATTACCTGCTGGAAGAAGTGCTGACCCTCACGGGCAGCACCCAGGGCTTCATTGCCAAACACCTCACCCCCAGCGGACGCCGACTGCTGGCAGCCACACCCGTCTTTGCGCAGATACAGCTGGCCGATGAAAACGACGATGACACCCGCCCTGTGCTGGTGCCACCACACGTTCGCCAGGCCACGCTCGAAGAGATTTTGCGCACGGCGGCCGCCACAGGCCAAGCCTGGGCGGGCCGCCTCCAACCCGAGTCGTCGCCAAGCGAGCCCATCACCCAAGACCAGCCCTGGCTGGCATGCATGCCCGTGCTGATCAACGGCGAGGTGGTAGCGCAAGTGGTCGTGAGCCACCCCGCGCGCACCACCGACACAGATCGTGCCACGCACGGCTACAGCGCCTCTGACCTGGCCACCGCAGCGCCTCTGCTCGGCACACTCAGCCACTTCATTCGCGCCCAACGCGCAGAGCGGCTCAAGCTGCAAGCCCAGCAAGCGCTGAACGAAACCAGCCTGCTGCTGGAGCAGAAGTCGCGCACCATGAGCGACATGCTCAACAGCATCTCGCAGGGCATCTCACTGGTAAGCGCAGACCAGCACATGCTGGCCTACAACACCCGCTTGCGCGAATTGCTCGACCTGCCCGATGAGCTGCTGGCGTCGCAGCCTCACGTCTCCAAGATCGTCGACTTTCAAAACAAGCGCGGTGACTTCGGTGCCGACCTCAACTTCATCGCGCCGCACGCCCGCACTTATGTGGAAAAAGCCACTGCGGGTATCGCCACGCCAAGCGACGTGCCCACCACTTACCTGCGCCGCACCCACACAGGCAAAGTGCTGGAAGTGCGCTCGCGCATGTTGCCTTCGGGCGAACGGGTGCGCACGTTTTCTGACGTCACCTCTTACATCCAGGCCCAGACCGATTTACGTGAAAGCGAAGCGCGTTTTCGCAGTTTGACCGAACTGAGCAGCGACTGGTTCTGGGAACTCGAATCGCACATTCCTCCTACCGTCTTTGACGGCGGTAGCGACACCGCCACACCACATCCGCCAGCACCGGCTCACCCGTTCGGCACAGTGGTAGGCATCTCCTCGGCCGACCTGCCGAAGGAGATTGGCGACTTCACCAACCCCGCCGAACTGGCCCGCTGGCATGGCCTGATCGCCGCACAGCAAGAATTTCGCGACCAGGTGTTCACGCTGCAAAACACCGGTGCACCGGGCGTGATGTATGTGTCCGTTTCGGGCCTGCCAGTGCTTGACGACAACGGCCGCTTCACCGGTTTTCGGGGCACCGGGCAAGACATCACCGCACGCAAACTGGCCGAGGCTGAAATCGAACGCCTGGCGTTTTATGACGCGCTGAGCGACTTGCCCAACCGCCGCCTGCTGGAGCTGCAACTGGCCGAGACCCTGGCGCGCAGCGTATCCACCGGCACGTGCGGCGCGCTGCTGTTCATCGACCTGGACAACTTCAAGGACCTGAACGACACCCACGGCCACAGCGTGGGCGACTCGCTGCTGGTGCAAGTGGCGCAACGCCTGCAAGCGGCGGCCAAGGGTGCTGCCATCGTCGCCCGTTTCGGTGGCGATGAGTTTGTGGTGGTGCTGGAAAACCTGGGCACCTCGGTCGATGACGTGAGCGCCCTGGCCGAAGACTCGGCCCGGCGCATTTTGGGTGCGCTGGCGCAGCCTTACCACCTGGGCACCACCACGCACCACAGCACGCCCAGCATCGGCATTGCGCTGTTCCACGAGAGCACACACAGCATCAACGAGCTGTTCAAACAGGCCGATGTGGCCATGTACCAAGCCAAGGGCGCCGGCCGCAACACGCTGCGTTTCTTCAACCCCGAGATGCAGGCCGAGGTGCAAAACCGCGCCGAGCTCGAAGCCGATCTGCGCCACGGCATCCACAACCACCAGTTGCTGCTGCACTACCAGCCCATCGTCAACAGCGCGGTGCAAATCGTCGGGGTGGAGGCCCTGGTGCGCTGGCAACACCCTACACGCGGCTTGGTGTCGCCAGCGGTGTTCATCCCGATCGCCGAGCAAACTGGCTTGATCCACGATATTGGTGCCTGGGTGTTGGAGACCGCTTGCCACCAGTTGGCGGCCTGGAGTCATTCGTCCGACACCTCGCACCTCACGGTCTCGGTGAACGTGAGCGCGCGGCAACTGCGCCAGCCGGACTTCGTAGTGCAGGTGCTCAGTGCCCTGGCCCGCACACAGGCCAATCCACGGCGCTTGAAGATCGAGCTCACCGAGAGCATGCTGCTGCAAAACGTGGAAGACGCCATCGAGAAAATGGCCGCGCTCAAAGGCCATGGCGTGGGCTTCTCGCTCGACGACTTTGGCACCGGTTACTCATCGCTGAGCTACCTCAAGCGCCTGCCGCTGGACCAGTTGAAGATCGATCAGTCGTTTGTCAACGACGTACTCACCAACCCCAACGACGCGGCCATCGCCCGCACCATCCTCGCCCTGGCCCAGGCCCTTGACCTGCAAGTGGTGGCCGAAGGCGTGGAGACCGAAGGCCAGCGCAACTTTCTACTGCTGCTGGGCTGCAAATCCTTCCAGGGCTACCTGTTTGCGCGGCCGGGACCGGTGGAAACGCTGTTCACGCAACTGGCCCGCGCGCCAAGGTAGCCTGGGGCAAAACGCCCAAGCGGCACGGCGGGCAAGTTCTGCTAAGGTTGACTCAAACCAAAAGAGACAACCCCGTGAAACCAGCCTCCTTCGTGCTGCGCCGCTTGTTCAGCTTCCTTAACGGGGCCATCTTCGTGTGGCTCGCGGGGAACGCAACGGCACAACCTGTGCACTTCGAAGACAGCATGGCGCAACGCACCATGGCCTGCACCACCTGCCACGGCCGCGAAGGCCGCGCCACCAACGATGGCTACTACCCGCGCATCGCAGGCAAACCCGCAGGCTACCTGTACCACCAGTTGCTCAACTTCCGCGACAACCGTCGCCACTACGGCCTGATGACGCAAATGGTCGACCCACTGAGCGATGCCTACCTGATGGAGATCGCGCAGTACTTCTCATCGCTAGACCTGCCCTACCCGCCGCCGCAGCCCAGCAGCGCGCCAGCCGCGGTGCTCCAACGCGGCCAGCAACTCGCCACACTCGGCGACGCCACGCGTGGCCTGCCCGCCTGCGCGCAATGCCATGGCCAGAAGTTGACCGGCGTGGCGCCCAACACGCCCGGCTTGTTGGGCCTGCCGCGCGACTATTTGAACGCCCAACTCGGCGCCTGGCGCACAGGCGCACGCCGCGCGCATGCGCCCGACTGCATGGCCGACATTGCGCGCAAGCTCAGTCCTGAAGACGTGTTTGCCGCCACCAGTTGGCTCGCCGCACAAGCGCTGCCTGCAGACCCGCACCCCGCAACAGCCACACCCCCCTGGCCTTCCGGCACGCAGCCTGTCAGTTGCGGTAGCGCACCTGTGCCTACGGCCAATGCAGGGGTTCGGCCATGAAGAAGCCTGCGCCCATGGTGCCAACACGACGGCCCCAGCGGCCACACCGCGCCATGATTTGGGTGGCGCTGCTGCTGGTCTTGGTGCTCGGCACCAGCCGCGACTGGCTCGCGCTGCTGGACGACGAAGGCACACACGAAGCTCCGCCCGCCATCACCACACCGGCCGGCATGGACAACGTGGCGCGCGGCGCCTACCTGGCCCGCGTGGGCAACTGCGCCGCCTGCCACACCAGCCGGGGCGGCACCGCCTATGCCGGTGGGCGCGGCATCGACACACCGTTTGGCACGGTTTACAGCAGCAACCTCACGCCCGACGACGACACCGGCCTGGGCCGCTGGTCGTCCACCGACTTCTGGAACGCGCTGCACCATGGCCGCTCGCGCGATGGCCGCCGGCTGAACCCCGTGTTCCCCTACACCAGCTACACCGTGGTCACGCGCGAGGACAGCGACGCGCTGTTCAGCTATCTGCAAAGCCTGCCCGCCACCGCACAGGCCGCCACACCCGACACCCTGCGCTGGCCCTATGGCACCCAACCCGCGTTGGCCGTGTGGCGCGCCTTGTACTTCACGCCCGGTGGCCGCAAAGACGAGGTGCAGGTCCCCACCAACCCTTCTGCGGAGTGGCAACGCGGTGCCTACCTCGTCACCGGCCTGGGTCACTGCGCAGCCTGCCACAGCCCGCGCAACCGTCTGGGCGGGCTGGACAGCGCACAGTTCCTGACGGGTGGGCAAATCCCCATGCAAAACTGGTACGCGCCCTCTTTGAGCGACCCGCACGAAGCCGGTGTGGCCGACTGGCCACAGGCCGACATCGTGCGGCTGCTGCACACCGGTGTATCGCCCGGTGGCTCGGCGCTGGGGCCGATGGCCGAGGTGGTGTTGCAAAGCACGCAGTACCTCAGCGTAGAAGACGTGAATGCCGTGGCCACCTACTTGAAAGCCTTGCCGCCCACCACGCACACCCCACCGCAGGGCAACCCCGCCAAGGTCGACAACCGCGTGGCCGCCGTGGGTGCGCAGCTCTACACCCAACATTGCAGCGCCTGCCACGGCATGAACGGCCAGGGCCAGCCCGGCGCTTACCCACCACTGGGCGGCAACCGCGCCGTGACCATGCCGCAGATCACCAACCTTGTGCAGATGGTGTTGAAAGGCGGCTACGCCCCCGCCACCGCCGGCAACCCACGCCCCTACGGCATGCCGCCGTTTGCACTGCAGTTGAACGACCGCGACATCGCCGCCGTGTTGACGCACTTGCGCACCAGTTGGGGCAACCAGGCCGGTGGCGTGAGCGAGCTGGATGTGATCCAGGCACGCGGCGTGCAGGCACCTTAAGAAAAATGGCCCTCCAGCGCCTACCACATAAGCGTAAGAAGCTACACAATCCATAGCATGAGCACCTTCCCCCAGCGCCTGCGCATTGCCGCCGCCCAAACCACTTCCGTGCCCGGCAACGTGGCCGCCAACCTCATCACCCACATGCGCTTCATTGCGGCCGCACAAGCCGCCGAGGTGGACGCCGTGGTGTTCCCCGAGTTGTCGCTCAGCGGCTACGAGCCCGCCTTGCTGCGCGACTGTCTGCTCAAGCCCCAAGACCCGTGGCTGCTGCCGTTGCGCGCCTGCGCCAAACAAGCCCGCATGACCATCATCGTCGGTGCGCCCGTGGCCAGTGCCGATGCCCAGCGCCCGCACATCGGCGCCCTGGCCTTCTTTGCCGACGGTCGCCACGCGGTGTTCTTGAAGCAGCATTTGCACGGCGGCGAGGAAGTCTTTGCCACACCGGACGGCGACCTCACCCCCCACCGCTTCGCCATTCAAGAGACCCCTGCCGCGCTGGGCATCTGCGCCGAATCCATGCACCCACCCCATGCGGCGCGTGCCGCAGAAGCGGGCGCGGCGCTGTATCTGGCAAGCTCGTTGGTGTCGGTAGGCGGCCATGCGGCAGAGGTGGTACAACTCAGCGCCCACGCATGCGACTTGGGCATGGGCGTGCTGCTGGCCAACCACGGCGGGCCATCTGGCGGCTACACCTGTGCGGGCCAAAGCGCCTTCTGGGCGCCGGGCGGAGAACTCGTCGTCCAAGCCCCCGGCACCGGCGACGTGCTGGTCATCGCCACGCGTGAAGACGGCCAGTGGCGCGGCGAAGTGCTCGCCGTGCCGGTCTAAACAGTTAACGCCCGTGGGCGTTTGAAAAACTACCGCCCGTGCGCGTGCAGGGCGCCGTGCCCTGAGTTCGGCCGCGCTTCTTCGGGCCGCGCCAGCACCTGGCGCACCATGGCCTGCGCCAACTCTTGCTCGCCCAAAAACACGTGTTGCGCGCCTTCACTCTCCAGCAAGCGCGCCTCGGTTTCGTTGTGGGTGCGTACCAGCGTTTGGATTTGCGGGTTCAGCGTGCGCGCGGTGCTGATCATCTGGCGCACGTTGAATGCATCGTGCGTAGCAATCACCAGCATGCGCGCGTTGGCAATGTGTGCCTGGATCAACACCGTGGGCTCGGCCGCATCGCCAAACACGGCGGCCGTGCCCTCGGCACGCAGGCGCTCCACCAGTTCGCGGTTCTGGTCGGCCACCACAAACGGAATATGGTGTGCACGCATGGCATTCGCAATGCGCTCGCCCACGCGGCCATAACCCACCAGCACCACTTGGCGCGACAGGTATTTGTCTTCGGTGTTCATCGGCAGCTCGGCCATCGGGTCGTCGCGCGCTTCGAGCTTGCGCGCGTAGGCCGACTTGGCCAGGATCCACTGCTGCAGCGGCTCCACCATCTTGAAGCAGAGCTGGTTCACGGCGATGGAGATCAGCGCCCCGGCCAGCACCAGGCTGTTGGCCTCGGGCGGCAACAGGCCCAATGCACCGCCCAAACCCATCAAGATGAACGAGAACTCGCCAATCTGCGCCAGGCTGGCCGACACCGTGAGCGCGGTGTTCAGCGGGTAGCGGAACATCAGCACCAAGGCGCCTGCCGCCACCGACTTGCCGACGATGATGATGCTGGCCACGGCCAACACCTGCAGCGGCCGTTCGATGATCACCAGCGGGTCGAACAACATACCAACCGACACAAAAAACAGCACCGCAAAAGCGTCGCGCAACGGCAATGACTCTTCAGCTGCGCGGTGGCTGAACTCCGACTCGCGCATCACCATGCCGGCGAAAAACGCCCCCAGCGCAAACGACACGCCAAACAAGGCCGTGGCACCAAACGCAATGCTCACCGCAGCGGCCACCACACACAAGGTGAACAGCTCGCGCGAGCCGGTGCGCTGTACCTGCCACAGCACCCAAGGGAAGAAGCGCCGGCCCAACACCAGCATCAGCGCCACAAATGCGCCAACTTGCAGCAGCGTGAGGCCCAAGGTGCGCCACAGCCCGCTCAAACTCTCGCCGCCATCGGCAGCACCTGCCAACCAGCCGCCCAGCGGCGGCAGCAGCACCAAGACCAGCACCATGGCCAGATCTTCGACCACCAGCCATCCCACTGCGATGCGGCCGTTAAATGAATCGAGCACACCTCGGCTCTCCAGCGCGCGCAGCAGCACCACCGTGCTGGCGCACGACAGCGCCAAGCCAAACACCAGCGCCGCACCCATGTTCCAACCCCACCAATGGGCCAACCCCATCCCCAAGGCCGTGGCCACCGACATCTGTACCACGGCACCGGGCACGGCGATCTTGCGCACGGCCAGCAGGTCGTCGAGCGAGAAATGCAGGCCCACGCCAAACATCAGCAGCATCACGCCGATTTCAGCCAACTGGCTGGCAATGCTGGCGTCGGCCACAAAGCCGGGCGTGAACGGGCCAATCACCACACCGGCGAGCAAATACCCCACCAACGCCGGCAGGCGAAGGCGTATCGCCAACATGCCCAGCACAAGGGCCAGGCCGAGGCCGGCGGCGATGGTGCTGATGAGCGAAACACTGTGGGGCATGCGCGTGGGCTCCTCTCGTAGCGAGATTTAAATATTTCCGGGGACTGTTTTGCAATTTACTACAGCAAGCCCCAAGCCAATCCCCGGAAAAACCAAGTTCCTTGCGCGCGTGGGGTTAAGGCAATGCTGAGCAAGCCCCCAAACAAAAACCCGCTGAACCTAAGCCCAGCGGGTTTTGTTTGGCATGTGGTGCACACACACATGACGCGTGTGGCACCAGCGGTGCCACGCCACTTGGGCATCAGCCCATGTGCAGACCACCGTTGACCGAGAAGTCAGCGCCGGTGGAGTAGCCACCTTCGTCAGACGCCAGCCAGGCGATGATGGAGGCGATTTCTTCAGGTTGACCCAAGCGCTTCACCGGGATGGTGGCAACGATTTTGTCGAGCACTTCCTGGCGAATGGCGCGAACCATTTCAGTACCGATGTAGCCTGGGCTCACGGTGTTGACCGTCACGCCCTTGTTGGCCAGTTCTTGCGCCAGCGCCATCGTGAAGCCGTGCATACCGGCCTTGGCAGCCGAGTAGTTGGTCTGGCCGGCCTGGCCTTTTTCACCGTTGACCGAGCTGATGTTGATGATGCGGCCCCAGCCTTTTTCCACCATGTCGCCGACCACTTGTTTGGTGACGTTGAACATGCTGTTCAGGTTGGTTTCGATCACTGCGTCCCAGTCTTCGCGGCTCATCTTCACGAACATGCGGTCGCGCGTGATGCCGGCGTTGTTCACCAGCACGTCGATCGCGCCGTGTTCGGCCTTGGTCTTGGTGAAGGCTTCAACCGTGGATTCCCACGAGCCGACATTGCCCACCGATGCATAGAACTTGTAGCCCAGTGCGGCTTGCTCGGCCAGCCACTTGTCGTAGTCGCGGGTAGGGCCGCAACCGGCGATGACTTTGAAACCTTCTTTGTGCAGACGTTGGCAAATGGCGGAACCGATACCACCCATGCCACCCGTGACGTACGCTACTTTTTGACTCATCTCATATCCCCTGTTTTAAATGTTGGTTGAACCGAATAGCGGGTCACACTTTCGCTGGCGGGACCCTGCCCACCAGGTCTAAACCATTGTGGGCCGATCTCACCGCTCGATAGTTAGGGCAACTCCCATGCCACCACCGATGCACAGCGAGGCGATGCCCTTCTTCGCATCACGACGCCCCATTTCGTGCAGAAGCGTCACCAAAATACGGCAGCCGGACGCACCAATCGGATGCCCAATCGCAATCGCACCGCCGTTGACGTTGACCTTGCTGGTGTCCCAACCCATTTCGTTGTTGACGGCGCAAGCTTGCGCGGCAAACGCTTCGTTGATTTCCAGCAGGTCGAGGTCTTGTGCTTTCCAACCGGCGCGGGCCAAGGCCTTTTGCGATGCCGGGACGGGGCCCATGCCCATATAGGCCGGGTCGAGGCCGGAGGAGGCGTAGCTGGCAATGCGGCCCAGCGGCTTCAAGCCCAGCGCGGCGGCCTTCTTGGCCGTCATCACCATCACGGCAGCGGCGCCGTCGTTGATGCCCGAGGCATTGCCTGCGGTCACGCCACCGGCCTTGTCGAACGCAGGGCGCAGGCCGGCCAGCGCTTCGGCATTGGTCTTTTTGTTGATGAATTCATCGGCTGCAAAAACAATCGGGTCGCCCTTCTTTTGTGGAATGGTGAACGGCACGATTTCGTCTTTGAAGCGGCCAGCCTCTTGTGCGGCGGCGGCCTTTTGTTGACTGGCCAAAGCCAGCGCGTCTTGCATCTCACGGCTGATGCCGTATTTCTTGGCCACGTTTTCGGCGGTGATGCCCATGTGGTACTGGTTGTAGACGTCCCACAGGCCGTCAACAATCATGGTGTCGGTCATCTTCCAGTCGCCCATGCGTTGGCCGTCGCGCGAGCCCAGCAATACGTGTGGCGAGGCACTCATGTTCTCCTGGCCGCCCGCAATGATGATTTCGCTGTCGCCCGTGGCCACAGCTTGCGCGGCCAGCATCACGGACTTCAGGCCCGAGCCGCACACGGCATTGATGGTCAGGCCAGGGGTGGCTTGGTTCAGGCCGCTTTTGATGACGGCTTGGCGCGCCGGGTTTTGGCCGGCACCTGCGGCCAACACTTGGCCCATGATGACTTCACCGATCTGGTCGGCGGCCAGGCCGCTACGGGCCAGCACTTCTTTCACAACGGCGGCACCGAGGTCGGTGGCGGCGATCTTGGCGAGCGAGCCGCCAAACTTGCCAACGGCGGTGCGGGTGGCGGCTACGATGACGATGTCTTCCATGATGTGCTCCAGAGTGAGTTTGAAAGTATTGAATAGGATTGTGAACCTGCAGCCGCAGAGCGCGCCCTGGCCCTCCAGGTACCGCGCTGAGGCCATGCTAAGCCGTTCAATCCCAAAAGATGATTAGGGCTTAGCCTTGTCAGTCATTCTGCGTAGGTTGGGCGACGGTTGCGAGATGAAACCCTGCCTAGGCCCGGGCTTTCACGTAACGCCCCGGGGCGGGTTCAATCGCCTTGAACTGCGCACCTTTGCCATACGTGGCGGGTGCAGCAATTTGCTTGCCTGCGTGGCTCTTGAGCCAATCGGCCCAGTCGGCCCACCAACTCCCGGGCTGCTCGGTGGCACCCTTCACCCAGTCCTGCACGTCCGCCGGGAACTTGGCCGAGGTGCTTACCCAGTGGCTGCGTTTCTTTTTGGCGGGTGGGTTGATCACGCCGGCAATGTGGCCCGAGGCACCCATCACAAAACGCTTGGGGCCGCGCAGATGCTGCGTGGAGGCGTAAGCGCCGCCAATCGGCACGATGTGGTCTTCGCGCGAGCCATAGATATAGACCGGCGCATCGATCTTGCCCAGGTCGATCTTTTCGCCGCACACCGTGGTGTGGCCGGCTTTGACCAGGTTGTTTTCCAGGTAGGTGTTGCGCAGATACCAGGCGTAAAACGGGCCGGGCAGGTTGGTGGCATCGCTGTTCCAGTACAGCAGGTCGAACGGCGGTGGTGTTTCGCCCTTGAGGTAGTTGCCCACCACGTAATTCCATACCAGGTCGTTCGGGCGCAGGAAGCAGAAGGTGGAAGCCAGCTCGCTGCCCGGCAGCAGGCCACCCTTGCCCATTTGCATCTCGCGGTAGGCCACCATGGCTTCGTCGATGAACACGTCGAGGATGCCGGTGTCTTTGAAGTCCAGCAGCGTGGTCAGCAGCGTAAGGCTGGCCAGCGGCTTTTCCCCCCGCGCGGCCAACACGGCTGCGGCGGTGCTGAGGATGGTGCCGCCCACACAGAAGCCCAGCGCGTTGATGGTTTTGGCGCCCGTGATCTCACGTGTGACGTTGATCGCCTTGATGGCCGCGTGTTCGATGTAGTCGTCCCAGGTCTTTTCACCGCACGAGGCGTCGGGGTTGCGCCAGCTCACAACAAATGTGCGATGCCCCTGCTCCACAGCGTAGCGGATGAGTGAATTCTCGGGCTGTAGGTCAAGCACGTAGTACTTGTTGATGCACGGCGGCACCAACAGGAACGGACGTTCATACACCTTGGCCGCGCCCTTGGCTGCGGGCAAGGGTTTGTATTCGATGAGCTGGAAGTATTCGTTCTCGAACACCACCGCACCCTCGGTCGTGGCGACGTTTTTGCCGACCTCGAAGGCGCTTTCGTCGGTCATCGACAGGTGACCTTTTTGAATGTCGCCGGCCAGGTTTTGCAAGCCCTTGGCAATGCTCTCGCCCTGGGTGTCTACGGCCTTTTTCAAGGCGTCTGCATTCAGCGCCAGGAAGTTGCTCGGCGACGCAGCGGCCGTGGCCTGCTCTACGGCAAAGCGGATGCGGGCACGGGTTTTCTCGTCACCCTCCACCGCATCGGCCAGCGCCAGCAGCGTGCGGGTTTGCAGCAGATAAGCAGCGGCGGAAAACGCGGCGGTGGGGTTGCTGCCCCAGGCTTGAGCGGCAAAGCGGCGGTCGCCTGCGATGTGGCTTTGATCGAGCGTGCTGTTCCACAGCTTGGTGGATTCTTCAAGGTACTGCTGTTGCAGCGCCTGCAGTTTCTCGGGAGAGAAAGAAATACGGGGCAGCGAAGCGCCGTCGGGGAACGTAGGAAGGGAACCGGGCACACCACCAAATGAGGGGCCGCCAGCCATGTTGCCTTGTAAACCTTGCATGGCTTGGAGCCAGTTTTTCGACCAGCCCTCGCCGAAGGCTTTTTGGAATTGCAAACCTACACTGGTCCAATCCGACTCAGAATGCATGCTGTCTCCTCGCGAGTGAAGCCTGAGAATTAAGGCTTCCTATTATGAGGAGTCTTGTTAACACTCTATTGGGACCATGCAATAGATTGCGAACCGACTCCTAGGGTTTACCCGGAATTCTTGCAGAGTCTCAAGAGCGAAGCAATGGAGGTTGTTTGGATTGTTGTACCTAGTTGTAATTGCGTGGACCTACGTCGCGCTGATGATGGGCGTTGCCGAAGCGACCAACACCACCGGCACGGTGCTGGGGGGCCTTCTCACGTTTGTGCTGTACGGCGCCGCTCCTGTGGCGCTGGTGGTTTACTTGTGGGGCGCGCCGTTGCGCCGGCGCGCCATCAAGGCGCGCGAGGCAGTAGAGGCGGCGGAGGCGGTCGAGCCGCCCCAGGGAGACGCATCAGCCCAACCAGATGCAAGCCGCCATGCGCCCGCTGATGCGCTCGCGCCGGTACGAAAAGAACCTTGATGCGTTGTCGACGGTGCACCACGCCGTGCTGCCGTCATTGCCATAAACGCCAGTAAGGCCCAGCGCCGCCAAACGCTGGCGCGCCAACCCTGGTAAATCTGCCAGCCACTTGCCAGCACCGTGCGCTTGAAACAACACCTCGGCCTGGACGTTGTGCGCCACAAACGCGGCGCGCACTTCATCACCGACCTCAAAACGCGCGGGGCCAATACAGGGGCCGAGCCAGGCGATGAACTCGGAAGCGTCGACAGGCTCGCCAGGCTCTGCACGCTGAATGGCCGCGATCTGCTGAAAAGTCGTTTCCAACACCCCCACCCCGTCCACTCCCACCAAACCGCGCCACCCCGCATGCGCGCCGGCCACCACAGTGCCGCTGCGGTTGGTGAACAGCACCGGCAAACAATCGGCCACCATGATGGTGCAGGCGATGCCGGGCTCGGTTGTCCAGCACGCATCAGCCTGCACGGGACTGGTGGTGGCCAGCACAGGCGCGGTCAACGGCACCACCGCCGTGCCATGCACTTGCTGCAGGTAAACCGGCTGGACGCCACAGGCTTCGCCCAAACGCACGCGGTTGGCCAACACGGCGGTGGGGTCGTCGCCCACGTGGTCGCCGAGGTTCATGGCGTCAAACGGTGTAGCCGACACACCACCAGTGCGTGTGGTAAAGACGCTGTGCACATGGGCGGGTGCAGGCCAGTCCGGCACCAGCCAATCGCTGGGCATCGTCATGGCTGAACGTCCGGACAGGCGCTGGGGTGTGCCTGTTGCGCTGCGGTGGTTTGCAATGCAGCCTCAAACGCGGCCATGGTCAGCGGCAGGCCGTCGAGCGGCACGTTGAAACGTTGCGCGTTGTAGATCTGCGGCAGCAGGCAGCAGTCGGCCAAGGTCAGGCTATCACCATAACAAAACACCGAGGGCGCCAGGCCGCGCCGCGCACGGCTCTCGGCCACCGTTTGCAGTTGGCGCTCAAAAGCTTCCAGCCCGCTGCGGCACCAGTGGTGGTACCAGGCATTTTTGGTGGCTTCGTCTTGGTGCAGCTCATTGACCAAATACTTCAGCACGCGCAGGTTGGTCGGCGGGTGCATTTCGCAGGCCACCAGTTGCGCCAAAGCGCGCACTTGGGCACGGCCCAAGGCGTCGGCCGGCAGCAAAGGCGGCGTGGGATGCTGTTCGTCCAGATATTCAATGATGGCCATGGACTGCGTGAGGAACTCGCCGTCCACCTCCAGTACGGGCACCAAGCGGTCTGGTGAAATGGCGGCGTGGGCGGCGGCTTTTTGCTCGCCCTTGACCAAGTGCACGGGCAGGTAGTCGTAGGCCAGTCCCTTGACGGCCAAGGCGATACGCACGCGGTACGAGGCCGAAGAACGAAAGTAGTTGTGGAGCTTCATGAGGCTGAAGGATAGCGCGTCTACGCGACCTGTCATGTAGGCGCCGCTCCTGATTCATGAGCAACTTGCGCTTGATCCATAAGCGCTGCGACGTCTTTTTGCTTCAAGGATCAACAACATTAGCGCGCTACGCCTACACGCTTCTCCATGCGCTGCTGACGAACTTATGCAGACGTGCCCCGTATCGTCGCCCCATGTTTGATGCGCCCTCGTCCGCCACTGCCCCTCGCTCGGAAGACACCGTACCGGTGACGGTGATGGCACCCATGTCCACAGCGGCTTCCGTGCCGGAAGCCATGCCTGTGGACGTGCGCAACACAGCGCTGGTGTTCCTGAGCCTGGCCGCTGCCGTGTTCATGCTGCACTGGGCCAGCGCCGTGTTCATTCCGGTGATGCTAGGCCTGCTTTGCAGCTACGCGTTGACGCCCATGGTGGACCGGCTGGAGCGCTGGCATGTACCGCGCGCACTGGGCGCTGGCGTGCTGCTGTTGGTGTTGATGGGTGCCATCAGCGGCGGTGCGTACGTCTTGCGCGACGATGCTTCGCGCCTGGTCACCGCACTGCCAGAGGCCGTACAAAAAGTGAAGGTAGCGGCCGACCGCGAAAAGCGCGCCGCCAAACCCGTCGCCCCCAGCACGCTGGAGTCGGTCCAAAAGGCAGCTGAGCAACTGGTGCAAGTCACCAGCGGCGACACAACCACAACCACACGCGTCACCCAGGTGCAAGTCGCGCCCGCACGCTTCAATATCAAAGACTATTTATGGACTGGCACCATGGGCCTGGCGCGCTTGGTGGGCCAAGGTGTGGTCACCTTGTTCATGACGTTTTTTCTGCTGACCGCTGGTGACACTTTCCGGCGCAAGCTGGTGCGCGTGGCGGGCAACACACTGGCCCAGCGCAAGATCACCGTGCAGGCGCTGAACGAGATCACCGAGCAGATCCAGCGCTACCTGTTGCTGCACCTGTTCATCAGCGCGCTGGTGGGCATCGTCACCGGGTTGTGCTTCTGGGCCATGGGGCTGGAAAACGCCGCGCTGTGGGGCGTGGTGGGCGCGGTCTTTAGGCTGGTGCCTTATGTGGGCTCGGCAGCGGCTGCAGGCGGCGCAGCGCTGGTCGCGTTCTTGCAGTTTGGCAGTGTCAACATGGCGTTGGCGGTGCTGTTGGTGTCGGTGGCCATCCACAGCATTGCGGGCACCTTGATCACGCCTTGGCTGGCCAGCCGCGCCAGCCGGCTGAACCCCGTGGCCATATTTATTGGGGTGATCGCCTGGGGCTGGCTTTGGGGGGTATGGGGCTTGCTGCTGGGCGTGCCGATTTTGATGGCCATCAAGGCGGTGTGTGACCGCATTGACGACCTCAAACCCATCGGTGAGTTTTTAGGAAACTAGCCTCATCCGTCTCACCCGTGCCATGCCTGCACCAGTTGGCGCGTGATCTCGGCCGCGGGCAGTGCCTGGCAGTTGTCGGTGTTCTGGCCCGACCACAGGGGCGAAAAATCGCCACGGCCCTTGGCTTCCGCCCAGGCCCTCAGCGGCGCCACCATGGTCGTTGCCAACGGGAACGCGGGCGCGGTATTGCTCATGGGGCCCACTTCACGCATCAAACGGTTGACGATACCCCGCGCGGGCTTTCCGGTGAAAAGGCGCGTCAATGCGGTGTGTCGCGCCTCAGGGCTTTGCAAGGCTTTGCGGTGGATAGCACTGGTGGTGGCTTCGTCAGCACACAAATACGCCGTACCCACCTGCACACCGGCAGCGCCCAGCAGCAAGGCGGCGCGAATACCTTGTTCATCGGTGATGGCACCGGTCGCGATCACCGGCACACGCACGGCGCGCACCACTTGCGGCAGCAGTGCCATGGTGCCCATTTGGGTGGTCAGGTCGTCGGTTAAAAACATGCCACGGTGGCCGCCGGCCTCCACACCCTGAGCGATGACGGCATCCACGCCATGCGCTTCCAGCCACACCGCCTCTTCCACCGTGGTGGCGCTGCTCAGCACCTTGCTGCCCCAACTGCGCACACGCGCCAGCAACTCGGGTGACGGCAAACCAAAGTGAAAGCTCACCACCGGCGGGCGAAAGGCTTCCAGCACATCGGCGGCTTCGGCCGTGAACGGCGCACGGCCTACGCCTGGCGCAACGGTGGCGCTGTCGATACCGGCTTCGTCGTAATACCGCTGCAGCGTGCTGCGCCAAACCTCGGCCCGCACCGCATCAGGCGTGGGCGGGGTGTGGCAGAAGTAGTTGACGTTGTAGGGCTGTGTGGTTTGCGCCTGGATGCGCGTCAGTTCTTCACGCAACTGCGCCGCGGTGAGCATGGCCGCAGGCAAAGCACCCAGTGCGCCAGCATTGGACACGGCCACCGCCATGGCGCTACCTTGCACGCCCGCCATAGGCGCTTGCAGCAAGGGCCAGCGGATGCCCAGGAGTTCAGACAAACGAGACGTCACAAAAATTTCTCCCTACTGTTGCGGAAACGGCATGCTCTTTGCGAGACACTGCGAATCGTTCCTAGCCATTTTGGCGCCAAGATATTTTTAACGGAATCCAACATGTCCAATATCCACTTCATCGGCGGTGAAAAAGGCGGCGTGGGCAAATCGCTCACCGCACGCGTGCTGGCCCAGTACATGATCGACCAGAACCTGCCTTTCATTGGGTTTGACACCGACCGTTCACACGGCACGCTGTTGCGCTACTACGCCGATTACGCTTCGCCGATTGTGTTGGACCGGCATGACGCATTTGACGCCATCATTGAATCGGCCGCTGAAGACCCGGAGCGCCGCATCCTGGTGGACCTGGCGGCGCAAACCCATATTCCGCTGGTGGAGTGGATTGAGGGGGCGGATGTGTTGTCGCTCGCGAAAGAGCTCGGCATGAAGCTGACCTACTGGCACGTGATGGACTCGGGCAAGGACTCGGTCGACCTGCTGGAAAAACTGCTCGACCGCTTTGGCCACAGCCTGAACTTGCGCATTGTGCTGAACCAGTTGCGCGGCAACGACTTCTCGATTCTGGAAGCCTCGGGCCTGCGTGCGCGCGCCGAAGCCATGGGCGCCAAGGTCATCACCATCAAGAAGCTGGCTGACAGCATTGTGCAAAAAATTGATGCTGGTAACAGCAGCTTCTGGGCCGCCACGCACGCACAAGACGATGGTGGCCTGGGCCTGATGGACCGCCAGCGCGTGAAGATCTGGTTGCGCGACGCCTACCGAGAAATCGCTGACGCCGGGCTCTGAGTCCATACACCCCCATTAAAAACCGCCAAGCCTGTGACCAGGTTTGGCGGTTTTTTGTTTTGCGGTGTAAAACGAAGGCTTACAGCACTTTCCACTTCAGCAGCAAAGCCGCCACAGCGGGAATGCCAAACAGCATCAAGAAAATCGGCAACTCTTCTGAGGCGCTGTAGCCCGCCTTGGCCACACCAGTCCACATGTTGAAGCCGGTAAGCGCCAGCCACACCACCACAAACACGGCCGTGCACCAGGTGGCGGCCGAGGGGTAGTTGCCGGTGAACAGCCGGGCCACAATGGCGCTGGCGGCCATCAACAAAAAGCCTGCAAGTAAAAAGAGACCAGTTCTCATAAATTCCTCCTGCCAAATGCTAACGCCCATGGCCAGTCACCGTGGGTAACAGCATTCGCGAGAAGTGACTGTCGGGTGACGTGGTGCAGTGGTCACAAACGGTTTGTCATCACATGAGTGCCTCCCTATACTGCCGCATGCTCAAATCGTTACAACCTGGATGGATTCAAGCGGCCACGGCCACCGCTGCCCTGCTCGCCAGCAGCGCGGTGTTCGCGGGCCGGCCCCTCACCGTAGACGATGCCGATGTAGAAGAGGCTGGCGAAGGCCACGTAGAGAGTTGGTATGCACGTGCGCCAGGCAAGCTCAACACCTGGACGGTGGCCCCCGCCATCGGCCTGGGCGCCGGTCTGGAACTGGATGCGTCCGCCATGCGCGACACCACCTCCAACCTGACCACCAGCGCGCTGCATTTGAAGTGGCGCATCACGCCGTCGCAAGAAAACGGCTGCAACTTTGGCGCGTCGGCGGGTGTTTCGCACACACAAAACGCGGGCAACACGCCGGATGTGACGGGCCTGTTCACCTGCAATGGCGAATTTGGCGCTTTCCACTTGAACGCCGGTGCCAACCGGCCCAAGGACGGCCCAACCCTTGGCACCTGGGGCATTGCGCTGGAGCACGCATTTGGCGCCTTCACCGCGCACATCGAAACCTTTGGGCAACGCCATAGCGCGCCCACGCAGCAGATTGGCCTGCGCACCGACATCGCCAAAAACTGGCAAATCGACGGCACCATCGGCAAGATGCAGCGCGACACACTCTTCAGCGTCGGTTTCAAGTTTTCGTTCTAACGTTCGATCAAACGCATCACACTCAAGAACCCGCCGTATCTGCCGATATGGCAGGTATGCAAATATCGATCAGTTCCGCCAGCGGCAGCACCGCTAATGCCAACTCTGCAGCCACCATCGCCCGGCTGCAAAAGCAAATGCGCGAGCTGACCGAGCAACTCAAGGCCGTGGTCTGGGAAGACATGGAGCCCAAGGCCAAGGAGCAACGCATCCAGATGCTGCAGGCCATGATCCAGATGGTGCAACAGCAAATTGCCGCCACGCAGCAAGCCGAAGAAATGCAGCAGATGCAACGCCAGCTCGCCAAGGCGGCGGAGCAGCGTAAGGTGGCCCAGGCTTCTACCAAGCGAACCTCAGGGCTGGTCGACGTTTACGCCTGAGCCCGCAGCCACTGAAGGCCCGAGGCCATTGGCAATGGCCTACCCAATTCCGGGTCTCTGCCCCAGTTGACATGATGCCGGCGGCAGTTTTCGCCGCGCCTTCCGGTCGCTCTTCGCGATCACCACATTCGTCATGTTCCGCACCACAGGGTTTCCCCAGCCCATCCAGCAGGCTCGTATGGCCTGCGCCATCATCGGCGCCACACTTATGGCCCTCATCGTGTTGGGACATGATGGCCGCCGCATCGCGCAACTGGCCTTGCTAGCGGCACCCGGGGTGCTGTGGCTGCTGTGGCCGCTACGCAGCGCTTTGATGCACCGCATACGCAGTGTGGGGGTGTGGCTCTGGGCGCTGATTTTTGCGCTCGACGGCGTAGCCCGGGCTTACCTGCGTGACACCTACCAAGCTGCACCCGACAGTGCGCTGGTGTTGGGCGCCATCGCCAACACCAATGTGCGCGAAGGCTCGGAGTATTTGTCGATGCAGTGGCGATCGATGCTGGCTTGGGCCGCCGCCATGGGCGTCACGGCGCTACTCATCACCCGTTACGCCGGTCGTGGGGCACGCCGTTCTTTAAACACCACAGCGCGCGCCACGTCCTCGCGCTGGATGATGGCCGCCGCGTGCTTCGTCGCCCTGGCGATTGCGCTGGCCTATGCCAGCAAACCATGGCGCCGCCTGCACCCGGTGGTGTTCTGGAACACTTGGACCGAATCGGTACAAGCCCTGCGCGCAGGTTGGATGCACGAACAAAACAGCCGCGACCGCGCCTTGCAACGCGCACAAGCTGTCGCCCCCCAAATCACCCAAGCCGGCCCCGCCACGGTAGTGCTGGTGATAACCGACAGCGTGAACCGCGACAACATGGCCTTGTATGGCTATGGCCGGCCCACCACGCCGGGCCTGCTGCTGCAGAAAGCCGAGTGGGGCCAGCAAATGCTGGTGTTGAAGAACGCCTGGTCGGTAGACGCCAGCACCCTGCCCTCGTTGCGCAACATGTTCAACTTTGGCCAGAAGGAAAGCGACGACCCTTTGCATGCCTTGGCGTTGGCACGCGCAGCGGGCTATAAAACCTGGTGGATCAGCAACCACGACGACCTAGCCATCGAACAAAAACACGGGCGTATGGCCGACGTGATCGACATGGTGAACCGCACGCCCGGCCGCTCTGGCACGTCGCTCGACAGCGAGCTGTTGGACTGCGTGGAAGAAGCGCTGCAAGACCCCACCGAGCGCAAACTGATCGTGGTGCACCTGATGGGCACACACCCGCACTACAGCCTGCGTTACCCGGAAGGCGCCAACCCGTTCACACAAGGTGCCGATGCGGTGGAAACACGGCTGGTTAACGATGGCCGCTCGGCCTGGGTGCGCAAGTTTCGGCAGGAGTACGACGCAGCCGTGCTGTACCACGACACCATCGTCACCAAGCTGTTTCAGCTAACACAAGGGGCGGGCAAAACCGCCGACCCGCATGTGGCCCAGCCTTATCGCTCATGGATGTATTTGTCCGACCACGGCCAGGAAGTGGGCCACAGCAGCAACCACGCGGGCCACAGCCCTGGCACGCCTTCGGGCTACCGCATTCCGGCCATCCTCTGGCAGAGCCAACCGGGTGCCATGACCCAGCGCAACCTGGAGCACCAACCGTTTCGCGCCGACTGGATGGCCTATACCCTCGCCGATCTGCTGCACCTGCAATGGTCGGGCGACGAGCGCAGCCGCAGCGTGCTGGATGAAACCTACCGCTGGCAAGACCCGGTCTTGCCAGCGAAGGTGATGTCGTTCAACGAATGAACGGGTAGCTTTGAGGCGAGGCGGGCCACGCCCCGCCTGCAGTCGCCTTACTTCGAGAACGTACCGGCCTGCGCCAAGTCCTTAGGTGCCGACGACTTGCCCACCCACACGGTGTATTGGCCAGCAGGCGTGACCCATGCATTCTTGGTCTTGTTCCACACACTCAGAGGGTGGTTGGCGCCCGCCGGGTTGACGGTCACCACCACTTGCTTCGAGGCACCTGCGGCCAGTTCTACCTTCTGGAAGCCCACGAGGCGCTTGGGTGGCTGCACCACACCTTCACCGTTGGCCGTGGCAGGCAACGACAAATAAACCTGCACTACTTCAGAGCCCGCCACCGCGCCAGTGTTCTTCACCGTGGTGGTCACGTCGTAACCGCCGTTCGCGCTGTTGGTTGCCACGCTCGAACCACTCATGCTGAACGCGGTGTACGACAGGCCGTGCCCGAACGGGAATGCCACACACGGGTTGCTGCCGCTCACCACCGTGCACTGGCCGCTGATGTTGGCGTCATACCAGCGGTAGCCCATGTGCAATTGCTCGGAATAGGTGACCGTTTGCGTTGAGCCGTCGGCGCTCACCACGCCAGGGAACTGCGCCGCAGTGAGGTTGTCGAGGAAGCCCTTGCCCACGAACGGGAACGTCACCGGCAGTTTGCCGGATGGGTTCTTCTGGCCGAACAGCAGGTCGGCAACGATGTTGCCATCTTCCTGGCCAGGGAACCACACTTCCAGAATGGCCGGGCCAGCCGCACCGACCAAGGCTGGATCGATGGCTACACCAGCGTTGTCTTTCAGGACCAGCGCCGTCTTTTGCGCCATGGTCTTGCCGCTGGTGGACGTGGCGTTCATCAGGCTTTTGATCATGGCCACGGTGTTGCTGTTCTTCACGCCGTTGGTGCCGGTCGCGGTGGCGGGGGTCGTGAGCGAGCCAGCAACATACCAATCAAGGCTGCTTCCGTCTGCGGCCGAAGCGCCCGGCGCAAGTGGCACGGTGACCGATGTGCCGCTGCTGCCATCCGCCATGGTCGAACGGTCCGCCCCTTCTTCGGAAATGGTCCCGGCCATGACGATCACCGCATCAGCCCCTGCCGCTGCCGCAGTGGCTTCGGCAAAGGTCTTGGCGGCGCCGTCAATGGTGGCCGTAGCATTCGCGTCGTCGACCAAAATCAGTTGGACCGAAGCGCCGCTATTGCCCAAGGTTTTCAGCATGTTCTTGATGCCATCAACCGGTGCCACCGTGTAGTTGGGCACCACATCAGAGCTACCACCGCCCGAGCCCATGGCTTTGCCCACCATCGCGCCGCCGGCCACAGCCTGTTGTGCATAAATCTGCGATGCCTTGCCCACCACCACCACCTTCGCCACGCTGGATGCCAATGGCAACGCGCCATTGTTTTGCAGCAATACGGCAGCCTTGGTGCCGATATCGCGCGCCATCTGACCATGGGCGGTGAAATCAATCGGGGTTTGCTTCAATGGGCGGTCAAAAATGCCCCACTTGAACATCTGCGTGTAGCGACGCTCCAGCGCCTTGTCGAACATGGCGGTGGTGAGCGTGCCAGCGGCCAGCGCAGCCGTCAGGTTGGCTTTGGACCAAAACTGAGGAATCGGCATTTCGTGGTCCAGGCCCCCAACCATCGTCGCCACCGTGCTCTTGATGGCGAAGAAGTCCGATTGCACATAGCCGGTGAAGCCCCAGTCATCGCGCAAGACGCCGGTCAGCAGCTCTTTGTTTTCACACGAGCTGACACCGTTCACGTAGTTGTACGCGCACATGATCGAAGCAGCCTTGCCTTCCTTCACCGTCATTTCAAAAGGCAGCAGATAGATTTCGCGCAGCACTTGCGGGTCGATGGTTTCCTGGATCTTTTGGCGGTTGGTTTCTTGTTCGTTGCCCACAAAGTGTTTGGGCATACCAATCAGGCCCTTGCTCTGCACGGCCTTCACTTCGGCGACACCCATGGTGCCGGTAAGGAACGGGTCTTCACCAAAGTATTCGAAGTTGCGGCCCAGAATGGGCAAGCGCGCCATGTTGACGCCTGGCGCTTCAAAGACGTGCAGCGCCAGGTTGTTCATTTCATTGCCAATGACTTCCCCGTAGGTGGTCGCCACACCGGGATCAAACGATGCCGCCGCCGAGATGGCAGAAGGCAGTGCAGTCGCCTTGGCAGAGCTAGGGTGGGTGTAGGCTGCGAACGGGGAGCCCGTACCGGCAACCACCGCGTCATACACAGTCTTGGAGACACAGTCGTTCTGGCCCAGGCCCACCGGGCCGTTGGTGATGCGGAAGGTGGGGATGTTCAGATCCGCGATGCCGCTGACGTGACGGGCGCCGTAACACTCAGGCAACTCAGGCAGCATCTCCGGCATGCTGCCCGTGAGTTGCTGAATCTTTTGGTCAAGCGTCATGCCCCCTAGCAGCATCTTCGCCCGGCGATTAGCCACGGCTTCGCGCGCGGCATCGGTGGTGGCATTGTTCTGCTCGCTCACCAGCGAAGGTTTCATCCACGCGTTCCCAATGTAGTTGTCGCCCCCCCCCCCGCCTCCGCAAGCCACGATCCCTAAGGACAACGTGGCGGTGATGGCGATGGCAACCGCCGTTTTCTTGTAGCTCGTCATTGGCTTCATGTCTCTACTCCTGTTTTGATTGACTGATCACTTGAAAGGCCGGGAAAGCGACGTCACCCCATGGATTGGTAACGTTATCTTTTTAATTGTTATCGTTATCAAATCAAGCGTCAATGACGCATACCAGGTAGTTTCCCTAGATAACCAAATGCCCTTGGCCTCAAACGAACAAATACGAAAACAAAGAGACATTTTCGAGTGAAAGACAAACACAAGCGCGCATCTTGGTTTGCAAGTCACATGTCACGAAAACAGTTTGTTATCGATAAACAAATAGATTTAACAAGCTAAAACACGCACGCGATCGCGGACACGGCGCACGCCGTCCTCAAGGGAGAAAAGAAAGGCGTTAGAAGCGCTGCAGTTGCAGCCCCTGGGCGTCCAGGGTGCGTGCGCGGCCCTGCGCCTTGGCGGCGTACAAGGTGGCATCGGCTCGGCGCAGCATCGCAGCCAACGTGTCGTCAGCCGAGATGCGCATGGCAACACCGGCGCTGTAGCTCAGCGGGTAGCCCAGTTCGCGCGGCGCCGCCTCGTCCAAATACATGCGCATGCGCCGGTCAAAGGCCGTAGCGGCGGCCTCGTCGGCATGGTTCATCAGCACGCAGAACTCTTCACCCCCGTAGCGCCCCACTAGGTCGCCGCTGCGCACCGCTGCTTGCAAGGCCTTGGCCACAAACTGCAGTGCGCGGTCGCCAGCTTCGTGGCCACGGCTGTCGTTGATTTGCTTAAAGTAATCCAGGTCGATCATCAACACGGCCAACGGATGGTTGTAGCGCGCGCTCACCTCCATCTCGGTGTTGGCCTGCAACAGCCAAGCGCGGCGGTTGAGCACACCCGTCAAGCCGTCGGTGGTGGCCAAGCGCTCCAGCGCACGTGCAGCCTCGTCCCGGTGGGCCAACAAAATGCCGGAGAGCGAAAGCACCGCAGTGGCGTTGGCCACCAGCGCAAACGTGAAATTGACCGGGTGCGGCCACAAGAACGCGGGGAAGTCTGCTGTGAAAAATGCGCCCAGCACGCCACGCCATGCCGTCACCACCATCTGCGCCAGCAACGCCACCACCAGCAACCAACGCCAACGACCCACGGGCACCGAGGGTTTGCGCGCCAGGGCCACGGCCACCAAGGCCATCTGCAGCGCCAGCAGTCCATTGGCCCAACCCACGCGAAACGCGTAGCTTGAAAAGCCCAGGCCGTAACCGATGGGCATGACCACGGCGAGCAACATCGCGGCACGAGATTGGGCTGGGCGCCCGCACCACAAGTCAAAAGCAGTGGCGTTCAACGCCAGGCCGCAGGCAATGCCAAACATCGACAAGGTAGATAACACACGGTCGGCCAGCGAATCGGCCAGCACCACGCCCGACAACAGCAGCAACACCCAGCCCGCCGCCTGCAACGCCACCCCCGCTTGCGCACGGCGCGCGGCCGCGTTGACCTGGCCCATGACGGCGGGCAGGGCCACAGCCATGGTGAGCATACTGACGGTGAGCGCCAGCAGCAGGGATTGGATATCGTTGGGCATAAAGAGAGTTCGGCCGAAGACGGCCAGCCCTCTATTGTCCAGCAGAGTCGGCTCGCAAAGGTTTGAGCCAACTCAACGGCGGGAAATCAACAGCGGGAAAAGCTAGGCTTCAGCCGTTTGCGTTGCGGGTGTTGGGGATGGCGCCGGTGTTTTCGAAGCCTTGGGTTCCTTGGCCAGATCCAGCATTTCCGAGATCCAGTTCACCAACAGCTTGGTATAGGCATCGTTCCACTCGGGTTTGGACAAAGCGTGGTCGGCTTCTTTGATCACGCGGTAGGTCATGGAGTTGCTCTGCACCAGGGCCGCACGGTAATTTTCAATCACGGGGTGCGGCACGATGTGATCCAGCTCCGATTCGACGATCAACGCGTCGCCGCGAAACTTGGTGCAGGCGGCCAAGGCCTTGTTGCTCTCGGGCACATGCATCAGCGCGCGGTAGTTGGCAATCTCCATGCGGTCCAAGTGCTGCTTGGAGCTGAGCCAGTCTTCGTCTTTGTAGAGCGCAGGGGCGCGCAGCGCCATCCAGCGCACAGGCTTGATGGCACTGAGCAGCGCGGCCAGATAGCCGCCATAGCTGCTGCCCACCACCACAATCGACTGCGCATCCACTGCAGGGTGACTGACCAGCAGGTCGTAGGCTGCCAGCATGTCGTTCAAATTGTCTTCGCGCGTGACGGTGTCACGGTAGGCCCGGTCTTTGGCGTGCCCGCGCATGTCGAAGGTCAGGCAAATGCAACCCATGGCGGCAATGGCGTGGGCACGGGCCAAATATTGCTCTTGGCTGCCATCCCACCCGTGCACCAGCATCACGCCCGGCACCACCGTGTCTGGCGCCACGAGCGTGCCCGCGATGGTGCGGTCGCCCACCGCAATTTGAATGCTTCTATGCCTAGTTGCCATGGATTTCCACCTCCGCGTATTTGGTGAGCAAGCCGACCTCCGGGTCGTCGCCTTGAAAGTAAATCGCCGCCGTGTCGGCGAGCGTGGGATGCGGGCCGTATTGCTCAGTGCAACTGGCCCGCACCGACTGCAATTCGGGATCGGCATGGAAAGCTTCCAAGGCCGCTATTTCCGCAGGCGTTGCGCCACCGATGCGCCACGATTGCTCCAGCACACCCGAACACCATTGCCCTGCAGCATTGAGCCCCTGGGCCACGTCGTAATTGGTGCGCGAAGCAAAGAAGCCGCGAAAACACGCCGACACCGCCGTGTCGTACAGCAAGGCCTGGTCGACCGCAGTGCGCAGCGCGCCCGCGTCCATGGTCGCCAGCAGGGCTTCAAAGCCGCCGCGCACCACGATCAGATCAGAGCCACCATAGGCCATGGAGCCGGTGTTGTTGGGTGTGAGCTTCTGGGTGCCGTAGTAACTGGCTACGATGCCCGCCACGCGCACTTGGCCAACGCTTAGCGTTTCTACTTTCGACAGGTCGTGCTCCAGCACCACGCCGTGCTCGGCGAGGATGGTGTCTTCGATCTCGGCCAGCGCTGTTTTAGCAGCGACCATATCGTTGGCCACGCTTTGCCCCCGACCTCCGGTTTCCCACACCGCCTTGATTCGTACGGGGCCCAGACGCAGCATCTCTTCGGCTGCACGCAACGCATCTTTGCGAGAGAACGCGGTCAAGCCGGGCAACACAGCGTCTGCCACCATGATGGGAAAGTCATGGCTCCACCCGCGCGGCGCGGAAGCATCAAGCGAACACAACGGGTGCGTAATCGCCTTCGTGGCGACAAACGCCTCTGGCACCACGCCCCCCAAAAAATCATCTTCGCCAAACACACCCAACTGCTCTGCCGCACGCAGGCCCACCAGCGTTTCGCTGGGTACAAGATAAGGGCGCACCGCCCACATCTCGACAGGAATTTCTTCTGAAAACTGGCCACCTTTGATCTGCGCAATGCGCCGCGCCACTTCGTGACGGGTAGCCTTTTCATGAAGGCTTGCATGGCCCTCCAGCCCCTGCGTGAAAGGCATCACCAGTTCTCTGTGGGCCTCTACGGGGGGAAGTGTGCGAACCAATCGGTCGTGTACAGCGTCAGCGAACATGGCATACCCCTTTTCAAAACCATTGAAAGCCAGGTGGGTCGTGAAATCAGTATCTCTATGCGGACCTTCGATCGCAGGTATCAGCGGCGCATTGCGCTGTAGGACAAATGAGCATGCAGCTCGCCGCCCAACGCACTTCTGCTGACCTGTTTGACGAAAAACGCATATCGATAGGCGCAAGCATTCGTTGCCCGCAGAGGCGCAGCAGCGGCCTAATCCAAAGCTCTCTGCTCTTTTTTGCCAAGCAAACCGCCCACTGCGGCTGGCTTCGCGCTGGCACACGGGGCGTTCCACATCGGTTGGCGGCCACCCGCTGACTCCACTGCTCGACACCATCCATGTTGCATTTTTCTTCTCTCAAGGCCCGTGCATTCGGCCTGGCTCTGCTCGTCACCGCGGCTACTTCGGCCATGGCACAAACCGTCACCCTGCGTGTGGGCGACCAACGCGGCAATGCCCGCGCCGTGATGGAAGCGGCAGGCGTGCTGCAAAACCTGCCCTACACCGTGGAATGGAGCGAGTTCCCGAATGCGGCCCCTCTGCTGGAAGCCCTGCGCGCCGATGCGATTGATGCGGGCTCGGTGGGCGACGCCCCGCTGACCTTCGCCGCGGCAGCAGGCCTGCAAGCCAAGGCGATTTTTGCCACGTCTTATGAAGGCAACGCCATCATCGTGACCAACGCCTCGTCGTACAAAACCATTGCCGACCTGAAGGGCAAGCGAATTGCCGTGGTCAAAGGCTCGTCCGGCCACAACCTGCTGCTGCAGGTGCTGACCAAGGCCGGGCTCACGCCAGATGCCGTCACCCTAGCTTTTCTGGCGCCGTCTGAAGCCACGCTGGCGCTGACGCAAGGCTCGGTCGACGCGGTGGTGACCTGGGAACCTTATGTGTCGTTTGCCACGCTGAAGTCGGGCGCCCGCATTTTGGTGGATGGCAAAAGCTACCCGGCCGTGTCGTACTTCGTCGCTTCTGACAAGGCCATCAAGTCCAAGAAAGACGCGCTGAAAGACTTTGTTGCGCGCAACGCCAAAGCGCGTAGCTGGGGCCAAACCAATGCGGAGCCCTACTCCAAGCTGATCGCCAAACTGGTGGGCATTCCTGAAGACGTGGCCCTGGCCAAGCAGCGCCGCGAAGGCCACGCGCCCCTGAAGATCAACGAACACATTCTGCACCTGCAACAGGCCACCATCGACCTGTACGCCACCTCTGGCCTGATCCCCAAGCGGCTCGAAGCCAGCCAGTTGATCGACGCCTCGTTCAACCCATGAGCGCAGGCCACAGCAGCCCTGCCCGCCAGATGCCCAGACAAATGCACTTGGCGCTGTACCTGAGCGAGGTGGGTAGCCAGCTTGGCGCCTGGCGCCACCCGCTGGCCGGCACCACCACGCCACTGGACTGGCGCTTCTACAAAGACATGTCGCAGAAGGCTGAGCGCGCCTGTCTCGACATGATTTTTCTGGCCGACAAACTGTCGGTGGACGACGTCTACGGCGGCGACTTTGCCGCCACCGTCAGCTCGCGCGCGCTGCCACAGCATGCAGAGCCCTTGAGCGTGATGGCGTCCCTGGTGGGCGCCACCTCGCAGATCGGCTTGGCCGCCACGGTGTCGGCCACCTACAGCCAGCCCTACACCACGGCCCGCATGCTGGCCACCATCGACCACCTGAGCGGCGGGCGCGTGGGCTGGAACGTGGTGACCTCGGTCAGCGACGGCGAGGCACGCAACTACGGCCAGCCCGAACACCTGGGCCACGACCCGCGCTATGACAAGGCGCAAGAGTTTGTCGCCCTGATAAAGAAGCTGTGGGACAGCTGGGAAGACAACTGGCTGATACGCGACCAGGCCAATGGCATTTACGGCGATGCCAGCAAAGTGCACCGCGTCGACCACGACGGCGCCTGGTTCAAGGTGCGTGGCCCGCTGAACGTGCCGCGTCCACCCCAAGGGCACCCGGTGCAGATCCAAGCCGGCGTGTCGAGCAACTTTGAACGCACGGCGTTGGAGCAAGCTGAAGTCATTTTTGCAGTGCAACCCACGCTGGAGAAAGCGCGCGACTTCTACGCGCGCTTCAAACAGCAACTGGAAACCGTAAGCCGTAGTGCCAACAGCCTGAAGGTGTTGCCCGGCATCGTGCCGATCGTGGGCCAGACGCGGCAAGACGCGCTGGACTTGCAGCGCGAGCTGAATGAAAAGGTGTTGCCCCAGGCCGCGCTGACCTTCATGTCGGCCAGCATGAACCACGATCTGGCGCAGTACGAATTACACGCCCCGGTGCCCGACATAGCCGCTCGCATCACTGGCAGCAAGGGGCGCTTTCAAGCCGTGCTCCAAAAGGCGCTGGACGAAAAGCTCACCTTGGCTCAGTTGAGCGTTTGGTATGCCCAGAGCCTGTCGTTCTTCGCGCCCATCGGCACCGCCGAAGAGGTGGCCGACCAACTCATCACCTGGCATGAAGCCCGCGCCTGCGACGGCTTTGTCGTACTGCCGGCCATCATGCCGCTGGGCGCCAACGACTTCCTGGAAAAGGTGGTGCCAGTGCTGCAGCAGCGCGGCGCGTTTCGCACGGCCTACCCGGGCACCACACTGCGCGACACCTTGGGCCTGCAGATACCCCAGAACCAGTTTGCAACGAGCGCACGCGCAGAAGCGCCTCTTGCTATCTAAAAAGTAGCATCTTGCGCTGATTCACCCTACAATAGAGGCCCGTCACGTTGCAAACTGCTGACGTCACGGGCCGATTTGTTTGCGCTGCCCTGCAGCAGGTTGACGATATGCAAACGGTCGTTCGGCACGGAATGCTTTAACCAACCGCTTCATGAACTTGCGAAAAACTGTGCTCGTCGCATCCCTGGTGTGGTGCGGATTAAATGGTGCCCTGGCGCAAAGCCCGGCACCGGCGACTTCCCCCGCGCCCTTGCCTGCGCCCATCTGGTTCACCATCATGGGCGACCCGGACGAACCCGACGTCAACACCATTCAGGTGGATCCCATCGACATCGAAGGCAAGCCCCGCACAAAACGCGTGCGGGTCAGCCGCTCCACATTGCGCACCAGTTGGGACGGCGTGCCCTACCGCTCGTACACCTCAGCCGTGGTGTTCGATTGCGAGAAACACAAGGCGCGTTACCTGCAGCTGACCTACCACGACCTGCCCCGCTGGCAGGGCGAGCCCAGCAAAACTGTCGACTACACCACCGGCACTCCGCGCTGGATGGAGTTCCGCGACGTCACGCCCAACCCCACCAAACGCATCATCACCGCAGCCTGCACGGCGGCGGCGGCCAAGCGCTGAGGCTGAGCGCTAGGCAGCGTCGCACGCCACATCACCGTCACCTATTCGTCACAGACTTAGCCGACGATAGGGGTTGCAGCAGCCTCCAGCGCGTCCCACTCCTTCCAGGATAGGGGGCCGTAAATCCGCAGGTACATGTGCATCGCAATGGCATGTTTTCTTCTTCGCGCACTCATTCTGTTCTTTCTGAGTTGATGTGATTAAGACACTGGAACCTTCTGGATTTTCAGTTCTTTTTTAAGTCTCGGCACCTTGAAATCCCCAAATTCGCGTCCATTATTAGCACTCGTGCGATAGGAGTGCTAACATCGCGACCGCACCAAATTTGCCAGCCCAGCAACCTGCTGGGCTGATAGATGTTTAACCTTTGTTTGTAATCTAGGAGATGCAATGAACCTTCGTCCTTTGGCAGATCGCGTGATCGTCAAGCGTATTGACAGCGAAACCAAGACCGCCTCTGGCATCGTGATCCCTGACGCAGCTGCTGAAAAGCCTGATCAAGGTGAAGTTCTGGCCGTCGGCCCAGGCAAGCGTAACGACAAGGGCGAACTGGCCGCACTGACCGTCAAGGTTGGCGACCGCGTCCTGTTCGGCAAGTACAGCGGCCAAACCGTCAAGGTTGCCGGCGACGAGTTGCTCGTCATGAAGGAAGACGACCTGTTCGCAGTCGTCGAGAAGTAAGACGCCAAAGGCGACTTACTTTCGTCGAAGGCTCACTTCGCCAGTGCGAAGTTAAGGGGCAAAGCCCCGGTCGTAGAAAAAACCCTCATCCCCATTTTTTAGATTTCTGGAGAATTCAACATGGCAGCAAAAGACGTAGTCTTCGGCGGTGAAGCCCGCGCACGCATGATCGAAGGCGTGAACATTCTGGCTAACGCCGTTAAAGTGACCCTGGGCCCTAAGGGTCGCAACGTGGTTCTGGAACGTTCGTTCGGCGCCCCTACGGTGACCAAGGACGGTGTTTCCGTCGCCAAGGAAATCGAACTCAAGGACAAGCTGCAAAACATGGGCGCCCAGCTCGTGAAGGAAGTGGCCTCCAAGACCAGCGACAACGCTGGTGACGGCACCACGACCGCAACCGTGCTGGCCCAAGCCATCGTGCGCGAAGGCTTCAAGTACGTTGCCGCTGGCATCAACCCAATGGATCTGAAGCGCGGTATCGACAAGGCTGTGACGGCCCTGGTTGAAGAGCTGAAGAAGGCTTCCAAGCCCACCACCACCTCCAAGGAAATCGCTCAAGTTGGCTCGATCTCGGCTAACAGCGACGAAACCATCGGCAAGCTGATCGCTGACGCCATGGACAAGGTTGGCAAAGAAGGCGTGATCACCGTTGAAGACGGCAAGTCGCTGGAATCCGAACTCGACGTCGTCGAAGGCATGCAGTTTGACCGCGGCTACCTGTCGCCCTACTTCATCAACAACCCAGAAAAGCAATCCGCCATTCTGGACAACCCCTTCGTGCTGCTGTTCGACAAGAAGATCAGCAACATCCGTGACCTGTTGCCTACCCTGGAACAAGTCGCCAAGGCTGGCCGTCCTCTGCTGATCATTGCTGAAGAAGTCGAAGGCGAAGCCCTGGCTACTTTGGTCGTGAACACGATCCGTGGCATCTTGAAGGTTGTGGCTGTGAAGGCTCCTGGCTTCGGCGATCGCCGCAAGGCCATGCTGGAAGACATCGCCATCCTGACGGGCGGCAAGGTCATCGCAGAAGAAATCGGTTTGACCCTCGAAAAAGTGACGCTGGCCGATCTGGGCCAAGCCAAGCGCATCGAAGTGGGCAAGGAAAACACCATCATCATCGACGGCTCCGGCGCCGCTGCTGACATCGAAGCCCGCGTCAAGCAAGTGCGCGTGCAAATCGAAGAAGCGACCAGCGACTACGACCGCGAAAAGCTGCAAGAACGCGTGGCCAAGCTGGCCGGCGGTGTTGCCGTGATCAAGGTTGGCGCTGCCACCGAAGTCGAAATGAAGGAAAAGAAGGCCCGCGTTGAAGATGCACTGCACGCTACCCGCGCTGCTGTGGAAGAAGGCGTTGTGGCTGGCGGCGGCGTTGCTCTGTTGCGCGCCAAGCAAGCTGTTGGCGACCGCGTCAAGGGTGACAACGCTGACCAAGAAGCCGGCATCAAGCTGGTGTTGAAGGCTATCGAAGCGCCTCTGCGCGAGATCGTCAACAACGCCGGTGGCGAAGCTTCTGTGGTGGTGAACGCTGTGTTGGCCGGCAAGGGCAACTTCGGCTTCAACGCTGCCAACGACAGCTACGGCGACATGCTGGAACTGGGCATTCTGGACCCAACCAAGGTGACCCGCACTGCTCTGCAAAACGCAGCTTCCGTTGCTTCCTTGCTGTTGACGACCGAAGCCATGGTTGCAGAAGCGCCAAAGGACGACGCTCCTGCCGGCGGCGGCATGCCTGACATGGGCGGCATGGGTGGCATGGGCGGCATGGGCATGTAATTGGCTCACCCCCAGGTTGCTCACTTCGTGTAGCGCCCACCCCCTTGCAGGGGGCGACATCTGCGGACCGGCGAAGCCGGATCCGCGATACCCCCGGCTCAAGGGGGCGCACTGAGCGAAGCTGTCGATCTGAAAGAAAAACCCGCCGGGCGCAAGCTCGGCGGGTTTTTCTTTTGGGGGATCCGTTGGTTAGGTTGGGTTTGCGAATTGGATGGCGGCGATCGCTGTGCGTTCGACGATGCGCAGTACCTCCTTACACGCCGGTGTAGGCGGCCGCGTAGCGGACACGCGCAGCACGATGTTGCGGTTCAGCTCGGGCGAGATCACGCGCGCGGCCTGTAGGCGGCCGGCGGCGGCGTCTTCGCGTACGGCGCCGCTGGCCATGATGGCGTAGACGCCCGAGGTGGCCACCAGGTGCTTTTGCAGGTGCAGCGAATCGCATTCGGCCACCACGTTCAAACGTATGCCTTTGCGTGCGGCCCAGTGCTCCAGCAGGTTGTGGAAGGTGTAGGGTCGGCCCGGCACCACCAGGGGCAAGCCATTCAAGCTGGTGAATGGCACGGACTCAGCCCACGTCAATGCATCACCCACCGGCCCCACCAGCTTGTGGGCGATGGAGCCAATGGGGATCTCCTGGTTGTGCTGCTCGCGGCTGTTGGTTGACAGCAGCGCCAGATCGAGCGCGCCGCTGTGCACGCTGTCGGCCAGCCAGCCGCTCAGGCCGGCGGCAATGCGCAAGGTGATGTTGGGAAAGCGCTCGCGCACCTCGCGAAACACGCTGCTCACCAAGTCGGGATCAAAAGACGCCAACAACCCCAGGCGCACCACACCCGCAGGCGTGCGCAAGTCGCCGCGCGCATCGGCCACCATGTCGTCGGCTTGCGCCAGCCAGGCCACCACGCGCGGATACAGGCGCTGCCCCGCTGCATTCAACCGCAGGCCACGTGCACCGCGTTCAAATAAGCGGCCTCCACAACTGCGTTCAATGGCGGCCAATTGCCGGCTCAGCGCCGGCTGGGCCACATCGCGTGCGGCAGCAGCCAAGGTCAGGCTGCCGTGGTCGGCAATCTGCACAAAAAGCCGCCAGTGGTCGAGACTCGGTTCCTTCATGACATAACACCCAAGGCATAACACATATGCCAAGCATAACCATTCCACGCCAGTCGTCCGCTGCCTAGACTGCACAGTAACCACGAGCCGCGCAACCGTTCGCCGCTCGAATAGCTGGAGACAAACACCTTGAACGCCCCCACAAGCGATAAACGCCCCAACGTCCTGTTTTTGATGGTGGACCAATGGGCTGGCCCGATGCTCGGCCATGCCGGGCACCCGGTCATCCAAACGCCCACCATTGATCAGTTGGCGCGGCTGGGGACACGCTTTCCCCGCGCCTATAGCGAATCACCCATCTGCATCCCGGCGCGGCGCAGCGTGATGACGGGCCTGTCGCCACGCGGCCATGGCGACCGTTCGTTCCTGCCCGCTGAGCCCATGCCGCAAAAGCCACTGCTCGCTCAGTGCTTTCGCGATGCCGGCTACCAGGCCCAGGCCATCGGCAAGCTGCATGTGTTCCCGCAGCGCGACCGCATCGGCTTTGACGATGCGTTGTTGGCCGAAGAAGGCCGCCCGGGCCTGGGCGCGGTGGACGACCACGAACTCTTCATGGCCGACCGAGGCCTGGCCGGCCAGCAGTTCATGCACGGTATGGCCAACAACGACTACCAGCACCGCCCCTGGCACCTGGACGAGTCGCTGCACGTCACCAACTGGATCACCCGCGAAGCCGCGCGCGCAATGAAGCGCCGCGACCCGACGCGGCCGGCGTTCTGGCATGTGTCGTACAACCACCCGCATCCGCCGCTGGTGCCCATCACGCCCTACCTAGACCTGTACCGCGACATGTTTGGCGACAGCGGCATCGACCTGCCCGTGCACGGTGACTGGTCTCGCGACGTGGCCGCCTTGCCCAGTGCCCTGCATGTCATCCACAACTACTGGCCCGCACAACACACCGACGCCACACACCGCGCGCTGCGCCGCGCCTACTACGCGCTGTGCACACACATCGACCACCAAATTCGCATCCTCATCGGCACGCTGCGCGAAGAAGGCCTGCTCGACGACACCATCATCCTGCTCACCTGCGACCACGGCGACATGCTGGGCAACCACGGCCTATGGGCCAAGCGCCTGTTCTATGAAGCATCGGCCCAGGTGCCGATGATTGTGGTGGGCACAACCGGTTGCAAACGCCTGCCGCAAGGTGGCGTGGACCATCGCCTGGTCGGGCTGCAAGATGTGATGCCCACACTGCTGGATCTGGCGGGCATTCCGGTGCCCGACTCGGTCGAGGGCTTGTCCATGGTGGGCGACAAACGCCGCGACACGCTCTACGGCGAATGCGGCGAAAAACACAACGCCAGCCGCATGCTGCACGACGGTCGCCACAAACTCATCTGGTACCCGGCACGCAACGTGGTGCAGTTGTTTGATCTGGCCAACGACCCGCAGGAGTTGCACGATCTGTCCGCTGAGGCAGGCGCCGCCTCCGTTCGTCGTCGCCTGGAAGAAGCCCTGATCGCAGAGCTGTACGGCAGCGATCTGGAGTGGGTGCACAGCGGCAAGCTGGTGGGTTATGACCCAGGCCAACTCGTGTTCAAGCCCGACCGCGCACTGTCGGGCCAACGCGGCGTGCAGTACCCGCAGCCACCGGTAGACCACCCGGACCGCACCGCGATACGCCCAGCCTGACGAAGCCCCGTCTGAAAAATAACGATATTGGAGACACACATGCCATCGCACACCACTACCCATTTCTCGCTCACACGCCGTCGGCTCCTCGGCAACACCTTGGCCGCTGGCCTCGCCACGCCCTGGCTGTTGTCGCCAGCGCGGGCCCAGGCCGCTTACCCCAGCAAGCCGCTGAAGCTCATCGTGCCCTACCCGCCCGGCGGCAATACCGACGTGGTGGCGCGGGTCTTCTCCACCCCGCTGGCCGAAGCCCTGGGCCAAGCGGTGGTGGTGGACAACCGGGGCGGCGCCGCTGGGGCGATTGGCGCTACGGCGGGCGCACGCAGCGCCCCCGACGGATACAACCTGGTGGTAGGCGACCTGGGCACGCTGTGCATCAACCGCGTGGCACGCGCCGATCTGCCGTACGACCCTGCAAAAGATTTTGTGCCGGTGTCGATGATTGCCACCGTCTCCGTCATCGTCACCGCGCGCAACGACCTGCCGGTCAGCAACTTCAAGGACTTTCTGGCGCTGGCCAAAGCCAACCCTGGCAAATACAAATGCGGTACCTCGGGCGCTGGGTCTATCGGCCATCTGGTGTTGGAGATGATCAAGAACATGGCCGGCATTGACGTGGTGCACGTGCCCTATCGCGGCGGAGCGCCCGCCGTGACCGACCTGCTGGGCGGCCACATTGACGTGATGATCGATGGCGCAGCCTTTGCGCAAGCCAAAGCTGGCAAGATCCGTGCGCTGGCCACCACGGGCGACCGCGTGGCGGCCATGCCCGAGGTGCCGACCATCGCAGAGTCGGGCATTCCGGGGTTTCACTTCACCAACTTCTGGGGCTACCTCATGCCCACGGGGTCGCCGACGTCGGCCATTCAGCGCGTCAGCACCGAGTTGCAACGCATCGCCAACCAGCCTGCGGTGCGCCAGCAGTTGGAAGCGGCTGGCCTCGCAGCTTCAGGCAGTACACCGCAAGCATTTGCCGACACGATGCGCGGCGCTTATGACAAGGTCACCCAAATCGTGAAGAGCGCCAACATCCAATTCACTACTTAAAGGCAACGCTAGGCAGGTAGCTCAAAACTGAACACGGCCCCCTTGTCGGGGCGTTGCAGCAATTGGATCTGGCTGTCGTGCAACTGCAAAATGCGCTGCACGATCATCAGGCCGAAGCCACCACCACCGTTGCTACCACCGCCACGCGATGTCGCGCCCAGCAACGGCCGCACAAACAAGGCCTTCTGCAGTTCGGGCGGAATACCCGGGCCGCTGTCGCTCACCTCCACTTGCACACGCCCGCCTTTGGCGCGTAGCTGCACGGTGATCTGGCTGCCCTGGGGGGTGTGGCGAATGGCGTTGTCCAACAGGTTGGTCAATACGCGTTCGATCATGCCCAGGTCGGCCAACACCAAAGGCAAGTCAGGAGCCAAGTCGGCCACTAACATCTGGCGGCGCGACTCGGCGGCGAGCGCAAACTTTTGCAGCACGTCTTGCACCACGTCGCTGAGCGGAAAGTGTTCTTTCTCGGGCTGCACCACGCCGTATTCCAGCCGTGCCAGCTCAAACATTTCTTGCGCCAAGCGGCCGACCTTGCGGCTTTGGTCGAGTGCGTTGCCCAGGTAGCGGCGGCGCTCGTCAAGGTTCAGGGTTTCGGCCTTGAGTTGCAGCGTTTCCAGGTAGCCATGCAGCGAGGTCAACGGTGTGCGCAAGTCGTGCGACAGGTTGGCAAACAACTCGCGGCGCTGCTGGTCTTGCTGCGTCAGCTCGCGCCATTGGTGGGCGATGCGTTGGCGCATTTGCCTGAAGGCCTGGCGCAGCGTGGCAATGTCTTCTGCGTCGCCGCTTCTGGCTGCAAAGTCTGGCAAATCTTCATCGAGCGAAGCCATGCCACCAGCCTCAAAACGGCGCACCTCGGTGGTCAAGCGGCGCAGCGGTTTGGTGAACAAGCGAAAAGCCACCAAGCCGGTGATCAAGCCAAACGCTGCCACCAGCAGCATCGAGAGCAACATGGTGCGCCGCACGACGCCGCCCGCCACATTGGCGGCCACGGCATCCCGGTCTTCACCCGCCAGCACCACGTAGACGTAACCCACGTCGCGGCCATTGACTTGCACCGGCGCCGCACTGAACACCTTGCGTGCATCGGCACTGCGCGGGTCGTCACCCAAAATGGGCAACATGGCGCCGCTCAAGAATTGGCGAACGGGCGCCAAATCCACGCGGTCGCGTTTCATGTGCCCTGGGGGGGCGGCTTGTGCGGCGATGTGGCCGTCTGGTGAAAGCACGTAAACCTCGACGTTAGGATTCACCGCCATCAACTGGTCGAACAGCGTGCGCAACGCCTCTTGGTTCCAGCCTTTTGACGGCGCCATCAGTTCGGCATTGCCTGCAATATGCGCCGCCAAGCCAGCGGACAAACGCTGGGTGACCTCTTGCTCGTGCCGCTCGGTGGCGCGCATTTGCACCCACGCAAACAAGCCACAGCACACCAGCAGCAACACGGCAAACACCAGTGACAAACGCCATGAGAGCGTCAGCCGTTTCATCGCGCTGCCCCTCCCGCTGCATCGGCACCGGGCACCACCAGCTTGTAGCCACGGCCCCATACCGTCAGCAGGCGCTGAGGCGTGGCGGGCTGTGGTTCGATCTTGATGCGCAGGCGGTTGATATGGGTGTTGACGGTGTGTTCGTAACCATCGTGCTGGTAACCCCACACCTGGTTCAGCAGCTCCAGGCGCGAAAACACGCGCCCTGGGTGGCGCGCAAAAAAGTACAACAAATCAAACTCGCGCGGCGTGAGTTCAATCGGCGAGCCATCTACCGCCACTTCGCGCGCAATCGGGTCGATGCGCAAACCCGCCACTTCCAAATGGCCCGAGTCGAGCCGTGCATTGCGTGCCAGCGCATCGGTACGGCGCAGCAAAGCCCGCACCCGCGCCACCAATTCGAGCACTGAAAAAGGCTTGGCCAAATAGTCGTCCGCGCCAATCTCCAGCCCCAGGATGCGGTGCACTTCGCTGGCGCGTGCGCTGGTGATGATGATGGGGGTGTACCGCGCCATGGTGCGTGCGCGGCGGCAGATTTCCAGGCCGTCTACGCCGGGCAGCATCAAGTCGAGGATCAGCGCATCCCAGTGACCGCGCTCCAGTTCCACAATGCCTTGGTCGCCGTCTGCCGCGTGGGTGACGGCATAACCTTCGTCCGCCAAATGCAGCCGTAGCAACTCAGCAATGTGCGCGTCGTCTTCGACGATGAGTACTCTTTTGGCGGCATCCATGAGCGCGATTGTGTCGCAATCGACGCTAGAGAGTTATCACGATTAATTGAACATTTGGTGATGATTCGGCCATGGGCGCGGCAGAAGAATGAGGCCGTGGGCAAGCAAGCCCCACGCTTTTTGACCCCTTGACCTCATTTCACGAAAGACATCTATGCGCACATTCACCGCCACCCTGATCGCCGCCACCCTCTCGCTCGGCTTTGCCAGCGCCTACGCGGCAGACGAAATGAAACCCGACGCCATGGCCAAAGATGCCATGGCCGACCAAAAGATGGACACCATGCACGACACCAAGGCCATGGACAAAAAAGCCAAGTCCATGAAGGCCAAGCCGATGCATAAAAACGCCATAGCCAAAGACGGCATGAAGGCCGACGCCATGAAGCCCGATGCGATGAAGAACTGACCATCCAGCGTCAACCGGAAACCCCGCGCAAACATGAACACAGTCCTGCCAGGCCTGGCCTTCCTGGGTGGTGTGCTGACCATCCTGTCGCCTTGCATCTTGCCGGTGCTGCCGTTCATCTTTGCGCGTGCCAACCAACCGTTTACGCGCAGCAGCCTGCCACTGCTGACCGGGTTGGCCGTAACCTTCGCCGTTGTGGCGTCACTCGGCGCGGTGGCCGGCACCTGGGCCGTGCAACTCAACATCTACGGCCGCTGGATCGCGCTGGGCGTGTTGACCTTGGTTGGGCTGAGCCTGCTGGCCCCACAGTGGGCCGACCGGTTAATGGCTCCGTGGACGCAACTGGGCAACCGCCTCATCGGCGCGCTGCCGCAGCCCACCACCACCAGCCCGCGCCCGCAACCTGTCTCATCATTTCTGCTCGGCGTGGCCACCGGGCTGCTCTGGGCACCGTGCGCTGGCCCCATCCTGGGCCTGATCTTGACCAGCGCCGCCACTCAAGGACCGAACATGCAAACCTCTACCCTGCTCTTCTTCTACGCCGTGGGCGGTGCCACCGGGCTTGGCCTGGTGCTGCTGGTGGGCGGCAAGTTTTTCAAAGCGCTGCAACGCTCGGCGCGTGCCACCCACTGGCTGCGCAAAGGCCTGGGAGCTGCAGTGCTGGCCAGTGTGGGCGCGATTGCGTTGGGTTTTGATACCGGCGCACTGGCGCAACTGCCGAGTGGCAACAGCCCGATTGAACAACGCCTGCTGCAGCAGTTTCGCAGCCAGCCCCTCACCCCAGTGAGCCAAGCTTCGCCCATCGTGAAAGTGCAAACCGCGCCCAAGCTGCAGTTGCCCGTGGAAGGAGCCATGCCACCCCTCAACGGCCTCACCGGTTGGCTGAATTCACCCGAACTCAAGGCCGCCGACCTGCGCGGCAAGGTGGTGTTGATCGAGTTCTGGACTTACTCCTGCTACAACTGCAAAAACGTGCTGCCCTATGTGCGCGCCTGGCACCAGAAGTACAAAGACCAAGGCCTGGTGGTGATTGGCGTGCACGCGCCCGAGTTCGCGTACGAGAAGAACCTCAACAACTTGAAGACCGCCATCGCCGACCAGAACGTGCCCTACCCCGTCGCCATCGACAACAACTTTGCCGTGTGGCGGTCGTTCAACAACCAGTACTGGCCGGCCATGTACTTTGTGGATGCCAAGGGCCAGATCCGTTACCACCACTTTGGCGAAGGCGCCTACGACAAGGGCGAGCAAGTCATCCAGCAGTTGCTGCAAGAAGCGCGCAGCACCGCCCCCGTCTGAGGCCGCGCGTTAGCGGGTGGCGCCGCTTCCTCAACCCACGTTGACGTTCAGCGCGTGCGGGCCCGACACCAGTTCCCGCTTCAGGAACTCCAGGCACACCCGTACCTTCGCTGAGCCACTGGAGCGGGTGCTGGTGACCGCCCAAACATCGGCCGACTCGTCGTGCGCGGGCAGCACACGCAATAGCCGCCCGTCGAGCAGCGGTTGTGCAATGTCCCACACAGAGAGCAGGCAAATCCCCTTGCCGTCCAGCCCCCAGCCGCGCACCACGTCGCTGTGGTTGGAGCTGAAGCGCGCGGTCACCTTCACGGTCTCGATGCCGCCCGGCCCGGACAGGCGCCAAGTGCCAAAAGGCTGGTCGCGCTCGCGGTACAGCAGGCATTCGTGTTCGGCCAGTTCCGCCACCGACTTCGGCGCGCCGTGCTGCGCCAGGTATTCGGGCGCAGCACACAACACACGCCGGCTCTGCACCATGCGCTGGGCGATGAGCTGCGGCTGGTTGGGGTCGCCGATGCGGATGTCGATATCGAAGTTCTCACCGATCAGATCCACGCGCCGGTCCAGCAGCTCGTGCCAGACCTCCACGCGCGGATAACGCCGCCCCAGCGCAGACAGTATCGGCGCCACATGTTCGCGCCCGAGCCGCTGGCTGGTAGCGATGCGCAACTGCCCTGAAGGCTCCTTCTGCGCACTGCTGAAAGCCTCGGCCATGGCGTTGGCATCGTCCAGGATGCGCTGCGCCCACTGGAACGCGCGCTCACCGTCTTCGGTGACCACCACGCGCCGCGTGGTGCGGTGGAACAGGCGCACGCCCAACTGCGTCTCCAGGATGGCGATGCGCTTGCTGATGTGCGCCGGCGTGGTGCCGATCTCGAGCGAAGCCGCCGCAAAGCTGGAGCGCCGCGCCACCTCACAAAACACTTCCAAGTCTTTTAAATCCATCGCCCAATTATCAACAGATCGTTGATAACGACGCAACAAAAAGCGGATTGATGATGTTTTCGTTGTCACAAACAATGCGCCCAGATTCGAAAACAGTCCCTCAAAACACACCATCATCCAGATCCATCCCATGCGCAAACTTCCCATCGCCGTCATCGGCGCCGGCCTCATCGGCAAGACCCACATCGAAAAAGCACTGGCCAGCACCAGCGTCGAATTGGTGGCCATCGCCGACCCCACCCCTGCTGCGGCCGAAATGGCTCGCCCCCTCGGCCTGCCCTGCTTTGCCGACTACCGCCAGATGTTGCAGGAGCTGAACCCCAAGGGTGTGGTGGTGGCCACGCCCAACACCACACACGCGCAGATCACCATCGACTGCCTGGCGCACGGCGCCGCTGTGCTGGTGGAAAAGCCCATTGCCGATACGCTGGAAGATGCCCAGCGCATCTGCGACGCCTCGCGCGCCACCGGCCTGCCCGTGCTGGTGGGCCACCAACGCCGCCACAACCCGATCATGCGCAAGGCCAAGGCCATCGTCGCCAGCGGCGCGCTGGGCCGCCCGGTCAGCGCCACCGTGATGAGCACCTGGCTCAAGCCGCACGACTACTTCAACACCACCTGGCGGCAAAAGCACGGCGGCGGCCCTATCCTGATCAACCTGATCCACGACATCGATCTGATGCGCCACCTCTACGGCGAAATCGAAAGTGTGCAGGCGATGGCATCCAGCCAGGTACGCCACTTCGAGGTGGAAGACACGGCGGCGTTGGTGCTGCGCTTTCGCAACGGCGCGCTGGGCACGGTCACGGTGTCGGACAGCACCGTCGCCCCCTGGAACTGGGACCTCAGCGCCGGTGAAGCCGAACGTTTTCCGCGCCAGGACGTGAACGCCCATTTCTACTCCGGCACCGAAGGTTCGCTGACCTTGCCACGCCTGGAGCTGTGGCGCTACCGGCAGGACCAGGGCGCCGCAGAGGGTTGGCACGACCCGCTCACGATGGAGCGCACCGCCGTGCACACCGGCTGCCCCTATGCCGAGCAGTTGCGCCACTTTGCAGCGCTCGTCGCCGGCAAGGAAGACGCCGTTTGTTCCGCCCTGGACGGCTTGCGCACGCTGCAAGCCACGCTGGCCGTGGGCGAAGCGGCCGAGTCGCAACGCCCGGTGGTGCTGCCGATGTAAGCCTCCACTTCGGGCCAAGGCCCAGGCGTCCATCCCACCGGCATTCCAAGAACAACGCTCACGAGACAAGAGCACACCATGACCTACACATTCAATTTCGGGGTATTGCTGCCCCACTGGGAGCAGTTTGCGCGCGGCTGCGGGTTGACGCTGCAGCTGTCGGCCATCTCGGTGGTGCTGGGCCTGCTGCTCGGCTTGCTGACCGTGCTGGCCAAACGCAGCGCCGTCACGCCCCTGCGTTGGCTGGCCGATAGCTACATCGAGATCATCCGCAACACACCATTTCTGGTACAGGTGTTGTTTGTCTTCTTCGGCCTGCCGTCGCTGGGCATCAGCTTCACACCCAGCGTGGCGGCGGTGCTCGCGCTGAGCCTGAACCTGGGGGCGTTTTCGGCAGAGATCATCCGCACCGGCATCGAGTCCGTCCCGCGTGGCCAGTTCGAGGCGGGCGCGGCGCTGGGGCTGAGCCCGTTCCAGACCTTTTGCCACATCGCGCTCAAGCCCGCGTTGCGCACCATCTACCCGGCGCTGTCCGGGCAGTTTGTGATGCTGCTGCTGACCACCAGCATCGTGTCGTCGATCTCGGCCGAAGAGCTGACGTCGGTGGCGCAGAACATCGACTCCATGACCTTCCGCAGCTTCGAGGTCTACATCGTCGCCGCACTCCTGTACCTGGCCATGTCCAGCGTGTTTGCCACCGTGTTCAAGCTGGTGGACCGCATGTACTTCGCCTACCCCACCAAGTGAGCCCCCCATGATTCGCGACTTCACTCTCACGGAATTCTGGGTCATTGCCAGCGGACTCTGGGCCACGCTGGCGTTGTCGGCATTGGCCTTTGCGGGCGGCGGATTGGCGGGCCTGGGCGTGGCGCTGGCGCGCACGGCACCAGTCAAAAGCCTGCGTCTGGCCGCCAGTGTGTTCATCGACTTCTTTCAGGGAACACCCATGCTGCTGCAACTGTTCCTGGTGTTCTACGGCCTGCCGGTGCTGGGCTGGAAGGTCAACGTGTGGGTGGCGGCCGCCGTCGGCCTGACCCTGCATGCCGGCGCGTTTCTCGGCGAAATCTGGCGCGGCGGCATCCAGGCCGTGCCACGCGGGCAGGTGGAAGCCGCCGAGGCACTGGGCCTGGGCTACTGGGCGCGCCTGCGCTATGTGGTGTTGCCACAGGCGCTGCGCATGTCGTTCGCACCCACGGTGGGCTTTCTGGTGCAGTTGATCAAAGGCACCTCGCTGGCCGCCATCATCGGTTTCGTCGAGTTGTCCCGTTCCGGGCAACTGGTCTCCAGCATCACCTACAAGCCGCTGCTGGCCTTTGGGCTGGTGGGCGCGTGTTACTTCGCCATCTGTTTCCCGCTGTCGCGCTACAGCGCGCGGCTGGAACAACGCTTTGCCCTGCGCACCTGAGCCTCGTTTTCCCCACTAGTTCCTTCCCGATCCGTTCCTTCCCCACCCGATCCGTTTGACAACACCGGCGGCACACCGCCTCATACCAGGAGACAAACCATGCCCCCCACCTTTCCTACCCGCCGCCACGCCCTCGCGGTGGCCATGTCCTTGGCTCTCGGCTTCAGCAGCCTGGCGCAGGCGCAGAAAGTGGCCGACATCAAGAAGTCCGGCGTCTTGAAATTCGGTGCCCAGGTGGCCCAGGTGCCCTGGGGCTTCAGCGACAAAAACGGCAAGCTCACCGGCTACGACATCGAGTTCGCCGAGCTGCTGGCCAAGGACCTCGGCGTCAGGGCCGACTTCACCCCGGTCACCGTGGCCAACCGCACGGCTGCCTTGTTGACCGGCCAGGTCGACGTACTGGCGGCAGTGGTCACCATCCTTGCCGATCGGCAGAAGGTGGTGCTGTTCTCGCGCCCCTACTCCTACCTGGACACCGTGCTGATCGGCAAGACCACGCTGCCCACGATGAAGACTTACACCGAGCTCAAAGGCCTGCGCATCGGCGTGCCGCGTGGCAGCGTGCAAGATAACGCCGTCACCCAGGTCAATAGCGGCGCCACCGTGCAGCGTTTTGACGACGATGCCGCAGCGGTGCAGGCGCTGCTCTCCGGGCAGGTGGATCTGGCTGGTGCGGCCGCCACACAACTCGGGCCCATCGCCCAGGTGGCGGGCACTGGCAAGTTCGACGTGAAGCTGGTGGTGTCGCGCGGCTACCAGGGCGCGGCGGTGCGCCCAGGCGAACGCGAATGGGTGGACTACATCAACAACTTCATCGCACGCAAAAGCGCCAACGGCGAGCTCGGTGCGCTGTACAAGAAGTGGATCGGGCTGGAGCTTGGCACGGCCTTGCCCGACTCCGGTGAAACCGCCGCTGCGCTGCCAAACTTCGTTGCCAAATGATGACCGCAACAACCACCTCTGCGGCGGGCGACAGCATCATCCGCATGGAAGGCGTGAGCAAATGGTTTGGCGCGGTGCAGGTGTTGACCGACATCCAGCTCAACGTGCGGCGTGGTGAACGCATCGTCATCTGCGGCCCTTCGGGGTCTGGCAAGTCCACCACCATCCGCTGTATCAACCGGCTGGAGCCCTACCAGAAGGGGCGCATCATCGTCGACGGCATCGACCTCGGGGCCGACGCCAAAAACGTCAGCGCGGTGCGTGCCGAGGTGGGCATGGTGTTCCAGTCGTTCAACCTATTCCCGCACCTCACGGTGCTGGAGAACTGCATGCTGGCGCCCATGAAGGTGCGCGGCACCCAACGCGCGGAAGCCGAAGCCACGGCCATGCAATACCTCACCCGCGTGCACATCCCCGAGCACGCCAAGAAATACCCGGCACAACTCTCGGGCGGCCAACAGCAACGCGTGGCGATTGCGCGCGCCTTGTGCATGACGCCGAAGATCATGCTGTTCGACGAACCCACCTCGGCACTTGACCCCGAGATGGTCAAGGAGGTGCTGGACACCATGATCGGGCTGGCCAACGAAGGCATGACCATGCTGTGCGTCACGCATGAAATGGGCTTTGCGCGCAGCGTAGCCGACCGGGTGTTGTTCATGGACCGTGGCGAGATCGTCGAGCAGGCGCCGCCCCATGAGTTTTTTACCGCGCCCCGGCACGAGCGGCTGCGCGATTTTCTCGGTCAGATTCTTCACAAGTAAAACCATGCACGCTTTATCCCTTGCGCACCTGACGGTGCTGGACGTGGCGCCGCCCGCGCTGTTCGACCTGGCCGCTGCGGCGGGTTATCAAAACGTAGGCATCCGTGTGCTCCCGGCCGTGCCCGGCGCGGTGGCCTACCCGATGGACCGCGAAACCGTGATGCGCTGGCGCCGTCGCATGGCGCAGGCCGGCGTGGGGGTGCACGATGTCGAGTTCCTGCCGCTCACGCCCGAGGTGCAGGTCTACGACTACGCACACACCCTGGCGCTGGCCGCCGAGCTGGGCGCAAGGCGGCTCAATGTCTCGGGCGACGACGCCCACCCGGCCCGCCTCATCGACAACTTCAGCGCGCTCTGCGACATGGCCGCGTCGTACGGCCTGGGCGTGGACCTGGAGTTCATGCGTTTTCGCACCATCGGCAACCTGCAGCAGGCGCTTGACGTGGTCACGCGTGCGGGCCGCAGCAACGGTCGACTGCTGATCGACGTGCTGCATCTGTTCCGCTCCGGCGGCACGCCCGCGCAGTTGGCACAAGTGCCGCCACACGCCTTGGGTTCGCTGCAGTTGTGCGATGCGCCGCTGCAAGGAGCTGACGATGCCGGCCTCGCCGAAGAGGCTCGGCAAGGACGCTTGTTTCCGGGCGAAGGCGGTTTGCCCTTGCTCGATTTTCTGAACGCGCTGCCGGGCCACATTCCGCTGGGTGTAGAAGTACCCACGGGCCGCACCCATCCACAGTTGGATGCACAGGCCCGCGCGCAGGCGGCCAACACGGCCAGCCGCGCGTTACTAGCCCAGTGGTGCCCCAGGGGCTGAATGGCGCGACCGATAAGCCTCGCCACAAGCCTCCAGCAGTTGCACATAACTTTGCGCGGCCGACGACAACAGCCGGTCGCGCCGCGTCACCAGGTAGATGGGGGGCACGTGCACCGGTAGCTCTACCGGCAAGACGCGCAGCACACCCAACCGCGCGTAATGCGCCGCCAACGATTGCGGCATCACCGCCAGCATATCCGACACCTCCAGCAACGCCGTCGCCACGATGGTGGACGACGACTCGGTGATGTTCAAACGCGGATGCAGCCCGGCACGGCCCAACGCGGCCTCAAAGTGGCCGCGCTGCGGCGAGCCCGGCGGCTGCAGAATCCACGGCCAGTTTTGCAGGTCGGCAAACTGCACCTCGGGCTGCGCAAACAACGGGTGACCGGCACGCGCCACCACCACTTGTGATTCGCCCAGCAGCAGCGTGCTGGCGTAGGTGTCGGTGTCGTTGCCGGGGGTGAGCCGACCCAGAATCAAATCCACCTGCCCACGGCTCAGTTGCGCCAGCATCACGTCACTGGTATCCACCAACACCGACACGGCCACGCGCGGGTGCTGCGCCTTGTAATCCATCAGCGTGGGCGCCAGCAGTTCGGGCACGGCTCCGGGCACGCTGCCAATGCGCAGCAGGCCGGTCAAGCCCCCCTGCAGCGCCCCTATTTCTTCGCGCAGCGTGCTGAAGTCGGTGAGCACCTGCTGGGCGTAGCGAATCAAGGCCTCGCCCACCAGCGTGGGTGTCATGCCGCGCGCGGTGCGCGTGAACAACTCGGCGTTCACCGCGTCTTCCAACTGCTGCAGCAGCTTGGTGGCGGCCGGTTGGCTGATGTTCATGGCCGTGGCGGCGCGGCCCAGGTTGCGGTGCTGGTCTAGCACCTTCAACAGCAGCAGTTGGCGCGTGCGCAGGCGCAGCAGCAAGCCCATGTGGGCGGGGTCAAAGTCCATGGGGCAGTGGTCTCCGGCCCGTCAAAAGCGGGCTATCACCTTTTGTATATGGAATCTTCAAAACTTTCAATTAGCAATAGATGGGTTGACCTAGTACGCTGCCACCACGACCCACCCTCGAAGGTGGGCGCGCTACAAAACAAACGGAGACAAAAAGATGAACCTCACCCCACGACGGCTTATTCACGCGGCGCTGGTTTGCGCCGGCCTCAGCGGCCTGGCCACCTTACCCAGCATGACCATGGCCCAGACCTCCAGCGACAAATCGGTACGCATCATGGTGGGCGCCTCGCCCGGCGGCGGCACCGACCTGTTGGCCCGCATGCTGGCCGATAAGTTCACCCCGGCGCTGAAGCAGGCCGTGGTGGTGGAAAACCGCCCTGGTGCCTCCAACACCATCGCCGCCGAGTTGACCGCCCGCGCCGCGCCCGATGGCAGCACTCTGCTGCTGGCCACCAACACTGGCCAGGCCGTGGCGCCGCACTTGCTCAAGCTCAAATACGACCCGCTGAAAGACCTGCAACCTGTGGGCCTGGTGGCGGTGATGCCCAACGTGCTGGTGGTGTCGAGCAACGCGCCATACAAAAACGTCAAAGACCTGCTCGCGGCCATGGCGGCCAAACCCGGCGGCTTCAAATACGCGTCGTCCGGCATCGGCAGCACACAACACATCGGCGGTGAAGCTTTTGGTCTGGCGACCAACACCAAGTCCATCCACATCCCGTACAAGGGCAGTTCACAAGCGCACATCGACATCATCAGCGGCGAGGTCGACATGATGTTCGACAGCACTTCATCCGCCATGGGGCAGATCCGCGCCGGCAAGCTGCGCCCGCTGGCCGTCACATCCCCACGCCGCTCGGCCGAGTTGCCCGACGTGCCCACACTGGCCGAACAAGGCATTACTGGTGCCGATGTGTCGACCTGGTACGGCTTGTTTGTGACCGCCGGCACGCCACGCCCTGCGGTGGATCGTCTGGCGGCTGAACTCAAAACCGCATTGCAAATGCCTGACGTGCAAACCCGCGTCAAAGGCCTGGGCGGGGAGATCAATGTGTTGACGATGGATCAGTTTGCCGAGATGAACCGCAACGAGTTCGACTATTTCGGCAAGCTCGTCAAACAAGCCAACATCAAAGCTGAATAAACCTTTTTTGAAAGAGAAACCCATGACCGCTCCCCGCCCCAAACTCTGCCTGCTCTTGGGCGACCCCAGCGGCGTAGGCCCCGAGATGGCCGTGAAGCTGCTGGCCCGCCCCGAGACGCTGCAACAAGCCGACATCCTGCTGATCGCCGACCCCAAAGCGCTGGCCAGCGGTGAGCACATTGCCGGCCACAAGATCAACGGCTTGGCGGTGCACAAGCTCGAAGACGTGCACTTCAAACCTGGCCAGCCCACGGTGCTGTTGCAAGACACACTGCGTGGCGTGCCTCCCGTGCTCGGCACCTCCAACCTGGCCTCGGGCCGCGCCTCTTACCAGGCGTTGGAACTGGCGGTAGAGGCGGTGAAGCAAGAGCACGTCGATGCCCTGCTGTTCGCCCCGCTGAACAAACATTCGTTGCGCCTGGGCGGCTTGCAGCAAGAGGATGAGCTGCGCTTCATGCAAGAGCGTTTTGGCATCACCGACTTTGTATGTGAGTTCAACATCACCGGCGCCTTGTGGACGTCGCGCGTCACCTCCCACGTGCCGGTGCGCGAAGTAGCCGACCTGATCACCCAAGATGGCGTGTGCGACGCCGTGCGCATCATCGACCGCGCTTTGCGCCTGGCCGGTGTGGCCAAGCCGCGCATTGCGGTGTCGGGCTTGAACCCGCATGCGGGCGACGGCGGCTCCATTGGCATGGAAGAGATCGAGATCATTGCCCCGGCCGTGCAAAAGCTGCAGGCCGAAGGCGTGGATGCACGCGGCCCGTTCTCGCCCGACACGGTGTTCATCGGCGCGCGCCGGGGTGACGTGGATGCGGTGGTGTCGATGTACCACGACCAAGGCCAGATTGCCATGAAGCTGATGGGCTTTGAGCGCGGCGTGACGCTGCACGGCGGCCTGCCCGTGCCGGTGGCCACCTCGGCCAGTGGCAGTGCGTTCGACATTGCGGGCAAAGGCGTGGCGGGCATTGAAGGCTTGAACGAAGCCTTCAAGCTGTGCGTGAGCATGGCGCGCAGCCGCTTGGCTGTGCCCGCTTAAGAACTTGGGCGACGGGCTTAGAAATCCAGGCCCAACGCCTTCAAATCCTGCTCGACCTGCGCGGTGGATTTGAAGTGGATGCCATGCCAACCCTGCGCCTGGGCGGCCTGCACGTTGCCCAGCAGGTCGTCGATGAACACGGTCTTGGCGGGCTCCAATGCGTGGCGGCTTTGCAGCAGCTCGAAGATGGCGGGCTCGGGTTTGATGAGCTTCACGTCGCCCGAGAAGATGCCACCGTCGAAATCGCTCAAGAAGCTGTGCAGGCGCTCCAGGGTACGCGCGAAAGGCGCGGGCATGTTGGACAGGAAATAGAGCTTCAACGGGTCGTCGGTTTGCGCTGCGCGTTCGCGCAAAGCCACCAGGCGCGCCAGCATCGCCACCGATTCCGGCATGGGCTCTAGAAACAGATCCATGGGTTCGATCAAGGTCGCGAGCTTGGGGCGATCCAGGGTCAAACGCGCCGCCATCAGGTCAATCACCTCGGGCAAAGACACTGTGCCACGGTCAAAAGCCAGCCAGTCGGCGTGGCCAAACATTTCATGCGCTAGGTGACCAGCAGCCGCAGCGCTGTCGGCGCGCTCGGGAAACCACTTGGCCACCATGTCTACGGGGCGCCAGGTGAACAGCACGGCGCCAAAGTCGAATACCACGTTCATATATTCCTCCTCATTTTCGTTTTAGGTTCTGTTTATTTCAAAGCGCGCAAGGCACGCCGCAACGGCGCCGCGAGCTTGGCCGGTTGCGTGCGTGTGATGCGCACCTTGGGTGTGCCGTGCCAGGTAGCGCTACGTTGAATGGCCTGGGCCACGTCGGCCATTTGCGCGTCGCTCCACACCAGGCCAGGCTGCACATGCAGCGCGCGCACTTCAAACACACCGTCGGCGCGGTAGGCCTTGGCGTCGAGCCTGCCGATGAGTTCGCCTCGGCTCAGAATCGGCAGCACGAAGTAGCCATACACGCGCTTTTCTTCGGGGGTGTAGCACTCCAGGCGGTAGTCGAAGTCGAACAGTGCCAGCGCACGTTCGCGGTCCCACACCACCGGGTCGAAGGGTGACAACAGCGCGGTGTGTGTGGCGGTCAATTGATCGGCCTGCGCCTGCTGGTACAACGCGGCATGGCGGCTGTGGACATAACCCGGCACGTCCCAGCCCTGCACCGCTACCCGCAGCACCGTGCCGGCATCGACCAGCGCATCCAGGTCGGCATCTTTGAAGCGCGGCTTGGTGCGAAAGTAATCGTGCACCCAGCGCGCCTGGGTAACACCCAGGGCGGCAATGGCGCGCTCGGCCCAATGGTTGTTCAATGCTTCGACCGTTGAATCGGTGGCCGCGTTGTAGTTCAGCAGTTGCGGTGCCACGCGTTCGCTCAGGTCATAGACGCGGTGAAAGTTTTCGCGCCGCGCAATCATCAGCTCGCCTTTGGCGAACAATGCCTCCAGCCAACGCTTTTCATCCTTCCAGCCCCACCAGGGGCTGCCCGCACCTTCCACCCGTTCAAAGTCAGACGACTTGACCGGCCCATTCGACCGCACATGCTCCAGTAATTTATCGAGATGCGGGCGCTGCGCCAAATGGCTTTGTTCGGCCTTGGCGATGCCCCAGTGCTGGCGGGCTTGGCGGTTGTAGGCGCGGTGCGCATGCAGATCGGCCATGGGCGCGAAGCAGGCTTCGTGGGCCCAGGTCTCGAACACCTGCGCACTGGCCAAAGTGTCTTCCAGCCACTGGCGCGGGTAGTCGCCCAAACGCGAGTGGAGTACAAGATAAGGGCTGCGCGACACCACGTGGATGGTGTCGATCTGCAGCAGCGCCATGCGCTCAATGCAGGCCGCCACATCGGCCAACGTGGCGGCGGCGCTGGGCGGCTGCAGCAAGCCCTGCGCGGCCAGATGCAGCGCGCGGGCTTGTACAAGGCTCAGCAAGATTTAACCGCTCTTAAAAACGATTTAGCCGCGCAAACGTGCCAACAGCCCGGCGGTAGAGCCATCCAGCCCCGCCACATCGCCCGACTGCAGGCGCGGCTCGATGTCCTTGGCCAACACCTTGCCGAGTTCCACACCCCACTGGTCAAAGCTGTTGATGCCCCAGATGGCACCGCTGACAAACACGCGGTGCTCTTGCAGGGCGATCAACGCGCCGAGCGTGGCGGGTGTCAACGCTTCCAGCACAAAGAAGGTGCTCGGGCGGTTGCCAGGGAAGTTGCGGTGGCCGCCAGCGTCGGTCTTGCCGACCATCAGCGCCTGCGCTTGCGCCAGCACGTTGGCCAGCAAAGCCGGATGGTGGCCGGGCAGCGTGTGGCGCTCTTTCTTCACCGCCACAAACTCCAGAGGCACCACGTCGGTACCCTGGTGCAGCATTTGAAAATAAGCATGCTGACCATTGGTGCCGGGTTCGCCCCACAACACCGGCGAGGTGCCGTAGGCCAAATGCTGGCCGTTGATGTCGACCTGCTTGCCGTTGCTTTCCATCTCCAACTGCTGCAGGTAGGCCGGCAGGCGGCGCAAGGCGCTGTGGTACGGCGCAATGCTGCGGCTGGTAAAGCCGTGGAAGTTGCGGTACCAGACGTCGAGCAAGCCCAACTGCACGGGCAGGTTTTGCGCCAGCGGCGTGGTGCGGAAGTGCTCGTCCATGGCGTGCGCGCCAGTCAAGAACTCGCGGAAGCCGCCCGCGCCAATGGCGATGGCCAGCGGCAGGCCAATGGCCGACCACATGGAATAACGCCCGCCCACCCAATCCCAGAAACCGAAGGTGGTGGTGATGCCAAAGTCTTTGGCCGCCGCCACGTTGGTGGTCAGCGCGGCAAAGTGGCGCGCCACATCGGTGCCGCCTTGCTGCTCAAACCAGGCCTTGGCCGAGCGCGCGTTGGCCATGGTCTCGGCCGTGGTGAAGGTTTTTGACGCGACCAAAAACAGCGTGTTCTTCGCCTTCAACTTCGGCAGCAGTGCGGCCATTTCATGGCCGTCTACGTTGGAGATGAAGTGGAAGCGTTTGCCGGGCGTGGCGAAAGAGTCGAGTGCTACCACCGCCATTTGCGGGCCAAGGTCGGAGCCGCCAATGCCGATGTTGACCACGTCGGTGATCTCGGCGTCAGCGCGCACTTTTTCGGCATAAGCAAGCATGGCGTCGAGCACGCTGTGCACGTCTTTCAAGGCCGACGCCACAAACGCCGACTGCGGTGTGGCCGAAGCCGGTGTGCGCAGCAGCCAATGCATCACCGCCCGTTGCTCGGTGCTGTTGATGGCGTCGCCGGCAAACATCGCATCGCGCGCTGCCTCCAGGCCGGTCTGCTGCGCCAGCGCCAACAGCAAGGTCTGCGTGGCCGCGTCGATGCGGTTCTTCGACAAGTCGGCAAACACGTGCGGTGCTTCAAAGCTGAGCTTGGAGAAACGCGCGCTGTCGGCGGCAAACGCCGAGCGGATGTCGAAGGCTTTGCCGCTGGACTCAAACTGCGCTTGCAGTTGGCCCCAGGCGGGCACCTGGTCGCAGCGCGGGCGTTGGGCAAGCACTTGAGAAGTGGGCGCGGCGCTCGTCATCTCAGGCTGCCAGCAACAGTTTGTCGAGCTTGCCAGCGTCTACCGCAAAGGCGCGGATGCCTTCGGCCAGTTTTTCGGTGGCCATGGCGTCTTCGTTCAGCGCGTAGCGGAAGGCAGCTTCGTCGTACGTCACCTTGTCGAGCTTCAGGCTCTTGGCGGCGACGGGGTCGAGCTCGCGCTGCAGCGGCGCGTTGCTATCGGCCAGGTTGGCCAGCAGGTCGGGGCTGATGGTCAGCAGGTCGCTACCGGCCAAGGCGGTGATCTGGCCGACGTTGCGGAAGCTTGCGCCCATCACTTCGGTGGCAATGCCGAAGTGTTTGTAGTAGTTGTAGATCTGCCGCACCGACTTCACGCCGGGGTCGTTGGCGCCGGCGTTGTCGGCCTCCACCCAGTTGGCACCGGCGGTCTTTTTGTACCAGTCGTAAATGCGGCCCACAAACGGCGAGATCAGTTGCACCTTGGCCTGGCCACAAGCCACGGCCTGCGCAAACGAGAACAACAAGGTGAGGTTGGTGCGGATGCCGCGTTGCTCGAGTTGCTCGGCCGCGCGAATGCCTTCCCAGGTGGCAGCTACTTTGATCAGCACACGCTCGGCGCCAATGCCTTCGGCCTTGTACAAGGCGATGAGACGCTCGCCGCGCGCCACGGTGGCGGCGGTGTCGAAGCTCAGGCGCGCGTCTACTTCAGTGGACACACGGCCAGGAATGATGGAGAGGATTTCGCTGCCAAAGCGCACCAGCAGGTGGTCGACCACTTCGTCCAGCGGCTTGCCACGGTACTTGGCCACGGTCTCCGTCACCAGCGGCTGGTAGTCGGCCTTTTGCACGGCCTTCAGGATGAGCGAGGGGTTGGTGGTGGCGTCGGTTGGCTTGTAGACCCCTAGCTGCTTGAAGTCGCCGGTGTCGGCCACCACGGTGGTGAATTGCTTGAGCGCGTCGAGTTGGTTCATGTCTTGATGCCGGGTTCACCGGTTGTTGTGCCCAGGGGGAGCTTGATTGACAGGCTCCCAGGGGCCCTCACTGAAAACGTGCGACCACACTTGCAGCGTCGTCACACACAACAACCCCATGGTACAAACAAAAACGGTTCCCCGGACAGCGTTGGGGTTCTTCCGTGTTACGAAAGACGAAGCGCGAAGACGCTACTTCTTTCGTGACGTGACGGTGACAGCGTTCCCCTTGCCCTCCAAACTCCCCGCCAAACGCCACAGCAGCGTTTGCCGCGCATGCGCCACGCGGGCCTGGCGCAGCGCAATGGGCGTCCAGGCCAGGTGGTAGCTCAACGTGGTGGAGGCCACTGGCGCGGCGATCTCCACCAGTTCGCCCTTGGCCAGGTTGTCGCGGCACAGATACTCGGGCAGCGCCGTCCAGCCAAAGCCCCGGCACAGCAGGCTGCGCAGCGAGCGCAGGTCTTGGCCGATCATGGCCGGTGGCACCTGCAGCGGGCCGAGCGCGTTTTTCTCCAGCCATTGGTCGATCAGCGGAATCTCCAGGCTGTAGGCCAGCAGGGGCTCGGCCAGCAACGCGCTTTTGAAGTCTTTGGCCTGGTGGATGCGCTGCGCCACGGCGGGCGCGGCCACGGCCAACACACGCTCGGTGCGGATCAGGTCGCTGCGCAAACGCGGGTCGGTGCTGGGGAAGGCGGTAATGCCGAGATCGCTGTCGCCGTCGATCAGCATTTGGTGGATAAGGTCGCGGTCGCCCGACTGCAAACGCACGCGCACCCCCACCTCCAGCAGCGGCACCAGTTCTGCCGCCACCACCTCGGCCAGGAAGTCCACATGGCCGACGATTTGCAGCGCGCCCGCCACCTCCACCGAGCGCGCGCGGGCCGACGCCAGTGCGGCTTCGGCCGAATCGAGCTTGTCGCCCACGTCAGCCGCCAGTTCATCGGCCGCCGCCGTGGGGCTCACGCCTTGGCTTTCGCGCACAAACAGGCGGCGGCCAATCGTCGCCTCCAGCCCGGCGATGTGTTGCGACACCGCTGGCTGCGTGAGGTTCAGGCTGCGCGCGGCGGCGCTGATGGATTTTTGGCGGTAGACCTCGATGAAGGTGCGCAGGCGAGAAAGCGACATGCGCCCATCATAAATAAATTTATACCCCTGCCTAAATCATGCTGTTGGCGCTTTCGCGTGCGGTTTCCTACCATTCGCCATCGCCTCTAGAAGGCACCAACGGAATCGAATCGCATATGAACACCACCCAATCCGTGCAAGACCTCAAAGCCATCGTGCAAGCGATGAAACAAGCGCATTTGGCCAAGGGGCCAGCCGATGCCGCGCTGCGCAGCGACCGCCTGTTGCGCGCGGCCAGCCTCATCAAAGACAACCACGCCGCGCTGGCGCAGGCCATGAGCGCCGACTTTGGCCACCGCGCCGTCTACCACTCGATGACCGCCGACGTGATGACCACCATCAAGATGCTGCATTACTCGGCCGAGAACCTGGCGCACTGGATGCAAGCCGAAGCGGTGGAAACGCCCGCCCCCGGCATGATGGGCTGGATCCAGCAGCAGCCGCTGGGCGTGGTGGGCATCATCAGCCCGTGGAACTTTCCCATCAACCTGGCGTTTGGGCCACTGTCGGGTGTGTTTGCAGCCGGCAACACGGCTTTGCTGAAGCCATCCGAGTTGACGCCGCGCACATCTGACTTGTTTGCCGAACTGGTGGGCCGTTACTTCGACCCCATGGAGTTTGGTGTGGTGCTGGGCAACGCCGAAGTTGGTGCCAGCTTCAGCGGCCTACCGTTCGACCACTTGGTGTTCACCGGCAGCACCACCGTGGGCCGTCACGTGATGCGAGCCGCCGCCGACAACCTGGTGCCGGTGACGCTGGAGCTGGGCGGCAAGTCGCCCGTGGTGGTGGACGACGATGCCGACATCCAAGTGGCGGTGGAACGCACCATGACCGTCAAGACCTTCAACGCCGGCCAGATCTGCATCGCGCCCGACTACATGATCGTGCCGCAGAACAAGGTGGATGCCTTGGTGGCCACGGCGCAGCGCTTTGTGGCGAAAGCCTTCCCCACGCTGCAAGACAACACCGAATACACGTCGATCATCAGCGACCGGCACTTTGAACGCCTGGCCCACCTGCTGGCCGACGCCACGCAAAAGGGCGCACGTGTGGTGAGCCTGGCCCCCGCCGGTGAACCCGCCTTTGATGCCGCCACCCGCAAGATGGCTCCCCACCTGGTGCTGGACGTGACCGACGACATGCAGATCATGCAAGAAGAAATCTTCGGCCCGCTGCTGCCCATCAAAACCTACACCGACCGCGCCGAGCCCGTGGCCTACATCAACGCCCACCCGCGCCCCTTGGCCGCGTATTACTTCGGCAACGACCCGGTGCGCCAGCAAGCGTTTGCCATGCACACCACCTCGGGCGCGCTGGTGTTCAACGATGTGATGACCCACGTGTCGATTGAAACCCTGCCCTTCGGCGGCGTGGGCGGCTCGGGCATTGGCGCGTACCATGGCATCCACGGCTTCCGCCGTTTCAGCCATGCCAAGGCCGTGGTGCAGCAGAGCGAAGATGGCGCCTCGGGCCTGCGTTTGCGCGCGCCTTACGCCGACAAGCTGAAGCAGTTGATGACGTTGGTCAGCTAAGCACCTTCAGCGAGATCAGGTCACGCGCACCACGGACACCCCGTGGTCGGCCAGGCGCAGCACCACGGCCGCGCCTACGGGCAACACGTTGGTCAGGTCGGGCGAGACCACAAAAATCTTGCCCAACGCGGTCTCGAAGGTGTACTCAAAAAAGCTGCCCAAGTAGGCCGACTTGACCAGCGTGGCGGGCAGGCTGTTGGCATCTGCCGTGTCTGCCGTGACTGGCGCGCCGATGTGCCAGGCCTCGGGCCGCACCGCCACCTTCACCGCGCCGGCCACCACGCCATGGCGCGCGGCCAAGGTGATGGGGCCGAGTTGCACGCGGCCATCGGCATCGGCCGTGCCGGGGAACAACATCGCCTCGCCCATGAAGCCGGCCACAAACTCGCTTTGGGGGCGCTCGTACATGTCTTGCGGCGTGCCGCTTTGGGCGATGAGGCCCTGGTTCATCACGATGATCTGGTCGCTCACGGCCAAGGCTTCGCTTTGGTCGTGGGTAACGTACGCCACGGTGAGCTTCAAGCGCTGCTGCAGCGAGCGGATTTCTTCGCGCATTTCGCGGCGCAGGCGCGCGTCGAGGTTGGACAGCGGCTCGTCAAACAACAGCACCGCCGGCTCCAACACCAGCGCACGCGCCAGGGCCACACGCTGTTGCTGGCCCCCCGACAGCTCGCTCGGCAAGCGGTCGTCAAAACCCACCAGGCCCACGCCGTTCAACACTTCGCGCGCACGGCGAATCGCCTCAAGCTTGGGCACGTTGGTCATCTTCAAGCCGTAGCACACGTTCTCCAGCACGTTCATGTGCGGAAACAACGCATAGCTTTGGAACACCAGGCTGACGTTGCGGTCGGCCGGGCCCAGCGTGGTGACGTCTTTGCCGTCAATGAAAATCTGCCCGCCGCTTGGCGATTCCAGCCCTGCAATCATGCGCAGCGTGGTGGTTTTGCCGCAGCCGGATGGGCCGAGGATGGTCGTCAACGTGCCCTTGGGCACCACGAAGCTAATGCCTTTGACGGCGAGCGGCGCTGCGGCGTCGGTGCCATAACGCTTGGTCACACCCCTGAATTCGATCCCGTGGTTCATGCCATTCCCTTGCTTAAATCTTGTAAGTTATTGCTATCAATAGAGAAGCTGCTTGCGCATATACAGAAAGCGCTGCAGCCCTATTTTTCTTAAACCATGTGCTTTCTTTAAAGTGCCGTGGGTTGCACCACCGGTGCACCCGCGGCCACCTTGCGGCGACCCAGCTTGCGTTCGCCCACCAGGAACTGGATCAGGCCGATCACCGCCGACATCAGCACGATGAGCGTGGTGCAGTACGCCAGCGCCACGCCATAGTCGCCATTGCCCACGCGGCCGATGATGTAGGTGGTGGCCAGCTCGTTCTCCGCCGTCACCAAAAACACCACGGCCGACACCGTGGTCATGGCGCGTACAAAGCTGTAGACCAGCGCCGCCACCAGGGCAGGCTTGAGCAGCGGCAGCACCACATGGAACAGCGTTTGCAGCGTCGACGCGCGCAGCATCAGCGAGGCTTCATCGAGCGAGCGATCCAACTGCTTGAACGCCGCCGTGCCCGCCCGCACGCCCACCGGCAGGTTACGGAACATAAAACACAACACGATGATCAAGCCCGTGCCCGTCAACTCAAACGGCGGCACGTTGAACGCCAGGATGTAGCTCACGCCCAGCACCGTGCCAGGAATGGCAAACGCCAGCAGCGCCAAGAATTCGAACAGGCCCTGGCCCTTGAATTCGGTGCGCGCCAGCAGGTAAGCGATCAGCAAACCAATGAACGCCGTGATGGGCGCGGCCGCACCGGCCAGCTTCAACGTGGTGAACAACGAATTCCAGGCCGTGCCCGCCCACACCAGGCCAAACTGGCCCCACTCCAAGCCAAACGCGGTGCGAAAGTGGTTGAGCGTGAAGGTGTAGTCGCGGCCCCAGGTTTGCACAAAGCCGCCGGCAAACGCAAACAGGTAGACGATGACGGTGAACGCCAGCCAAGGCATGGCCACACACAGGATGGTGCGGCGCACGCCGTCGGGCAGCGCCATGGCAATGCCCGAGTCGCCCTTGCCGCTCACCGTGGTGTAGTTTTTCTTGCCCAACACGCCGCGCTGAATGGCAAACACCACCAGCGCAAACAGCGTGAGGATCCAGGCCAGCGACGCGGCGCGGCCCTGGTCGTACTGCGCGCCCACAATGGCAAAGAAGATGTCGGTCGACAACACCGAGAACTGGCCGCCCACCACGATGGGGTTGCCGAAGTCGGCAATGCTCTCGATGAAGCCCACCAAGAAGGCATTGGCCAGCCCTGGCTTGAGCAGCGGCAGTGTCACCGTCCAGAAGGTTTTGCTGCGGCTGGCCCGCATGGTTTGCGCAGCCTCTTCCAGGCTGGGCGCCACGCCTTGCACCACGCTGCGCATGATCATGAAGGCGATGGGCGTGAAGGCAAACATCTGCGCAATCCAGATGCCCAGCATGCCGTAGAACCAGCGCGTGGGCTCAATGCCAAACGCGTATTCCAAAAACTGGTTGACCACACCGGCGCGGCCAAACAGCAAGATCAAACCCAGGCCCACGACAAACGGCGGCGTGATGATGGGCAGCAGCGCCAGCACCTTCAGCGGGCCTTGCAGTTTGCTGTTGCCGCGCTCGGCCATTAGCGCCAGCATGGTGCCCAGCACCACCGTGCCGGTGGCCGTCAGCAGCGCCAACACCAGCGTGTTCCAGGCCACGCCGCAGCGCACACCGCCGGTCACACAGCTCAAACCCCACACCCGTTCGTTGCCCACGCGCGCCATCAGCGCGGCGAGTGACCACTGGCCGTCTTCATTCAAGAACGCGCCGTACAAAGCCTTGGTGACCGGGTAGGCAATGAACAACAGCATCAACACGCCGCAGCCCACCACGCTGGCCGAGACAAACAAATCGCCCTTGAAAAAGCCGCGCCGCGCCAGCCCAAACGCCGACAACATCACCAGCGCCAGCAGCGCGATAAAAGCGCCAATGCCCATGCCAAACTGATTGACCGCCAGCTCGCCAAAACTGTTGTTGAAAGCGGCAAAAGACCAGCCGCGTGCGCCAATTAAAAAGCCGCTGGCGGCGAGGCCCAGCCCGCCCACCAAACCACCGGCCAGCAGCCAGGTGCCCTGCGCTTTGCCAGGCGCTTGCAACGCGCCCACGGCCGCCAGCAACAAGCCGGCCACGCCCACCAGCAGCCAAGGCCGGCTCATGGTCAGCGCCTGCACCACGCCGTTGGCGGCATCGCCCTCGGCAAACACCTGGCCCAGCACGCTGTACCAAGCCGAGTCCTGAATGGCGTACCAGGGCAGCAACACATAGGCCAACAGGCCCAAGACGATCCACACGTGGATCACGACGTTCGAGTTTTTCTTCACCGCTTTACCCAGGCTCGTTCTACACAAGATGGCAGGCGCCTCCCGCGTCTGCCATCACTCACACACTATCTTTAACGTGGCAACGAGTTGACGTCTTTTTCCCAGCGCGCAATCAGGCGGCGGCGTTCGGTGCTCGCGCCGTACTTGGCGTAGTCGTAGTTGATCATCTTGATCTTGCGGAAGTCGGGCACATTCGGGTCGATGGCCGTGTTCTTGTTCGACGGCAGTTGGAACTGCTTGGCTGCCGCACCAAAGGCCTGCGCCTGTGGCGTGAGCGCCCATTCGTAAAACGCCTTGGCCGTAGCCAGGTTGCGCGCACCTTTGATGATGCTCATGGAGCCGATCTCGGCGCCCGTGCCTTCAGACGGCGTAACCGTCTCGATGGGGAAGCCCTGCATCTTCTCTTGCGGCGCGTCGTGCACAAAGCTGATTGACACCGCTGTTTCACCGCGTGCCACCGCCTTGATGGGGCCGGTGCCCGAGCGCGTGTAGGCGCTGACGTTTTTGTGCAGGCCCTTCAGGTACTCAAAAGCCTTGTCTTCACCCATCAGCTGCACCAGCGTGGCGATCATGGTGTAGGCCGTGCCGCTGGAGGCCGGGTTGGCCACCTGGATGTCGCCCTTGTAAATTGGTTTCAGCAAATCAGCCCAACTGGCGGGCGCGGGAATCTTCTTCTTGGCCAACAGCTCGGTGTTGTAGCCAAAGCCCAGCGGGCCCGAATAAATGCCCACGGTCTTGTAACCCGACTGCTGCGCTTGTTGTTGCGCCCAAGGGTAGAGCTGCGTCAAGCTAGGCGACTTGTATTCCAGCGTAAGGCCAGACTCGGCCGCCTGCAAGTGTGGGTCGCCAGTGCCACCAAACCACACGTCGGTTTTGGGGTTGTCTTTCTCGGCGATGAGTTGCGCCAGTGCTTCGCCCGAACCCTTGAGCGACATGTTGACCTTGGTGCCGGTGGTCTTGGCGTAGACCGTGGCGATCATGTTGCACCATTCGGCCTGTACCGAGCAGATGATGTTGACCTGGCCCTGTGCCGATGCGCCAAACGATGCTGCCGCCACTGCGGCTGCAACCGCGCACTTCTTCATTAATTTCACGTGATGTCCCTGGTAATTTGATTACGACGCCGAGCATCACTTTATGACACTTTTTTGACAATCCGTAGAACACCCTAAAGAAGGGCCGTTGTTCTCCAAATGAAACCCTTCTTCATAAAAACATGAAACTAAGTTACATTGCCAGCCTGACTTCCATCTACACACCATGAGCTTTGATCTAGTCCTTTTTGGCGGCACCGGCGACCTCGCTTGGCGCAAACTGATGCCGGCGCTGTTTCAGGCGTTCCGCCACGGCACACTCCCCGCAGATGGCCGCATCACGGGTGTGGCGCGCGACGACATGAGCCACGAGCAGTACCGCACGCTCATCCAGTCGCGCTTCAACAGCGTAGAGGGCGCCAAACGCCCGTCGGACGAAGAGTTTCAGCGCTTCGCCGCCCTGCTGCACTATGTGCGGCTCGATGCCTCCAAGGCCGAAGACTTTCAGCGCCTGCGCAGCCACCTGGAAGAGCGCAACGCCGACACCGTGGTGATGTACGTGGCCACCGCGCCGGGCCTGTTCACCACCGTGTGTGAACAGCTCGCCACCGCCGGCCTCAACACGCCCAAGACGCGCATCGTGCTGGAAAAGCCGCTAGGCCACGACTTGGCGTCGAACCGCCTCATCAACCAAACGGTGCGCAAGGCTTTCGACGAAAACCAGATCTTCCGCATCGACCACTACCTGGGCAAGCCGTCGGTACAAAACCTGTTTGCGCTGCGCTTTGGCAACGCCTTGTTTGAACCCATGTGGCGCCGCGAGCACATCGCCAACATCCAGATCACCATCTCCGAAGACCTGGGTGTGGAAAAGCGCGGTGCGTTCTACGAGAACACCGGCGCGCTGCGCGACATGGTACAAAACCACGCGCTGCAACTGCTCTGCGCCGTGGGCATGGAGCCGCCCATCAATTCGCATGCCGACGCCATCCGTGACGAAAAGCTCAAGGTGCTGCGCTCGCTGAAACCCTGGACGACTGAAACACTGACGCACCACGTGGTGCGCGGCCAATACAGTGCCGGCGCCGTGGGCGGCACGGCCGTGCCCGGCTACCGCGCCGAGTTTGGTGTCGACCCGCAAAGCCACACCGAAACCTTTGTCGCACTGCGCACCGAAATCGCCAACTGGCGCTGGGCCGGCGTGCCGTTCTACATCCGCACCGGCAAACGCCTGGCCGGGCGCGACGCGCACATCGAGGTGAACTTCCGCCCGATGCCGCACGCCATTTTTGCCAACACCGGCAACACCGCCAACCGCCTGGTCATCAACCTGCAACCCAAAGACGGGCTGGAGCTGCACCTCATGGCCGAAGGCCAGGGCACACGCTCGGGCAGCGCGGGCCAAACGCTGGTGCCGGTACAACTCGATTTGGACTTTGACAAACGCTTTGGTGCCGAACGTGTGGGCGCGTACGAGCGCCTGCTGCTCGACGTGCTGGATGGCCGCCTGAACCTGTTTGTGCGCAGCGACGAACAAGAAGCCGCATGGCGCTGGGTGGAGCCCATCCTCAACCATTGGAAAAACGACACCGTGGGCCCACGCTTGTATGCGGCTGGCACCTGGGGGCCCAGCGCCTCCAGCGCCATGATCGCGCGCGATGGGTACTGCTGGAGCGAAGAGTGCTAGGGTCGCCTGATGTGGCAAACACCTTCCAGTCCTCCCATGCTTGAAAGACTCAAAGCGTCGCTGTCTTCTCTGGCCCCCGCCGAGCAACGCGTGGGCCGGCTGGTGCTGGCCGACCCGCGTGCATTCGCCAACCTGCCGGTGAGCGAGCTGTCAGACCGCGCGCACGTGAGCAAACCCACCGTGGTGCGCTTCTGCCGCAGCATGGGCTACGACGGCCTCAGCGACTTCAAGCTGAAGCTGGCCGGTAGCGTGAGCGAAGGCGTGCCCTTCATCCACCGCAGTGTGGACGCAGACGACAAAACCAGCGACGTGATGGTCAAGGTGATCGACAACGCGGTCGCCGCGTTCTTGAAATACCGCAACGACGCGAGTTCTTCTGCGCTTGAAAAAGCCGCTGAAGCGCTGACCGGCGCGGTGCAAGCCGGCCGGCGCGTGGAGTTCTACGGCGCAGGCAATTCGGGCATCGTGGCGCAAGACGCGCAACACAAGTTCTTTCGCCTGGGTGTGCACACCATCGCCTACAGCGACGGCCACATGCAAGTGATGGCGGCATCGATGATGACGGCGGGCGACTGCCTTGTCGTCATCTCCAACTCGGGACGCACCCGCGACCTGATGGACGCCTGCGACATCGCGCGCAAAAACGGCGCCACCACCATCGTCATCACCGCCAGCGGCTCGCCCTTGGCCGCTGCCGGGCACATCCACCTGGCCGCCAACCACCCCGAAGGCTACGACCGCTACAGCCCCATGGTGTCGCGCCTGCTGCACCTGACCATCATTGACATTCTGGCCACCAGCGTGGCCCTGCGCATTGGCGGCACGCATCTGCAGCCCAAGCTGCAAGAGATGAAAAACAACCTGCGCAGCAAGCGGTACACCTGAGCCGCTTTCAAACGGAAGACGAAGTCGCAGGCGAAATTGCGGGCGCTGGGGCAAAATCAAAGCCCCAGCCACCGCAGCCCGTGGGAGCCACCAAGTCCCAGGACAAAAAATGCTGACACTGCGCTCGCTTTTGAAGCTCATCGGTTTTGCCGCCCTCGCTGTTTTGTACAACGTGCTGGTGACGACCACCGTCAGAGAACTATGGCAGCCCATTCCAAGCTGGTGGGTGCCCCACTTGGCAAGCCTAGGCGTTTCTTTTGTGGCCAGTAATCTGTTGTGGATGCACGTCATACACGGCCTCGCGCTATTGGCGGCGGCGCTTCCCGTCGCCATCGCCATTCGTTTTGCCAAACTGCAACAGCCGGTAGCGGTGGCATTTATGGTGTCGTTTGCTGCGCTCGTTGTACCCCTTTTTGCCCTGTCCTACGCGAGCTACTTGAACATCAGCTTGATGATGAAATTGTTGACGGTGCTCGACTTGCTGAAATTCACCTTCACGCTTCCCATACTGGTATGGCTGCTACAGCGCTGGCGACCCACCCCGCCCGCCACAGAAAGCACGGCTTGAACATTTGCTCTCACCTGCTGCTGATTCTGGTGCTGGGCACTGGCTTGGCTCAAGCTGCACCGCAAGACCCCCTAGAGGCCAAAGCCAGCGATTACGGCTGCTTCTCGTGCCACGGCATGGTGCGCAAACAGGTTGGCCCAGGCTTTGCGCAGATTGCCGAGCGTTACCGTAAAACCCCCGTGCCACCCGAACAACTCGCCGCCAAAATCCGCAACGGCAGCGTAGGCACGTGGGGCCGCGTGATCATGCCGCGCCAACGCCAGGTGAGCGAGGCCGATGCACAGGCGCTGGCCGTGTGGGTGTTGTCGCAGCCCTCACCGCCGCCCTGATTCAACGATCCACGCAAGGTACGCCATCCCACCCCGTGTGGCATACTTCCGCCCCCTTACAGCAGATAGCAGAAGCCCCGAAATGGAAACCGAAGTCGCTCCCCAAGTCCTCACCGTCATCAACGAGGAGCGGCTGTCTGGCGCCAAGCTCACCCCTGTCGACCTCATCGTCAAGATGGGCGTTTTTGATGGGCGCGAACGTGCTTACGAGCACGCTTGGCTCGCGTCTGGCGACATCATCATCGCCACTGTTTGGGGCGAACACGTCAGCATTGGTGCCAATGGTGCCAGTGGTGCAAGTGGCACTTGGTTCAGCATCGAATCGCTCAACCCGCACCAGCGCATCGGCGGCGGCACACGTTCGCCCGGCCAAGCCCAGCGCGCCATCGACCGCATCGCCCTGCTGCGCCGCGCGTTCAAAGAAGAAAAAACCTTCCGTGCCGTGCTGCAAACCAACCGTGTGGCCATCGCTGAGCTTGAAACCAACAAATCGGCCAAAGTCTCCACCCGTGTACGCGACCCCGAAGAATGGCACGTGGCCGCCTGGGAAGGCGACCAGGAAATCGCCGTGCTGGTGCGCGGCCCGCGCGGCTGGATGCCCACCGCCGATGAAATCAAAGCCGCGCGCGCACGCTGCGGCATTCCCGAACTGGACGTGCCCGCACTGGAGGCTGCCAAAAACGTTTCCACAGACGAACTGCAGACCGCCGCCATCGAATACGTGACCAAGCATTTCCGTGGCTACGGCTACAAGGCCGAGAACGTGGCCGAGCAGAACACCGGCGTGCACATCGAAGTGTCAAACAACAAAGGCGCGATGCTGCTGAAGGTGGCCATCAAAGGCGTGTCGCGTGGTGTGCCCTCTTTCCGCTTGACCAAGGAAGAAATGGCCGGCTCCAAGCGCGAACCGCTGTGGCGCCTGCTGGTGGTGAGCGACGCCCTGGGCACCCCCACGCACAAAATCTACAAGCCTACAGAGATCAACTCGGCAGAAGGTTACGACCCTCAGTAAGTTGTTGCCGGTGCACACCCTTTCCGCACTGCGCGCCGGCCAACTCACCGGCATTCAACGCCTCGACCTCTCGTGTGGCCTCACCGCATTTCCGCACGAGATCTTTGACCTGGCCGACAGCCTGGAGGTGCTCAACCTCTCGGGCAACGCGCTGACCAGCCTGCCCGACGATCTGCCCCGGCTGCACCGGCTGCGGGTGGTCTTCTGCTCCGACAACCCGTTCACCACATTGCCGCCGGTGCTGGGCCAATGTACGCAGTTGGAAATGGTCGGTTTCAAGGCCAACCAGATCCAGCATGTGCCCGCCGAAGCCCTGCCGCCGCGCCTGCGCTGGCTCACGCTGACCGACAACCACATCGAAGCTTTGCCAGCCGCCATTGGCAACTGCCACCGTTTGCAAAAACTGATGTTGGCGGGCAACCGGCTAACGCAGTTGCCTGCCGAGTTGGCGCAATGCAGCCGGTTGGAACTGCTGCGCATCGCCGCCAACCGCTTCGACGTCCTGCCCGATTGGCTGCTCAGCATGCCGCGTCTCACGTGGCTCGCCTGTGGCGGCAACCCGATGGAACACGTGGCGCCCGCAGCATCGACCACGCCGATTCACTGGGACGACCTTACCGTTGACCAACTGCTGGGCGAAGGCGCCTCCGGCCTGATCTACCAAGCCCACTGGCAGCGCGATGGCATCAGCATGCCCGTAGCGGTGAAGCTGTTTAAGGGTGAAGTCACCAGCGACGGCTGGCCGCAAAGCGAAATGGCAGCGAGCCTGGCCGTGGGCACGCACCCGAATGTGATTCCCGTTGCGGGTCGGCTCATGGGTCACCCACAAGGCACAGCAGGTTTGGTGATGCATTTCATCCCACCCACCTACAAAACCCTGGCCGGGCCGCCCAGCCTGGCCTCGTGCACGCGCGATGTGTACCCGGCAGGCGCCACATTCAGCGCGGCGGCAGTGCAGCGCATCGCCACCAGCGTGGCGGCAGCCGGTGCCCACCTGCATGCGCGCGGCCTGCTGCATGGCGACCTGTACGCGCACAACCTGCAATGTGATGCCGAAGGCCACGGCTTGTTGGGCGACATGGGCGCCGCCTCATTCTTGCCCGCCGACCCGGCCCAGTCGCAAGCACTGCAACAGCTTGAAGCACGCGCCTTTGGTTGTTTGCTGGAAGAGTTGCTGCAGCTCGCAGATGCATCGCTAGAAGCACCCAAGCGCGAAACCTGGAGTGCCTTGCGCGATGACTGTTTGCAGGAAGCCGTTGCCGCACGACCGCTTTACGCGGAGATTGCGCAGCGGCTGCAGGTCTAGGCTACTGCGCCGCCCCCAACACCACCGTCACCATTTTCTCCGGCTGCAACTTGCGCTGAAACGCCGCACGGATCTGCGCTGTGGTCAGCGCGTTCACGCGTTGCGTCCAGGTGTCGAGGTAGTCCAGCGGCAGGTTGTTCCAGGCGATGTTGGCCACGTTGTCGAGCAGCTTGCGGTTGTTGTCGATGCGCAGCGCAAAGCCGCCCACGAGGTTGTCTTTGGCGGCGCGCAACTCGGCTTCGGTCGGGCCATCGGCGACAAACTTGGCGAGCACTTCCTTCGACACCTGCACGGCTTGCGTGGCCTGGTCGGGCCGGGTTTGCAGACCGATGGTGAAGGCGCCCGCGTGCAGCCCGGGGGCGAAGTAGCTGTAAACGCTGTAGCTCAGGCCACGCTTCTCGCGTACTTGCTCGGTGAGGCGTGACACGAAGCCGCCGCCGCCCAAAACGTAGTTGCCCACCAGCAAGGCAAAGTAATCGGGGTCATCGCGCTTGTAGCCGGGCTGGCCGATCAACACTTGCGCTTGCGCCGAGGCGAACGGGATGTTGATGTCGCGCGCCGCCGTCAGCGGTGCGACCTCTGGCACGGCTGGCAAAGCTGGGCACGCTGCGGCACTGGTCTGCGGCAAACGCGCCAGCAGTTGCTGCACCAGCGCATCGGCCTGCGCGCGGTTGATGGCGCCCACCAGGCTCACCGCTGCGCGGCATGGCAGGATTTCGGCCGTGTAGAAGCGTTGCATGTCGGTGGTTTCAATGCGCGCCAGCGTGGCTTCGGTCAACTCATAGCCATAGGGGTGGTTGCCGTACACCGCGCCTTCAAACGCACGGTTGGCCAACACGCCGGGGCGGGTGTTGGCTTCCTTCAGCGATGCGGCAATACGCGCACGTTCGCGCTGCCAGATGGCAGGCGGAAATGCGGGCTCGCCCATTTGGCGGGCGGCCAGCGCCACGGCTTTAGGCAGCAGGTCGGGCGCGGTCAAGGTGCGCAGCGAGAAGCTGGTGCGGTCTGATCCTGCGCCACCACCAAACGAAGCGCCGAGGTCGACCCAGGCTTCGCTGAGCTGGTTTTCGTCGAGTGCTGGCTCGTTGCCACGGGCCGCAATGCCCTTGGACGTGAGCCCCACGGTGACGGCGGCCAGGCCCGCTTGGTCGGCCGGGTCGCGTCGGCTGCCGGCGTCAAAGTCGATCTTCACGTCTAGCATGGGAATGCCCGGGCTTTCCACCAAAAACACACGTGCGCCGCTGGGTTGCGTCCACGCCTGGATGGGGATCACGGCCCATGCGGACTGAGCACAAAATAAGGCTACGACGCCCGCCACCAATGCGGAAGGCGCGCTCTTTTGAATTGAAAACATAAACGTTAGGCCTTGTGTGGAAGTTCAGTGACGCGAACCCGCTGGGGCTGCACGGGGTTTGCGGCCAGCCGGCACGGGCTGCGGGCGCAGCACCGCCACGGTGAGCTGGTCATCACCAAAATAGCGTGCCGCCACCGACTGCACCTGGGCAGCGGTCACGCCGCGCAGGCGTTCGATCAAACGCTCGCTGGCATCCACGGGCAAGCCCTGTGCCCAGTAGTTGCCCAACTCGCGCGCCTGGCCCATCACCGAGTCGCGTTTGTAGACCTCGCTGGACACCCATTGCACTTTGACGCGCGCCAGTTCTGCCTCTGACACACCTTCGCGCGCCACCTTGGCCACCTGCTCGCGCAACGCTGCCTCCACCTGATCGGCGGTTTTGCCTGCGGCGGGCACACCGTCCAGAATGAACAGTTGCGGGCCACGGCCCACCAAGCCACCACCGGCGCCTGCGCTGTCGGCCACGCGGCCCTCGCCCTGCGTCAGCGCACGGTTGATGCGCGCGCCGGGGTAGCCGTCGAGCACTTCAGACAACACCGTCAGTGCCAGCGCGTCCTGGCCCGCGGCCGACATGGCAGAGGCGTCGCCCGCCAAATCTTGCGCGGTGAGTTGCGGCGCGCGAAACGCCAGGGCCAGATACGTTTGCTCGGCAGGGGCTTTCACCTCAAGGCGGCGAATGCCCACTTGCTCGGGCTCGGGGCGCGGCTTGCGTGTGGGCACGGCGCGTGCAGGAATCTTCGCGTAATACTTGTCGACCAGCTTGCGCACCTGCTCCACCGTCACGTCCCCGGCCACCACCACAGCGGCGTTGGCCGGCACATACCAGTGTTTCCAGAAGGCGCGCACGTCATCAGGGGTCATGCTGTCGAGGTCGCCCATCCAACCGACCACCGGCCGGTGATACGGCGAAGCGGTAAACACGGCGGCGTTCAGCGCTTCAAACAGCAAGGCGCGTGGCGAGTCCTCGGTGCGCATGCGGCGCTCTTCTTTCACCACTTCAATTTCTTTGGTGAACTCAACATCTGGCCATTGGCTGTTGGCAAAACGGTCGGCCTCCAGGCGCATCACGTCTTCCAGCTTGTTGGCCGGAATCTGCTGGTAGTAGCCGGTGTAGTCACGCGTGGTGAAGGCGTTTTCCTGCCCACCCAAGGCCGCCACCTGGCGCGAGAACTCGCCGGGCTTGAGGTTCTTGGTGCCCTTGAACATCATGTGTTCCAGCGCGTGCGCCACGCCCGAGGTGCCGTCCACCTCGTCGATGGCACCGGTGCGCACCCACAACATGTTCACCGCCGTGGGAGCACGGTGGTCGGGTTTGACGATGACCGTCAGCCCGTTAGGCAGCACAAACTGCGTGACCGCATCCGGCGCCACCGAGGTCGGCTGAGCCGAAATCGACGGTGCGACGGAGGGAACGGGGGCTGTTGTTTGAGCCTGCGCCAGTGTGGCGAGACCCCAGCAAAACGGGAGGATGTAGCGTTTCATAGAATGGTGGATTCTAAGAACGGTCCAAATGTTCAGCTTTTTCAAGAAAAAAACTTCGCCGCCAGAAAACACGCCAGTGGCAACTGCCCCGGTGGCCGTGCCTGCGCCGCTCCCAGCCGCAGAGGCCAAGCCTGCTGACAGCGCCCCCAAGAGCTGGTTGCGCAACCCGTTTGCCAACAAAACGTCGGTACCCGACCCGGCACCCGCCGCAGTCCCAGCCGTGGCGGCCGAAGCCGCCACGCGCCAAACCTGGCTCAACAAGCTCAGCAACGGCTTGCGTAAAACCGGCTCCAGCATCTCCACCGTCTTCACCGGCACAAAGATCGACGACGCGCTGTACGAAGAACTCGAAGACGCGTTGCTGATGGCCGATACCGGCGTCAAGGCTACCGAGCACCTGTTGACCGACCTGAAGCGTCGCGTCAAAGAACAAAAGGCCACCGACCCCGCCGCCGTCAAAGCCTTGCTGGCGGACGCCATTGCCGACCTGCTGGCCCCGTTGCAAAAACCGCTGGTGATTGGTGAGTACACACCCACCGTGATCATGGTGACGGGCGTGAACGGCGCGGGCAAAACCACGTCGATTGGCAAACTCACCCGCCACCTGGCCAGCGAAGGCGCGAGTGTGTTGCTGGCCGCAGCCGACACCTTCCGCGCCGCCGCACGCGAGCAGCTCGGCGTGTGGGCCGACCGCAACACGGTCGAGATCATCAGCCAGGAAGGCGGCGACCCGGCCGCCGTGAGTTTTGACGCCGTGAGCGCCGGCAAGGCGCGTGGCCGCGACGTGGTGCTGGTCGACACCGCTGGCCGCCTGCCCACCCAACTGCACTTGATGGAAGAGCTGAAGAAGATCCGCCGCGTGGTGCAAAAGGCCGATGGCACAGCGCCGCACGAGGTGCTGCTGGTGATCGACGGCAACACCGGCCAGAACGCCCTCGCCCAGGTGCGTGCGTTTGACGATGCGATCCAGCTCACTGGCTTGATCGTCACCAAGCTCGACGGCACGGCCAAGGGCGGCGTGCTAGCCGCCATTGCGCAAGAGCGGCCGATTCCGGTCTATTTCATTGGTGTCGGCGAAAAGCTCGAAGACCTGGAAACCTTCAACGCCCGCGAATTTGCGCAGGCGCTGCTGGCCTGATCTGCGTTGATCGGGCCTAGGAGCTAAACCTGGCCCAGCCGGTAAGCCTCGACGGCCGCAGAGCCCGCCACAGGAACCTCAGGCAACGCGGCCAGCACCGGCTGCACTTCGTCCTTCAAAGCACCGGCCAGGCTTTTGAGAACGGAGTCTTTCCAGCCCGCGCCGCGCCGGGCGATGATGGTGGCGCTCCCGGCCTCCCATTTTTCGGACTGTATGACTTCTTCTGGCGTGGGCGCTGCCAGGATCTTGAACGCGTCCATGCGCCACAGCAGGTAGGCCAACACACGGTTGTACAACATGGCCTTGGGGTTGTTCACCAGCGCACGTAGCGGGTCGCCGCTCGGGTCTTGCTGGGCAAACGCGGGCAGCACCTGCAGCAGCACATCCACTTTCTCTTTGCAGCGTGCACGCAAAAACGCTTGTGCCAGATAACCAAGGCTCTGACCCACCACTTTCTTCTTGCCCACCACCTTGCCTTGCCAGGCCTTGTCCAACAGGTCGCAAACATCCGCAGGTGCGGCATCGGCCAGGCTACGCAATAACAAGCGGTATTGGCTGGCCAAGTCCTTTTGCAGCGGCTCGGCTGCCTTGATCGAGGTCGGGTGCACACGGTGCACCGCGTCGCTGAAAGCATCGGCGATGGTGCCGTCCTGCACCGGCAACACTTCGCGCATCACTTCGTCGTACGAGAAGTCATAGAGACACAAACGGAACAGATCGGTCAGCCCACCGTCACCCGCGCCAGAAATGACAAAGCGCTGCTTTTGCCCATACAGCGGTGCCTGCCCCAGATCGTCATTGCGCCAGTAAGACACCCGTTGGGTTGGCCCATCACCCGGCACCTCAACGCCAAAGCCGGTTGCAAAAATCACGATGTCGGCACGCCACGGTCCTTTGTCGGACACCACATTCACCTTGCTCGGGTCGATGCGCTGGCCCTCACCCACCACCTTGTAGGGCGCCCGTCCGGAAGGCTCCAGACTCACCGCCACTTGCGCCGACTGCAAGATGCCAAACGCCAACTTGGCCTGCGTGGCCAGGCGGTGGTTGGTCAGCACCTGCAACACCAAATCAGCCGCCATATCACCCGCATTGGCCGCGTGCCACCCGGTGAGTGTGGGTCGCTTGGTGGCCTTGGGTGCGTCATAACATTTCGCGTCGGGCCAGGTGTGGATGGCAGGATGCAGCTTGCGAATGGCACAACCGCGCTGCATCGGCACAAGCTGACTCTGCCGTTCAAACACATGCACCTCCCAGCGCATGGGGCAGGCATGGGTGCCCACGCCCCCCTTGGCGGCATAACTCTGCTCGGCCAGGTAGTTCGCCAGGGTAAGCCCGCCCACCCCGCCACCAATGATGGCCACACGCGGCACTTGTTTGCCGTGCGTCGTTTGACGCCACAGGGCACCCAGCCTGTCCACCAGCGCCATCGCGCGGCGCTGCTGCGACTTCACGGTCAGGTAGCGCGCCTGGCTCTTCTGCCCCAGCGTGTAGATGCCTTGCCATTCACCCGGCGTGCCGTGGAGGCGCTCGAGTTCCAGAATCTCATCCTGCATGCACAACTCCTGCGGTATGGTTCTTGCCGAAGATACTATAAAAAATGTAGCTGTCTACGCTCATCTGATATGCGCCAGAAGCTGTTTTTCCTTCATGCTCGTGCAGCGTAGCCTTAACGCCCCAGTTGCGCCAGCGCCAGGCCGACTTCGTTGGTGCCTTGCGCGGCGCCACTGTCGGGCACGGTGTCGCCCGCTCGGTCCACGACCGCTGCCAGATTCACAGCCAGCTCCTCGGGTGCTTCCGGCCCAATCCCTACCCACGCGCCCTGCGTCAGCGTGATGTGCGCGGCCTCGAACGTGCCGGCACCAGCACACAGAATGCGCCGTGTGGGCGCATCTTCAGCACACAGCACCAACATGGCGGGCACCACGGCTTCGGGCTTCAGCGCTTCGAGCACGGCCTCGGGCATCAGGCCTTCGGTCATGCGCGTGGCGGCCGTGGGCGCCAGGCTGTTCACGCGGATGTTGTTCTTCGCGCCTTCCAGCGCCAGTGTTTGCATCAGACCCACCAACGCCATTTTTGCAGCGCCGTAGTTCGACTGACCGAAGTTGCCAAACAGGCCGGAAGACGAGGTCGTCATCAAGATACGGCCGTACTTTTGCGCGTTCATCACCGGCCACACCGCCTTGCAGCAATGCACCGCGCCCATCAGGTGCACATCGAGCACCAGGCGGAAATCATCCAGTTCCATCTTGGCAAAGCTCTTGTCGCGCAAGATGCCGGCGTTGTTGACCAGAATGTCGACGCGGCCCCAGGCGTCCACCGCCTGCTGCACCATGGCTTGCACGGCGGCAAAGTCGGTGACCGAAGCGCCGTTAGCCAAGGCCTCGCCACCCGCCGCACGGATCTCTGCTACCACAGCTTCTGCCGCGCTGACCGAGGCACCGGAGCCATCACGTGCACCACCCAAATCATTCACCAACACCTTCGCGCCACGCGCCGCCAAGGCCAACGCGTGTTGCCGCCCCAGCCCGCCACCCGCACCGGTGACGATGGCCACACGGCCTTTGAAATCCAGATCCATTCGTTTGTACTCCTAGTGGTGCGCGTCGCGCTCTGCGTGTTATGACTAACTCTGATAGTCTTAAAAGGCCCCTTCGACTTTAATACACGCACCCCACGCGCCCGGTCACTTAGAACACACATGGAACTGAACTACAGCGTCGTCACCAGCCCCCCCGTTGCGGCCGCCAGCGTGGTGATGCTGCGCGACGGCCCACAAGGCCTGGAGGTGTTTTTGGTACGCCGCCACCAAGCCTCTAACGTGCTGGGTGGCGCACACGTGTTCCCCGGCGGCAAGGTTGATGTGGCCGACGCTGCGCCCGCCTGGCGCCCGCTGCTCGACCAGAGCCCAGCCACCTTGCAGGCCGCCTTGGGCGAATCTGAAACTGACGAGGACACCGCCAGCGCCATCTTTGTGGCCGCCCTGCGCGAAGCTTTTGAAGAAGCCGGTGTCTTGTTTACGCAGGCCAACAGCGCCGCCCAACTGGCGCAGGTGCGCCAAGCCGTCAGCGAAGGTGTCGACCTGCGCACCGCGCTCACGCACGCGGGCATCGGTTTGTCGACCCACGCGGTGGTGCCGTGGACACGCTGGGTCACGCCCACCTCGCCGTCGGTGATGGACAAACGCTTCGACACCCGCTTCTTCCTCGCCGCTGTGCCCGATACGCAAAACGCCGTGCACGACGACTTTGAAACCACGGACAGCATTTGGCTCAGCCCACGTGCCGCCCTCACGCAGTATTGGGACGGGCACATCAGCCTGGCACCGCCGCAAATCATGAGCCTGGTAGCACTGGCACGTTTTGCCCAAGTGGCAGAAGCACTGGCCGATGCCCGCAGCCGCATGCCCCCGGTGGTACGTCCCGAGCCGTTTGACGACAACGGCACACGCGTGATTTGCTACCCCGGCGATGCCCGCCACAGCCAGCCCACCGCCGCCGTTCCCGGCCCCACTCGGCTGAGCCACCGCAACCGCCGCTTTGAACCCGATGGTGGGTTCGAAGCGTTTTTCAGCTTAGGCGACGCTGAATAAGTCTCCGTGATGACGCGAACCTCGGTTTGGGATGAGATGCAAGGCCTGAATTGTCAATGCAGCCACAGCCATAGCCGCAGCTATGGCGCGGATTTGCAACGCAGCAGATCGCCCAAAACGAGGGAACGCGGCGCACGAGGGGCTTATTCAGCGTTGCCCTAAACACTTTTGAGCCTTTCGATGCTACAAACCCCCGCCACCTTTGTTCCTCTGCTGCAAGCAGTAGACCACCCCGCGCCACTGCATTTTGTGTTTCGCGGTGGCGAGCTGCTGGTGCAGGCACAAGACCTGTCGCTGCCCGACAGCGTCACGCTCACCGCTTTCTCCATCACCTTCCAACCCATCGGTTTGCTGGATGGCCGCTACGCCCAGGCCGCATGGCTGCCACCGGAGACCGAGGCGCCGCAAGGTTTTGAATTTCGCAAACTGCGCAGCCTGTTCAGCCAGCTCGACGACCAACTGCTGGCCGTCGCAGGCCGCGCTTTTCAGTTAAGTGAATGGGCACGCACGCACCGCTTCTGCGGCGCCTGCGGCAACCCCACCACGCTGGTGACGGGCGAGCGCTGTGTGCGCTGCCCAGCCTGCGGCCACTCCGCCTACCCGCGCATTTCACCGGCCATGATGGTGCTGGTGAAAGACGGTGACCGCATCCTGCTCGCACGCCACAAACAAAACGCCTCGCAATTCTTTACCGCGCTGGCGGGCTTTGTGGAGGCCGGTGAATCGATTGAAGACACCGTGCACCGCGAGGTGTTTGAAGAGGTGGGCTTGAAGGTACGCAACCTGCAATACTTTGGCAGCCAGCCCTGGCCGTTTCCGCATTCGCTGATGGTGGCCTACACCGCCGACTACGCCGGTGGCGACATTCGTCTCGATGAAAACGAAATCGCCGAAGCGCAATGGTTTGGCCCAGGCGACCCATTGCCGCCAGTGCCGCCGCTGGGCTTGTCGATTGCCGGGCACTTGATCCACGCCAATCTGCCAAGACCTTGAGCAAGCCCTGACAAGCCAAGCTGGAGGCCACTTTCCCGGTGTTTATCGGACGTTTACCAGCTTGCGAACTGGCATGCGGCGTGCTTATCATCCCCGCATGTCCGACCACCCCACAGATCCGCCACGGCCACCTCCCACGGTGCTGGATGTGGAGGCATCTGGTTTTGGTCGCAACAGCTACCCGATCGAGATTGGCTACGTCTTGCCCGACGGCAAGACCTTCTGCACCCTGATCCGCCCAGAGCCTGGTTGGACCCACTGGGACACCTCGGCCGAACACCTGCACCACATCTCGCGTGAACTGGTCGAGACCCGTGGCCGCCCGGTGGCGGAAGTGGCGCGCATGCTCAACGCCCAGTTGGCCGGGCAAACCGTTTACTCCGATGGCTGGGCCAACGACTACAGTTGGGTGGGCGCGCTCTACGATGCGGCCGACCTGCTGCCACGCTTCAAGCTCGAAAACCTGCATGCCCTGATGAGCGGCGATGAAGCCGACCGCTGGCATGAGGTCAAGAAAAAAGTACGCGAAGAACTCGGTGGCCAACGCCACCGCGCGAGCACCGATGCGGTAGTGCTGCAGCAAACCCTGATGCGGGTGCGCGAGCAATCGGAAGAGCAGGCTGAGGAACAAGCGGCTGTCGAAAGGCCACCCATCACATCGACCCACAACTCCGGCTGATGCCCTTCTCTGGCCTCGTATGTGAAGGCTTTAGAACACTTGCGTCACGGTGCCATTTCCACAAGTCGGCTATGCGCCAAGCCGCGATGCGGCATTCTCACCACACAGAAGGAATAACCTAGCCTGTGGTCATGCGATCGACTCCTAAAATGCGACGGTTTTTCAAAAACTAACAACATTTCGGGAGGATTTTTATGCGCGTTTATCGCCAACTGTCTTTGCTTGCGGCAGCCTCTGCCGGTCTCTTTCTGGTGGGTTGTGCCGGGCCTTCGCCCAACTACGCACCGTCAATCGACAACGTTCAAACACTTAAACAATCGGGCGCCGCGCCTGTGACGATTGGTGCCTTTACGGCCACGCCAGGCATGGCAGGCGCAGCATCGCTCACATTGCGAGCCAACACCATGAACTCCAGCGTGGGCGCCAACTACGGTGACTACCTTGGCGCAGCGCTGCGGTCAGAATTGGAGTTGGCCAAACTCTATGACCCGAAATCGGCGGTTGCCATTTCTGGCGTTTTAACGAAGAACAACGTGAACGCAGGTGGCATTGCGACCAACGACGGTCAGATCGCAGCCCGCTTCATTGTCAAAAACGGCGACCAGGTTCGTTACGACCAAACCAAATCGGTCGAGCATCAATGGGAAGGCGCTTTCGCCGCCGCGACCGCTATTCCACAAGCAGCAAGCAACTACCCCGTGATGGTGCAAAAGCTGATCACCCAGTTGCTGGCCGATCCAAGCTTCATCAGCGCATTGAAAAACTAAGAAGCCATCAACATGAAACGTTTTATTCAGCTCTCTATCGCGTTGTTGACCTGCGTTTTTCTATTCGGCTGCGCCCGCCCCATCACCATGAACCCAGACCTTGCACTCGTGACGGGTGGCGGTGTAGCAAAGATCAACAAGACTGCGGGTTACTACATTTCGGACGATTCCAAAGTACTTGAAGTTACCACCCCCGGTGGTGGTGGAGACAAAATTCGCTACTTCCCCTACCGTGATCTCGAACCCGGCCTCTACAAAGCCTTGTCTGAAGTCTTCACTTCGGTCAACAAGGTGAAAGACCCGAAGGACGGGGCAGCGCTGAAAGCGGCCAATATCAACATTTTGATCACGCCATCGATCGCAACGACTTCCTCATCACCAAGCGCATTCACCTGGCCTCCGACGAAGTTTGGTGTCGACATGCTCTGCACCATTCAGGATGGTGACGGAAAGGTGCTGGAAACCATTCGCGTCAACGGCGAGGGGAAAGCCGAGTTCGACGAATTCAAAGCCAATTTTTCGTTGGCAGCCGTACGCGCCTCGGATGACGTGTTGGCCAAGCTCATCAAGGCCCTGCGCGAATCCAAAGAGATTCAGAAGTAGCCACCAGCGCCCCTGCGCAACAGGGGCGCTAGATCAATGCCCTTGGCCTAACCAGCGGTCAATCTCGGCCAAGTCCGTTACCGTGCGCAGCGTTTGAAACGCGTCTTCGGCTTCTGGATAACGGCGGCGCAGGAAGTTGAGCCACTGCTTCAAACGACCGGCTTTTTGGCGCTCTTCTAACGTGGCGCAGACCAGCGTCCAGAACTCGGCAATCAGCGGCAGCAGCTCGGGCCAGGTTACTTGTTGTGGCGCCGTGGTGTCGCCATCGGCAGCGCGAATGGCGAAGGCCAGACCGGGATCGGCGACGATGCCACGGCCCAGCATGAGTTGGTCGCAGCCCGATTCCGCACGGCAGCGCAAGGCGTCTTCCACCGTCCAGATTTCGCCATTGGCGACCACGGGAATCTTCACCACATCGCGGATTTCTTGTACGCGTTGCCAGTAGGCGGGCGGGCGGTAGCCGTCGGCCTTGGTGCGGGCGTGTACCACCAGTTCGCAGGCGCCGGCCTCGGCAATCGCTTGGGCGCAGGCGATGCGGTTGCCGTCATCGTTGTAGCCCAGGCGCATCTTGGCGGAAACCGGCATCTGCGCCGGCACGGCCGCGCGAATGGCGGCGACGATGCGGCCCACCAGCTCGGGCTCGTCCAGCAATGCGGCGCCGCCACCGTGGCGGTTCACCACCTTGGCGGGACAGCCGAAATTGATGTCGATGCCGGCGGGGCCCATCGCGGCCAATGCGGCAGCGTTGTCGGCCAGGCAGATGGGATCAGAACCCAGTAGTTGCGCACGCACCGGCACACCGGCCAGCGTACGACCACCGTTGGCCAACTCGGGGATGTAGCGCAGGAACACGCGGTCGGGCAACACGGTGTTGCTGACGCGAATGAACTCGGACACACAACGGTCGATGCCGCCCACACGGGTGAGGATGTCGCGCAGCACGAAGTCGAGCAAGCCCTCCATGGGCGCCAACAGCAGGCCCTTGGGTGGCAGCAACTCAGCCTCTGGCAACACCATCACACTCTCGCTTTGCCCCGAGGACTCAATACGTGCCGATGAAGTCTTTCTTGCCCACGGCCAAGCCGTTGTGGCGCAGGATGTCGTAGGCGGTGGTCACGTGAAAGTAGAAGTGCGGCAGGCCGTAGTGCAGCAGGTAATTTTGGCCAACAAACTTCTTCTCGCGCGGGGTGCCGGCTTGCAGCACGATGTCGCGAGCGGCGCCAGCGTCGATGTCGGCAGCCGGCAGGCTGTCGATGTACTGCAGCACCTTGGCGATGCGTGCTTGCAGTTCGGCGAAGCTTTGCTCGGTGTCGTCATACGCGGGCGGCTCAATGCCAGCCAAACGGGCGGACACGCTCTTGGCAAAGTCGCTGGCGATTTGCACTTGGCGCACCAGCGGGAACATGTCGGGGTACAGGCGTGCTTGCAGCAGAGCGCTGGGTTCGATCTTGCGTTCGGCCGCATAGGTTTCGGCCTTTTGCAGCACAGCACTCAGAGCGCCAAGCATCTGCTTGAACACGGGGACGGACGCGGTATGGATAGAAAAAGACATGACAGACTCCACGGGCTGCTGCCCAGAACACGAACAGCCCAAAGTTGAAAAGGCCGTGGAGTGTAGGCTTTCACGCGCCGCTGCGTGCGGCGTGAATCTGAATGGCCGTGACGACTAAAGCCTTAGGGCGACGATGAATAAGTCCCCTCGGATGGCCGCGCCCTGGCATGGGAGGGACTGCTAGGCGCAGGTTGCCCATGCCAGGGCGCGGGCGCCGAGAGGGACTTGTTCAGCGTTGCCTTAGGGTTTTGCGACGTGCCAGACGCCTTGGAACCCGTCGCCTGTGGTGTCGCCCACCTTGGTGTCTTTAGACCAGTAGTACAGCGGCTTGCCCTTGGCAGCCCACTGCTTTTGGCCATCGTCGCGCGTGACCACGCTGTAGTCGCCAATCGGCGCAGCCGTGGGCTTGGCAATCAATGGCGGCCAATTGGTGGCACAAGGGCCATTGCAAACCGACTTGCCACTGTTGGCCACATCGCGGTCCAGGGTGTAGAGCGTCATGCCGGTGGGGCCGACCAAAATGCCGTTGCGTACGGTGGCGGTAGAGGTGTCCACCGCAGGAGCGGTAGTGCTGCAACCCGACAAGCCGGTCAAAGCTGCGCAAGCGAGTGTCAAAGAAACCAGGTATTTCATGATCATCCGTTCCTCGAAGTAGACGCAGCAGACGGCTGCAGCCCTATCTTGCGCCTTTCTCGCGGCACATTGGCCATTCAACCCCGGGGCGATCGTAGTTTTTGTTGCGGCGATGCCAATGGCAAAAATGAGCCGCCGATCAACCGCCCGCAGAAGACGTCACGTCGTATTGAATTTGAACCGCTGCCTGTATGTTGAGTGCCGGTTCAACGGCCGCGCAAGCGCTGCACCGCGCTAACCACCGCCAACACCAGGCCACCGGCAACGATGCCAATGGCCGCATTCGCCATCGGCGCAGCCAGCCAGCCAATGAAGGGGCCAACCCCTGGCCACTGCGCCACAGCGGCACTGAGCTCCTCTACCGCGTGGTGCAGCTCGGGCACGCCGTGGGTCAAGATGCCGCCCCCCACCAGGAACATGGCCGCGGTGCCGGCCACCGACAAGGCTTTCATCAACCACGGAGCCGCACGCAAAATGCCACGCCCCAGGCTGCGTTGAAAGGCAGCACCCTGGCCCGGGCGTTGCGAAAGATACAGCCCGGCATCATCGAGCTTGACGATACCAGCCACCAAGCCATACACCCCCACCGTCATCACCACGGCAATGCCGCTGAGCACCATGACCTGGGTGCCAAACGCGCTTTGCTGCACCGTGCCCAGGGTGATGGCAATGATTTCTGCGGACAGCACAAAGTCCGTCCGTACGGCGCCTTTGATCTTGTCACGCTCCAGCGTAACCAGGTCCACATCACCGTCCACCACCGCTTCAATCTGCGAGACCTGCGCTTCAACGACTTCTTCCGGGCTATGCAAAAACCGGTGCGCGAGTTTTTCAAAACCCTCGAAACACAGGAAAGCACCACCGACCATCAACAACGGTGTGACTGCCCACGGAATGAACGCGCTGATGATCAACGCCGCTGGCACCAGGATGAGCTTGTTAACGAAGGAGCCGCGCGCCACCGCCCACACCACGGGTAACTCGCGGTCGGCGGCCACGCCGGTGACTTGCTGGGCGTTCAGCGCCAGGTCATCGCCCAACACGCCTGCGGTCTTCTTCGCAGCGATCTTGGTGAGCACCGACACGTCGTCCAATACGGTGGCAATGTCGTCTAGCAGGGCGAGCAGGCTGGAGGCCATGGCAGCGAATCTTTCTCTTGGAGGCGGAATCAGCTCCCGCAGAACCCAGCCATGCATGGCATGACCCGGCGCGGGAATGGTAAGGATAACGTGCGGAGCGGATGCTCTGTGACGTTCTGGCAACGCTTTAACCGCTGTCGCCTGCCAGAAAAACTAGCCACCGAACGTACCCATAGAAGGTGCACGCCACACGTGCTCTATGGGCGTTCTCCACGCGCAAACAAGCCAAACGATCTTCATCTGTTTTTGGTTGACGAAAGCTACTTCCTCATACAAGTTCGGCCCTCTCGTGCAGGCGCTTCTACGGCGCCCTTACGGTTGCGTCAATAACGCAGCGACCTCGTCCACCAACGCAGCGCGGGTGCTGGAGGACGACGACGCCCTGCCCGTTTGGCGTGCCCAACTTTCGTGGCTGCGTGCGGGCTCCAGCGCCCGTACACAAGCCCGCAGATGTGCGTCGCGGCCCGACTCTATCTCGGGCCCTATTTTCCAAGTTGCGCCTATCGCCTCTGTAGTCGATGCGCGCGTTGGCTTGTGCGCCATCTGCACTTTTTGCTGCGCCGCATGGCCGCGTTGTTCCAGCATCGCCATCAAACCCAGCAAGCCCTCAGCCGCGAGCAGCAGCAATTCGTTTTCCACGCTGAGCTGCTGCACGCCGCGCACCTGGTTCCACAAGCGGCGGCCAAATTGGCTCCAACCCTGTGTCACCACGCCGCCAATCAACCCACCCAATGCGGCCCCGGCGCCCAAAGAAATGCCACCCACCGCGAGGTCGGCTACCACCCCAATCGAAGCGCCAATGGTCGCCCCTTGGCCCAGGCGTTTGCCGGCCTGGCGCAGCGTTTCGGGGTTGAACAGGTCGCTCTCCCAGCGGCCGTCAAGCCAGGGCAGGTCGGCCAGCTCGGCCTCATCGTCGCGAAAGCCGTAGACCTGCAACAGCTCTTGGGTGCCGGCACGCACGCGCTCGCGCGCCAGTTGCTGAAACGCCTGCACAAACGCCTTGCGTTGGGCAATATCTTCAAAGGCTTCAGTGTCAATTTCGCGGCGCAGTGCGGCCAGGCTGACCAGCGTATCGGCCACCACGCGGTGGGCGGCGTTCGACCGCTCTTGTGCCTCGCGATCCAGGTAAGCCACCACCCGCTGCAACGGCTCGCGCAGGCGCGGCAGCAGCGTGCCCAGGTCTTGGTACAGATGCTGCTGCGAACCCACGAATGGCGCCACCGCATCGAAGCGCACCTGCGCGTGCAGGCCGGTAGCCGACAGCAGCGCTTGCCAGTCGGCTTCGCGGCTGGTGGGGTCGCGCACAAAGTTCAATACCGGCATCAAGGGCTTGGCGCAGGCAGCCAGAATTTCCAGCTCGCAGCGGAACTTGGGCAGCACCGGCTCGCGGCTGTCGATCACCACGAGCGCCGCATCCATGTCACCCAAGGTACGCAACACCTTGGCTTCTTGTTCGAAGCTGCGCGTGGCTTCTGGTCCGGCCAGAAAAGCCTGCACGCGCGCGAGCCGGGTGAGGTCAGAGCCTAAAGATTCGAGGTAATCGAGCAGGCCCACGGCATCTTCCAGTCCGGGTGTGTCGTAGAACCACACGGCCTCGGCGCCATCCACCCCATCGATCGTTAGCGCAATGCGTTCCACATGGCGCGTGGTGCCGGGCCGGTCCGACACTTCGCCAAAACTGGCCTGGCGGATGAGCGTGCGCACCAGCGAGGTTTTACCCGCATTGGTATGGCCCACCACCGCGATTTGGATCGGGCGTTGGTCTGATGAAGTTGCACTTGCCTTCATGCTACATGCCCTGTTGTAGAGGCCAGCCACTGCTCGGCAGCCACGCCATCGGCCGACAACGCAACACCTTCTTTCTCAAGACCGCTGCGCACCAACCACGCAGCCCAGCGATCGAGATTGGCCGCCTGTGGCACAGCCCCAACAGCGACCACCAGCAGGATGCGGCACGCCCCGGCCTCGGCCGCACAGGCGCGCACAAAACGCTCGGTGCCACGGTCGGGCGACGAGGCGCCATGGCACACCAGCAACAAGGCTGCGGGGCGGCGCTGGTGCAAGGTGGCCAACACCACCTGGCGCTCGCTACTGCTGCCGGCCAGCGTGTGCTGCCAGGCGTTGGGCAATGGGTTTTGCGGCGCCCACGCCACCTCGGGGGGCAGCTCGAACCCCACGATGGCGCAAGCCGTGGCATCTACCGGCTGGCTTTGACTGGGCACGACAGCGGTTGAGGCCCAAGCGTGTTCTTCGTCCAGCACGGCCACCGGCTGCAGGGCATCCATCCGGGCCAGGATCTTGCGGAAATAGGGTTCTGAAGTGTCTAGCCGCAAGCCGCGCAAACGCACGCGCCACACGCCCCAACACCACAGCGCCAGCAGCGCCCGTGGCAGCAAGCCGTAGACCAGCACGCAACCCATGAGCCACAGCGCCCAGGCGCGTTGGTCGGCCAGCGCAGCGTTGGGGTGGGCGACTGACGCCACATCAGGCACCGGCACGCCCAGCAGGCCCGGCAGCCAGCCGGTAGTCTGCACAAAGTCGACAAAAAACTGCGGGCTGAGGATGGTGCTTTCCCAGGTGAGCCTAAAGGCCTGGAACGAAAACGCAAAGCCCAGCACCACCAGCATCACCACAAACGACAAGGTCCACACACTGTGGCTGACCAGGCCCAGCAACCACGGCAGCAGGCGCTGGCGTTGCAGCAGGTCGCGCCCGGCGCGCGCCAGGCTTTCGCTGTTGCCAGGGTTGGGGCCACGCCCCCAAGGCAAACGCGTGACCAGCGCCAGCCACAGGCGCCCCAGCAGCGCGCCCGAAGCCGGCCACGGCAACACCAAGCCCAGGCACCACACCAGCAAAGTCACCAGGTGCAGGCCCAGCAGCGAGGCCCATGCGGCGGCCACATTCAAAGTGTTACCACTGCCCGCAGCACCCACCGTGGCACGCGCCGTCCCCCAAGCCAAGACCAGCACCAACACCACCAGGCCCAGCGCCATTCCCACGGCCAGGTCGCGTAAATGCTGCAACTGGCGGTCCAGTCCCTGCGCTTGGCCGAGCCGCCAGGCGCGCGCCAGCAAGCGGGTTTCACGGTCGGGACTCTCGGCCAACACCGCTTGCAGCACCGGGCCGTCGTTCAGCGGGCCTTGCGCTTCCAGATGCTGCACAGCCTGCGCCATCCAGATTTGGTCCAGCTTATGGTTCTTGTGGTTCAAACTCGTCGCCTCATGTCTGGGCAGTTCCTCTACATAAATTCGACCAAATCAGCAGGCGGTGGCATCATGCACACACGACTCAGATCAGGGGTCGGTTGATTATGCGCAAACGTGCCAAGGCCGCCAGGCTGTTGTGTCAACAGCCCGCGACAAGGCTGCGCAGGAGGAGCCGGACACCATGCAAGCCACCACGTCCCCGCCCACCGGCCCGGCGGCGCCCGCAGGGGTTCCGCGCCCCTTCAACGAAGCCCAGCGGCTGAGCACGCTGCGCGAATACCAAATTCTCGACACCGACGACGACGAGGCGGCCTTCAACGACCTGGCCAGCATTGCGGCGGCCGTGTGCAACACGCCGGTGGCCCTGGTGTCGCTGGTAGACGCCGACCGCCAATGGTTCAAGGCGCGCATTGGTGTGGATGTGGCGCAAACCCCGCGCGAGGCGTCTTTTTGCGCCCGAGCCATCCTGCGTCCAGACGAGTTGATGGAGATACGCGATGCCTCCAAAGACAGCCGTTTCAGCCAGAACCCACTGGTCACCGACGGCCTGAAAATCCGCTTCTACGCTGGCGCCCCATTGTTGGCTGACGACGGCACCGCCATGGGCACCGTGTGTGTGATTGACCAGCAACCGCGCGAACTCATGCCCACGCAGCGCGAAGCCATGCAGGCCCTGTCACGCCAAGTGGTGGCTTACATGAACCTGCGCAAGCTGGCTTCGCAGTTGGCACGCCAGAGCAGCACCGACGCGCTCACAGGCATCTGGAACCGGCGCGCGTTTGATCTGCGGCTGCAGGAGGAGTGGAGCAAACACCTGCGCCGAAAAGCCCCGTTGGCCCTGCTGATGCTGGACGTGGATTTGTTCAAGTCGTTCAACGACAGCTTTGGCCACCCGGCGGGCGACGTGGCCTTGTCCAGCACCGCCCGCATCTTGAGCGAGACCTTGCGCACCGAAGACTTTTGCGCGCGTTACGGTGGCGAAGAGTTTGCGGTGATCCTGCCGGACCTCGATGTGGAAGCGGCTTTCCTGGCGGCCGAGCGCTTGCGCATCGCCGTGGCCAACTTGAAATGGCCAAAGCGCCCCATCACGGTGAGCATTGGCGTGAGCGCTCTGGTGCCGCAAGGCAACACCAACCCCAGCACCTTGGTGGCCCGCGCCGACCGCGCACTTTACGAAGCCAAGGCCGCCGGGCGCAACCAAAGCGCGCGCTTCAAAGACTGGGGCAACGACACGCCCTGAGGGGTAAGCTCCGCCCTTGTGCATCTGCACACTTCGTCAGGAGCTTCTCATGCAAAAAACATCTCTCTACGCGGTGGCCGCCGCAGCGGTGACGGCCATTGCCGTGCCCGCCACACTGTTCTTCTTCGCGCCCACCGCCAACTCGCAAATCCGTGCCACTCCGGCCATGCAGGTGATTGGCACTTCGGCCAGCGGCAACACCAGCACGGCGTGGTTTCACGACCCATCAGGCAGCCGCGCTGTGGCCTGCCAGACGGTCAACAACGCCAGCGGGCTGGCGAGCATTCAGTGTGTGTCGACCAAGTTGCCGCAAGAATAAAAGTCTAAAACTTACTTCCTGCACTTACTTCTTGTACTGCGCGGCCAGCGCGTCAGCTGCCGCCACCAGCAAGTGCAGGTCACTGCCCACGCCGACCATGGTGGCGCCTTGCTCCAGGTACGGCTGGCCCTTGCCGTCCACCGTCAAAATGCCCACCGCCTTGCCAGCGGCCTTGCCAATGGCAATCGCTTGGCTGATGGCCGCCTGCACCACCGGGTGACCCGGCTGGCCACGGTGCCCCAGGCTGGCGGCCAGGTCTGATGGGCCGATGAACACCGCGTCCACCCCGGGCACGCGGCAAATGGCGTCCAGCTCGTCCAGCGCTTCCTTCGATTCGATTTGCAGCACCAGCGCAATCTCGTCGTTGGCGCGCGCCATGTAGTCCTTGAAGCGCGTGTAGCCGCCGCCACGCGTGCTGCCAGCCACGCCGCGCAAACCTTCGGGCGCAAAGCGGGTGTATGACACGGCCTCCGCCGCCTCGGCCGCACTGCGGATGTTGGGGATCATCAAGTTTGTGGTGCCCGCGTCCAGCAGGCGCTTGATGAAGGCCATGTCATTCGACGGCACGCGCACCACCGCCGCGCTGGGTGTGCCACGCAGGGCGAGCAACTGCGTGCTGATGGTATCGAGGTTGCTTTGTGTGTGCTCCATGTCGAGCAGCAGCCAGTCGAAGCCGGCATGGGCCAGTGCTTCAACCGTGGGCAAGAAAGCGAAGTTGCACCACAGGCCGATCAGTGGACGGCCCGAGGCCAGGGCTTGTTTGAAGGTGTTGGTGGGTAGGCTGTTCATGGTTGTCTCCAGTTTGTTTTTAAAAAATGTTAGGGCATCAACTGGCCGCCATTGACCTCGAGGATCTGGCCCGTCATGTAGCCAGATAAAACGTCATCGGCCAAGAAAAGATAGGCGCCCACGCAATCATCAGGCTCGCCGGTACGGCCCATTGGAATGCTCTTGCGCGCGCCTTCCAATTGCGCCGCACTGGAGTTGCGCACGTGGAAGTCGGTGAGGATCACACCCGGCGCCACCCCGTTCACACGCACGCCAAACGGCGCCATCTCGCGCGCCAACACACGCGTCATGGTGCTCACAAAAGCCTTAGCCGCGCCGTACAGGCCCACGCCGTCGCCACCACCCGTACGGGCGGCGATCGACGTGGTGTTGACCATGCTGCCGCGCCCGGCCTGGCGCATCACGGGTGCAGCGGCGCGGCACACGGCAAAGGCGGCGTGCACGTTCAGGCCCATCACGCGGTCGTAGTCTTCGTCGCTGGCTTGTTCCAGCGGGCGGCGGCCAAACATATCACCAGCGTTGTTGATCAACACATCTAGGCCGCCAAACGCGTCCACCGTTTGGCTCACTAACCGGTCGGCCACGCTGCGGTCTTGCAGGTCACCACCGAGGGTGATGGCGTTGCCGCCGGCCGCACGGATGGCGGCGGCCACACTCTCGGCACCATCGCGGTTGTGGGCGTAGTGCACGGCCACCTGCGCACCCTTGGCGCCAAAGGCCAGCGCCACCGCTGCGCCAATGCCCGAGCCGCCGCCGGTCACCAGCACGCGGCGGCCGGCGAATTGCAGGGCTTTTGAAAAGTCGATCATGCTGAAATCTCCTGAGGTTGTTTTTCTGTGCCTTGCGGCGCTGCCGCTGTCTTGCGCAGGCCTTCGACCAGCGTCATCGCGTACTGCGCCGCGTCGACCATGCTGTCGGCACTGGCGATGCCTTTGCCGGCAATGTCGAACGCCGTGCCGTGGTCAACCGAGGTGCGCAGAATCGGCAGGCCCAGCGTGATGTTGACGCCGCTGACCGCGTTCCACGCGCCGGTGGCCGGGTCGATGGAAAAGCCCAGCAGCTTCACCGGAATGTGCCCCTGGTCGTGGAACATCGCCACCACCGCGTCGAACTGGCCCGCGCGCAATTTGATGAACACCGTGTCGCCCGCCCAAGGGCCGGTCACGGAGTGCCCGGCGGCCGCGTATTCGGCCACGATGGGGGCGATGATTTCGCCGTCTTCCTTGCCCAAAATGCCGCCCTCGCCCGCATGCGGGTTCAACCCCGCCACGGCGATGCGCGGCTGTGCGATGCCCAGCGCGCGCAGCGCGTTCAGCGTCACGTCCAACACGCGGCGCAGGCGCACCGGCGTAAGGCGCTTGGGCACTTCAGACAGCGGGCAGTGGGTGGACACGTGGCTCACACGCATGCCGCCGTGCGCCAGCATCATCACGCCGTCGCGCATGCCGGTAAGGTGCGCCAGCATCTCGGTATGGCCTTCAAACGGATAACCCGCCAGGTGCAGCGCCTCTTTGCACAAAGGCGCGGTGACGATGGCGTCGATCTTGCCGGCCTGCGTCATCTGCACGGCACGCTCCACGGCCAGGTAAGACCACATACCGGCGGCAGCCGAGACCTGGCCTACAGGCATGTCGCCCTCGACCGGGCCGACGTCCACCATGTGCAGCGGCGCCGCGTCCAAATCGAGCAAAGCGCTGGCCCGTTGCAGCGCCGCGCCGCTGCCAAACACCTGCAGCTCCACACGGCCTTGTTGCACCAGGTCGCGCATGTGGTGCGCGGCCTTGACGATGATCTCGGGGCCGATGCCGGCCGGGTCGCCCATGGTCAGGGCCAGGCGGATGGGTGCGGTCATGGTGTGGGTTCCTTCTCGGCCAACAAGGCCAGTAATGCAGAGAGATCGTCCGGCGCACCAAAGGCACCGGAGCGTGAATAACAAGTGACGCCGTGCCACGCACCACCTTGCAGGCGTGCACAGCCCCAGCCGCTGCGCGGGCCCGCGCCAGCCAGAAGACTTTGCACACCCGCCGCGCGGCACAGGGCCAGCAAGGTGTCGCCTCCCACCACGACCAGGTTGTCGGGCCGGGGCAATGTGTCGACCAGTTGCCGCGTGCGCTGGCGCAGCAAATCTTCGGCAGCCGCAGCCGATAGCGGCTCGGCGCTGGCCAGGTCGGCGCAGTGCACGCCAGCAGCGGCTAACCCCTGAAGCGTCACCAATTGACCACGCAACACCGGATGGCGGCTGGCCGTGACCACATGGGTCAACCCAGCTTGAATAGCACTCGCAGCGGTTGGCGTCGGCCGGGCCGACAGCGCTTGCGCCAAGCCCGCACTGCCGCACCACAGCCAACGCTCGGCATGTGGTTGGTGCGCCTGCAGCGCCAGCGCTGCCAGATCGGCATCAGAGGTGACGTCGGGAATCAGCACCTGGCCTTGACCGCCTTCGGCCAAGTCGTGCCCGAGCCGCGCCACCACGCCGTGCAAGGCAAACACCTCCAGCAACGACGGGCCGTTGGCCTCAGAGCTTGTTGGGTGTGGCGGGTGCGGCGTGCCCACCCAATGCTGCCCGCCACGGGTGAAGCGGCCTTGCGCCGGATAGGCCGGGGCAAATACCACGCCGTCAAAACCACCGTGGCGCAGCAGCCAGGCGACCTCGGCAAAGCTGTTGCCGCGCAGCAGGCTGTCGACCTTTTTGAAGGCGGCATAACCTGGCGCGGTGAACCACGGCAGGCTGGCTTGCAGCGCGCTGACCATGGCGCCGTGCAGCACGTCGCGCGTGCCGGTGCCGAGTGCTTGCACGGGTGACGTAGCGGCCTCCAAAGCATCCATTGGCGGCGCTAAATACACAGGGACGGGCGCCACGCCCGCAAACATCGCCGCGCTGTCGAGTGCGCCGGTCAGATCGTCCGCCAGGATGCGCCAGCGCCGCTTGTGGTGCTTCATGCCACCGAGACCTGCGTCACCTTCACGCCCGCCTGCTGCAGCCCTTCCAAGGCCAGCGGCGGCACACCGCTGTTTGTGATCACTTCGCTGAATGCGTCTAGCGCGCAAATCGTCATGAAGGCACGCGGGCGGAATTTGGAGGCGTCGACCAGCAGCCGTTTGGTATGCGCGGCCTGCATCAACGCGCGTTTGACGGCGGCCACTTCGGGGTCGGTTTCAGACAACACACCGTCGGTGACGGCGTGGGCGCCCATCAGCAAAACGTCGGCGCGGATTTGCTTGGCGCCGGTGAGCACTTCGTCGCCCATCAAGGTGTTGCTGCCCGCGCGCAGCATGCCGCCCAACACATGCACGCGGATCAGCGTGCTGGTGCCGAGCAACTGCGCCACGGCCAAATCGTTGGTCACGGCGACGAGCGGCATGCGCCGCTCCAGCGTGGCGCGCGCGGCCTCCATCACGGTGCTGCCGCTGTCGAAGATCACGCTTTGGCCGGGCTCCAACCCAGCGGCCGCCGCATAGCCGATGGCGCGCTTTTCACGCGGCGACAACTCGGCGGCGGCCACCGGGTCGGGCTCGAAAGTGCTGTAGTGCTGCTGGCGCAACAAGGCGCCGCCGTGGGTGCGGTCGAGCACACCATCGGCCTCCAGCGCATCGAGGTCGCGGCGCAGTGTGGAGACCGAAGCGTCCATAGCCTGCGCCAGTTGTTGCAGGGTGACGGCGCCATGGCGGCGCAGGAAATCGACGATGCGGTCACGGCGCTGGCTGGGCAGCAGCGAAACCATGGCGAGTTGGGGCGAACGAGAGGATGACGTCATGACGTTTGGAAGATTTTGCTAGGGCTTTCACCTAGTACCCGGCTTTTCACACCGATAGATGTTGATTCATTTTGGAAGATTGTGGAAGAATTTGACGCAAGTTGCAAGATTCTCGTTTTGCAACCTTTCAACAGCCCAGACAACGAAAAAAACCGGAGACCTTGTTCATGTTGATTTCCCGCCTTATTCCTTCCGCACTGTCACGCCGCAGCGTGCTCAGTGCCATGGCCTGCGCCGCCGTTGCCAGCGTTTCCACCCTGCCAATGCTGGCCCAAGCAGACACCTACCCCAGCAAACCCATCACCTTGGTGGTGCCCTACCCAGCCGGCGGCGCCAACGATGCCGTGGGCCGCCTGGTGGGCCAAAAGCTGGCCGAAACGCTGGGCCAACCCATCATCATCGACAACCGCCCCGGCGCTGGTACCACCATCGGTGCGGCGATTGCGGCACGCGCCCCGGCCGACGGCTACACACTGGTGCTGGGCTCCCTGGCCAGCAACGCCGTGAGCCCGCACCTCATACCCAACCCCGGCTACGACGCGCTGAAAGACTTCGCGCCCATCGGCCTGATTGGCGTGGCACCCATCGTTGCCACGGTGAACAAGGAGTCGCCCTACACCACGCTGAAATCGCTGGTCGACGATGCGAAGAAGCACCCCGGTGAAGTGATGTATGGCTCGGCCGGCAATGGCTCGCCGCTGCACCTGGCGGGCGAGTTGTTCAACCAGTCTGCGGGCATCAACATGACCCACGTGCCCTACAAGGGCGGCAACGCGCACACCATGGATTTGATTGGCGGGCGCCTGGCGGTGATCTTCGACACCACCACCGCCGCCATGCCGATGATCAAGGGCGACAAGGTGCGAGCCATCGCCGTGGCGTCGCCCACCCGCCTGCCCGATTTGCCGAACGTGCCCACCTTTGCCGAGGCCGGCTACCCTACGTTTGAAGTGCAAGGCTGGTACGCGCTGTACGCGCCCGCAAAAACACCACCCGAAATCCTGGCGCGGCTCAGCGCCGACCTGGGCAAGGTGATGCAGATGCCCGAGGTGGACAGCAAACTCAAGGCCCTGGCCGTGAAGCCCGCCTATGGCTCGCCGCAAGAACTCGGCGCGTTTACCCAGACCGAATTCGTGAAGTACGGCAAGGTCATCAAGATGGCCAACATCAAGGCCGATTGAGTTCCGCGCCTGCGGTAACCGCTAGCGCATGCTCGGGTGCTTGGCAAAAAGGTCTGCCGTCCAATCGACGAACGAGCGCACTTTGGCGCTGAGGTGGCGGTTGGGCGGGTAGACCACGTAGACCGGCACGGGCTCGATCTTCCAGTCGTGCAGCACTTCCACCAGCTGGCCGTTGGCCAAGTAAGGCTCGGCCATGAAGGTGACCAACTGCGCCACGCCCAGACCGGCCAGCGCGGCTTCCAGGTAGGCATTGCTCTCGTTCACGGCCACGCGGTAGGGGCCGCTGAGTTCAATGCGTTCACCATCTTTGGAGAAGTCGTGACCCATCAAGCGCCCGGTGCGGGGTGAGAAGTAGCGCACCAGGTTGTGGCCAGGCTGCTCCAACTCCAGCGGGTGTTGCGGCGTGCCGTGGCGGCGCAGGTAGTCGGGCGTGGCCACGCTCAAAAACGACAGGTTGGCAATGCGCCGCGCCACCAAAGACTGTTCGGTCAACTCGCCGCCCCGGATCACGCAGTCCACGTTGTCGGTGATCAAATCCACAGGGCGATCACTCACGCCTAGGTCGAGTTGGATATCGGGGTACTTGTCGTAAAAGGTAGAGAGCGCGGGAATGATCAGCAAACGCGCCACCGATGAGCCCACGTCCACGCGCAGCCGCCCGCTCGGCGTGGCTTGGGCGTTGGCCATGCTGGCTTCCAGTTCGTCCAGATCAGCCAACAGGCGCGCGGTGCGCTCGAAGTAGGCGGCGCCATCGGGCGTCACCGTCACGCGGCGCGTGGTGCGGTTGAGCAGCTTCACGCGCAGCCGTGCTTCCAAGTGCTGTACCAGCTTGGTCACCGTGCCCTTGGGCAAGCCCAGCGAGTCGGCCGCCTTGGTAAAGGTACCGGCTTCAACCACCCGGGCAAATACGCGCATCGTCTGGATTTGGTCCATTTGCCTGTCATTCCTCCGCGTCTTATTGGGCGCGGATCATCTCACGTAGAAAATGGCTGATTGTTAGTCGTTTGGAAACAGTGAACTGGCAAATCAGCCATTTATCTAACAGTAGCCAGCATCTACATTTACTCACACCAGCCACTATGCCGTCTAGTCAAAGTAAAGCCATGAACACCCGTACCGCCTCTGCCACTGCAACGTCCGCCGCGCCCCACGCGGAGGTGGACATGCAGATCCAGCTCGCCACCCGTGGCGTGGTGGCGGTGCGCCAGTACGGTCAGCGCTCACCCCGTGTGGGCGGTGCGGCTGGCCTGGGCAACCCGGTGGTGCTGCACTTCCACGGCGGCGCGTTTGTCGCCGGCGGCCTGGACGACGGCGCCTGTGTGGCGCGTTTGCTGGCCGATTCGGGCGCCGTGGTGTTGTCGCTGGCCTACCCACTGGCCCCCGTGCATCCCTTCCCCGAAGGTGTGGAAGTGGGCTATGAAGTGCTCGAATGGGTGCACAAACACCGCGTCAAACTGGCCGGCCAAGGTGCCCGCGTGTTTGTGGCCGGTGAAGAAGCCGGTGGCAACATTGCCGCCGCCGTGGCCGTCATCGCCCGCGACCGCGCACAACCCCCACTGGCCGGGCAGATTTTGGTTTCGCCCATGCTCGACCCCTGCGTGGCCACCCCTTCGCAACGCGACGACGTCAACCGCCAGAACGGTCCTGTAGTCTGCAAATGGGCCGAAGGCTGGAAGCAATACCTGCGCTGCCCCATGGACGCCGAGCACCCCTACGCTGTGCCGGGTGGCTCGCGTCGCCTGGCGCAACTGCCGCCCACCCTGGTGATGAGCGGTGCCGACGATCCGATGCGCGACGAAGCCCGTGCCTACGCCGACAAACTTGGCCAGGCTGGCATCGACGTCACCTACCGTGTATTGCCCGCCGCAGGCTGGCCCGAAACCTTGATTGGCCCGCCCGTTGGCGAATGCGCCTGTGCGGTCACTGTTCGCGAGCACCTGCGCGAATTCTTCCACCCCGCTGCGACAGGTGCAGCCGCAGCCCCAGGGTGTTGATGCCGTAGCGGCCCCACCCACGTAAACCGACCCCTAGCCGTTGACTTGGCCCATTGAGCCCAGGCTGGCCGCTGCATTGCCTGCATGACCTGCAGGTAGATGCCGCATACCGAGACAAACCCGCCTTTGCGCACCCTTCACGGGGTTTGCAGCGGCACCTATTTTTTGTTTTTGACTTTTATTTATTTGAAGACCGGAGGATTGCCATGAACAAGACTGATCAAACCAACGCCAGCCCCACCAACCTACCCCTGCGCCGTAGCGTGGTCTGGACCACCGCCGCCATCGTGACAGCCGTGGCCGCCGCCACCGGCATCAGCTTCGGGCTGCACAGCAGCAATGCCGTCGCCAGCGCAGCACCGGCGGCACCACAAGCCATTCCGGTGTCAGTCGCTACCGTGGCTGAAAGCCAGGTCAACGCCTGGTCGGAATTCTCCGGCCGCCTGGAAGCCGTCGAACGCGTGGACATCCGCTCGCGTGTATCGGGTGCCGTGCAATCGGTGCACTTCCGCGAAGGCGCGCTGGTGCAAAAGGGTGACTTGCTGATCACCATCGACCCCGCCCCCTACGCCGCCGAAGTGGAACGCAGCCAAGCGCAACTGGCCGCCGCCCAAGCCCGCGTGCAACACACGCAAAGCGAACACGAACGCGCCAAGCGCCTGTGGGCCGAACAAGCCATCGCCCAACGCGAGTTGGACGAACGTGTGAACGCCCTGCGTGAAGCCGAAGCCAACCTGCGTGCCGCACAAGCCGCCCTGCAAACCACCAAGCTCAGCCTGGACTACACCCAGGTGCGCGCCCCCGTGGCCGGCCGTGTGGGCAAGTTGGAAGTCACCGTGGGCAACCTGGTGGCCTCGGGCCCTGGCGCACCGGTGCTGACCACGCTGGTCTCCATCAGCCCGATCTACGCCAGCTTTGATGCCGACGAAGGCGTCATCGCCCGCGCACTGAAAGACGTGCCCAGCCACAACGGCGCCCGCGCCCTGGGCAACATCCCCGTGCAGATGGGCACTGCCGCCACCAGCGACACGCCCATCAAGGGCCGCCTGCAACTGGTCGACAACCAGGTCGACGCCAAGAGCGGCACGCTGCGTGTGCGCGCCATTTTTGACAACGCCGACGGCAGCCTGATCCCCGGCCAGTTTGCCCGCATCCGCATGGGCCAGCCCAAGGCAGAAGCTGCTGTGCTGGTGAACGAACGCGCCGTGGGCACCGACCAGGACAAGAAGTTCGTGATGGTGGTCGGCAACGACAACACCGTGGCCTACCGCGAAGTCACGCTGGGCGCATCGGTCAACGGCCTGCGCGTCGTCACCAAGGGATTGGCCGCTGGCGACAAGTTGGTGGTCAACGGTTTGCAGCGTGTGCGCCCCGGCGCGCTGGTGGCCCCAGAGATGGTGCCCATGGACGGCAGCAAGCCAGCAGCAGCCTCGGCCGAGAAATTGGCGAAGTCCTGAGATCAGGAGCGAGGGACTCCCCAACGGAGAAATAGAACATGAACTTCACTAAATTTTTTATCGACCGCCCGATCTTCGCGGGTGTGCTGTCGCTGCTGATCCTGATCTCGGGTTTGCTGGCCATGCGCGCTCTGCCGATTTCCGAGTATCCCGAAGTCGCGCCACCGCAAGTGGTGGTGCGCGCCACCTACCCCGGCGCCAACCCCAAGGTGATCGCCGAGACCGTCGCCACGCCACTCGAAGAGCAGATCAACGGTGTGGAAGGCATGCTCTACATGGGCAGCCAAGCCACCACCGACGGCGTGATGACGCTGACCGTGACCTTCAAGCTCGGCACCGACCCCGACAAAGCACAACAGTTGGTACAGAACCGCGTCTCGCAAGCCGAGCCGCGCCTGCCCGAAGAAGTGCGCCGTTTGGGGGTGACCACCGTCAAGAGCGCGCCCGACCTGACCATGGTCGTCCACCTGTTGTCGCCCAACAAGCGCTACGACATCAACTACCTGCGCAACTACGCAGTGCTGAACGTCAAAGACCGTTTGGCACGTATCCAAGGCGTGGGCCAGGTACAGATCTTCGGCGGTGGCGACTACGCGATGCGCGTCTGGCTCGACCCGCAAAAGGTGGCACAGCGCGGCCTCTCGGCCAGTGATGTGGTGGCGGCCATTCGAGGCCAGAATATCCAGGCCGCAGCCGGTGTGGTGGGTGCATCGCCCGGCCTGGCCGGTGTCGACATGCAACTGTCGATCAATGCACAAGGCCGTCTGCAAAGCGAAGAAGAGTTTGGTGACATCATCGTCAAGACCAGCGCCGATGGCGCGGTGACCCGCCTGCGCGACATTGGCCGCCTGGAAATGGGCGCTGCCGATTATTCGCTGCGCTCGCTGCTGAACAACGACGCCGCCGTGGGCATGGGTGTGTTCCAGTCGCCTGGCTCCAACGCGCTCGACATCTCGCGTGACGTGCGTGCCACCATGGCCGAACTCAACAAGAACATGCCCGAAGGCGTGGAGTTCCGCATCGCCTACGACCCCACACAGTTTGTGCGCGCCTCGATTGAATCGGTCGTGCACACGCTGCTCGAAGCCATTGCCCTGGTGGTGCTGGTGGTGATTCTGTTCCTGCAGACGTGGCGCGCTTCCATCATCCCGTTGCTGGCGGTTCCAGTGTCGGTGGTGGGCACGTTTGCCGTGCTGCACATTCTGGGCTTCTCGATCAACGCTTTAAGCTTGTTCGGCCTGGTGCTGGCCATCGGCATTGTGGTGGACGACGCCATCGTGGTGGTGGAAAACGTCGAACGCAACATCGAAGCCGGCCTGTCGCCGCGCGACGCGACTTACCGCGCCATGCGTGAAGTGTCGGGCCCGATCATCGCCATCGCCCTGGTGCTGGTCGCCGTGTTTGTGCCGCTGGCTTTCATCAGCGGTTTGACGGGTCAGTTCTACAAGCAGTTTGCGGTGACGATCGCCATCTCCACCGTGATCTCGGCCATCAACTCGCTGACGTTATCGCCAGCGCTCGCCGCCCTGTTGCTGCGCAGCCACGACGCCCCCAAAGACGCGCTGACGCGTGGCATGGACAAGGTGTTTGGCGGCTTCTTCCGCGCCTTCAACCGCTTCTTCCACCGTGGCTCCGAAGCCTATAGCGGCGGCGTGAAGTCCGTCATCGGTCGCAAGGCCTTGATGATGGTGATCTACCTGGCGCTGATCGGCGTCACCTTCGGCCTGTTCAAGGCCGTGCCCAGCGGCTTTGTGCCAGCGCAAGACAAGCAATACCTGATTGGTTTTGCGCAGCTGCCTGATGGCGCCACGCTGGACCGCACCGAAGACGTGATCAAACGCATGGGCGACATCGTCAAGCAAAACCCCAATGTGGAAGACGCCATTGCCTTCCCCGGCTTGTCGATCAACGGCTTCACCAACAGCTCGAACTCGGGCATTGTGTTTGCCACGCTCAAGCCGTTTGAAGAACGCAAGCGCGGCGACCAAAGCGGGGGTGCCGTGGCCGGCCAATTGAACCAAGCCTTTGGCAGCATTCAAGACGCGTTCATCGTGATGTTCCCACCGCCACCCGTGGCCGGTTTGGGCACCACCGGCGGCTTCAAGCTGCAGTTGGAAGACCGTGGTGGCCTGGGCTACGACGAGATGGACAAGGCCGTCAAAGCCTTCATGGCCAAGGCTTACCAAACGCCAGAACTCGCCGGTATGTTCACCAGCTGGCAAGTCAACGTGCCACAGCTCTACGCCGACATCGACCGCACCAAGGCGCGCCAATTGGGTGTGCCCGTGACCGACATCTTCGACACCATGCAGATCTACCTGGGTAGCCTGTACGCCAACGACTTCAACAAGTTTGGCCGCACCTACAGCGTGCGTGTGCAAGCCGATGCGCCTTACCGTGCACGTGCCGAAGACGTGGGCCTGCTGAAGGTGCGCTCCAACACCGGCGAAATGGTGCCGCTGTCAGCGCTGATGAAGGTGAATTCGAGCTTCGGCCCGGAACGCGCCATGCGCTACAACGGCTACCTGGCCGCCGACATCAACGGTGGCCCAGCCCCCGGCTTCTCGTCCGGCCAAGCGCAAGATGCCATCAACCGCATCGCCGCTGAAACGCTGCCCAAGGGCGTGAGCTTTGAATGGACCGAGCTGACCTACCAAGAGATCTTGGCCGGTAACTCTGCCTTCCTGGTGTTCCCGCTGGCGATTCTGTTGGTGTTCCTGGTGTTGGCTGCGCAGTACGAAAGCCTGACGCTGCCGCTGGCCATCATCTTGATCGTGCCCATGGGCATCCTGGCGGCCATGACCGGCGTGTGGATCCACGGGGGTGACAACAACGTGTTCACACAAATCGGGCTCATTGTGCTAGTGGGGCTCTCTGCGAAGAACGCGATTCTGATCGTCGAGTTTGCGCGTGAGCTGGAGTTTGCCGGCCGCACACCTGTGCAGGCTGCCATTGAAGCCAGCCGCCTGCGCCTGCGCCCGATTCTGATGACCTCGTTGGCCTTCGTCATGGGTGTGCTGCCCCTGGTGTTGTCCACCGGCGCCGGTGCCGAAATGCGCTCGGCCATGGGTGTGGCGGTGTTCGCCGGCATGATTGGTGTGACCGCCTTCGGCTTGTTCCTCACGCCGGTGTTCTATGTGCTGATGCGCCGCCTGGCGGGTAACCGTGCACTCAAGTTGCATGGCACCGAGCCGCACACCGAAGAGGCGTTTGTCTCGGCCGATACGCCTGTGATCGGCCACGGTGGCGGCAATGCGCGCCCCCTGCCTGCCGCACCACTGAACCCACTGGAATAAACCATTTGTTGCGCCGCAGCCAAGCGCTGCGGCCTTCAAGGAGATTCAACATGAAGACCTCATTTTTCCGCCCTGCCCTGGCTCCACTACTCGCGGCCCTGGTGCTCGCCGGTTGCGCCACGGCCCCGGCCGTAGACCCCCAAGCCATTGCCGCTGCCCCCGCTGCGTTCAAAGAAACCAGCAGCACCGAGCAGTGGGTGAAAGCCACGCCATCTGAAGCCGCCGACCGTGGCGCCTGGTGGCTGGTGTTCAACGATCCGCAACTGAATGCGCTGATCGAACAAGCCGGCCAACGCAACACCAGCATCGCCGAAGCGGCCTCGCGCGTGGCACAAGCACAAGCCTTGCTGCGCAACGCACAGTCCGACCAATCGCCGCAAGTCGGCCTGGGCGCAGGCGTGAACCGCGCCGCCGGTGCCGACAGCGCCTCTGGCAGCACCGTGCCCGCCAGCATTGGCACAGCCGGCCTGCGTTTCTCGTACGAACTGGATCTGTTTGGCAAACTCTCGCGCGCCACCGATGCCGCCAGCCTGGACGCGCAAAGCCGCGCCGCGCTCTTGCAAAGCACGCGCCTGCTGGTGCAAGCCGACGTGGCCCAAACCTACCTGTCGCTGCGCGCACTCGACGCCGAACGCACCCTGGTGCGCGAAACCGTTGAGGCCTACCGCAACACCCTGCGCCTGACCGAACGCCGCCAACAAGCCGGCGACTTGGCCGAGCTCGACGTGGCGCGTGCCGCCACCGAAGTCGCATCCACCGAATCGGATGCCTTGGCTCTAGACCGCCAACGCGCCGCACTCGAACACGCGCTCGCCGTGTTGGTCGGCGAAGCCGCCTCCAACTTCAGCGTGAAGCCACTCGACCAGGCTGACTGGCGCGCCGCATTGCCGAGCATTCCCGCTGGCGTGCCCGCGACCGTGTTGACGCGCCGCCCCGACATCGCCGCCGCACAAAGCAATCTGCTGGCCGCACAAGCGCGCGTGGGCGTGGCACAAACCGCCTGGTTCCCCAGCGTGTCGTTGACGGCTGCTGGCGGCTACGCTTCCACCGAACTCGGCGACGTGTTCAAGTGGGGTGCACGCGCTTGGGGCGTGGGTGCTTTGCTGTCGCTGCCGCTGTTTGACGGCGGCCGCCGCGAAGCTGGCATCCAACAAGCCAACGCACAGCTGGACGGTGCCACCGCCGCTTACCGTGGCCAGGTGCTGGGTGCATTCAAAGAGGTGGAAGACCAACTCTCGGCCCTGCGCCTGCTGGCCCAGCAAACCCAGGCACAAGACCGCGCTGTGGATTCCGCCACACGTGCCACACGCATCAGCGACGTGCGTTACCGCAACGGTTTGGTGAGCCAGTTGGACCTGCTGGACGCCCGCCGCAGCGAGCTGCGCAACCGCCGCCAGGCCGTGGAAGTGCGCTCGGCGCAATACCAATCCACCGTGATGTTGATCCGTGCGCTGGGTGGCGGCTGGGATGTACAGGCACAAGGCACGGCCCCAGCGCCGCGCACACTGGCCATCGCCAAAACCGGCGACTGAAGCAACGCGCAAAAAGAAGTGAAGAAAGCGCCGCAATACCTGCAATACCTGCCATAGGTTGACAGGTATTGCGGCGCAAACTCCTTTGAACCCACACGTTCTCAGGAGTCCACATGCCCCCCTTGTCTCTCGAACTCCACGCCCCCAGCGACTTTGATTTCATCATGGGCGACTGGGTGGTGTTGCACCGCCGGCTCAACCTGCGCCTGGTCCACTGCCAGGAATGGACGACGTTTAAAGGCGAATCGTCCACCACCAAAATTCTCGGTGGCTACGGCAATCTGGAAGACAACCTTTTGCACTTTCCAGAAGGCGCGGTACGCGCCGTGGCCATGCGCTCGTACGACCGCGACACCCACACTTGGTCGATCTGGTGGCTGGATGTGCGCAACCCCAACGCGTTGGACACGCCGGTGCGCGGCAGGTTCAACGACGGCGTGGGCACGTTCTACGCCGATGATGTCCTCGACGGCAAGCCCATCCGTGTACGCTTCATCTGGACACCAGGCCATGAAAACCGCCCGCAATGGGAGCAGGCGTTTTCACCTGATAGCGGGGCCACGTGGGAGACCAACTGGACCATGACGTTCACGCCCGCGACAGCACCAACCTAGGCCACACAACGGCCGGTGCATGCGGCCCGCCTTGATCGGCCTTTATCGGCATTTATAGTCGGCGCATGCTTTTTCTCCCCCATCTTCACCTGCTGCGCTCTCTGGCGGCAGTGGCAGAAACCGGCAGCAGCCAGAAGGCCGCAGCCTTGCTGCACGTGGCGCAGTCGTCGGTGGCGCGCGCGGTGGTGCGTTTGGAAGAAGAACTCGGCGCCCCGCTGTTCGAGCGCACCGGGCGCGGCATGGTCGCCACACCGCAAGGGCAACAACTGGCTTTGCGTGCAGCGCGTGCATTGCAGCAGTTTGCCCAGGCCGACCAACACCGCAACCGGCGCAGTGGCGGTGGTGACTGGCACAGCAGCCCGTTGGCGCTGGGCGTAGAACCACGGCACATCGGCGCATTGCAAGCGGTGGCCGAGGGCGGGAGCGAGCGCCGTGCGGCGCAAAGCTTGGGCATCAGCCAGTCGGCGGTGCACCAGTCGCTGGCGCAGTTGGAACACATGGGTGGTGCAGCGTTGTTCATCCGCGCACGCAGCGGCTTGAAGCTGGACGACGCGGGCGAAACACTGCTGCAAGCCGCGCGCCTGGCCCTGGCTGAGCTGCGCCAGGCCGGCGAAGAATGGCACACCGATGTAGGCCCGTTGCAAGGCCATCTGGTGGTGGGCACGCTGCCGTTTTCTACCGCCATGCTGCTGCCGCCCGCCGTCGAACATTTGCTGGCCCGCGAGCCCGCTGTGCGCTTGGTGATTGTGGATGGCACCTTTGAGGCCTTGGTGCAGCAGTTGCGCCGCGCCGAGGTGGATTTCATTGTGGGTGCGCTGCGCAGTAGCCCCCCATCGGACGACGTCACGCAAGAAGTGTTGTTTGACGACCGGCTGGCGGTGATTGTGCGCGGCGGCCACCCGCTGGCGCAGCCGAAAAACAAGCGCCGCAAACTCGCCTGGGCCGATCTGCAAAACGCCAGTTGGGTCTTGCCCATGCCCGACACCCCGGCCGAAACCGCGCTCACGCAAATGCTGCGCGCCGCCGGCCTGCCCTTCCCCGCCGACCAGGTGCGCGCCAACAGCGCCATGATGATGCTGGCGATGCTGGCCACCAGCGACCGCCTGGCGCTGATGTCGCCTCGCCAGGTGGCGCGCGAAATACAGGCCGGCCTGCTGACGGTGCTGCCGCTGCAGGCGCAGCATGTGGACCGGCGCATCGGTTTGATGCAGCGCAACAACTACCTGCCCACGCCTGCTGCCGCACTGCTGCAAGAAGCTTTCCGCGCGGTCGCCGAAGCCCTGCGCGCCGAGGCTCATCAATAAGCAAATTGCATAGCTCATCGCCGCTACGCATTGGACGACTGCGCCGCCGCCCTGCACACTGTTGGCAGTTAAGGCTACGCTGAACAAGTCCCAGCATGCGCGCTCGAGTCAAAAATGAGATGGATTGGCCGCCCGCGTTGTGCAGCACAGGCTCCCTGCCTGTGCAAACAATCGGGTGGTCAAGACGCTCATTTTTGGCCGAGCCCTTCGGGGTGTGGCTTTGCGGGCGATCTGCGTTGTTACGAAACCAGGCAAGCCAGACGGCTTGCCTTGGGTTTCGCGCCTAGCAGCTCATCCCGCAAAGACACGCCGCGCATGCTGCGACTTATTCAGCGTAGCCTTAAGCCCACAAAAAGACAGGAGACAACCCCATGCACAAGCGCAAGCTTCTTCACACTCTGGCCGCCACCGCGTTGGCCTGCAGCCTTGGCACCGCCTTCGCACAAGACAACACCTTCAAGGTCGGCCTGATCTTGCCCTTGACCGGCCCCTTCGCCTCCACCGGCAAACAACTGGAGGCCGCAGCGCGCCTGTACATGGCGCAAAACGGCGACAGCGTGGCCGGCAAGAAAGTGCAGTTGATCGTGAAGGACGACACCGGCCTGCCCGAAGTCACCAAACGCCTGGCGCAAGAGCTGGTGGTCACCGACAAGGTGCAGGTGCTGGCCGGCTTTGGGCTCACGCCGCTGGCCATGGCCACCGCGCCGATTGCCACGCAGTCGAAAACGCCGATGGTGGTGATGGCCGCCGCCACCGCCAGCATCACAGAGGCCTCGCCCTACGTGGTGCGCACCAGCTTCACCGTGCCGCAGGTGGTCACGGTGCTGGCCGATTGGGCGGCCAAGAACAACATCAAAAAAGTAGTGACGCTGGTGACCGACTACGCCCCCGGTGTGGATTCTGAAACCTGGTTCAACCAGCGTTTTGTGGCGCAGGGCGGCACGGTGGTCGAGACGCTGCGCGTGCCGCTGCGCAACCCTGACTTCGCGCCCTTCCTGCAAAAGGTGCGCGACATCAAACCCGATGCGCTGTTCACCTTTGTGCCGGCCGGTGTGGGCTCGGCGCTGATGAAGCAGTTTGCCGAGCGCGGCATGGACAAGGCCGGCATCCGCGTGATCGCCGAAGGCAGCGTGACCGACGACGACATTCTGGACGGCATGGGCGACGTGGCGCTGGGCGTGGTCACCGCGCACCACTACTCGGCGGCACACAACTCGCCCACCAACAAGGCGTTTGTCGAAGCCTTCGGCAAAGCCAACGGCGGCACACGCCCCAACTTCATGGCCGTAGGTGCCTATGACGGCATGCACATCATCTACGACGCGGCCAAAGCCACCAAAGGCGAAGGCGGCGATGCGCTGCTGCAAGCCATGAAGGGCCAGACGTTCGAGAGCCCACGCGGGCCGGTGTTGATCGACCCGCAGACCCGCGACGTGGTGCACAACATCTACGTGCGCAAGGTTGAAAAAGTCGGTGGCCAACTCTGGAACACCGAGGTGCAGACCTTCACGGCGGTGAAAGACCCCGCCAAGGCAGCCAAGTAACTTTAGCAATTCAGCCAACATGCAAACACTGGTTCTTCTTCCCGGCTTGATGTGCAACGCGCAGGTCTGGTCGCCGCTCTACCCCTGGCTGCCCGCCGACGTGAAACCTTGGGTGGCCGACTACGGCCCCGCGCAGAACCTGCAGGTGATGGCGCACCAGGTGCTGGAACAGGCGCCACCGCGTTTTGCGCTGGCCGGCCACTCGATGGGTGGCCGGGTCGCGTTGGAAGTGGTGCGCATGGCGCCAGAGCGCGTCACCCGTGTGGCGCTGCTCGACACCGGCTACCTGGCGCGGCCCGCTGGCGAAGCCGGTGAGCGCGAGGCTGCCAAGCGGTATGAGTTGCTGGAAGTGGCGCGCACCCAAGGCGTACGGGCGATGGCGCAAACCTGGGTGCAGGGCATGGTGCACCCCGCGCGCCTGCAAGATGCCACGTTGGTCGAAGAAGTGCTGGCGATGTTCGAGCATAAAACCGCCGACATCTTTGCCAGCCAGATCAAGGCGCTGCTGGACCGCCCCGATGCCTCTGATGTGCTGCGTTCGCTGATGATGCCCACGCTGCTGCAATGCGGCGCGCAAGACAGTTGGGCGTCGCCCGCGCAGCATGCCGAGATGCACCAACTGGTGCCGCGAGCGGCGCTCGACGTCATTCCCGACGCGGGCCACATGGCCCCGATGGAGCGCCCACAGGCCGTCGCCGACAGCCTGGCGCGCTGGCTGCGCAGCGAGGCGTAGCCCAGCCATCCACGGTGGCTCCTGCGCCGGAGCCACCTCTGCCCCCTTCCCTAGCCTGGCCCCAGCCCAGCACGTACGGATGAGCGGCTAGATCAGGCGCACAGCATCCACTTGAATCAACTGGCGAGCCTCTCAACCAAGGTTCGGCGAGGCAATTCACACCCGGCCTCAAGGGTTAGCCTGTTCTGCTCCAATAGCGTGTCCTTTTAGACGCTGGCCTTTGCCAGCAAACGCACCCGGCCTCGCGACACGATCTCGCTTTATATTTGGGGCCCCATCCATGAAATTTTCCAAACGCTTTTTCCCACCGGCGCGCACGGCTTCGTTTGCCGCGCTGTCCGGCATCGCCTGCCTGGCGACGGCACAAACGCCTGCTGAGCCGGTTACCCCGCCAGCCGCCGAGCCACCAGCGCTACGCGCCATGGTCGTCACCGCCACCCGCACCGAGGCCGACCCGCTGAACGTGCCCGCGTCCATCGACCGGGTAGAAGGCCAAGGCATCCATCTGGGCAAGGCTCAGGTCAACATTTCGGAAAGCCTGGGCGGCGTGCCAGGCCTGGCCGCACGCGACCGGCAAAACTACGCGCAAGACGTGCAGATCTCGGTGCGCGGTTTCGGCGCGCGCTCCAGCTTCGGCATTCGCGGGGTGCGGCTCTACGTGGACAACATTCCGGCCACCCTGCCCGATGGCCAGGGCCAGATCTCGCACGTCGACCTGAGCTCGGCCGGGCGCATCGAGGTGTTGCGTGGGCCGTTCTCGGCCTTGTATGGCAACTCGTCGGGCGGTGTGCTGCAAGTCTTCACCGAAGAAGGCCACGGCGCGCCGCGCCTCACCTTGTCGGCCGGCGTGGGCAGCGATGGTCTGCGACGCTACGGCGTGCAGGCCAGCGGCAATTCTGGTGAGAACGATAGCGGTGTGGGTTACGTGCTGTCGGCCAGCCAGTTCAACACCGATGGCTACCGCGACCACAGCCAGGCCGAGCGTACCTTGGCCAACGCCAAGCTCACGCTGAAGCCAACCGAGGACGGCAAACTCACGCTGGTGGCCAACCGCGTCGTGCTGCCCGAAGCACAAGACCCCTTGGGGTTGACGCGTGCGCAGTTCACCGCCAACCCGCGCGGCGTGGACCCCGTGGCGCTGACCTTCAACACCCGCAAGTCCATGGACCAGACCCAAGTGGGCCTGGTGTACGAGCACCGCTTGAACGCGGCCAACGCGTTTCAGGTGACGCTGTACGGCGGCGAACGCAGCACCACGCAGTACCAGGCCATTCCCGTGGCCGTGCAACTCAACCCGCTGCACCCCGGCGGGGTGATTGCCCTCGACCGCGACTACGGCGGCACCGACCTCCGCTGGACCTGGCGCGGCAAGGCTGCCGACGCTCCCCTCACGGTGGTGGGTGGGCTGTCGTACGACGGCCTGTGGGAAAACCGCCGTGGCTATGAGAACTTCATCGGCACCACCACCGGCGTGGAAGGCAAATTGCGCCGCGACGAGCGCAACCACGTCACCAGCTTCGACCAATACCTACAAGCCGAGTGGAAACCGGCCCCGCGCTGGACGGTAAACGCAGGCGTGCGCCACAGCGGCATTCGCTTCGATTCTGAAGACCACTACGTGACGGCCGTCAACCCCAACGACACCGGCAGCGCCAACTACGGCGCCACCTTGCCGGTGCTGGGCGCCAGCTATGCGCTGGACAACGGCATGCGTGTGTATGCCTCGGCCGGCAAAGGTTTCGAGACGCCAACCTTGAACGAACTGTCATACCGCCCGAACGGCCAAACCGGCCTGAACTTCGGTTTGACTGCCGCCACCAGCCGCAGTGTCGAGGTCGGTGTCAAATCACTCTCCGAGCAAATGGGCGAGTGGACGGCGGCCGTGTTCCGCACCGAGACCGACAACGAAATCTCCACGTTGACCAGCGTCGGTGGCCGCGCCACGTACCAGAATGCGGGTCGCACACGGCGCAACGGTTTCGAGTTGGGCTGGTCGCAAGAATTTCAAAAGAACGTGCGTGCCCAAGTGGCCTACACCGCGCTGGACGCGCGCTACTCTGAAGGCCCCTCGGCCGGCAACCGCATTCCGGGGTTGGCGCAAAACAGCCTGTTCGCCAGCGCCACTTGGGCACCTCCCCAAGGTTGGCGTGCGGGCTTGGAATGGCGGGTGTTGAGCCAGGTCTATGTGAACGACCTCAACTCTGACGCGGCCGCAGGCTACGGCATTGGCTCGGCCTTCGTCGGCTACTTGACCAAGCTCGGCGCCTGGGAGGTTGAAGGCTTTGCGCGCACCGACAATTTCTTGAACAAACGCTACATCGGCTCGGTGATCGTCAACGAGGGCAACAGCCGATTCTTTGAACCCGCCCCCGGCCGCACCTGGCTGGTGGGCTTATCGGCCAGCTTGCCGTTTTAAACCTTGGCAGAAGATCGGAATCGGTCACGCGAGATGACCCCCAACACCACACTTGCGTCGCCCCCGACGCAAGACGCTTCGCCGCGCACGGAAGCAGAGCCGTTCACCCCCCTGAGCTTTCTTCGCTTCGCCCTGACGTTGATCATCTTCTGGGCGCTGGCCTGCTGGGTGCTGCTGGGTCTGCTGGAGCCTTAGGGGCGGTCTGTCAATCAAGACGCGGCACAGGTCCAGCCGCCGCCCAAGGCCCGGAACAGCGCCACGTTGGCCACCAGTTTCGCCTGCTGCAATTGCGCCGCCGCATCTTGCGCGGCGTAGAGCGTGCGCTGGGTCACCAGCAACACCAGCAGCGTTTCAGCGCCCGCGCGGTAACGCGACTCGGCCAGCGTGAACGCGCGCTGCGCCTGCGCCAACTCTTCCACCTGCGCCTGGGCTTGCGCATCGGCGCCCGCTACCGCGTTCAGCGCCGTCTCCACATCACCTGCTGCAGCGTGAATGGCCGCTTGGTAATGCGCCAGCAATTCTTGTTGCTGTGCGAGTGCCAAGTCGCGGCCCGAGGCCAAACGGCCTGCATCGAAAATGGGCGCGGTCAACCCTGCGGCCAGGTTGTAGAACGGATTCTCCAACCAGCGACTCCAACGCTCGCTGCCCGTGCCCACGCCCGCGTTCAACACAAAGCTGGGCAACATCGCGGCGCGCGCCACGCCCACGTTGGCGGCAGCCGCCGCAAGCTGCGCTTCGGCGCGCGCAATGTCGGGGCGGCGCGTGAGCAAATCAGCGGGCAACCCGGCGCCAATGGTCGGCGCCTGCAGAGCTGTCAATGCGCGCGCGGGCACGTGCACTGGCGCGGCTTGGCCCAACAGCAAGCCAAGCGTGATGCGGCTGTCTTGTGCCTGCTGCTGCAAGGCGGCCAAGGCCCGGCGCAACGACGCCACCTCGCCACGCTGCTGCGCCAAGTCAAGCGACGTGGCCGCGCCCGCACGTTGGCGCGCGCTGACCACCGCCAACAAGCGCTCGGCATTCGCCAGGTTGCCAGCGGCAATGTCGGCGCGCTGCTGCAGCCCCACGGTTTGCAGCCAGGTGCTGGCCACACTGGCGGTCACGGTCAATTGCACCGTGGCGTGGTCGAACACACTGGCGCGCAACGCGGCGCGGGCGCTGTCGTTTTGCAGCCGGTTGCGGCCCCAAAAATCGACCTCGTACCGTGCGGCCAATCCGGTGGTGTAGGCCGGTGCGTCCAGGCTCGCGTTGCCACCCAGCAAGCCGCTGCGGCTGGCGTTGACGCTGCCCATGACTTCGGGCCACAAACTGGCACCGGCCATGCGCGCAGAGGCCTCGGCCTGGTTCACACGCGCCACAGCCGCCGCCACATCCAGGCTGTGCGTCTGCGCCTGGGTGATGAGGCCCGTGAGTTCTGCACTGCCAAAGCTGCGCCACCAATCTTGCGATACGGTGGCGCCGGTGGTGGGCGCTTGCCACGTCGCGGGCAAAGCGGTTGCAGCAGGTGTTTGCGCGGGATTGAGATTGCTGCAGCCCGCCAGCACCAAGGCCGACCACAGCACCGTCAAGGCTGGTTTGTAGAGTTGTTGAAACACAGGTTCTTTCATTCCGATGCCAGCGCCACCACCGGGTCGAGGCGCGCCGCCTGCTTGGCCGGCATGTAGCCAAACACCAGGCCGGTGGCCACCGAGCAGCCAAACGCGCCGGCGATCGACGTGGCCGAGAAGATCACCGGCACCTCCCACCAGATCAACAACCCGCCAATCGCCAACCCGGCAGCCGTGCCGATGGCGCCGCCCACCACCGACACCAACACCGCCTCGGTCAAAAACTGCCGCAAGATGTCGCGCTGGCGTGCGCCGGTGGCCATGCGGATGCCGATCTCGCGCGTGCGTTCACGCACCGTCATCAGCATCACGTTCATCACACCAATGCCGCCCACCACCAGCGACACGGCGGCGATCAAGCTGAGCATCAAGGTCATGGTGTCGCGCGTTTTGGCCTCGGCGGCAATGGAGGCGGCGGCGTTGCCCACGGCGAAGTCTTTGATGCCATGGCGCTCGAACATCAGCGCTTCAACGGCTGCCTGGGTGCGCTCCACACCGGTGGCGTCGTCGACGTTTTTCACGGCGATCACGGTGTAGGTGGGCTCGCGTTGGCCAAACAGTTTGATGCCTGCGGTGCTGAAGGGCAGCAGCAGCAAACTGTCTTCGTCGCGGTCGCCGGTCAACACGCCTTTTTCTGACATGACACCGATCACCTGGAACGGCAGGTTGTCGATCAGGATGTGGCGGCCCACGGGGTTGGGCTCGTCGGGCAGCAGGTCTTTGGCCAGCTTGTAGCCGAGCACCGCCACGGCGGCCATCTCGCGTTCGTCTTGCGCGGTGAAAAATCCGCCGCGTGCCACCGGCCAGGTTTGCACCGTGGGCAAGGCTGCGGTGGTGCCGCGCACATAGGTCTGGATGTCTTTGTTGCCGTAGCGCACCACCTTGTTGCCGGTGACGTTGGGCAACACGTGCGCAATGTTGGGCAACTCGGCCACGGCCTCCAGGTCTTGCAGTGTGATGCTGCGGCCCGGCACCCGCGAGCTTTCACCGATGGAGGCCATGTACATCAGGTTGGAGCCAAACGCGCCCAACTGCGCCACCACCTGCTGCTTGGTGCCCAGGCCAATCGCCAACATCACGATGACCGAGGCCACGCCGATGACGATGCCCAGCAGCGTGAGGCCGGTGCGGAAGCGGTTCACGCCCATCACACGCCAGGCGGCGCGCAGCGCGTCGCCCAACTCGGCGAGCCACACGCGGCGTTCATCTGCTGGGTTGCCAAGACTGTCAAATAAAGAGCCGTTTGCCGTGTCGGCCTGAACGGCTGGTTTGGCCTGGGGTTCGGGTGCGGTGTCTGCCACGATCTGCCCATCGCGGATCTCGATCACCCGGCGTGCCTGCGCGGCCACCGCGCGGTCGTGGGTGATGAGGATGATGGTGTGGCCCGCGTCCGCCAACTCGTGCAGCAGCGCCATCACCTCGCGGCCGCTTTGTGAATCGAGCGCGCCGGTAGGTTCATCGGCCAGGATGATGCGCCCGCCGTTCATCAACGCGCGCGCAATCGACACCCGTTGCTGCTGCCCGCCCGACAGTTGCGAAGGCCGGTGCCCCAACTTGTCGCCCAGGCCCAACCGCTGCAGTAGTTGCTGCGAGCGCGCGTGGCGCGGGCCTTCAGCCATGCCAGCGTAGAGCGCGGGTACCTCCACGTTTTCAGCCGCTGATTCGGTGGCGATGAGGTGGTAGCCCTGGAACACAAAGCCAAAGGCCTCGCGGCGCAACCAGGCCAGTTGGTCGGCATCGAGCGTGGCCACATCCTGGCCGTTGAACCGGTAGCGCCCGCTGCTGGCTTGGTCAAGGCAGCCGAGCAAATGCATGAGCGTGGATTTGCCCGAGCCCGAGGCGCCGACGATGGCGACAAACTCACCGGCGTAGATGTTGATGCTGATGCCGCGCAGCACTTCCACCGCAGGCGCCCCACCTTGGCCGCCATAAACTTTGCGCAGGTCGTCCAGCGCGATCAGCGGTTGCCGCTCCCTCACAACGCTTACAACGCTTACAACGCTCACCACACGAAGCGCCGCACGCCCGTGGCGCGGGCCACTTCGCCGGTCACCAATTGCTCACCTTCGGCCAAACCTTCGAGCACTTGCACGGTGGTGCGGTTGCGCACACCGATGCGTACTTGGCGTTCCTCGGCCGCGCCGTCGGCACGCAGCACCCGCGCGGTGTAACGGCCGGGCTCGGCGGGCACGGGGGTCAGCGCGGGCAGGGGCACGGTGACCGCATCAATGGCGGCGGCGGTGACGAAGTGCACTTGCGCCGTCATCTGCGGCATGAGTTCGCTGTCGGTGTTGTCCACGTCGAACAGCGCGGTGTACAGAATGACCTTGCTGGTGGACGGCGCGAGCGCGGTGCCTGCGGCCTTTCCTTCGGGCACCGGCGGCGCGGGCAACACCTGGCGCACCTTGCCCGTCCAGCGGCGCGGCTTGGCCTCGCCCATACCACCCATACCGCCCAGCGTGGTGAAGTACACCGGCATGCCGGGTTTCACGCGGCGCACATCGGCTTCAGACACTTCAGTCCACACCGTCATGGCCGAGAGATCGGCAATGCGCAAGATGTTCGGCGTTTGGTAGGTGGCGTTGAGGGTTTGGCCCTCGCGCGCTTCAAGCGACACCACGGTGCCGGCCATGGGCGCATAGATGCGGGTGTAGCCCAGGCGCGCTTCGTCGGCCTTCAGCGTCGCCTGGGTCTGGTCGATTTGCGCCTTCAGGTAGTCGATCTTGGCCCCAGCGGAAGCCAAGGTGGCCTCTGCGGTTTGCACGTCTTCTAGGCGCGTGGCGTCGTCACGCACCATTTGCTGCTGGCGGGTGTGCTGCTGCTGCGCCAGGCGGTGCTGCGCCTGTTGGTCGGCCAGTTGGGCCCTCAGCCCAGCCAATGCGGCACGGCTGGCGTCTACCGTGGCCTGCTGCACGCTGGGGTCAATTTCCACCAGCAACGCGCCCTTCTGCACTTCAGCGCCGGGCGTCACGTACAGCCGGTTGATCTGGCCCGACACCTGCGCCCCCACGTCCACATAACGCCGTGGCTGCAACGTGCCAATGGCACTGACGGTGGACTCGATGGGGCTGCGCGCGATGGTGATGGTTTCAAACTGCGCCGCACCGCTGCCGCGCCAGGCCAAGGCGGTGCCTAGGGCGAGTGCGGCGAGTGCTACTCCTGCCAACAGGCGGAAAGTTTTTCTAGGAGGGCTGACGCGTCGCAGTCTGTCTTGGGTCATAAGGTTTAGGTTATTACTTGGACACTTCGAAACTGATGGTGGCGGTGTGGCGCACGTCTTCATACTTCTTGCCATCCACAATGGTCGGCAGGCCGCCCACCTTGGCCGAAACCTCCAGCACGTAGAGGCCCGCAAACGGTGTGGTGATGCTGACCGTGCCGTCTTCCGCCGGGCGCAACACGCGGCGCCAGCCGTCCGAGGTTTGCACGTTGACTTGTGTGGCATTGACCTTGCGGCCCTTGAACACCAACTGGAAGGTGTTGCCGCCAGCCGTCAGCGGCACCAGTTCCAGGTCGTTCACGGCCTTGGTTTCGCTGCGGCCAAACTTGGCCTGGAAAAAGGTGATGCTGCCATCTTCACCCACGCGGCGCGCCGTGGCGCGCACGTCACCAGCACCGGTCACCGGCGCTGCATAGAAGTCGGCTTCGGGCGTCAGCGGCAAGTCTTTTTCATCGGCCAGGAAGATGCGCGCCAACGTCACGCTGTTGGCTGGCAGCCGCTTGGCGCCATCCAACTCGCCCACGTAGGCACGCGCCTTGCCGCCCGTGGCCGCGCTGGCAGGCTCCACCCACACATATTCGGCCTGGGCGGCGCACACGGTTGCGGCCAGGCTGGTGGCCCACACGATAGATTTAAGAGAGAAAAAACGCATGTTTATCTTGGAATATTTGCTCGTCGCGAAGTAGACAAGCCTGCACAACAGGCCCTTACCTACTATGACCAACGAGAACGTAAAAAGGGCCATCGTTTGATGGCCCCTGCTCGGTAAAATTTTTTTAAGCAGCGTTAAGGCTACGCTGAGCAAGTCCCAGCATGCGCGCTCGAGTCAAAAATGAGATGGATTGGCCGCCCGCGTTGTGCAGCACAGGCTCCCTGCCTGTGCAAACAACTCGGGTGGTCAAGACGCTCATTTTTGGCCGAGCCCTTCGGGGCGTGGCTTTGCGGGCGATCTGCGTTGTTACGAAACCAGGCAAGCCAGAAGGCTTGCCTTGGGTTTCGCGCCTAGCAGCTCATCCCGCAAAGACACGCCGCGCATGCTGCGACTTGTTCAGCGTAGCGTTAAGAGCTATGCCGAAGCAAACCCAAAAACATGCAATTTTTTTAGAACTGATACCGCACCGTGACTTTAGCGTTACGCGGCTCGCCGTAGAAGCCGGTTTCAAACAAACCAAAACCGCTGTAGTACTGCTTGTCGAACAGGTTGTTGATGTTGACCGCTACCGAGAGCTGTTTGCTGATCTGGTAGCGTGCCATCAGGTTCACCAAGGTGTAGCCGGTTTGCTTCACCTGCGCGTAGTCGCCGGCCACCGGGTTCCACACCTTGGCGTAGAAGGCGCTTTGCCAGCTGAGGCCGCCGCCCACCGTCAGCGCATTCCAGTCGCCGGGCAAACGGTAACTGGTGTTCAAACGCACCACGTGTTCGGGCTGGCTGGCCATGAGGGTGGAGCCGAAAACACGCCCGCCCTGCGCGTCGCGTGCATGGGTGTAGGTGTAGCCGGCCTGCAGGTTCCAACCGTGGGCGATCTGCCCGCTGACGTCGGCCTCGATGCCCTTGCTGGTCACACCTTGCACCGCGCGGTACACCGACTCGCCGTCGACAAAGTCCACATACTCGGCCACGTTGTTTTGCTGGATGTGGAAAGCCGCCAGGCTGGCATTCACACGCCCATCCAGAAACTCACCCTTCACACCGGCTTCCGCGCTTTTGCCTTTCACGGCTGGCAAGTACTGTCGGCTCGCGTCGCGTGACGACTGTGGCGAGAAGATGCTGGTATAGCTGCCATAGACGGATGTCGTGTCGCTCAAGTCATAGACCACGCCCAGGTAAGGCGTGACCACACCCGACTCGTTCAGGCTGCTGCTCAAAGCGGGCGTCACGCCATCGCTGTAGACCCGGCTGTCGCCTGCATCAATGTTGCTCACGCGTGCCCCCAAGATCACCGACAACGCATCGGTGGGCCGCAGGCGCGTGGCGGCGTTGACGCCGGTCTGGCGGCGGTGCTCTTCGTACGCCGCCGTTTGCGGGAAGGCCTGTTGCGGGTAGTTGCCCGTCCAGTTATAGATACTGCCCGGCACCGATGGGTAGGCCGACTCGGACCACGGGCCGTCGGTCTTGGTCTCGGACCACATGGCGCCGAACATGGCGTCGTGTTTGCGGCCAAACAACTCATATTGACCCGACAGGCTCGCATTCACAGTGTTTTGCGTGCGGTTGCCCTGGAAGTCGCCGCTGAAGAAATACATGCCTTCGCCTGTCAGCGGATCGGGGTTGCCGCCGCTGGCCGAGCCCAACAGTGAGCGGTGTTGGCTGTTTTCATTGTTGACACTCAGCTTCAGCTTCCAGTCGTTGGCCAGGCGTTGCTCCAGCGTGGCAAAGAGGTTGCGCGTTTCCATTTCGCGCTTGCTCCAGGTAGTAGCCGGATTGAAAGAGCGGTCGAAGTGGGTGCGGCTGCCGTCGCTGTTGAAGATGGGGAAACCGGTCCAGGTGGAGCCTCTGGGGTCGGTGTGCTGGTAGTCCACGCCAGCGGTGAGCAAGGTGTCGCGCGTGAGATCGGCCTCGAGTACGCCGTAGCCCACGGTCTTCTTCTGGTGGTAATGGTCGAGGTAAGAATCGCGGTCTTGGTAGGCACCCACCACGCGGCCGCGCAGGCTGCCGGCGGCGTTCAGCGGGCCGGCCAAGTCAACCTCGGCGCGCGCGTCGTTCCACGAGCCATAGCTGCCCGTCACCGAGCCGGTGAATTGATCGGTCGGCCGCTTGCGGATGAAGTTAACCGTGGCCGATGGGTCGCCCGTGCCGCTCATCAAACCGGTGGCGCCTTTGACCACTTCCACGCGGTCGAAGATGGTCATGTCGCTGTTCGTGGCCCCCCAGTCGTATACGCCGTCGTAATCTTTGGCCACACCGTCGTACTGGAAATTGGTGATGGCAAAACCACGCGCGTTGAAACTCATGCGGTCGCTGTCGTAGTTGTTAGCGGTGATGCCCGGCACCTGGCGCAGCACGTCAGAGACGGTGGTGCTGCCCTGGTCGGTCATCTGCTGCCGCGAGATGACCGTGACGGTTTGCGGCGTGTCGCGCTGCGACAGGTTCAAGCCCGTGGCGCCGGTGGATGGGCCTGCGGTGTAGGTGCCGGTGCCATCGGTGCGCGCGTCACGCGCGGACGCGGCAGTCACTGTGACGGTGCCGAGCGTGGCCGAGGTCTCTGCGGCTCCTACTGGCCCCGTCGGCAAAGCGCGCAACGCATAGCCACCACCAGCCGAGCGCACCGCGCCCAGGCCCGTGCCTTTGAGGGCTTGCGACAAAGCTTCTTCCACCGACAGCGTGCCGCTCACACCGCCGCTGCGCAGGCCATCGGTGACGGCCGAGCCAAAGGAGATCAACACACCGGCTTCGCGGCCCAAGCGGTTGAGCGTGCCTTCCAGGGAGCCTGCGGGAATGTCGAAGCGGCGAGCGTCTTGGCGTATTTGTTGGGCAGGCTGTGTTTGCGCTGACACGTTGCCAGACAAGCCGCCAATCAACAGCGTGCCGGTGAACACCGTGTGCAAGGCAACCGCCAACGGCGAGCGGCGAAACGAAAAATATGAACAAGAGGAAGAGGCCTGCATAAAGTCCTTGGGTGAGGCTGAAGATGGAAGTCGGCATGCCGTTTGGCACACGCCTTACCTCCTTGACAAGAAGCTCACGCCAAGTAGCTCAACTTTTTGCAGATTTTTTAAAAACGCTCCACCGCACGCGGCCCGCGCGGGCGCAACGTCACCCAGTAGCGCGTGAAGGTGTGCACCTCCACGGGCAGGGCCGAGGTCAGCGCCGCCAGAATGTGATCGGTGTTGTCCAGCGGGTAGACGCCCGATACACGCAACGCGGCCAGCGCCGGGTCGCAGCCAAGGCGGCCGCGCCGGTAGCGGCCTAGCTCGGCCAGAAAATCGTCGAGGCGCATTTGCGATGCCACCAGCACACCATCGGCCCAGGCGCCCGTACCATCGGCCATGGGCCGCGCCTGGCTGGCTTGGGTGCGGGTGAAATCACCAGTCTCGCCGGCTTGCAGCAGCTGGGCTTGGTTGGGCGCATCGGCGGGGCGCAGTTCTACTGCGCCTTGCAACACGTTGACGTTGACCACACCAGCCGCTCTGACCGTAAAGCGCGTGCCAATGGCGCGCACACTGCCAGCCTCGGTTTGCACCAGAAAAGGCCTGTGTAAAACGTCTGCAGCGGTTTGCACCCAGATCTCGCCACGCACCAGTTGCACCACGCGGCGCTCGTTGCTGAAGGCGATGTTGACCGCGCTGCCGGTGTTCAGCCTCAGCGTGGTGCCATCGGCCAGCGTCAAGCTGCGGCGCTCGCCCACGGCGGTCGTCTCGTCACTGGCCAGGTCCTGCCACAGCGTGGGCTCGCGCAGCCACGCCGCACTGCCACCGGCCACCACCAAGGCGGTCAGCAGTTGCATGCTGCGGCGCCTGCGCAACGATGCTGGCCCGGCCAAGGCCGCACGCGCCAGCGGCAACGACACACCGGCAAGCTGCCCACTCACCGCCTCCACGCGTTGCCAGGCACGTTCGTGTTCGGCATCTGCGGCGCGCCATTGTTGCCAGGCGTTGCGTTGCGCGGCCGACACCGGCGGCGACTTCAGCAGCATCCACCATTGCACGGCTTGCTCGGCCACGGCTTGGGGTACGCGCGCTGCATCGCCCGATAAGTTCAAAGACACACCGGCACCTATTCAGGAAAGAAGCAACGCATGGCGGCCTTGGCCAGGTGGCGCTTCACGGTAGAGACAGAGATGGCCAATTCAGCAGCGATCTCGCTGTGGTTCAAGCCTTCAAGCTGTGCCAGCAGAAACGCTTGTTTGGCCAGCGAGGGCAAGCCGTTCAAGCGGCGGTCGATCTTCACCAGGGTCTCCAGCACCATCAAGCGCGCTTCGGGCGGCGGCGCAAATTGTTCGGGCAGCGTGGCCAGCGCGTCGAGGTAGGCCTGCTCGATGGCACGCCGCCGCACCTGATTGATCAGCAGGTGGTTGGCGATGGTGGTGAGAAAGGCGCGCGGCTCCTTGACCTGCTCGACGCCCGGCGCGGTAAGCACGCGCAAGAACGCGCTCTGCGCCAGGTCGGCCGCATCAAACGCACAGCCCAACTTACGGCGCAGGCGCGATACCAGCCAGCCGTGGTGTTCGACGTACATGGACTCGACAAAGGCGAACGTGGAAGGCGGCTGGGTGGACACGCGGAATCAGATGCTGAGAATGTTGAGAATTATTCTCAATTATAGGCATCCCCTGCCGCGTGCCGCTCGCCCGTTTTAGAACTTGCCGCGCAAGGTCAGCGTGGTGTTGCGTGGCTCGCCGTAGAAGTTGCCCCAGGCGGGCGCGCCAATGGTTTGGTAGTAGGTTTTATCAAACAGGTTGGCCACGTTCAGCGCCACCGACCAGTTGTTGTCGATCTTGTAGCCCACACGCGCCGTCCACACGGCATAGGCCGGCTGCACGTCGGTGATGGCGCCCACCACGCGTGAACTCTCGGTCTGGAAGTTGACGCCGCCCCCAATGTTCCAGGCGCTGAAGCTGCCCGGCAAGCGGTAGTCGCTCCACACCCGCAGCATGTGTTTGGGTGAGTAGGTGCTGGCGAAGTCGACACCGGCGTTGGAGGTGTTGTTCAGGTACTTGAAGTTGCTGAGCGTGTAGCCCGCAAACAATTGCCAGCCACGGGCCACCTCGCCGCTGATCTCGGCATCCAGCCCCTGGCTGCGCACCTTGCCGCTGGAGATGGCGCAGTAGGTGCTGACCGAGCAAGGGTTCACCAGGTCTTCTTCGGCGCGGTTGCTTTGGTCGATGCGGAACAGCGCCAAGGCGGTGTTGACGCGGCCGTCGAGCAATTCACCCTTCAAGCCCAGTTCGAGGTTGCGGCCCTTGATGGGCGGCAACATCTCGCCAGCGGCGGTCATCACGTTTTGCGGTTGGAAGATGTCGGAGTAACTGGCGTAGCCCGACCACTCCTTGTTCAGCGCGTAGACCAGGCCGCCGTAGGGCGTGAAGACGCCGTTTTCTTGGTACGGGTCGCTGGTGGCGGCACCGGTGTTTCGGTCGGTGTTCGTGCCTTTGTAACGGGTGACGCGGGCACCGGCCACCAGGGTCAGCGGGTCGGTGAGGCTGATGCGCGCCACACCGTAAGCGCCCGACTGCGTCATACGGTTTTCGGTTTCCCCACCACGGTAGCGGTTGGCCAGAAACTCGGCTTGTGTGGGCTCGCGCATCGCAGGGTTGGGCGCAAAAACGTTGTTGGCCACGCCCATCACAATCAACGAGAAATCGCTCTCGTTGACCATGTGCCCGGTGTTGGCGCCAAAGCTCACCGAGTGTTTGCGGCCAAAGGCGTCGAACTTGCCATCCACCGCCACGTCAAGCGTTTTGTTTTCGGTGGTGAAGTCAAACAGACCGGCGTACATCTGCGCCCCGGTCAGCGTGACGGGGTTGATGGCCCCTAGCGGAAAAGCGTACTTCACCGCGTGATGCTCGCGCGTGTAGCTCGCTGTGACTTTGGCATTCCAGTCGGCGTTGAAACGGTGGTCCCACTCGGCGAAGGTGGCGGTTTGCTCGCTGTTCCAGCGGTTCCAGTCAGCGCCCAAAAAGGTGGAGCGGCTCAGGTGCAAATCAGCACCCGTGGTGTAGCGCGGCAGGCCCTGGAAGAACGGCGTGGAGCGCAGCTTCTCGTAGGTGGTGCCCACGGTCAGCTTGCTTTGCGGCGCCAGGTCATATTCCAGCACGCCGTAGAACACGCCGGTGCGGCTGTTGGCCACATCGTAAAAGTAGTCACGGTCGTTGACGCTGGCCACGGCGCGGCCACGCAAGGTGCCGGCTTCATTCAGGGCGCCAGTGGCGTCGATATCGGTACGCAGGTTGTTCCACGAGCCTGCACTGCCAGAAATCTGAAATTGCTTCTCGGCCAACGGGCGTTTGCGCACCATGTTGATGGTGGCGCTGGGCGAGCCAGCGCCTTGCAACAAGCCGGTGGCGCCGCGCACCACTTCCACACGGTCCAGCGTGACGGCGTTGCTGGTGAAGTTGTTCGCCTGCGGGTAGTAGAACGCACGGTTCACACCGTCGTATTGGTAAGTATCCACACGGAAGCCGCGCGAGTAGACATAGCGCCCACCCATCGGGCTGTCGTACATGGTGATGCCGGTGGTGGTGGCCAACACGTCGTCAATGGTGTTGAGGTTCTGGTCGTCCATTTTTTGGCGCGTGATGACCGTGACCGACTGCGGAATGTCTTTCAGCGCCTGCTCGCCCTTGCCCACCGTAACGATGCGCGCGGTATAGGAGCCCGAGCCTTCGGTGATGGGGCTTTGCTCGGCCTGCGCCGTGACGGTGACCGGTGCCAAGGTGGCCCCTGTGGTTGTGGAGGCAGCGGCAGCAGCGGGTGGCGTGGCTTTGCGCTGCAGCACCCAGGCGTTGCTGCCGCTGGCCGCCGCTTCCAAGCCGGTACCGGCCAACAAGCGTGCCAAACCATCAGGCACAGTGAAGCTGCCACGCAAGCCTGCGGCGTTGAGGCCACGCACCAACTCGGGCGGCGCGCTCACGCTCACACCCGCGTCTGCGGCAAAGCCCGCAAGTGCGCTGGCGAGCGCGCCGGGCGCCACTTCAAACTGTTTTTTGACGACCGCATCGGTGGCCTGCGCATAGGCTGTCGAGCCATGCAAGGCGGCGGTGGCCAGGCCCATGGTGATGAGGGCCGCATGCACGGCGCGTGTCAAAGGGGATGGCCGGTTGCGTGTTGCGTTAACGTGGGTCGAGATGCCAGTAGCGCCGGCGCTGCCAGTGGAGTGAGAAGCCATAGAGCACATGGTGCGTAGTTCCTTCGGGATATTCCGTCGATGTAGAGAGGTGACATCGAACAGGACACACCACGCGCAGAAAAGGGGCCAATAAAAAGCCAGGTTTTAGAAAAATAGTTGCACGCGCTTCATCGCACCGATGTGCGGCGCCTCGAAAGGCTCAATCTCGCGCCGCGAGCGTGACCCAATACCGTGTGCGGTACAGCACCTGCACCGGCAACACGTGGGCCACGTTGTGCAAGATGGCGTCGGTATCGTGCAGTTGAAAGGCACCGGTGATGCGCAGCCCCGCCACGGCATCGTCACAGCGCAACAGGCCCGGGCGGTAACGCGCCAGCTCGGCCGCAAAGGCATCCAGGCGCATGTCGTCTACCGCCAGAACACCGCGCGCCCACTGCCCGGCGCTGGCAGAGACGGGCTCCACCGCGTCGATCTGCGCTTCAGCAAAAGACGTTTGTTGACCGGCTTGCAAAAGCTGCTGCGCCGAGCCGTCGCGCAGCTTGATTTCCACCGCGCCTTGCAGCACCGCCACCTGGCTGCGGTGCGCCTCTTGCCGCACCGTGAAGCGCGTGCCGATCGCGCGCGCCGTGCCCTGCGCCGTGGCCACGATAAAGGGGCGATGTTGCGGGGCGGGGTCGGGTGCGGTGGTCGCCAAGATAGCGCCGGCGCGCAGCAGCAGCGTGCGCTGCTGGGCATCAAACCGTATGTCGACCGCGCTGCCGGTGTCGAGCACGATGCGGCTGCCGTCGGCCAACACCAGCTCGCGTTGCTCGCCGGTGGCGGTGGCGTAAGTGGCCGTCCACTGCTGCCATGGCGCGACGCGCCAAGCGAGCCAGCCCACTGGTGCCGCCACCATCAGCGTGGTGAGCAAACGCACGGCATCGCGCCGGTTGCGCGGGCGGCGCAGCACCGCAGAACCAAGAGCCGACGGAATGCCACCCGCGCGCCCGCTCACCTGCTGTGCGCGTTGCCAGGCGCGCGCGTGCTCAGTGTGACTGGCCAGCCATTTTTCAAAACGACTGTGTTCTGCGGCAGTGGCCTCGCCCGAATGCAGCAACACAAACCACTCGGCCGCTTGCGCCGCGACCTGGCGCTCCAAGGGGCGCGTGGGCGATGGGAATGGGGGCAAGGCACTCATGCGACTTGTACGACTCATGCGGCGAGCAGAATGCACTCGGTCATGGCTTGCGCCATGTAGCGTTTGACGGAGCGCAAGCCGATCTGCAATTCATCGGCAATCTCGGCGTAGGTCAGGCCATCAATCTGCGAAAGGATGAACACCGCACGCACCTTCTGTGGCAAGCCGTCGAGCATGGCGTCGACCTCTTGCAACGCCTGCAAGATCACCAACTGCTGCTCGGGCGAAGGCGCCTGTGGTTCGGGTAAAGCCGCCAGCGCGGCCAGATAGGCTTGCTCCAGCGATTGGCGGCGCACATGGTTGATCAACAGTCGCCGCGCCACCGTGGCGAGGTAGGCGCGCGGCTCGCGCAACACGCTCTCTGCGGCGGGGCCAATGGCCTGCGTAGCGGGCGCGGTAAGCAGCCGCACAAAAGTGTCTTGCGCCAAGTCGGCCGCGTCAAAGGTGTCGCCCAATTTCCTGCGCAGCCAGCCTTGTAGCCAAGGGTGGTGGTCGCGGTAAAGCGTGTGAACCTGGCGGTGCAAGATTGTTTCTGCGGCAGACATGGGCGACCATTCAAATAAGAATGGTTCGCATTCTAGATGGGGTTACATCGCCTGCCGCAGAGCCTCAAAACTTGGGCGTGTACTTCAACGTGAACATCACGTTGCGCGGGTCGCCGTAGTAGTTGCTGCCATCGATGCCGTTGTACGACGCGATGTAGTAGCGCTTGTTGAACACGTTGTTGATGTTGACCGCGATCGACGTGGTGGGCGTGACCTGGAACGCCGCACGGGCGCCCCAAACGGCAAAACCTGGCACGTCAAACAAACGGTCGAAGCTGCCGGCCTTGCTTTGCACGTTGACACCGCCGCCCACGCTTAAGCGGCTCCAGTCGCCGGGCAATTTGTAGTCGGCCCAGATGCGCGCCAGATGCTTGGGCGTCCAAGTGCTGAAGGCTTCGCCTTTGAGTTCGGGGTCTTCCAGGTACTTGGTGGTGTTGTAGGTGTAGCCAGCGGTGAGTTGCAGGCCGCGCAGCACTTCGCCGCTGACCTCAGCCTCGAAGCCCTGGCTGCGCACCTTGCCTGCGGCACTGGAGCAGTACCAGCCGTCGCAGGCATAGCCCGAGGCAAAGTCGGTCACCGCGCGGTTCTTGTGGTCGTAGCGGAACACGGCAAACGAGGTGTTCACGCGGCCGTCCAGCAACTCGCCCTTCAAGCCCAGTTCGATGTTGTGGCCCAGCACTGGTGGCAAGGCCGTGCCGGCCACGCTGCGCACCGACTGGGGTTCAAACACGTCGCTGTAGCTGGCGTAGGTCGACCATTGTTTGTTCAGGGCGTAGACAAGGCCCACATATGGCGTGACCTTGCCGGTGGCACTGGACACGTCTTTGTAGTCGTCGGCCGGTTGGGCGTAGGTTTGGTCGTACCAGCTCACGCGCGCGCCCACAATCGACGTCAGTTGCTCGGTGAGCTTGGCGCGCCAGGTGCCATACACGCCCTTTTGCTCGGTGTCGTAATTGCTCTGGGTGCTGACGCCACGATCAGCAATGCTGGCGAAGGTGGGCTCTGCGCGGTTGTGGTCGATGTTGAAGATATTGCCGCCCCGCGTCCAGGCGCGGGCAATGGCGTCGTCGGTGGTGTACTTTGAGTAGTTGGCGCCGACCACAATGTCATGTTGCAAACCCAGCGCATCAAAACCGCCGCGCAGATAGATGTCGAACGCGCGCTGTTCCCCCGTCAAATGGGTGCCGAAGTCGCCATACATCGGGCCACTGCCATCGGCGCTCACGGTGCCGGCCATTCGCTGGTGCAGCGAACTGTTGCGCTCGTTCATGCCCAGGGCCGATGCCTTCAACTTCCAACGGTCATTGAAGCGGTGCTCCAGGTCGGCGTAGACGCTGGTCTGCTCGTTGTTGGCGCGGTTCCAGTTGGAGCCGGTGAAGGTGGAGCGTGGCAGGCCAATGTCGCTGCCATCGCTGTAACGCGGCAGGCCAATGAAGCTGGGGCGGCCTTCGGTGTTTTTGTTGCTCGCGCCGATGCCCACGGTGGTCTGCGCGCTGATGTCGTAGTCCAGCGCGGCGTAGGCGGTGGTGGTGCGGCTCCACAAGCTGTCGATGAACGAGTGGGTTTTGTCTTCGTCCAGCACCAGGCGGCCACGCAAGCTGCCCTCGGCATTCAGTGGGCCACCGGCATCCAATTGGGCGCCATAGTGATCCCACGAACCGGCTTTGGCGGTCAAGGTGATGGTGGACTCGGCCTGGCCGCGCTTGCGCACAAAGTTGATGGCGCCACCGGGGCTGCCCGCGCCTTGCAGCAAGCCTGCGGCACCGCGCAGCACTTCCACACGGTCGTACAACACCAGCGACTCCGTGCCCCAGTTGCCAAGTGAGTAGGTGTTGCGCGGCACACCCACGCCGTCGTATTGCATGGTGTCGATCAAGAAACCGCGCGAGGTCACGGCAATGCCGGGGCCCATGCCCTGGGTGGCCACCAGGCCGGTGGTGTTGTTCACCACGTCGCTCAGGCTGACGAGGTTCTGGTCGTCCATGCGCTGGCGCGTGACCACGCTGATGGACTGCGGAATGTCTTTCAACGCGACTTCGTCTTTGACCAGTGTGACGGTGCGCGCGGCGTAAGCGCCCGTGCCTTCGGTGGTGGCGCTACGCTCGGCTTGTGCGGTCACGGTCACGGCCCCCAAGGTGGTGCCGGTCGCGGCTGCTGCACCCGTTGCACCTGCCGCGCCAGCTTCCTGTTTGCGCAGCGTGTAGCTGCCGTCATTGCGCGGCACCATTTGCAGTCCACTGCCGGCCAACAGCCGCGCCATGGCTTCGCGCACCGGGTAGTGGCCTTGCAGCGCGGGGCTGGTCAGCCCTTCGGTCAACGCTGGGTCAAACGACAGCGCCACACCGCCCCCCGTAGCCACGCCCGACAAGGTGCGCCCCAACGGGCCCGCTGGCAGGTTATAGACTTTGGGTGTGCTGTCGACCAGCGCAGGGGCATCGGCCGCGAGGGCTTGGGTGCTGGCACCGGCCACAGCGGCCAGCGCCATGCCCAAAAGAGCCGCGCGGATGGCGCGAACGGACGGACGAACAGGATCGGGAAAATGGGCGGTAGGACGGGCGGCGGGACGGGCGGCGGACATGAACTGGAGACCTTTCGGAAAGACAAGTTAAAGACTTCTCTTTCCTTGCCAACCGACGCGCGAAAAAGTCTCACCCTTTTTGAAATTTATTTCTACGAAAGGCTTAACGTGGCACCAGCGTGACCCAATAACCCCGCAAACGCGTCGCCGCATCCACCGGGTAGGTGGACACCAGCATGGTCAACGCACGCTCCGGCTCGGCCAGCGGAAACGCGCCCGAAATGCGCACGTTGGCCACGGCTGGGTCGACACGCAAGAAGCCGCTACGCCAGCGGTCAAGCTCGGCGCAGAAGTCGGCCAGGCACAGGTTGTCGGCCAGCAACATGCCTTGACGCCAGGCGACGGCGCTTTCGTCCACCGGCAGCAGCTCGGCCACGCTGCTGTCGCTGAACGAAGTTTGTTGCCCGGCCTGCACCACCACAGAAGCTGCCCCGCGCGGCTCGATGCGCACCGCGCTTTCCAGCACCGCCACATGGGTGCGCGCTTCTTGCTGGCGCACGCTGAAACGGGTGCCGAGCGCTTGCATCTGCCCCTGCGCCGTGCCGACGCGAAACGGGCGGTAGGTACTGGCGGTATCTTGTGCCGTCTGCACCCAAATCTCGCCCGCGCGCAGATGGATGAAGCGCTGCGCGCCGTCAAAGCGCACATCGATGGCGGTGGCGGTGGACAAGGTTACCTGTGTGCCATCGGCCAGGGTGACCTCGCGCGACTCGCCGGTGACGGTGCGGTAATCGGCCGTCCACCCGCTGCGGCTGGCCATCTGCCACGCCGCCCAACCGGCGGGCGCCACGGCCAGCAGCGCGGCGAGCTTGGCCACCGCAGCACGCCGCGTGGGGCCGCGTGCTCGCAACGGCCGGTTCAGCGCGGGCATGGCCAGCGACGCGGGCAGGCCGCCAAACTTTTGCATCAGTTGCTCGGCACGGCTCCAGGCTTGGGCGTGCGCGGGGTGGCTTTGGCGCCAGCGTTCAAAGGCCGCACGATCGGCATCCGACACGGCGCTGTCGTTCAGTTGCATCAGCCAGTCGGCGGCCTCGTCCAGCACCTGCGGCGAGAGGTTGGGCATGTCCAGCGCACGGGTCATGCCATTAGCTCCATACATTGCCGGAACGCCTCGCGCATGTAGCGCTTTACAGTGGTGAGCGACACACCCGTCTGAGTTGCAATGTCTTCGTACTTCAGGCCTTCGAGCTGCGAGAGCAAAAACACACGCCGCGCCAATGGTTGCAGTGCGTCCAGCATGGCGTCGATCTCGTGCAGCGTTTCCAGAATGATGGCGCGGTGTTCGGGTGATGGCGCCTCGGGCTCGGGCAACAACGCCAGCGCTTCCAGATACGCGCGCTCCAGCGCCTGGCGCTTGTACCAGTTGACCAGCACGCCCCGCGCTACCGTGGTGAGGTAGGCGCGCGGCTCAACAATCGCCACCGGGTTGCGCGCCGAGAGGATGCGCATGAAGGTGTCTTGCGCCAGGTCAGCAGCGTCAAAGGTGTTGCCTAGCTTCTTGCGCAGCCAGCCCTGCAGCCAACCGTGGTGGTCGGTGTAGAGGGTGGCGATGTCGCGCTGAAGTGCGTGGTCGGCGGCTGGCATGGTGATTCCGGGCAGAAAGCGAAAAACGGGTAATCCACCCATTTTAAATAAGAATAATTCTTATTCTAGTTGTATCCGCATTTTGTAAAGTCGCCATAAAATGAGAATAATTCGCAACTAAACCAGCTCGACGCCGCTGCGCCATGCCCCCAGCATCTACAGCTTCTCCCACCGTCACCGTGCAATCGCTCTACACCGACCACCACGGCTGGCTGCGTATCTGGCTGTTGCGGCGCCTGGGTTGCAGCCATAGCGCGGCCGATTTGGCGCAAGACACTTTTGTGCGTGTGTTGCTGCGGCCGCAGGTGTTGCCCACGCTGCGCGAACCGCGCGCATACCTCACCACGCTGGCCAAAGGCGTGGTGAGTGAACACTGGCGGCGCAAGGCGTTGGAGCAAGCGTGGCTGGACACGCTGGCCCTGCTGCCCGAGCCCTTGGCCATGTCGCCCGAAGACCGTTTGCAACTGCTGCAAACGCTGGACGAAATTGACGCCATGCTCGACGGCATGGCTCCCAAAGCACGCGAAGCCTTTGTGTTGTCCCAACTCGAAGGCCTGACCTACGTGCAGATTGCCGAGCGGCTGCAGTTGAGCGAACGCACGGTGAAGCGCTACATGGCGCAAGGCTTTGAGCGCTGCCTGGCCGTCATGGAGTAATGGTCGAATGAGCACCACCATGGAACCAACAGTGTTGCGCGAAGCCGCGCAGTGGCTGGTGCGCCTGCATTCTGGCGAAGCCAACGCCGCCGACCACGCCGCCTTTGAAGGCTGGCGCAACGCGCACCCGGCGCACCAACAGGCGTGGCAACGCGCTGAGCGTTTGTCGCAAAAGTTTGGTGCCGTGCCGGCCCAACTGGGTGTGCCCGTGCTCGCCCGCCAGCAGCGCAACAACCGCCGCGCTGCCCTGCGCACGCTGGCGGTGTTGGGCACCGTGGCACCGGCTGCGTGGCTCGGCTGGCGCATGGCGCCATGGGCGCAATGGACGGCCGACCACCACACCGCCACCGGCGAGCGGCGCGAGATCACACTGGCCGATGGCAGCCGCATTCTGCTCGACACCGCCAGCGCGGTGAACATCCAGTTTGATAGCGGCTTGCGCACCGTGGTACTGCGCGCAGGGGCAATTTTGATCACAACCGCCCCCGACCCCGCACCGCAACACCGCCCGTTCGTGGTGGAGACGGCGCAAGGCCGCCTGCGTGCATTGGGCACGCGTTTCACCGTGCGGCAAGACCAGGACGGCCCCAGCAGCCCGGTACGGCTCAACGTGACCGAAGGCGCGGTAGAAGTCACGCTGCGTGGCGCGTCCAATCCTGCGCTGGTGCTGCCCGCCGGTCAACAAACCGTGCTCACCACACAAGGCGCGGGCACACCGCAACCGGCGTCACCCGAAGCCCTGACGTGGACGGCCGGCGTGCTGTACGCCGACAACATGCGCCTCGTCGACTTCTGCGCCGAGTTGTCGCGCTACCGGCCCGGCGTGCTGCATTGCACGCCCGAAGTGGCGGGCTTGCGCATCTCGGGCGCGTTCCAGTTGGCGGACACGGACTACGTGTTGTCGATGTTGGCCAGCACGCTGCCGGTGCAGGTGGTGCTGCGCACGCGCTACTGGGTCACGGTGGTACCGGCCTAAATTCCGGCCTAAAAAAAGTTCTGAAATATTTTCGATTCCGTTGTCCCTTTTCAAAATCTCGTCGGGCAAGCCATGGAGCCGCGCTGTGATCGCGGCATCGACAACAGAGGAATCCATGGCCTTCATCTCTTTTCGTTTTAACGCTGTGACCCTTGGCACACGCAGCCTGTGTGTCAGTCTCGCCCTTGCGGCGGGCTCTACGGTGATGGCGCAGACCGCGCCCGCTACCCCGTCAGCACGCAGCGCCACCTACGACATTCCGGCCGGCGCTTTGGGCCCGGCCTTGTCGCGCTTTGCCGCGAGTGCGGGCATCACCTTGTCGTTTGAACCCACGCTCACCGATGGGCGCAACACCAGCGGTTTGCATGGCAGCCACACACTCAACTCCGGCTTTACCCAACTGCTGGCCGGCAGCGGGCTGGAGGCCGTGCCACGTGAAGGTGGCGGCTACACACTGCGCCGTGCGGTAGGCGGCGCTTCGGCGGCTGCCGCAACCACTGCGGGCACCACGGGCGCAGCCACCTTGGGCGAAGTGCAGGTCACCGCACAAGCCGAACGCAGCGCCGTTACCGAAGGCACGGCCTCGTACACCAGCCGCGCCGTGACCATCGGCCGAGGCGATTTGGACTTGCGCGAGATCCCGCAGTCGATCTCGGTGGTGACGCGCCAGCGCATGGACGACCAAAACCTCTACACGCTGGACGAGGTAATGGAAGCCACCACCGGCATCACCACGTTCCAAAGCCCGTCGGGCGGCAAGTACTACTACTCGCGCGGCTTCTTGTTCAGCACCTTCCAATACGACGGCGTGCCGCTGGAGCGCTCGTCTTACGCCATTGGCAGCGGCTTCACCAACGATGCCTTTTTGTATGATCGCGTGGAGGTTCTGCGCGGCCCCGCCGGCTTGCTGCAAGGCGCGGGCAGCCCTGGCGGCACACTGAACCTGGTGCGCAAACGCCCCACGGCGGAGAAGACGTTTGCTTTCACGGCCAGCGCGGGCTCGTGGAATCACTACCGCACCACGCTGGACGCCAGCGGCGCACTCAATGCCGATGGCAGCCTGCGCGGGCGCGCCGGGCTGTCGGCAGAAGACCAACGCTACTACTACGACACCGCCAAGAGCCGCAAGAACGTGCTTTACGGCGTGCTCGAATACGACCTGTCGCCAGCCACCACCATTGCAGCGGGTGTGAGCCTTGAAGACTTGGACTCACTGCCCTACTGGGGCGGCCTGCCGCGCAACACCGATGGCAGCGCCGTCAACGTGCGCCGCTCCACCTTCACGGGGGCCAGCTGGAACAACTGGCAGAACAAACAAACCACGTTCTTTGCCGACCTGACCCACCGCTTCAACGACCAATGGACTTTGAAGGCGGCCGGTATGGCGCTGAAAGAAACCAACGACATGAAGTACTCGTTTGGTCGCGGCGCCGTGAATGCGGCCACGGGTGATGGCATGGTGTCGCGCGCCTACCTGTACGAGTTTGAAAACACCAACCGTGGCCTGGACGTGAACCTCACCGGCCACTTCGAAGCCTGGGGCCTACAACACCAGGTGGTGGTAGGCGCCAACGCCAGCCGCCTGAAGACCGACGACCTGGCCGCAGGCTTGATCAACCTGGGCCCCATGAACATCTACAACCCGGTGTCGCCGCGTGACCCGTCGCTGGCCGAGTTGATGAACACCACGTACACCACGACTTCGCAACGCACGGTGCGCCAAGATGGCTTGTACGGCGTGGCGCGTCTTAAGCTCGCACAGCCGCTCACGCTGGTGCTGGGTGGTCGCGTGGGCAGCTACAAGTACCAGGTCGATTCGCAAAAATACCTGAGCGGTGTGCAAAGCACCAGCATCATGGAAGCCAAACACGAATTCACGCCATATGGCGGCTTGATCTACGACCTGACGCCCAACTGGTCGGCCTACGTGAGCTACACCGACGTGTTCCAACCCCAGGGCGAAGAGGACACGGCCGGCCAGTTTCTCAAACCCATCAAAGGCAGCAACTACGAGGCCGGCGTGAAGGGCGAGTTTTTGGATGGCAAGCTCAACACCGCCTTTGCGCTGTTCCGCATCGACCAGGTCAACCGCGCGCAGTACATCGATGGTTGTGATGGTTCCAACTGCTACGTCTCATCAGGGAAGGTGCGCAGCCAGGGGTTGGATGCCGAAATCAGCGGTGAAGTGGCACGCGGGCTGCAGCTCTTCGCGGGCTACACCTACACCAGCAACAAGTACCGCAGCAACCCGGAAGACGACACCCAGGTTGGCCTGGCCGCCAACACCTACACACCGCGCCACCTGCTGCGTGTGGCGCTGGACTACCGCCTGCCTGGCGACCTGAACGCCTGGAACGTGGGCGCCGGGGCCAACATCCAGAGCGAAAACTTCCACAGCAACTACGGCGGCACGGGCGGCGTAGACCGCATCACACAACCGGGCTACGCGGTGTGGAACGCGCGCCTGGGCTACCAGATCAACAAGCAGTGGTCGGCCGCGTTAAACATCAACAACCTGTTTGACAAGCGCTACTTCAGCACCATTGGCTGGCTGTACGCCGACAACCATTTTGGTGAGCCACGCAGCGCCACGGTGACGCTCCGGGGCAAGTTCTAACGCAGTAAGAAAAGCGCAGTGCTGCCGGCAACCCCGGCAGCCAGTGCGCCACCCGCCGCCCAGCGCGGCGCATAACTCAGCCCGCCGACCACCAACAGGGCGCCAGCAGACAAAAAACCTAGCCACACCACCGTCCCCACGCTGCCGCCCCAGCCCCACACACAGGGCAGCACGGCAGCCGCTAACAGCAACCATCCGGCCACACGCAAACCCCAACGCGCAGCCCGAGTAGCGTCATGACCCCATACCTGCGCATGGTGCCGATCCATCGCCAAACACAGGCCGGCCATGCCGGCGTAAGACAGCAGCAACGCGGTGATGCAACACAAACTCAAGCTCATCACGCACTCTCCGTTTCAGCCAGTGCAGATTGGGTAGAGATGGGCGGCCGTACCTTCGGCGTGGCTTTTATAGGACGCTTGCGCCCCGCTTGCCGCGCGGCCCACGCACTGCAAACAGCAAACGCCAGCACCGTGAGTTCCACCCCCGCACTCTCCCAATCGTTGCGCTCGATTTGCGTCCACAGCTTGTCGCCAGTGGTCAGCCAATTGAGTAGCGGCAGCAGCCCACACAACGCGGCCAAGGCCCAGAGTTGCTCTACCCAAGCGCGTGCCGGTGGGCGCACAAAGGCGTGTGCCAACGTCAGCAGCCAAACGGCGAAGAACACCTTCACCTCCCAGTCGCCGCGCTGCGGCAAGCCCAACGGTACCAGCCGGTTGGCCCACAGGTAGCCGACGCAAGCGACAGCCAAACCGGCGATGGCCGCCACGTTCAAACCTTCCACCAGCCGGTATACCCCAGCGGTAGCTGCACCAAACTCTCGACCGTGTTTACTGCGCCGCTTCACCATGAACAAGATGGCACCCGTGGCCATCATCGCCGTGCCGGCCAGGCCGCACACAAAGTAAAGCCACTTCACGGCAAGGCCGCCAAAGGTGGCCATGTGCAGGTCGCCCATCACTTGCTGCACCAGCAGCGCTGCGCCACCGTCTACCTTGCCGGGCAGGCGCAAGCGCAGCAGCTCGCCGGTGGCGGCAGAAAAAGACGCCATGCCGGTGGTGCCGCTGAGGCGGTGGGTTTGTTCAGCGTCTTCGTTCCAGCCGTAAACACCAATGCGCATCGAGGCATCGCCCGGGTTGTCGATCACCACCGCGCGCACTTTCTGGCCCATGAGTTTTTCGGCCCGCGCCACAAAGGGCTCCATGTCGGGCACGGCCAACGGCTTGCCTATGCGCGCGGGTTTTCCGGGGTCGTTGATGGCCTTGAAAAACGCCGCTGTGGCGCCCTGCCCGGCAAACGCCGCTAGGCCCGGTGCGGGCACAAAGGTGCGGCCGGAAATTGCCAGACCGGTGTACGCAATCATGAACAGAAACGGCAGCGTGAGCACCGCCACGGCGTTGTGCGCGTCCAGCCACGAGCGTTGGCCTTTCTTCGGCCGGAAGGTGAAAAAGTCTTTGAAGATGCGCTTGTGTGTGACCACACCCGACACCAGCGCCACCAGCATCGCCATGGCCGCCACACCCACGATCCACAGGCCAATCTCGCCAGCGTGCAGCTCGTAATGAAAGTCGACAAAGTAGTGCCCGCCCTCGGTGCCACGCAGCGGCGGCTGGTCGCTTGGCGGCAGCGGCTTGCCGGTCACGGGGTCGAGTGCCATGGACGCGTACCCGCCCGTTTTGTCGAACCAGTAGGCCACCAAGCCGTTGTCCTCGCTGCGGTTGATGGGCCACAGCTCCCACATGTCGGCCTTGGGGTGGTGCTGCGCCATGTAGGCCACGCCGAACGCCAGGCGCTGCGGGCGGTTGGTCACGGGCGGTGGCGGGTTGGCCGCGTGAGCCTGTTCGGCAGCGGCTTCTTCCAGCGCATGTTCGGGGCCCATCCAGTGGGTGATGGGTTCTTCGAACACCGCCAGCGTGCCGGTTAAAAAAACGGCGTACAGCAGCCACGAAAACCACAGGCCGCACCAGGTGTGCAACCAAGCCATGCATTGGCGAAAGCCACTCTCGCTGTGCGAAGCTTTCGAGGTCTTGCTCATACGCCGCCCTTCAGCAGCCACCAGCCCGCTCCCGCCAGCAGCGCGCTAGTGCCCAGCAACCCCAGCCACACACGGCGCAAGTCGGCTACGGCAAACACCCAGATCACGGCGCAGGTGTAAATGGCAAAGCTCAGTTGCAAGCCGACCAGCGCAGCCTCGCCCCGGCTTTGCGGCAACACGCCCGACAAAAAGATGCCAGCGGCGCTGGCCAAGGCGTAGCCGCCCAACACGGCCGCAGCGCTGCGCGAGAGCAGCCGCCAGCCGTGGCCCGAGGATGTGGAGATTGGTTTCATGGTGGTCGTTAGCAAGCAGGCGCTCGACGGTTTTTCGGCGCCCTTACTTCCTATGACCAACGAAACCCAAAAAAGGGCCACCTCCACGCCCAAAAAGCCACGGCTAGAGCAAGGAACTCAAAAGCCCCCTGCTCCAGCCGTGGCTGCGAGAACCTGTTGGCTTATTCTTTAGGCGTCTTCAGCGTGCCACCGTCTGCTTTTTTGGCGGCGGCGGTTTCTGTCTTCACTTCGGCGCGGGTCTTTTTCTCGCCGACGGTGGCCTTGTCACCCACTGGGTTGGCGTTCGAGTTTTGGCTCAGTTCGCCTTCTTTTGCGGCCTTGGCACGGTCGGCCTTCACTTCGGCGCGCGTCTTTTTACTTGCGTTTGCGGGTGGTTTGGCTTTTGGCAGGCCGCCGTCGTCTGCTGCGTGGGCGCTAAAAGCGAACGAAGAGGCCAATGCCAACATGGCGATAGATAGGTTTTTTGCAAACTTCATGATGATTTCCTTGTGCGTGCACTGAGCGGCAATAAAAGACACTGGCGCCGTAAACCGATGCCACCGAGAACAGAAAACGGCGTCTATAAAGCAGCCAGATCAATGGCCGACTGAACGGATAAATCGTGGACGCTTCGCACATCCACCTCGGGTATTGGCAACCCCCGATGACGGCTAGTTTGGTGCCGCCATGCACCCCGGCCCACTCCATGAAGAGTGAGAAATACTGTCCCCTAAGAGGTAGGCGGGGCTACACACCTTGAGGTTGCCGGGCCACATCTTTCGCCAGCACGGATCCGGCAATGGACTTCGCCAACCAACTGGCGTTTACTTCGGTCTTCTACTGCCGCAGGCCACACCAGGTGCTGAGCATGGGCGGCCCATAGCTGCGCAGCACCCGAGTCCGTTGCGCAGCCCCAAACCGCATCTGGAGGAAAATACGCGCTGTTTGCGGCAACCGAAATCCACCCTACCATGACCCTCACCCACTGGCTCCTCTTCTGCGGCGTGTCTCTGCTGATGTGTTTTACCCCCGGCCCGGCCGTGTTGCTGGCGGTATCAAACTCAATGGACGTTGGGGCCAGACGCACGGCCTTCAGTTCGGTGGGCAGTTCGGCCGGCATCTTTGTGGTGTCGGGACTGGCGATGATCGGCATGGGCGCCATCTTGGCCATGTCGGCCAATGCGTTTCTGGCGATGAAGGTGGTGGGTGCAATGTACCTGATCTGGCTGGGCGTGAAGCGCTGGCGCAGCAACGATGCCTTGATCCGCAGCGATGCGGGCCAGGCGCCCACGCAACGGCGTGAACGCAAAAACTGGCAACTGGTGGCGCAGGGGCTAGGCGTTTCGTTGACCAACCCCAAATCCATTTTGTTCTTCTCGGCCCTGTTCCCACAGTTCATCGTGCCCAACGTGCCGCTGTTTTCACAGTACCTGCTGCTGACCACCACGTTCGCCATCTGTGCGTTGATCTCGCACGCCTTCTATGTGGTGCTGATCTCATTGGTGAAGCGCCATGTCGTGGCGCGTGCCAAGCTGTTCAACCGCATCGTGGGGGGCACCTTTATTGCCTTGGGGCTGGGTCTGCTGAAGACGAGACACCGTCTCGCTTAATGGCTTAGGGCGCGAGGGGGGATCTAGATTCAATCCCGCTCAGGTGCGCCCAGCGGAAAGAAGGCGCGGAAGGGACGAGCCTCTTCGACCGCACGGGCGAAAGATGGGCGTGCCAGTAGGTGCGCGCGATAGGCCCGCAGTGTGGAGTAGGCTTCAGAGATGCGATGCGTCCAGTCGGCGTAGAAGAGCGACGGCGCGGCTGCGCAATCGGCCAGTGTGAAGTGTTCGCCTGCGGCCCAGGTTTTGCCCGCCAGATGGGTTTCCAACCAGGCGTAGGCGAGTTCCAGCTTTTCCGTTGCGACTGTTTGCGCGTCATGGCGTTTGGTGGCATCGCCCGTGAGTGCGCCATTGACAGCATGCTGCATAGGCGCCATCACATGCAGATCAAAAAAGCGGTCGAGGAAACGCACATCCAACGCTGCCATCGGCTCCGTGGGCAACAAGCTGACAAAACCGGCGTGTTTGAGCTGCAGGTATTCAATGATGATGCTGCTCTCGGCAACGCGGCGCTCGCCGTCCAGCAGCACTGGGAACTTGCGCAGCGGCCACAGCCGCAGCCAGTCGGCGGTGTGCTGCGGGGTGTCCGGCCCTATGGAACGAAACTCAAACGAAGTGTGGTTCTCGTACAGCGCGACCAACACTTTTTGCGTATACGAAGAAAAAGGATGACCGTAGAGCGCGAGAGACATGGCAAAGCACCTGCTAACGCTTGCACAGCGCAAGCGCTCACAGAATAGTCGTGCCTCTTGTGCAGTGCAAGCCCCGAGGCAGGCCTCTGTTGCGCACGTTGAACCGGTAGCTGCATGGTGACTTTGGCATCCTACTGCGGGCCGCGTGCGTACTGCTGCAGTGCTTCGAGGTCGGTCACTTCGATCACGCCATAGCGGATGCGCAGCAGCCCGGCTTGCTCCAGCTTGTGCAAGGCGCGGTTGGTGTTTTGCCGCGCCAGCCCACACAGCCGCGCAATCTCTTCTTGCGAAATCACCAGCTCGCGGCTGGCCGTGGGGTAGAGGTGCGGGTTGAACAGCTCGGACACACAGTACGCCACACGCGCCGTGAGATCGTGCAGGCGAAAGCTCTCGACCAACGCCACGTAGTGGCCGAGGCGTGCGTTCAATTGGTCAATGACCCAGCGGCTGAATGCGCGGCTGTCGTCAATCAACCAGAGAAAGGTTTCGCGCGGCATGAAGGCCACGTGGCTGTCTCGAATGGCCACCACCGCATAGGGGCGCGGCTCGCCCTTCAGCGCGGCACCTTCGCCAAACCACGCGCCTGCGGGCACACCGGCAAACGTGGTCGCGCGACCGTCAGCGGCAATGGTGTCGACCTTGAGCATGCCGTCCACCACCGCAAGCCAGTGCATCGCTGGTGAACCGCGCAGGCACACGGTGGCGCCGCCCTCGAAGCGGCGCATCGTGGTCTCTAAAACCACGCGGTCCATTTGCGTGACGGAAAGGCAGGAGCGCCATGGCGACGCCTCCAGAAAGTCACGCAGGTGAACATGGGCGGAGGCCTGGTCGGTCATGGGCAAATGGAGACAGTGGACATGCAGGGATTGTGCGCACTCCCGCTAGGTGCGCCCCGAGGGAAAGCACTGCCGTCAAATGTCATGTTCAGAACATTCAGAATCGCTTCGCGTGCCTACGATGGTTGGCATGCAACGCCTGAACCCACCGCCCCCCATCACACCCCACCTGGTACGCGACGCCGTCGACTGGGCCATCGTCTCGCGCCGTGCGATCCGCGCCTTTCTGCCAACCGAAGTGCCACGCACCGAGATCGAAGCCATTCTGGATGTGGCCCGGCATTGCGCCTCGGGCGTCAACACCCAGCCGTGGCAAGTGCATGTGTTGACTGGCGCGGTGAAACAGCGCGTCAGCACGGCAGTCCTCGCGGCCTACGACGACCCAGCACAGTTGGCGGCACTGGATGAACCGTACGACTACTACCCCAGCGAATGGGTATCGCCGTATGTGGAGCGGCGCCGAAAGGTGGGCTGGGATCTCTACAGCTTGCTGGGCATCGCCAAGGGCGAAAAGGCCCGGATGCACGCGCAGCACGCCCGCAATTTTCGGTTCTTCGGGGCGCCCGTCGGGCTGATCTTCACCATCGACCGCGTCATGCAACAGGGCAGCTTTCTCGACTACGGCATGTTCCTGCAAAGCATCATGGTGGCGGCAAGGGCGCGCGGGCTGGACACCTGCCCGCAGGCGGCCTTCACCACGTTCCACCGCTTGATTGCGAGGGAGCTTGGCATCGCCGACAGTCAGCGACTGGTGTGTGGCATGAGCCTGGGGTATGCCGACCCCAGCCGCATCGAGAACTCGCTGGTGAGCGACCGCGAACCGGTTCAGCACTTCACCCATTTTCACGACCACCATCCTGCCGAGGCCTCACCGTGAGCCCATTCCATTCTTCGTCGCCCTACGCGCAGGGCCTTGAGCGCAACGCCGCGAACTTCGCACCGCTGACGCCACTGCGGTTTCTCGATCGCACGGCCGATGTCTACCCCGAGCGGCTTGCCATCGTGCATGGCCGTCTGCGCCAAACCTGGGCGCAGACCCGCGCACGCTGCTACCGTCTGGCCTCGGCCTTGGTGCGCATGGGCGTCAAGCCGGGCGACACCGTGTCCATCGTGGCGCCCAACACACCGGCCATGCTGGAGGCGCACTTTGGCGTACCGCTGTCGGGCGCGGTGCTCAACGCCATCAACTGCCGGCTCGACGCCGAAGGCATCGCCTTCATCTTGCGCCATGGTGAAGCACGTGTGCTGCTGGTGGACAGCGAATTCGCCCCCCTCGTGCAGCGGGCGTTAGCACACGTGCCGCAGCCTCCGCGCATCATCGACATCCACGACGTGGAAGCGCCGACTAGCCTTGAGTTTTCCGCCATTGGCGAGACGGACTACGAGACGTTTTTGGCCAGCGGCGACCCCACGTTTGCGGGCATCTGGCCCTGCGACGAATGGACGCCGATCGCGTTGAACTACACCTCGGGCACCACCGGCGACCCCAAGGGTGTAGTGCCCAGCCACCGTGGCGCCTACCTGATGAGCCTGACGCAGATGACCGACTGGGCCCTGCCCCGCGCCCCCACCTACCTGTGGACGCTGCCCATGTTCCACGCCAACGGCTGGTGTTTTACCTGGGCCATCACGGCGGCGGCGGGCACTCACGTGTGTTTGCGCAAAGTCACCCCGGCGAATATCTTCAAAGCCATAACCGACCACGGCGTGGACCACTTTTGCGCAGCGCCCATCGTCCTGGCCGGCATGGCCAACACACCACCTGACGAGCGAGCAGCGCTACCGCGTCCGGTGCGTGTACTCACAGCGGGTTCGCCACCGCCTGCGGCCGTGTTGGAGGCAGTAGAGGCCATGGGCTTCGAGGTGGATCACGTCTTCGGCATCACCGAAATCTCGGGCACATCGGTCAGTTGTGCCAGGCAAGATGCGTGGCAGGAACTCCCAGCCCAAGAGAAGTCTCGCCTGCAAGCGCGACAAGGTGTGCGTGCAGCAATGCTGGAAGGCTTGGTGGTGGCCGACGCCGACACCCTTCGTCCGGTGGCAAGTGATGGGCAAGAAAGTGGTGAACTATTGATCCGCAGCAACACCGTGATGATGGGCTACTTGAAGAACCCGGAGGCCACAGCCAAAGCCTTTGCGGGTGGATGGTTTCACACCGGCGATGTGGCGGTGCAGCACCCCGATGGCTACCTGCAGATCACCGACCGCTCGAAAGACGTGATCATCTCTGGCGGGGAAAACATCTCGTCGGTCGAGGTGGAGGATGTGTTGCACCGCCACCCTGCCGTTTTGCATGCAGCGGTGGTGGCGCAGCCGGACGATAAATGGGGCGAGGTGCCTTGCGCCTTTATCGAGCGCAAGTCGGGTGCCGAGCCGCTGGCAGAGGATGAACTCATCAGCTTCTGCCGCGACCGGTTGGCACATTTCAAATGCCCTCGGCGTGTGGTTTTTGCCGAGTTACCTAAAACGGCCACCGGCAAGATCCAGAAGTTTCGCCTGCGCGAACTGGCCGGTAGCCGCGAAGCAATCACACGGCTGGCCGCGTAACCGCTGCGCTGGTTTTGCCTTACTTTTGCCCTATTTCTGTTTCAACGCGTAGGCGATCACGTAGTCTCCACGGTCTGGCGACTGGCGTGCGCCACCGGCGGTGATCACCACGTACTGGCGACCGGTCTTGGGCGACTGGTAGGTCATGGGGCCGCCCTGGCTGCCCACGGGCAAACGCGCTTTCCAGATTTCGCTGCCGTTGCTGCTATCGAATGCGCGCAGGTAGTAGTCTTGTGTGCCCGCGATAAACACCAGACCGCCTTGTGTGGACAGCGTGCCGCCCAGCGTAGGCATGCCAATCGGAATCGGCAGGTGCATCTTGATGCCCAACGGTCCGGTGTCACGCACCGTGCCCACGGGCACCTGCCAGGCGATCTGGCGCGTCTTCATGTCCACAGCGGTCAGCGTGCCAAAAGGCGGGGCTTGGCATGGGATGCCGGCCACTGACAAGAAACGGTTTTTGTTGACCGCATACGGCGTGCCCTTGAGTGGCACGGCGCCCATGCCGGTGTTCACCGCTTCACCACCGGCCGATGCGCCGCCACGGTTGGCCGACGGAATCATCTGGATCCACAAGCCCAGCCGCATGTCGTTCACAAAGATGAAGCCATGTACCGGGTCGGTGGAAATGCCGCCCCAGTTCATGCCGCCCAAAGAGCCAGGGAAGCTCAACGACACATCGGTGCCCGGCGCGGTGTAAAGGCCGTCGTAACGCATTTTCTTGAAGGCGATGCGGCACAGCAGTTGGTCAAAAGGGGTGGCGCCCCACATGTCGGACTCGGTGAGGTGCTGCGCGCCGATCTGCGGCATGCCCACCGACAGCGGTTGTGTGGGCGAGTACGGCTCGTTGGGAATGTCGGCCTTGTTGACGGACACGTTCTTCACTTCGGTCAACGGCTGTCCGGTGGCGCGGTCCAGCACGTAGAGTTGGCCGGCCTTGGTGCCCACCACCAGTGCGGGCACGGTGCTGCCGTCGGCCTTGGCAAAGTCAATGAAACTTGGCTGCATGGGAATGTCGAAGTCCCACAGGTCGTTGTGCACGGTTTGGTAAACCCACTTCTCCACGCCGGTGGTCGCGTCCACCGCCAGAATGGAGGCGCCGTACTTGTGGTTCAGCGCAGTACGCTCGGCGCCGTAAATGTCGGTCGACGGGCTGCCCATCGGCAAGAACACGGTGTTCAAAGCCGCGTCATAAGACATGGGGGCCCACGAGTTCGGCGTGCTGCGCACATACGTTTTGCCTTCTGCCGGAGGACGTTTGTCGTCAGGGTTACCTGGGTCGAAAGCCCAACGCATTTCACCGGTGATCACGTCAAAGCCGCGGATCACACCGCCAGGCATGTCGGCTTGCACGTTGTCGGCCACGCGGCCACCCACTACCACGGTCGTACCCGCCATCAAAGGCGGCGAGGTCAACTGGTACAGCGGATCGGGCGCATTGCCCAGGCCGGCCTTCAGGTCCACTTGACCGTTCTGGCCAAAGCCTTGACAGAACTCGCCGGTATCGGCGTCTACGGCGATCAGGCGGGCGTCGATGGTGTTGGTCAACAAGCGGCGTGCGCAATTGGCGCCAGCCGGCAATGCAACCGCTTTGACGGGCGTGGTGTTCGCAGCCGTGGGTTGGCTCAGCGGCACGGTGGCGTCAAAGTAGGCCATGCCCCGGCAACGTTGCCACACGGCAGATTTGGCGTTGACGTCTGTCTTCCAGATTTGTTTGCCGGTGTCGGCGTCCAGCGCAATCAGGTTGTTGTGTGGCGTGCAGATGAACACCTTGTCGCCCACCTGCAGCGGGGTCAACTGGTCTTCGGCGCCATTGCCATCGCTGACGGCTAGGTCGCCAGTGTGGTAGGTCCAGGCCACGTCGAGTTGGTCGACGTTGCTGCGCTGAATTTGATCGAGTGCTGCAAAGCGGCTACCGCCATTGGTGTTACCGTAGTGCTCCCAGTTCTTTTGCGCTTTGGTTGGGTCTACTGCGGTGAGCCCAGGGCCATTGCCGTTGGCCACCGTGGGGTGCGGCACAAACATGCCACTGAAGGCGGCGACCAGCACCACGGCCAAAACGGCCGCTAGGCCATAGGCGCCACGGCCCCGGCCACGTCCATTTACACCTTGCAGCGCGGGGTAGACCAAGGTGACCAGCAGGCCGACGACGCCCAGCGCAAACAAGCGCGAGAACAACGGCCAGAAGCCCAGGCCCGCATCAGCGATCGCCCAGGCCACGCTGGCCAAAAGCGTCACGGCGTACAGCCATGCACCAGCCGCTCGGCCGCGCCACAACAGCACGCCAGCCACCAGTGTGGCAACACCGGCAATGACGAAGTAAAAGCTACCGCCCAAGGTAGCCAAGTAGCCACCGACGATCAAAAAATAAAGTCCGAAGAGAACGCTGAGAGCACCGACAAGTCGGTAGGCCCAGCGAAAGCTCGAAGCGGTGTTGTGGTTATTGGGATGCGAGTGAGTCTTCGAACTGAGGTTCATTTTTGAGTTTTCTCCATACGCAGTCTCTCAGCGCGCACTTGCTGCGCGCCAATGTAAAGCTCGGGCTACGCTGAACAAGTCGCAGCATGCGCGGCGAGTCTTTGCGGGGATGAGCTGCGAGGCGCGAAACCCAAGGCAAGCCTACTGGCTTGCCTTGGGTTTCGGAACAAAGCAGATCGCCCGCAAAGACACGCCCCGGAGGGCTCGGCCAAAAATGAGCGTCTTGACCACCCGGATTGTTGGCACAGGCAGAGAGCCTGTACTGCACAACGCGGTTGGCCAATCCATCTCATTTTTGACTCGAGCGCACATGCTGGGACTTGTTCAGCGTAGCCCCAAGAGCGTGAACACGGTCCACGCACTCCCAAAAGGAGCGCGCACCTGTCGAGACTGCTATCAGATCATAAGGGTTTACCATTACCCCGGCTCCCAGCGGCGGATTTCACCCTCTTCGCCACCTTGGCATATGCGTCCCTAAACCTGTTCACGATCTTAGAACCGAACCTTCACAAACGCACTGGGGCCATGCACCTTTACACGCAGCCGGCTGTCGATGGCATCGTCACGGTTCAGCGTAATGTCGCTCACGCTGTAAGACAACACCAGGCCCACATTCTTGATGGGGAACCACTCCGCTCCAACCGCCGCGTTGTAGATGCTGCCATGCAGCTTGCCGCCGTTCTTCCAGACGCCCGAGGTGTCGAGGAACACGCGCAGGTCTGGCGTGAACGCATGCCGAACACCCAGCTCCAGCAACGGCGCAATCGCATCTTCGCTTTCGTGGGCGGCGTAGTTGCGCACCGTGCCGTTGACGTTGGCGCTTGCACGGGCATCGGCTTCAATGCGGTAGTAGGCCGCACCAGCTCCCAGGCCAAGCACCGTATTGCCAGAGCCCAGCCACCATTTATAGGCCAGCTTGCCAAAATCGAGAGTGGTTTCGAGACGTGCATCAATGGATGCGTTGACTTGCGTCGGGCCGACCCTGAAGTTGCTGACATCACTCGCCGAATACGTTTTCTTGTAGCGGTAATAGTCGAACGAAATGCCTTGGCTGTCGAAGATCAGAAGATCGGCTGAAACACGAGGAACGGTCACCGAATTCGCGGGCACATCACCAGTGTCAAACGCGCCGTCTTGCGAGTTCACACGCGCACCGAAGCTGGGCTTGGCATTGAATGCCCCCAGGGAAAAACTAAACCGATCCAATGCAGGTGAAACCTGTGCTGAGGCCGAAGTTGCGACCAGGCCCGTGAGGACGGTCAGCGCAAAGAGGCGGCGGATCGGGCGATGACGATGTTGCTGTGCGAGGCAGTGACGGGACGCTGACGGCATGAGCCTACTCCTTGGACAAAGGGTTGCGGGACAGTGCGATGGCGTCACCCACGATGAAGCCTCGATGCATTCGGGCTGAGAAGCTTCCATCTGGCTGGGTAGCAAACAACGCCTTGTGCAACGAGTCTAGGGTTGGGTCCTCTGACTGCTTTGTCAGACAAAGCCTCTTTCATGAAATTTTCAGAACGCCTGCACGCAACGCCACGCTTCACGCGGAAGGTCGCTTGCCTCGGCTCGCGAGAAAGCCCAGGAACTGGCGTTCCGCCAAGGGCAGGCCGCGTTTGCGCGGCGGGGCTTTCAACCAACGCACGGCATGCAAAGCCGCGTAGGCGTCTTCACCGTCTAGGCTTTCCGCCAAAGAAATCACCGCTGGATGGATGTACGACTTGCGGCACACCGTGGCCGTGTTGCCCAGGCGTGCGGCTACGCTGTCAATGATGGCGAGCAGCGGCGTTTGGCGTTTCGTGTCAGAAGATTCCGCGCGGGAGCGGCTGAGCAAGTGCAGCGCCAAAACGCTGGCGTGCCAGGTCCGAAAGTCCTTGGCGGTGATGGCCTCGCCGGAGGTTTCGAATAGCCAGGCGTTCACATCAGATGAGGTGATACAGCCCACTTCACCGCCCTCGTCCACATACTGGAACAAACGTTGGCCGGGCAGCTCTCGGCACCGCCGAACAATGCGGGCCACACGCTTGTCACTCATGGCGACGTTTTGCCGAATGCCACTCTTGCCCATGAAGCTCAACCGCAGTTCGGCACCCACAATGCGGCTGTGTCGATTTTGCAAAGTAGTCAAGCCAAACGACCCGTTTTGCTGCTGATAAGTGTCGTTTCCGATGCGGACCCAAGTGGTGTCCAGCAAATGCACGATGGCAGCCAAGACGCGTGCACGTGTGGGCATCTGACCACCTGAGAGCTCGCGCTTCACGCGGTCACGTATCAAGGGCAGGCTGCGGCCAAAACGGGGCAGTGAAGAGAACTTGGTTTCGCTGCGCTGGATGAGCCAGTCGGGGTGGTAGCGGTACTGCTTGCGGTGCCGTGCATCACGTCCCGTGGCTTGCAGATGACCATGAGGTGAGGGGCAGATCCATACGTCCGTGTAGGCGGGCGGAACCGCTAGCCGACGAATGCGGTCCAGCACCGCTTTCGTGCGAACCGTCTTCCCTTTGGCGTCCACATACTTGAAACCACCTTGACGTGAAAGCCGGTGAATGCCAGGCATGGAATCACATGCCCAGCTCAGGCCGCCTTCCATAGGCGTCAGGGTTGTGTTGAGGTTCATGTTGAAACTTCAGGGACAGACAACCGATGATGTGTGCCCCCCACAAACGACGCTGTAAGAAACGCACAGGTTCTGCAGTCGGCCGATGCCGCATCCATGTCAGTTTGCAAGTGACTCGGTAGATAAGCCGTAAGAACCATCCTACAAGCAGGCAAGCTCTTGGCTGTCGAACAATGGCGTGCACACCCACAAGCCGGTGCGGCGACGCAAAGCAAAATCGAGCCGGACCGACTATTCCTCCCCTCCCTCTCTGTTTGTCGGTTCTTTAAGCCCGCCATCGCGGGCTTTTTTACGATCAAAAAAAGCTGTGCGCGATCTCCTACAGCCAAATGCGCGGGCGACTTGCGTATCGCCAAAACAGCGACTCTATATTGGGCGAGCCCGACAGCTCCCTCTCAAACGAAATGAAACAAATTCGGATTTGCTGGCTGCCCAGCGCAGTGCATCAGCTTGCCTTCCAAGAAGAAACGCCATCTTGCAGTGGATGGCAAGCAGAAACGCGAGAGAGCGCACTCGACATGCGACTGCTTTGCGCAGAGGCCAACAAACTCTACGGCCCTGGCTCGCATTGGGTGGAGATCCGCGACGTGTTGGCGGTCAGCGATTTTCTGCCGGAGGCATCCATGACGCGCCGCCCAGCCGCTACTGCAGCGGCGCGCGCCAATGTCCCCGTTCAATACCGGCCGCACATCAGCGACTGCTGGAGGTTGATGCTGGTATAGCAGTCAATGGATCTTTCAACTGCAGGGTGCAGCTTCATGCCGGCCTGACGGAGCAGAGATTTAAAGCTGACAGAATGCTGCCCCATGAACCACGCCTTAACGCTTGCCGAATTGCGGCACACCCTGGAGCAGTCGGGATTCCGTGCCGGACTCGAATTTCTGAATCGCAGAGTGCCGCATCGCTATACCGTTGTTTACCGATTTGATGGCGAGGCTTTTTATGGCATGGCCTTGATCGACAAGCAACGCGAGCCCGCACCCGAGTTGTTCAAAAGGGTCCCGTTCTCGGACAGCTTTTGCCAATACACGGTAGGCGATGGTGTCTTCAGAACCGACGCTTCGCTGGAAGACTGCAGGCTCGATGGCCATATGCATCAAGCCAACGTTCAAAGCTATGTGGGCCTGCCATTGATGCATCGGGGCGGCACGCTGTACGGAACCTTCTGCCATCTCGACGTGCTTCCGCAAAATCTGGGTGACGACGAATATGCGTTTCTGCAGCAAGCCGTCATGCTGTTCAGCGACTACCTGCCGACCGTCAGTGAACTCTGATTGAATGCAAAAACGCAGGCCGAATGCCGTCACGTCCATTGGAGCGGCAACGCAAAACCCCGCCCCGGCCTAGCGACATCGGTGCGATCCCAAGCGCGTAGCTACCATGCCCGAAGATTAGGCGCAGTTTTAACCCAGCGGCACGTCGGGACTCTGCACTAGGTTCCGGGTATCGGCACGATTCTGGTTAAATCAGGTGCATGTTGCACCGCAGAACTTTTCTCACCGCCGGCACCACTGCCGCTGCTCTGGCCGCGTTAGGTCTGTCCGAACAGGCGATGGCCCAGGCCGGTCTCAAGCTCGGCTCGGCCAAGCCATTTGCCTTCGACGCGCTGATCGAACAAGCCCGCACATTGGCCGCCAAGCCATACGCACCACCACCACCGCTGCCACGTGAGGTGCTCGAGCGCATCGACTACGACGCACATGGCAAGCTCAAATACAAAACCGATTTCGCGCTGTTCAAAGACGGTCCAGGCCCGTTCCCGGTGACCTTCTTCCACATGGGCCGCTACTTCCAGACGCCGGTGCACATGCATCTGCTGGACAAAGCCGGCGCCGGGGCGCAGGGGCGCGAGATCCTCTACGACCCCACCTATTTCGAAATGCCGGCCGACAGCCCGGCCAAAGCACTACCTGAAGGTGCAGGCTTTGCGGGCTTTCGTTTCCAGGAAAGCCGCCAGGGTGACCAGACCAAGCTGCCGTGGCAGAACAACGACTGGGTGGCCTTTCTGGGCGCCTCGTACTTCCGCGCCATTGGCGGGCTGTACCAATATGGCCTGTCGGCGCGCGGCGTGGCACTGGATGTGGCCGTGAACGGCAAGAACGAGGAGTTCCCCTCCTTCACACAGGTCTGGTTTGAACCGCCGGCTGATGGCAGCAACACCGTGGTGATCTACGCGTTGTTGGAGGGCCCAAGCATCGCGGGCGCCTACCGCTTCGCGATGCGCCGCGACCAGGCCGTGGTGATGGACATCGACTGCAAGTTGTTCCTGCGCCAGGACGTGGCGCGTCTGGGGCTGGTGCCGCTGACCTCGATGTACTGGTACTCCGACAAGCTCAAGCCCACTGGCATCGACTGGCGTCCTGAGGTGCATGACTCCGATGGCCTGGCGCTGTGGACCGGTGGTGGCGAGCGCATCTGGCGCCCGCTCAACAACCCAACCGCTACCGGCATCTCGGCCTTCAGCGACAAGTCACCCAAGGGCTTCGGCCTGATGCAGCGTGACCGCAACTTCGACCACTACCTGGACGGCGTGAACTACGACAAACGTCCCAGCCTGTGGGTGGAACCGTTGTCCGACTTTGGCGAAGGCGCGGTCGAGTTGGTCGAGATTCCGACCGACGACGAAATCCACGACAACATCGGTGCCTTCTGGGTGCCCAAGGCGCCCGCCACGGCCGGCAGCAGCTACGACCTGCGCTACCGCTTGCATTGGCTGGCCGACGAGCCCTTCCCCTCGCCACTGGCACGCTGTGTGGCCACGCGCATCGGCCGTGGCGGCGTGCCTGGCCAACCACGCCCACCAGGCGTACGCAAACTCATGGTGGAGTTTCTGGGCGGGCCACTGGCCAGTCTGCCCTTTGGCGTGAAGCCGGAGGCGGTGCTGAGTGCCTCACGCGGGCAGTTTTCCTATGTGTTCACCGAGGCTGTGCCGAACAATGTGCCAGGCCATTGGCGCGCGCAGTTCGACTACACGCCCGACGGCAATGGCCCGGTGGACCTGCGCTTGTTCTTGAAGAACGGCAACGAGACGTTGTCGGAGACTTGGCTGTACCAGTTGCTGGTTTAAGGCCTCGCCAGCGCCACTCCTAACCCAGCTCGGCCCCATAGCGATTGAGCCGATAGGGCTGCGCTGCCATGGCCGGGCAAAAGCACCGGACCACGGGCATGAACTGACCTGCCAGCTCAGCCTTGGTCTCGGCCGCTTCCATCAAACGGGCTATCGTTGAGGTGGCCTTGGCCCTGAGCTTGTGTAAATCCAAGTTGACCAGCTTGCGATCGCGCACCACCCAGGCGCCGCCCACCATCACACTGTCCACCGCTCCGCCGTCTTCAGACTGCACCAGTTGAATCAACACGTCGTTGGTTGGAATCCAGTTGGGATGGCAAAGGTCGAGCAACACGATGTCCGCACGGTAGCCCACCGCAATACGGCCAACACGCTCCATGCCGCAAGCCTTGGCGCCGCCCACCGTCGCCGCATGGAACGCCTCTTTTGCCGACAACCAACGCCCCATGTCTGGGCCGCGGACGTGCGAGACGCGCAACGCTGCGCGCATAGCCTCGTACATGTTGAGGTTGTCAGAGCAGTTCGCGCCATCGGTGCCAATAGCCAGGTTGATACCCGCATCCAGCATTTGCCGAACGTCCGCCAAGCCGCTGCCCAACATGGTGTTGCTGCCCGGGTTATGGCTCACGCTCGCGCCAGCCGCTCCCAGGCGCTGCATGTCGTCTTGGTCCAGCCAGACACCATGCGCAGCCACAAAGCCAGGGCCCAAAAGGCCCAGCCGCTCCAGCAGCACGGTTTGCGTCTCGCCACGGGTTTTGATCGCTGACAACAACTGCACCTTGCTTTCCTGCAAGTGCGATTGCATGGACAGGCCATAGCGGTCTTGCAGCGCTCTGCAACCGCGCAGCAGTTCCTCAGAGCAATGCAAGGGAATGGTGGGCGCCAGCGCCGGTCGTACCCAGTCATACGACCAAGACCAGCCCTCGATGATCCGTTGCATGGCATCCAACGGCTGCTCCGCCGTGATGCGGGACGTGCCCAGCGCCAGCCTGGCGGCCTCTGGCAGCGCCTCCCACAAGCCCGTAGTGGCTTGAAAAAAGGACCGATCCGAAATCATCGGGGCAATGACCGCGCGTAGCCCGGCCTGGTCGTACGCCCGCGCCACGGCGCCAATCCCCTCTTCGGTGGGCAACGGCACTTGCAGGCACATGTCATACACCGTGGTGCAACCCTTGAGCGCCAGTTCGGCCGCGCCCACCAGTGCGTTGATGTAGCTGTCTTCAGTCGACACCCCCGAGTAGATGCCCATCGCCGAGGCCAGCAACACTTCCAGCGACCAGCGGTCGGCCATGCCTTTCATCAGCGGTGTGTGGGCATGCATGTGCGCGTTGACCAAGCCGGGGTGGGCCAACATGCCCTGCGCTTCCACAACCTCGGCCTCGTCTACCGGTGTGCCGGGCGCCAGCAAGCCGACGATGTCGCCGTTCTCGACCAAGATGTCTTGGTGATGGGCTGCCGTGTCGGCATCGGCAAGGACGAGAGCGCCTCGCATGATCAGTCGTTTCATTTGAACTCCGTGGCGTTGGGGCTTGAAGGTTTCAAGCCGGTAGTCAGTGGATGCAGCCCGCCGTTTTCACAGGGACAGAGGCAGCGGAACACCTATGGAAAACCATGATATCGGATGGTTATCGCGCCTTCAAATGCGCCATCTTCTGCGGCGCCTATCGGCTGCTTAAAGTCGGCTGCCATGTCATCGACTCGAAACAAATGAAGATCACGCGCCCACCCATTCGGCCCAGCGTCTTGAAGAGTTTCAGAAGACGCGCAACACCCATGCGCAGTCTTCGGTGACGAGAAAGGACAGCCAACCGCTGACCTCCAGCCCAAACCCGAGCGCAATAGCGGCCCCAGCCTGCAACATCGGATCCTGAAGAACCCACATTCAATCCATTCATCCTAAAGAGACAAGCATGCACAAACAATTCAAACATCGCGCACTTGCGGCCTCCATCGCCGCCATCTCGGCCGCTGGCCTCTTGACCGCCTGCGGCGGCGGCGGCGGAAGCGGCGACAGCACGATAGCCGTCGCTGGCTCAGGTGCATATGACAGCAAGCTGGCTTTCGACCCGACCAAGTACACAACGATCACCATCACGCTCGACGGTGTGAGCACGCCGGTACGCTGGTACCGCGAAGTGTGCTACGTCGGCAAGCCGATGCAATTGGCTCCCACACAATCCGCTGGTGCAGTGGACAACCAGGCGTGCGGCTACCAGAACATGAACATCTTTGTGCGCGAGGTAGATGCGGCCAAACAAGACAACGCCATTCTGCTGAACGTGAACAACGCAGGCTGGCTGGCCAGCTACCAAGGCGGCAAGGGCGGCTGGAATGGCACGACGCCCATCACCAGCGCGAACTACTCCGGTGCAGACATCGTCAACGGCGGCACCTACGTCAGCAACAGCGATACCAACAAGGTGGGCGCAGCGCTTGCGCGTGGCTTCGTCTACATCAACATGGCCTCGCGTAGCCGGGGTGCCACGGCTCCCGCTGGCGTCTACGACGACGGCATCTACCAAGGCAAGGCGCCAGCCGCCATTGTCGATGCCAAGGCTGCCGTGCGCTACCTGCGCCTGAACGACAGCCTGATGCCGGGCAACGCCAGCCGCATTGTGGTCAACGGCACCAGCGGCGGCGGCGCGCAGAGTACACAACTCGGCGCCACCGGCGACAGCGGCGACTACCTTCCCTACCTGAAGGCCTCGGGCGCAGCCGGTATCGACACCAACGGCAAGAGCTCGATCAGCGACAGCGTCTACGCCATCGTGGCCTACTGCCCGATCCAGGACATGGGCAGCGCCGACCTGGCTTACGAATGGATGTTCAATGTGGCGAGTACCCGTGCGCTGGTCTCGGCCGATCAAAAGGCTGGGCTGATCGTCGATGCCAGCGGCAACGAACTGGTTCGCGCCTCGAACCCCGACCCCGCTGGCAGCACCGCTCTGATGAACAAGTTCGTGGCCTACCAAGCCAGCCTGGGCCTGAAGAATGACGATGGCACTGCACTGACTTCGGCCAACATGCTGACCGCCCTGGAAGCCGAAATCAAAAAAGCGGCCAGTGCGTATGTCAAGTCCGGCAAGACCTTCGTGGCCTTCAATGCCTACGGCAGCGCCGCAGCCAACGGCGTGGCCGGCGGAAGCGGAACGCTGTACTACAAGAACGACTTCATCGACGTCGATGCAAGCGGTACGGTCAAGAGCTTTGACATGTCGAACTACCTGAAGTTCGTGGCCAAACAAGCCCGCCTGAAGGCCGTGCCCGCGTTTGACCAAATCGCACAAACACCAGCGCTGGCAGCGACTGCAACAGCCGACACCACCAAGGCCGGCGCCGTCGTCAACGGCAACTACAGCGGCGGCGAGTCCAACCTGTTCGGCACTGCGGCACAGGTCTACTCCAACTTCACCGAATACGCCTGGAACAACAACAACGGCGGCGATGCCATCAATGCCAAGCAAAGCGATGTGGGTCTGAAAAACACCGGCTACACCTGGGCCAACAACCCACAGCAGGCCTATCTGTTGAACCAGTACAAGATGATCAACGCGCTGCCCTATGTGGGCAAGACCGATGGCATCACGACGCACTGGCGCGTGCGTGTGGGTGCGCGTGACCGGGACACGTCGTTCACCGTGGCGTACAACCTCGCCCGCGCACTGAAGGCTGATACCAAGGTCAAGGATGTCGACTACGCCTTGTTCTGGGACCAAGGCCACGCTGGCAACTACGACGTGCTGGACGCCTTCAAGTGGATCGATCAGCGACTGGCCGCCGGTAACTGATCCAGACTGCAGGGCCGACTGCTTGATGCAAGCAGTCGGCTGGCCTGTGGCAGATATCGGCCTGGGCCTACAGTGCAACAGCGCGGCCACCGATCCCCTTCTTGCCCTTCGCAGCCGATAAACCATCATGGGTTTGAGGCGACTCGGCTTGATGTTCCAAGCCATAAAGCGCAAGCGAAGGGATGCACCATGATTGAAATTCTCATCAGCAGTTTTGAACCGCGCATCGTGTCTTTCGACTTGATCGCGCATGGGCAACTCCTGCGAGTCCAAGTACAAAAGCATTTGCTGAGCAGCGCACTCCGCATCCACGAAAGTTCTGTGGACTTGGGCACGGTCATCGAACAGCATGTCGAAGCCATCCGCGACATTGCCTGGGCGCAACACGAGAGAACACGCGCGCAAACCATCGTTCTTTCAGCCGACGAGCTCAAGCCGCTCTCTGCCTGGGTGGATCGCACGGGCCCGCCCGTTGTGGAGCAGGTGCCTCAAGCCGAGTCAGCGGACCCGCGCAGCGACCAGCAGATGCGTTGACCTAAAACACGTAAAGCCCGATTGCCAGGTAGTGGGCAGTCGTTCCCGCCAGAACGAACAGATGCCAAATGCCATGAGCATGCCGCAACCCCCACCGATTGCAGTAGAAAACCGTACCGATGGTGTAGCAGCCGGCCCCCGCCAGAAGCAGCACCACTGCCGCATCTGGCAACTGACGTGAGCCCCACATGGCGCCGGCCACGCATAACCACCCCATCGCCACATACAACCGCACCGAAGGTTGGGCGGCAGATGCGGAGCGAACTTCCAGCACCACACCAAGCCCAAACAGAGCCCAAATACCGATCAGCAGCGCTGCACCCCATGCGTCCAATGGGCCGCACAGCGCAAATGGCGTGTAGGTGGCTGCGATCAGCAGATAGACGGCACAGTGGTCAACACGTTGCCAAAACGCGTAGGTTTGTCCACGTACGCTGTGGGTCGCGGTAGAGGCTGCGTACAACACGATCACAGACAACGCGAAGATGGCAGCGGCGGCGCCATGCCAGAGATTACCGCGCGGCAAGACATCGCGCAGCAGCAGCACGCCCGCGCCAATGGCAAGAACAAAGCCTGCCAAGTGGCTGTAGGCGTTAAGGCGTTGGCCGGGATACATGGCGGCTCAATGGTGCAGCGGCGCCGGCTCTGGCCGACAGTTGGCAAGGCTGGCCAAATGGTGTTGCGGGACGATTTCGGCTAAACGAGCCGCTACCTTGGAAGCGTAAGAGTCAGCCGTTTTTTCTTGCATGTAGCGCAAGCAGAGCAGCACGTTGTCCATCAACTCGTCTTCGGTTGCACTCGACTGGATCGCGCGCATCACAGCTCCCGCCCCCGGCTCGCGGATCAACTGCAGCATGTCGATGCAGTACACCTTGGTGGCGACCAGCGAGCGGCGCGCTTCCAGCGTTGGTGCGGCTGTTTTAATCGGCGAGACCCCCGTTAGCGCTTTCCCAAGACCCTCCTCAAGGTCATTTCCAATGTCCTTGAGGAACCCCAGTTGCAGCAGACGGTCAATCTGCGCTTCGGTTGCCTGCCCCATCAGGTCGACCAACTGGCGGCGAGACCGCGAGCCATCGGTGATCACCAGAATTTGTCGCTCTCTGGGGTTGAGCGTACGGTCGCGCTTGAGAAGCACTTCTCGTCCGGTTTCGGTTTTGACCAGTGACATGGACGGCTTTAATAAGCATGTGGAGTGCGCAACATAAAGAACATCTTTGACGCCGCTGTGACATGGCACGACGAAGCCATGCAAAAAAACTTCTCAGGTGTCACTGCCGTCGCTCGCACCGCGCGACCTGCTACCTTCGCCCAACAGCCACTGCCGAAACGCCGCAAAGCTGGGCAAATCAAGCCGATCAGGCCTATAACAAAGATAGTGCCCCTGGTTCACACTGACCGGCGCGCCGCAAGGGCTCATCAGTGAACCATCGGCCAGTTCCTCCTGCACCAGAATCTTGGGCACCAAGCCAATGCCCAGGCCGTTCAAAGCAGCCTGGATCAGCGCAGAGTATTGGGCAAAGCGCGGCCCTGCCACGGTCTGCACCTCGGGCACGCCGTTCTGCGAGGTCCACTCGCGCCAGGCCGAAGGGGCGCCCTCGTGGTGCAGCAGCGTATGGCCCACAATGTCACCGGGCTGTGTCATGCGGTGATTGTTCTCGACCACGGAGCGGGCCACGATCAGCACAAACTCGCGCCCGGCGATGTATTCCGACACCACACCGGGCCAGCCGTCCGGGCCATAACGAATGGCCGCGTCCACGCCCGCCGGAATGCCATCGCTGGGCTCAAGATGTCGGCTGAAACTCAGCATGACGTGCCGACTTTGCTGGCTGAAGTTGGGCAAGCGCGGAATCAGCCACTTCGTCAAAAACGTTGGCACACAGGCCAGCGTCAGCAGGCCACCACCGGCGTCACCCGAGCGGGCTTCAAACGTGGCGGTTTCGATGGCGCGCAGGCCACCAGAAATCTTCTGCCAGTACACCCGGCCTTGCGGCGTGAGCTGCACGCCCCGGCCGTTCTTTTGCAGCAGTTCGCGCCCCACAAATGCTTCCAGCCCCGCGATTTGTTTGCTGACCGCACTGACGGTAATGCACAGAGCGCTGGCGGCGAGTGTGATGCTCTCGTGGCGCGCCACCGCGTCCAACGCCAAAAGTTCCTGAATGGTGGGGCAATCGCGTTTCATCTATGCCTTGTGTTTATCGCCAGTTGATGAAAGCTTTGTGAAAAACGCTTTCCAATTGCTCAAATATAGTCATCCAAGACTCATCCATGAATCACTCGTCCCTCCCTAGAATTTGCTGCACGCGGCATACCGTCGCAAACAAAACTAGCGCATCTGGAAAGTATGCCAGACGCCTTCAAGATTCGGAGTGACACCCTTGGTTCGCAGTATCTCGCTCATCTATGGCCTGTACCTGCTGTTGCCGATCGCTTTACTGCTGATGGGCAGCTTCGGCGGCAACTGGACCAACACGCTCCTGCCCAGCGGCATTACCGGCCAGTGGTATCTCGACCTCTGGCTCGACACATCTTTTCGCAAGGCGTTTGTCAACAGCCTGGTGGTCGCTATGGCGGCCTGTGCCATCAACACGGTGTTGGCGTTGCCGCTGGCCTACGCGCTGTACCACGGCGCAAAACGCGACGAACAAAGCGGCGGCAATCTGGCCGCCCGCATCGTCAGCGCCACGCCGGTGGCGGTGCCGGCCATCACACTGGCCTTCGGCTACATGATCGTGTTCAACACTGACCTGGCGCCGTGGCTGGGCTCCATGCCGTTGCTGATTGCGGCGCACGCCATCCTTACGCTGCCCTACCTCACCAACACGCTGCTGGCCGACCTGCGCCACCTGAACCTGGGGCGGCTGGAGCAAGCGGCGGCCACCCTGGGTGCCTCAAGTTGGCAACAGTTCACCGGCATTGTGCTGCCCAGCCTGCGCCAAAGTTTGATCAGCGGGCTGGTGATGGTGGCGGCCATTTCGGTGGGTGAGTTTGGTGTCTCCAACCTGCTCACCAGCTTTCAAAACCGCACCTACCCGGTGGTGTTGCTGCAGGCGTTTTATGGTGCCACGGGCTTTGCCTGTGCGGCCACCGTCATTCTGCTGGTGCTGGCCAGTGTGTCGGCCCTGCTCTCTTCTTCTCTGGTGAAACCCCGCGCCTGAATCCTCTAAGTCTTCTATGAGCCTTCTTCTAGACAACGTCAGCTACCACTACCCTGGCAGCACACAAGGCCTGCACGAGGTGTCGCTCGATGTGCGCACCGGCGAGCTGGTGGCGGTGATCGGGCCCAGCGGCTCGGGCAAGTCCACCCTACTCAAGCTCATCTCGGGGCTGGAGACCGGCCATACTGGGCGCATCGTGCTGGACGGCGAAGACATGTCGCGTGCGCCCGTGCACCAGCGCCACATCGGCATGGTGTTTCAAAGCTACGCGCTGTTTCCGCACCTGAGCGTGCTCGACAACGTGGCCTACGGGCTGAAGCTGCGCAAGGTGGCCACGCCCACCCGCCACAAACGAGCGCAAGACTTGCTCGACATGGTGGGCCTGGGCGAATACGCCCACCGCGCCATCGCCCAACTCTCTGGCGGCCAACAGCAACGCGTGGCGCTGGCCCGCGCGCTGGCCATCGACCCACGCGCCCTGCTGCTCGACGAGCCCTTGTCAGCCCTCGATGCCAGCGTGCGCGGCCACTTGCGCGACCAGATCCGTGCGATTCAGCAGCGCTTCAACGCCACCACGCTTCTGGTCACACACGACCAGGAAGAGGCCCTGGTGATGGCCGACCGCGTGGCCATGCTCAAAGACGGCCGGCTGCTGCAGATCGCCACGCCGCGCGACATCTACGAACGCCCCGCGAGCCGTGCGGTGGCCGAGTTCGTCGGCCTGTCGACGATTCTGCCCGCCCGCGTCAGCGCACCGGGGCGCATCGACCTCGGCTTCACCGAACTGTTAACGCCCACTGGCAGCCGCACCTTGGGCACGGCTGTGCACATGCTGGTGCGCCCTGAGCATATCCAGCCCGACCCGCCAAGTGATGTAGTCAACCGCCTGACGGGCAGTACGGTGGCGCAACGCTACCTCGGGGCGTTGACGCGCTACGACTTTGCGGTCGCCGGTGCCAGCAAACCCTTCCTCGCCGAATCGACTGCAACCGCGGCCCATTCGATTGGCATTGCGCCAGACCACATCCGCCTGCTCGACCACTGAGCTTCCTTTCCTCTTCCTTTCTCTTGTTCCCTCTTCACAAGGACTCACCATGCAACGCAGACATTTGATCCAGGCCTTGGGCGCTCTTCCTCTCTCCACACTCGCGACACTCGCTCCTCGCAGCGCTTTTGCCTTTGACGGCGCCGAGCTTTATTCGGGTGAAAAAACCCTGTACGCCGAGGCGCAGAAAGAAGGCCTGTGTGTCTCTTTCGACACCGGCCCCGAATGGGCCAACTGGAAGTCGCTGTTCGCCAGCTTCAAAAAGCGCTACCCCGAAATTGAACTCACCTACAACGACATAGGCTCCGCCGCCACGGTCGTAGCGCTCGAAAAAACCAAGCGCCGCCCACAAGCAGACACGGCTTACTACTTTGCCGCGTCCGCCGTGGATGCCGCCAAGAAAGACGTGGTCGCACCGTTCAAGCCGATCAACTTCGATAAGCTGCCACCTGTGTTCCGCGAAGCCGATGGCCGCTGGTTCACTATCCACACACTCAACGTGGCCTTCCTGGTCAACAAGAAGCTGGTGAAGAACGTGCCCACCAGCTGGGCCGATTTGCTCAAGCCCGAGTACAAGAACACCGTGGTCTACCTCGATCCACGCTCCACCGGTGTGGGCCAGGTGCTGACCTTTGCCGCAGCCTATGCCAACGGCGGCAGCGTCGACAACGTGCAGCCCGGCACCGACTACCTGGGCAAGCTGCATGCGGCCGGCAACGTGCTGCGCGTGGAAGGCACGACACCTTACGCCAAGTTCCTCAAGGGCGAAATCCCGATCTGGATCGGCTACGAGAACGATGGTCTGAAAGCCAAACATGTGGACGGCATGGGCGATGCGGCCGAGGTGGTGATTCCGCAAGAAGCGAGCGTGGCCGCGCCCTACGCCATCAGCCTGGTGAAGAACGGCCCCAACCCGAATGCCGGCAAGCTGTGGCTCAACTTCATCATGAGCGAGGCCGGTCAGTCGCTGTTTGCACAGGGTTTTGTGCGCCCGGCCGTGCCAGGCACCACCTTGAGCCCCGATGTCGCCGCCAAGATGCCGGCCGCGCCGCAGATCCGCCCGCTTGACGTGGTGAAAGCCTCGGAACGCAAAGCCGAGGTGGACCGCCTCTGGGCGCAGGCCACGCTGGGCAAGTAACCCACCATGCGACGCTTTGGCGCGTGGCCCGCATGGGGCTTCATGGCGCTCTTTTTTGCGGCGCCACTGGCAGCCCTGCTACCCGAAGCCTTTGGCGACGGTGGCAGTGCTTTCGGGCGCCTTTTCGGCAACCCGTTGTTCTATGGCGCGCTGCGCAACACGCTGGTGTTGGGCGTCGCGGCGGGTCTGGTGTCGGCCCTGGTGGGCACCTGCATCGCGCTGGAGCTGTCGCGCCAATCGGCCGCGCGGCGCCAGTGGATGATGACCTTGCTGGGCTTGCCGTTGGCGTTCTCGGGCTTGGTGATTGCCTACGGCTTCATCCTGGCCTTTGGCCGCGCCGGCTTCGTCACGCAGCTGCTCGCTGGCCTGGGCGGGGACCCTGCCGTCATCGGCAGTTGGATCTACAGCGTGGTGGGCCTGGGCTTTGCCTACGCCTACTACCTGATTCCGCGCGTGGCGCTGTCGCTCTACCCGGTGTTCGCCAATCTGGACTTGCGCCCGGTGCAAGCGGCGCGCACCTTGGGAGCCTCGCGTGCACGGGCGTTCTGGGACACGATAGTGCCAGAGGTGTTGCCCTCGGTGTTGTCGAGCGCCTGCATGGTGGCGGCGATTGCCATGGGCACTTACGGCACGGCGCTGGCGCTGGTGGGCACGCAGCTCAACATCTTGCCGTTGATGCTGCTGGCGCTGGTGAGTGATGGCGGGTCGGATTTCGCGGTGGCAGCAGCCTTGTCGCTGGTGCTGATGGTGGTGTGTGTGTTGGTGATGGGAGTGGGCGATGTCCTTACGCGAAAGCGCGAGCGTGGTGCTGTCGGCGCCAGTCATTGAGGCGCTCGCGCGTCTGAAACAAAAACAACAAGGCCCCGCGCGCCACCGCCAGCCGGTAGCCCTGCTCGGCCCAGGTGATGGCGACGAGGTAGTGTGCAACGCCGCCTATGCTGTGGCGCACGCTTTGGCTGGTGCTGGCATGGCCGTGGTGTGCGGCGGCCGTGGTGGTGTGATGGCGGCGGCCGCGCAAGGTGCCACCGATGCGGGTGGCATTGCCGTGGGCATCCTGCCAGAAGATGACGACCGCAACGCCAACGAATGGCTCAGCGTAGCCATTCCCACCGGCATGGGCGAGATGCGCAACGGCATCATCGCGCGCAGCGGCGTGTGTTTGATTGCCATCGGCGGCAACATGGGCACGCTGTCAGAAATGGCCATGGGGCTCAAATGGGGCAAGCCGGTGTTTGTGATGCACGGCGATGTGGCGCTGCCTGGTGCGGTGCAGGCCACGGATGTGAACGACATGCTTGCCAAAGCACTAGGCTGTTTGTGATGCGCTGCTAACCCAAAAAAGACGCGCTTTGGTGACTCAAACCAGACGTGCGCCTAGCTATTCGCTCAAAATCAACTCCAGCACAATAGGTTGGCGCATGTCCCGCGGCGGCGGCTCCGAAAAACGGTAGCCAGTGAGCACGGACCGAAGGTCCTCATCTACCCGCAGATCCCCCACTGTCTCCAACCCAACACGCTCAACCTTGCCATTGGTGCCCACCCACACCTTCGCCACCAAGGTCAGGCGGTCTGCGGCCGGATCTTCGTGCAGCAGATGGGCTTGCCGCCAACGGTAGAGACGCAAAACACTGTCGTTCATCGAATCGCTCAATGCGTCTTGAAGTTGACGCCCTGCTAGATTGGCGTATCGGCTCCAATGTTCAGGCACGTTCAAGGGCGCGCGCGGCTGGGCGGGCGCAGGAACGGCGGCGGAAATGCCAAACCCCATCAGCCCAAGCGCACGCAGAAAGCGGCCGCAGCCAGAAATCAGGAAAGACGCGCCAGGAGCCCGCGCCACGATAGAAAGCAACTTCATAGGATCTTGCTACGCAGGCTCGGCCAGACGGTTTTGGAGCTTACGCAGCAATAGGCTCTGCTGGCGCGGCAGGCGCACCGGCGGCAGCCGCAGACGTTTCACCGGGGACGTTTTCCGACGCCGCGCTGTAATTGCGCAAATGCAAGAAGAACTGCCCCATCATCTGCGTCCACAGATGCATGTTCAGCACCAGGTGCGCAGGCGTAATGCCACCGGCGGCAATCAGGTCCATCTCAAGCACCACAAAGTCGCCATGCTGCGCCACACGTGCGAAACGCTTGCTGCGATGCCATGAGGCGAGCACACCTTCAGGCAAGCTGCCGCCTTGTACGCGTAGCGGGCAGCTCAAGGTCAAGTCGGCATATTCGCCAGGGCTGATGGTGTTACCCCAAAGCACCTGAAAACCAATGCCGTGACTCGCACTGTGCAGTCGTACCACGCCATCTTGTTCGACCGCAGTGACGGCGCAGCCTACGGCTTTGATCGCGTCTGACATTTCGCCCGCGTTGATGGATTGGATCAGCTCGGGGCTTGCAGTCTCAGGGATGGCGGTAACTCGCTGGGTTGATTTCTCTGTCATAACGTTAAGTTCTCTATCGAGTTGTAAGGAAAATCTTCAGTTGATCTTCTGCAGGGCCGCGTCTACCGCTGCGCTGTTGATGTGCACACCGCTCTCCGGTGCAAGACCTGCCATGTGCTCGCGCACAAGCTGCCGCTGCCGTTGTTGCACTAACGCAGCTCTCAGCTGCGGCTTCATTTCATCGAAGCTGGCCACGCGCGTTGGCTGAGCCTCCAGTAGCTTGACGATGTGAAAGCCGCTGGCTGATTGCAGTGCATCGCTCACCTCTCCGACCTTGAGCTTGGACACAGGTGTTCGAACCTCTGGCAGCAATTGCGCCAGTGGCAGCAACCCGACCTCGCCCCCGAGTACCGCAGTGCGCGGGTCATCAGAGCGCCGACGAGCCAGGTCTGCAAAATTGCCGACACGCGCCTGTATTACAAGCTGCTCGGCCTCATGCCGGACCTTGGCCGTTGCGGCTGCATCCCCGGAGGGTGCCGCCAGATAGATCTGCGCAACGCGGTATGTTGCGGGCAGGTTGTAGCCTGTCTTTCCCTGCTCATAAGCCGCGACGAGTTCCGCTTCAGACGGAAAGCCCGACGGCAACTGCACCAGAGATTCCAGATAACTGGTCGTGACAATGCGTTGGGTCAGCTCGGCAACAGAAGCATCGATGCGCCCCTTGACCTCGGGCCGATCCGCCCAACCCTTGCGTTGTGCTTCATCAAGCAATGCTTGGGTTGCAAGACGTTGCCGAAGCCAGTTGTCGATCAGTTCACGGTTGCTCTTGGCCGCCATGCGCTCCGCTTGCGGCATGCTATTGAGCAAATTCTCCACATCGTTTTGACTGATGGAGATACGCCCCAGACTGGCCACGATAGGACCGGCGGACTGCGCCTGCGTCGCGACCCCAAAGGCACATGCTGCCAACAGCGCCACCGTGAAGACGGTTCGGGCACGCGTCCGTGCCTCAGACCCTTTTTTCATTTTTGTCGTGCCCTTTCGTATGCTTCGGCTCGCCACAGGAACGCTCATGGCGCAGACGCGGCGCCGGCCGCTGGCTTCGCCTGTTCCGTCGATGCCGCAGGCGGCGCGGTGACACTGCGCGCATCAAAACGACCTTCGTAGAGTTTGTCGCCGTACTGTTGCGCGACCTGCTCGTACTTCACACGGCTCTGGGCGGCGAATGGCTGCCGCGACAGCAGCACACTACCCAAATCCACCGTTTCATAGGCATGCAGAATCTCTTGCCCCACGGCATACAGTTGGGTGTTTTTGGCTTCGCATTGCGCCACCACCGTGCGCTGCGTCGCAGTCTCTGCCACGAGACGCTGACGCTCGGCCTCTGATGCCCGCGCCATCTTCAACAGTTCGTCATAGGCGTTGCGAAACTGTGCGACCAGGGCGTTGGCCTTATCGGCTGTGGTCTGCGCCTGCGCGCGCAATTGCTGGCTTTCGTCAGCAGCCTGTGTCCGTCCCTGGCGCTCCGCATGCAGTTGCGCTTCCGCCCGCGCGAGCGCCTTTTTCAACTCCGCCACTTCAGGCACTGGGGCCGTGGCCGCAGGGGCGGCCGGTGCTACGCCGGCCTTCAGGACGGCCAGTTCGTTCTGCACTTGCTGCAGTTGTGAGGTTGTTACGCGGAGCTGCGCACGCAGCCGCTCTTCCATGCTTTGCGTGGGCTGCTGTGCCAAGGTGGTAGCACACGCAAACGTGGCCAGAATACCCAAGGCCAGCGGCTTCCACCGCGAAGGCGCTTTGGTCTGCATCACCCGCGTACCCGTTTGCTTCAATAAGGTCACGAGATGCTCCTTAGAACCGCACATTGAATTCAAGCTGCAACGTGTCGATGGACAGCGGTGCACCAAACACCTCTTTGGTTGCAGACCACTTGCCGGTGAACCACATGTTCTTGTCGATCGCGTAGGAGCCGCCAATGATGTAGCCCTTGGCATTCGTGCCGCCTTGGTGGAAAGACGAGTCGTTGTAGCCATCCGGCATGGCATCCGGTTCGATGCGCTTGTAGCCTGCCAACAGGTTCCAGTCTCCGCGTGCAGACGGGCTTGGTTTGCCATAGGTGGCCTGCAGGCTGTAGGCGTTACCGCCGCTTCTGATGTCGGCCCCGCTCGAAACACCGGTACCGCTGAAGTTGTTCACAATGCCGCCGCGTGCCCGTGTGTACATCTCTGACTTGTCATAGGCCATGTTGCGGATGTAATCACCGTCCAGGCGCAGACTGTTTCCGGCGACCTTGGTGTCCCAACGCAGATTCAAATCGATGAGTTGAAACTTCGAGGCCAACCCCACGTACTGAGGTTGCGGCGTGTTGGCGGGATTTAGCGGATTGAGTGCAATGTCACGCAGCAGCATCAGCGTGTTGCCCTTTTGCATGAAGGCCGGCCGTGACCAGTCGGTGCTGCAAGCTTCGGCACCCGAATACAAGGCACACGGTGTAGAAACCTGGCCTTCGGTGTTGCGGAAATCGTAATAACCGAGCGCGCCCCGCAGACTGTTGTCGGAGTCGAGTTTCCACAATGCCCCGACCTGCGCGCCGAGCAGCCATTTGTTCTCGCTCGCCATTTTTGCCTGGCTACGGCTGGGGAAGTTGTCCGATGAATACTCCAGCGGAATCAGCCCCAGCGTGCCGAACACCGTCACATTCTGGTTGGACAGCCGCTTGTCGAACTGGGCCGCAATGCCGTCGAAATTCAAGTCGCCTGAGTACAGCAGATCAGTCGAAACAAATGGGTTGGCGAAACGGCCACCGATCAGCTTGAGCCATTCTGTGGGCTGGTACGAAAGCCACATCTGGTCGAGCCAGACCTCCTTTTTGCCCAGACCACCGCCCAGCGTCTGGGTCGTGGACACCGGGCTTTCGTCGCTGCCAGAAACCAGGCGTACACCGGCCTTGGTTTGATCGGAGATGTCAGCGAACACCCCCAGACGCGCCCGTGCACGCAACACATTGCGACGGTCTTGCTGGGTGTTGAGCAAGGACGGCAACGCAAGGTTGGTATTGGGGTTGACGTCGTACCCGCTACCCGCGTTGATGGCCGGCCAGTTGATTTCAATATTGCTGTTGCCGTCGGAATAGCTGCGTGATTCGCCACGCACACGCACGTCGCCTTCCACGCGGATGCGCTTGCTCCACTCAGGCGTTTCGTTCGGTGCAGCCCAACCTTCAGATTTGGCTTGCGCCAAGACCTGTACCTTGACCTCGTCGCGGATCTGGTCACGCGTGGTTTGCGAGATGTAGGGCACGCGCACATCGCCCGGCTCCACTCGCAGGCCGCCGGCTGTGCCAGCGGCAACACCAACGGCGGCACCAGCAGCAACCCCGCCCACACCTGCTGCCTGGCGCTGCGACTGCTGTGCGGCCATAGCTTCGTTCTGCGCCTGGACGAGCAGCGCTTCGCCCACGTCCTTGGTCAGGGCACCGCTCTGCATCAGGCCACGGATCAGCCGCACCATGGCGGTATCGCCAGCGGGTGCCGCCGGTTGCGCCTGGGCCGTGCCCATCGCGCCCAGAATGGCGATGGCCGCAGCCGCCGCCAACGACTGCGCGCTGCGGCTAAGAGTAATGGAATGGTTCATCGGTTCACTCATAAAAATTGGGGATGGACGGACATCGGCAAGCTTCAAGGCCGACGCCCTCTCATGGAAACGCGCATCGGAAAGCGAGCAGAGGCTGGCGGGGTCTCGTCGATGCGGGTCATCTCGCGGGCCATGGCCAACACGGCTTCGTCCGACTTGGTGTTGCCTGTGCTCTTCACCAACTCCACCCGCGTGGTTTTGCCGGTGGTGTCGAGCCACAGATCCAACTGGATATCGTCGAAGGCCAACTGCCGGGTGCGTGGGTCGCGCGCCAACGCCTGCTGCAAGGCGTTCGCAACGTAGCGGCCATACGAACCACTGCCCAGTCCGCCGCCACGGCCGCCGGTCATGCCGCCACCGCCACCCGCACCGATGCCAAAGGCGTCGGTACCCGCTTGCGCCGGGCCGTTGATGGTGACGGGGTCACCCAAGTCTTTGGACGGACTGGGCGGGGCATCGTCCTTGGGCGGCTCGGGCGAGTCCACCGGCGTGGGCTTGGGCTCGACCAGCTCGGGCTTGATTTTTTCGGGCGTGGGCTCTGGCGGCTTCTCGGGCTCGGGAGGCGGCGGCGGAGGTGGCGGCAGCATCAGCATGGGCGTCTCGGCCACCTTGCGCTTCTGGCTCGCAGTGTCTGACAGCAGGTACCACACCAGCGCCGCCAACAAGGCCAATGCCACCGCGCCGATGGTGTAGCCACCCCATCGCTGCCACAGGCTTTTGGCACTGCTAGGCACACGCTGGTGTGTGGTTGGATGGGCAAAGTTCACGGCCATGTCCTCAACTCGGCTTGCCGGTCACCAGGCCAACCTGGTTCAGTTCGATACGGCGCAGCAAGTCGAGAACTTCGACCACTTTCGCGTATTGCACGGCGGCATCGCCGCGCACGATGACAGGGAAGTCCGGTGTCAGGGCTTTCTCGGTGCGCAGCCGCTCTTCCAACTCAGACAGGGTTACCGGATAGGCGTCCAGAAACACCTGGCCGGCGTTGTCCACCGTGATGGCCTTGGTCTTGGGCTTTTCCAGCGCAACCGAAGAACTGGCCTTGGGCAAGTCGACCTTGATGCCCGGAATACTGGCGTTGCTGGTCAGGATGAAGATCACCAGCACGACCAGCAACACGTCCACAAACGGCGTGATGTTGATGCCGCCCGCACGCTTCTTGGTGCCAAATTTGGCTGCGTTTGCCATGGTGCTTGCAGCCTCAGACAGCCGAACGGATGGACACGGTGGCGGCTTGCGGCAGCGAGCGGCCCTCGCCCTGCTCTTCCGCCAGGCGCGTCACGAACTCGTCGACAAACACCGCCATGTCGGCGCCAATGGCGTCAGAGCGCGAAGCCAGCCAGTTGTAGCCAAACAGCGCCGGAATGGCCACGCCCAGACCAGCAGCGGTACACAGCAGCGCAGCGGCCATGCCTGGGGCTACCGAGTTGATGTCCACGGCGCCCGCCATGGCGGCCACCACAAACACCAGCATGATGCCGATCACGGTGCCAAACAAGCCAACATAAGGCGCGCCTTCAATGGTGGTTGACAGCCAGTTCATGCGCTTGGACATGCGCTCGTTCTCGCGCACCATCACGCCGTCCATGGCGGCACGGATGGCGCCGATGGTCGAGGCTGACACAGCGCTCAAGTCGTAGCCACGGTCGCGGCGGCGGTGCATTTCACCAATCGCCACTTCGTACAAGCGCCACAACGAGGAATCGGCCTTGACGGTTGCCGGTACGGTGTTGCTTTCGGCCAGGCGTGTAAGTGGTGCACCTGCAGCATCGCGGAAGTGCTCAATGAACGCAGCGTTGGCACGCGAGGCAGCGCCATAGCTGCGGCCCTTGCCAATCATGATGGCCCACGAGAACACCATCATCAGGCCCAGCAGGCCCACCACAATCCAGGCGTCCAGTGGCATCGCGGCCAAGATGAAACCAAAGTGGCTCTTACCGGCTTGCTGCTCATCTGCACCGAAGACCGCCAAGCGCGAATCGGCCCCTTGCGATACGGCGTCGGCCAACAACATGGCATCAGGGCGCGCCACCTTGGAGATGCGCACCTCGTCGATCGCACCGGTAAACGCCGCAAACGCGGCGCCAGACGATGCGCCGGCCGGTGCTGCATCGCCACCAATGGACGTTGCAGAGTTCAGCGCCGGCATGGACACCCCCACCGAAACCGTCGGGCGACCACCCACATACAGGGCCGCGCCCTTGCCATCAGACTTCAAGGCGAGGTAAGACCATTGACCGGCCTGGATCGGCTGACCTGGCGCACTGCGTTGGCCGTTGATCTGCACAAAGGGCACACCCTGGTCGACACCCACGACCAGTTCATTGGCGCCTTCGCGGCGCGCATACACCACCTGCTGAGCACCCAGTTGCTCGGGCTTGACCCAAGCCGAGAAGGTGAATGGTGCGCCAGCGGCTTGCGCCAACGAGGGCGAAGCAGGCAACATCAACGCTTGCCGGCCCAATTGCGCACCCTTGCCGATGACGGTGCCGTCCAGGCTCACCACGGCGGTTTGCGCGTGGTTGCCGTAGGCGGTGGTGTCGCGTGGCGGCACGTTGGCTTCGGCAAAGTGGTAGACCAGCGTGTAGTCGGGGTCGTAGGTGCGTTGGCCGTTGCCCGAGGCCGGAGCCTTGGGGTTGCCGTAGTACATCCACAATTTCTGTGGCGCGCCAGCGCCCACTGACGGTACGTCCACCCAGATCAGTGCCATGCCGAGCAGCGGGTCGAACTGTTCAATCTGATGGTTCAGCACGGTCTTGTCGTCGCCGGCAACAAAACGCAGGTCGGCCCCGGTTTCGCTCACGCCTTGAAAGCTGAAGTTGCCGGTGTGCAAACGCACCAGCACGGGCGTACGCCCGGCCTCACCACCAATCGCACCAGCCTGTGGGCCGCCGTCAACGGTGAGGGGCTTGCGGTAAGCCCAGTCAGGCTGCCACCAGGCATGCGCCAGGCCTGGCAGTAGTGCGCTCAACAAGGTGAGCAAAACAAAAAGTGTGCGTCGCATGACAGAGTTCTCCGGAAGCTCGTAAGAATGAAAATGAAAACCGAGGGGTCGGGGTGAACGGTCAGTAACTGGCCGTCAAACTGAAATTGATGCGGGTGTCGTGTTTTTCGGTGCGCGCCCCTGCCTTGAGCGGGTAACCCACATCGATGCGGCCATTGAGGAATGAGCCAATGCGCAGACTGGAGCCAAGACCCACAGATGCAAGCGTGAACCCGTCTTGCTGCTCAGGCAGTGGCTCTTTCAAACGCAAGCGGCCCGCATCGGCAAACGTGTAAACGCGCCAGTTCTCGACCCACGAACCCAAGAAATCCAGCGGCTTGGTACGCCATTCAACCGAGCCCACCAGACCGTAATCTCCAGTACTTTCAGCCGACAAATACCCACGCACGGAGTTCATGCCACCGGCGGCAATTTGTTCGCTCGAGACCAAGGGTGAATCGGTCATCTGGCCCGAGAGCCGAAAGCCCAACTGGGAGTTTCCGGCCAGGGTGTAGCTGCCGTTGACATCGCCCTTGAGCACCATGAAACTTGGCGACGCCTTGTAGCGCTTGTAGTCGAACTGCTGCCAGTTGCTGCCGTAACCAAAGGAACTGCTGGTGCCCACCACCATCGACAGACCCAGGCTGACTTGGCTGCGCTCACCCTGCAAAAAGCCGTTGTAGCCCAGCGTGATCGGCACATACTTCAGCGGCACGGTGTCGCCGGTGCTGCCCAACTTCAGCACTTCGTCGACATCCTTGACTTCGAGACCGGCACTCAAGCTATGCCACCAACTCCCTGCATTCGACACTGTGTAAGTGGCCTTCAAACCCAACGCATAACCTTTGCCCAACACGTCGGTTCCGCCGACGGTGGCAACTTCGCTGTCGGACTTGTAGCCCGATACGTCCAGCGCCCAATTGGTACCCTGGAAAGGGGCCGTGTAAGCAACGGTGATCACCTGCGTTTGGTTCAGATCCTGCGGTGCGCCAAAAAAACTGATCGATGCACTGTGCCCCAACTGCCACAGGTTGTCGTGGCCGATGGAAGCGGTAGCGCGCAGCTTGCGTGTGTCGGCGCTGTAGTCGTTGTTGAGGCCCAGGCTCGCGCGCCACGGGCTCTCGTCTTGCACCTTCAGGTCGACGTCCATGGTGCCGGGCATCGAGCCCTGCTTCACCAGCGGCATCACTTGTCGCTTGGGGCTGTTGTTCAGCGCCGTTAACTCTACTTGTGCCTGATTGAAGTCAGGCACCTGCCCTTCTTTCAGGGCGGGCACTTGATCGCGCACATCGAGTGGCGAGATGTACTCCGCCCCCACCACGCGCACGCGTCCCACACGGGTTTCGCTGACCTGCAGAAACACAAGGCCTTCGGTCACTTGTTGTTCCGGCAGGTCGACGTACACCGATTGATACCCCTTGGCCTGGTAGACCGCAAGCAACGCGTCGCGCGCAGCTTCGATGTCTTTCATCGTGCGCTCTGGCCCCAGAAATGGCGTTACCGCTTGCTCGATGTCGCGTACGTTCAACACGGTGTTGCCACGCACGATGTATTCGATGACGTCGACCTTGCGCGTGTCCTCGGGGCTGGGCTGGGTTGCCTGGGCCAGGGTGGCGGCATGCGCGACCAGACCCATCACGGCCAGGCACACGGCTTTCCAGCGCGCCCGTGGCCGGTTCTCTTTCAGTTCATGCATTTGTCCAACTCAATCTTCAGAAAATGAAGCGACGCGACTCTTGAACACCGCGTGCTGCCGGAAACAGACATGATCGAATCTCTTCATGTCGCCCTTGCTACGAATACATAGACGGTGTGGGGCTGTGACGACTGTCGTTTGTCACAAAAACTTCATTAAAAAAATCGACTCGCCGAAGCGCGTGTGGACCTGCCATCAAAAAAAAGGCGGCCACATGACCGTGGCCGCCCAATTGCAACAACTCATTCAACGCATCAAAGCTTTGCGCTCCCCTGGCGTCAGCGCCTGCTGCTGTGCAGTCGTCAACGCACCAGCACCCAGAACCTGCACCACGCCGTCGGGGTTGTAGCCCACCTGCTGTGCTTTACCGCCGGGCGCGGCTGGTGGCGCTGCAGGCACCTCGTTTCCGAAGCCCAACACCCGCACCGTGAACACAGAGGGCTGTGCCTGGCGCGCAGCGGTACGTTCACGCTGCATCACGTCCTGCGCCGCCACTGCGGCCTGCGACGCAGCCGCGCTGGCGTTGGACAACGCGCCCACGTTGACCGCTGCCACCACCGGAATCCCCACCGCCTTGCCCTGCACCTGGATGTTTTCGGCGTTGACCACATGCAGCGCCGCCAGGTTGACGTTGCCCGACACGCGGATACCGGCCTCACCCGCGTCGATGGTGCCCAGCGGCGCGATCAGATCGATGTCGCCTGGCGGAACCTCCGGGATCGGATTCAGCGTGGCAATGCCGGCACCGGTGTTCGGTGTGGTGGGCGACAGGCTCACCAGGCCGATGTCGTTGTAGACGCGGCGCTGCGGCGTGTAGACCACGGTGGTCTTGGAGCCGCGGCCGGCGTTGATGTCGCCCTCGGACGACCAAGCCAGGATGTTGCCGCCAAAGGTGGTGAAGATACGGCTCTGCCCCAACAGCAGGCTGCCCTTGGCGTAGATGTTGATGTCGCCCTCGCCCTGCGTCAGCAGGCCCGAGCCCTCGGCCGGCGTGAAGCCGCCATCCACCCCCACCAGCGCGCGCCCACCCGGCACCATCAGGCTGATGTCGCCACCAAAGTCGGTGTGCATGCCCGCGTCCAGCACCTTGTAGAACGGCACGTCATAGCTTGGGCTGCCGCGCGCCAGCCACTCGTCAAAGCGCACGTAGTTCTTGCCCGGCTGCGGACGGCGCGTCATCACACCGTTCACATACTGGTCGTAGTACTGCGCGCTGCTGAACATGGTGAGGTCGCCTGTGTATTCCAGCGCATGGCCTTCAGCATCTTTCTCTGGCAACAGCGTGGCAATGGCTTCGCGGCCACGCAGGTAGCTGCCCTCGCGCGGGCCGCCCACCGCGTTGTACTCGCGGCCGGCGGCCTTGAGTTCGGCGTAGTACACGTTGCGCAAGAAAACACGCTGTTGCGCTGCGGGCAGCGCGTCAAAGAACTTGCGCGCGTCCATCGTCGCCGCATCGAACACCAGGCCCTGCGCGTTGCGCTGGCCCTCGCCATACAGGCCGGTGAGCCAGTTCACCAGATGCAGTTGGCTCTCCACACGGTACTCGCGCTCCAGCGACCGGTTGGCCGCCGTGCCGCCTACCGCCAGAGCTGCTTGGCGCGTCTGGTCCAGCTCGGTCTGCTTGGTGGCCAAGAAAGCCGCCGCGCCGTTGTCGTCGCCGCTGTAGCCAAACTCGCGCCGCAGCCACTGCGCCAGCGTCAGTTCACCGTTGTAGATGTACAGCGCCTTGCCTGGCTGATCGGCAAAGGCCCGCGTCAGGTCGGCTTGGTTGGCCGGGTTGAGGTAGCGCTCGGCAAAGGCCTTGTAGTCGCCACCTTGCGCGCCCATGCCGGCCGCGGCGGCGATGCTGGCGCCGCTGCTGCGGTCGCCCGGCTTCACGTTGACGATGGCGCCCAGGCTGCGCAACTCGCCCTTGTCGGCCATGTAGAGGTCGCGCCCGGCGGTCACCTCCAGCGTGCCTGGGCCAGCCACATAGAAGGTGCTGTAGCGGATGTCACGCCCGGCCGAGACCACTGACACATCGTCCGGGTTGTTGTGCACGATCAGGTTGCCGCGCGAAGTGCCGCCGAGCGCGGCGGAAATGCGCGGCGGATCTCCCAATGACGCGGGCGCCGAGGAGGTAAACGTTTCCCAACCCACACCACCATTGGGCTCCGTGGCATAGCTGCCCAGCGCCGTGCCCGAATTGATGATGTCGCGGCCGGCCATGATGGCCACCGGGCCACCGCCTTCGTACCAGACACCTCGCTTGCCCACCTCTCCCGTATTGCTGCCGAGGTAGACGATGGAGCCCGTGCGGACACCCACGGCATCGCCTTCCACGGCGTAATAACGCGCCGGTTGCTGGCCGGCCACGGCATAACCCGAGGCCGACGGCGAGGTCAGGCTGAACATGGGGAAGAGCGCAGCGCCGTCTTCACCCATGCCCTTGCCATACACCACGGACGGCATGTGCGCATCCACCGGCACCTGATTCACATGTCCCATGCCGAACCAGGCCTTGGTGACGGCGCCGGTAAAGCCTGGGTTGAACGGAGTAGGCAAGGCCGTGGGATCGGCCCCGGAGACGGTAATGGCGTAGCCCCCAGCGTAAATCGAGTCAGCCGCCAGCAGCTCCAGTTGGCCCGGCTGCGTTTTTGTGTAGCCAGCGGCCACGGGCGACGGTGCCAGGGTGATCCCTTCTTGCGACTGCACATAGGCACCACCAGAAAAGGCTCCCGAGACGGAGTTGCCGTAAAACAAGTTACCGCTGGCCGCCACGGCGCGCAGTTGCGAGGGGTAGATAAAGCGACCATCCGTGGCGGCGTGGTCGCCACGGCTGTCCATCCAGGCCGTGCCGGGCGTGAGGTTGCCGCCCGCGCTGAACAAATCCACGGCGGTGGAAGGTGTCCACAGCGAGAACCAGGACCAGCCCATGCCTGTGCGCTCCACACCGTTGTAGCTGAAGCGGAAGCCGTTGTCGTACGTAGGCGCCCGGCCGGCATCGACCACACTGCCCAGCACCAGGTCACCGCGTGTGTCGATCTGCACCCCGGCGTCCCCGGGCACGATGACCGGGCCGCCCACGGCCTTGCTCGACGTGGCCACGGCCACGTTGTACGGGCGCGACTCCTGCGGGTCTTGCTGGTCGTAACGCAGCTCGATGGCGCCGACCGAGCCGGCCTGCAAGTTCAGCGCCCCGCGCAAATTGACGAAGGTGCCATTCAAGTCCAGGCGCGTCGAACGCTGCACGTCAGGCACGGCTGCAGCCGATTGCAGCGAGAGCACGTCGAGTGCCGGGTTCAGGCGGCCGCCGATCCGAATGTCGAGGTCGCCGCCGCCGGTCAACATCAACTGGCCGTCGCGTGTCATGCGCCCGGTGCTGCCCACCACCAAGTTCAGGCCCTGACTGCGCGGCACATAGTTCAGATCCACATTGCCACGCACGGCCAGGCTGCCAGCATCCCCGCCGGCTTCCAGGACCAGGTTGCCGCCCCCCAGCGTGCCGATGCCGGTAAACCCAATCAACGCGGGCTGGTCAGCGTATTTCTCGTAGGCCCCGCTGTGCGACGGCACATAGGTGCCGAAATTGATCCACCACGCGGTTGGCACTCCCTCGTCACCCGAAATGACGTTGCCCGTGCCCTGGCGCCACAGCCAGTTGCCCACCGAGCTTGTACCGCTGGAGGGGTTGCGCATCACGCCCAACAAATCGTCTTGGCGCGTCAGGTTGCCGTGCACGCCGATCAGGTCGCCCATGACCGCGCCGCCGGCACGCACCAACACATTACCGCCCTGCTCGGGATACCAGGCCTGGTACAGGCTGTTGGCGCCGCCGTTGACCAGTGGCTCCAGATAGTCGCCGGTCTTGCCCAGCACAGTGCTGTCGGCGCCCAGGCCGCGTTGCAGGTTGTAGGGGTCTTTGACGCCAGGGGCCACCAGCGACTTGGCTTGCGTGCCCGCGGTGTAAACACCGAAAGGCGAGGTCATCAACACGTTGCCTGCGGCCACGAGGTCCAGGTCACCCGTGCCGGTGCGCAACACACTGAAGTTCTGCTGCCGCGCCGGCAGCATTTGGGTTGCGTATTCGGGCGGCGTGGCCGGCCGGTCCACCGCGACGGTTAAGCCACCGCCCCAGTCGTTCAAGTCCTCGGGCGAGCCGCTGAAGAAGCCGAGGTCGTGCATAAACTGCACCACGTCGTCCGGGATCAACTCCCCGGGCGTGTACGAGACGTAATCGCCCAGCCCCATTAAGTCCCAGAACGCGACGTCCATGTCAGCCGCCCAGCGGTAGATCGCCGGTACGCCCGTGCCAGGGACGGGCAGCAATTCTGCCCCTAGGCCGAAGTGGGTGTCCGACAGGCGAATCTGCCCCGGATTGTGCGGCTCGGTCAGACGGCTGTCGGCGGCCTGCAGGTCAGCACCAGCCACCAGGCGCAAGTCCCACGAGGCCGAGCCCGGCGCCAGCATGGGCGCCAAGGCCAGGGTGCGGCCATAGGTGCCGTCGGCCTGCACCGGCCGCAGCGCCACCGATTCGACACCGCCCGGCAGATAGACCAAGGTCTCGCCAGGAATCATCGCGCCCTTTTTCAAGGTCAGGTCGCTGGCCAGTTGCACGCCATTGACGGCAGCCCAGCTGGTGCCGATGTCGTTGATCAGCCCCTGCGGATACGGCAAGGCCACACCGGCTGGCCAGGTCATCGCCGCAATCTTGATGCCCACGGACACCCGCATGCCCGCGCCCAGTTGCGCGCCGACGTCCAGCCGAAGGTCTTGCTTGAGCAGCGTGCCGGCCGCGTACAACACGCCAGCGGCGTCGCGCACATCACCGCCCAGCACCGTGCCAGCCGCGAGCGTGACAGCTTCGGTCAACTGGGCCGTGGCGGGCAGGCGGGTGTCGGCCTTCAAACTCATGGCCTGCATGGGCAGGTCGTAGTTCAGGGTGCGGCCCGACTGGAAGAAGGTGCCCGTGGCCAGGGTCACGGTTTGCCCATGCGGCACGACCAGGTCGCCACCCCACGGAATACGGCCCTTGGGCAGGATCCAGCCTTCGTCATCAGGCGTGGCCTTGAGCTGGGTGGTGTCAAAACCATCGGTGATGCTGCCAAACAGCTCCAGGTCGCCCTTGGCGCGCAGCACCAGCGCACCGGCCTCGCCCGAGCCGTACACCGCAGTCTTTTGCAGATGCGGGTTGACGCTGGCGTAGCGGTAGCCCGAGAGGTCGATGTCGCCGTCGACGTGCAGATTGCCGTCAGGGTTGACGTTGGCACGTATGTCGGCCGCGATCTCCACCCCGGGGCGCAAGTGGAACTGGTCGGCGTAGCGGCGCAGGCCGCCGAGCTTGACGTCCATCAAGTTGCTGTTGCCCAGCGCGTTGCGCATGAAGACGACGCTGTCGTCGTGCTTGCCATCCAAATAGGCCTGGTTGATGACCTGGTAGCTGCGGCCGTCCGTGGTGGCGTCGGTGCCCACCGCCGCATCGGTGTAGGTGTGGAAGGCGTTCACGGTGATGGACTTGGCCCCGTTGATGCTCACGGTGCCCGCAGCGTCAATGTCCACGTCGTTGCCCATGGCGCCACCCAGGCGCGGCGCATTCAACGTCACCGTGCCAAAGTTTTGCGCGCCGTTGCCGGCTTGCAGGTCCATGCGTGCGCCGCTGGCGAGGGTCAGGCGGCCTTCGCCCGAATCGATTTCGATCACCGCGCGGTTGGGCGCTTCGATGACCTTGCCGTAGCTGTCCACGCGCAGCACCTTGGCATGGGCGTCGAGCAGCGCCGTACCGGCCAGGGTCACCCCGTGGTTGGCCGCCAGGCGGATGCTGCCGGCCTGCTCGCCGCTGGCATCGATGGTGCCGTTCACCAAGAGGCTGCCGTTGTCGACCGAGATGTCGACCTCACGCGCCTTGACCTCGCTGCCAATCACCAGGTCGCCTTGCTTGAGCTGGAACGCCCGGCCACCGACCACGCCGCCCGTGGTCAGGCGTGTGTTCAGCCCCACGAAGTCGTTGATATGCTGCGCGCGTACGTCGATCGTGCCGGCCGCATACGGCACCATGGTGCCACCTGCGTCGTAGCTGCCCGTGGCACCGCCGCTGATCTTGCCCGCCAGATCCACTGTTCCGGCCGTGCTGCCCAGCGCGATCGCCGAGAGTTTGCCGGCACGGTTGTTCTTGGCCGACAGGTCGACCGTGGAGCCCGCCGTTTGGCTGATGTTGCCGGCGCGGCTCTCGAGCAGCACATCGCCGCCCCAGCTGTATTTGCTGACGTCGAAGAAATCGATCTTGCGCCCCGCCAGGTCGAGCTTGGCCGCGTCGGTGAGTCCCACATCACCCTGCGCGCTCAAGCTCAGCTTGCCGCTGGGCAGCAGCACCGCCGTGTCGAGCAGCAGGCTGCCACCACGGCTGTCGAGCGCCAGCTCGGCCCCCAAAGCACCCGCCAGTGCCGCATTGGTGGGCGCAGGCGCGGAGGCGCCCGTGGGCGCGCTCACACGGATGTCGCCACCGGCGCTGATGCGGTTGACCGAACCCGCGTCGCCCGTCATCAGCGGCGTGCTGATGTTCAGTGCACCGCCGCTATAGGTATAGCCCTTGGCCGCAGTGTCCCAGGCGCCACGCGACTGGTAAACCGCCAGCGAGCCGCTTTGGTTGGCCGTGATGCGTTCACGCGCGTTCAGGTTGACCTGCGCGAAGCCCAAGGCCAAGCGGTCTTGCGCGTGCACGCTGTCAACGCGCGAGTTGGGGCCATAGCCAAAGACGATCTCGCGGGCGTCAATGTCCAGGCGGCCACTGCCAGAACCCGCACCCTGCTGCACCAGGTCACCCGGCGGGGTGACCGCACCGCTCCACACCAGCGTATCGGTTTGGATACGCGCCACGTCGTCGGCATCACCCAAGCCATAGATCGCAGGTGTGCCCAACACTAGGCGCTGCAGCGTGGATTTGCCGGTACTCGGGTCCACCGTGGAGAGCACCGTAGAGCCGTAGAAATTGACCGCATCGCGTGCGGTAAGGGCCAGGTTTTCCAGCGCGGGTGCGCCCGTGCTGGTATCGCCCTTGAGCAGGCGGTTGAGCACGTCCTGGTTCAGCGTCAGCCCATCGGGTAGCAAGCCTGCGGCTTTCGCATCCGCCAAGGCCGCCTGACTGCCAACGTTGATCGACCCCACCGCCAGCACCAGGTTGCGCGCACCGTACTGCACCGAATCGCCCAGGGTGAAGGCGTTGTCGGTGGCCGCCGTGATGGTGCCTTTCGAATACAGCCGGGTGGTGCCACTGCAAGGCACACCGGCATCGCAGGCACCGACGTGGATGGCCCCCGGGCCATTGCCGTCGTTGTATAGCGGCAGCGTGGGGGCCAGCATGTCCAGCCAGCCGTTGGAAACCGCCAGCACGCTGTTGGCACCGGGCGCGTAGACAAAGCCTTGTGTAGCGTCGTACACCGCGTCGCCGTGTTTGAGCGTGTTGATGCCAGCGCCTTGCTCCAAGGTGATGCCGCCGTCTTTGCGGCCAGAGATCAGAAACACCTCGGCCGCCTCGAGTTCGGCGCCCGAGCGCAGCACGATCGAATGGGCGTTCGTGGTCACACCCACCATGTTGGCCGCTTGGAGGCTGCCTTTGAAATCGATGTAAGTAGATCTCAGCGCGCCGCCAATGACGATACGTGACGCACCGATGGCATTGAGGTCTTGCGCGTGGACAGAGACGCCCGTGAACCCGTCCGTCGGCTCGGCGCCAGTGGCGAGCACTTCGTATTGGGTTGACCCATTCACGGTGACACTGCTGCCGCGACCGTCTTTGGCCGGCGCCTGTAGCACATTACCGTTGAAGGCCAGCGTGCGGCTGGCCCCGGGCAATATGCCGTCCACCGTGGGGGTGAAGAAATTGAACGACATGGCCTTGGCGTCACGTTCCAACACGGCACGCGGAATGCCTTCTCGCTCGGCCTGGGCCAGTGCAAAACCCGTCAAGCTGGTCTCGTTGTACTGCGAGTAGGTGCGCAGCGTTTCACCCGAAGTGATGATCGCCTGCGTGGGCAAGGCATTGCGGACCTGGGTGTTGATCGTGCTGAGCTGGGCCGAGGTGGTCCACGAACCATTGCGCAGTGCCAGCGCCCCGCTCCCCATGGGTTGGACACTAGGGACCAGGCCGTTCAGCTCGACACGGAAAGCCCCGGGCAGCAGCGCGTAGGTCGACGGCAGCAAGGTGTAAGTGCCGGCGGCCAGGCCGGGCACGCCTGCGCCGATGGTGATTTGGCGACCGATGGCTGGGTCGCCCGCGCCCTTTTCGGCGGCCAGCGGGGCATAACCGGCCTGCACCCCGGGCACGATGGCGTAGACCGGATTGGTGGCCAGGCCTGGCAAGGTAAAGCCGCCGTTGACGCCGAACTCCACCAACGGGTTCAAGCGCGCATCGGTCGAGCCACCGCGCCCGGACAGAAAGCCTGCGCCGGTCAACTCACCGCCGCCGCGCAGGTCGACGACCGCACCTTCGCGTACATCGACCGAATGGCTGTAGAAGTTCACCGAGGGTTCGTAGCCTACGCCTTGCAGCGGTACATCGACCCCGCTGTACACATAGGTCAAACCATCGACGGTGCCGCCGTAAGGCATGACCAAGCCCTGTCCACTGACCGAGGTGATGCTGCCCGGCAGCAAGTTCACTTGGCCGGTATAGCCGTCCACCTGGGAACCCAGCGTGATGCTGCCCAGTGGCGCGCGCAACACACCCCCCTGGTTAACGGTAGCTGCGGCAAAGGTCATCGAACCAAAGGCGGCATACGGTGCGGCCGGCTCGGCCGTGCCCACACGTTCGATGTTGAGGTAGCGGTCGGGGTCGTATGACGTCGTGAGCGAGCCCCAGCTATTCAGCGCGCTTTGCATGCCGACCGACACATTGGCGCTGCCTCCCGTCATGGGATAGATCTGCTCGGCGGCCAGCGTGAGATTACCCGGTGCAGAAAACAGCACCTCCTTGCCAAATCGAATGTCGCCACTGCTGCGCAGTTGCATGTCGTCAAAGCCAAAGCGCTCCACCTTCAGCGGCGTGCCGCTGTTGTGCACGATGACGCCGCGGGCACCGAAGTTGTTCTCGCCCACGATGTCGATCAGTGCGGCGTCGACCTTGAACGAAGACCCCTCGCCCACCAGCGGCACACCCAGCGTGCCCTTGCCGCGGCCGGCGTTGGCGCCGCCGACCACCGGGTTGGGCATCAGTGTGTTCTCTGCCTGTTTGACGGTAGATCCCGCCATCCGCAGATAGGGGGTGACGATGTGCACTTGGCTGTCGACCGCAGCCCCCTGGGCCAAGCCAATGCTGTTGGTCGTCAGGTACACGCTTTGCGCCAGGTTGAGATTGACGTCGCCATCAAAACTGATGAGGCCGTTGGCCAGCAAAGCCAACGAGCCAAAACCGCCAGACTGGATGCGGTCTACCCCGACGCGTGCCTGGCCGTACACCAGCGACGCATCCATTTGGCCGGCCTGCAAGGTGGAGGCCAAGCCTGATGCTTTTTGCGCCTGTGCGACTTGGATCTCGTGCGGCACGCGGACCGCGTCCACCACCGCCGCGCCCAGGAAGTCAAAACGCCCCACGGGGCCATAACTCAGCGTGGCCAGGTTGAGCGCAAACGTGCCGCCCGCCGCACCGGCGCCACCCGCATCCGCGTGCATCTCTCCGTCCAAAAATACCGAACGTGCCGAACCCAAGGCAATCGTGCCGCCGTTGCTGACCACCTGGGTGCTCCCCAGCCCTGGCACATCCAGCGTAGCCGCCGCACCCGAGGCATCGAGCACCGAGCCCGGCCGCAGCACCAGGAACGCATCAATGCCGGTGGGCGCGGTGCTGTCGAGCACATAGGGCGCGCCGATTTCAAGGGTACCGCCGCCGCTCACGCTGCCATAGGTGCGCCCGTTCACGTCTTGCGCGGTCACCGCTTGCCCCGACACATCTAGACGCGCGGTTTCACCGATCCACAAAGAACGCGGGTTGACGGAGCCCACCGGCGCGTTCAGTTCGGTGCCTGTGCCGAAATCACCGCCCAGAATGCTGATGCGCCCGGCGTGTGCCGTCAGCATGCCATCGATGGTGATCTGATCGTTACTCACCAGCTTGATGCTGCGTCCCGGGTCCACCGTGAGCGAAGCGCCCTGCCCCACCACCAGCGGAGCCCGGGTGTACGGAGTGCCCGCGGCCAAGGAAACGTCTGCGCCCGCACGCTGCTTGAGCACCCCGTTGGCCGCATCCTCTTGCCATAGCGGCGGCAGCCAGGTTTGCAACACGGCCGAGGGGTCCGCACCTGTGGCGGTGTGTTGTGCGGCGGCAGGGTCGAGCAACAGCACCGGCATGGTGACGTTGACCTGGGCACCCTGTGCCAGTTGCACGCCCTGGTTGGCGCTGATGGCGTACTTGGAGAAGCCACTGCTGAAGAGACTGTTGTCCAGCACCACCAGCGGTTTGACGGCGGCGTCGCCGGGAAGTTGTGTGCCGGCCAGAATGCGTTCGCCCTTGGCCAGCGTCAAGTCGCTGGCAAACGGCGTGCCGGCCTTCACTGTCGCGGTGTAAGAGGCCACGGGCATGCCACCCGGGAACGCATCGGCGGGCACGATGTAGGTGGGCTGAATCTTGCCGGTGCCGCCGATGAATGTCAGCGTGGCCCCGGCCGGTATCCGCATGCCGCTCAGGTAGGTGTTGCCATTGGCGGTAATCGCCACGTACTCCCACGAGTTGACCGAGGGCGGCACGACCCAGGAGGCGGCAAGGGTGTAGGGGCGATCTGCGGTAAAGACCGCCGCAGTGCCCAGGGCTTGGCCAGGCGCCACGCGGTCGCTGTTGTAGCTGAAGTCTTGGGGCAGCACCGTGCCGGCTGGAATGGTGAAGGCCTCTTCCAGCGTCAAGTGCACGGGCACGGTGGCCCCGGCGGGCAAGACACCGTTGGCCGCCACACTGCCGCCACCGATGGCGATGCCAATGCCCGAGTCGATGGTGAGCGTGCCGCCGCCCTTGACACCGTGGCCGCGCAGTTCGCCCTCCAGCAGCAACGTGCCGGTGCCCTTGCCATTGCTGTCGTATTGGTTGGAGCGCAGCGTGATGTTGCCGCCGCGCCCGCTGGTCTGCGAACCGTTTTCCAGCAACGCCGCACCCGAAGAGGTGTCGAGCAGACTGCGCGTCGCCAGGATCACGTCGCCAGTGGACACCAGCGATATCGAACCACCGTTGACGTACGGCAAAGCGCTGATGTCGGTCGCATCCAACTGCAGATTGGTCCACAGGCCCCGGGTGTCGAGCGTGACGCCCTCGCCCACGGTCGCCCGCGCCTCATAACCGGTTGGCGGCGCGACGGTCAGCGGCTGCTCTTCCCAACGCGCGTTGGTGTTGCGCGTGGTCATGTTGCCCAGTGCGATGCTGCCGCCACGCGCGGTCAGGTTGGCCTTGACGTCGACCTGCGCCGCATGCAGGTCGATGCTGCCGCCCGGCACCACCGTCAACGCCTCAGAGACCTCGACGGCTCCGGTGGCGTAGGCGGCAAACCCACCCAACGCCAGGCTGTTGAGCCAATCGGCGTCGAGCATGATCTTGCCCACCGAACTTGGGCTCGCACCGCCCGCTGGATTGGGCAGCGGGATCAAGACCTTGTCAGCCGCGCCCACGTCGACCCGCTCGGCCACTGCCGTGATGCTGTCGCGCAAAAGGCCCGTGGCGCCGTCGTACACCGGCGTCCATTGGCCGATGAGCAGACGCCCGGCCTGGGCCACCGCGATTTGCGACTGCGCATAACCGTCCAGCCCGGCGTCACGCGCTTGCTGCTGGCGGGCGCCTTGGAAGACGGCGGTCTCGATATCCCCCTCAAGCACAGCCGAACGAGTGCCCACCACCACGCGGCCCGCATCGCGGCCCACGGTGTAGCCGTTTTCTAGGCGCTCCGAGGCGGCGATGAAGGGGCTGTAGAAGGCCTCGGTGGCCGCCGCACCCCAGCGCTTGTGCTCGGACTCGAAGCCGCGGTAAACGCCTTTGTACTGGATGTCGCCCGGCGCATTGGAGAGGTTGTAGAGCCGACCGTCGGGGCCGGTAAGCCAGGTCTGCTTGATCACCCCCGTGAGCACATCCAGCGTGCCCCCGGCGACGTTGATGGACGAGCCCGCCTTGGTGACCAACTCGCCACCGCCAAAGTTGACCGTGCCGCCGCTGGAGGCCCATTCACCGATGGTGTGGCCGCCGGTATTGAGATAGCCACCCACCTCAAGCAAGCCGCCTGCCGTGTACCACCGGTCCACCTCGGCGCCATTGGTGCCTGCGGGCACACGCACCAGATAGCGGCGGTCGACCCACACATTGGTGTTGTTGAGAAACTTGGTGTCGCGGTTCACCGGCGCGTCGCGCTGCTCATTGCCTTGGACGTTAATGGCCACGTTGTTCGCCGCCATGGCCACTTGCACGCCCACTGCACCCGAGACGTCGATCAGCGCGCGCTCCACCACTGTCGTACGCTTGGCGGCATTGGCCGTCACCTGCCCGCCCGTGGCCAAGGTGAGCGAATCGGAGTCGAACGTCACGTCGCCGCTCGACAAAATCTGCACCAGCGACTGGTCGCGACGGTTGTAGCCACCATCGCTGGCATTGCCAGAATCCTTGATCAGCGCGACGCGCTGCACGTCCAGCGCCGTGGCGTTGCTCTCATCCAAAAGAATCGCACTCACGCTGCCCGGCGCCAGCAGCACGCGCGCCTTGTCGTCGCCCACGGCTTCGAGATGCAAGGTGCCGCGGGTGTTCACGCTGGTGCTCGACAGCAGCACGCCCATTTGCTCGACACTGCGCCCCGTGAGGGTGATGTCGCCGGTCATGGCCTGGATCAGACCGGTGTTGACCGCCTTGCCGGCTGCGCTGTCGGTGTTGCGCAAGACATCGACCTCGTTGCCGCGCGTGCTCGACTGCTGATTGCTGGCTGTACCCACCCCCTTGCGGATGACAAAGCTGTCGCCCGCGGCCAGCACGGTCTGCCCGCTGGGCGTGGTGATGCTGCCGTGGTTTTGCGCCTCGCGCCCCGCCAGCAGCACATAGCCACCGCCTTCGGTCACGGTCTGCGGCGTGTGCGTGGTGATACGCGCGCCGGCTTGCACCACCACGTCGCCCGTGGCGTTGCCGAACTTGGCGCCATTGGCGCTCATGACGAGGTCGTTCGCCAGCGTGGGGACGTCGTTCGCGCCTTGCTTGTCGCTGTAGATGCCCTTGCCGAACTGCGCGTCGGTCATGCCCACCGCGGCGGCCACAAGGTTGCGCGTGTTCACTTGGCTGCTACCGCTGAAGACGATGCCGTTGCGGTTGACCACCATGACGGTGCCATCGGCCTGGATGCGGCCCTGGATCTGGCTCGGCCGCGCCTGCGGGTCGTTGACGCGGTTGAGCACCGCCCAGTCGGCTTGCTGCTTGAATTCAACCGTGGTGTTCTTGCCGACGTTGAAGGTCTCCCAGTTGAGGATGGCCTTGGCGCCGGTTTGTTCGATGGTGACCTTGGTACGGCCCTCAGACAGCCCTTGCGTCGGCGCATTGGCATTCAACCAACCGGACGTCAAACTATTGGTGTCGACCTTCAAGCCACCTTCGACCAAGCCATCCGGCACATTCGATGCCGCACTCGATGCTGCCGCTTGCGCGGCGGTTTGTGCGGCTTGCTGCGCCGCGATGCTGCGTGCGGCCAAACTCAAATTGCCAATCGAGCGCTGCAGTTGTGTGTTGGCTTGCTGCTGCTGAGCCAACGGGTTGGCCACTGTGGAAGCCAGTTGGCCATTGGGCAACCGGCCAGTGGCGGCAGCCGTCTCCTGCGCCATGTTTTTCTGCGCCATCCAGGCTGGGCTGAAGGCACGTTGTGCCTGTGCAGTGCCTGCCGCGCCCATGGTCACACCAGCAGTCAGCATGGTCGCCACGGCACGCATCATCGGGCTGAGCCTGGTACGCCGAATCGAGAGCCGTACGCTCGAGGAGAAGGGGGAAGATGCGTGCCTGTTGCGCTTGACCGCCGTGTTACGTTGCATGATGACCTGTTCGTATTCAGTTGCTCGACCGCGGCACGACACACCCCACCTCAACCGGCGTGCCGGTCGTGGTGTGGTCGTGGCCTACGGGAGCTATGACAGAACCAGAGAGGGTCGACTGCAGCATGTCACGAAAATTTCACAAACCACACCCCTGCCCGACAACTCCGGGCAAAGGCCAAGAGACTCCGAAAGCGCGTAGGCTCAGGCCGAGGTGTTGCCCAACAGCACAATGCCGCCGGGCAGGTGCGTGACGTTCAGCCGGTATACATCGCGCATCAGGGCAATCACGTCATCCAGCCGGTCGATTGAAAAACTGGCATGCACCCGCTTCAGGCCGACCTCAGAATTGGTCAAGATCAACTTGCCTTTGCGGTAGCGATTCACTTCTTCCACCACCACAGCCAGTGGCGTTTGGTCAAACACCAATTGACGGCGTCGCCAAGCGCTCACCGCATCGGCATTCACCATGCGCAAGACGCCTGGTCCAGCATCGGCGTATACAAGTTGCCGACCGGCTTCAATCGAGGTGAGCGCCGCGCCGCGCCGAATGTCCACGTGCCCGGCTAGACAGGTCACGCAGACTTCACCTCCGATAAATCGCACGTTGAAGCGTGCACGCTCGGCTGTAATGGTGCTGTTCCCCGCCGTCACAAGCACCGCCCGTGAGGCGCTTTCATCGTTGGTCCGAATCTCGGCTTCGCCTTCCAGCAGGTCAATGGCCGCGACGCTGTCTACGCCCCCTGACGCTCCCAAGCTGGGGCGCAGGTCGACACGTGTGCGTGTGTTCATTTGCACAACCACCCCGTCGGCGGTCACAAGCTCGCGCTGCTCACCTGTGCCGGTACGGTAATCGGCGGTGAGTTCCGTGACGGCAGGCCAAAGCCCCAGTGGCGGGCGCACCACCAGGTAACCTGCTGCAGCTGCCAACGCGGCCCCCAGAAACGCGCGACGTCCTTGGCGCGCAGGGCTACGCTGAGCCTCTCTCTTCTTCGCTTGGGCGGTCGCATCTGCACGTTCCACACCCAACGCTGCTGGCCGCATGTCTTGCCAAACCGCACGGGCTTGAACAAATGCAGACGCGTGTTCCGTGCTGGTGGCACACCAGAGTTTGAAATCCCGCGCGTCATCGGTCGTTGCCTTCTGCGAGGCCAAGCGCACGACCCAGCGCTGAGCCTCACGCTGAATGGCTTGCCGACGCTGGGTGAAGGAGTCTTGTGCTTCAATCATGAGACTTAGACTGTTTTCCTGCGCCGGGACCGAAGCGCTGAATGAAATCCCGACCCAAACGCTCGCAGCAGTGTTCGAGGCCCGCGCGTAGCTCTTTTTCAATGGTGCGCTCCGAAACACCAAAGCGGATCGCAATATCCCGGTGCGGCACCTCGTCTATGCGTGCGGCCACCACGATGGCCCGGCGCCGGCGTGGCAGCTCGGCCAAAGCACGCTCCAGCGCCTCCACTTCACCCCGAGCCTCCGCCGTCCGCGCCGGATCGGCCAGTTCGTCGGCCATCTCGTAGAGCGCCTCTACATCCGGCAAGCTCAACAGACGAGCGCCACTTTTTCGCTGGTCTTCCGCAATATTGAGTGCGATGCGAAACAGGTAAGCCGAAGGGAAACGAATCGCACTGGGCAGATTCATCGCTTCCATCCGCAGATAGGCCTCGTGCAGTGCATCGTTGGCAAGATCTTCGGATCCCAACCGCTTATGCAAATGACGCCGAAACTGGTTGTAGCGGGCGAGGAAAAGCGTGCGCAACGCCGTTTTGATGGCCTCCGGCATTGTTTTCAGCCGCCTCCGTAGCGCGCGTCACGACAGGCCGCAGCGGGATCGGGCCGAGGACTCAGCAAAATGGTCAGAGGCTGCGCAAGTTCGGGCGGCGGGGTGCGGCCAATCTGCACGCCTTTCAATTGGGCAAGCAATTGCGCATCGCGCGCTTTCAATCCGGTGGACTCCAACAAGTGCGCTCGAAGAATGCGTCCTTCCGATCCAATCCATAACTGCAACGCAGCCCGGTAGCGCCCCACCGAATCTGGTTGCGCTGTACACATGGCCTTGGTAATGGCCATCTGCAACGCCCCGGCAAAATCAGCAGCCGCCGCCTGCGGCAGACCCGAAAGATAAGGCGCATTGCGCAACGCACCATCCTCGGCATCGTTCGCCGCAGGCAACATGGGAAAGCTTGCCTCAGGCTCTGGCAAAAGAGTGAATGCGTTGCGTCCGCTGTAACGTGCCACAAGGCCCGTGCCGACCAACAACTGGCGCAGTGCATCGGTCGGCGCAAACTCGCCACGCACCGCTTGGGTCATCCGACCCTGCGTCATCGCACTATCGACCAAAACAGAATGCCCAGTGAGTCGACCGAAGTCGGACAACGCCCGCTCCAACGGTTGAGCCGGTAAATCGAACGCGATACGCTCGACCTCGTCAGCATGTGCAGCCCGAGCCGCCAGCGCCGCTGATACCAGCAAGAACGCAGCACAAGACACCAGAAACAACGCCAGCCCGTTGACCCGTGCCAGTCGACCGCCCAAAGCAAAGGTAAGCACAATTCAACAGAGTCATGAAGACAGACAGACGATAGGCGCAGCAGGCTTGTTCGGGTTCGGTGGCAAGATCACTTGCAATACTACAAAGCGGAATCCGAAATGCTAGGCTGTATCGATGACCAACGCATGACAGCGGCGTTAACTCGGCGCGTCACGGCGGCGTCACGGCGGCTTCATGCCTTGGTCATGTTCGCGCCTTACGCTGGCCGCATGTTTGCGGCGTCATCATTTTTGAGCTTTCTTGCCTGCGTCTTTGGCCTGCTGCTGGCCGTGGCGTCTGCACATGCATCAGAAGCGTCGGCCCCTGCAGGGGAAGGCGTGCCAAGATGCATCGAAGTGGAAGTAGATGGTGCGCGAGCCCCGTCATATGCCTGTATGAGCGAGCGCCTACAACTAGGCGCGCCTGCCCAGGCGCCCAGCGCGCCGGGGCTTGCTTCAGAGGCCATTAGCCAACGCCCTGGAAATCAACTGGGGGTCTTCAACCGGGCAGCCACGGGCAACCGCATGGGCAATACGTTTGGCACCTCGGTCTATCCGCAGCGCCCGCCGAGCCCCCCCATTGCGCCCGTGGTACCCCGTACGCCCTAGCGGAAAAAGGCACACCTAGGTGCGCTGGGCGCTAAGTGCCAGCGCCGCGTTCAATCTGGTACGACAAATCCAGAAGCTTGCCTTTTCCTGCGTAGTAGCGGTCGATGCGCCACTCCTTCAGGATCTCAATCGCGAGCTCAAACGCCTTCAAATCCAAAGCGTAAAGACTGGTGATGTCGAATGCAGCCTCAGATTCCAAAGACAGCACAAGCCGAGCAAGCGTTTTTGCCGTGTCACTTTGAGGCTCGGCAGCAATCAACTTCCGAGCAGCCTTGATGGCATTCATAGCGGACCTTCACGCGTAATACATATTTCTGCAACAGACTTGTCGCGGGTGTCGGGCCTAATCTGACCGTAATTCTCATCAAGCCCCACCTTCCCATGCTACTGCCGCGCCACACTTTTATCTACCGCCAACACCGCATCGCGGTCAGTATTCAAAGGCAGAGTGGTGGCTGGGGTTGGGTGTGTCACGTCGACGATGACCTTCCTCTGTGCGCCAGCCACCGCGTAGCGGATTCACTCACCCACGCACTCGGCCTCGCCTGCGAGGCCGCACGCCAGGCCTTGGCTCAGCAGTTGCTTGATCAGCCGATCAACGCATGAGCGGCGTCGGCATGAATGGCCGCGAGGGCTGGCGACAGGGCAACGGGCCAGAAAAACACCAGGGCTCATAAAAACTTTTTCTGGCCAACTGGACGCCTTTGCCGTTGGTATTCTTGACAATTTAAGTCGTCAACAAGGGACTAGGTTTCATGCGGGTTTGCGGCGTTACGATTTAGCAACACCCTTCGCTAATGTCGTAAACAGAATTTGGCCCCACTGGTAGCAGCCTAAAAACGGCCATATCCACCAGACTGACCTGGCGTCTACCGAAGTAGGTTAGCTCTCAAACGCACCGCCTTCAATTCATAGCACAGTCTTAGAAAGCTGACCAGTCCAAGTGCGGCTTTGATAGTCGATCACGTTGAAGATTCACGCCTCAGGATCTTTGTTGCTCGCCACAATGACCGATCTGTGTTTCAACCCATGAGGTGAATCTGCTGCGTTTATCGACTCTAACTAAAGCGTCGACAACCGGATTGGCCATCTTCTGCAAATAACGATCGGAAAAAACCGCACGCCCCCACGAACGAAGTTGGCCCTCGGCTAGGCGCTCCCGTCGAACTTACGCTGATAGTGACCAAGTCGCCTGCAGTGAGGGACGTTTCGAGAACTCCGCATACCACCCGGCAACGGAAGGATGGCGTTCGCGCCAGCCAAAGTCCGCAAAACGCAGGTCCAGGTACCAAAGCGCGCAGGCCACTGTCAGCGTACCGATATCCACACGTCGCGGAGTGATGAGAGAGAGGTTCGCAGACAGATGAGCTAATGATGTCTCTGCTTTGTCCAACTGAGCAGCACGCCACTCCGGCCAACGCAACGGCTCGGGCCTGGCTACATCCTCATACCGTGCGAGCAGCGCGGCATCGAGAATACCGTCCCCCAACGCATGCAGCGTCAAGGCACTCCAGCGCGCATCGCCGTCGCGTGGAAACAAGGCACCGTTCGAGACCGTGTCGAGGTACTCACAGATGACGCGGCTGTCGTACAGCACGGCACCGGCGTCGGTGATGAAAGTGGGGACCTTGCCCAGCGGGTTCTTCGTGATGATGTCTTGGTCACGTGCAACCGGGTGCGCATTCGACGGCAGCAGCTTCACACGATCGTTGAGCCCCAGCTCATGGGCCGTGACCAAGCACTTGCGGACGTAGGGAGAAAAGGGAGAGAAATAGATTTGCATGGAGGTTCTCCTGTTCATGTCTTTGATGACTTCATCTGCGCGAGCTGGCGGCCCGCAATCCATCCGAAGGTTAATGCCGGCCCCAGCGTGATGCCAGGCGCCGGATACTCGCCCCCCATGACCGAATGCATGTCGTTTCCGGCCATATACAAACCAGGAATGGGTTGACCTTCAGAGCCAAGCGCTTGAGCGTTGGCGTTGCACGCAATGCCAACGGCAGTGCCAATATCCCCGGCAACGACTTTCACGGCATAGAACGGTCCGCGCTGCAATGCGCCAATGCAAGGGTTCGGACGGTGTTCGGCATCGCCAAGATAGCGGTTGTACTCCGTGCTGCCTTTGCCAAAATCATCGTCCCGCCCTTGCTCAGCTTGGGCATTAAAACGTGCGGCGGTCGCTTCCAGTGTGGCGCCACCAATACCCAATGCGTCACCCAAAGCCTTGAGAGTCGGCGCCTTGAGCAAATAGCCAGCCTTCACCAGGTGCTCACGTGGTCGCCCGCCGGGCAAGGCCAGACCCATGCCCCACCTCTCCATGAAATCGCTATCGCAAATCAGATAGGCCGGCAGGGTCGGAACCGTTTCGTTGGAACGGTACATCGCCCGGACAAACTCATGGTAAGACGTTGATTCGTTGACAAAGCGCTGCCCCGCGCCATTCACCGCCATCAGGCCCGGTTTGGCGCGGTCCCAGACCAGATGTGGGTAACGCACGACCGAACCATCGGCCCGCTGCAGAATCGAGACAGGCGCCCAGAAGGCCGGATTAGTGTGGCCGCTCCCCAAAGATGCCCCCACGCCACACGCCAGCGCAATGCCTTCGCCCCGGTTGCCTTGCGGGGACATGGACCAAGGCCCCGTTGGCGCAGGATAGTGTTTGGCGCGCAACGCCTCGCCCCATGGGAAACCGCCAGTGGCCACGACCACGCCACGTCGAGCACGCACCTGCAGCGACTTGCCCTCGCGCTGAAGCGACACCCCGCCGACCGCACCATCCACCACCAGCAGCTTATGCACCGGGGTGTTCAACCAATATTCAATGCCTCGATCGAGCACGCTCTTAAAGAGGCGAGCCGCCAATGCATTGCCCAGAACCAGTCGAGTCCCGCGGTGGTGCCCGGTGAGCCTATCGGCGGCATAACGCAGCACCAGCTTCATGCCTTCGCGCCAGGATTTGAATGATCGCGTCACGGCAAGCAGATGCTTGGCATCGGTCATGGTCACCATCATCCCGCCCAACACCATGAACTCGGGCAGCGGATCGCGCAGCGCCTTGAAGCGAGCGCCCAGTGCACGACCGTCAAACATGACCGGGTCGAGTGATCGACCGCCCAGCGCCGCGCCTTCCCGGTCGGGGTAGTAGTCTGGCGAGTAGCTGCGTGCGGCAAGACGCACTTCGGTGTGCTTCTCGAAGTAATCGACCATGCCCGCGCTATTGTTCAAAAAGGCCTGCTGCATCTCCACCGGGGCGGCGTCGCCCACGGTGTTGCGCATATAGGCCGAGACCTTCTCCAAGCTGTCCGGATGCCCCACGCGTGCCGACTGGCTATTGAGCGGCGCCCACACCGCCCCCCCCGACACGGCGGTAGAACCGCCCACGCGGTCGCTCTTCTCCACCAACAGTACGCTGCAACCCTCGATCTTGGCCGTCAAGGCGGCGGCCATGCCGCCTGCGCCCGCGCCGATCACGATGACGTCGTATTCGGCGTCCCAATGCTGCGCCGTCATGCTCCAGACCCACCCAGCGACTTACCGCCATCGACAAACAACACCTGGCCCGTGATGAAGCCGGTTTGCGGCGACACCAGAAAGGCCACCGCCTGAGCGATATCCTCTGGCCGCCCGGCCTTGCCCGTGGGCTGCAAGGCCAGTTGCGCCGCCAGGCGCTCGGGCGTCAATGCACGCAGGATGGGCGTGTCGATCAAGCCCGGTGCAATGGCGTTGACCAAGATGCCGCGCGGCGCCAGCTCCATCGCGCTGGCGCGTGTGTAGCCCACCACGGCGGCCTTGGACGCCACATAGTGCGGGTGGTTCTTCGCGCCCAGGTAGGCCCGCGAAGCGATGTTCACGATACGGCCCCCTTCGGGCATGGTCTTGGCCACCTCTTGTGTAAGCGTGGCCACGGCGATCAGGTTGACCTCGTAGGCACGGCGGAAGTCGGCGTTGCTCACTTCGAGGAACTTGCGTTCGTCAAAAATGCCGGCGTTGTTGACCAGTGCACTGACCGGCGGCAGCGACTGGACCAGGCCGCGCACCGCCGCCTCATCGGTCAAGTCCAACACCCGGCATTGCACGTCCAGACCCAAGCCTTGCAGGCGACTCGTCTCGCGCTGGGCCAGGGCCTCGTCGCGGTCCACCATGACCACGGCGTAGCCTTCGCGGGCCAAACGCTCGACCGTGGCCAAGCCCATGCCGCCTGCACCGCCGGTGACCAAGGCAATCGGTTTGCTGTTGTTGTTCATGTTTCCGATAACTCCTATCAAGCCGAAAGAAAACCGCCGTCCACCGGCAGCACCACACCATTCACATAACTGGCCATATGGGATGAGAGAAACACCACAGGGCCGACGATTTCCTCTACCTCACCGCCGCGCGCTGCGGGCACACGCTTCATGTACCAGTCGGTTCCGCCAGGGACGGCGAGCTGGGGCGCCACCATCTCGGTCAACATCAAGCCGGGTGCCACGGCATTGGCGCGCACACCAAAAGGCGCAAGGTCGCGCGCCAGAACCTGAGTGAACGAACGCACCGCGCCCTTCGAGGCCACGTAGCCCGCCGAAGAAATGCCGCTCACAAACGCCACGATGGACGATAGGTTCACGATGGCCCCTTGGGTCTTCTTCAGCGCCGGCACAAAAGCGTGCGTGACGTTAAAGAGCCCCTGCAAATTGACATCGATCAGGCGATCCCACACCTCAGGGGCGTTCGGGTCGTCGATGCGCGCACGGCCCGAAATGCCGGCGTTGTTGACTAAGATATCGATCGGCCCTCTTTGCACCTCCAGCGCCGCTGCGCAGGCCTGCACCGCAGCGCGGTCGCACACGTTCAGTGCCACGGACCAAGCCTCGCCACCGCCAGCCCGGATACGCTCGGCCGTCACCTCGGCCTTGGCCGTATCGATGTCGGCACAGATCACGCGGGCGCCTTCTTTTGCAAAACCCAACGAAATGGCCGACCCCAAGCCACCGCCGGCGCCGGTGACCAGCGCCAGCTTGCCTTTCAGTAAATCCATCCAAGTTCTCCTAAGGAATGGGCGCCCCTCAGGCGCCAAGGTAGGCCCGGCGCACAGCCGGGTCGTCCATGAGTTGCGCCGCAGCACCTTGCAAGGTGATCTCGCCGTTCTCCAAGATGTAGGCGTGGCTGGCCACCGTGAGTGCCAGACGCACGTCCTGCTCGACCAGCAAGATCGTCAGCCCCTGCTCCCGGTTCAGGCGCAAGACGGCTTCGAAGATCTGCTCGACCAGCAGCGGCGACAACCCCATCGAAGGTTCATCAAACATGATCATTCGCGGGCGCGACATCAGGGCGCGGCCAATGGCCAGCATCTGCTGCTCACCGCCCGACAGCGTGGCGGCGCGTTGCTCGGCCCGCTCCTTGAGTCGTGGAAACATGGCGTAGACCTTGTCCAGGTCTTCGGCAATGCCGCCCCGGTCGCGCCGCAGAAACGCGCCCAGCTCCAAGTTCTCGCGCACGCTCATGTCCTTGAAGACCTCGCGCCCTTCAGGCACCTGCACCAGGCCTTGGCGCACGATGTCGTCGGAGGGTTGTCGATGAATCGGTTCGCCCGCGAAGTAGATCTCGCCGGCCGTGGGGTCGATGAGGTGCGAGATGGCGTTCAAGGTGCTGCTCTTGCCGGCACCGTTGCTGCCCAGCAGGGCCACGATGGCACCTTGCGGCACCACCAGGCTCACGCCCGATAGTGCCTGGATGGCGCCGTAGGATGCGCTGATACTGCGGACCTCAAGCAAGGCATCTTGGGACGATGGACGGGCATCAGGCATGGGCTGCTCCCTTGCCGAGGTAGGCTTCGATGACGGTGGGGTTCTCACTGATTTCCTTGGGCGTGCCTTCGGCGATCTTCTGGCCGAAGGACATGACGGTGATGCGGTCCGAGATCGACATCACCAGTTGCATGACGTGTTCGACCAGCAGCACGGTGATGCCGTCTTTCTCTGCCAACTGGGTCAGCAGACGGTCGAGGTTCTCGATGTCGCGGTTGCGTAAACCCGCGGCCGGTTCGTCCAGGAGCAACAGCCGAGGATTGAGCGCTAATGCACGGGCGATCTCCAGCAGCTTCTGGTGACCAAAGTCGAGTTCCTTGGCGCGGGTGTTGCGGTCGTGTGTGAGGCCGACGCGTTCGATCAGACTGTCCACGAGATCGCGGATTTCTCCGCTGGGTCGGCGCAACAGCTTGCCCAAGGTCCCTGCACTGTGTGAATGGCAGCCAAGCAAAACGTTTTCGTACACGCTCAGGTCGCCAAACAACTCCAGATTCTGGAACGTCCGGGCGATGCCCATGCCGGCCATGCTCGAAGGCGCGTGACGCGTCACGTCCTCACCGTCAACAATGATCCGCCCCTCGGTCGGCTGGTAGTAGCGCGAAATGCAATTGAAGGTGGTCGACTTCCCCGCACCGTTGGGGCCGATCAACGCGTGGATGGAACCCCGCGCGACCTCGAATGAGAGGTTGCTCACGGCCACCAAGCCACCAAAGCGAACGGTGATGCCCGACACCTCCAGGAAGTTGCGCGTGCTCATGACTGCACCTCCTTCACCGCCTGGCGGGCCACACGACGATTGCGATCAGCAAACAAGCCCTTGGGCATGAACATCATGAAGCCCATGAGGATCACACCGTAGATGATCTCTTGCACCGACATCAGCTGACGCAGCAACTCAGAGATCAGGCCAAAGGCGATGGCCCCGGCCACTGCGCCGCGCACCGATCCCATGCCGCCCACCACCACCATGGTCAACACCAAAATGGTGGTCTGAAAACCCAGGCTCTCGGGATGAATGAAGGACGTGAACAACGTGTACATGCCACCGGCAATGCCCGCAAAGGCCGCGGAGACGGCAAACGCGCTTTGCTTCATGGCCTTGACGTTGATGCCCATGGCCATCGCGGCGACGTCGCTTTCTCTCACAGCGCGCAGCGAAGAGCCGTACTGCGAACGCGCCAACGCCACGGTGAGCCACAGCATCAGCGCCGCCAGCACCACCACAAAGGGATAGGCCTGCAGGTCGTTGGTCAGCTTATAGCCAAACAGGGTTGCCGGATCCATCTTCATGCCGTTGGAGCCGCCCGTCACCCGTTCCCAGGAGAGAAAAACCCATTGCATCGCCTCGCCAAAGGCAAAGGTCGCCAGGGCCAGATAGATGTCGCGCATGCGCAGCGCCAGATAACCGATCAAATAACCCAGCACGGCCGAGAGCACGCCGCCCGCCAGGATCGACAACACGAAAGGCGGGTGCCAGGCCGTGTTGATGATGCCTGCGGTGTAGATGCCGATGCCAAAAAAGGCGGCATGCGCCAGGGCAAACTGCCCCGCTTCACCGATCACGATGTGCATGCCCAAGGCCAGCACCACAAAAACCATCAACAGGTTCACCACATAAAGCACGTAGCCCGAGACGGTGAACGGAAGAATCAACAAAACCAAGGCGCCAACCAGCAACGCCCAATGATCGCGGGTCATGGTTTTCAAACTTTCTTGACTTGGGGCTTGCCGCCCAGAATGCCCTGCGGGCGCACAACCAGCGTGACGAGGATCGCCAGAAACGGCGCCACCACGATGGCATTGGTGGAGATGAAGAGCCCCACCAGGTTCTCGACGATGCCGATGATCAGCCCGCCCAATACAGCCCCCGGCAGGCTGGTAAAGCCGCCAACGATGGCCGCCGCATAGGCCAGGATGGCGATGTGCGCGATGTCCGGTGTGATGAGAATCTTGGGTGTGATCAGCAACGCGGCCAGGGCCGAAAGCAATCCCGCCATCGCCCACACCAACATGCGGATGCGCGAGAGCCGAATGCCGACGATTTGCGCGGCACGCGGGTTCATGCCCACGGCACGCATCGCCTTGCCGATGCGCGTGTGATTGAACATCAGGTAGATGAGCAGCATGGCGATGATGGAAGCGACAAAAATCGCCACATCCAGCCGCGTGAGAAAGGCGTCACCGATGATCACGGGATCGTTGGAGACCAACGAAGGCAACGAGCGTGGTGTATCGCCCAAACCCGTCTGGCGCACCAAGCCCTTGAGCATGTAGGCCAAACCCAGCGTGGCGATTACCAACTGCGGCCCCACACCCTTGGAGCGCGTCACACGCTCCATCACCACCCGTTGAAACAACGCGGCGCCCACGGCAACAGCCACCACGGTGACCGGAATCACCACCGCATAGGACCAACCAGCGATCAGCAGCAGGGACAGTGCCACGTAGCCGCCGATCATGAAAATCTCACCCTGGGCGAAGTTCGGCACGTCGGTGGTTTTGAAGATCGCCACAATGGCAATGGCCAACAGGGCGTACACGCTGCCCGTCACCAGGCCAGACAAAACGCCTTGCTGCAGGAACAACCAAATCTCACTAAAACTCATGGCATTGGAGGGGCCGGCCGCGCAGACGGTCCGGCCCTTTTTCCTTGTGGGTTACTTGGGTTGGTAGGTCCAGAGGCTGCGGTAAGCGCCGGGCACTGCTGCCATGTTGGTGCCATCGAATTTCAGGTAGATGGCTGACTTCTGGCCGGCGTGGTCCGTGGCGGTCAGCTCAATCGGGCCGGCCATCACGTTGGACTCGAACTTGGTTTGCGACAGCGCCGTGAGGAACTTCTCACGCGTCAATTGCGGGCCCGCCGCCTTGAGCGCGTTGACCACCGTCATGGCCGACGGAATGCCGTATGGCATATAGGTCTGTGGGTAGCCGGGCTTGGCGGCCAGTTCCGGGTAGTAGCTCTTGTACATGTCATAGACCCACTTGAGCTTGGGGCCGCCGGCCACGTCCGTCATGACTTCTTGCAGGTAGACGTTCTTGAACGCATCCTTGTTGCCAACGTTCTCGACCAGTTGCTTCAGGTCGGCCGTGCCGTTGACGGCAATCACGATGGGCTTGGTCCAACCCAGTTCCTGCGCCTTCTTGACCAGCAGGCTGACGGGGCGGGCGTACGTGGTGATCAGCAGCACGTCGGGGTTGGACGCGCGGATCTTGAGCATGGGCGCGGTGACATCGGTCAAGTTCGGCGCCACCGACTGGACTTGCAGGTCCACACCCAGCTTCTTGGCCTGGAATTCCGCAGCCTCCAGGTTCCAGCCGCCGTAGGCGTCGTCGTGGTTGATGTAGCCGATCTTCTTGCCTTGCAGATGCTCTGCGGCAAACTGCACCATCGAGCCACCCACGGCGCGTTGAGAAATGGAGAACGCGCCGTAGATGTATTTGGACGGCGGATACAAAGCACCGTCACCCGATGCATTGAGCATGACGAAGGGAATCTGCGAGCGTTCCACATACTCCCGTGCGCCCACCACCGCAGCCGAGCAAGAACCACCGTTGAGCGCAAACACCTTGTCTTGCTCGGTCAGCTTCTTCACAGCGGCCAACAAGTCATTGGCATTGCAGCGGTCATCTTCCACCACCAACTCGATCTTGCGTCCGTGGATGCCGCCTTCCTTGTTGATCTTGTCGTAGTACATCTTGGCGGCGTTCATCACATCGAAGCCATAGGCCATGGAGTTGCCGGACAAGGGGCCGAAAAGGCCGATCTTGATGGTCTTGTCGGTCACGCCGGGCTCAGTTTGGGCGTGTGCGCCAAAAGCGGAAAGAACAGCCACGCAGGCTACGAGTAAGGACTTAGCTGGTTTCACGAGAGTCTCCTGTTGTAGGGATGGGGGAACTGAGAGTTGGACGCTGTCAATCGACTACGCGGCCGTGTCCTTTTTTTCGAAGCCGGGGCGTGGAATCAGACCTAGCCAGGCCTGGGTCAGCCCGCCGTCGATCAAGAATTCTTGGCCGCTGATGTAGCTCGCACGCTCACTGCTCAAGAAGAGCACCGCACCAGCGATGTCCGACGGGGTGCTGATGCGACCGGCCGGCACAATTTGCTCGCGACGCAGACGCACCGCAGGATCTTGATAAATCCCCTCGCTCATGGGCGTGCGGATCATGGCCGGGCTGACCACATTGCTGCGCACACCGTGCTCGCCCAACTCGACGGCCAGCAGTTGCGACAACATCTTCACCCCGGCCTTGCTGACGCTGTAGGCGCCACTGTAGGGCTGCGGAATGCTGGCGGAGATCGAGGCGATGTGCACCATGGCGCCCCCGCCGTGGGCTTTCATTTGTCGGCCGAAGGCCTGCGCGCACAGCAGATAGCCGGTCAAGTTCACCGACAGCAGCTGGTTCCATTTGTCGACGGCAATATCCATCAACGCGTCGGCATACAAGGCCGCCGCGTTGTTGACCAATAGCTCTGCGGCGCCCCAGGTTTTCTCGACTTGGTCGGCAGCGGATTGAACGCTGCCGATATCGGTGACATCGCAGCGGATGGTCATGACCCGACCGGCATGCGCCTCCAGCTCGGCTGTCAACGCGTTCAGGCGTTCGGCATCTCGGTCAAGCAGGGCGACGCGGGCACCCGCTTCCAACAATTGCGTGGCGATTTCAACGCCGATGCCACCTCCCGCTCCCGTGACGACACAGATCCGGTTCGCCAAGCCGAGCCAACCATCATCACCGCGTGCAAGTTTCGCCATTTCCACTTTTGCCCTTCCAGACCGTTATTCATTCAAAAACCAACGGTGGCGATTATGTATACATGAAAGACTATAAATCTCAGTATTAACCCCTAAAACAGCATTTTTAGAGTGTTCATGTATACTTGAATCCGTCTTTTCGGGAGAACAAAAAATGAGAACCTTGGCCCAGGATGTGACCGAGACGCTGCGCAACTCGATCCTCAACGGGGAGATAAAGCCAGATGAAAAGCTCGAAGAACTTCAGTTGGCGGAGAAGCTGGGCGTCTCGCGCACCCCTGTGCGCACGGCCCTCAGCACCTTGGCCAGCGAGGGCTTGATCGACCATGAGCCCAAGCGCGGCTACTCGGTGCGTGGCTTCAACATGGAAGAGATCGTCGCGGCCTACGACGTCCGCGCCGTGCTGGAAGGCCTAGCCTGCCGCAATGCCGCCATTCGCGGCCTCACCCCCGAGCAAACCCAACAACTACGCGAGGCGCTCGCGGTGGGGGATCGCATCCTGGCCAAAGGGGAGTTGCTTCCCGAAGACCACGCGCCTTACCAGCAGATGAACGTGACCATCCACGACACGCTGCTGGAAGCCTCTGGCAATCCCTGGGTGACACGTTTCGCCGAGCAGGCGCAAAACATTCCTTTCGCGTCCGACCGCATCATTCTGTGGGATGACCATCCCATCATCCTGCGGTCACACGGCGACCACCACCGCATCGTCGAGGCCGTGATTGCCAGAGACTGCGTTAGGGCGGAGCAGTTGATGCGAGAGCACGTTTTTTATGCCGGACTCATCCTGCGACGAAACTATGAAAACTTGCTTCACGCGGGAGAGGACGCCCCCGGCGCAAAGCCGCCTGCTCGAAGAAAATCGGCGAAGCCATAATTCCGAAGCGAACATCGTCCGTCCGCCTAGACGATGCCCCCGAAATAGGCTCCTATAACTCCGCCTTATCGGGCCCTATTCGTGATGAACCCATCGAGTTCGCAGAGATTTGACTGGGCAGTGCGGTTTTAGAGACTAGACAAGTCGAGGACAGGCCTTTGCAATCGAACCTAACGACACCGCAGCATCTACCACCGCCATAGCCTCAGCAGCCGCACCACGTTCGAGAATTCTTTGTCAACGGAAGAATCATCCATCGAAGCCTCTCTATTTCATCCATTGAACAATGGCTGTTTTCGCCGACGCTACCTGATCGTCTTCATCGTGCCTCTCACTTTGACGATGAAGTCCTTTCTAGGAAAGAAAGGGCACAGTGTGGAAGACGTTGAACGACGCGATAACGCGGATGCCTCATAAGTCGTATGCTGCCCTCACCAGTTGTACTTCACGCCAACCTGAGCCTTGCCAGCGCTGTATTGACGGACGCCGGCCACATAACCGACCGAGCCCCACATGCTCACAGCCTTGCTCACCTGGCCCTCCAGCCCCACCTTGGCTTCCAGGCGACTACGGGGCAGCGTATCGTGCACTGTGTCCGCGTCAAAGTTCACCGATTGCGAACTCGGGCCACGCCACCAGTTCAGCTCAACAAACGAGCGCAGTAATTTCTTGCCCTCGCCGTTCTTGGCAACGGTATGCAAACGCAAGCCCACACGCGTGGTTGCCCTGGTGTTCGCATTGGAAGAGACCACCGTGCCAGTGCGCTCGGTATGCGTATCCGCCCGGTAGTTGGACAAGATCAATTGGCCTTGCGGCTCCAGGTAGACCAGGGTGTTGCCGGTTGACAAAAGCGGCACAGAATGCCCCACCTCCAACGAGGCCGCCAGGTTGCGTGATTTGTAGCGCTCGGTCGCCAGCCCTTGTCCGCTGACCTCGTTGTTAAACACACCGGCCATCAGCCAGGTGTCCACATAGGGGCCAGTCGAAATGTCCTGGTTGCCGTACCACGTGCCATACAGCCCAAGGTTGTAGCCGCGCACCGTGCCACGCGAACCCAGTGTTCCGTTGTCGGCGTGGTTCTCGCTCAGACCATACGCTCCCATAACCCCCAAGCGGATGCTGCCGTCGCCGCGTTTAAGGCGCCCCAAGTCTATGCCTGCGTGGAATAAATAGGTACGGTCGCTCAGAGACAAAACACTGTCCCGGCTACTACTCTTACCCTCCACCCGTGCCCATCCAATAGCATCGCTCGACGGGTTTTTCGTCTGCGTACCCAAGGCCTCACCCTGGCGTTCGTGCAGCGTGTGCATCTGCATCGTCTGCGCAAACAACCGGTTGTTTAGATACGCGCCAACTTCTGGGCGGTAGTGCGTTTCAGTCGGCATCTCTGGCGCACAGGTTGCGCATGCTGATACCAGATACCAGTCGTTGGCCACGCCGCCGTTTCCGCCGCGCTTGAGACTGTAGTCGTAGGCGCCCGCAGCAATGGTGCCAGTGCCCGCACGATAGCCGTCGGATGCGGCGGAAAGATTAAACGCCCCGGCATCGGTCGTCCCACCGTTAAGGGTTTCGACCAAGCGGATCCCCTCGTTCGTCTGCGCGCCAACCCCGCCGCCGTGCTTGATCACCAGCCCGGTGTTGCCCGAGGCGCGACCGCCGTCAATCACGATCTTGTCGCTGGGCGAGTTATCGTTGCCCAGCACCGAGAAAAGTGTCACCGTGCCGCCCTGACCTACCCAGTTGCTGGCCGTCAACGTGCGTCCTAAGATCAGGGGCAACAACACCGGCGCGGCGAATTGAATGGTGCCCGCTAGCGCAACCGTGTCGACCAGCGAACTGGCCGTCATGTTCCAGTTGCTGCTCGCGTCGATGTTGACATTGGTCGGGTCAATCCAGCCAGTGAGCGTCGCGCCGTTTTGCAGACTCAAACTGGTCCCACTGGTGCCCACGATGTTGCTGATCAAGCGCCCTCCGCCGGCGCTGCCATCCAATACCAACGCACCGCCCGCGAGTTGGGTGGTGCCCGTCCAGGCCGTCTGCCCGGTCATCGTGACCGTACCGTTACCCTGCTTGATGACTTCGCCGGTGCCATCAATGGCATTGGCCATCAAGCCGGTGGCGCCATCGAGCACCAGCGTGCCGTTAAGGCGGATGGCACGACTGCCAAGACCCTCTACGTGGTTCAAACTCACAGTGGCGCCGTTGGTGATGGTTGTGCTGGCCGTCAGGCCGGGATTGGCGCCTTGCACTGCCAGCGACCCGCCGGTGAAGTTCAGTTGGCCTGCGCCGGTTAACGTACCGGCCGAGTTTCCGCCGTTGCTCACGGTCAGCGTGCCGCCGTGCAAATCCAGCGTTGAACCTGCGGCGCCATTGAGCGCACCAATCGACTGGGTCTTGCCGTTCAAGTCGAACCCGGTTGCGTTGGCCAGGCTTAGCTTGCTGGTCTGCCCTAGCGCGGTATTAGCCTCGGCACGTAAGGTGCCCGAGTCCACACGCGTCTCTCCGCTGTAGTCGTTGCTTGCGTTCGATAGTGAGACCGTGCCCGCGCCCGCAGCAATGGCCAGGCTGCCGATGCCCGTGATCTTGGCAGACATGTCCGCCGAGGCGTTGGTCGCGCCACTGTCCTGTGCCAGCGTCAACGTCTGGCCCGCCAGCAACTCAATTCGGTTGAGACCATAGCTCACGTACAGGCCATCCGATGCTGTGCCCGAGGTCAGTCTGTAGTTGTAGGTGCCCAGGGCCACGGTATTGCCGCCCTGCGCGATCCCGGTCTGCATCGAGGCCGTGATCGCATTGCCGTTGCGGTCGCTCAGTGTGATGTTGCCGGCGCTGCCGTTGACCGTACTGGCGCGTACCAGTTGCATGCCAGCGTCGCCTTCGTCCTGCATCAGCAGGTTATTGGTGTTCGGCGTGCTCGGCGGACTGATGACATACGACACAGGCAAATCAATGCGCACCGTGCTGGCCTGGCTCACGTCCAACGTGCCAGCGGTAATGTGGCTGATCGCCACCGTCTGGTCTAGTGCAGAGGCATTGAAACCCAGCGTGGCGCCATCAAGGATCAGCCCACCTATCACCTGATGGCCATTGCCAACCGTGGTCACGTTGCCCGCACCCAGCGCCAGCGTGGCATTCGTCAACACGCTGGTAGCAGGCCCCGACAGATCGAAACTGTTGTTCGATAGATTGAGCGTGCCGGTGAAGGCGTTGCCCACCCCTGCCCCGAAAGAGAAGGCTTGGTTGGCGTTGGCCGCATTCAACGTGCCGCCGCCACTCAAGGCATTGTTGAAGCTGAAAGCCCCCGTGGTCTGCACATTGACACTGGCGGTGGCGCCAATGTCGACCCCACCTGTCCCCAGGTTCTGGTTGCTGCTGGTGGACGTGCTCGCCACCACCAGCGCACCCGGCCCTGCAAGGCGCCATTGACCCGTATAAGCCGCATTGGCGCCGGTGACCGCAACTTGCGCGCCGCTAACCGTGGTGGTGCCCGTGCCCATCAGCGTATTGCTGAAGGTGCTTGCCGAACCGAGCACCAGGGCCAGCCCGGTTGTAGCGTTGCCAAGTGTGGTGTTGATGCGCACTGCACCGCTGCCTACACCTGCGATGTCGGTCAGCTGCAGCAGGCCGCCCGAGATCGTGGTCGCCCCCGTGGCGCTGGTGTTGGCCTGTGTGACAGTCAAGGTACCTGCACCGTTTTTACTGATCGCACCCGCGCCGCTGAGCGCATTGGTAAGGGTCCAGTCCGTGGCGGTGTCGACGTTAAACGTACCTGCGTTGTGGATCGCCCCTGTGCCCAGGTTAGCGGCGGTGGCAACGCTGAGGCGGGTGCCCACAGCCGTATCCCAGCTACTCGACAAAGCATTGCTGCCCGTGAAGCTGATATCTGCGGCGTTCGTCAGCTGAACCGTGCCCGCGCCGGTGATGGTGTTCCCCATCACGCCGGTGGCGCCATCGAACACCAACACGCCGCTATGGCTGATCGCACCGCTGCCCAGCCCGTTCACGCGGCTCAAACGCACAGTGGCGCCGCTGGTGATGGTTGTGCTGGCCGTGAGGCCGGGGTTAGACCCAAGCACTGCCAACGCGCCGCCGGTGAAGTTCAATTGGCCTGCGCCGGTTACCGTGCCGGCCGAGGTGCCGCCGTTACTCAGGGTCAGCGTGCCGCCGTGCAGATCCAGCGTTGAACCTGCGGCGCCATTGAGCGCACCAATTGACTGGGTCTTGCCGTTCAAGTCGAAACCGGTTGCATTGGCCAGGCTCAGTTTGCTGGTCTGGCCTAGCGCATTGTTGGCATCGACACGCAAGGTACCCGAGGCTACGCTCGTTTCGCCACTGTAGTCGTTACCCGCATTCGACAGCGACACCGTACCTGCGCCCGCAGCAATGGCCAGGTTGCCGGTGCCCGTGATCTTGGCGGACATATCTGCCGAGGCACTTGTCGCGCCGTTATCCTGCGCCAACGTCAAGGTCTGGCCCGCCAGCAACGCCAACTGGTTGAGACCGTAGCGCACGTAAAGCCCGTCGACCGCAGCGCCAGCACTCAGCCGGTAGTCGTAGAGGCCCTGGGCCACCACACTGCCGTTCTGAATTAAGCCCACCTGGGTTGCCGCCGTGATGACATTGCCGCTAAGGTCGGTGAGTGCTAGGCCGCTGCCGTTCCCCGTCACCGTGCCCGCAGCAATCAGCTGCATGCCAGCGTCGCCTTCATCCTGCATCAGCAGGTTGTTGGTGTTCGGCGTGCTCGGTGGGCTGATCACATACGACACCGGCAGATCGATGCGCACCGTACCGGCATGGCTGATGTCTAACGTGCCAGTGGTGATATGGCTGATGGCCACTGTTTGGTCGAGTGCGGAGGCATTGAAACCCAGCGTGGCGCCATTAAGGCTCAGCCCACCAATCACCTGATGGCCATTGCCAACCGTGGTCACGTTGCCCGTACCCAGCGCCAACGTGGCATGGGTCAACACGCTGGTCGCTGACCCCGACAGATCGAAACTGTTGCTCGATAGATTGAGCGTGCCGCTGAAAGCGTTGCCCGCGCTCGCGCCGAAAGAAAAGGCTTGGTTGGCGTTAGAGGCGTTCAACGTACCAGCGCCACTCAACGCGTTGTTAAAGGTGAAGGCGCCCGTCGTCTGCACACCGACACTGGCCGTGGCGCCAATGTCGACCGCACCTGTCCCCAGGTTCTGGTTGCTGCTGGTGGATGTGTTTGTGACCACCAGCCCGCCGCTCCCTGTGAGGTTCCACTGGCCGGCATAAGCCGCATTGGCGCCGGTGATGCTGGCTTGCGCGCCACTCACCGTGGTGTTGCCCGTACCCGCTAACAGGTTGTCGAAAGTAGCTGGCGCAACCGTTGCCAGCTCCAGGCTCGCCGTCGCGCCGATGTTGACCGTGCCGGAGCCGACGCCGTCGAGATTGGTGATTTTCAGTACACCGCCTGAGATTGTGGTGCCGCCGCTATAGGTATTGGCGCTGCTCAACACCAGCGTGCCCGCATCGGCCTTGTTCAACGCAGCCGTGCCAGCGATGCTGCCGGTCAACGCCAGCGTGCTGCCGGCGTCTACGTCTAGCGTGCCACCGCTGGCGTTCAGCAAGATGGCACGCGTCGAGGTGAAAGACGCAGTGGCCTCCAACGCCCCACCGCCAAAACTCAGCGCCCCTGCGGCGGCGCCGAGATTGGCATCGCTGCCGATGCTGAGCTTGCCGCCGTTGATGGCAGTACCCCCGCTGTAGCTATTGGCGCCACTTAACACCAGCGTACCGGCACTGGTCTTGGTCAACGCGCCAGTGCCATCAACCGTATTGGTCAACGCCAGCGTGGTGCCGTTTGCAACGTCCAAGGTTGCGCCTCCCGTATTCAGTGTGACCGCGCGCACTGAGCTCATCGATGCGGTGGTTTCCAGCGTGCCGCCGTCAATGCTAAGTGCACCAGCGGCAGCGCCAAGGTTGGAATCGCTGGACACTTTCACTCTTCCCCCGTTGACCGACGTGCCTCCGCTGTAGGTGTTGGCTCCGTTCAGCACCAGCGTGCCGGTATCGGTCTTGGTTAATTTGCCGACGCCGCTGATCGCACCGTTCATGGTCAACGTCTGGCCAGCATCAACATCCACACTGGCACCGTTGGTGTTGAGCGTGGTGGCACGCGCCGTGACAATTGAGGCGGTGGTTTCTAGAACGCCGCCGTCGAACCCCAGCGCGCCTGCTGCCGCACCCAGGTTTGCGTCGCTGGAGATCCTTACCGTGCCAGCGTCGATCTGCGTTCCGCCGCTGTAGAGATTGGCGCCGGTGAGCACCAGTGTGCCCAAGCCGTTTTTGGTCACCTTGGTGCTGCCTTGCAAAACAGAACCAATGCTCGCGGTGTAGGCGGCGGAGGCTGGCGAGCCATCGCCCACGCGAATGTTCGTAGTGCCTGTTCCAGAGGCCGTCTCGACGAGATTGATTTCGTCGCCGCTGAGGGAGTAACCGTTGACCGCGAACTGCAAGCCAGACGTCGAAATATCCCCAAAGCTTTTGTCCACGGTCACCGCAGCGCCCGTGCCCTGAAAGATCACAAAAGAGGTTGGCGCGTAAACCGAATTGACCGAACTGGTTGCATCACCCCAAGCCGTGTTGGTGCCGTTGCGGCTCCAAATACCGGTGCCGCCGTCGGCAACGCCGTTGTTGTATTGGCTTGCGCTGGCCCCGTCCCACACTGCGGTGAGCAGGCCCGTGGTGTTGATCAGATTGATCTGCCCGGCAATACCGGTCTGCAGCGCAAGCGTGGTTGCTGCGGGCACGGTGCCAAGCGCCAGGCCGTTGTTCGTTAGCGTGCCGCTGTAATTGAAAATACGGTAGATGCCAGGGTCAAAAGTTCCGCCCACAGGAGTGGTGACATCAATGAGACCGTCCAAGACCAGATTGCCATAAACGTCTGTTCGGCTGTTCTGCGCCACACCGCCAAGCGCGCCGAAGCTGTAGCGCAAAATCGAGGTGGCATTGAGCCCAAGGTTGCCGTTGATGGTCAACGTGCCGCCCGTGCCATTTGCGCTGCCAGGCGCCAGAATGCCGTCATTGGCTACTGCCACATTACCACCTATCGTGCCAGTACCTCCCAACACAGCACTGGCCGCAACAGCCGTGGCGCCCGTGGCGGCCGACTGATTGCCATTGACGTAGAGCGCCCCCGATGTGACCGTGGTCGCGCCTGTATAGCTGTTGTTGCGGGTCAGCGTCATGACGCTGCTGGGGCCGCCGTTCTGCAGCAACGCACCTGTACCGGAGACGAGGCCAGCATAAGTTTCGCTGTCGCTGTGGTTGAAGGCTAACGTGCCGTTGTTGACGGTATCTCCCAGGATCGTGCCGGCTGTGCCGCCATTGCCAAGCTGCAAGGTGCCGGCGTTGATGGTGGTGCCGCCAGTGTAGGTGCTGTTGCCAGTCAGCACGGTGGTGCCGCTGCCGTTCTGCTGCAGCGCGCCGCTGCCAGAGACCACGCCCGCATAGGTATAAACGTCACTTCGGTTGAAGGCGAACTGGCTGTTGTTGGTGACGTTGCCAACGATCGACCCCGCCGCGCCGCCACTCCCAATCTGCAGCGTGCCCGCGGTGACACTGGTGCCGCCGGTGTAGGTGCTGGCAGCGGTCAACAAGGTGGTGCCGGTGCCATTTTGCTGCACGGTGCCGGCGCCCGAAATCACGCCCGCATAGGTGGACGCATCACTGCGGTTAAAGGCCAACACCGTACCCGCAGAAATGGCAGCACTCCCGCCAAGACTTCCGAGAGTGCCGCCCGCGCCGATTTGTACGGTGCCTCCCGTCACAGCCAAGGAACCGGTGTAGGCGGTATTGGCCGCAACCACCAAAGTGCCGGCGCCGGTTTTTCTGAATGTCGTAGTGCCAGTTTGATTGCCAGTGAGCGTGGCTGTTTGGCCAGACTGCACATCAATGGTGCCGCCGTTCGGGCCACCAGCCCAACTGATGTTCTGCGGCAGTACAAAACTGCCGGTGGTCTGCAGAACGGCGAGGTCATGGATTGAAATGGTCCCGGTACCAAGGCTGCTCGCAGAGTTAGCTTGGACCACCGTGGCACCGCCCAAATCCAAACCGCCGCTGAAACTGTTGTTGCCTAACAGCGCTACGGTTCCCCCCGCGTTGAGGAGCAAGGAGCCGGTGCCGGAGATGTTGCCAGCCACGGTCAGCGTCGCTCCGGCAGCGGTAGACAAGGCACCATTACCAACCAGCGCCAAACTTCTGTTCGTGCTGAAGCTTGACGTCGCATGTAATCGGCCACCCGTGTTGAACGACAGCCCCCCCGACGCGGCACCCAAGTTGCCATCACCCGCAACCTGCAGCACGCCGCCGTTGAAGGCCGTGCCACCGGCATAAGTGTTGGCGCCGCTCAGCGTTAGCGTGCCAACGCGCTGCTCTACCGAGCCGCTGCCGGAAACCACCCCGCCATAGCTGTACGTTGCATTGCGGTTGAAGCTCAGCGTGCCGTTATTCGAGACATTGCCAACGATCGAACCGGTGGTGCCACCACTGCCTAATTGAAGGGTGCCGGCATTGATGCTGGTACCACCGGTATAAGTGCTGTCGCCCGTGAACACCGTGGTGCCACTGCCGTTTTGTGCCACCGTGCCAGTGCCTGAAATCACACCACTAAAAGTGACGGAATTGCTGCGGTTAAAGGCCAGTGCGCCTGGGGTGTTCACCGTCAACGTGCCGGTGCCCCCTGTGCCCGTGGTACCGCCATTGCCCACCTGCAAGATTCCGTTCGAGACGGTGGTGGCGCCGCTATAGGTGTTGTTGCCTGTCAGTAGCGTGGTGCCCGTGCCGATTTGCTGAACTGCTCCGGCACCCGAAATCACGCCACCAAAAGTGACGGCGTCGCTGCGGTTAAAGACGAGTGTGCCGTTGTCGGTCACGTTCCCCGCAATCGAGCCCGAGGTTCCGCCGGCCCCTAATTGCAAAGTGCCAGTGGAGACCGTAGTGCCACCGCTGTAGGAGCTCGCACCAGTCAGCACCAGCGTGCCGAGATCGGTCTTGGTGACGCCGACCGTGCCCTGCAGCGCCGCGTCGACGGTGGCGGTGTAGCCACTGCCTGCGCCTGTACCGTCACCTACGCGGAGCGTGGCATTGGCCGAGCCCGGTGTCGTCTCGACCAAGCTGACAGGACTGCCGGTGATGCGATAGCCGTCGCTTGCAAACTGCATGCCCGCAGCCACAACCTGCCCGCCGGTGTTGTCTACCGTGACGGTTCCAGGCGTGGCCTGAAACACGGCAAAACCAGCCGCGTAAGGCGCATTGGCAATGCCCCCGGCGTCGGTCCAGTTGCTGTTGGCACCGGTGCCGCTGTTCCAGGTGCCTGCGCCACCCTCTACCAAGCTGTTATTGGGGCTAGAGGGGCCGTCCCAGAAGGTGGCGTTGCTTAGGCTGGTCAGCAGATTGACCTGACCGGCAACCGAGGTCTGCAGCATTGAGCTGGTGCCAGCGGGGCTTGTGCCGAACGCCAGCCCGTTATTGGTCAGCGCGCCCGTGTAGGTCATCAGGCGGTACGCCCCCGCGCCAAAAGCACCACCCGAGGTGGCAGACACATTCAGCGTGCCATCCAAAGTCAGGGCACCGCCAACCACCACTTGGTCGTTGTATAGGCCGCCCACAGTGTCGGGCTGGCCCAGGTCGTAGTTCAACACCGAGCCACTCGACAGCGACAGCGCGCCGCGAATGTTCAGCGTGCCGCCCGCACCAATGGTGCCGGGTGCCAGCGTGGCACCATTGGCCACCGTGACACTGCCGCCAATGGTGCCCGAGCCGCCCAGCGTTGCGCCCGAGGCCACGGTCGTCAACCCCGTAGCAGAGGTTTGGTTGCCGTTAACGTAGAGCGAGCCCGCCGTCACCTGCGTCGCCCCCGTGTAGCTGTTGTTGCCGCTCAGCGTGGTGGCACCAGCTCCACTGAGCGTCAATGAACCGGTGCCGGAGATCGCGCCGCCGTAGGCAAAAGCATTGCTGCGGTTGAAGACCAGCGCACTGTTGTTGGTGACGTTGCCGGTCCCCATCGAGCCTGTAGTTCCGCCGTTGCCAACCTGCAAGGTGCCTGCGTTGACCGTGGTGCCAGCGTTATAGGTGTTCGCCCCCGTCAATATCAGCGTGCCAGTGTTGGACTTTTGCAATGCAGAGCCGCTGCCACTGATAACGCCGCTGGCGATCAGCGTGGTGGTGGGTGCCACGTCGATGGTAGCGCCACCCGCATTCAGCACCATCGACCTGGCGGTGGTGAAACTGGCGGTGGTGGCGAGTGTGCCTGCGGCGATGTCGAGCGCACCCGCAGTTGCCCCTAAATTGGCGTCGCGCGAAACCTCCGCCCGCACACCGCCTCTTAAAAGCGTACCACCCGTATAGGTATTGGTGCCATTCAACACCACCGTGCCCCCGGGCGCCCCTGCGCTGTTCACCGTGAGGGCCGACCCACCCGAAATGATGCCGCCCAGAGTCAAGGTCGAGCCGTTGAAGGATTCGACGGTGCCTGCGGTGCTTAGCACCACGTTGCGTGAAGTGCCAAAACTCGAGAGCGCGCGCAGGCTGCCAGCGCCAACAAAGCTGACATTGCTAGCCGCCGCGCCCAGATTGGCATCGCTCGATACCCCGAGCGCGCCGCCCAAAATTCGGGTGTTCCCGGTGTAAGTGTTGGCCCCCGTTAGCACCACCTGCCCTTGGTACACGCCAAATGAGCCTGCGCCAGAGACAACGCCATTCAGCGTCAACGGTGCCGCTGCACTAGAACTCCCTGCATAGGCGTTGACGCCGCTGTCGACCACTACATTGCGTGCCGAACTGAACGCAGAACTCGCGTTGAAATTACTGTTGCCAGCGAAGCGCAACTGGCTTGAAGCCGCACCCAAATTGCCATCGTTCGCCGCCTGCAACACGCCGGCGCGAATAACGGTTTCACCGGTATACGTGTTAGCGCCACTGAGCGTGGTGGTGCCGCTGCCGTTTTGCTGCAGAACGCCGTTGCCTGACACCACGCCCGCATAGGTATAGCCATTGTTGCGACTAAAGCTCAGCAGCCCGTTGTTGACCACGTTGCCCACGATAGAACCCGTCGCCGCGCCGGCGCCGATCTGCAGCGTACCAGCGTTAATGGTGGTGCCGCCGCTGTAGGTATTGGCACCGCTCAAAATAGTCGTCCCGGCACCGCTCTGCTGCAAAGAGCCAGTGCCTGAAATCGCGCCCGCATAGGTGTAGCTGTTGCTGCGGTTGAAGGCCAGTGTGCCATTGTTGGTGAGCGAAGCAGCGGTGCCCAGCGCCCCCGTGGTTCCGCCGCTGCCGATCTGCAGAGTACCCGACGAGATGGTCGTTGCACCGCTATAAGTATTGGCGCCGTTCAGCACCACCGTGCCGGTGCCGCCAACGGTGAAGGCGCCGCTGCCACCAATCACACCGCCCATACTGGCAGTGACGCCCGCGCCCGTCGAGACCGTGCCGCCACCTAGGCCGAGCGTCACCGCGCGCGTTGTTGTGAAGGGGCCAGCGGTGATCGCCAGCGTGCCTCCGGTGGTGGTGTCCCCAAGCGTCAGCGCACCGGCAGCGCCCCCAAGATTGCTGTCGCTTGATACCCGCAACGTGCCGTTGTTGGTGACTGTGGTGCCACCCGTGTAAGTGTTGGTGCCACCCAGCACCACGGTGCCAGCCCCGTTGATGTCGACACGGGTAACGCCAGAGACGGCATTGGCGATGAGCGAGTTGACCGTGGCGCTCATACCACCGCCGGCATTGAACCCCATGGTGGACGAAGCGCCGGTCAACGTGCCGCCATTGAGGGTGTACCCATTCACCGTGAACAGCAAATTCTGAACGGTGATGGGGCTGACCAGCGCCAACGCTCCCGCAACGCCGCCAAACTGGGCGCTGTCGCCCAGCAGGTTGTTCCACGACAGCAGCACCGTGCCGTTGTACCAAGCGCTGGAAGTGAGGTCCCAATTGCCCGCGCCGCCCGAGTTCTGCCCGGTGGGAGACCAGGTCACCGTACCGGCCTGCACTGGCCCGAACAAAGCCAGCATTGCCAGCAAAGCTGCGCCACGGCCAACCTTCCGACGCGCTTTTTTACCGCTGGATTTCGCAAGCTCAGAGACCACCACCCAAGCTTGCTGCGCCACGCTCCAGACAATCCGATACGACCTATTCATTCGCAACCCTATAGGCCCCCCGGCTCCATTGGCCGCAAAGAGCGAGTAACGCTGCGTGAGAGTTCCGGCAGCATGCTGTGGCGGTGCCTAATCTCATCGACCACCACGTCGTTAAAACGATCTAACTCTTAGATCCGAGTAGCGTTAGCTCAAAATTAACAGTTTACTTAGGGACGCAGCGATTAATGATCACCGCCGAACTTTTTGAGTGGCGAGCAGAACGGAATCGACATAAGGCCAGTCGGTTGGGTTATGGGGATAAAAAAAATTAACTCAACAGCATCGTCTAACGGCCATTTTTCCATTCACATAAAAATGGATCTATAACGGCCAAGCGTCCAACAAGTGCCTGGGCATCCTGAGCTTTTCAATCCGCTACTTCGTCAACCATTGCTCCTTTCCCTGGAGCAAATGGGCCATCAGATGCAGGGAAACCCCTCATGTGAAATCAAATCTCGGCCGTTGATTTGCAAAATTTCATTCAGTACACTAATTCTGATTCAGTGTACGCAATGAAAAAACCATCCTAAGTGGCCAGCAAACATCTCACGAGACAAACATGCAAAAACGCACCTTGTTATCCCTCCTGGCCTATTCGGCCATGGGACTAGTCGGCAGCGCCAACGCCCAGGACGAGTCCTTCAAAATTGGCCTGATTCTTCCGATGACCGGTCCTTTCGCCTCTACGGGCAAGCAAATCGACGCAGCGGTCAAGCTGTACATGTCGCATGCTGGGTCGACGGTCGCAGGCCGCAAGGTGGAGATCATCTTGAAAGATGACGGGGGCGTTCCGGACGCCACAAAACGTCTGGCCAGTGAGTTGGTCACCAGTGGCAAGGTCAACGTGCTTGCTGGCTTTGGTTTAACCCCCAGCGCGCTCTCAGCCGCCTCCGTTGCCACGCAGTCGCAGACGCCTGCGGTGATCATGGCCGCTGCAACCTCTAGTGCGGTCAGCACTTCTCCTTTCTTTGTGCGCACCAGCTACACGCTGTACCAAAGTGCGTCCACGATGGCGCAATGGGCTGCCAAGAACAAGATCAGCAAAGTGGTCACCTTGGTGTCAGATTACGGACCTGGCCTAGATGCCGAGAAAATCTTCTCCGAGCGCCTGCAGGCCTCTGGTGGCAAAGTGGTCGAGACCTTGCGCGTGCCAATGCGCAATCCAGACTTCGCCCCCTTCCTTCAGCGGGTGCGTGATTCAGCCCCCGATGCGGTGTTCGTCTTTGTTCCTTCGGGACCGGGCGCAGCACTGATGAAGCAATTCACTGAGCGCGGCCTGGACAAAGCTGGAATCAAGCTGATCGGTGACGGTGGCATCACCGACGACGATCAACTCAACGACATGGGCGATGCGGCCATGGGCGTTGTCACATCCTTCCATTACTCGGCCGCACATGACTCCCCCCTGAACCGCAAATTCGTTGCTGACTTTGGTGCCGCCAACAAAGGCCAAAGACCCAACTTCATGGCCGTCGGCGGTTATGACGGCATGGCGGCCATCTACGCCGCGCTAGAAAAAACCAAAGGCCAGGGCAAAGGGCAAGCGCTGGTCGATGCCATGAAGGGCCTCTCGTTTGAAAGCCCACGAGGGCCCATCAGCATCGATGCCCAAACACGCGACATCGTCCAAGACATCTACATCCGCAAGGTGGAGCGACGCGACGGGCAGCTCTACAACATCGAAATCGACAAAGTCGCTGCAGTCAAAGATCCGGGTAAGTGACTCGTAAAGGCATGCGTGTGGTGGAAGGGGCGAACGCCTCGTTCACGCTCCAAGACCTCCTCACGGGCTAACACGCCCATTCCATTTTTTGAGAAGACCACCTGGCCACGTGACTTGGTGAGAACACGTGCGCCATTTTTAGCACCAACGGAGACCACAATGACAAAGAAAAGCCCCACCCCGATGGGATTAAGCGCCCTTATGGTCGCAAGCGCCGCACTCGCCACAAATGCCGCAAGTGCGCAGCAGATCACCCTTTACGGCATCGTCGACGCCGCGGTAGAACACATCAGCAATGTAGGCGCCGCAGGCGGCAGCATCACCCGCATGCCTACGACCAGCGCAGGCCTGCCCTCTCGTTGGGGCATGCGGGGAACAGAGGATTTGGGTGGTGGGCTGAAAACCGTCTTCACCCTGGAGAGCGGCTTCGGATCGGACAGTGGCGTGCTCAACCAAGGTGGCCGCATGTTTGGGCGACAAGCCTTCGTGGGACTGAGCGGAGATTGGGGTACCGTGGCGCTAGGCCGGCAGTACACGATGCTGTTTTGGTCTCTACTGGACGCGGACGTGATTGGCCCCATGGTGCTCAGTTTAGGTTCGCTGGACAGCTACATCCCCAACAGCCGGGCCGATAACACCATTACCTACCGCGCCAAGTTCTCCAGCCTTTCGCTTGGCGCAAGTTACAGCTTGGGGCGTGATGCGGCGAACCCCGTGCCGAACAATCCAGGTGGCACCAATTGCGGCGGTGAAGTCGCCAACGACAGCAGCGCATGTAAAGAATGGTCGTTGATGGCAAAGTTTGACCAAGCGAACTGGGGCGTCGCTGCTGCATTTGATCAACTCAATGGCGGCGCGGGCTCGTGGACAGCACTCGGACTAACCTCCTCGGCTCTGAGCGACAAGCGCACGATGGTCAACGGCTATGTGAAGTTCAGGGACGTGAAAATCGCCGGCGGCCTGATCCACCGCAACAACGAAGGCAGCGCGACCACGCCGCGCAGCGACCTCTACTTCATCGGAGCCAGTTATCCCGTGACGCCTGCCTTCGTAGTAGATGCACAGTATTCGCAACTCAAATTCAAGGACTCGGGCAACAAGGCTGTGATGGGTGTTCTGCGCGGTACCTACAACTTGTCCAAAACCACCGCGGTCTATGCCGCCATGGGCCGGATCAACAACGACGGGACACTCGCCATTTCTGTGAGTGGCGGCGCAGGTGGCAGCAATCCATTGGCCGGGGGCTCACAAACCGGCTTGGTCACTGGCGTGCGCGTCATTTTCTAAGTTCGTCCTTTCATCCTCAGCGGTCCGGTCATCACGCATGTCCGGACCGCTCGGTTCTTCGCTAAATGTATTTTTTACCCAAGGAGAAATAGCCATGGCCAGCAACAGAGGTGTCGTCTACGTCGAACAGGGAAAGGTGGAGGTGCGCAGCATCGACTACCCAAAACTCATCAACCCGAGAGGACGACCCGCCAACCACGGTGTCATTCTCAAGGTACTCACCACCAACATCTGCGGCTCTGACCAGCACATGGTGCGCGGCCGCACCACAGCCCCTGCGGGTTTGGTCCTCGGCCATGAGATCACGGGCGAAGTCATCGAGGCTGGCAAGGATGTAGAACAGATGGCGGTGGGCGACATCGTCTCCGTGCCCTTCAATGTGGCTTGCGGACGCTGCCGCTTATGCAAGGAGCGCCAGACCGGTGTGTGCCTGACCGTCAACGAAGCGCGTCCCGGTGGCGCTTACGGCTACGTCGACATGGGCGGCTGGATCGGCGGCCAGGCCGAGTACGTGATGGTGCCTTATGCCGACTTCAACCTGCTGAAGTTCCCTGACCGCGCACAGGCTATCGAAAAAATCCGTGACCTGACCTGCCTCTCGGACATCCTGCCCACCGGCTACCACGGTGCCGTGACCGCAGGGGTTGGCCCGGGCAGCACGGTCTACGTTGCAGGGGCCGGCCCGGTGGGCCTGGCGGCAGCCGCCTCCGCACGCTTGCTCGGCGCCGCGGTCGTGATCGTGGGCGACGTCAACCCGGCGCGGCTGCAACACGCCAAGAGTGTTGGCTTTGAAATCGCAGATCTGTCTACCGATACCCCATTGGCCGACCAGATCGCCGCGATCCTCGGCGTGCCAGAGGTCGACAGCGCCATTGATGCCGTCGGCTTTGAGGCGCGTGGCCATGGCCACGAAGGGGCACAACACGAAGCCCCTGCCACGGTGCTGAATTCGCTGATGGAAATCACCCGTGCGGCGGGCAAAATCGGCATCCCGGGTTTGTACGTGACGGACGATCCGGGCGGCGTAGACAAGGCGGCCAAGACCGGCTCCCTAAGCATCCGGCTGGGGCTGGGTTGGGCCAAGTCGCACAGTTTCATGACGGGGCAAACCCCTGTCATCCAATACAACCGGGCGTTGATGCAAGCGATTCTTTGGGACCGCATCAAGATTGCCGACATTGTGGGCGTGAAGGTGATCTCGTTGGACGAGGCACCAGCGGGCTACGCGCAGTTCGACGCGGGAGCTCCGGTCAAGTTCGTGATCGACCCACATGGGCAGCTAAGCCGTTAAGCAAAACTCCAACGCGGAGCGGTCTTCGCTACGCGTATTCACTTCGCTTCAAAGATGTCCTTGGCGACTTGGATCGCCAAGGTTTTTTTACTTTCTTGGGAATGCCGCACCCGATCCGTTGCCAAGGCAGCGCATCATTCCTCTTGCGCCAGCACACGCCAAACATCGGCAGGCTGTGGGGTAGACTGCAACGTGGCTTTTCAGCCCGTTCGTCAAAGACCTCCATACACCGATGGCCAAGCCCCCAAAAGAGAAGACCGATCAACTTTCGTTGGACCTGTATGACCAGCCAGGCCATCTGATTCGGCGCGCGCAGCAAATCGCGCTGGCGATATTCAGGGAGGTCATTGGCCCCGAGGTCACACCGGTGCAGTACGCCGTCATGCGGATGCTGCAGGAGCGTCCAGGTATCGATCAGGTCACCTTGGCCAAACTGGTGGCATTAGACACGTCCACCACGGCAGATATTGCCGTGCGGCTCGAAGCCAAAGGCTGGATTTCGCGCGAACTTCTGCCGCGTCGCCAACGCAGCCTGACGCTGAGCCCTGCGGGTGAGCAGATGCTGCAGCAATTTGTGCCCGGCGTGCATGAACTGCGCGAACGGCTTCTAGCAGACCTATCGCCAGAAGAACAAGCCGAGTTCAAACGCATCTTGAAGAAGTTCGTACACATCCACAACGGCACGTTGCCGCATGCATCGCAGCCTGAAGAGGATGCGAAAAAGGGCGAAAAGCGTCCGCAGCGTTGACGGGACGCTAGGACACCGCCCGGCAAACCAGCCAGCCAATCCACCGACGACTTTTCCGGCGTTCAGGGTTTACCCGATTTTTTCGCGCCTGTTCATTCAGTAAACTTAATCACATTCAGCATACTGAACAAAAAGAGACACGATGAAAACTTCCATCCAGGCCGGCCGTGGGGCAGAGCCGACGCATATTCGCCATGCCATCGATGACCGACAGATGTCCCTCTACCAATGGACCACCGTGGCCGTTTGCATGGTGCTGAACATGATCGACGGCTTTGACGTGCTGGTCATGGCTTTCACCGCTGCATCGGTCTCGGCCGAATGGCAACTCAGCGGTGCACAACTGGGTTTCTTGTTGAGCGCGGGACTGTTTGGCATGGCCGGCGGCTCGATCTTTGTGGCGCCGTGGGCCGACCGCATCGGCCGCCGGCCATTGACGCTCGGTTGTCTGGTGGTGTCTGGCGTGGGCATGTTGCTTTCCGCATGGGCGCGTTCACCACAGGAATTGGCCGCGCTGCGTGTGCTCACGGGCTTGGGCGTTGGCGGCATCCTGGCTTGCAGCAACGTCATTGCCAGCGAATACGCCTCGCGCCGCTGGAGGGGGCTGGCGGTAAGCCTGCAGTCCACCGGTTATGCGCTGGGCGCAACCATAGGTGGCTCCATCGCGGTAGGGTTGCTATCGGCCTTTGGCTGGCGCTCGGTGTTCATGTTCGGCGGTTTGGCCACCTTGGCAGTCGCACTGCTGGTGTTATGGCGGCTGCCAGAATCCATCGACTATCTCCTGACCCGCCCGCGCAGCGATGCCTTGTTGCGCAAGGTCAACGCCTTGGTCGTTCGCATGGGGCTGGTGCCGTTGCAAGTGCTGCCTCCGGTAGCAGAAAAACGGCAGGCCCAAACCAACCGGCTGCTCTCACTTTTCTCGCGTGAGCTGGCCCGCCCCACAGCGCTGGTGTGGGCTTCGTTCTTCCTCACGATGTTCGGCTTCTACTTCGTGATGAGTTGGACACCCAAGCTCCTGGCCGCGTCCGGCCTCACGCGCGAACAGGGTGTCACCGCCGGCGTGTTGCTGAGCCTGGGCGGCATCTTCGGTACGGCGCTGCTCGGCGCGCTGGGCGCGAAGTTCCGCATGCACCGGGTATTGGCCTTGTTCATGGTGGTCGCGGCGGGGCTGCTCTGCGTGTTCGTGGGCGGCAACAACAGCTTGGCCATCTACTACGCACTGGCGTTCCTCATCGGCGCGTTTGTCAACGCTTGTGTGGCCGGTCTTTATGCGATTGCCCCCATGGTCTACGGCGCGGACGTTCGCGTCACCGGCGTCGGCTGGGGCATCGGCGTGGGGCGTATCGGTGCCATCGTGTCGCCCTTGGTCGCCGGGGCCCTGATCGATGCGCAATTCCGTCCGACACAGTTGTATGTGGGCTACGGCATGGCCTTTGTAGCAGCCGCCGTGGTCGTGCTGATGCACCGGTTGGCAACACCTGAATCCGCAGAGCCAGTTGCTGAACGAACCTCCTCCACGGACCGTACCGGGCCAGCGCCGTTTGCAGATGGACGCCCGCTCTCCACCTGAATCGCCCCGATTTTGTCTTGACACCAGAAAGTCTTAAACCATGAACTCCCCATCAGAACTGCCTCTGCTGGCTTCGGCCAGTGCTTTCCCACTCGACCGCTGGTATGTCGCCGGCTTTTCCTGGGAACTGAAAGACAAACCCGTCGGACGCACCCTGCTCTCGCGGCCCATGGTGCTGTTTCGCACACCCGATGGCGAAGTCGGTGCGCTGGAAGACCGTTGCTGCCACCGTGAGCTCCCTCTGTCGTGTGGCACGCTGGAAAAGGACGGCCTGCGCTGCGGCTACCACGGGCTCCTCTTCAACAGCGCTGGCAGCTGCATCGAAATCCCGGGCCAGGAGCGCATTCCTGCCAAAGCCAAGGTGCGCTCTTATCCGCTGCGCGAGCGCGACCAGATCTTGTGGGTATGGGTGGGCTCGACGCCCGATTCACAGCCCAGTGTGGAGCCTCCCGCCTACCCGGTGCATACCGACCCACGCTACAAGTTCGGCGGCGACGTCTACCACTACGATGCGCCCTACCAACTCATCCACGACAACCTGCTCGACTTGAGCCACCTGGGTTATGTGCATCTGAAGACCATCGGCGGCAATGCCAAGATTCACATGAATGCCGAGCTGAAAGTGGAGCAGGAAGACGAGGTGGTACGCGTGATCCGTTGGATGCCCGAGTCCGATCCGCCGCCAACCTATAGCGCGGCATGGCCGTTCAAAGGCAAGATCGACCGTTGGCAGGAAGTGGAGTTCAACCTCTCGCACATCCAGGTCTGGACTGGCGCGATGGACCAGGGGACGGGTGACCTCAACGACCCTCAGCGCGAAGGCTTTCACATGCGTGGCTTCCACGGCGTGACGCCCGAAACCGAAACCTCCGCCCACTACTTCTGGACGATTGCCACCAACCCGCATCCCGACCGCGCCGACGTCACCCAACTGGTGGTGGATCAGACGGCGGCCACGTTCGAAGAAGACAAGACCGTGATCGAAGCGCAGTACCGCAACCAGTTGCGGTTTGGTGTGCGCCCCATGATCGACATCCATGTCGACGTCGGCCCCAATCGTGCGCGCCGTGTGATTGCGGGCATCCTCAAGAGCCAAGCTTCGGCGCAAACCATGTCGGAGAGTGTTTGATGGAAACTATGGATCGTGCAGCACCGATGGCGGTTGAAACGAAAGGCTTGATGCTGCGTGTAGTGCGCAAAGTCGCGCTGGCGCAGGACATCGCCGGGTTTGAGCTGGAAGCCCTGGACGGCAAAGCACTGCCCCACTACACCCCCGGCGCGCATTTGGAGGTGCAGGTGCGTGAAGGCCTCAAACGACAGTATTCGTTGTGGGCGCAGCCTGACGGCAAGACCTACCGCATTGGAGTATTGCGAGCGCCCGATTCGCGCGGTGGCTCTGCTGGTATGCATGAGCAAATTCAGATCGGCGACGCACTGTTGTGCAGTGCGCCCAAAAACCATTTTGAACTGGAGCCCAATACGGCCCCGGTTCTGCTGCTGGCCGCCGGCATCGGCATCACGCCCATTCTGTGCATGGCCGACGCCCTTCACCAACGTGGTGTGCCCTTTGAATTGCACTATGCGGCGCGCAGTCGCGAACGCATGGCGTTTGCACAGCACATACAAGAGTCTGGCTACGCGCAACACACCCGTTTGTACGCCGAGGGCGAAGCCCCTGGACGGGTTGATCTGGCGCAGGTCGTGGCCGCACAGCCCCCGGGCGCCCATCTCTATGTGTGTGGCCCCAAGGGTTTTATCGACGCAACACGGCAGGCGGCCGAACAGGCTGGGTGGGACGCACAACGCGTGCACTTTGAGTTGTTCGGTGCGTCTACCGATACCGTGGCCTTGAACACGGGCGACGCCTTTAGTGTCGAGCTTCGCCGCAGTGGACGTGTCATTCCCATTCAAGCCGGGGTTTCCATTGCAGAGTCGTTGCTGGCGGCCGGGATCGAGGTCGAGACGTCTTGTGAGCAAGGCATTTGCGGCACCTGCATCACGCAGGTTTTGGATGGTGAGCCGGATCATCGAGACGAATATTTGACAGCCCAGGAGAAGGCCGCCAACGATCAGATGCTGATCTGCTGCTCGCGTGCCAAGAGCCAAATCTTGGTGCTCGATCTTTAGTGATTCACCTGTGTGCGCTCTAGAAAGCCTTTCGGTTGATCCGTCTAAGATACGCTACAGACCTAGACGAATTTTTCAACGCCGACAATGCTTGCCGAATCTATTGACGTGGACACCCGACGCTGGCGGCAAGCTGAACAGGGCTACGTCGATGAGCCCCTGGATGCCGTGCCGCCAGAACAAATCCTGCGCTCCAGTAAAGGACTGCCATGGCATGGCTTGTCGCTGTGGCATCAACGGGCGGATGCGGAGGACTTGTACATCCCCGCAGCCGGCAAACACTGCATCATCGTGCGGCACGGCCAAAGCACCGGGCTGTTCCAGCGCCACGGCAACGAGTGCCAGTGGCGCCAGTGGGCCCCTGGCGAGGTTGTGATCCTGCCCGCACACACACCCAGTTTTTGGCGAACCGAGCTGGAGCGAGACAACCTGCATCTCGACTTGTCCCCGCAGTGGCTACAGCGTGTGCACGGTGACGAAGCGCCGCACCTCGCCCTACGCAGCTGTTTTGGCACCAAAGATCCGGTACTGCAGCAACTTGTTCAGGTTCTCGTGCTCGCACTCCATGACAACAGTGCGCTACATGCCGCCTTTGCCGAGGGACTGGCCACCAGTGTGGCAGTGCATCTGTTGGAGCACTACCGCGCGCCGCAGAGCCGCTCTGAAAGATCAACGCCGCTGTCCGCCTGGCAACTTCGCCACGTGGAAGAGTTTATTAAGGACAATATCGACCAGCCCATCACGGCGGCGGCATTAGCGCAGGAAGCGCGGCTCAGTGTGTTTCACTTTTCGCGTTGCCTGAAGGTGTCAAGCGGCCTCACCCCGCACCAGTTTGTGTTGCGCATTCGTATGGAACGTGCGCGTTCATTGCTTTCAGAAACCAGGCAACCGGTGAGTGAAATCGCCCGCAGGCTGGGGTTTTCATCGGTCTCTTACTTTTCCCAGGCGTTTGCAAAACACTGGGGGGTTACGCCGCTCAAGATGCGTCAGAACTTCTGACCCTGGCCGCACGATTTCTACAAAAACGCAAGAAATCAACATTATCGAAAAACCGGCTCTCCATACTGCGCACCATGGCCGACGACGCATCGGCACCTGGCAGCCGTGGGGCCTTCACGGCACCGCGTTCACAACATGGAGACAGTCATGATTTCTAGGCGTTCCCTCGTCCTATCTTCCGCCGCACTGGGCTTGGCCCCGGCCGCCTTTGCACAATCTTCCTTTCCTCGCCGCCCCATCACCTGGGTCGTGCCGTACCCTGCAGGCGGCTTTGGCGATGCGGTTTCACGCGTGCTCACGCAACACATCTCCACCGCACTGAAGCAACCCGTCATCGTGGAAAACAAGCCCGGTGCGGGCGGGCAAATTGCAGCCATCTATGTGAAGCAGCAGCCGGCCGACGGCCACACCCTGTTCTACGGCGACATCGGCCCCTTCGCCATGAACGCAGCCCTGTACCCCAAGCTGAACTACAACACGCTCAAAGACTTCGCGCCAGTGACGCGCTTATTGACCTCCAGCTTGCTGTTGGTGGTGCCGGCCAACAGCCCTATCAAGACGCTCGACGATCTGATCAAGACAGGCAAATCCGCCAAGGAGGATCAAGGCGTCACCTACGGGTCATTCGGCATCGGCAGCCAACCGCACATCTGGATGGAAATGTTCAAACGAGAGACCAAGGGCCATTTCACCCACGTGGCCTACAAGGGCGCCGCACCTGCCGTTCAGGACTTGATGGGGGGCCACATCAGCGTCATGCTCGACGTTGCCGCCAACAGCCTGCCCTACGTGCAAGAAGGCAAACTGCGCGCCCTGGCCGTGGTGGGTTCAGAAAAACGCCTGGAACGTCTGCCGCAAGTGCCAACGCTGACCGAACTCGGCGACCCCAGCCTGAACGCACCGGGCTGGACCGGTGTGGTGGTGCGTGCCGGCACGCCCGACGACATCGTCAAACAACTCCATACGCTGGTGGTGCAAGCCGTCCAGTCGGACGAAATCAAACGCCGCTTTGGTGATTTGGGCGTGACACCGGCCCCGCAGAGTGAGGCCGACTTTGCCCGCTACATCCAAACTGAAACGGATCGATGGGGCAGCGTGATTCGCGCGGCCAACGTAGTGCTGGAGTAAATCCCGTGCATTCGGGTTTGTTCGATTTAACCGGCAAGGTGGTCTTGGTCACCGGTGCCACAGGCGGACTGGGCGCCAGTATTGCTCACACCATGGCGGCCCAGGGGGCCACGGTGCTGGTGTCCGATCGAGACGCAGAAGCTTGCAAGGTCTTGACTCAAGCGCTTCGAACCCAAGGGCAGACGGCGCACGCCCTGCCCGCAGACCTTTCATCACTCGATGCCGTCAAGACTCTCGCGCGGGAAGCCTTGGCTGCGCACGGACGGGTAGACACCCTCGTCTGCAATGCAGGCATCCAAGGGCCTGCAGGGCCCATGGCGGAAACCACCGACGCGGACTGGCAGCAGGTGATGGACCTCAACCTTTGGTCTGCCGTCGCCTTGACCAACGCTTTGTTGCCCGGCATGACGGTCAGCGGTGGGGGAAGTGTGATCTTGATGTCCAGCATTGCTGGGCTACGGGGCAACAAGGCGATTGGCTTGTATGGCCTGTCGAAAGCGGCCTTGGCCCAACTCGCGCGCAACCTGGCCGTGGAATGGGGACCACACGGCATCCGTGTCAACGCCATCTCTCCCGGCCTGATCCGAACCCCCTTAGCCGAGGGGCTGTTGGCCAATGCCGAATTCATGCAGCGTCGTCTTGCCTTGACGCCAATGCGCAGAGTGGGTGAACCCCACGAGATTGCCGGTATCGCCGCGATGCTTGCCAGCGCGGCTGGCGGCTTCATCACAGGCCATAACTTGGTCGTGGACGGCGGCACCACCATCAGCGACGGCAACTAGCGTCTCAACCCGTTCTCGCAATTCCCCATGAAATTTGCAACCCTCTCATCTGAGCAGGCCGATGGCCAGCTCGTCGTGGTGTCCCGCGACTTGCGATTGGCCGTCGACGCCTCCGCCATCTCAGCCAACCTGCTGTCCGCAGTACAGCAGTGGACAACGGTGGCTCCTGCTTTGCAGCAGCTCTACGACCGGCTGAACAACGGCTTGTGCGCCAATGCGCAAGCCTTCGACCCTCAGCAGTGCCTAGCGCCTCTGCCACGGTCGCCGCAATGGTGCGACGCATCTGCATTTCTGAACCACGGACGCCTCATGGAGCGCGCTTTCAACACGCCGCCCATACCGGACATTGAAACCGTACCTTTGATGTACCAAGGTGCAAGCGATGACTTCCTAGGCCCGCACGCCGACGTACCGTTACCCAGCGAAGCCGATGGGATCGACTTCGAGGGCGAGTTTGGCGTCGTGGTCGGGCCTGTTCCCCAGCAGGCCCCACCGGACCAGGCTGAACAGGCGGTACGCCTGCTGGTGCAGATCAACGACTGGAGCCTTCGCGCCCTCGGCCCGCGTGAGATGCGTACCGGATTTGGCTTTTTGCAAGCCAAGCCGTCCACCAGCTTCGCACCGGTCGCCGTCACGCCCGACGAACTCGGCAACGCCTGGCGCGACGGCCGTGTGCACATGCGCTTGAACGTGGAGTGGAACGGCAAAGCGTTTGGCCACCCGCATGGCCGGGAGATGAATTTCAGCTTTGGGCAACTGATCGCCCATGCGGCCAGAACGCGGCGCCTGAGTGCTGGCACCATCATCGGCTCCGGCACGGTCTCGAACGTGGGGCGCAGCGCTGGCTCCGCCTGCATCGCCGAGCGGCGCGTGATTGAAATGATTGAGCAAGGTGAAGCACGCACCAGCTTCATGCGCTTTGGAGATCGTGTACGCATGGAAGCCCGGTTTGAATATGGGGCCGCTGGTCCATTTGGCGTCATCGACCAACGTGTGGTGGAGCACCGCGCATGACCCACGTCTTGGTCACAGGCTCGCAGGGCTTCATTGGGCAAGCCCTGGTACAGAAGCTTTTGCGCGAAGGCCTCGGCGGTCAGCCGGTGCTCAAACTCACGCAAGTCGATCTTGAGGCCCACCACACGAGCGGTGATGACCGCGTGCAGGTGATACGCGGCAGCCTGGCCGATGCAGAGGTGCGGAAGGCCGCCATCCACACCGCACCCGATGTCATCTTTCATCTGGCCAGCGTGCCCGGTGGTGCAGCCGAGCGAGATCCTGAATTAGGACGAAGCGTCAACCTGGATGCCACGCTGAGCCTGCTGGAGAGTTGCCGTTTCTTGCAGCGCCCGCCTCGCTTCATCTATGCCAGCTCGGTCGCGGTCTATGGAGAACAACTCGGCGACGTCTTGCACGAAGACGCACCACCGGCCCCAGCCATGAGTTACGGGGCGCACAAACTCATGTGTGAAATTGCCGTGGCCGACGCCAGCCGACGTGGCTGGGTGCAGGGCTGTTCACTGCGCCTACCCGGTGTTGTCGCAAGGCCCGACGAAAACAAGGGGCTGATCTCTGCGTTCATGAGTCAATTGTTCTGGTCGATCTCGAAGGGAGAAGCCATCACGCTGCCGGTTTCGCCCGAGGGCACTTGTTGGTGGATCTCGGTTGTGACCTGCGTCGAGAACCTGTTGCATCTCGCCACCGTGGCCAGTGCCCCATGGTCGACGACGCGCCAGTACCAGATGCCCGTTCTTCACCTCTCTATCCAGCAGGTCGTTGAGGCAGTTGCTCAGCGCTTCGGACGCTCGGCCGAAGCGCTGGTGCAGTATGCGCCCGACGCGGCCGTAGAGCGGTTGTTTGCCAGTGCACCACCCTTGTTGACGCCAAAAGCTGAGCGATTAGGGTTGAAGAGTGATGGAACCATTGCGGCCCTGGTGGAGCGTGCTCTCGGCAACGCTGAATAAGGACTTGGTCACTCACTAATCAACACTCTCACGCTGGCGGCCTCATAGTCCCCGAAGAAATGCGGGGATGGCCAACCGTCCCACATCGACAAGGTTGATTTCGGCGTTGGGCTCCGTCCCCTTGCGCATCAGGCCATCCACCATGGAAAACAGCCCAAATGCGGCCATGCGAGCCGGAAAACTCTGCGGCCACATGCCCATGTTCCGCCCTCTCTCAAATTCGACCGTGATGCCCTGAAGATAGCTTTGAATGCACTGGGTATGTTGCTCGATCAGCGGCAAGGGCGCGTTACGGCTTTCAATCAGGTCGATCGAGATCCGAAATCGCAAACGTTCCCCGGCCGAACTTTGCAGCATCTCCAACGGATGCAAAGCCAACCTGGCCAAGTTGGCCTCTGGATCTTCGGAATGACTTGTCAGTAAATGGCGAAGGCTGGTCTGCCACGAGGCGATAGCGGACTCGGTGACTGCGACGAGTAAATTCGCTTTATCCCGGAAGTGCCAGTAAATCGCGCCGCGCGTCAGGCCTGCCTCCTTAGCGATCATGTCCAGCGAACTGCCCGAGACGGTGTTGACTAAGAACACCCTCTCGGCGGCCTCCAAAATGAGCTGCCGCGTGAGCAGCGCATCCGCTTTACTTCTCCGCGCCATTTGCAGTTGAGGGCGATGACCGTGTGCGTGCTTCGAACCTCAGACCTCGCACTTCTCAGGGCGTCTTGCCAAACAAGCCCTCGTCAAAGATGGCCACGGCACGTGTCCAGCCTGCGGAAGCCGCGCGGACCTTGTGCGGAAAGCAAGAGATGTAGAAACCGTGCGAGGGTAGCGACTCCAGGTTATGCAGCTTCTCGAGATGCGAGTAGCCGATATCCCGTCCGGCTTTGTGCCCCTCCCAAATCAAGCTCTTGTCTCCTGTGGCCGCAATTTTTTTCGCGGTGTAGCTGAAGGGTGCGTCCCAGCTCCAAGCATCGGTCCCCGTGAGACGCACGCCGCGCTCCAGCAGGTACATGGTGGCCTCGTATCCCATGCCGCAGCCGGCATGGATGTAATCGTTGTGGCCGTAGCGCGAGCCCGCCCGTGTATTGACCACCACGATGTTCAGAGGTTGCAGCTCAACGCCGATCCGATCCAACTCGGCTTCGACTTCGGCGGCACTCACCACATGACCATCGGGCAAATGGCGAAAGTCCAACTTCACCCCTGGCTGAAAGCACCATTCCAGGGGTACTTGGTCGATGGTGATGGAGGGCCGCGGCTCCCCGCTCTTGGCGTCCATCGTCGAATGGAAGTGATACGGCGCGTCCAGATGGGTGCCGCTGTGGGTCGTCAGCGTGACCCACTCTGCCGCCGCTGCCTCGCCGTCCGGGTAGTCCTCGGCTTGGGTGCCCGGCAAAAGGTGCATGAACTCGGGCAAGGTTTCCTTGTGGGTTTGGTAGGTGATCTTCGGCGCCAGAGGCGGCGGATCGGACAGAACATCGTTTTCCAGAAAGATGGAGAGATCAACAAATCGGCGAGACATACGGATTCCTTTGAATGGTGTGGGGCGAAAGACGGGCGCGGGTAACTCAAGGCATGGGCGACTGGACCACTTCCTGGTCGATGGCACCAAACGGCGCACGCCCAGCAGCATCACGCGCCTCCATGCGCACGCGATCGCCAAACTGCATATAGGCCGTGCGGGCTTGGCCCTGATCGATCATCTCGATCACACGCCGCTCGGAGATGCAGGCAGAACCCACCTCGCGACTCTTGTTGGACACCGTGCCCGAGCCGATCACCGTGCCGGCGCCCAAACGCCGGGTGGCCGCCGCATGGGCGATGAGTTGGTGGAAATCGAAATTCATCTCGCGGCCATTGGGATAACCAAACCACTGGTCGTTCCAATGGATGTGCAGGTCGAGTTCGACACGTCCTTCACGCCAGGCATTGCCCAACTCATCAGGCGTCACCGCCACAGGCGCAAAAGCCGTCGAGGGTTTTGCGTGGAGGAAGCCGAAGCCGGTTTTCATTTCCCGTGGGCCAAAACTACGCAAGCTCCAATCGTTGAGTTGCACCAGCAGGCGCACGTGCCGAGCGGCTTGCTCCGGTGGAGTCCCCAGAGGAACAGGGCCGGTGATCACACCGAACTCGCCTTCAAAGTCGATGCCGTGACTGACGCTGGGCAATGGCACCGCTTCATGCGGCCCCAGGAAGTCGTCGCTGCTGCCCTGATACATCACCGGGATGGTTTCAAAGTCGGGGATGGGCTCGGTATTGAACGCACGCTCCATCAAATGACCATGGTTCAGAAATGCCGATCCGTCGCACCACTGGTAAGCGCGCGGCAGCGGGGCTGCAGCGGTTTTCGCATCAAATGCAAACGCCCCATTCAGCCGCCCGGCGTTCAGGTTCTCATACCAAGATTGGAGTTCGGGCAGTACGCTGTCCCAGGTTTCCATGGCCGCCTGCAGGGTTGGCACGGGCGCTTGCACGGCGTGCTGCAGATCCCGAGAGACGATCACCAGACGTCCGTCAGGTTGGCCATTCTTCAAGGTGGCGAGTTTCATCGCACGATTCCTTCTATTTCTATGTGTTTTGGGGGTTGTTTGGCTGACCCAGCGCGGGCGCAAAAGCCCCGTCAATCAGCACAAACAACATGCGGCAGGGCTGGTTCGAACGGTTCGCCCAGGCGTGGTTGGTGCCGCGCTGCACAACCACACTGCCAGGCTTCAGCTGCACTTCCGAGTCGTCCAAGACCAGGGTCAACTCGCCGGAGATCACCACGCCGTAGTCCACCGACTCGGTTCGGTGCATCAGCGGATGCGGTGAATTCGCCTGCACCGTGCTGGCCTGCTCATCGCCAATCTGCGAGAACGCGGCTTTCATGCGTGTGGCGCCGTGGGCTAGGAGTTCTGGCGTGTCCGGCGGAATGTCGACGAAACGCACACGTGTGCCACACGGCGGAGGAGGCAGCTTCAAGGGGCTCAGCGTCGGGTCTGCGCCGTTGTCCACGTGCGCGGGGCTCTGCGTCGTGCTCCAGACTTCATGGAACACGGTGCCAGGGATGGCTTCGATCTGCACTACGGTGGGAAGCGGCGCGTTGCTGGTGACGATGGCGCGCCCGTCTTCGGCGTGGCCCGTGACCACTCGGTGAATCGGGGGCAAACTCATGAGGACACCGCCTTGTGCGTGGGGGTTGTGGACATCTTTGATGCGCCCGCGCGCGGCAAGCGAGCGAAACTCACGACAGCGACCACGGCGACAACGACCGCCGCCACGCTGAGGCTGCCGTAGCCCAAATGCTTGATCAAGGTGCCGCCCAAGATCGGACCGATCGCGGCGCCGACCATCAACATCGCGGGCGTGGCCGCCAAGGCGCGCCCGCTGGGATCCAATTGGGCGATCAAGCCAAAGGCAAACGTGTGGGTGAAGATCATCACCGCAGCAAACACCGACGCCGCCGCGGCGTAGGGCGCGAAGTCCTGCACATTGACGATCACCAAGACCAACAATGCCTGCACCATCGGCCCCGCACGCAACACCGCATGGGCCGGCCAGCGTTTCTCCAGCAGGGCGGCCAGGGCTGCCGGGAACAGATTGACCACGCCCAGCGCCACCAGCACCATGGTGATGGCTTGAACACTGAAGCCGCGATCCGTTCCCACACGCTCAAGAAAGCTGAAGGTCATGGCCTGCACCAAGGCCATGCCACTGATGCCCACAATGCCGAACCACACCGATCGCGGCATCTGCGACACGCTGTGCGAGAGACTGGCCGGCGGATCTTGAACGGCGTCTGCAGCTGGAAAGGCAATGATGGCCACGATCGCCGCAAAGCCCATCAACGCGCCGAACACCTGAAACATCAGCGGCCCGCCATGGGCGGCGATCAACGGCGGTGTGGCGCCCATGAAGGCAATGCCGAAAAAGCCCAATGCGATCCCCACCACCGCGAACAGCCGGTGCGGATGGGTGCTGCACGCGATGGTGCCGTGGGTCACGCTCAATCCGGCACCGGCGGCCAAACCCGCCAGGGCATGCAGCGCGGCCATCGTGCCGAAATCGGTGACCTGCGACAGGCCAGCAAACGCCGCAGCGGCCAAGCCGAAGCCGGCGCTCGCCACCACACCGCCCGACAAATGCTGAAACTGCGGCGCCAGGGCTAAGCTGGCCAACACGGCGCCGACCAGAAACAAGGTAGCCAAGAGACCAGCCTGCTGTGGATCCAACCCATACTTGGATATCAGGGTGCCCACCCAGACCGGCAGGGCCACCAGATCGACCATGCCGGCGCAATGCGCCACCATCAGGGCGAAACGCCCTCTACGGCTCTCCGTGCGAATCATGGTGAATCCTTTAGATGGGCTGGGCCAAGGCCATCAAGGAGTCGCGCATGATCTGCCCATGCTCGTCCTTGCTGCCGCCTTCGATCTCGATCTGGCCCAGGCGGAAGGAGTTTTCCACCACCATGCGGCAGCGGTCCCAACGCCGTGCTTCGAAGGCATCCAGGGCGGCGCCCACGCTGGGCGCGCGCTGCAGTTCATCCGCCAGCACCAGCGCATCTTCGATGCCGATGCAGGCCCCAGAGGCCAGATGCGGTGTGGTCGCATGCACGGTGTCGCCAATCAGCACCACGCGGCCTTGGTGCCAGGGACGCGGCAGCAGCAAGCCCTCCAAGGGACGGAAAACAATCGACGCTTGGTCGTTGATGTGCTCGCGCACGTCTCGCAGCAGCGGCGCGCTAAAACCCTCCAGCAGCGCGCGCAGTTGGGGAACAAAGGTCTCGGGCGCAACGTGCTGATTGTCCGGACGGTTTTCCGTCAAGAAGAGGTACATCTGAGATGCTGAGATCGGGTTCAACCCCGGCTTCACGCGCCCCATCCACATCATCGTGGTAGTGACTTCCGGTGGGCGCGGCAACACCGCGCGCCAAACTGCTTGGCCGCTGTAACGGGGCTTGGGCGCCTGGGGGAACAGCGTCTCCCGCACCTTCGAGTACAGCCCATCGGCACCGATGACGAGGTCGTAACGCTGGCGCTGACCATCCGTGAAGTCCACCTCCACCGTCTCCCCTTCCTGGCGCATGGCGCTGAACGTGCAGCCAAGGCGTACGTTGGTGCCCGATGCGCGCGTTGCGTCGGCCAGGATCCGCGCCAGGACGGGGCGCAGAATGCCACCGTTGCCTGGCACGTCTGGCCCGGCGAGCCGCGGTGTGGGCAAGGTGCCCAGCGGCGCACCATCGGGCAGGAACAGCTGCACACCGTCGGACGCAGCACCTTGTGCCAAAAAGGCATCCAGCACGCCTAACTGGCGAAACGCGCGCAGCGTCGCACCGCCCAGGCTGATGCCGGCGCCATAGGAGCGCCAGCCGGCGTCGATTTCCACCAGGTCGACGGCATGGCCGGCCTTGCGTAGTTCGATGGCGGCGGCCATGCCCGAAAAGCCGCCTCCGATGATGAGGATGCGTTGAGTGGATGTCATGGGGTTGTCTCCCGTTTGTTCTGAAATGGTTTAAAGCGCGTCCACCGCGAGGCGAATGCCTCCGGACGCGTCAATGTGCAGCGGCACGGAGGTCAGGGCATCGCCTTCGCACGGGCCCAGCAGGCATTGGCCGGTTCGGATATCGAAGCGCGCCCCATGTGCATGGCACACGATGTGGCGGCCATCGCCGCTGAGATAGGCATCCTTGCGCCAGGCCATGGCGGCGCCCTCCATGTGCGGACAGGCGTCCAGCCAGGCGTGGACCTCTTGCCCTTGCCTGACCAGAAACAGCGTGTCGCTGCCTGTGCCGTCCGGGTCGAAGCCTTTGGCGCCACCGTCTGGCAGAGACGCCAGTTGGCAAAGCCAGCGGCCCTCGGCAGTGAGGTCGTTCATGCGGCAACGGCCTTGGGCGGTGGGCCGCCGGGAGCCCATTTCTCACGGTGCTGAAACAGGAAGAGCTGCGAAGCGTCGGCCCCCATGGGGGCTTCACGGGCGACCCAGGCGTCATCGTGGCGGTCCATGTCGGCGTCATACTCCACGTGGCAACCCAAGGGGCTGTTGAAGTACCAAAACCAGTTCGAGCCGAAACGGTGACGACCAGGCCCCCAGAAACTTTGATACCCCTTGGCCACAAAACGCGAGCCCGCCTGCATCAGCTCGGTGGGACCGCCCATGTGAAAGGTGAAATGCTCGCAGCCCTTCATGTGCGGCGGCGTCTGGATGAAGAACAAGGTGTGGTGATCCTGGGTCCCGGCCGGCCGCAAGAAGGGGCCCACACCGATGAAGCGGTCGGTGCAAGTAAAGCCCAGGCGCTGCACATAAAACGCTTCGGCCTTGGCTGCGTCCGGCACGAAATACACCACGTGTGAGAGTGCACGCGGTTTGGCCGGGGCTTGCTCATCGACTGCGGGCACATTGGCCGGGCGACCCGTCGCGTCGGGTGCGTTGATCGCCTCGGCCGGCAAAGCCAGAGGCTTGCGCTGAGATACCTGAAAGCCGATCGCAAAGCCCATGTCGTCCACCGATTCGATGGAGCCATCGGGCAAGCGGCGGACCTCCCGATCGGTCCTCAAGTTCGCCGCAATGGCTTCCAGCGTGGCGGTGTCTGCCACCGCATGAATGGTCTTGCGCAGCATGCTGGCCGTCCCGGTGCCGGCCGGCAGCGCGGGATCGTCGTGGCGCGCCAAGAGGATGGCCGTGCCGTCCAAGGCCTCAAATCGACCGCCGTCGGGGCCAACGTTGATCGGCGTCAAGCCGTAGTCGCTCAAATATTGGGTGCACGCCGCGATGTCGTCCACCCCGAAGACCAGCGCTTCGAGTCCGGTGATGTTCATAGTTTCCTCTGTCTAGTGGTGATGGGCTCAGATGGCGGCCGTGCGGCTGCCCAGCGTTTCGGCCACCCAGTCGGCGATGTAGTGGCCCGCGTTGATGCTGTTGTCGAAGCTGGCGTGTTGCACCCCGCCTTCGCGGTCCGTGAAGATCTTCAACTCGCGCTTGGGGCTGTTCACGAGCTGCTCGTAGGTACGGTGCGCCCACTTCAGCGGGATCTGCGAATCGCGCTCGCCGTGCGTGACCAGGAAGGGCACACGGATTTTTTCCACCACGCCGTCCAGATGCACGTCTTCAGCGATCCGCATGAAGTCGTCGATGTCTTTGGCACCCCAGACCCAGCACACATGGGCCCAGTAGTGCGGCACCGGGAAATCGCCTTCTTTCTCCAGGCGGCGCTTTTGCACGTCGCGCCAGTCGTGGTTGGCGCCCCAGGCCACGCCGCAAGCGAAGCGCGGCTCCATGGCCACCACGCGCGGGCAGTAGTAGCCGCCGAGCGAAACGCCTTCGCAGCCAATGCGCTTGGGATCGATATCGTTGCGCGCTTCCAGCCAATCCACCACGCGGCTGGCCCAGTGTTCTGCGTCGTAACGCGCCGTCAACTGCTGCAAACGCAGCGCCTCACCGGTACCTGGCTGGTCGACCATCAGGGACGCCACGCCACGTTTGGCCAGCCAGGTGCACAGGCCCACCAAGGCCTTCATTTCCTTGGTGGAGTCCAACCCATTGAGCTGCACCAAGACGGGCGCACGCTCTCCGACCTTGAGCCCCTGGGCAGGTACATACAACGCGGATAAATGTCGCCCCTCGTAAGGGATTTCAACCCGCTGGATCGACTCGCCCATCAGGCGGGAACCCTTTTGAAAGAGGGCCAACTCGCGCTTGTAGAGTTCCAGGCGACCCGGCGCATCATGGGCCTGCAAACGCTCGGCCGTGATGAGGTACGCCGCCGCACGGCGGTATTTCTCGCCGGCTGAGAGCATGCGCCCGCGCGTTTCATCGTCCTGCGCCAAGGAGCAGAGCTTGTCGGCCATCTTCACCCAGGTTTCGCGGAAGGCCTTCGTGCCCGCAGCATCGGGGGCTTTGGCGGCTTCCGCCAGCGGGGCACACATCTCTTCGATTTCGCCCATGCGCGCGCCCATTTCAATGGCGAGGTTGACCGAGAGATTCCAGACGTAGTTGGTGGGAAAGTACTTAAACATGTATTAGTCCATGGGTTGAGTTAGTGAGCGCCGATGGGCAGCGTTTCCATTTGCTGTTCAGCATCCTTGAGGTAGTTCTGCACCACCGCCTTCTCGAGGAAGCCGGTGTGGTCGAAGACCGCATCTCGTACGGCAGACAAAGGCCACGGCGTGCGATGAAACAGGTAGCCCATGTAGCGGGCGACCTTGGCGTTCTTGTTGGTGTAGGCGACGCGTTGCTGGTCATAACGACTCAAGCCTTGGCGCAAGTCCTCTCCACGCGCGAGATCCAGACCTTCAAGGGATTTCGCCAACCACCACCCATCCTCGATGGCCATGCCCATGCCGTAGGCGGCGTAGGGCGACACAGGGTGGACCGCGTCGCCTACGAAGGAGACTCGCCCTTTCGACCAGCTTTGCAAGGCGGGTCGGTTGTAGACCTCCCAGCGAAAGAAGTTCTTCTCAAAATCCGTGGCGGCCGCCAGTTGCGGAAATGGATCTGCCCACCCTTTGAGCAGGTTCATCACGTGGGTCTTGGTGCTCCCGGTGAAGCTTTGTCCTTCACTCCAGGGTTCGACCACCCACCACTCGTGGGCCGGCTGTCCGTTATGCAGAATGGGAAAGAAGCTCGCTTGCACATTGCGGGAGTGCGAGATCCATCCCACGTCACGTGGCACGCTGTCGCAGTGGCACCAAGCCAACCAAACCTGGATACCGCAATGGAACAGGCCTAGATCGCCAAAGGTCTGTTGTGCGACCGCCGAGCGAATGCCGTCTGCACCGATCAGGAGATCGGCTTCCCACTGCGAGCCATCGTCGAAATGAGCCGTGACAGAGGACGCGGTCTCTGTGTAGCCCTTGAAGGTTTTCCGGGTGTGAAAAAGATCTTGAGGAATGACCTCAAGCATGCGTTCCACGGCCGCGGACCGCAGCATCCCATAGTGCCAGCCGGGTATTCCGGCGCGGGCTTCTGCGCGCGCATTGAAAGGCAGGCGTGTCCGCAAGTGCCCACGGTGATTACGAAACTCCGTCACGCCGTAAGCACCGAGCTTGTCGATGTTGACACCCATGTCGCGCAGTACCGACAACACGGGAAGCGACAGCAAAACGGCGCCGCCCAATGGCCGGACGGCACTCTGTCGTTCATATAACCGTACCTCGTGGCCAGCACGATGAAACGCCAATGCGGCCGACAAACCACCTGGGCCAGCACCGATCACTGCGACACGGCGTCGAGGCGTTGTCGCAGAGAAAGAGTTCATGGAAGAAAAAGAAGTCATTCTTAAAACTCCATCAAGTCTTTGGCTGCGATCACCGGTCCGCTGTAGTGCTGTTTAACGCCATCCACGTAGGCACTATCGGGATCGGTGTCTCGCCCCGGGGCAAAGTGCGTGAGCACCAATTTTTTTACATTTGCAGCGGTGGCCAGGCGACCAATGTCTTCGGGTACGGTGTGGTCCTCGGCCATGTGTCGCATCAGCCCCTCGAAAAGACCGGGTGGCACAGCACCCGGTTGCGAGGCCATAAAACGACGCAAGCTGTCGGCGATCAGGGGGAGGCTGATCACTTCATGGACCAACACGTCTGCATCTCGCGCGAAGGCCAGCATGTTGGCGCAGTTACCGGTGTCGCCACTGAAGACAATGACCTTGTCTGGTGTCTTGAATCGATAGGCATAGGATTTGTCTCGCGCCATACCCGCGGGCGTCTTGGCATCAAAGTGAAAGTGACAGTTCTCGGCGGCGGTCACCTCGACCAAGTCGTCGCGGTAGACCACTCCTCCCTCTCGAATGTCATGGGCACGAAATTGCTCCGCCGGTGTTTGTGGCATCTGCGCGTCGGCACTGCGGATGCGCGCATTCGGAGCGAAGTACTGCAGATAGCCCTGCAGCATCGACTCAGTGCCTTCAGGGCCGTAGACGTGCACGGGCCCGCGTCTTCCCGTGCTCCACTGCAAACCCATCAGCGTTCCCCAATCGGCGTTGTGGTCGTCGTGGTTGTGTGTGATGAAGATCTGGTCGACGCGGCGGTAATCCAGGCCGGCACGGCGCAACTGACCCACGACTCCGTTGCCGGCGTCGACCAGATACACCCGCCCCTGAACCACGACGGCGTTGGCTGGCTGGGAACGAGACCCGGCTGGCAGTGGCCCCCCCTGCGTGCCAAGGGTGATCACACGCGTGCCCGCATCGGCTGTTTGCGTCGAGGGGGTATGAAGTTGTGCGTTTGCACTGTGGGCGCCAAAGATCGCCAGTGCCACGCAAAGAGGAAAAAATATGGATCGTTTCATGCAAGAGACTCGTGGGTGTTAGAGGTCGCGACCCTTCGTGTTGCGGAGGCTGGTGCTGCCGCTGCAGCGGGAATGGCCGAAAGCGTTGGTTTGAGGAGGAAATGGGCAAGCGCAGGGAGCAGCATCAAGGCACCCAACATGTTCCAAAGGAACATGAACGCCAGCAGCAACCCCATATCGGCTTGAAACTTGATGGGGCTTGCTGTCCAGGTGATGACGCCAACGGCCAGGGTGATCCCTGTGAGCATCACCACCTTGCCCGTGAAGAGCAGCGCGCGGTGGTAGGACACCGAGAGGCTGTTGCCCGCCCGCAGCGACGCCAAGGTCACGGACAAGATGTACAAGGCGTAGTCCACCCCGATGCCAACGCCCAAGGCGATCACGGGCAAGGTGGCGACCTTGACGCCCATGCCCAAGACCACCATCAACGCCTCCGCCAAGACCGAGGTCAACACCAGCGGCAGCACCGCAACCACCACCGCGCGCCAGGAGCGGTAGGTGATGAAGCACAACAACACGACCGCGCTGTAGACCAGCAACAACATCCGTGGCCAGGCTTCCTTCACCACGATGTTGGTGGCGGCCTCAATCCCGGCGGTCCCTGCCGCCAAACGGAAGCGTGCGTTGTCACTGTTGTTTGACCGCGCGAAGTCTTCGACGTACGCCACCACGCGCTGCAGGGTCTGGGCCTTGTGGTCACGCAGGTAAACATAGACCGTGAGCAGACTGCAGCTGTCGTTGTACAAGCCGCGCGGCGCGCCGGCAGTCACCGTGTTGAGCATGTCCTGGTTGGGCAAGAACTCGTACCACTTGGGATTGCCTTCGTTCAGGCCGGCCAGCACACGCCGGTTCAGCAGCGACAAGGTGTTGGTGCTTTCGACACCGTCAAGCTGCCGTAGCTGCCACTCCAACGCGTCGACTTTGTTCAAGGCTTCGTAGTTGGAGCATTGGCCTGCAGGTGTCTCCACCAGCACCGCAAGAACGTCGCTCGAGGCGCCGTAGGCCTGGTTCACATAGGCCACGTCGCGGTTGTAGCGGCTGTCGGCGCGCAGCTCGGGCGCACCGGGGTCGAGGTCACCAATGGAGAGCCGTGTGCTGACGGCAAAACCAGCCACACCCAAGACGGCACACGCGACCACCGTCCAAGTGGCCCAACGGCGATGGGTGAAGCGGTCGAGGAAGCGCCACAGAACGTGTCCCTGGGCTTGGCTCTGATCTGCCAGTTCCGCGCGCAGACTGCGTTGCGCCGCACGGTGGCTGACACCGGTGTAGCTCAACAGAATGGGCAGCAGGATCAGGTTGGTGAAGATCAACACCCCCACCCCGATGGAGGCGGCAATCGCCAACTCGCGGATCACCCCAATGTCGATCACCAGCAGCACGGCGAAGCCGACAGCATCGGCCAGCAAGGCGGTCAGCCCTGCCAAGAACAATCGGCGAAACGTGAACCGCGCGGCCATCAGCTTGGGCAAGCCGCGTCCGATGTCTTGCATGATGCCGTTCATCTTTTGTGCGCCATGGCTCATGCCAATGGCAAACACCAGAAATGGCACCAGGATCGAATACGGGTCCAGGGCCATGCCCAGCATGGGCAGCAAGCCCAGTTGCCACACCACGGCCGTCAGCGAAGCCAACACCACCAGGGCGGTGGAGCGGGCGCAGCGGGTGTACCAGCCCACCATGGCCGTGGCGATGAGAACGGCCAACGCAAAGAACAGCAGCACCCCGCGCACGCCGTCGATCAAATCCCCCACGATCTTGGCAAACCCGGTGATGTGCAGCGTCACACCTTCGGCTTGGTACTTGTCTCGCAGCGCTTCCAGTTGCTGCGAGAGCACGGCGTAATCCAGCGCATGTCCTTGCGCATCCGCTGCGAGCAAGGGTACGTAGATCACCGTGGAGCGGTTGTCGTACGCCACCAGTTGCCCCACTTCTCCTGAGCGGGCGATGTTGGTGCCGAGTTGCTGGAGACTTTTGGCTGAACCGTCATATCCATCTGGAATGACGGGACCACCCTCCAACCCCTCCTCCGTGACGCCGACCCAGCGCGTGCTGGGCGTCCACAGCGATTTCATGCGCCCGCGATCAACGCCAGGCACCAGGAACACCTCGTCGCTCAAACGACGCAGGGTGTCGAGGTACTTGGCGTCAAAGATGTCGCCAGCGCCTTCAGGCCGAGCGACCGCGATACGCACCGCGTTGCCCAGACCACTCAGCTCGTTCTGGTACTGCAAGAAGGTCTGGATGTAGGGGTGCTGGGCCGGTATCGTTTTTTCAAAGCTGGCATTGAGCTGAAGACGCGTGGCCTGCCAGCCCAGCAACACCGTGACGAGCAAACACAGCATCAGCACCAGCCGCCGATGGTTGAACAGCGCACGCTCCAACGGAGAGCCCGACTGTGGATCAAAAGCCGTGTGAGATTCGGACATGGAGGCCGTGGAAGTGGGTTGGATCATTTGCTGGCCTCTTGACCTGGATTCAAAGAGATCCGCTGCGGGCCGGTGATTGCCAAGACCAAAGCCTCAGCCCCTGCGGGATTGCGCTCAGGCCCCACGAGCCCCGTCAAAGGCGCGAGAGCCTGGCGATGCACCGGCACCAGGGTGTTGCCTTGCAGGCGCATCACGTAGCCGGCCTGGTTGGTCATCCACAGCTCGCCATTCGGGCCTTGTGCAGACGCCGTGATGGAAGCGGGCATCGGACTCGCCAACGGCACCCACGTCGTGCCCCCGTCCTCGCTGCGCCAGGCATTGCCACGCAGTCCGGCCAGCACCAGCTGCTGGTCTGAAAGCAGCTCGGCCGTGAACCAGCTGCCCTTGTATGGCGTGTTCAACACGCGAAAACTGGCACCGGCGTCATCCGAGCGCATGACCAGTCCCTGTTCGCCTGCGATCAAAAGCGTGTTTCCGGCGCGACGGATGCTGTACAGATGCAGGGCGCGGGGATTTGGCAGGCGCTCCATCCATGACGTCCAGCTCTTGCCGCCATCGGAGGAATGCAGCGCCAGACCATAGGCGCCAATGGCCAAAAGGTTCTGTGCATCCCAGGCCAGGATGTCGAGCAGGGGTTTATCAGGGCCGTCGGCTACCAGTCTTTCGGCGTCCCGAATGTGGGCGGCGTCGCCAGAAGTTTTGGCAGCGGCCAAGACCAATTGCGCAAGCCGCTGGCCGTCCAATCGCAAGCTCCAGGTTTGGCCGGCATCGGCCGTCGTCAGCACCACACCGCCATGGCCCACGGCCACGCCATGCTGGGCATCCGAGAAACGCACCGTGGTCAGGGTCACACTCACGGGGCAAGGGCTTTGACGCCACTGCACGCCCTGGTCGTCCGACAGCAGGATCAGCCCGCGTTCACCCACCGCCACCAGGCGCTTGCCAGCGCGAGCCGCGGAGAGCGTGACAGCGCGCTCTGGCTGACGGGCCATCACCGCCGGGCGCTGCAATGCGTCTGTGACCGCTAGGGCGCCTGCCTGCGCCGCCGCTGCCGCGCACGTGGCACACAGCCCAGCCACGACCAGCAGGAGGCGTGGAGTCTTCTTCATCGCCAGCATGTCTTGCCCGCCGTGTTAACGAACGCCCTGCGAGGCCAAGCCGTCGCCGGTGAACAGGTCGGTGGGCCAACGGCTGGTCGCACGATGGTGGTACGGCTTGTCGTTGAGCACGTTGGAGACGTAGGCCTGCCCCGACAGCAGGTCGTAGTAGCCAAAGGTTTGCTGCACGGTGCCCGGGAAGTCGGGCATCACGTAGTTGAAGGACCACAGCGTCTTCCACAGTTGGCCGTTCGCATCCCAGCGGTCGCCAAGCATGGCCTGCCACGTATCCTCGTCCAGGTAGTACATGCCTTTGGGGGCTTGGTGCCGTTTACCCGGCGCCAGCGTCGCCTCGACGACCCACACGCGATGCAGTTCCCAGCGCACGTGGTTGGGATTCAGATGTTGGCCCGTGATGATGTCCGCGTCCTTTGCCTGCAGAAAGCGGTTTTCGTTGTACGGCACCAGCATTTCCTTTTTGCCAACCAGCTTCCATTCAAAGAGGTCGGTACGGCCGGCAAACACGCTGATTTCATCGAACGACATCAAACCCGCCGAAGCGGGGGTCGGCGTATCGCAACATGCGTTCGGAAGCTTGCGCACACGCCGCTGACCTGTGAGGTAGACGTAAGAGGTCGACTTGTCCTCGACCACGTTTTGCCGGCCCACAATCATCTCGCCAGCCCGGATAGGGGGACCTGCATTCACGAGGTTGATTTCCCAGAAGAAACCGTCGAACTTGTCGACTGAGCCGTCCTCGTAGTAGTACGGCATGCGCTGGCGAATCAATCCGTCCGTCGTCAGGACGACCTTGCCGTTGGCAGTGATCTGGTACTGATTCATCTGCACCTCCCAAGACTCGCCACGCCAGGCCAGCTTGTGGTTCCACATGGCCTCCACCCCTGTCTTCGGGATTGGGAAGGGAATGCCGCCATACGCCCCAATCAGGGCGTGTCCATCCAGCTTGGCGCGCGTGGCATTCTTCAGGGTGTTGTCGTAGACCCACTGTGGTGCCACGGCCGTACGGTGCGTCTTGTAGACGTCAACGCGGTAGCTTTCAGGGTACTTCTTGAGCATGGCTTTGACGCCATCGCTGAGCTTGTCGGCGTACTGGTCCATGTTCTTTGCGGTGACCGTGTACAAAGGCTTTTCATCCTTGAACGGATCGCTGCGGCGGCCACCTGCTTTGTCACCCGGAATCGCTGTCGCATAACCTCCGGTCCACGCGGGAATACTGCCATCGGCGTTGCCTGCTTTTTCTGCGCCAAGCGGCGTCAATGTGGTTTTAAGCTTGGCCACTTCGTCAGCGGTCACCGCTGCCATCGTGAAGCTGGCGGAGAGCGCCAGGCTCAATGCGGCAACGCGCGGGAAGAATCGTTTCGACATATAGGTCTCCGTCATCTTGGTTGTATTTAGAAAGTGGTGCGCATCGACAGCGTCAAGAAATTTCGGTCCCTGAGCGACTGCAGAAACTGCGTGTTGTTGGCGTTGTCCAAGGTCGGAGCCTCTTTGCCGAGGTAATGCACATAGTTCAGATTGACGAACCAATTCCCCAGATAGACCGCCCCCAAGCCGATGTTGAAATCGCCCCCTTTGTTGACACCAAAGCCAGGTCCAACGGCCGAAGATTTGCCCCAGCCATAGCCAAGGCCAACGCTTGGGCTGAGATCCCAGCCAGAGACGACTTGCCGATAAGTGGGCGAATACACCATGCGCATCGCCGTCGCGCTCTTGTCTGCGTTGGGGTTGAGCATTTGCGCGTTCTTGGTGGTCTTCACGCGCGTGTTCCAAGCCACTTCCCCGACGAAGCTGGCTTCACGCGAAATGAAGCTCGGCCCCAAGCTGGCAATCCAAGAGAACTGCAGGTGCGCTGTTTCTCCCACGGCGTAGGGAGGATTGCCGCTGTTGTCATAGCCGCTGCCAGCGCCGATGCTTGGAATGGTCGCTTGACTAGAACTCGACAAAGGCGAGTTCTGGCGATAAGACGCTTCGCCGGCCAAAGCCCACTCGTCGATGGTCTTGGCAAAGCTCGTGCCAAATGCCCGGACCCCTTCGTGGTAGTACCAGCGGTAGCTGGAGGCGGACAAGGCTGGTGAAAACCCACTGAGCGTGGTGACCATATTGCTCGGCGTCGTCGCGTGGTAACGGATCGCATAGAAGCCCAGGTCGGTATCAATTGCATCGACTCGCCAACGCAGTTGCAGGCCACCCTGACCACCGTTGCGGGCTTCCACATCTGACTGGCGCTGGAACACGCCAGTTGCCCCGGCGTTGATGCGCTCGGCACCCGGCCCCATGCCATCACTGGCCGACAGGTAGGCGCCCACAGGCATCAAACGTGTCTTCTCCCATTCGTAGCCAATGTAGGCGCCCAGGGACAGCGCTTCGCTGAGCTGCATCTGGCCCGACAGCTTGCCCGTCGGACGTGCGGTCTCCTTGAACTGAGAGTTCGGAACAGAGAGCAACTTGACCAAGTCCAATGGCGCCTGGCCACCCGCAATGCCGTTGGAGCCAAAGAAGAGACTTTCACCCCAGAGCAGGGTGTGACGGCCAAGACGTACCGTAGCAGGCTTGCCCGCGAGGTCGAATCGGCTGTAGACGAACGCATCGAGCAGCTCGGCCTTTCGGCCCATGAGGTCGCGGGTCTCGTCTGTGAAGGCGGAAGCCGGGACGTGGTTGCCTGTGGCGGTGTGGTTGTCGTTGCTGCGGTTGTAGACCGTGTCGTACCATGCCGCCGCGCTCAAGCGACCGCCGTAATCGCGGCCAGTCAAGTCCAGTTCACTCAGCAGGTCGAGCCGGTTGGAAACATTGCCCCGGCCAAAGTTGTTGTCGCCGTCGTCTTGGTTGATATTGTTCGGGCCGACGATGCCGCTGGGGCCAAAGGCCGTTTGCGATAAGCCGGGTGAACGGTCCTTCATGCGGAATGCCGAGCTGTAACGCACCGTGTTATCCCACCGCAGCTTGAGATCCGGATTGCCGGTGTCGAGTTCGAAAGCTTGCAGCCCGCTAGACGCGAACAGCGTCGCCAATGCCAAAGGGTGCAGCCGCACGAAGTTTTTCCGCAAGTTGCGGGAAGGGCCGATGTTCATGTGTCTCCTCGTTGTGGTTTTAAGATGGGGTGGGAATCAAGCGGACGGGCTATGCGGGCGCAGCAACGACGGCAGCAAGCGCTTGAGAAAGCGTCCGTAAATCGGTAGAAGGGTCTGGGTGCTCGTCCCAACGTGCGGCTTGCCCCGTCAGCGCATGTACCTTCTCAAGCCGCGCGATACGACGCGCCGTGAAGGCGGCTGTGAGCTCCGCCACAGGCAAACGCTGCATTAGCAGCTCTTGAAGCACAACGGCATCCTCCAGAGCCTGCGCTGGGCCCTGACCGAAATGAGGCACCAGGGCATGCGCGCAGTCGCCCACAGCAAGCACTCGGTCGCGATGCCACGGCGGAGGCAACAATGCCTCTCGCGCCTGTCGAATCACGAGCGGTGGATTCTTTTTGAGCGCGTCTTGCCATGCGGCAGGCCATCCGGAGAAGCTGCGCAACGCGGCGCACAAAAGCTGCGAATACGGCTGCCCATCAAAAGTTGGTGCAATTGATGAACATAAGGTGAGGCCCGCCTTCGTCGGTGCAATGGGCACCACGTGTAGCTTTTGACCACGAGGCCCCACGGCCACAGTCGGTTGGTCCATTCCAGGTGCACGAGGCAGAACCACATGCCACCATTGCTGCCCGTAGTACGTTGTGCCGGGCGCATGGGAAAACATGGCCTGACGCAATGGTCCATTCAAGCCTGCGGCCAGCAATACCAAGTCAACTTGGACGGTCGCAGCATCAGCTAACCGCACGACGCCCGTTCCGCTGTCAATTTCGATCGCAGGGGTATAGGAATAGAGTTGCGCCCCTTGCTGCATCGCTCGTGCCCACAACACACCCAACAGATCGTTCTGCAGCAAACCCATCCCGGCCGGCTTGTCGTCGCCCGCCAAACGAGGTAACAGCAGGTTTTCCAAAATTCGACCTTGGGAATCGGTCGTGCGTGCGCGGCTGTACGCAAACCCCTTGGTTTGACATTGCCCCAGAACGCCAAGTCGATCCAGACAACGCACCAAATTGGGTACTGCATCCAGATGGAAAACTTCTGCACTTCCAATGGACTCCGCAGCAAACACGTCAACGGCAATACCGGCTCTGGTCGCCGCCACCGCGCACGCAAGGCCGGCAAGGCCTGCCCCGACGATGGCAACCCGCCGAATTGAGCTCATGCTGCGCTCCTGCCGCACGTCAAAACGTGAGGCTCAAAAAACGCGGGCAAAAGCGCGCCCTCCGCCTGGTCTATGACCATTCGTTTGTCTCCAGATTCTTCTTGAAATCGAGTTGACGCGAGGTTACCTAGCGACAATGATTCAGAAAAATCCTTTTCATTAACTTCACGATTCGATGAGACAAAACGATCGAGGGTTTACCCCTCGGTAGTTCTATAAAAAATGCGCTTTAACAAACTTGATCTCAACCTGTTGGTCGCGCTCGATGCGCTGTTGACCGAGCGCAGCATCACGCTCGCGGCGGAACGTCTCAACCTGAGTCCCTCGGCCCTTAGCAACTCGCTCGCGAAGTTGCGCGATTACTTCAACGATGACCTGCTGGTGCAAATCGGCCGCAAGATGGAAATCACGCCGAGAGCGGAGAGCCTGCAGGACGCAGTTCGCGACATCTTGCTGAGAATTGACAGCACCATCGTCGCTCAGCCGGCCTTTGATCCGAGCAAAAGCGATCGTGTGTTTCGCATCTTTGTGTCCGACTACACCCAACTGGTGCTAGGACCGACCCTTCTGAGATTAGCAACAGAGCAGCGCTGCACTGCACAGTTCGACTTTCTTGCGCAGGTGGTGAATCCCCAGCGGGAATTGGAACGAGGTGAGGCGGACTTGCTGGTCATTCCATCGGGCTTTACCTCGCCGGATCACCCCAGCGAAACCCTGTATGACGAAGAGTTCGTGTGCGTCGTTTGGCGCGATAGCCGTTTAGCAAAAGAAGAACTGACCTTTGATCGCTATCTAGAGGCTGAACATGTGGTGATGCGCCCACCCAACGGGGGTGAGTCTTTTGAATCTTGGTTCCTTCAGCGATTTGGTGTCACACGCCGCACCCCTGTCACGACGTATAGCTTTGCCGCATTGCCCGCTCTAGTTGTAGGCAGCGAATACATTGCCACTGTGCATGCCCGTTTAGCGCGTTACATGGCCGCAGCTTGGCCACTGGCCATTCGCCCCGCACCTATTGCCATTGACCGAATGGATCAGGCAATCCAATGGCATCGTTACCGCAGCCAGGACCCTGGCCTGGTATGGTTACGCGAAACGCTGCATCAGGCCGTATTGCGTATGGACACCTCAGCTACGCCCGATGCGTCGAAGATTGATCACGGCGTATTAAACCTTTCCGAGAAGGTTGTTCGAGAAGCAGCGAACTGAATTGCGCCATACCAATTCGACAAAGTTGGCATCCAGAGAACAGGTAGTTGCACAGTAGGTGCTATCAACGTTGATGCTCGCCCTGCGTCCTGTTGGAATTTGGCTCTAACGCCACTGCGTTTCAATATTCACTGAGGCGTAAAGCATCGTGTCACTACGTGGCACAACAAGAAGATTTATTGCTTCAGGACCTACCCATTACAAGATCCGAGCCAGACGTTATTTCGTGGTCCGCAATTTTCCGGATGACGTCCATGAAAGCTTGTGCGGCCGGGCTTGGGGGCTCGCCTTGCAGCGTGATAAGGCCAAAGTCGGGCATGCGGTCGGGGAGCTCGGCCGCGATACGCGTTAGAAGGCCGCGCCGAACGTACTTATCGACAAGCGCTGCCGGCTGCAGCGATAGCATGTTAGTGCTCTGCATCAACTCTAGCGCAAACAGAAACGACGGCGTTTCGACGATGCCCGAGGTGAGCGAGAGACCGGTGCTACTGAAGATATCATTCGACACTTTGCGCAATGCAGTGGATGCCGGATAAAGAATCCACGGCCAGTTCGACAGTTCCATGAGCCCTGGCACATTGGGTCCGCGCAAAGGGTGGTGCACGCCAGCGGTGATCTGAAGTCCTTCGCCAGTCAGTCTTTCGTACTGAAACTGGTTGCGCTGCGTTTCATCCGTTAAGCGTCCGATCATCACGTCGATCTTGCGCTCGCTCAGCCACACGATCAACTGGTCACTGCTCTGCTCCAGAACCTTCAATACCAGCAGGGGCCGCAAACGCTGGAGCTCGGCCACTGCGGCAATCAGCAGATGTGCCGCCGAACCCGAAATAGCGCCCACTGTCAAATGTCCGTGCCCCCCTTGCTTCAACACACTGAATTCGTCCACGAACTTACGATGGCCGTCCAGTGCCGCGTGCGCATAACGCAATGCGAAGAGACCTAACTCGTTTGGCCGCATGCCGCGTGGCAGACGATCGAACAAACGCGATTCCAGCATGTCCTCGATATCTATCAGGACCTTTGTTGCCGCCGGCTGCGTCATGTGCATTTGCTCGGCAGTCAAACGCAAATTACGCGTCTTTCCCAGAATGTCGAGGAATTGCAGATGCCTGAAACGCAATCGCGAGACTTGCGCTAGCACCAAGGGTTTACAAGTAGTCTTGTCTGGACTCATTAGCATTTGGAATGGATGCTAACGAAAAAGTCAGTGGACCAGCAAGGGGTCTTCACTTAGCCTTCCGCTCAGTCAAGAACGGCCTCAGCAAGAGGGCAAGCGCGTTGAGAAAAGGTGGCTCACGGTCGAAAAGTGTGATTGGCGATGCGCCGCGTCGACTGACTAATGCACCTATTTCGGCCTGCTAGATTCGCATACAAGGCTTGCGACAAGACAGGCCTGAGCACGTCCATAAAAGGAGACAAACATGCATCTGACCATTGATCGTCGATCCACCGACCGACACCGTGGCGTCCACGGCGACGCCTCCCTCGCATACGCGCGAGGCTCACCGCGCAACATCGCAGGCCTCCCGACAACATTCGAAAGTACTTGGCCCCCGCCGAGATGTGGTGGGTGTATTCGTTAGCGAGTGAATGGAACATGTTCATGCATCCATCAAGCGTTTTTTCATTCCTACCCGAACCAAGCGCAGTCGGGCCAACCCATCAAACAAAGAAATCATCATGTTGAATCCAACGGCTATTGCATCTCGTGTTGTCGGTGTGTGCGCGCTGGCATTAGCGTTCCTTTCTCCTCTCCATGCTGCACCGGTGCTACAGATGTCAGCTGCAACCACGACAACCGGCATTGACCTCACGGTGAGTGCAAAGGACATGGTGGACATGTATGCGTATCAATTCACACTGAACTTCAATCCGTCTTTGCTGACGGCCTTCACCGGCGTTGAGGGCTCTTTCCTGCCGAGTGGAGGGTCTACCTTTTTTTATGAAGGCGCCGTCGACAGTGCTACCGGCTCCATTACGTTTGTGTTTGGAACGTTGATCGGGCCGGTCAACGGAGTGGACGGTTCCGGTGACCTGGCCACGTTTTCATTTGATGCCGTGCAAGGCGGGATCGCCAATTTCAGTCTCTCCGATGTCCTGTTTCTCGACTCAAGTTTTACAGACATCGCCGTCAATACGACTGACCTGGCCGTTCAAGTCGGGCAACTTCCTGAACCGGGCAGCCTCTGGCTTGCAGGGATCGGGCTGTTGGCTGTTTTCGGTGCACGCAAGATCCGGCGAACGCCCCTCTAGCCCGTTGGGTGGTGCTGATCAATTCGTGACAGGAACACATTCGACGGGAAGTCTCCCGTAGGCAGAACACGTTAAAGGATGAGAACAATGTCTATCAAATTCAGGCTTAGTGCTATATGTATTGCTCTGTCGGTGGTATTTCCAACTACCAGCGCCTTGGCAGCAGACAGGCCTTCTGACCCTGCCAATTGGCCGGCACTGAAAGATGTCTACAAGGACTATTTCCTGATTGGCAACACCAATCTAAATGCAGCCAATTTCGGCGCGAATGTTGTGCCGGGTGAAAACTCGACTGCGGCCATGACGCTGAAACACTTCAACGTCGTGACGCCTGACAACGCCCTCAAGCCTCAATTTTGGAGCGGCATCAACAACACATCCCCGGATTTCTTGACCAACTTCGCAACAGGCATCAATAACGATATCAAGGCAGCCAACGTCCGCGACGTCAAGGTCGTTGGGCATGTGACGATCTGGCACAACCAATCACCGTCGTGGCCCGCGGCGAATGTTCTTACGCCTGAAGGCCGATGGGAAACGCCATGGGATTTTTTGACGGCTAGGACGAATCTGGAGTTTTACGTCAAAACGGTGGGCGGACATTTCGACAAGCAACCAGTCAAGACTTACGCCTGGGACGTGGTGAACGAGGCATTCAAAGACAACCCGGATAATCCGGCTGACTGGAGAAACGCCTTGCGCAGCGGTTACAGCCCTGAAGAGCGGCCGGCCCGTTGGGCCCAGGCTTATTCCAAAGGCGGCAACAGTTGGGACTACATGTATGACGCTTTCTTCCACATGCGTCAAAACACGACGGCGATCCTGAACTACAACGACTTCAACGACAACGAACGAGAGTCAAAGGCTAACGCGATCGCGTCGATGGTCAAAGAGTTCAACGAGAGGTACGCAGCCGAATCCGCTGCAGGCAGGGGCAGGATCCTGCTGGATGCGAATGGAAAACCGAGACCACTTGTCGAAGTAATAGGAACACAGGGGCATCTGGACATGCGGCTGAACCTGGACGCCTTCGAGAAAACCATTAAGACCTATCTTGACCTTGGCGTTAAGGTCGATCTAACCGAGCTGGAGGTGGCCCCCTTGCTTGGCTTAGACAAAGGCCAGCGGATTCAGAATGGCCCTGAAATGAACGAGATCTTCATGGCTCAGGGCGTGTACTACGCAAAGATGTTTAACTTGCTGAAGGAGTACGCCGGAGGTGCCGGTGGGCGCCACCCCGAGTACAAACAGGGCATACACCGAGTCACATGGTGGGGTATGACAGACCCAGGCTACCACACCAACGGCTACCCATGGTCGGCTGTCGGTCAGCCCAAGGAAGCCTACTGGGCCGTTGCGAATCCGGATCAGTACCTCATCGATGCAGGCTTGCCGGTGAATGGTGTAACGGCAACGATAACCTACGCTGGCGAGATTTTTAACACCAGGACATGGGGTGGAAAGTATGCCCATGCGGCACTCGACATCAATGTGCCCACCACCACAAAGAAAGTCAGTTTTAACGCCTCGAACGTTTCTCTGCCGGCTGGGTTCACGGTTGAAAGCATCAAGTACAACCCGTCGGATTGCGCTGTTATCCCTGGCAAGCCCTGCCACGTGACGGTGAAAGCACGAGGAGCTGATCCGGCAGCCGCCTATAAAAGTGCTGGAGTCGAAAACACAGCTACTTTCGTATTGAGTTTCGGCAATATGGCCGTCTCATGGTTTGAGAACACCGCCGCCTTGAAAGCACCATTCTCCTATGCCGAAGTGCGTTTCAGCGATGGTGCGACCAGGCTCCAGCAGTACAAGGCCGTCAATGGGAATGACGGAGCGTTGCAGATTTCCAATGGCGCCGAATTCAAGCCGGTACCGAAACATGGCCGCAGCACGCTTATCCTCAATTCGCAGGAGCTGATCACCAACCCTTCCGGATTGCGATTGAACAAGGATGCCACGACAGAGAAAGCCTGGCGGCTGGTGAAGAGAATCGAACCTGGCAGAACCTACATGGTGGTATCTGCTGACTCAATCGTCCAAGAAAATGGCGTGACAAAAGCCTATGCACTGACGAACCGGACGAAACCCGCAGCAACCGACGCGCCTGAATCGCTTTCACGTACGCCTGTCCTGTTGAACAGCGACGGAACCCTTCGCCCCTTCAGGAATACGAATGCGCCGGAAAGTGAACCGGCTTTGGCACAGGATAACCTCAAGTTTATGTTCGAGGAGGTGAAGAGCCCCGCTGCAGGGCCGTATGCAGCTCAAGACGGGTACACGATGCAGAGCTTCATCCACGGCACCAATGTCTATCCACACGTCGTCTTCAGGGGGAATGGCGCAACTGGAACCATCGCCAGTGATCGTCATTCGCTCATCACAAGACAACAGAATGGCGCAGAGGGCTCGCAAATCGCTGACAAAGCGCTCGATCAGGCTGTGTGGTTCCACTCGCCTATAGACCAGCAAACCGGCGTGACGAAGATGTTCTTGTACACAGGTAGAGGTGCCACCAACCAGCACTACGTATTGAAAGAAGTAGAAGGCGGTAATACGCCGAACAGGGATACCGGTAATGCAATCAGCCAAAGGCAGGGCTCTATAGGTGGATTCGTCGCTATGCCGGCAGCGAGTCCAGAGATGGGTACCAATGTCAGACTGTACGCGTACGACACCAAGCCCTACGTCTACGGGGATGTCAACGGTGACAACGCCGTCATGTGCTCAGATCTTTCGGCTGCAACGGCGTCCATCGGCAAGCGCGCGGGTCAGCCAGGTTTCGTGTCCGCTGCGGACGTCGATCAGAACGGCATAGTCGACGTTCGGGATATTTCTGCCATCTCGCGTTTGCTACCTGCAGGAACACGCTGCTGAGACGGGAAGGCCCGGTTGGGCCTGAGTGGTGATGAACGCCCGGTGCCCCTTATCGGGCGTTTGCATTTCATTGGCAGGTGCGGCCGCTGGACTTGCATATGTACGTAGCTGGCACCGCAGAATTCATCCAAGCGAACTGACTGTTGACGTCAATGCGTTTCTGACCTGGCACGGGCCGTCTGACGACCATGTCCGTGCAGCGCACAATCTTCGAAACGCTCAACGTCCTACGGATAAGAAGGATCAGGCAGTACTGGGGACACGGGTCAAAACCGCGTTGGCGCTAACTCTCCGAGGTTTGCGAGGTTCATCTGCTAAATCTCTGTCCAACAGGCAGTCGATGAAGGCTCGCAGTGCGGCGGGTGAATGTCGCCGGCTGGGGTGATACAAAAACAGCCCGGGTCGTGTGATCGACCACTGGGTAAGCCTGAGCCCAGAGTGACGCTGCGGCTTAAAGCGGCTTAACGCCGACAGTGCGACGCAGATGGAGCGAGGATCCCTTGTCCCCAATCACGTTCTCCTTTACTGTAACGTGGGCGTCACATCGCGGCCCACTCCCCTAAGACGTTTGAGCCGATGAAGTTGTGACACTGCGCGCACAGTTTTTTTCCGCCTCGTGCGAGCCGGTGTGTTCTAAAACGGGAAGAGGTGAAATGCCCCCTCAGGGCATGGGGCGCAGTGGGAGCGACAGATGCACCAGTTTCTCGGGGTTACGCTGAAGGCGCATTCGAGCGATTCCCCCTTCTTGGAACTCGAACATCTGGACGGAATCTAGGACATTTCCCATGTAGCGAACAGCGGCGGCAACAACGCTAGCCAAGGCGGCAGCATCGGCACCGGCTCACGTGCCATGAAGCTGGGTACCAGCTACCTGCCCTATGAGGTCTACAGCGACGCCGCCTTGACCACCGCCTACCCCGCCAACGCCACCGCTTTGGACGTGACCTTGCCCGGTACCGGCGCCGCAGTGAACCTGCCGGTTTATGGCCGGATCAACAAGACCAGCACCAACGGTATGACGTCTGGCACCTACGTCGACACCCTGCAAGTTACGCTGGCTTGGTGAATCCTATTGGTAAATAGTCTGAGTTCGCCCCGGTTCCTGCTTTACCAGTGTGCCAACTCCGGGCTGATCATCGGTAGCTTCGTGACGAACGCTTACAACCATTCCACCGTGCACGCACGGCAATAAAAAGTTCGGTATCTTGTCAAAACCGAACTGGCATCAACCACCAGCCAAAAAACTCGACCTAATTTCATGGGCGCAACAAAACTTTGCCAGCTTTGCCTGGTGCCAAAGAGGCCTGAACAGCTTCAGAAACGTTCTCAAGTGAAAACACCGCTTGTGTAGGGAGCTTTAGCTCCCCACTTGCGACCAAACGCAACAACTCGCCGACGAGCCGCGCTTTTTGCGCACCGGGCATGGCCGCGCTGACCTTGCTACCCCAAAATCCTTTGACCGTTTGTTGCTTGAAGATCAGGCTGCCAGAAGACAGCTGCATTGGTTCCCCTTTCATGCTCCCGAATGAAACCAACAGACCCTTTTCGCCAAGCAACTCCGCCAAGTCGCCAGAGGCAGTACCTCCGATGGAGTCCACAGCAGCCCGCAAAGGCATGCCACCTGTGAGGTCGTGCACCCCCTTTTTCCAACCCTCTTTGGCCGTCGAAACCACGTTGGCGATCCCCAGCGCCGCCAACTCTTCGATTCCGGCATCACGGCGAACCAAGTTCACGCTATGCACTCCACGGGCTTTGGCTAGCATGGCCACCGTTTTTCCAACTGCTCCGTTGGCCGTGTTTTGGATGATCCAGTCACCTGCGTTGACATTCAGGAACTCAAGCAACGAGATGGCACTGAAAGGCATCGCAATCAGTTGCGCCGCGGCTTCGTCACTTATGGCGTCGGGAACGGGAACCAGCCCCGCAGCAGGCGCCAAGAAATACTCTGCCCAGGTTCCATGCACGGAAGCTACCGCCACGCGGCGATGGAGCATCTCCGGAGCAACCCCATCGCCCAATGCCTCCACAATGCCGACGGCTTCGCTGCCGCCAATGGCGGGCAACGACGGTTTGTAGCCATAGCTGCCCCGCACCGTCCAGAGATCATGGTTGTGGATAGGCGAAAGCAAGGTGCGAATGCGCACCTCACCTGCGCCTGGTTCGGGGATCTCCATCTCGGCAAGATGCAAGAGGTCAGCCGGCTCACCGAACTGGGTATGGATGGCACTACGCATTCATTGTTCTTTCGTTTTTCAATTCTTGAGATGAGACGGTCAGAGGCAACATCGCTTCGGTTTGCCGTAGCGCTTGCTGCATAGGACCGTGGTGTTTGGAGAGCTTGGAGAGAATCGCCGCCCCTAGCCACTGGGCATAGAGCGACTGCGCCATGGTTTCCGGCTTTTCGGTCGAGGAGATGGATCCATCGCGTTGCCCTTCGGCAATCACGGCAGCGATACGGGCCACAAGGCGCTCAACCCCTTCGTTCAGAACCTGCCGCATGTCCTCGGACAGATCTGACACTTCGGCTGCCAGCTTGATCACCAAGCAGCGGTCCGCCAATCCCTCCGCTCCCTGCTCGATCCACGCGCGCCAGTACCGCATCAAGCGCTCATAGCCACTGCCCTCACTTGCAAACAGTGTCTCGATCCGCTCCATGTAACCGCCAAAGTATTGCGACAGCATGTCGCAACCAAACGCCTCTTTGGAGGCGAAGTAGTAATAGAAAGACCCCTTGGGCACCTGGCAGTGATCAAGCAACTCCTTGAGCCCCGTCCCGCCGTAACCTTTGCGCAGCACCAACTCACGTCCTGTCATCAGGATGTGGTTGCGCGTTAGATCTGACTTTTTGGTCACCATGGTGGCTATTTTATCAAATAATAGACCGGTCGTCTATTTCCAGGTCAGCGTTACAATTGTGATGAATGCAGCTTCTCACGCCGAGACGTTGGCGGGTACACAGGCAGTGATGAGGACCACCGTCTTCTCCGCCTGCCGCGCGGGTGGCCACGGGTTCAGAAGACATGCTTTCCACTGTACCCGTCGATTCTTCGCTCCTTCGCGCACAGGCGAGTTGAAATCACATTCGGAGCGGTCAAGGGCTACCAAGGTCTCCTGCCAAGTCCTTATCTAACAGACAGTCGATGAAGGCCCCGAGGAGCGCTGGTCGATGTCGCCTATTCGGGTAGTAGAGAAACAGACCCGGACGCGAAATCGACCAGTCCGCGAGGACTTGAACCAACCGTCCCTGGGCCAAAAGCTCACCCACGCTATCTCGCTCGAAGTGATAGGCGATACCGAGCCCGTTTAGCGCCGCCGCAATGCCAATGTCAGCATGGTTCGTGACCACGGGGCCGTCCACCGCTACTTCGAGGCGCTTCCCTCTTTTTTCGAATTCCCAGCGATATTGCTTCCCGTCCAACTGGAGCCGACAGTTAATACATGCGTGGTGATGCAACTCGGCGGGGGTCTTAGGTATGCCACGGCGCGCGAGGTAGTCGGGAGATGCCACGACAACCATGTCTAGGTCTGGTGTGAGGCGTATGGCAATCATGTCTTTCTCAAGCCTGCCACCTACGCGGATTCCAGCGTCAAAGCGTCCAACGACGATGTCAGCCAGGGCGTCGTCGACCACGATGTCGAGTACCACGTCAGGGTACGCCTGATGAAAACGTGAAAGCCTAGGCGCAATGATGGTTCTTGCTGCAATCCCCAGCGTATTAATACGAAGCGTGCCGCTGGTCTGTCCCGCAGCCTCACTGGCCTCGGCGACTGCGACAGCCATTTCCCGAAACAACGGCGCTATGCGCCCATAGAGGAGCTCGCCACTTGCCGATGGTGCAACGCTTCGTGTCGTGCGATTCAGGAGGCGTGTGCCAATCCGGCTTTCAAGTTGTCGAATGGTCTGGCTAAGTGCAGAAGGTGACAGGCCCAAATGCTCCGCCGCACGGGCAAAGCTCGCACGTTCAACCACGGCAGCAAAGGCTTTCAGCTCGGCAAATTCGGCCCCGCGCATTATGTACTCCTAGCTACACAGCTCATACTGATTCTAGGGTATTCACTAAATTTACACCGGCGTGCATCCTATGGACTTCACCAACCACCTGGAGCCATCAACATGAACACCTTGACCCTACCTGAGCCAGTTGCCGCGTACTTCGCGGCCGAACACAAGCCTGAAGCCCTGGCTCGTTGCTTTACGTCGCAAGCCGTCATGAAGGACGACGGCCATACCTATGTAGGTGTCGATGCCATCAAGGCCTTTATGGCCGCGGCATCAGCCAAATACAGCGCCACGAGCATTCCGTTCGCATCGGAACGTGAGGATGGCTTCCAGATCGTCCGCGCCAAGGTCACCGGCAACTTCCCTGGCAGCCCCATTGATTTTTCCTACCGCTTTCGCCTGGAACGCGGCCTGATCGCATCGCTGGAGATCACAGCATGAGCTTCGACCTTCAACTGAAAGGGCAACGTGCCGTGGTTACTGGCGGCACAAAGGGTATGGGCGCTGCCCTCGTTAAAAGCCTTCAGGACGCCGGAGTGCAGGTGATGACGACTGGGCGCTCTGCTCCCGAACAGCCGCTCGATGGTGTGACATATGTGCAGACCGACTTGGCGACTGCCGAAGGCGTGACAAAGCTGGCACGCGCGGTAGCTGAGCGCTGGGGCGGCGTCGACATTTTGATCAATTCCGTCGGCGGCTCGAGCGCTCCGGCTGGTGGGTTCGCGGCCCTGGATGATGCTGCGTGGTTCAATGAACTGAATCTGAACTTCATGTCTGCAGTTCGGCTTGACCGTGCGCTGTTGCCTGCAATGTTGGAAAAAGGATCGGGCGTCGTCCTGCACGTGACCTCGATTCAGCATGTTCTGCCGCTCCCAGAGTCAACGACTGCCTATGCGGCTGCTAAGGGGGCCCTCTCCACCTACAGCAAAGCCTTGTCGAAGGAGGTCACACCGAAGGGTGTTCGTGTTCTGCGCGTCTCACCAGGCTGGATCGAAACCGAGGCTTCGGTTGCGTTCGTCGAGCGAATAGCGGCCCAAGCGGGCACGGACTACGAAGGCGGCAAAAAGATTGTCATGAATGGGCTCGGCGGAATTCCGGTCGGTCGACCCGCTAGACCACAGGAAGTCGCCGACCTAATCACCTTCCTGGTGTCGCCGCGCGCAGCATCAGTGTCTGGCTCGGAACACGTGATCGATGGTGGGACGGTTCCCACGGTTTAAAACCCTAGACATGATCCTTCGGAGCCTCAACCAAATGGAATCTAGCTCTCCGCCTCCATCCCCTGCACTTAACCTTCGAGAACCTACTTCGGACTGAGAAATCTGACTCTGGATCGATCCATTAAAGATCGAAGCCAACCGCTAAATTGTGACCGGCACTCTTCCGGATAACCTCCATAAAGGCGAGTACGGGCGGGTTAGGAGGCTCGCCTTACATTGTCACGAGGCCAAAGTCGGGCATGCGGTCAGGGAGATCGGCCGCGATGCTCGTTAGAAGTCCCCGTCGGACGTACTTATCGACAAGGGCTGTTGGCTGCAGCGACAGCATGTCAGTGCTTTGCATCAACTCTAGCGCGAATAGAAACGATGGCGTTTCAACGATACCCGCGGTGAGCGAAAGACCGCTACAACTCAAGATGTCATTCGAAACTTTGCCCAATGCCGTGGATGCCGGTAAAGAATCCACGGCAAATTCGACGGTTCCAAGAGCCCTTACGTAACGAACTATTCGAATTCGCGCCGAGAAACTTTTAGCCGGTAGCTCTCTTCAACTTTTACGACTTTATTCTTAGTTCGTTTTCTAGTTTTACGACTTTATTATGAGTTTTACGACTTTATTCTGAAGAAACATTGTTTACGACTTTAATTGGCCAGAACAAAAAATGCGGGACAACATTAAAAGCGGAGTAGGCGGACAAGGAAAAGTGGAGTCAATGCGTCACAAGTTGTTGATTTAACTAAAATTTTCCTCTACTCCCATTACAACGCTTCCCCTTGTTTGATGCTCTGCACACCCCCGAGCTTTACCTGCCTTTTTCATCTTTCCCCACGCTCATTTATCCGGCGGTGGGGCTTTCGCCCGACGAAGCCGAAACAGCTCGGATGCGCTGGGTCGAGTAGAGCTTGGCGGCTTTGCTGGAAGCGAAGCCGACTCGCCCGGTTGGGCCGTGGGCGGAGCTTCATGCACCACCTCAGGCTTCAGGGCGTCAGATTGCACCTCATGTATAGGAAAGTGAATATCGTCGGTGCGCCTTGATGCCCAGCCCCTCGCGCGGCGCTTTCCACTCCGCGGGACCGGTAGAATCAAGTCGCCTAGTCGAGGCCAGAATCGCGATGCAGACTAGCTGCAGATTCGCTATCGGCTCAGTTCTCCAGCGCCAGCCGCGCCAGCTTCTCCAAGACGCTCATCTTCGAGTTGTCACCCCCGACCAGCACCCCATTCGTCATCGTGTGTAGGTACAGCTGCACCAGTGGCAGGTCCAGAAGGCCGGCCAACGTTAGTGCGCCGCCGGCGCCATAGTGCATTACGTCCCGCATGCCTGAGAGGGCGTCGCCGCCGCCACTTATCCCGCCTTCTGGTGGCACAAAAAATCGCACGAAGGTCCCGCAGTCCTGCACCGGCATCCGCAGGCCGACGCGCTCACCATGCTTGGCATGCTCCGGCTTGAACATGGAGATGTAATACGGGAGCAGGTTGAACTCCCGTCCCTTTGACAAAAAGCGTCCTTGACTCCCTTCCTCTTTCTGGGTGGCCTGGTGCTCATCCTGGGCAGCAATCGCGTGCTCGATACCTTCGTAAGAGTCGTTCAGGATGATTTTGGGCACAAAGGCTCCTGCCCAGACCGTGAGTCGCTCGCTCGTCTTTCGGTCAACGACCCAGAACTGACCGTCTCGAACCCAGTCCTTGCCGCTTTCTTGAAGGAACGGGTACTCGAAGACGAGGTCGAGCAAAGTGCCGGCATCGCCCCAAGGTGTGCGCCGGACACGGATGACTGAGAGGGAGTCTCCCTCGACTTGCACATCGACAGCGGCCACGAGCTGCTCGGGCGACTGCCGCCCGGTCATCCGGACACGGCGGCTGGCCAGCAGCGTCAGCTCGGTCGGCATGCCAGCCGGCATGGCTAGCACCTTGATGACCTTCTTTCCAAGGAGTACTTCTTTGAGTGACAACTCCACCAAGCAGCGCTTCAGAGCTTCTTGTAGCTGCCGGCCGCCAGCGTCGTCTGCTTTGCCTGGGCGAAGTCTGGCGAGCGCGAGGGGGCTGTAGTCCAAGCCTTGCATCGCAACGCTGACCCCAGGTTTGGAGAGCAGATGCCGAAATTTGGCCTCCGTGTACGGGTCGGCGATGCCTTCGCCACGGGCTAACGCGGCGTACGCAACCTGCTTCTTGACGGGCAGAAAGTCCGGCGTGGCGGAGCTCTTGGCAAGGCGGACGCTGCCCAGGTCCTCGTCACCCTCGCCATTCAGAAACAGGTAATTAAAAGCGGGGTCAAGCGTAGCTGGCACGGCATCGGCGCCCTGGACGTCCGGCGCTGGGAAATGGGCCTTCTTGTTCCCTGCCACGTGGTAGCCAGGCAGATACTCGGGAAACCGAGTGAGCGGGGCCAGCGCATCGTGGTCCAAGGAGTCGGGGGTTGTGTTCACCACCATCAACGGCCGCAGCAGGTTCGCCAACGGCTCCAGTGGAATGTACGCGTCATCGACGCAGTGCGAAGCGACGAAAGTCTCGCGCTCGAAGGGGACACCGGCCTTGGTAAAGAGCCGAATCGAGAACTCCGTGAGCAAGTTCAAATAGTACAAGCGGGTGCGCCGTACCTTGTCCCTGTCCAGGCTTAACCCCTCCATGGGCGACTTCCTGCCATCAAGCTCGAAGAAATCATCCGGCACGATGCGAGTGACGCCCACTAGGTAGCCTTCACCAGCGTTTGCGAGCCTCGTGGCCGCGGCATCTTCGGCAGCGGCTGCTACCTTCCGACCGAACCTCTTGGCGGTCACGTCGCAGAGCAGAAGCCCGTGCTTCGTATTCACCGTGAACTCAGCTTCGGCAAGGTGGAGAAACTTCTTCGAGGCCTGACTAGTGTTGCCAAGATAAACCCCCGGGCCAAAGCCGCCCCCTACGAATGTATCTTCGGAGTCAAAGGACGCTAACTCGATGAGTTCTTTGAGGAGCATCAGCTCAATGAACTTGGCCGGCGTGCTCGCCACTGCATTCAGCATCGACTGCAAGTCCAGCTTGGGTCGAGGGCCCAAGTACCAAGCATCCTTGCTGGTCATGGTGAAAGACAACTTCGTCGCCGAAGACGGGTCGAGGGCCAATTCCTTCGCGATTTGGGCTCGGACCTGTTTCGCGCGCTCTCGAAAGTAGCTGACGCCCTTCGCCGACTTTTCCTCAGATGCCTTGGGTAGCGCAATCGCGATGGGCACCAGTAGGCTTCCTGCGCCGGCCTGCCACTTCGCGAGCATCCGCGCCGTGTCGGCAACGGACGCCGTGAAGCGCAGGGAGTTGAGACGAGCAACGGCAGCGGTCTGCGGCTCAAGGGGGCGAATAGGCATTATTTCCCCAAAACCGCGTCGCGCAGGTTGGCGTTCGGCATCCACATATTTACCCCCGTGTTGGGAACGAACAGGGACATGAAGCGGATGGTGCCGACAGCCGGCTTCGACACCGGAAACTTATGCGCCCCATACAGATTGACGTACAGCGCGTGGATAGTCGTTCCGGGCAGAAGGTCGCGGAGGCGTTGGTGCTTTTCCTCCGCTTCCTCTTGAAGCTGCATCTTCTTCAGGCTGTCGGTGCTCCGGGCCCAGTTCTTGATATCAACGGCCACCAGCACGTTCGGCTCGGGGACGATGTAATAGTCGAAGACCTGGTAAAGCTGGGCGTAGAGAGGATGCGCCGCAAGGTCCAGGTACTCGACCGGACCGCCGCCCAGGGCAAGCGCTTTAGGCCAAACGTTGAACTGCGCCCCGACGTACTGCTCGAACTCGAGCTCAGCGATGTAGCCCTTCATGATTTCAGTTACGAACCAGGGCTGAGGGAGGAGGCGCTTGGTCTTATCCGCGAGCTTGAAGCCGCGCCACTCCTTCAGGAATCCCTGCGTGCTGGAGGACAGATGCGACACTAGCCCTTCAGGGGCGACCATGCCAATCCAGTTGTAGGCATCGGTTCCGTCTTCAGCATCCGTGACCAGGATATCAGACATACCGGACAGCGCGTATTGGCAGGTGTACGGTTCCGCCATGGCTGGCACCTCGAGGAAGCAACCCTCGCGGTACTCTGAAGGCACGCCCGCCGCAGCCAGCTTGTCCAAGTACCTCACCGGGTTGGTAAACATCATCGAGTCGAACAGCCGCTCCCACATACCGCGGGCGGATGAGTCGGAGCGGAACCGACGGGGCGTCTCGCTCGTAAACTTGCGGAAAACAAGGGCCTTCTTGAGACTGTCCCGGTGGTTCGTTTCCCGTACATATTCGGAGGGAAAAATCGAAGTCTCGATGTTGTGCCGTCCGAGCTGGGTCAACACCGCGCGCTGTGCCGGCGATGCGCGTTTGCGCAGCTCCGGTGCGTGCCGTAGGCCCAGGTGCACCATCCTAGCGGCTTCCGAACTCACATAGAGTTGCTGGCAGGGCATCTGCGTGGTGGGCCGGCGCTCACCGCGACCCAGCGCCTGGAACACGGTACGGGTGATATCGATGACATGCTCCTTCCGCAGGCGGCGCCACCGGTTGCGGGAGTACTCGAACAGAAGGTCACCCTTGGACATAGCCGACCAATTCTCGTTTTCGTCACGCAGAACCTGTGCGAAGCTCTGGAACATCTCCATCGAAAACCCGCCTGTGCCCGGGCGCGTGTGGCGGGTGTAGTACGGGTCGTTTAGCAGGCAGAACAGCTCGAAGTCACGCTCCTTGCCGTTTTGCGTGGTAAGGAAGTTGATACCCCTCGATGCGGACGCGTAGGCGGACCACAGAAGGACCTTCTTACGGCTGATGTCGAGAGCGTCTTCCAATTCCTTGTTGAACTGTCCCTGGTCGTCGTCCTCCTGCAGCGACCCTATCTTTGAGCGGTCCTTGTTCCGGAACCGGCCCGCAGAATAGAGGATGACGGTCACCTCTTCCAGCACGCCGTACTCGTTGTACGTCGGCATTGCCCGCGGCCGAATGACGAAGTGGTCGCCCGTCGTGTCCATTTGACGGACGAACCCCGTGTTCATGTTAGCCAGGCGCATCAGGCACTTCCTGACATGCATGGTGGTCTGGCACAGGACGAGCCCTGAGCGAACGCTGCTGGCGAGGAGCCGGTCAAGACTGGCTACCAGCCCGGCGAGCTCGCTGCGCTTGTGCCGGTTCATCTGGGCGTAGCCGGGTTCCTCCTTCCTCGGACGGGCGTCTTCGAACACCTGGAGCAGCCCCTTGTACGCCTTGGAGACGCCGAACTTCGGCGCTGGGTCACTGTCGTCAAGGATGACGACCTTCCGCTCCCGCTTTCCAAGCATGTCTTCGGCCCTGGCGGACACGACCTGGAGCTCGTCTTCGCCCATCTCCGCGAAGTGTCCGCCACGCGCTTCGATGCATCGCCGCAGCTGCTTGGTGTTGAAGGCACCCGACGACGCGGAGTCTAGCCCGCCGGTCGCGCTCATCAGGTAGACACCGTTTGTGCGGCCCAGGGCTCGAACAATGTCTTCTTCAGGGGTCGCGCGCAGAGATGTGATGGTCAACGTGAGGCTGACATCAGCATCCATGTTGTATTCCTCCGCCTGGACCCGACTCTCCTCCAGAGTCACCACGCTCTTGGTGTCCTGGAACAGGAAAGAATCGGTGAGCAGCTCTTTTTCGCTGGAGTCGGTCGATAGACCTTCGCTAGCGGCCTTGCTTTTGAAGAGCCGTCGCACGTCTTGGCGGAACCGGTCCAGGTTTGAGTAGCGTTCTTGGTCTGTCTTCGACATCTCGATGGCGTCTTCACCACTGGTCTGCGCCAGGACTTTGGCCATGAAAACCACGAGCTTCAAGTAGTCCAAGAGCGTGTAGGCTCCCGCCGGGATGTCGCCGTCGTGGTAATGGAGGCGGATAGTCTGGTGGGCCGTGTCTTTCGTCAGCTGAACCTGCCTCAAGAATTCCGTGTCCATGACACTGGCTGACTCTGTGAAGAAAGTTTGCCCCGGCTGGTCCAGGACCTCACCGTAGGTGGACCGGCTCATGGTGAAGAACTTTTTGTCCGCGACCAGGTCGTACAGGTCGAGAAACGTCTCGTAGGCGATGGCTCCCGGTCGCGTAATTTCTAGGATGTAGTCTCGAATGCGCTGCAGCACCCGCGCTTTCTGCCGGAAACGTTTGAAGTTCGCGTGGGCATCGTTGCGGTCATGCAGTTGGTTCAAAACTGCCAGCAACTCCGTGTCATCGAATCGTTTCGCTGTGTTTGGGAACTGGGCGGTCAGATGACTCCGCAGAATCTCGACGCGGCGAGCGTCGGGAGTGTACTTCGCGGAGGTTCGGGTCACCTCCATCGCGAATTCGTCGTCAAGGACCTTGCTAACCTTGGCGAACTGTTCCAGATGCTCATAGACCTTAGTCGCAAGCGCCCGGTCGTTGGGTCCGTCCCGGCGCAGCTTTTCAAAGGCCATTGGCCACTTCAAGTCGAAGTACTGGAAGAACTCCGAGATGACCAGGTTGAGGTCATTGCGACCGCCGGAATTGACGACTGACTTGCGCTGGTCGAACAGATACCAGTAGGAGTCTTCTTCCTCGTCAACGAAGGTGACGACGCGGGCGGAATCCGGCCGGCGTGACACCATGCGACCGAAGAGGCTGTCGTCCCGATTCAACTCCTCAAGGAACAACGGCAAGTTGTCGAACTTGTGCGCCTTAAAGCCGCCCTTGCCGTCGGCGCCGTACACCTTATGCCCAACCTGCGCCTTGGACGCGGTGCTCACGATGATGCCGGGATTGTCCAGGAACGACTGCAGCGGGTGAAGCCGGCGAACGAGTTCGCCGATTTCCTTAGCACGCATTAGTCGGTCCTCGTCGCGCGTCTGCGCGCGGGTCTCGACGTCCAGCTGAATCAATCGCCAGACGAAACTGTCAGCCAAGCTGCGGGCTCGCTGCGCGGCCTTGATGTAGGCGCTGCGCGTGTCCTCGTAGGTGTCATCTGAAGGCGACATTCCCAGGAAGGACGACTGCTCGCAGAAAGCCGACTTTTGGCGAAGCTCGTTCAGCCGGGCCCGGACTCCTTTGTCCGTCTCCGCGTGTTTGGAAGACTGCTCCATCCGGGCACAGACCTCCCGATGGCCGTCCAGCCACGCGACGAGCGCCAAACAGGCTTTGAAGAAGCTCCTGTCATTCAGGTGGTACTCGATGGAGTACAGCCTGTGCACAGGGATGAGAGCGCCGCGGTCCTGCACAGCAGCCTCGATTTCGTCAGCATAGTCGCGAGACTTCTGGTGCTGGTTCACCTCATCGCTGAATCCGGCGACGAGCGACTGCAGCGGCGCAATGAACACCGGAATGACGTCGCAATTGATGAACAGTTCAATGCTGAATACCGCGGCGGTGTAGGTCTTGCCGAAGCCGGTGTACCAGTTCAGGAGTTTGACGAAGGGCCGCTCGGAGGAGCGGAGGAAAGGCTCCTTGAAGCCTCTCTTGAAGATGTCGCTGGCGGTTCGGGTGGTCTTGGAGCTCATTTGGCCTCCTTCTCACCACCGTTTGGCGAACCAGAGAATGTGTTTTCCGTTCCCCGCGAACCCACGAGCTCGGCATACTCAATGTCCAAGAGCAGCACTCGGTCGAAACGCAACGGTTTCGATTTCGCAGTTCGGTATTCCCCTACTCTGAGGCTTTCGACGCGAGTAGTCAGGCCGGCATATGCCACTAGGCCATACTTAGTCAACTCCTGGAGAAGTTCCTTTCCCTGATTGGCATACACAAGGTAAGGACCGCTGCGGGGAAAACCGTGAAGCATCATTCCTTCGGTGGTCTCCACGTCCATCCGCAAGGCAGTCAGAAACATGTTCACGGCGTCGTCCACTGCCTTAACCAATCTTTCGTCCATGCGACGCGGAACTTCATAGACCACGTCCTGAACCCTGGAGACCAGCGCACGAAGAACGCTGTCGTCGTCAAGCCGAACCAGTTCAAGACGCTTTGGGGTTCGAATCAGTTCCCGGGGACTAGGCCCATCCAACAGGGCCACAAGCTTCGAGAACTCGGTCGTACTTAGGCGACTGGGCCGACGGCCGCGGACGCCGAGTGTTTCGAGAAACTGCTGCCAATTCAGGCGGGTGCGGGCCAGCTCCAGGCCCACTCGCTCCCAGTCCACGTCGACGCCAAGTGTTTCCACACGCAGCGACTCCAGCCGTTTCACGTTGTCTTGCTGCAAGAACTTTCGCCCCGCCCGCACTGCGTTCCGATACCGTCGCAACAACCGGCCTGTTTCCTCGGGGGTGAGTGTTCTGGTCACGAGCACGGGTGCGGGCCCGGAGGTGCGCAAGGTACTGAGGGACCACTGCAGTTGATGTCGGTGCGTCACCCAGTTGCTACCATTCGCGGTGTAGTCAGACCTCTTGAAGACCTCCTCGAGCTCAGCCCAGCACTTCACTTCATCGCCGCGAGCGATTTCCTCAAAATATGAGGCCCCAGGCGCGACATCCACGACGACTAGCTCCGAGTTGAGCGGGTCCTCAAAGGCCGGCTCTGGATGTGGCGTCTGTAGGCAGAACTGCGGGGCCGCCAAACCGTCAACCACTGCACGGGACGTTTCTTCCAGCTTTCGTCTCAACCCCTCAACCGCAGCTATCGCCAAGTGCAGCTGTTTATGGTCCCCGGGTTCCCAGAGTACCTGCACGAGGGGCACAGTCCGGCCCGCGCTATCCTGCGCGTTAGTGAAGGGAAGGTCCATCGAGACTGAGTTCGGTCCGAACTCGAACTGGTAAACACACATTCCGCCGGCGGAAATATCGCCCTCACAGTAGTCGCCAAACACCTTCATCGCCTCACTCCAAGTTGAGAGAGGGCCGTCGAAGCCGGGGAAATGACACCGGAGCTGAAGGGGCTTGCGCACCGCCTGGTGCCCGCCGGCATGCCAGCTGGCCATGCCAAGCAGGCGAGATGCGGCGTCCAAGGCGTGTGTGTGCTTGAGGGCTACCCCTTTAATGGCCAGGGCTCTGCGCAGGCGGCTGGCAAGGGACTTCGGGTCCTCGCCGACTTGCAGGTCGAGTTCACGGACGATTTGAAGGGCGTCCTTGCTCGCGAAACGGGGAGTCTTGAGGTGAACGAACGTCCACAGCGCTGCTGCGCGTGCTTCGTCGTTCAAAGGCTGCGCGGCGTCTGCCGCGTCGGAGGCAATAGATGACACTGATGAGCTCCTTGGAAAGCATCAGAGGACGGCACGCGTTGTCCGGCTTTCCTGGAGTTCACCGAGCCGGGAATGAGAAATACCAACTGGCTTTGCCGGTCCTCGGGGGCTGGCCTCCGAGCTAGCGTGCACTGACAGGCGCCAACTTGCCTACGGTTCGGCTAGGAACCGCGATGCAATTTTCAGCTGAACCGCTAATTACTGTCAACTGCCGCCAACTTGTCGGCCAACAGCTGCAACTACGAAAAGACGGCCGGTTTCTGCAAATGCGCAACCTTTTCAAAGAACACTGTGCTCTGGTTAAGGGGCGTGTCGTTCATATGAGCAAAGTCGCCCTGCCCGCGCATGAAGCGGACATTGCGCGCGACGAGCACTCCAATTCCTCGAGAGCCGAGCTGGTCCAGGAGGTCTTGCACATCTGCAACGATGCTGCGTTCATCAAGGGGTTCGAGCAGTCGAGCGTCATTGGTCTTCACATTACCCTTGAGAACACTCGACTCGAACTGCAGCAGTTCGACGTACTCTTTAAGGGAGTCGGCCATGGCCGTGATTTCCTCTTCCTCATCGCCCTGCAGCCCATTGCCCAAGACCAGGCGCCACATGTGCGTGTCTCTGAGCACGCGAATGAAGTGCTCAGCGTCGTCGATGCGCAGTCCAAGCTGGTCGGCTTCTTCCTCGGCCAATAGCCTGTTGGGGTCGGGGATACCGAGCGCGCTCGAAAGCTTGGGGACTAGCTCCACCTGGGCGTACCCGTAGCGCAGCACGCGGAGCACGGCATTTAGCGGCAACCCCGAAGCATTGGCCAAGTCTTGTGCGCGCCAGCTTTTCTCCTCCATGCCCTTGGCAATTGCCTGCACGTCGAGTTGCTGCGCGCCGGCGTCACCGGCTTCCCGAGTGCTGCGGCCGCCCGCGTGCTGCCCGAGGAACTCGACCATTTTCAATCCGGTCACGCGACGCAATCGCGAGGTTCGATTCAGAATCGATTGCAGTTGCCGTGCGTCCAGTGGTCCACGTTCTACCGCGCCGGTTTGTTCCGAAGTCCACTTAGGCTGCAGCACCACATTGCCCTCGGACGTGTTCAACGTGAACCTTCCGTCACCCACCGCTGAAAACTCGTTCTCGCACGAGCCCAGCCACATGTAAGTGTCCATTGCCCCCGTGCAGGTCCGTCGGAACCCTTCAGCCTGCAAGTCAGGTGTGAACAAAAAATGGGCGGGAAGCCTGGCGCTTCTGGTAGCCCCGATGACGAGCAGTCCCGGATGGGTGTACTCCAGCGTGCGCTCGATTCTTTCCAACATTGCGTGCACTTCAGAATCCGGCAGGTCCTCAAGCAGGGGCAAGGAGGACTCGCTGTACTTCGCGGAGGACCGGAATGACCAGATGCGCACGGAAATCCAGGGGGCGTCTGCGTGCTCCAATTCCAGCGTCACGCTTTGTTTTCCAGCGGCGACCGCGCAGAGAGCCAGGGCAGGCGTCGTGGGCCACACCTCGCTAACGCTCTTGAGAATTGCCTCCGTTAGGTCGTGGAAAGCCAGCTTCAAAACCGGCTCGGATGTCACTCCATCCTCGCGGGCAAAGTGAGCGCAGAAACACAGGACACCCTCCTCCTGCGCGCGCTGACTGGCCAGGGAAAGCATCTGCTGGCGCACCCTCATCCAGTTCTGACCGCCGCAAAGACGCGCCAGCGCTTCGCAGCACACTGACCGCGTCACGCTGATTCCACGCGCGGCCAAGTCTTCTTGTAGGCGCCGTGAGGCGATGTTTGAGTGGGTAGGCAGGTGCAACTGAAGGCTTTTGCAAATTGCAAGGCCATCCAATGGCTGCAATGAGCAGCCCTGTTCACGGACGAACTCAAGAAGCCGGCCGGCCTGCTCTTCAGGCGTAAGTTGGGAAACGACGGTAACCGAAGCCATACGGGCTTCCTCCAAACCAGGTGCAGGATTCGGAAGCGGTGTCGCGCGTTGCCATTCGAATCTGCAAGGGTTGCAGGAAGTGGCTTGTTCAGGACCGGAAACCGGCCATGGGGGTACTGCTCGCCGGAGTTCGCCGTCACCGCTTGCGCGGGGCGCGACTGCATGGCACCGGGGTCGCCAATAGACATTGTATGGAAACCCAATGGCAAATTGCAAGTGGGCTGCCAAACTTGGTCCTGTGGCACCCCGCGGTCGGTCGCAGCGCTCTGGTGCGCTACGGTGTACATCTTGACCGTGCGCCAGCAGCTCGAAGTGAAGAAACTCATCGCGGACCACCTAGTGCAGCACGCGGTAGGATTTCCTCAACTTCCCTTGCGAAGACTCCCCTTGTTTGATGCTCTGCCCCCCAACCTTTACCTGTTTTTTTCATCGTTTTCCCACGCTCATTCATCAGGCGGTGGGGATTTCGTCCGACTAAGCCGAAAGAGCTCGGATGCACTGGGTCGCTTGGAGCTCGGCGGCCTTGTTGGAAGCGACGCCGGCTGGCCCGATTGAGCTGGGGGCGAATCCTCATGCTCCTTCTTAGGCCTCAGGGCGTCAGGCTGCGTCTCAGTAGGTATAGGAAACGGCACCACGTTCAGTTGAGGGGCCGCCTTCTCAACATGGTCGTATGGACGGGCTGCCTGCTGATACGCAGCTTCAATCGCGCGGACGCCCCGCGTCTCCTTCGAGGGCGCCTTGCGTTGCTTCCGCGGCAGTACCCCTGCCGTATCGAGCATCAGCTTCCGCTGTCGAGCGGTGATACGCGTACCGTCCTTTGTTTTCCGCCTACCGTCCTTCCGCGCTTTCTCTTTCTTGGCAGCCAATCGAACATGGTAAGTTTCGATTTCCAGCGCGTAGGCAATCCCGACGTCCTCGTTGCCCTTTCTATCCCGTTCAAGCCTATCGAACACGCCGTCTGGTGTCCGCCAATAGACGAAGTTGATTTTGGAAGGATGAAAGACATAGTCCACCCGCACGTTCTTGCCCATGAGCAAACGATACAGCCTCAGTCGGTCGGAGTTGTACCGCGCGCCGAGGGCGGCTATTCCGTCTACGGTGACTTCGGCGTCCCCCCTCTCGAGTAACTGCTCGTAGACATCCGCCTCGGGCAGCAAACGCTTCTGCACGCCTCCCATACGGTTTATGCCCCACGAAAAGACTCCGTCTGGCGAGGGACGCGCGCCGTCACGCCGCATGTCGAACGTCAAGATTGTTTCGTCTCGAAGTGCGCGGTTGTAGTCAATCAGCCACTGGACCACTGCTCTCTCGAGTTCCATGAGCGTGTCGCAAGCAAAGAGCTTTGCCAATCTTTTCTGGGCCTTGTCAGCAGCAAGGTTTGTGCGCTTATATCCGCCGCCCGTATGTGACTGGGCGTCTTGCATGTGTCCTTGCCCTCCCTCCACCAATGGTTTCCAGTAAGGAGTGTCAGGAGGCGACTTGAAGAAGTCGATATTTAGTCGGTCCATCGCCGACTGCCCAAGCTTCGACGCCCCAGGACCTCCGTCCACGTATATAAACGAGGGCACAACGTTTTCATGGTCAGGCCAAGCGTCCGGTTCATGGATTTCAAGCCATTCAAGACGCTCTTTCTTGGAGGTCAAGGCACAGAAGATTGCCAGCCGGTAACCTTCGCGCCAGCTTTCGTTGCCGACATAGATGTGCCAACCCATGGCTTTTCTGCTGCGACGGCAGAACACGACAAGCACGGTGGCCTTGCCAATATTGAACGACTCTTCGTCGACCTTGAAGGTTGACACCAGTTCCTTGTTGAACGGCGTAGCGTCGATGTCATAAACACTGGCCACGTCCGGAGCGAGGTCGGTGGAATGTCCGCGACGTTCCTGCATCTCCATTGCGTCCTTGTGACTGGCTCGCCGCGCGTCCAGGGCATTCTGCTTAATGATGAGATTCGCATTGAGCTCAAACTGTCGAAAGCTTAGGATGTGCTTCTCTCGAATCTGATGGTAGCCTTCAGCATTGGCCTGGAAGTGGAACAGTTCACAGAACTTCTCGTAGGTCTCCGGCAAGGTCATGCGCAATCGCACATAGAAGCGGTCCAAGGCTAAAGCGATGTTGACAAGGTCCGCCTTCCGCCGCGCTCGACCCCGATACTTCTCGCCATACACGGTTTCAGCGGCGCTTGCCGGTCCTGGCTTAGAGTCGTAGACGCGGGTGAAAGAGCCACTGGTGCCCTTAAAGGAATCGAGGGACAACAACGCGTTCTTGTCCATACCGAACCAAACGTATCGGTGCAACAACCGTTTTATGACAAGACGCTTCACGCCCATTCTCGTTGCATGCGCGCTCACGACCGTTGCGTGCGTCTTCGGTGAGTACGCGCGTGCGAGCACTTCGGGACAATGATTTCTTCCCAACCCATCGGAGACTAGGTCCTTGATGAGTTCATAGTTTTCGTCACGAGTTTTGAGCCACTTACGTGCTGCCTCCAGCTCCTTGCCCGATGACGCGAGCAAGTCCTCGTCCGTGTCAGACATGAAGCTTGGTCGGATGTAGTCAGGCTCCTCCACAATCTTTCCGTCACGAGCGAGGCTCAATGCCTTTTCGCGTGACATCGTGGTGGCCAACCTTTCGACCCGGTCCCACTTCACTGCAACTTGCTTCCATATCAGTTCGTCGCGAGTGACATCAAGGCAAATTAGCCGCATCAGTATCGGCCAGCGACCATAGTGCGTGTAAATTCGCCCGGGCGTGAACAGAATTTCGGCTGGAGGGTGTACGGAGTCGTCTTCCACTATTGCCACCCACCCATGGTGCGCGCCGGGGATTGCAGCACCGGAAGTCGGTGCTCATCAAGCTTATATTCATGATTCAAGGACAAGAAGCCCAGGTAGAACGCGCCCGCGAACACGAAGTATTGGTCTTCTCGCGCGATTCCAAGGCGCCTGCCCAGCATGGCCAGTTGACCATCCAAGTCTTTGGTGCTCGTGGTTGTGTAGAACAACGCGGCAAGCTGAGCCGCATCACGCACAGCGTCGTCAAGGGGATATGCCTTCGCCCAATGACGAAGCTTGATGAGGTTGGCGACCTTAATCGCAGATGGGATAGTGACATAGTCCCATTCCCAGCCGATGTCGTTTAGTCTGCCTTCCTCCTTCTGTGCGCGTCGTTTTCCGCGGGGCCGCTCAGCGATGTTGGCGGGCTTTACAGACAGGCCCATGTAGCGCAGCGGACCGCCGAAATTGCGGGGCCTGAGGGTGATGATGAAGTCGATGGTCATCACACGATTTCTGCTCACCGGCCTGCCATCCATGATGTCATGAACGACGTCTGGTGTGGCAATGGGATAACCCTCTCTTACATCCATGATGTAAGGATTTGCCTCTAACGCCATGAAGGCGTGAATCTCCTCCAACGCTCCCAGCTGGTGCATTCGACTTGACCACACCCCTTGGAGTCCGCCTCTCAGACTTCTGTAAGACCGCATCTCGTCGATGGTCAAGAACGGCACATAATTCGGTCCCGCCGGTATTCCGTTGATGTCAATCGGCAACTCGAGATAGTCGAACGCAAGCAGCCGCTGCGAGCACCATCGCAACGTCACGACGCCTCCCTTGCGGTGATTGTGAAATTCAACTTGTGAACCTCCACCAACGGGAGACCTGTGCGGCTCTGCGCATCTCGAACCCTGTCAACTCCCTCCCGTTCCGGTTGATTCAGGATGGCAATTGCATACCGGACTTTGAATGTCTTGGTCGACTCGATGGACAGCTTGAGAGCCTGGCGGGTCATAGGAAGGGTCTGCAATAGACGCTCACTGATTTCGTTCGCGCGAGGCGTTCCCTTCAGTAGCGCCGCTTTCGAAATCGACTTGGGATAGCCACCAGGGAAATTTCGCAGTTCCTTAGCGCGTGCATAGACGTGGGCCGATGTTCGCTCATCAAAGTCTTTCCAGTAACCGCTGCTGCCCTTTTCGTGGTCAGGCCACCGTTCGCCGACTGCTGAAGGGACGAGGTCGTCATACCATTCCGCATCGCAAGTCCGTACTCGCACAATCGTTCGTCCCAGCGCGGTTAGGAGCTCAGTGCGACCGGCACCGGGATGGTCTCGTAGGTAGAGAAGAACTTCTTCGCGGTCAGCCCCACGTTGCACTGCGTTGCCAGTTGAACCTAAATGTTGACGGTTCTTCTGTCGCATTTCTGCCATCGCCGCCCGATGTGCCTCCGCCTTCGCGAAGTCCTCCTCATCGGGAAGACGCTTCCCGAAAAAGTCAAAAAGCAACAAATTTCTACCCAAGACATTTGGTGCCTGGCTCGGCCCCATCACCAGCGCGAGCCAACCACCGGTACCGTCAATCTCGGCATTCATCCGCCGAAGAACGTCCTGGCTATATGAGGAGGCAAGGGCCTGCCCCAAAGCTGGCGACTTTATCCGTGTGCCATCCGCAAAACCCGCTTGGTGGGCGCAGTAGTGGAAATATGCGCCAATAGCCTCCGCCGTCCGCCCCTCAAGCCTTCCATCGAGTAGCTCGCGTGCGTATACCGACATCCTCGACAGCACTTCGCCCTCCAATGGGGACACCGGTGGATGGACGAAGCCAAGCTGTCCACCGCACCAGCAACGTGGGCGAGGCATCAAAGGCGTTCGACCGTCCTTTTGAGAAAAACGACAAGCACCACATCCCACCAAGAGTGGAATGCGGTGGTGGGGGCAATAGCCGATACCCGCAACGGCATGCTCCCTGTGCCAGAAGGGAAAACCATGCTCCAGCTTGTCCTCACGCATGCAGGCTGCGCAGACCGCCATCCGCGGCATGGTGACGATTGCTCTTCCGGTCAAACCAACCGACGCGGCGATGCCAGGGTGCTTTTTCCCGTCAAGTACGTGAGCCATCAGGGGTTCGCGCCACTTGTTTGCAACAAAGGGCAAATGGGCCGGAAGACAGGTATGGTCAGCAAGGATTGTCTCAGCGTCAACGAAGACTGGCGCAAGTTCCTCGGCCAAGCGACGAAGATTGCTCGCCACCGTCCAGGGAGGCTGGATAGTCTGGCGGTCCACCAGCGTGGTCGCAAGGTCCTTCATTCGGACATGCCCACCTAGATTCATCGCCCGGTAGATGTAGCCCAGAATGTGTTCATTCTTGCGCCTCGGTGGACGGTAGACTAGAAACATGCCGGTCATTGAACGCGATGCCACGGTCACATCCTCCGTAATGCAGCGGCCTTGGTGGCTGCGATGACCTCCGCCGGCCGGACGCCCGATTTCTCGATGACTTCCAGGCGCAGGCGCGAGCGCCGTTCCACTCGCCAGATGGCGATAGGCGACTGGTTGTTGTGCAGATGGGCAGTGGCCGCACTCAGGCGACGAAAAACGAATGCAGACAGGGACTCCGCCCGCGCGCGCAATGCAGCTGCGGCAAATAACGATGACTTGGTCAGACCATTGCGTCGACCCGCGTCGGCCATCAGCCTGGTGGCAGTCTTCCGTCCTGCCATGTCCATGGGTTCAACCTGTGCGGCCTGCATGATTCGGCGCGCGAGCAGGAAGTCTGTACCATCCGGAGACCGAGAAGGGGATGGCTTTCTTGTTGCGGTTGGTGAGACAGTGGGACGGTTCTCGACCAACCACTCGCGGGCCCATCTATATAAATAAGCGTAGGTCGCGGGCTGTAACTTCCGCAACTGCTTAAGGCGCAACGTCGGATGAGTTTGGGCCAAGCGCAGCCATGCGCTTTTCCGGTGCTCCGTCTCTTTTGCCCGAAGCAGAGCCTCTCGCCTGTAGCGAAGGCCAGGGTTTGCCGCCAAGAGTCGGTACACACTAACATTCGAGAGCCCGCAACCCGCAGCGACGTCCGCTATGTCAAGGCCGTTCTCAAGCTGCAGCAGAGCAGCGGTACGAAGGTCTTCCTTTAACACTTTCGGCCGACGTCGAATGTCAATGCCCGCTGCCTGTGCGTAAACGACCGCGGTTGTCACAGAAACCTCCGCGAGCTTTGCTGCGACGACTGCCGACGGCGCGATTAAAAACGCAGCCTTGAGCGCTTCCACATCAACCGCTGGTGCCGCGGCGGGGAAAGGCCACAGGGGCATCTGCTCGACTACTGGTTCATCGCGCAGGGCCGACACAAGAATCTGAGCAACCAACGGATGAAGAGTGCCACGCGCGTTCCAGAGAGGCCCGAGGCATCGCGCGACTTTGCTTTCCGACGACAGCAGCGAGCTGAGTTCAGGATGTTCGTAGCGTCCACACGCGTACCTCGCCAAAAGCGCACAGATACGGGACCGTCGCAGGCTCCCGTTTCTGGTGGTGTACCCACGGCTTTGCAGCAGGCCTCCAAGCTCACCAAGTGGCTCGGTGTTGTTCAGCAAGACGTCCGTTGAGAGTGAGGTCACCTCCAGGCCACCATGCGCTTTGCCCACTACCGTGGGTATGGCAACTGCCCTTCCCCGTTCCGCTGGCGTCCACGACGGGAACTCCGCAAGCGCGACATCGTGCAGTTGGCATCGCGTCATGAACGGGAGGAGCCAGTGCCGCAGTACGACAGAGACTCCCTTGGAAGCAATGGAGTGCTCATCGCATTCCGGGCAGAGTACCGGAACCTTCTGGAACCATTCCGTCGCGGTCAGCGCGAGAAGAGGTCTGCGAGGCCCCTGGCAGACCGACACAAGCCGTTGGATGAATCGTTCGCGCCGAGAGGTGCCTAGGGTGGCTTGAAAGTAAGGCGCGAGCGTGTGACGACTTGCCCATTCCGTCGCTGCCGGCAACCCTAGAACCTCTCCGTAGGTATCGGCAAACCACCCTAGTCCCGTTGGCAAGCACCAATCCGGCTTGGGCCAACGCGAGGAGTGGGGCCGCATCGAAACAGCGCCGGCATAGGGTTGGTTCAGGAGTTCCGTCCGGTCGTAGTAGCTGCGAAACGCCTCGCCGTCAACGCGTGGGGGCAGGATTGCTGAGACGTGGGAAAGGCTACTCATCGGATGTCGCTGGGGTCGATACCGTCGAGACGGGGCCCTGGCTCCTTGAAATACTGGCCCAGGGGGACGACCTTCGCAACTTTCGCGACCTGTTCTTTGGCGCGTTGTTTGCGTTTACTTGCCGGCTGACCCGTGCGCGCTGTTCCGGTCTTCTTGGCTTCTGCCTTTGTGGCGATTTGCTCGCCTGCTTTCACTGTGTCATTCAGCTCGTGTTGCGCCATCGTTTCCACCAGCCTTGCCTCCAGCTGCAGGAATTCATCCACATCGATGTCCGGTGAGTTGTCATCGATGATGGAAGTGTGGTTAGCGCTCCTCCACTGCGCCTCGGTCAGGACTTCTGCACGGCTTTGAGACTTCTTGGATGTGTCTGGCGGTAGATAGTCTTCATATGCTTGCAGGTCGCTGAAGCTCAAGCGCATCCCAAGCTTCGCCTTGCGGAGCACACTGAGCGACTTCTGAAATCTCGCGAGCTCTTTCAGCGAGATATCTCTCATCAGCGCGCCGTCAACTACAACGGATTCGTCGTTCGCGTGCCGTGTGAAAATCACCTTCATGTACTCGCGCATGATGCGTTTGACGCCCATGGAATACAAAACAAGCATCTTCACGAAGTCAACGGGATAGACGATGGGTGTCAACGACACTGATTGCTCCTTCAGTGTCTCCACGAAGTCATGCGCGTCAGGGTCGGCTTCGTTGAGCGGGAGCATCTCAAACATACCGCCGTTGGTGAACTTGTCCATCTCGGCCGGAAACAACTCCAACAGTACCCGCACGCGGACCGTGCCCACGAGGAGCACCGGCACTCCAAACTCACCCATCATGTCAATCAAGCCCTGAAGAATCTCCAACGCCGCAGTGGGGTTCAGCCTCGCCAAGCGCTGCATTTCATCGATGATGAGCAGAGGAGCGAATCCGGAGGTCAACGCGCCGTGAACAGCTGCTACTAGCCTCGGCCCGGTCGCGGAGTGCTCTCTCTTGAGATAGTAGTCCCGTCCAAACTGCCGGTCCGCCTCAGCCAGAATCCTTTTTTGGGTCAAAGCCCACGTCTTTTGCGCCGCGACACAAATGACACCCAGTTGAGGCCACTGAGCCGGCTCACCATTCAGTGACTGATGAAATCGCCCGTAATCACCAATATAGGCCTTGACGCGGTCGATGAAGGAAGTCTTTCCCACACCGGTGATGCCTGAGAGGATGATGCCGAGTCCACCTCCCCCTCCCGCTTCGGATAAACGCGGCAACTTGACTTCTTGTCCGGCCATGATTCGGACAAGTGCGTTGTAGACCCTGGGATTAGCTGGGTTCCGACTCGAAAAAGACTTACGAATGACCGCAACAACCTTATGAAGGATGACCAACTGGTCCTGAAATACATGGTGGAATTCATCTAGATACTCGAGGAGTTCTAGACGCTCCTCTATCGACCAAGATGAAAATCCATCTGGCCGTTTTTTCCGGCTTTTAGTCAGCCTCCTGTAGACCTCTGCGTCCGAGCGTGGCGGAGGAAATACCAACGCCATCTGGTTCGTGGCAAGAGACTCGTCCTTTTCGTCTAGCCGATACTCATAGACCTTGACGTAGTTTGGTCGTTCATTGCCTTGAATTTCTCTAGGATTACCTGCGTCAGTGCCCATTGCACTCCTTGTGATTGCTCATAGCCTGCAATCATTTTCAGGAATAACAAATCACCCACACAGAGATAATCCCAATTGCAAAAGAGCGAAACATCGGCATATTAGGGCAAATATGCCGCATATTATATTACGACGCTGCTATACACCTGATTATAAACACCACCACTGATTGAAACAATATACACTTTTATAAAAATTATTGACAAGACCTATACTCATCCCCAATGTCTTGTAGATTGAATTCTCTTAGAGGGCGGCACTTATCAAGGTTGGCTCGCGCCCTAGGTCGCGGAGCATTGCGACAAGGGTTTACGACCGCTTGCGTGCCGGTCGGCTCTCAGCGGTAAGCGCTCAGAGTAGTTCGCAACGCCGTTGATGGCGGCAGAGACATCCAGCCGCCGCCAGTGGCCGGGCTGGCGGCGGATAGCAGGGACTTCGGGTAAGAGCCGAACGCCCTCTTCGGCACATCACCAACGCAGCACCAGGGACGCTTGCCCCCATTCAAGCTCACCTTGGCGCGCGCGGTCACGCGCGCTGAAAGTACTACCCAAGGTAGAAGTCTTTTAAAGAACTTCTAAATGCAGTTTTTAAAGAACTTTCATCAGGGGGCAAGCCACCCCCCAGCCCCCCTATGGGACCGAGGCGTGTGGCTTGCCCAAAGCTTCAGGGCCAAAGGGCGCGGCAAGTCGCCCCTCCATTCGTCGACTTCAGCGTACTTGCACGCTCCCCGTCCACCTCGACGATTTCCACCAGTGTTGTGCCGTGACTCTTGCTTGCACCAAGGTCGGTGCGCAAGGTGTTGAGCCCCCTCTTCCGACGTGCCGTGTAGTCCGTGTTTTTATTCCACCAGCATTCGCCTCCGACAGCCTTTCGACGCGGTATGGCAGACATTCCCAGCGCTTGTTTCTCGGACCGAAGACGCCGGAAGCTGGGACAGCAACGAGTCGGACTGCTTCCGGCGAGATAAATACCGTTGTCGATACAGCGGACTTCAACACCTCTCCAGTGGGCGGTGGAAAAACGCAACCGCCAACTGAATTTTCCTTTCCGAATGAAACCCCTCAAAACACTTTCGATTAAATCAAACCGGTGGCGTTTAAGCACCCTTTCAGTTAAAAATTTTTATTAAATTTTATTCCAAAAAAACTACGACACGCTACAAACACATCAACACTGCCGGCTTATTAAAGACTTCTAACAGAGCATCCAAAAATCTTGTCTTAATAATAGGCAGAAATAAATAGAAAAATCAATCAAATATTTTAAGCAACTCGGAAATTCAGAATGAATAGACTTAAATGCATAAAATTGAGAAGGCCATTTCAATAATGGCCAGGCGACAGTTAATGGACCCGCTACCTGCTCCGTCAATAGATGGATAGGCAGTTGGTCCCGGCTGCCTTGTGAGAAGAGTGCGTATTACACCGATGACAAGTTGGGAGATTGCTGTGCGTAAGCCCTCGCCATCCATTTTCAAGCCTGATGAGGCTCAGCAACGAATCATCGACGCGGCGGAGGCCTCGGCTAAATCCGCAGCAACTGGCGGGCGGAATGCTCCGGACGAGTTGGTTCGACGATGGACTCAGGAGTCCAGTTGCTCAGCGGCAGGCGAACCCAAGGAGAACAGCGACATGGTTCGTCCCGTCCTGCTTCTGGATATAGATGACGTATTGGCGCTCAACACCCATTACGGTGCGCGACAAGTTCGAAATGCAATGTTGGCGCCCGACCAAGCTCCCGCAGACCTCTTCGACAAGGTCTTCTCGAAGGCTGGTATTAAGTACTTGAACGTGCTGGTCGACGAATTCAGCCCAGCAGTGGTCATGACCACCAGTTGGCTGGCCTTCCTAGACAGGGAGCATTTCGTTCGGCTGTTTCAACAGACCGGTGTTCATATCACCGACGAGTCCTTTCACCGGGTATGGGACGCGCCTCAAAATTACGGGACCACTCGCCTAGATGCCATCACGCGTTGGATATCAGAAAATCACGACGGGGAGCCGCTTTTAATACTCGATGATTACTTATCTGGCGAGGGGCTTGTTGATAGCATTCTCGACCAATCCGGGCGTGTCGTCCTTTGTAATGTCGGGGTCGGCTTTAACTCTTCCTTGCTCAAGGCTGCACGTTTGGCACTTAAGCGTCCTTACGACCCGGCGCGACCATGGCTGGACTAAAAGGCCGGTTGATGGCGAAGGTCCTCGATACCTCCGGGCCCGTCCTACTTCGAGAGGACTTCAAGGATATTGCGAGCGCGTCATCGGTTAGCCGAGCATTGCGTGAGCTTTGCAATGACGGCGTGCTCGTCAAGATTGGCGTTGGTCTTTACGCCAAGACCCGAATCAGTTCAGTGACCGGGGCGGTCATTCCCGCTGGCCCCTTGGAAGTCTTGGCACCTGAAGTGCTGAGGCGTCTCGGTATCGAGGTCAGCCCTGGTGCCGCCACGCGGGCGTACAACGACCGTTTGACGACCCAACTGCCGGGTGAGTTGGTCGTGAACACAGGACGACGCAGGATTTCACGAGTCATTGAGGTTGGCGGCCGCCGCCTACGCTACGAGCGCCCCTAGAGACGGCTCGACGGTTCTACGAGCGCTTCGCTTCATTCAAGGCCGTTAGTTCACAAGTAGCTCCGACGAAAGCTTTTTACCCGATTAGAGTCAATTATAGTGAATTATAGTTAGTGAACGCTCACCTTGGAGGCTAGAATTAATATAGGCTTGAGCTGCACGACTTGAGAGGAGATGAGATGTTCTACTCCGCAGCTGTGCAGGCTGATTACCGCAGGTACGTTCGGGAATTTGGCGTTCAGATTGGTTTGAAGGAGTTCTATGACCTCTTCCATCGCAGGCTTACCGAGCCGCGCCTCATCGTTCCGCCTGAGGTCGAGGGCGCCTTTCTTGAAGACGACCCGTCCGACGGTAAGGAGATATCCGGCCTCATCCTGATGGCGCGGGCGCAACGCGAAACCGCTCTTCGCACTGAACTTGAATCGCTGCAGCGACGCCTTGCGGAAGCCACGGCCAAGCTGGAAGTCAAGGTCACCAAGAAGGCACAGGACGATGTCCGCATCGCCACGAAAAAGATTGCGGCGGCTCAGGACAAGCTCGAAGAAATGCAACGGCGGGAACCGCCTGGCACCAACGCACGCATCTACACCGGCCACTACGTGCAAGTGATGATTTCGGAAGGAGGGAAGCGAGTCCTCAAGCCCATGCGCTACATGTGCCGCCCCGCGGGCATGCCGGCCGATTTCGATGAACGCTTCCCGGGGTGCTACAACGCTCGCCGGGACAGCCTTCCAGGGTTCTTGCGCAACCAGTTTGGTCACACGCACGGCGTCGTGGTCGCCAGCGCGTTCTTCGAGAACGTCAAGGTGCATCGCTACGAGCAACGCCCACTGGCGCCCGGAGAGCGGGAGGCCAATGCAACCCTGGAATTTCGGCCGGAGCTCCCGGAGGATTTGCTTTTGGCCTATATCTGGTCTTGCTGGACGACTCCTGACGCACCCGAACTCTTGTCGTTTGCCCTCATCACGGAAGACCTACCCGCTGAAGTCGCCGCAGCCGGTCATGACCGCTGAGTCGTACCCATCCGTCGCGAAGACCTGGACGCGTGGTTGAACCCAGAGCCGAGCAACATGGCAGCGCAGCACGCCATTCTGGACGGCAGGCATCGGCCGTTCTATTCCAACAGGAGAATTGGCTGATACTTTCCGGCTGCAAACTTGTCTTCACGATAAGACTCGACGGCTTTCCTGTCGCAATGACAGTATTTAGTGCCCACGTAGCCGTCTTGAGGTGAGACAAATTACAGGTTGTGTCTGTTGGAGGAATTCTGAAGAATGAAACTAGAAGATATCAAGCGCGAGATTCTGGCGGGCCGAAAGCTGAATGCTGCAATCAGCATTGACACCTCTATATTCGATGGACATGGCCTTCGACTCAAGAGTGGATGGCTCAAGCTCCTGGAACAGTTCAGCAAAAACCCGGGCACACTTCTTATCACGGACGTTGTGAGGTCAGAGGTTCACAAACACCTGACGAAGAAGATGTTGGAAGCGCGAGACAGCCTCAGCGGGGCACGCCAAGCCATGGAGGAACATTGGGACGTCGCTGTCGACGTTCCCGATGGCTTCGAAGCAGCAAGTACGGAGAACGTCCCGAATCAAGCAGCTTCGCGACTCGATGACTTTCTGTCACGGTGCAAGGCTTTGGTGCTGAAGGCCGAAGGACTGGTTAGCGTTGAGCGGCTGATGTCCGATTACTTCGCTGCGAAAGCCCCCTTTGAGAATTCGGGTGCCAAGAAAAGCGAGTTCCCGGACGCAGTTGCCTTGAATACGCTAGACGCTTGGTCACGTCAAACTGGCCGCTACGTCCTTCTAGTGAGTGGTGATAGGGGATGGAAGTCCTTCGCAGATGCCTCCGACAGGTTGTGCTGTGTCGAATCACTAGAAACTGCCATCAACGTATTCCAGCAGAGGGATGCTTCTCGTGCGGAAATGTTGCAGAAGTTGGTGTCGTTTTTCCGTGAAGAGCGCTGGTCAGCGATGGATGAACTTGCCGGTCAAGTAAGCGAATTGAATTGGGGAGTCGAGGCACCATCCTGGCACAGCTATGAAGTGAACTTTGACCTGAGCGTTTCGCAAATTAAGTTCACAGAGGACGATTTGGCTGAGTCCTTGCACGCAGTTGATTTGGCGGATGACAAGTTAACAGTCGCCGCGAATCTTGAGGTTACGCTCGACGTCGAGGCAGATTTTTCATTTGAGCTGGAAGGCGTTTCTCTCGGTGGCGCTTCGGTTTCGGAGAAAGCCACCAAGGAAGTCACGGCTCTGCTTACTTTCGACATGAGGAATCCGGCAGAACCCGAACTGGTTGAGGCGGACTGGCCCAGACGCCACATGATGCTCCAGCTGCAGCAGGTCGACCCAGACTACTCCGCTGAAGACCCGGAGGATGAGAGGTACTGATACCAACGGTCTTGTTGTCTATGCTCTTACGAGCAAGACTTCCGACGCCTCACTTCCAGATGTACCGTCCATTACAAACACGGCCGGCATGAATGAAGTCTTTTACCTTTGGTTTGGCCTCCTCGCGCCCTCAGGAGTTCCGAAGAACATTGTGGACCGCATGAATGGAGAATTGAATGCAGTGCTGCAAGCGCGGCAGGTCGCTCCTCCGTTCGTCAATTTCGGCGTACTTGCATGCGCCCCGTCCACCTCGACGATATCCACGAGTGTTGTGCCGTGACTCTGCATGCAGCAAAGTCAGTGCGCAAGGTGTTGAGCCCCCTCATCCGATGTGCCGTGTAGTCCGTGTTTTTGTTCCACAAGTACGTCTTCTATCGTACATCCGTCGGTAGGCGCCGTGTACTCATTGAAAGGCGACAGGCACATCGTGTCGCAGACTTACCAAGTTCAAGATGCCAACGAATATGGCCGACCCATTAACACTGTTTCACAGCGGCTAGCACGGTCCACCGCGGCCGCGCATAACGAAGCGTTGCGTTGCGACTCGCTGCATCGAACTGAGCGCCTTGCGCGAGGGGTACCTCCCCCGTTTAGTCGTTGTCGGCAACACTATCATTAAAGGGGCGCTTCCTGCGAGGCTTAATGGTCAGCGCCAGCCGAATTGAATCTCGTTTTCGGACGAGGCAAAACTAACGGAATTAAAAAGATGACAGAGAAGCATTTGACGACCTTGAAGGCAGCGCTTCAAAAGGGCGACCCCAAACTGCTCGAAAGGCTTGCCGCCGACCTTCTCACACAGCTCATTGGGACCAGGTTGACCGTTGCAAAGTCAGGTTTTCAGCACGGCTCAGACGCCGGGACAGCCGGTCGCGCTGGCCGGCACCTAAGACTTGAATGCAAAAGATATGCCGACGAATCGCCGCTCGACGACCGAAACTTACAGGGTGAAATCGATGACGCGCTGAGACGAGACAAGGCTCTCGAGGCGTGGATACTTGTCTCGACGCGGGGGGTTCCACAGCAAACCGAAGACAGCCTCCAGGGAAAGGTCCTGACAACCGGTGTACCAGTCATCGTGATTGACTGGCGCGATGACAGCTCGGAACTTCCCACCCTCGCTGCAGTTTGTGCACGTTTTCCTGAAATCGTTGAGCGGCACTACGGCAAAGCGGCGATGAAATCCGCGAAGGCAATGACAGTCTTGGCACGCCCGATAGTGCAGCGACTTAAGAAGGAACTACTGCCCTGGGCTATCGGATATGAACAGCTGCTACACGACGCAAAAAAGCGTTTTGAAAAACTCTGGTGCGATGCGGCTGAGTCGAGAAGTGTTCTGGGTCAGAACGTGGCGGGTGGCGCAGCACACGTCATCGAGCGTCAATCGATTTCGCGTGGCTTAGAGTCTTGGTGGCAATCGGGCACAGACGGCGCAGCGGTGGTACACGGGGATGAAGGGATGGGCAAGACATGGGCAGCCATTCATTGGGCCCATGGGAGACTAGAAACCCTGCCTGTTTTCCTTATTCTTCCCTCATCGACCTTCAAAGTGATGAAAGGAATTTCTCACGCCAACATCGCCGAATTCCTTGGAAATGCGCTTCATGACCTGGCACCGGGAACCGACCGCACCTACTGGACATCGCGCGTAGCACGACTTTTGGACCGACCAGCTACCGAAGGCCCCGCATTTTTGCTATTGGTGGACGGAGTCAATCAAGAGCCATCTTTCGAATGGGAGCGTCTGTTTCAATTTCTCGAAGCGGCCGCGTTGAAAGGTCGCATTCGGGTCATCGTCACAGTCCAGACCTACTTCCTGAAGGAGCGACTTCACGACCTACGCCGCCTCTCTTACCCGCCTACGAAGCTCGAAGTGGGAAGATATGACCTATCACAAGGGGGAGAGTTCGACACGTTGCTGGCTCTCCACGGGCTTAAACGCGCAGACTTGCCGCCTGGTGTAATTGAACTCGCGCGCGTGCCGAGGCTATTCGAGCTAACCATCCGCTTAAAAGCCGATGCGGCGCTTCAGGGGACCCCAACTGCCAGCCGCCTACTTTGGGCACATGCGAAGGACGAGCTGGGTATAAAGCCCAGGGGTTCCATGAGTGAACGCGAGTGGGAACAGTGGCTTCAGGAGGTCGCGGTTCGATACTGGGAGGAAATTAAAGGCGAGAACCCAGGATATTCCAGCCGGGAACTGGCAGAAATGGTGAGAGACCCGGCCGGTTCGTCAGACCAAACAGCACTTCGGCTCGACGAAATTGTCAGCGGCAATTGGTTGGAGCCGATTCCAGGGCGGCCGGGCTGGTTGCGCCCTACCGAGACTACCATCAATCTGGCGCTTGGTATCGCAGTGCTTGGAGCGCTCGAATCAGCAGAAACAGAAGGTGCGGAGAAAGCGGCTCAAGTACTTGACGAGTACCTTGATTCTGTCCGCGCGACCCCGGCGGCGGCAACCATACTTGCGTCAGCGCTTTCTGTTCTTGTCGGGAAGAAGTGGCGTCCCGACTCGGTTGTGCCGCGTCTCGTCTTATACGCCCTGCTCCAGAGCCAGAATGCAAGCGATGAGCAACGCCAAGACGCGGTTCGATTGGCACCCGCTCTCGTCACTCCACTGCTGGATGTGGCGGAGGATGCCCATGGCAGGGCCAACGCATCGGCGCGTCATTGGGCATTAGTCGCGCTCCATGGGATTTCCGCTCTCAATACGACCGCGTGGGAAGTAATCGCCGACCGCCTAGTTTGCTGGGTTGCCAACGCTGATTGTCCAGAGCCCCCAAAAGTTGCCGCCAACGATGAGTCAGCCACGCATCAAGCAAGAATTTTAAAAGCGAAGATTGGCACCGCGGACCCCGGCATCCACTTGGTCCTTGGAGTACCTATTCGTCTCGATGAAAGCGGCCACGACGACCTGCTCTCCCACGTACCGCAACTATTGCTGGGTAAACCACTTTATGCTGCCAGAAAAGTTCTCGTCGCGGCGGCTGTGGCCAGTGTGGTCGCCCACGCTGGAAGGGGATGGACTGGTTTGAAGTGGCTGGTCACATTGAATCCGGTTGACCATGAAGCTTGTCAGGCAGACCTGGCGCACTTATCTACCGTCGCGACAGAGATAGCCCGCGAAGCGGGCATAGCGCCCGCATTTGCAAGGCGGGTCGGCAATATGTTCTTGTGGTTGACAGGGGATGAGCAGCTTGAGCGCAGAGCAGCAGCCCAACACGTAGTCGAGCCAGGAAACTACAGGTACCGCGACGACTATTTATCGAACCCAGCTCGAAGTTTCTACACACTGGAGCGCCGACACGTGGATGTACTATGGTCCGAAGGAAATATGACGGCGTTCGCGAAGCTGCAGCGCGCGAGGGCCTTTCTACCCGACCCCGCTTTGACATTCCCTGCAAATGTCGTGACTGAACTCAGAAAATGGGGGCGGTCACTGAAAGTTGAAGACTTGTGCACCGGTCGGAGTTCCACGAAGGAAGACAACACATTCGAGACGTTCCTTTCACTCGCAGCGCGGGTTTCTCCGCAGGCAGCTGCTGACGTCGTAGCGAAATGGTTTGGGACATTCGGCGGTCGCACCGACGAACGGCGTCATTGGGCGGCACGAAGGGCTCCTCGCTTCGCTTTGCTAGCGCCGCCCCAAAAGGCAAATGCCATTCGACACATGAGACTCGCGCGCCCAGCAGCCCCAAGCGAAGACGAGCGCATGACGCTTCTATTTATTCTTGAATGTGAACTCCTGAGGGAACCGTTGGACGCACAGCTTGATACTTTGGTAGTTGAATCAGAGGCATTCATTTCCATCGCGCTGGCGGACGTCCTGCGCCCTCCGGAGCCCGATACCGTAAAACGGTTTGTGCACCGATGGGGGCTGGAGAACTTGCGAGCACTTGAAGTTCTTTGCACATATCTATGGCGATATCCCGCGAATCTTGAGGCGGGTCTCTTCGAACGATTGGTACAACATGCTTTGAGCGATGGAGTGGGTCATCAGACCCTTGCATTCATGGCCCTTGCAGTTTGCAATCCAGAGGAATTCGGTCGCGAATTGTTGTTAGCGGGGTGGAAACCAATGCCTTCGGCAAATGAGTATTTGCAACACTATGGAAGCGCGTCGGTCCTAGCTGCTTCATCGGGGAGACCTTTAGCGGAATTGGCGGGGTGCGTGGCACCGTGGTGGTTACTCGAGGAAGCGGCACGACGTGGAGGAGACGTTAAAGACCTTGGGGTCGCTGTCAGAGCGATTGACGCTACTCTCTCATTGGACAGCATGTCAATGTATCCCGCAGTTGCCCAAATCGTGGTGGATTCGATGGGGACAAGGAATCTCATTTCTGTTGAACCAAATTTGCAGGAATCCGACGACGATGACGGATTCAAATCGTTCGACCCGGACGCCCAGTGGGCGAAGCATCAAGCAGCTCGGGAAACCGGCGAGGTATACCTTCGCAATGCGAAGTCTGCTGGCGCGACCATGGCAACCAGAGTTGTTCGCCTTGAAGCTGGAAAAATGATAGTCAAGCAATGTCCGGCCACTATTTCTAAGTGGCTTGAGGGCATTGACGAGCTAACCCCAGCGTTGATTGCCAGAGTCAATCTCGCTGGTGGTCTATTCCTCGCGATATGCGAAGCCCTTCTTGAATCAGACCCAATCCGTGGCGCTCGGCTATGGTACGTTTTAGAGGAGCATCTTCGTATCAAATTCGCCGGTGTCGGTGGGGTGAACGAGTTGGTACTGATGTTGTTCCGAGCACCTGAAAGCACTACTGTGCTCGAGCTCAGAGAGCAAACGTATAAGTTATCTCAGAACCTTACTGATGAATCTTACCTGGACCTCGCTCTTGCCGCGGTAAGTCAAGGCTCTCAACCTTGGCTGGAATCTGCTATCAAGGCAGACGAAGCGTCATCGGAGCCGTTCCGTAAAAAACGCGCAGTCATGCTGCGAGGTTTTTTACCTACTCGCGCATCTTTTAAACCGCAGTGGCATGAGGGCGAACGCGAGGGGGGTTGGGATTCGCTTCGCGTGCATGCCCAAGAAACGAGAAATCGCGCAGGCTTCGCGAGGTACTGGTGGGTTAAATTTTTGACGGCTACGGATGCAATTTCCTGCTATTGCGCATGGCAAGTATTCTTGTCATGCGCAGACAAGATGGCTTGGGTGTGGCTTCACTCGGATATCGAACTTCATAAAGTAGACGACGACCTTTGGCGATTGAAAATGCTTCACCTGAGTTTCAACGATTCGGCACTGAAAACTGCCATTAACGAAAAAAGCAGTAAAGGGTCAATGCCCCTGAATCGAAACCTTGTCGGCTGGGATAGACCGGATGGATGGTTTTCTGAGGCTGCGTTGGCAGAGCTTGGCTACTAATGTCAGTAAGACTGCGGCAACCGCTCTAGCCCTACTTGTTGATGAGGTCCGCTGCCGCAATGAGCGGCGAACAAGTCACGAAATCTGCAGCTCCATGTTCGGAGCGATGAATCGATGAGTGCTGCACACCGTTGGGTTGCTACGCTGCGAGGTGCCACTAGTCATAGGATGATTTCTGTGGCTCCACCTTGTTCACTGGAAACTGCTCACCCCGTCCTTATCCAGCTAAGATGTCTCGTGTCAGGTCGACTCGCTTGAAGCCCTCACCAAGGAAGCCGAACTTCCTCGCGAACAGCGAGGCAACTTTTGTGTCGGCAGTGGCGAAGAACACTTGTTTCTTCGAATTGACCGCCAAGTCGCGCAGGTAGTCTAGGAATGATAGTGCGTTCAAGTCATCCACATGGGCCACCGGGTCATCAATCAAAATAATCGGTGGGGCCTTAGCCGCAGTTCGATTCAACGCCAGAAAAACGGAAAGCGCGAAGGCGGCGCGCTGGCCCGTACTTACCTTATCGAGCGCCCAATTCTCTTGAGTTGCTTTGGAGCGAATTAGTACACCTTCGCTACCTACGTACTCGTATTCACTCGGCGAATGAATGCGAACAAATGCATCGTTAATTTCTCGACTAATCGCACCTAGCGATTTTGCCGTTGCGCTTTCGAGGGAAAGCTCCGAGCTCAACTTGCTCAATGCCAACGATGCCGCTTGAAAGTTCAAGCTCCTCATCAGAAGTTCGGCAATTTTCTTCCTTTGATTGCCAATGTCCTCAAGCATGCGTGAGATTTCAACGGACGCGGTTTCCTCCCGAGACACCGCCTGAGCCGCCTCATTCAGTGCTCTAAGCGCACCAGCGAGGGTCGCTTCGACGTCAGACAGCATTGTTTGACGTCCAATATCGAAATAACGAAGGAGTTCGTCACGTTGATTCTGGAGTACACCAATCTCTTGGTAAAGGTGAACAAAGGCTTCCATGCCCGCAGACGCTGATGCGCGAGTACGCCAGCCGTCATTAAACAAAGGCTCCATTTTTCGTCTGATGAGACCGAGTATTCGCTCAGTTCTCACGCGCAGCTCTGAAGTCTGCTCCCGCGCCTGCATCGCCGAGTCCAGATAAACCTTAGCATGAGATTCCACAGCAGAAATATCGTGTGGGCTCGAGGCTAAAGATTCAACGGCTGTGACGGATGAAAGCAAACTATCGTGCTCTTTATCGGACATCCCGGCGTGGTGAAGTCTGCTCAACGCATCTGATGCGGGTTGCAAATTTGACTTCGCTTGTTCGAAGTCGCGCCGCAACTGGGACAACGCTTCCGCGACCTCGCCGCAAGTTTGAGTAAGCGGGAGCGATAACTGAAAGGCAATCTGACTAAGATTCTCCAGAAATTTTTTCCAGTCCAACCATTGCTTGTGGGTTTCACGCGCGGTGCTAAGTCGAAGGGAAAGCTCCGTTAGCTCAGCTGGTTGAGCCAGTTCAGAAGTGATTCGCTCAATGTGCGCTGCCAAAGCGACTTCACCATGGACTATCTTACAGACCGGACAAGTAGTTGCAGGTGCGCCCCCTTTCAATGCAGCAAGCACAGCCGTTTTAAGGTCCTGAGCGGTCCTAGCTCGTTCCGTTGCCGTACGGTCAAACGATGCAGTCAATTGCTCCAACGATGCAATCTGGATTGAGGCTGATTCAATGCCCTGGGTTGCGCCGTCGAGGGCATCTAACAGTCGCACTGACTTGTACGCGAGGTCAACCGATGGCACTACAGCGTTTGCAAATGCACCGAGCTTGGTGCCAGCCGCACTAACTAGGTCACGGCAACGAAGATAGTCGCCCTGTACGACAGCGAAACGAGCTCGCAAGTAGTCCGCCCATCGGCTAAGGAGCCTCACCCAAGTGTCAAAGTTGGTGGCTTGACCTTCCAACGTTGCAACTTGGGCGTAGAGCGATTTAATCTCTGCATCTAGCGGAACAACCGCGCTATGTGCCTCATCGATGGCACGAATTCGCTCATCAAGGGATGAAAACGTAATGAACGAGGTTCCAGCCGCAAGCAACACTTGCACAGCGGAGTATGCGGCTTGTATTGGCTTCCCCTCATCCGCAGAAACGAATGGTGCCGTTGGCAGGACGCCGCGGTAGCCAACTAATGGAAGGCCGGCACGAAAAGCTTCACTGAGCGCCTTGGCTTCTGATGGGCGCTCTTGCAACTCTTTGAGTTTTGCCTGAGTTACTTCAAAATTCCTCTTGGCGTCTTGAAGGTAGAGCAGTGTGCGCTCGGCTTCCGTCTGAACTTCCGGCGCAAGCTTTATCAAGTAAGACCAAATCTGTGACGCGTCCGAGCCAACAATCAGCCGACTGAGGTCCTCAGGCAGTTCCTCAGGGTTAAGGTCGGCCGCAACGCGAAATGCAGCGTCGGTGTCTAGGAAGTTATATCTGCTAAAGCCGTTCAATAGAGCAGCGGACTGTTTCTCCTCACGGTTATACCAGTGCAAACACCTCGCGCGTAGTCGCGAGGATATGGTTGTTGCCGAGTGCTCCGTATCAGTGCCCCACAGCGTTCCGTATACTTTGGCAGCTCCGGTATGCGCGCGCCTGTTTTGACCGCAGTAGAAGAACTCAATCGCTTCAAGTAGCGAGGTTTTTCCCGCCCCGTTGGGCCCCGTAATCAGGGTTACTTGGCCGAAATTGAACGTGCCTCTCCCATCATGTACCGGTCGAAAATCCTCAATTCTGAGCTTCGAAAGCCATCGCTCATGCAGATTTTCGTCGGACGCGTGCAGGATGAGTGCCTTGCGCGACGAGGCGATACGTCCTGCTTTTCCGGCCCCAATCTGCTCGAGCATCATGGTTCTTGCGGGGCGGTCTAGGATGCCATCAATGTTTGCTTCCCGAAGAAGATTGCCCCACTCTCCGACGATGTCGAACTCCTGAGAGCTCGGACTCGGTGTGAAATACTGGGCGGCCCCGAGAACGGAAGCAAGCTCGTCTTCCGAAACCACCCGCTTCCGAGCGAAATCCTCGTCGGCTTCGATTACCGCCTTCGCGCGTTGAAAGCCAGGCTGCTCCACCGACTTCGGGCCCGCGACGAAGTAGATGTACTTGTTCCAACGAAGGTCGCCGGGAGAGTTGAAGAAGTCCTCGCCCAAGATGCGCTCCTGGAACTCACGCAAGCTTTGAGCGCGGCCAACAACATTGTCTGCCAGGTCGATATATGCCACCGCGAAGCATTTTCCAGCGTGAAGTCGTTCTCCGCGAACCACCGCTTCGTCGACTTCCTCGACCGCACCCAACAACTGGGTTACCTTCTCTCTTGCAGTTTCGAGTGATTGCATAGTCATGTCTTAGTGAATGATTCGGGATTCTTGCCGTCGTCGGCAATGTGAGTCAGTTGCGGGATGGTGGCGAACACAGGGCCTGTTACCGTGAGATAACAAACGGCGACCCGATGTCGGCGTTCTGGCACGTCCTCCCGGTGCAGCAATGCGTAGGCGGCATCGCAGACATCCTTAATTCGACCTGGCTCCGGTTGAAAGCCAAGGAATGCGACGTGAGCTGGCTGCACGTCGGCCTTGATGACGTTCGTGTGCGGCGATTTCTTGGACCAGTAGACCTGAGCGCCTCCACCGCTGAGGTCGCGGATTTGGAGGGGCAGTGGCGCAGTCGCCAGAATCTCGTGTAAAGCAGTCACGCTCTGGACCTGGCCATGCCGACTAGCTTGCGACTCTTCGTTGCGCTCCAAGCGCACTGTGAATCGTTTGGTTATTTCGTCATCGCTCATGCAGAGAGCCTTCAACTTGGCCGCCCCATACCAATCGTCCGAATTTGATGCGATGCCGCAGGAAAGGGCAACGGCTCGCTCAACTCGTAGGCGGCTTTCATCCTTGGCAAGGGTGGTGAAAGCTGCCTCCGCTTTCTCGTCGCACGCGATGAGCTCCGCCAGGCACGTGTCTGCACAGTCGGTCTCCGAGGCCCAGCCATCCGCGTCATCCCAGACGTAGCGCGCCTCTAGCTTTGGGCCTGTGTCGACTGCAAGAAGCTGCAAGCCCGTGTGCACAACCTTTGGAACGCTAAACTCGAAAACTGCAGGGGAATTGTGGAAGTGAAGGACATGTCGGCTTCTGCGATGCCAAGAGTAGTAGAGACCGTTGCGCTCGTTCGGCTCCACCAGGGAGTCGTCAGAAGAAGCTCGGTCATGCGGCAAGTACCAGGCCGACCCTGCCTCATTTCCCCACTCATGCTTCTTGCCGCCTTCCTTTTCCAGAAACTCCATGTTCTCGGCCCAGTTGAGGCAGACGATGTCGCAGTTGTTCGTTCGGGCGTGGCGACTGAAGGTCTCTACTCGGTATTTCAGGTAGTCAGCATTCCGCGGTTTAGGGTTCAACTGGATATGAAGGAGAGTTGCATCCTCGGTGAGTCTCAGGAGGACTTCTTTGTCATTTGTTATGCTGAAGGCATCGGAGCAAATGATGGCCGAGAGCGCGAGCCGATTATTTGGGCCGTGAAACTGATAGACAAACTTGCCTGTTCGAAGGACGCCGTTCTCGAAGTATTGGTCGTCCCTCGATGAGATAGTCTTGAACTGTATGAGAACGACGCGGAGGATTTTTCCGGTCGCCTTGTCGTTGGACAGGAAGCAATACGCCACGGGGTCGAAATAGCTGCCTTGTGACGGAGCAGCGTCATCGTTCTCATAGAACACCCGGCACTTTCCAGAGCTCTCCGCGCTGTTCTTGAAGTCGGCCAATTGGGTGGCCGTCATGCTCTCGCAGCCCAGCACCCAAATTGCATCAGCTGCAGGAAACGAGCCTCCCAAGACACAGTTCAGGAGCGTCTTTCTGGGGAGGTAGTACTCAGGAGTAACGACCAAGTGATGGCCCTGCTTGGTCGCCATCTCGAACAGCGCAGACGCTTGACGGTCAGCAAAATCCAAGTCTGCGGGACCGATTCGCGTAGCGTTGCCGACAAACGGGCCCGCCGGCTGAAAAAACAAGGCCCGATAACTCTTCTCGGTAGCCTGTAAGACCTCAAGTGTCGGGTTTGACAACCCTTGCTTTTCAAGAAAATCGCCAACGTTGACGACGTTGTCCAACTTCATTTCCTAGCCTCCCGGACGTTATTGCTTTTACCCACCTATCCTATCAAGCTGACAACAAGGGCTAACTGACCCTTTGCATCCAGTAAGACTTGAAGACGAGATTCAAAATTAGCCACCATGCGTAGATTCCGTCCGGGGAATTCGCGACGGCGGCATCCAACAAACCTTGCGCGACTTCGTTTCGGAAGTTAGTCCCGTGCGCCGAACAAAACAGAGCCTTAATTTCGAAAGCCAGGTCTTCTCCGAGCACCTCGCTCGCCATTTCGTCCTCCATAAGCGTGCTGAGCCCCAGCTCGTTTTCCACTCCCACTCTATCGAGAGTCGTGGTGCTCAATCCTGCATTTTTGAAATGCACTCGGACCAGGTGCTCGAGTTGAGGAGCGAGTAAGTACAGTGCGGCATGGAAGTCATAGTCGACACCGGCAGATGAGCCTGTAACGAACGCATAACCGGTCATCGCGTGATTCCCTATACGGCCCCGTACAAGCCATGCCTCCTACATCGCGGCGCGACAGACGCTCTATAAAAGAGCCTTTCGGAAGCTCTTTGGGTGACTTCCAACACCCTGCCGGAAGCACCTTTTGGTCGCAAAAACGGCCCCTTTTAAGCGGCCGTTATGCATGCAATGTTTGCGAACAAAGCCAATGGGGTTTCATCGACCTTTTTGATACACTTTTGTTACAAAGATTGAGACCAAAAGTGAGGGGTAAATCGAACATCATTTTGTGGAGTTTGCGCACATCAGATTTGGTGTCATTTCAGAGGAGAAACTCCACTTATTACTCCACTTCTCTGACACGACCTACTCCACTTTTAATTGCCTTCCGCAAAAAGGCCCCGAAGGGCCTTGTCTTATTCCACTGTCACGCTCTTGGCGAGATTACGAGGCTTATCCACATCTGTCCCTCGCGCGCACGCCGTGTGATACGACAGCAACTGCAGCGGCACCACGTGCAGCAACGGAGATAGCGCTCCGTAGTGCTCGGGCATACGGATCACATGCAGACCTTCGCCGCTTTCGATGTGCGAGTCGGCATCGGCCAATACATACAGCACACCACCGCGCGCGCGCACCTCTTGCATATTGCTCTTGAGCTTTTCGAGCAAGGCATCGTTAGGCGCAACAGTGACCACCGGCATCTCGCCGGTCACTAACGCCAGCGGGCCGTGCTTGAGTTCGCCTGCGGCGTAGGCTTCGGCGTGGATGTAGGTGATTTCTTTGAGCTTGAGTGCACCTTCCAAAGCGATGGGGTAATGCAGGCCGCGGCCCAGGAACAAGGCGTTTTCTTTGTTGGCAAAGTCGTCTGCCCAACTGATGATTTGCGGCTCCAGCGCCAGCACGGCTTGCAGCGCGGCGGGCAGATGGCGCATGGCTTTGAGGTGGGAGGCTTCTTCGGCATCGCTCAAGCGGCCTTTGGTCTGCGCCAGGGCCAAGGTCAACAGGAACAAGCCCGCCAGTTGCGTGGTGAAGGCCTTGGTGGAGGCCACGCCAATTTCAACACCCGCACGTGTGATGTAGGCCAGTTCACATTCGCGCACCATGGCCGAGGTGGCCACGTTGCAGATGGTCAGGGTGTGCGTCATACCCAGGCTTTGCGCGTGGCGCAGTGCGGCCAGGGTATCGGCGGTTTCGCCGGATTGCGTGATAGTGACCACCAGCGTTTTGGGGTTGGGCACCGATTCACGGTAGCGGTATTCACTGGCAATTTCCACTTGCGTGGGGATCTTCGCAATCGATTCGAGCCAGTACTTGGCTGCGCAGCCGCTGTAATAGCTGGTGCCGCACGCCAGGATCAACACCGAGTCGATCTCTTTAAACACACGCGCGGCACTGACGATGCGGCCGTCTTCGCCAGGCTGGCTGTCGAACAGGTCAGGGGTGATGCCGACCACGCCTTCCAGCGTGTCGGCAATGGCGCGCGGCTGCTCGAAGATTTCTTTCTGCATGTAGTGGCGGTACGGGCCCAACTCGGCGGCGCCGCTGTGCGCGTGCACGGTTTTGACGGTGCGGGTGACAGGTTTGTGCGCCTTGTCGACGATCCAGTATTTGCCCAGTTGCATGTCGACCACGTCGCCCTCTTCCAGGTAGACGATTTGATCGGTCACGCCGGCGAGTGCCATGGCATCGCTGGCCAGGAAGTTTTCAGACGACTGCTGGCCCACGCCCAAGATCAGCGGTGAGCCGGCACGGGCACCCACCACGCGGTGCGGCTCGTCTTTGGAGAACACCGCAATGGCATAACCACCACGCAGTTGGCGCACGGCGGCTTTCACGGCCTCGAAGATATCGCCGTCATACAGGCTGTCTACCAAGTGGGCGATGACTTCTGTATCGGTTTGGCTATGGAACACATAGCCGCGCGCTTGCAAGGCGGCGCGCAGTTCGTCGTGGTTTTCGATGATGCCGTTGTGCACCAGCGCAATGCGGCCGGGTTTGGTGGCGGCATCAGCCCCGGTGCCGTGGCTGAAATGGGGGTGAGCGTTGTGCACCGCAGGCGCGCCGTGGGTGGCCCAGCGGGTGTGGGCAATGCCGGTACCGCCAGCCACCTTGTCTTCTTCTACCTGCGTCATCAACTCGGCCACGCGCGACGTGCTGCGCGCGCGCTGCAGACCGGTAGCCGCTTGGCCGTCCAGGCTGCCGGCGTGCACGGCAACACCGCAGGAGTCATAGCCACGGTATTCCAGACGTTGCAGACCTTGAACCAAGATGGGAACGATATTGCGCGTAGAAACTGCGCCGACGATGCCGCACATAGAAGACTCCTGTTGAAGAATGGCTCGCATCGTAGGTCAGATGTCGCGGCAGTTGCATTCAATATTTCACAACAAACGCAAGATAATTTCACTACCATTGACATGTGAAATTTATGAACTAAATTTCATAATTTATGAAACAAATAGAACTCGACGGCACGGACTTTCGTTTGCTGGATCAGTTGCAGCGTGACGCCTCGCTGAACAACCAAGCGTTGGCAGAGCAAATCCACGTGTCACCGCCCACCTGTTTGCGCCGCGTCAAGCGGCTGCTGGATGCAGGCTTGATCGAGCGGCAAATTGCCATCCTCAGCCCCGAAAAACTGGCTCCCGCGCTGGGCTATGGTTTGACGGCCATCGTCGAAATTACGCTGGATCGCCAGGGTGCCGAGGCACTTGATGCCTTCGAAGCACGCGTGGGGGAAGACGTGGCGGTACAGCAGTGTTACCGCGTGTCACCAGGTCCGGACTTCTGCTTGGTGGTTTTTGCGCGCGACATGCCTGACTACTTGGCGTTGGCCCAGCGCCTTTTCACCAATGACGCCAATGTGCGTAACGTCAAGGCATTCTTTAGCTTGAAACGCGCCAAGTTCGAGCCCGGCATTCCGCTACCGCTATAGGACTTGCCTTGATTTGCAATCTATGAGCAAGAACATTTCGATAGCACATTAGCTATATCAGTCAATCGATTAGCCAAACTTTCAACCCCAAACCCTCCGACAGTTCGGTAGCTATTTTGGGCGGTAAGTTACGTGTAAACCCTGGGTTTTTGGTGGTTGTTACACCCTGTTCCAGATGGAAACACCTGTGTGCCCTTACAGTACTGATCAAACCATGCAGTACAAAACCATCTACAAATGTGGTCATTGCGGCGCCACCAGCTACCGCCCCGTGATCGACCGAGACAGCACCGGAGCACTTACGCCTTCGGGTGTTTACCGCTGTACGGGGTGCCGAGTGACCTTTGAAGATCTGCGCGATTGGTGGGGTCACGATGGCGCGGGTCTTAACGCCGCACCAGTAGCCCAGAGCATTCGCACAACTTCCTGAGCCTGGTGCGCATCCCCGCGCCCTATCACCTCATCCCCTTTTTACATTTCTCGCGCCACATCGCAACCTGCTTGTGAACAGACTTCGATCGTCTTTACACATTCTTTTCAATTCATTACCCGCACCTATAATCGCCCCCGGCCTGCCACCCACCTCTGGTGAATGGCAGACCACGGTTGCCAGGTGCCTCGCTTGTTCTCTTGACTTGAGAATGCGAGGTTAAACGGGAAGCAGGTGACGCACGTCTCACACGACGCGCCACTCCTGCGCTGCCCCCGCAACGGTCAGCGGATATGGAAATCCCCAGGTAGATGCCCACGGCATCCACAGCCACTGCGCTTCACGCGTGGGAAGGCGGGCGTTTCTTTTCTTTGGTGCTTTCACCCAAGATGCTCCGCGAGCCCGGATACCGGCCTGCGCCACCGCCTTCGGACGTTGCGGGAGTGCGTCGGTCCGGGCCGGCCGCTGCTTTTGCCGCAGCCTGCTTCGACGTGTGCCTTCAGCGTGCTTTTTGATGTCGATCGTTCCGCGGGGTCGCGGAACATGCTGGAGCCGCGCATGCGCAAGTTGTTTCCCATCCCCTCTTCTGGGGCCGTCGTCCTCGCCTGTCTGTCCGTTGCCGCTGTGGATGGCACCGCACAAACGTCAGACTCATTCAAAGAAGTTTTCGTCACCGCCACCGCTCGGCCCGAAGAGCGCAGCCGCATCGCCGCCACCACGCAGGTGATCGACCGCGCGTCGATTGAACGCTCCAGCGCGCAATCGGTGACCGACCTGCTGGCCGAGAACGCCATCGGTTTCTTCAGCGAGTGGACAGCCGCGCAGACCTCCATCAACATCCGCGGCGCCACCAGCGATGGCCAGGGCCGCGACTTCAAGGGCCAGGTCTTGGTGCTGGTGAATGGGCGGCGCGCGGGCACGGCCAACATCTCCAAGCTCAGCACGGCCGACATCGAACGCATTGAAATCGTGCGTGGCCCAGCTTCGGTAATTTACGGCAGCCAGAACATGGGTGGGGTGATCAACATCATCATGAAAAAAGGCGCAGACGCACCACCGAGCCAAGCTACGTTGACAGGTGGCTCCTGGGAGTTGGCGACGGTGGCGGCGCAGACCAGTGGCGCTACCGAGAGCGTCGATTGGTATATAGGCCTGTCGGGCGGCCAACGCGGCGACTACGACTCTGGCAAGGGCGGCGGCACCATGGCCAACACCGGCTGGGAGCGGCGCGCGCTCAGCAGCGCGGTGGGCTTTGAGATCAATGCCTTGAACCGCATCGACCTGCAGTTGCGCACCGATGGCATTTACAACGCGGGCTTCCGTGGATCGGGCGCCAACACCATCAGCCAAGACGACCGCACCAACGCCTCGTTCGATGCGGTGTACGAAGGCCGCACTTCCGACGAACGCATCAGTTGGATGGCCCAAGCCTACGCCGTCAAAGACGAAGACGAATTCAAATGGGCCTCGCCCGTGATCCGCAGCGGCACCGCCGCCGTGCCTGGCACACGCAGCGACTACAACCTGCGCACGCTCGACATTGCCGGGACCCGACTGCAGCCGCGCTTCAAACTGGGCGAAGGCAACGACCTGCTGCTGGGCTACGACTTCGAGCACAGCCGCCTGCGCTCCGACCGCGTGCGTGTCGCCATGCCCGGCGGCCCAAGCGGCCAAGTGGCACCGTACGACAACAACCAGACCGAACAAGTCAACGCCCTGTACTTTGAAGACGCGCAAAAATTCTTCAGCGACCGCGTCACCCTGCGCGGCGGCGCACGCCGCACCTGGGGCACTACGGACTTCGACCCCACGCCCAACCTGGCGTTGCAGCGTGGCCGCAGCCAGTCTTACCAGGTGACCACCTGGTCGACCGGCGCCACCTGGCGCGCGCTCGACACGCTGAATCTGCGCACCGGCCTCTCCACAGGCTTTCGTGCGCCCACCGCAAGCGAACTTGGCGCCGACTTCACCGCCGTGGGCGGTGGCCGCACCTTCGGCAACCCTAACCTCAAGCCCGAGAGCAACCGGCAAATCGAAGTTGGCGGCACATGGCAAATGCCAGCCGGGCAACTCGACATGGCGCTGTTTCAAAACACCATCTCCAACCGCATCGTCACGGTGTCGCGCGGCGCCACCACCAACACCTCAGACTACGCCAACAACGGCGCCGACATTCTGGTGCGCGGGCTGGAAGCCAACGCCGATGTGGACTTGGCCAAGCTCCTCAACTTCGACAAGAGCCCGCACCGCGTGAGCGCCTTCGCCAACGGCTACTACAACTTCAAGATGCAGGACAAAGGTGCCACCACACTCGCCACCGACTTCGTGCAACGCATGTACAAGTTCGAAGCGTCCTTCGGCATGCGTTACGCACGCGGCTCCGGCGCGCAGCCTAACGATTGGAGCCTGCAAGTTGGCGCGCTGCTGCGCGGGCCCATGTGGTACGACACCGAGGAGGCGCTGCTGATTCCGCAAGGCGAGCCGAACAGCACGTTCATCCACCGCAAGGGCGCCTTCACCACCTGGAACCTGCGCGGCGACTACCGCGTCAACAAGTCGGTGAAGCTGTTTGCGCGCGTGGACAACCTGTTCGACCTCAACCGCAGCCCCATCTTCATCGCACTCGACCAGAAGCCGTGTATTGCTGACCCACGCTTCCAGAACGGCGGCTGTGGCACATCGATGCCCGGCCGCGCGTTGCAAGTGGGCATGCTGGTGAACTTCTGATGCAACGACATGCGCCTCTTCTGTGGAGGGGCCGTCAGTCATGGGCGCGGGGGTTCACGCTGGCCATCGCGCTGTGCTCGGCGGCGTTGGCGCATGCCACGCCGATCGAAGTGCGTGATGCCTTGGGCCGCAGCGTGGTGCTGCCCGCAGCACCCCAACGCTTGGTGACCATCTTCGCGTCCAACACCGAACTGGTTGCCTCGCTAGGGTTGGCCGATCGCATCGTCGGCATCGAGGACTACACCCGCTTCCCGGCCGAGGTGTTGGGCCGCCCAAAAGTGGGCGGAAGGCTTGGCTTCTCGGTGGATGCGGTGGTCGCCCAGCGGCCCGATCTGGTGATCGTCACACCGGCTCGCCAGGCTGCGCACCAGTTGGTCGACCCCATGGAACGCCTGGGTGTGCCGGTCATCGTGCTGCTGAGCCGCAGCGTGGGCGAAGTGCTCGACAACATCCGCCTGGTGGGCCGCGCCACGGGTGTGGCCGAGCGTGGCGACGCCCTAGCGGCATCGCTGCAGCAGCGGCTGGACGCTGTAGCACAACGCATCGCCAACCGCCCCGCCCCGCGCCTGGTGATGGTGACGGGCCGCGTAGGCAACGGCATGCTGCTGGTCGCGCGCGAAGACACCTACACGGGCGAGGCCATGCTCAAGGCCGGAGGCCGCTTCGCCCTCGCAGGCCGAGGCGCCGTGCCGCAGGTTTCGCCCGAAGCCGTGTTGGCTTCAGACCCCGACGTCTTGCTGTTCGCTGGCACACGCGCCGCGCTCGACGAGTTGGTGCGCCAGCCTGGGTGGCGCGACATGCGTGCCGTCCGCGCAGGCCGCGCCATCACGGTGTCGCGTAGCGAATTCCTCATCCCCGGCCCGCGCACGATCAATGGCATCGAGTCGCTGGCCCGCATTCTTCATCCGCAATGACATCTTCATCCGCACACCACGATCCACATACTCGCCAGTCGTGGCGCCCTTGGTTGACCGGCCTGGGCGTACTGGCCGCGGCGCTGCTGCTCGCGGCGTGCGCCGGGCACCAATGGTCGTCACCGGCCGACATCTATCACGCACTAAAGGGCGACGACAGCCTGCGCAGCCGGCTGTTACTGCAATGGCGCCTGCCGCGTGTGGCGGCTGCTGCGCTGGTGGGCGCGTTGCTCGGCTTGTCCGGCGCCGTATTCCAAGGCGTGTTTCGCAATCCGCTGGCCGAGCCTTATTTGCTAGGCGCATCGGGCGGTGCAGCCTTGGGCGCCACCATCGCTTTGCTGGTGCCCTTGGGCGTACCGCAATCACTGTTGCTGCCGGCCCTGGCCTTTGGTGGCGCCTGGGGCTCCACCATGCTGGTGCTGGCGGTATCGCGCGTGGCGGGTGCATTTGATGCCGCCGGCATGTTGCTGGCCGGTGTGGCCATCGCCGCCATGCTGGGTGCCGTGCGCTCGTTCTTGATGCTTGCGTTGTCCGATGAAACCGTGAGCCTGCAAGTGGTGATGAGTTGGGTGCTGGGCGGCATTCAAACGCCAAGTTGGCCTGGCCTGGGATTGCTGGCGCTGTTGTGTGTGGGCAGCTTGCTCGCCACCGCCACCATCGCGCGTGGACTGGATTTGCTGGGCCTGGGTGCCACCGCTGCGCAAGGTTTTGGCCTGGACGTGGCGCGCTTCACGCCCTTGGCCGTGGTGGTCGGTTCACTGGTGGTGGCCGCCGCTGTGGCCTACGGCGGCTTGGTGGCGTTTGTAGGGTTGGCAGCGCCGCACATTGCGCGCTGGATGGTCGGGCCACTGCACCGCGTGTTGCTGCCTGCCTCGGCACTCACCGGCGCGATTGTGGTCACGTTGGCCGACGCGATTGCACGTGCCGCCTTGCCACCCGCTGAGATACCGCTGGGGCTAGTGACGGCAGTGGCCGGTGGTCCCTTTTTCATTTTGCTGCTGGCACGGAGGTTACGTTCATGACCGTACAACCCTGGCGATTGGAGGCGCGTGGCCTCGGCCTGTCGCGCCGTGGCCAACCGGTTTTAAACAACGTGTCGCTGGCCTTGCCCGCACAAGGCGCCATCGCCATCATCGGCCCCAACGGCGCGGGCAAGTCCACACTGCTCTCGCTGCTGGCCGGTCTGCTCGTGGCCGAGCAGGGCCAAGTGCTGCTCGACGGGCGCGACATTGCCACCGTGCCTATTGCCGCACGCGCGCAGACCATTGGCTTCATGCCGCAGCGTTTTGAACCACATTGGGATTTAACGCTCTCGGAGCTGCTGGGCATGCGGCTCGCCACCACCAAAGCCGTGACGGTCGACGAGGTGATCACGCGCGAGGGCTTGGGTGCTTTCCGCCACCGCCGCTGGTCGACCATGTCCGGCGGTGAACAAGCCCGCGCGCTGCTGGCCACCGTGCTGGCCCCCAACCCACCCGTGCTGCTGGCCGACGAGCCGGGCGCGAACCTCGATGTGCGGCACCGGCTGGCCTTGGTCGAGGCCTTGGCCCAACGCGGCAAAACCCAACTGGTGCTGGTGGCCATGCACGACCTCGACGTGGCCTTTCGCCACTTTGAGCGGGTGGTGGTGGTGGCCGATGGCGGCATTGCGGCCGATGGCGGCGCAGAGCTGGTGCATTCGCCGTTGCTCGATCACATCTTCGGCGTGCACTTCGAGCGCATTGCGGCGACGCCCGAGGTGTTGCTGCGCGCCCACCTGCGCGCACCAACGCCCGCCATAGAGGTCAACGCCTGATGCGCATTGATCTGGCGGGCTGGACACGCGACGCCACGCAAGGCCATCCACGCGACTTCTTTGCGCTGTTCGAAGCGGCCGACCGTTGGGGATTCGATGGCGTGTGGTTCAGCGAATTCCGGTTGCCCCAGGCAGACTGGCCCTACCCTTCGCCCTTGCTCTTGGCTGCTGCGCTGTTAGCCCGCACCGAGCGCTTGCGCGTAGGCACGGCGGTGCTGGTGTTGCCGCTGCACCAGCCGCAGTTGCTGGCGGAAGAACTCGCGCAGCTCGATTTTCAAAGCGGTGGTCGCTTAGACGTTGGGCTGGGGCGTGGCACCGAAGCCGCCACACTTCAGGCGCTGAACATCGACGCGAGCAGCACACGTGCGCGGTTTGAACAGGCCTGCGACCACCTGCTGAGCGTGCCGCATCCACCGCTCTACATTGCGGGCTCCACGCCCGAAAGCATTGGCTTCGCCGTCCAGCGCAACCTACCGTTGCTGCTGAGCCTGGAGCCGCCGGAAGATCGGCAACTCACGCACCTTGATGCATTGGCCAGTGCATCAGCGCCCAGCCTGCGCGCACGTTCTTCGTTGGCACGTTATGTCTGTATTGGCAAGAGCGCCGCAGACGTGAAGGCCCAACTCGACGACCTTTGGCCGCGCCTTTACGAGCGCCGGGTGTTCTTCGCTACCAAGCGAGGTGTACCTTTGAACCAAATTCCACCTATCGATGTCGAACGCACTCTGAGGGAGCAATTCATCTACGGCGACCCCGCAGCTTGTTATGCGCAGATCGTGGCTCTGCGCGAGCGCACCGGCATTCCCAGCTTGCGCTGCGTGTTCAACGCCAATGGCATGTTGAGCAACGCCACAGCGCTGGCGGGTATGGCGCTTTTTGCCCAGGAAGTGCTTCCGGCGACGAAGGCCAGGCCTTGAAGGCGGAAGCGCGGTAAGGGAGAGCCAAAGCGCTCAAACGGTGTAGGCAGACTGGAAACAATGAATTTCAGAAATCTCAACAAACTTCACTCGGCACAGCTCAAACCGAAATACCACCCCCATATCCTCAAAATAAATTCTCTTATTAATCAATAAGTTAGATTCATAAAAACGCCAAAATCGAGTGCAAACACACTGAAATATTGGCGTTGACAAGCCCCCCAAAAGCTATCACCGCCATAGGGGGAAATGGAACTTCTGCCTTAGCACTCGACTCCATAGAGTGCTAATATTTCGTTCTGAGAAAGGGAATCTGGTATGAACATTCAAACTGGAACCATGGCACCGGCACTGACTTCTGCAAATCCTTGGACGCTAGTTCCGTCCTTGGGCAACCTTGACGCCTACATTTCGGCCGTCAACCGCATGCCCATGCTCACGTTGGAGCAAGAACAGCAGTACGGTCGCCAGTTGAAGGACGACGGCAATGTCGACGCCGCAGGAAAGCTGGTGCTCTCGCACTTGCGCCTGGTGGTGTCCATCGCCCGCCAGTACCTGGGCTATGGCCTGCCACACGGTGACCTGATCCAAGAAGGTAACGTGGGCCTGATGAAGGCCGTCAAACGCTTCGACCCTGACCAAGGCGTGCGTTTGGTGAGCTACGCCATGCACTGGATCAAAGCCGAGATCCACGAATACATCTTGAAGAACTGGCGCATGGTCAAGGTGGCGACCACCAAGGCGCAGCGCAAGCTGTTCTTTAATCTGCGGTCTATGAAGCAAGGTTTCAAGGCCGACTCAGCTGATGGCAGCACACACCGCGACACGCTGAGCGAAGGCGAGATCGCCTCGATGGCCGAGCAGCTGAACGTGAAGCGTGAAGAAGTCATCGAGATGGAAACCCGCTTGTCGGGTGGCGACGTGATGCTCGACCCCGGTCCGTCCGAAGACGGCGAAGACAGCTACGGCCCCATCGCGTACCTGGCCGATACACACCAAGAGCCAACGGCCTTGCTCGAAGCGCGCCAACGTGACTCGCTCGCCAGCGACGGTATCAGCACCGCGCTGAGCGAACTCGACCCACGCAGCCGCCGCATCGTGGAAGAGCGCTGGTTGAAGGTGAACGACGACGGCTCTGGCGGCATGACGCTGCACGAGTTGGCCGCCGACTACGGCGTGAGCGCCGAGCGGATTCGCCAAATCGAATCGGCCGCGATGAAGAAGATGAAAAAGGCGCTGGCATACTACGCCTGACGCACTGGTTCACTAAACAAACAGGCGCCGCTTACCCGGCGCCTTTTTTTTGAAACTTTCGGGTTTCAATGACAACAACGCCAGCGCAACCCGCTGGCGTTGTCGTTTCCGCTTTCATGAAAAACTTCGGCCAGTGCAGCACCACAAGAATGAGGACAACCAGATGAACACTCGCCGAGCTCACGCTTCCCAATCCAACACCGCATCCATCTCCACATCGCTTCTGCGCCGCGCCGCCATCGTCACCGCGATAGCTAGCGCCATGGCTGCGCCTTGGCTCTCGGCACAAGCGGCGCCCGCAGCCCCGGCCGAAAACGCCGCCGGCTGGCCCAGCCAACCGCTGAAGATCGTGGTCGGCTTTCCCGCCGGCTCGTCGCCCGACCTGACGGCGCGCGCCATTGCCGAGCCCTTGGCCAAGGCCTTGGGCCAGCCCGTGATCGTGGAAAACAAAGTGGGCGCAGGCGGCAACATCGGCGCCGACGCCGTGGCCAAGGCCACCGACCAACACACCATCGGCCTGATGATCAACGGCAACATGACGATTGCCAAGTTGCTCAACCCCAAGGTCCCGTACGACCCGATCAAAGACCTCGCGCCCATCTCGCTCATCGGCACCGCGCCGCTGGTGCTGGCGGCACCGGTGAACGTGGGCGGCGGTGCCAATGCGTCGTCTGCAGACTTCTTTGTGGCCGCACGCAATGCGGGCGACAAGTGGAGCTACGGCACGCCCGGCGTGGGCACGGTGGGCCACTTGGGCATGGAGTTGCTGAAGCTCAAGAGCGGCATCAACCCGGTGCACATCCCCTTCCCCGGCTACGCGCAAGTGTTCAACAGCATGTTGGGCGGGCAAATTGAAGTGGCGATGCTGCCACCCGCGCTGGCCATGCAACAGGTGAAGGCCGGCAAGCTGAAGGCCATCGCCGTCACCTCGGCCGCGCGCAGCTCGCTGGTACCAGAGGTGCCGAGCATGGCGGAGATCGGCATTCGCGGCTTCCAGATGGAGATCTGGAACGGCGTGGCCGCCCCCGCTTCGTTGCCCAAGCCTTACGTGGCCAAGTTGTCGGCCGCGATCAGCGAGATCGTGCGCAGCCCGGTGATTCGCCAGCAGTTGTTTGTGCAGGGCTGGCAGGTGGTGGGCTCGTCGCCCGAGGGTTTGGCGAACCGCATCAAGTCGGATACGGCGCAGTTGGGTGGCGTGATCACCATGCGCGGCATTTCGACTGAATAACAGTCAAAAGCCTTTAAACAAAAAGAGCTGCTACCGCTTGATGAATAAGCGGTAGCAGCTCTTTTCTTTATAGCAAAGAAGATCTACGCTGATTTAAGCAACTGCTTCAAGTCAGCCACCAGGTCTTTCGCTGGGCTGCCGTAGCGCACGTACAGCCGCAGGTTGCCCTTGGTGTCGTACACATAGCTGCCGGCCGAGTGGTCCATGCTGTAGCTGGACGGCGTGGCCCCTTCCACCTTCTTGTAATAGACCTTGAAGTCCTTGGCCACAGCGGCCAGCTCTTCGGCCGAGCCGCGCAGGCCGATGAACGACGGGTCGAAGTTGGCCATGTAGGCCTTGATCACTTCCGGCGTGTCGCGCTCGGGGTCAACGGTGATGAACACGGCTTGCAGCTTGTCGCTGTCCGCGCCCAGCGCCTTCTTCACCTCGGCCAGCTCGGCCAAGGTGGTGGGGCAAACCTCGGGGCACTGCGCAAAACCAAAGAACACGACCACCAGCTTGCCCTTGAAGTCGGCAATGCTGCGCTTCTGGCCGAACTGGTCGGTCAGGGGAAAGTCTTTGGCGTAGTTGGCGCCGGTCATGTCCACGGCGGTGAAGCTGGGCTTGGCTTCAGAACAAGCACTCAAAATACCGCCGGCACTTGCCACGAGAGCGGAGACAGCTATTGTTCTAATAGCACTGCGTTTATCCATGCGCATGTAAGTCGACCTCAAATTCAAAAGACATAGTGGTCGATCAACAAAGCCGCAAAAAGTGCACTCAAATGGATCAACGAAAAGCGAAAAGTCTTGCGCGACAGCGCATCTGAATAGTTGCGCCACAGCGCTACGGCGTAACCGCAGAAGCCAATGCTCAGCACAATGGCCACCACCAGGTACAGCCACGAACTCATGCCGTAGATGAAGGGCATCAGGCAGGCGGCAAACAGCACAAAGGTGTAGAGCAGGATTTGCAGGCGGGTGAACTCGTTGCCGTGCGTCACCGGCAGCATGGGAAGGCCGGACTTGCGGTAGTCCTCCACGCGGTACAAGGCCAGCGCCCAGAAGTGCGGCGGCGTCCACAAGAAGATGATCAAGAACAGAATGCCGGCCTCGGGCCCCACAGAACCGGTGACCGCGGCCCAGCCCAGCACCGGTGGCATGGCGCCAGACGCGCCGCCGATCACAATGTTCTGCGGTGTGAGCGGCTTCAAGATCACGGTGTAGACCACGGCGTAGCCGACAAACGTGGCGAACGTGAGCCACATGGTCAGCGGGTTGACCCACACGTACAGAATGGTCGAGCCCACCACACACAACACGGCCGACAAGGCCAGCGCTTGCCAGTCTGGCAGCTCGTTTTTGGCCGTGGGGCGCCAGGCGGTGCGCTTCATCTTGGCGTCGATGCCCTTCTCCACCAGGCAGTTGAAAGCGGCTGCGGCGCCTGCCACCAGCCAGATGCCGGCGCAGGCAATCGCCCACAGTTGCAGGTCGGCCAACGTGGGCACGCCGGGCACGGCCAACACCATGCCGATCAGCGCGCAAAACACGATGAGCTGCACCACGCGCGGCTTAGTCAGCGAGTAGTACTGCCGCAAGCGCGAAGGCTGCGGCAAGGTTGGCGCGGCCGACGTCGTCGATGGCGTCGGGGTTGCGGGGGGGCTAGTGTCTGCGGCACTCATCCAGAAAATCTCGGTCCATTCAGGTGGGGCAAGCCCACGGGTTCAGCGGCGCTGCGGGTGGCGTACACGGTCCAGGTCAGCACCACCACCATCGCGGCGGCACCTCCGGTGTGCAGCACTGCGGCCAAAAGCGGCCAGCCCAGCACCACGTTGCTCAGGCCAGTGGCCAATTGGGCCACCAGCAAAAATCCCAGCCAGCGCGCGGGTTTGCGCAGGCTGTCAAATCGGTTCAGCTTCCAGGCCAGCAGCGCCAGCAACACCGCCGCCACATAGGCCATCAAGCGGTGCACGTAATGGATGGCGGTCAGCGCCTCAAAGCTGATGCTGCCGCCGTCGCCCTGTTGGCCCAGCGCGCGCCACAACTCAAAGCCCTGGCGGAAGTCCATCGCCGGCCACCAGCTATCCTGGCAGGTGGGGAACTGCGTGCAGGCCAGCACCGCATAGTTGGTGCTCACCCAGCCGCCCAGCGCAATCTGCACACCCAACGCCACCACACCGGCCCAGAGCAGCCACACCAAGCCAGTGGGCAACACCTGCGCAGGCAAACGCCCATCGGCACGCGCATACAACGCGGCCTGCGCACACAGCAGCAATAGCAACACCAGTCCGCCCAGCAAGTGCAGCGTGACGATGGCCGGGAACAACTTCATGGTGACGGTGAGCGCGCCAAACGCGCCTTGCAAACACACCCACACCAGCGTGACGGTTGGCCACCACGGGCTGATGGGCGCAGCGCCGCTTTTGCGCGCGCGCCGCCATTGCACCCAGCTCACCACGGCCAGCGCCAGAATCAATACGCCCACCGTGGTGGCCAGGTAGCGGTGGATCATTTCGATCCAGGCTTTCTGGTGCGTGACCGGGCCGGTGGGCATGGCCGACTGCGCGGCCGCGATGTCGCTGTGCGCACCCACCGGGCTGGCGTGGCCGTAGCAGCCGGGCCAGTCGGGGCAGCCCAGGCCAGAATCGGTCAGGCGCGTGAAGGCGCCGAACATCACCAAGTCAAAGGTCAGGAAGACGGTGAGCACCGTCAGCGCCTGCAACCGCCCTGCGGTGGTGGTGTGCTGGTTGCGCAACCAGACCCACGCCAGGGGGCCGACGGCCAGCAGCAGGCCGCCGAGCATCATCTGCACCAGAGGCGACAGGTCGTAGAGGGATTGAGAAACTTCCATCGCTACATTTCGCTTAAGGACGACCAGGTTCATCCCAGGATGCCGACGCACGCAGCAAACGTTCAACCGAACGCTTGGCCGAAGCGGCACCAGCGTTGTCCATGTTCGCCGGGAAACGCATCATCCAGTTGCCCATGGGGTCGACCACATACAGGTGCGCGGCCAGGTTTTGGCCTTGGGCCGGGTGCAGCCACGTCGCCAGCAGTGCGGTATCCACACGCAGCACCGTAGCGCCTTTCAACGCGGGTTGCAGGGCTTCAGGAATGGGGGCGTCATCGGTCACCAGCCAGACACGGTCCATGCGGTCTTTTTCGCGGCCCAGGCTTTCGCGCAACTGCCGCTGCAGATAGAGGTTGCGTTCACATACGGCGTCACAAGCGGCGCCCCCCACAGTGACTAACAGCCATTGGCCGCGCAACGCCGTCAAAGGTTGCGCCTGACCTTCTGAGCCCGTGGCAGGCAACGCGGGCGACACCGGGAAAGACGGCATGGGCCGCACGGGCTCGACCAGGTCGCCATACGCCGGCCGGCCTTCGGGCTTGATGACGTAGAACGTGAAGTACGAAGCAATGACCGGCGCCGCGCAGACCAGCATCACCGCCAGCATCTTCCAGCGGCCCGTCTGTGTACGCCGCGCGTCTTCGGCCACGGCCTCCTGCGGCAGCGGAAGGCTGTGGATGGTCAGGCCCAGCGGCTCGTCAACGGCTGCCGTGGAGCGGGTGTCTGCGCGGGAGTAGGTAGCGTCGGACAATTTGGAACCAGACATAAAGTGTTGTGATCAAGGCGCACAGCGCAAACCATTGGAACGCGTAGCCGTAGTGTTTTTCCACACCTAACGTGACCTCTGGCCAATCACGCTGCAGTGGCGCTTCGCCCGGCCCGGTCTGCACCACCGACACCGGCAACAGGTCTAGCCCAGTTTCGATGCGGAACGCCTCCAGGTCGAGATTTTGCCGGATGGGCCCGGCCTGCTCCGCGCCCATCGTATAAAGCTTGCCCGGCGGGGGGGCCATTCGGCCTTGCAAAACCACCTCGCCCGGCGGCGATTCGATGCGCGGCAGCGCCGTGCGGTCGACAAAATTACGCGGTACCCAACCGCGCTGCACCAGCACCGGCGGCCCGCCCGTACTGGGCTGCATGGGCGTTACCACGTAAAAACCAGGCTGGCCGCGCATCTGCCGATTGTCCAAAAAGACGGTGTGTTCCGGTAGCCAACGGCCACGCAACACCACAGAGCGGTAGCTGAGGTGACTATAGTCCGCGCCGGGCGCCTGCGGCTTGGTCAAATTGTCCCACCCAACAGACGGCAACCGTTGCTGGGCGTTGATTTCGGCCTGCAAGGCCTCTTTTTGCGCGGCGCGCGACAACTGCCAGCGCCCGAGTGCCGCTGTGCTCGCCACGCCCACCACAGCGGCCAGCGTGACCAGCCAAAACCGCAGCGGACTCGCGCTTTTCCGGGTTTCGCTCATGCCCACCTGCGCGCCATAATGCGCCCCATGACGTATCTCGCTTCTGCCGCATTTGCAGCCATCTTGGTGAGCTTGGCCACGGCCCTGTATTTCATGCTCAAGGGTGGCGGCGAGGGTGGCGACGACGAACACAAGGCCGCCAAACCCGGCCGCATGGCCCGGGCGCTGACGTTTCGCATTGGCTTCTCGGTGTTGCTGTTCATCTGTATTTTGGTGGGCTGGAAACTCGGCTACTTGCACCCGACGGGCATTCCGGCAGGGAAATGATCACATCAAAAACAAAAAAGGAGCTGCGGCTCCTTTTTTGTCAATCCAAGTGATCACCGCTTAGTGGCGGAAGTGACGCACACCCGAGAACACCATGGCCACACCGCGCTGATTGGCCGCGTCGATGACCTCCTGATCGCGCATGCTGCCGCCCGGCTGGATCACGCAGGTCGCACCGGCGTCCACCACCACGTCCAGGCCGTCGCGGAAGGGGAAGAACGCATCGCTCGCCACCACGGTGCCTTGCAAGCTGAGCTTGGCATGGCTGGCCTTGATGCTGGCGATACGGGCCGAATCGAGACGGCTCATCTGGCCAGCGCCCACACCCATGGTCATGCCGTCTTTGCAGAACACGATGGCATTGCTCTTGACGTACTTGGCCACCTTCCAGGCAAACAACAGGTCTTCCAGTTCTTGCGGCGTGGGCTGCTTGAGCGTGACCACCTTGAGTTCGCTCGCGGCGAGTTCGCGGTTGTCGGCGGTTTGCAGCAGCAGGCCGGAGCCGATACGCTTGGCGTCCACGGCGTTGCGGCCGCGTTGCCAGTCGGTGCTGCCACCTGCGGGCGGCAGAACGATCTTCAGCAGACGCACATTGGCTTTGGCCTTGAAAATGTCCAGCGCTTCAGCGGTGAACTCGGGTGCCATCAGCACTTCCACAAACTGCTTGCTGACTTGCTGCGCCGCCGCGCCATCCACCACGCGGTTGAAGGCGATGATGCCGCCGAAGGCGCTGGTCGGGTCGGTTTGGAAAGCCTTGTTGTACGAGGCCAAGGCGTCTTCACCCACGGCCACGCCGCAAGGGTTGGCGTGTTTGACGATCACACAGGCTGGCACGTCAAAGCTCTTGACGCATTCCCACGCGGCATCGGCATCGGCAATGTTGTTGTAGCTGAGTTCCTTGCCTTGCAACTGCTCAGCCGTCACCAGCGAGCCGGGTGCGGGGTACAGGTCGCGGTAGAACGCGGCTTGTTGGTGTGGGTTTTCGCCGTAGCGCAGGTCTTGCAGCTTGACGAAGCTACCATTGCTTTGGCCCGGGAAGGCGCTGCGCGTGGGCACATATTCTTCGCTCAGCTTTTCTTCTTCGAACGTGACCGACGACAGGTAGTCGCTGATGGCCGAGTCGTATTGCGCGATGCGGTTGAAGGCGGCAACCGACAAGCTGAAGCGCAGCTTGGCGGACAACTTACCTTGAGCCTTCAGATCAGCCAACACCGCTGGATATTGCGATGCGTCGGTGACCACACCCACGTCGTTCCAGTTCTTGGCGGCGCTGCGCACCATGGCCGGGCCGCCGATGTCGATGTTTTCAATCGCGTCGGCCAGCGTGCAGCCGGGCTTGGCCACAGTCGACTCAAACGGGTACAGGTTGACCACCAACAGGTCGATGGTGGCTATGCCGTGTTGCTTGATGGCGGCCACGTGGGCGGGCACATCGCGGCGCGCCAGCAGGCCACCGTGGATCTTCGGGTGCAGCGTTTTCACGCGGCCGTCGAGCATTTCAGGAAAGCCGGTGTGCTCGGCCACTTCGGTCACGGGCAGGCCCGCGTCCATCAGCAGCTTGGCGGTGCCGCCGGTGGAGAGCAGCTTGATGCCCAGCGTGTGCAGGGCTTGGGCGAACTCGAGGACGCCGGTCTTGTCGGATACGGAAATGAGTGCGTTCATAGTCGTTTTAGAGGCTGGGGTGATGGGGTTGCCTGCGCGCCTTAATTAAAGAAGTAAAGAAGGCGGCCGGGCTGTATTTATTTGGCGAGCTTGTGCTCAAGCAACTTCTTGCGCAAGGTGTTGCGGTTCATGCCCAGCCACTCGGCCGCGCGCGACTGGTTCTGGTCGGCATGCGCCATCACCACTTCCAACAAAGGTTTTTCCATGGCACGCACCATCATGTCGTACATGCCGTTGGGCTCAATACCATGCAGGTCGGTGAAGTAATCCTCGAGGCTTTCTCGGACGCATTCTTGTAGGTGTTTTTTGCTCACGCAGCACTCTCCTCTTGTTCTTCCGCACTGTCGGACGCGGCATCCGACAGGGGGGCGGGCATCCGGTCCATCCGGTCGGCCATCGCATCAAAATAGTCTTTCACCGCTGCCAGTTGTTCGCTGGGCTGCTCCAGCAAATTCATTTGGCTGCGGAACGCTTCTCCCCCGGGCAAATGCTTGATGTACCAGCCGATGTGTTTGCGCGCACTGCGCACACCGGTGTAGTCGCCGTACAGGCTGTAGTGGTCTTCCAGGTGTTCAAGCAGCAGGCGCTGCACTTCCACCACCAAGGGCTGCGCCAGGTGCGAGCCTGTGGCCAGGAAGTGCGCCACTTCGCGGAAGATCCACGGCCGGCCTTGCGCGGCACGGCCAATCATGGCCGCGTCTGCACCGGTAGCGGCCAATACATCGCGCACCTTTTCAGGTGTGTTGAGGTCGCCATTGGCCACCACCGGAATGCGCACCGCAGCCTTGACGGCCGCAATGGTGTCGTACTCGGCGTGGCCCTTGTAACCTTGTTCGCGCGTGCGGCCATGCACGGTGAGCATTTGCACACCCACATCTTCAAAGCGGCGCGCCAGCACCAACGCATTTTTGTGCGTTTGGCACCAGCCAGTGCGCATCTTCAAGGTGACCGGCACCTGGTGCGGCGCACAGGCTTCAACCACCGCTTGCGCAATGGCCGTTGCCAGATCTTCGTCTTGCATCAACGCCGAGCCAGCCCACTTGTTGCAGACCTTTTTGGCCGGGCAACCCATGTTGATGTCGATGATCTGCGCGCCACGCTCGATGTTGTAGACCGCGGCCTCGGCCATCATTTGCGGCTCGGTGCCGGCGATCTGCACCGCAATGGGCGCGGCCTCGCCATCGTGGTTGGCACGGCGAGAGGTTTTCAGCGAGTTCCACAGGTCACGCCGCGAAGTCACCATTTCGCTGACGGCATACCCTGCCCCCAGCGCCTTGCACAGGCGCCGGAACGGCCGATCCGTCACACCCGCCATGGGAGCAACGAACAAGTTGTTCGGCAGGGAATAAGGACCAATCTGCATCAGAAATGGGGAGGGCTACGCAGCGCAAGCGGCGAATAGGGTCGGCTGGGGGAAGGGAGCGATTCTAGCTGCTCAAAATTTCAGCAATTGAAATCTGCGATGGAATTTCTGGCATCACTTAAGTTCGGTTGTGAGATCGCCCTGAAGCATGGCGGGATAAGGTCGCCTGCGCGACGCCACGGCCTGCCTATACTCGGCGTCACATGGAGCAATGGATCGAACACCTCATACAACTGCTGGCCTTGCCGCAGTTCGGCCTCAGCACCGTTTTTGTAGTCTCGTTTATTTCAGCGACCTTGCTGCCGCTGGGCTCGGAGCCCGCAGTTTTTGGCCTGGTCAAACTCAACCCTGAATTGTTTTGGCCGGCTATTTTGGTCGCCACCGCCGGCAACACCTTGGGTGGAGCCGTGGATTGGTGGATGGGCTATGGCGCGCACCGCGTGGCCGACAAATACAAACACTCTGCGCACCACACACGCGTGTTGGCATGGCTGGAGCGGCTGGGGCCTAAAGCCTGTTTATTGGCGTGGTTGCCGCTGGTAGGCGACCCGTTGTGCGCTGTGGCCGGCTGGCTGCGTTTGCCGTTTTGGTCCTGCCTGTTCTACATGGCCATCGGCAAGTTTTTGCGCTACGTGCTGATGACGGGTTCGCTAGTTTGGGCGTTTCCCGGCATCTTGCATTTCGGAAATTAAAACCGTTCGTGGGTGGCCAGGTAGCGCCACTGCCCTGCCGGCAGCTGCTGCAGCGCAATGCTGCCCACGCGGCTGCGTTTGATGCTGCGCACGGGCAGCTCCACCAGTTCACACATCATGGCAATTTGCTGCGGCGCAGGCCCTTTGATGGCGAAGCGCAAGGTGCTGCGCTGGCCGTCTGACCGGGCGCTGCTCACGCTCACGCGCACAGCCGGCAAACGGCGCCCCTGGATCGTGAACGGCTGGCTTAGGCGCAGCAAGGCGGCGGGCGACACCACGCCATCCACATCGACCATGTACTCGTGTTCAACGTATTGCGCGTCCTCATACAGCTTGCGGCCCACGCGGAAGTCTTGCGTCCAGATGGCCAGGCCGCAGGCGCCAAAATCAAGCGATGCCACGACCTGCTGCTGCACAAAGTGCTTCTTGATGGAGCGCACACCAGAGCGGTCATTTTTGAAGCGGTTCTCGGCGGTCAGCATTGCGAATGCGCCCTCTTGGCCTTTGCTGCGGTGACCGGCATGGTTCACCGCGTACTCGGGTGGCACGTGCAGCAGCAAGGTCATCGGCACCAGGGCCAACAGCGTGGCATTGGGGTCGACCACCACGTTCTGTTCATCGCTGACGCGGGCCATGGGTTCTTCAACCAACACGCCGTCCACTTCCACCCAGCCGCCTTCAATGTATTGCTCGGCCACACTGCGGGAGACACCCATTTGTTGGGCCAGGCGTTTGGCGAGTCGAACGGGTTCAGTCATGGCAGCAAGAGCAAAAATAGAGAACGAGGGTGAACGATGAAGGTGAACATGGAGCATTCACGGCTGCAGAGTCTACTCCGCAGCTTTTGCTCACTATGAATTCAGTAGCTGGCGTCGCTACATGGTAGTGCGGTGAAAGCCAATTTGACATAAAAAAACCGCCGCACCTCTTGCAAGGCTTGGCGGTTCGGTTCCACAGCGGCTTAGTGCCGTTGTTGGTAACCGCTGCTCGGTGGCGGGCTGCGGTGTTCGATATGGCGGAACTTGATGCGGCCCTTGCTCAGGTCATAAGGCGAGAGTTCGAGCGACACCTTGTCGCCGGCCAAGATGCGGATGCGGTGCTTGCGCATGCGGCCGGCGGTGTAAGCGACCAACACGTGGCCGTTTTCCAGCGTGACGCGAAAACGTGCATCGGGCAACACTTCGGACACCACGCCACTCATTTCAATCAGGTCTTCTTTTGCCATGACAACTCTCTTTCAACAATCAAGATTTAGTGGAAGTGGCGCTTGGGGCGTTTAGCCTGCGGCGCAACAAGGAAGGAGGGAACAGCTTCAAGCCATCGCCACCTGTGCAGCTGACGGTTGGCGGTCAGACACCCAGGCAACGCCTTGGTCTTGTGCATAACGCTGGGCCGCATTAGCCGACAAAAAACTCCCGGTAAAACGCATCACGCGGTCGGTGGTGGCGCTGCCACGGCCACTGCGGATGGAAACGCTGGCGGCGTACAGGCCGTCGGCCAGACGCTTGGACAAAGGGGAAACGAGAAACTTGCCGATGTTGATCGGCGCAATGGAATCAAAATTCAATGGAACACAGCCATTGCAGGGCAATGGGCTCAGAAGGAAAAAGGCATGTCACATGCCCGAAGCCCCCGGCGTCTGGCGACGCGGACACAGTGTTGTGTCGTAAATGCCGCCTTCGCTCTGAATCGGCCCTCAATGCAGCGGGCGGGAGCGAAAAACAAAAGGGGAAACCGAGAAAAACGCGCTGCTCGTCAAAAGAGCTGCGCCGGGATTCACGCGATACAGGACAGGACTGAGGGCTCCGCTGCGAGAAGCCGCTTAGCTCAGGGATCAACCAGTGGTTGAGCCGTTGGAGCGAAGCAAATGAAGTAGGGATCGCGATAGATCGATTCTATCATATGCCCCAAAATTGTGCTCCTCGCGTGTCGGGTTGCGACCACAAAGCACAATAGCCCGCATGCAAACGCACGACCTTTTTGCCGACCAGCCGCAGGACGAACGCATCGCCATTGGCGCACAGGCTTTTGTGTTGCCAGGGTTTGCTTTGCCTGAAGTGGATGCGCTGCTCCAGGCGGTCAACGCCATCATCCAAGCCGCGCCCTCGCGCCACATGGTGACGCCCGGCGGCTTCACCATGTCGGTGGCGCTCACCAACTGCGGCGCCTTGGGCTGGGCCAGTGACCGGCGTGGCTACCGCTATAGCCCCACCGACCCCGAAAGTGGCCTGCCCTGGCCACCGATGCCCGAGGTCTTCTCACGGTTAGCCAACCGCGCCGCCAGCGCAGCGGGCTTCAGCGATTTCAATCCGGACGCCTGCCTGATCAACCGCTACCAGCCCGGCACCAAGCTGTCGCTGCACCAAGACCGCGACGAGCGCGATTACGGCCAACCTATCGTCTCGGTGTCGCTCGGCATGCCCGCCACCTTCTTGTTTGGCGGCCAAACCCGTGCGGGCAAAAGCGCCAAGATCCCGCTCCAGCATGGCGACGTGATGGTGTGGGGCGGTGTTGACCGGCTGCGCTTCCACGGCGTGCTGCCGCTTGAAGACAACCCGCATCCGCTGCTGGGCGGCCAGCGCATCAACCTGACGTTTCGCAAGGCGGGGTGATCCACACCAACTCCCGCCACATCCCCCAAAAAACAAAAGGCGCGGTGTCCGAAAACACCGCGCCTTTGTATCTGGAGCAGAAAGAGCTTAAGAGCTGAACAAGAAGTTCAACACGTCGCCATCCTTGACCACGTATTCCTTGCCTTCGGCGCGCATCTTGCCCGCGTCTTTGGCACCCTGCTCGCCCTTGAAGGCGATGTAGTCGTCAAACGCAATGGTCTGGGCGCGGATGTAGCCCTTCTCGAAGTCGGTGTGGATCACGCCAGCCGCTTGCGGGCCGGTGTCACCCACATGGATGGTCCAGGCGCGCACTTCCTTCACGCCAGCGGTGAAGTAGGTTTGCAGGCCCAGCAATGCGTAGGCGGAACGGATCAGGCGGTTCAGGCCTGGCTCATCCTGGCCCAGTTCCTTCAGGAACTCCAGGCGATCCGCATCGTCCATCTCGGACAACTCGGCTTCGATCTTGGCGCAGATGGCCACCACGGGCGCGTTCTGCGTCGCGGCGTAGGCCTTCAGGCGATCCAGAAACGGGTTGTTCTCGAAACCGTCTTCGCTGACGTTGCCCACGAACATCGCCGGCTTGGCGGTGATGAAGAAGAACTGCTTCAGCAGTGGCAACTCTTCCTTGCTGAATTCGATGGTCCGCACCGGCTTGCCCTGGTCCAGTGCCGCCTGGCATTTCTCCAGAATGGCCACCAACTTGATCGATTCCTTGTCGCCCGAGCGCGCCGTCTTGGTGACGCGGTGCAGCGCCTTCTCGACCGCGGTCAAGTCGGCCAGGCACAGTTCGGTCTGGATCACCTCAATGTCGGCAATCGGGTCGACCTTGCCGGCCACGTGGATCACGTTGTCGTCTTCAAAGCAGCGCACCACGTTGACGATGGCGTCGGTCTCGCGGATGTGCGCCAGGAACTTGTTGCCCAGGCCTTCGCCCGTGCTCGCGCCGGCCACGAGGCCTGCGATGTCCACAAACTCCACAATCGCCGGCACGATGCGCTCGGGCACCACGATGGCCGCCAATTGATCCAGCCGTGGATCGGGCACTTCGACCACGCCCACGTTGGGCTCAATGGTGCAAAACGGGTAGTTTTCGGCCGCGATGCCCGCCTTGGTCAACGCGTTGAACAGTGTCGATTTACCGACGTTGGGCAGGCCCACAATGCCGCACTTCAAACTCATGGCAATCCTCAAAAATCTGGTGCAAGAGTGTATGCGATGGGCCCACCGCCGCGCTGCGCCAGGGTTTTGCGGTGCGCCGGGTGCTTAGTCGAAGCGGTAATCTGCAGATGCGGCTTGGCCTACGCGCAACTCAAAATCAACACCGTCCAAGACAATCGCGTTCATACCAAAAGCGATAGCGCCCCCCACAATCTCCACCTTGCGGTAGCCCTGCAAGGTGTCTGACACCTCGGGGCTGCTGATGGCGGTGGCCGGGTCGATGTTGGGAATCGGGCAGCGCGGGCAAGGCTTCACCATCTTCAGCCGGGCATGGCCTTCGGCCGTGGCAATGAGCATTTCATCCAGGCGGTCTTCGTCGTGTGCGTCCACGCCGGACACCACCACGTTGGGCCTGAAGCGCTCCATGGCGGCAGGCGTGTGGCCTGCGGCGACCAAGCGCTCGTTCAGGCCGTCGAGCGAGGCTTCGCTGATCACCAGCACCGGAAAGCCGTCGGCAAATTGGTTGGTGGCTTCAATGCCGCCCGTCCACTTCAGGCTGGACAAGCGCTGCTGCTCCGGGTCAAACCGCACCAGGCGCAATTTACGTGGCGCCTCTTTGGTCGACAAAAAGTCGCTGAACCATTGCGCCGCCACCGCTCCCATGTTGTAGGCACGCACTTCGTCGCTCCACACCTTGACCTGCAGCGGCTCTTCCACCGCATCCAGCGCAATGTGCAGCGCCAACATGCCGGGCGCGCGCACCACCATCTCGTATTGTTTGATTTGCGGCTGGATCAGCGCCATGCGCGGCAGTTCTCGCTGGCTGACAAAAGTGCCGTCTTCGTCTACCAGCATCCAGGCACGGTCGAACTCCAGGCCGGTTTCGGTCAGCAAGACATTCGGCACTTGCACACCCGCACATGACTTGATGGGGTAGACGTACAAGCGGGTGATCTGGGCCGAAACATCGGCGTCGGGCAGGGTGGATTCGGGCGAAGACATGGTGAAAAAAACTTCCTTGGAGCGGCATCAAAAGGGCAATGCCGCCGATTGTGCCCTGCCTCCTACAATCTCCTCATGGCGCAACCCTTTGATGTATGTATTCGCGGTGCCGGCATTGTGGGCCGCACCCTGGCTTTGCTTTTGGCACGCGACCGTTTGCGCGTGGCCTTGGTCGACACCTCGACCCCGGCTCACCCGGCCTCAGTCGACGTGCGCGCCTACGCGCTCAACCCCGTGTCACGCACGCTGCTCGACGACTTGCGCTGCTGGCCCGACACGCAACACGCCACCGCCGTGGCCGCCATGCAGGTGTTTGGCGACCAGGGCGGCGAGGTCAACTTCCGCGCGGCCGAAAATGGCGCCGAGGCCCTGGCCTGGGTGGTCGACGTGCCCGCGCTGGAAAAACAACTGAGCGAAGCCGTGCGCTACCAGCCGATGGTGCAGGTGGTGGCCACGCCGCAGCCTGCGGCCCTTACGGTGATTTGCGAAGGCAAGGCCAGCGCCACACGGCAAGAGTTGGGCGTGGCCTTCAGCCAAATGCCGTACCACCAGCACGCTGTGGCGGCCCGCGTCACCTGCGCCTTGCCGCACGGCCAAGTCGCGCGCCAGTGGTTTAGCGGCGGCGAAGTGCTGGCTTTGTTGCCTTTGGATGGCGCGCAAGGGAACTCTGTCGCCGTGGTGTGGTCTGTTCAACAGGAACGTGCACCAGCATTGCTGGCGTTGCCGCCCGAAGAATTCACCCAAGCCTTGGAGCAGGCTAGCCACGGCGCACTGGGCGCCATGCAGTTGCAAGGCGAACGTGCGTCCTGGCCGCTGCAAAACGGCCGCGCTGAGCGTTGGACGGGCCAGTACCCCGTCGAAGGCCGCAAGCCGCCGAAAAGCTGGGCGTTGGCCGGTGACGCGGCCCACACCATCCACCCGCTGGCGGGCCAAGGCTTGAATCTGGGTTTGGGCGACGCTGCCGAGTTGGCCAGCCTGCTGCACGACCGCGACTACTGGCGCAGCGTGGGCGATGAAAAGCTGCTGCGCCGCTACGAGCGCGCACGCAAAGCCGCCTTGTTGGCGGTGGGCGGCACGTCGGACGGTTTGCAACAACTGTTTGCGCAAGATGCAGAATTGCTGCGCGGCTTGCGTAATTGGGGCATGAAGGGTTTTGAGCGCAGTGGTTTGCTCAAAACATGGGTGGCGCGCCAAGCCATGGGCACACATCGTTGAATCAATCGAGAGCATTGACATGAGATTTGCAAAACTGGCCAAACTGGGATTAGCCGCCGTCTTGGCGCTGGCGGGCGTGGCGGTGATGGCACAAGAGGCCACCATCCGCAAGAACCTGAAGGAACGCATTCCGCAGTTGCCCAACATTGCCGAGATCAGCAAGAGCCCCATGGCCGGCCTGTTTGAAGTGCGGCTAGAAGACAACGACATCATGTACACCGATGCCGAAGGCAACTTCCTCATCAACGGCCACTTGATCGACACCAAGCTGCGCCGCAACCTAACCGAAGAACGCGTCGAAAAGCTCACCGCCGTGGCCTTCAGCGCGCTGCCCGTGAAAGACGCCTTCACCATCGTGCGTGGCAACGGCAAGCGCAAGATCGCGGTGTTTGAAGACCCGAACTGCGGCTACTGCAAACGCTTCGAGCAAGACATTCAAAAGCTCGACAACGTGACGGTCTACATGTACCTGTTCCCCATCCTGAGCCCCGACTCCACCGAGAAGGCACGCAACATCTGGTGCGCCAAAGACAAGGCCAAGAGCTGGCAAGACTGGATGGTGCGGGGTCAAACACCGGCCAGCGCCAGCTGCGAAGCCAGCGCCCTGACGCGTAACGTTGAGTTTGGCAAAAAGTACCGCATCACCGGCACGCCCACTTTGATCTTCGAAGATGGCAAACGCGTGCCTGGCGCTATCTCATCTGCCGAGGTTGAAAAATACCTCGTCGCGGCGGCAAAGAACTGATTAGATAACTGTTTTTCAAGGGCTCCACTCGGAGCCCTTGCTACATCTGGGCGACACGCGAATGGGGCGTGCTAGCAATCCCTGAGTCCCACTGCTGCCACATGCCATGCCAAGTCCTGTATTCTTGGCTACAACATGAAAAAAAACGGCAGCATCTCCCCCGCCCAACCCGGCATCCAGTACCGCATTGAAGTCGCAGATCTCCACGCACACCTGTTCCGCGTGACGCTGACGGTGGCGCGCCCCGCCGCCCTGCAGCGTTTCTCGCTCCCGGTATGGATTCCCGGCAGCTACCTGGTGCGCGAGTTCTCCAAAAATTTGCAAAACCTGCAGGCACGGCTCACCAGCAACCGCCCGCTACCGGTTCAACAGTTGGACAAAAACACCTGGGAAGTGACAGCCAACCCTGCCAAACCCCTGGTGTTGCGCTACGAGGTTTACGCCCACGACGCCTCGGTACGCACCGCCTGGCTCGACGCGACGCGCGGTTTCTTCAACGGCACCAGCCTGTGCCTGCGTGTGCACGGCCAAGAAGACACGCCGCATGCGCTGGAAATTGCGTCTGATGCGGCCATCGCCAATTGGTCTGTGGCTACCGGGTTGACGGCCACCGATACCTCCGCCAAAGGCTTTGGCCACTACCTGGCCGCGCACTACGACGAACTCGTCGACTGCCCGGTCGAAATGGGCCAGTTCTGGAGCGGTCAATTCATCGCCTGTGGGGTGCAGCACCGCTTTGTGGTCGCCGGTGCCCCGCCCTCGTTTGACGGTGCCCGGTTGCTGGCCGATACGCAACGCATCTGCGAAGCCGAGATCCGCTTCTGGCACGAGCGCACCAGCGCCACTGGCGCCAAAACCGTGCCACGCAGTGCCGCACCGCACAAAAGCTACGTCTTCATGCTCAACGCCGTGGACGACGGCTATGGTGGTCTTGAACACCAAAACTCCACCGCGCTAATCTGCAACCGGCGCGACCTGCCGCGCATCGCCGCCACGCCAGCCAACAGCAGCACGCCGCCGAAGCTGAGCGAGGGCTACATCACTCTGCTGGGCCTTATCAGCCATGAGTATTTCCACACCTGGAACGTCAAGCGCCTGCGTCCGGCCGACTTCACGCGCTACCACTACGACGCCGAGCAATACACCCGATTGTTGTGGTTCTTTGAAGGCTTCACCAGCTACTACGACGACCTGCTGCTGCGCCGCACCAACCTGCTGGACAACGCTGGTTACCTGCGCCTGCTGAACAAGACCATTAACCAGGTGATGCAGACGCCAGGGCGCAAAGTGCAGTCGGCCGCCGAGTCGAGCATGGACGCCTGGACCAAGTACTACCGCCAGGACGAAAACACCCCCAACATCACCGTCAGCTACTACACCAAGGGCGCTCTGGTGGCGCTGTGCTTTGACCTGACGCTGCGCGCCGAGGGCAAGACCACGCTCGACGCCGTGATGCGCGACCTCTGGCAGCGTTGCGCCGGCGGCCCCATGCGCGAGCAAGATTTTGCTGATGCGCTCGAAGCCCTGTCTGGCCGCAGTTACGCCCCCGAAATTGCGGCATGGGTGCATGGCAAAAGCGAATTGCCGCTGAAAGACCTGCTGACCAGTCATGGCGTGGGTGTACACGAAGACCAAGCCCAACTGGCGCAGCGCTTGGGGATTCGCGTTAGCGAAACCGATGGCGTGGTCGTCAAAATGGTGCTGCGCGGTGGTGCCGCCGAGCAAGCCGGTTTTTCGGCTGGCGATGAATGGATTGGCCTGGAAACCCCTGAAGGCGGCTGGCGGCTCAGCAAGCTCGATGACGTGTTGCTCTACGCCACAAGCAGCCGCAACATGGTGGCGCTGGTGTCACGCGACAAACGCTTGCTGCGGCTGCCACTGAAGCTACCGGCTGCCACGAGCGTGACCACCTGGCGCCTGTCCGTCGAGAACGCGCGCACCGTGACAGCCTGGCTTGCGTCGGCGTCTGACGCAGGCTGACCCATATCGTCAAACCCCATTTATTTTCCAGACTTAAACCATAGGAGACCGGCATGACATACGAACTCATCACCGTGCGCACCGAAGCCGAAAAAGTCGGCATCGTCACGCTGAACCGCCCCAAGCAGCTCAACGCCCTCAACGACCAGTTGATGAATGAGTTGGGCCAGGCGTTGCAAGCGTTTGATGCAGACCCCGCCATTGGCTGCATCATCCTCACCGGCAGCGAAAAGGCTTTTGCCGCAGGTGCTGACATCAGCGCCATGGCGCAGTACACCTTTGCCGACGTCTACAAACACGACTACATCACCAAGAACTGGGAAACCATCCGCAGCATCCGCAAGCCGGTGATCGCGGCCGTGAGTGGCTTCGCCCTGGGCGGCGGCTGCGAACTGGCGATGATGTGCGACTTCATCATCGCCGCCGACAACGCCAAGTTTGGTCAACCTGAAATCAAGCTGGGCGTGATTCCCGGTGCTGGCGGCACACAACGCCTGCCGCGCGCCGTGGGCAAATCCAAGGCCATGGACATGGCCCTGACCGGCCGCATGATGGACGCCACCGAGGCTGAACGCTCGGGCCTGGTGAGCCGCGTTGTGCCGCTGGAGCAACTGATGGATGAAGCGCTGGGCGCCGCCCTGCAAATCAGCGATTTCTCGCAACTGGCCGTGATGGCCGCCAAAGAATCGGTGAACCGCGCGTTTGAAAGCGGCCTGAGCGACGGCGTGATGTTCGAGCGCCGCCTGTTCCACGGCCTGTTTGCCACCGCCGACCAGAAGGAAGGCATGGACGCCTTCGTCAACAAGCGCAAGGCCGTGTTCAAACACGCTTGAAAACCTGCCCCAAACAGAAGCCACAACACCAAGTTCAGCGCTCTGATGGCGCTGAAACAAGGAAATACGCTATAATGCTGGGCTTGCTGGTGGTATAGCTCAGTTGGTTAGAGCGCAGCATTCATAATGCTGAAGTCGGTGGTTCAAATCCACCTACCACCACCAATTTTTCGGAATTCGATGTTCATATTCGAATCCTCAGATCCTGGTGGTATAGCTCAGTTGGTTAGAGCGCAGCATTCATAATGCTGAAGTCGGTGGTTCAAATCCACCTACCACCACCATCTCCTCCAAACCCGCAATGCGCAAGCACTGCGGGTTTTGTTTTTTGGACTCTGCCTTCAGAACATCGCCAGATACAGGATCAACGCCATGCAGAACGCAATCACCGTCAACGTGCTGGCGATGACATGGACTTCCTCCGGACTGAATTCGTTGGGCTCCCCTTGCTCGCCTCGCATTTGCTCACGCATCACAGGCGCTTCGAGCAGAGCCAATGGGTTTGTGGTTTGGTAAATGGTTGACGCGTTGGATTGATGCATGGGTGGCCTCGGTAGATCTTCAGATTCGATGTGTGAATTTTGAAACACCCGACTCGGAAGATCGTTGCGGCAATGTGAACTCGCCGGCTGGACTGTCAGGCCATTTGTGTTGTAGTTGCACGCGACCTGGCCTCAGCCTGCGTCACCCGTCTCTTCCAGCCCACGCCCGTAGTTGAAGGCCCAAACGACAAACTGATCGGAAGGCATGGGCCGGGCAATGAAGTAGCCCTGGGCGACATCGCAGCCCAACTGGGCCAAACGGTCCCAGTCTCCTTGCGTTTCCACACCTTCGGCAACCGTCTTACGGCCCAAGTCGTGCGTCAGGTCAATCGTTGATCGCACGATCAAGCCCGAGTCCTTGTCAATCGACATGCCACGGATGAACGATTGGTCGATTTTGATGAAGTCGACCGGCAATTTCTGCAGGTAGCTGAGCGATGAATACCCCGTGCCGAAGTCGTCGATGTAGAGACGAACGCCCTCATCCTTTAACTCTTGGAGAACGCGCATCGCGAGAGGAGCATCATCCATGAGCGCCGTTTCTGTGATCTCCAGTTCCAGAAAGCCTTGCGGAATCGCAAAGTTTTGATGCAGTTGGCGAATGCGCGCCACCAAGCTTTCGTCACGCAGGTTTTTCGCAGAAAGGTTGACCGCAATCGGTAGCGCAGTTCCTTGCTTCTGCCAATCGTGGATCAGGTACGCTGCCTTGTCGATAACCAGTTCTGTCAAAGGTTTGATCAAGCCGGTATGTTCGGCCAGCTCGATGAACTGCATGGGCGGAATCAAACCATGTTCAGCATGCGGCCAACGCACCAGCGCCTCAGCCCCCACAATCTGGCGGCTGCGCATGTCCACTTTAGGCTGCAGGTGCAGGATCAGGTCGCCTCCTTCAATGGCCCGCCTGAGCGCACCCGCCATGTTCAAACGCTTGGGCCGGGCGTTGTCCAGTTGCGGCTCATACACGGCGTGAGAAAGGGCACTTCGTTTCGCCTGCCGCACCGCAATGTCAACATGCCGCAGCAGGTCGTGCACCGATGTTCCGTGCTGCGGATAAACGGCAATGCCGGTTTTGGTGGTGACATCCAGAACAATGTCCCCAATGGGAAATGGCTTGACCAGCATGCCCTCGATACGCTGCACCATGGCCTCGGCCGTCGCACGGTCGCCCTGCCTCAGAAGCACCGCAAATTCATCGCCACGCAGCCGCGCTAAGACCGAGCCGTCCGGTGCCACCATGCGTAGACGCTTGGCAAACTCCGTCAACATTTCGTCGCCTTGTGCAAAGCCCAGCGCATCGTTGATTTCGCTCAAGCGCTCGATATTCGTTTGCAGTACGACGAACGGCCTGGAGGTCTCTTTCCCATGGTCAATGGCCTGATTCAGCAACTCGATGAAAAACGTGCCGTTCGCCAGCCCGGTAAGCGCGTCGATGTGTGTCAGGCGAAACGCCTCCAACTCAGAAGCCGCGCGGGCCGCACGCGCGCGTTGGCTGGAAATGCCATAGGCCAGATCCTCTGCCGATTCCATCAACAGCCGGACCTCGTCGTCACCAAAGGCATCAGCCTCTTCAGCAAAGATGGCGAGTGTGCCAATCACCTCGCCATCCACATGCAGCGGGCATGCGATGCACGTGCCGTTGCCCATCAGATGTTCGCGCCACGGCGCGTAGTGCGGGTCCGTCAACATGTTCTTGGCCACCTGGGGCAGGCCAGTGCGAATGGCTTTGCCGATGGCCCCGCCGCCATGCGGCCCATCGGCCCAGGATGTCTTGAGGTTTTGTAAACGCTGAATGCCGGGCAGATAGCCACTTTCCGCCACCACTTGCGTCGATTGCGCTTCGTCGTGCAAGCGGTACCAGACCATGGCGATCGGGTAGCCGCCGGCCTCCACAATAGCCTTGCACATCGAATCCAGCAGGTGCGCTTCATCGGTGGAGCGCAACATGGCGCTATTGCCCGCGCTGAGCGTTTTCAAGGCCCGTGTGACGCGCTCGAGTTCCTGCACGCGGTGGTTGAGCTCGGCATTCAGATTGCCGATTTTTTCCTCGTTCAACTTGCGTTCGGTGATGTCTATGCCAAGCACGTAGTAGCCGATCACCTTGCGCTGCGCGTCCAGCTTGGGCACGTAATTGATCGACTGCCATAGCGCCGGATTCGGCTGGTAGTCGTATTGAAAGGTTTCGCCGGTCAGCACCCGCTCGATATGTGGCTGCGCGATCGCATAACGCGCCTCGCCCAGCACCTCTCGCGTGGCCAGGCCCGTGATGGAGCGGCGTTCTGGCGTGAAGCGCCCCAGGTATTGGTCGTTGACGTAGACGTAGCGCTGATCTGCACCCACGTAAGCAATCATCGCCGGAACACTGTTCATGACGGTGCGCAGATGCTCCTGCGTCTCCTGCAACTCGCGCGTGCGCTCATACACATTGCGTTCAAGCGCGGCGTTCTGCTCGCGAATACTTTGCTTCGCCAGATGTTCGACGGTGATGTCGCGAAACACCAAGACCACCCCGCTCACGTTACCCGAAGCATCCACCACAGGCGCCGCGCTGTGCCCTATCGGCAGCTCACGGCCATCGCGCCGGATCAACAGCGTGTCGTTCGACAAGGCTTGTGTCACACCCGTTTCGATCACCTTGGCCACCGGGCCTTGCGTGGGTAGCCGCGTACTTTCATGGATGACGTGGAAAACTTCGTCCACCATGTGGCCCAGCGCGTCGGCGTCTTGCCATCCCGTCAAGCTCTCGGCCACTGGGTTCATGCGCGTGACCCGGCCCAGCGCGTCGGTCTCCAGCACCGCGTCTCCCAACGAGCGCAAAGTCGTCGACAAACTCGCCTCGCTCTGGGCCAATGCGCGCTGGGTCTGTTCGTTGTCCCTCAACTGCCGACGAATCAAGGTGTAGATCTGTGCCAGCAGCCCGGCCAGCAGCAGCCCCAGCATCACGCTGATGACATACACGGTTCTTTGCTTTTGAAGTTGGCGCTCGGTGTGTTGTTCCAACGCGATTTGCGCATGCCCGTTCATGTCCTGGAACAAGGCATAGATGCGTTCGCGCGTTTCTGCCAGCGGGGCCCCTGCAGCGTAGGCATTGGCCGCCTCCCCTCCCTGCGTTGATCTCAGAACGCCAATCTGTTTTGCAATGGCCAGACGTTGATCGATCACCGTTCGAAGATTGCGCCACCGCTCAGATTGCCCCGCATCGCCTTCCACCAACACCTTCAAATGAGTCAAGGCTTCTTCTCGAGACGCAATAACCTTGTCGCGTTCTTCCAGCAGCTTCTTGTCGCCAGAGAGCCGAAAGCTTTGTGTGGTGAAGCTCACCTGCAAGGTATCGGCCCGGATTTGTGCAATCAGGTTCAGGATCTGGTGCGTGCGCGCCACGATGTCTGCCGCGTCGGTGGCGTCTTGCGCCATGCGCCAAATGGCCGTGACGAGTGAGGCGACGACAAAGACCGCTGCGCAAAATGCGATCAAAACCTTGCGAGAGAAGCTCGATTGCAATCCTCGGGTTGGGGACAAGTCAACTCCCTCCAGCGTAAAGATGGTCTGGTAAGGCCGTTATAACGCATACACATTGAAGATACACATCGGGTTTCATAGCTTGCAGGCAAGGCGGGCAGCTCCATGACTGGAGCAACTGCTTCTGCCGAGCTTGCGCTTAGATCCGTCAACCGTCATAGTCCGCCTATCACCTGTAAGAGTTGACAGGTTTTCAACGTCGAGGTGCAATGGCGTAAACGACCTAATTCGATGGCAATGCAATGGCAGCTTTTGTCTTCCATGTCGCGGCGGAGTGTGCTTCTTGCACTTCGTTGGGGTCTTCCGCTTTTTGGAATTTTGGTTGTGGCGGTGCTCTGGGTGGCGGGCTTGGCGCTCATGGACTTGGACCGGCAACGCACCGAAGAACTCACCTTTCGCCGGTCAGAAGCCTCTACCGAGGCGTTTGAAGCACGCATTGCCCAGCGCCTGGAGCAGATCAGCCAATTGGCGAGTTTTGTAGCGCTCAACAGCGGCAGCGAAACCGCTCAACCCGTGCTCGCTCAGCTGGTGCGGCAATCGCTGAACAACCAGCCCGATCTCAAAAGCCTGTATCTGCTGGATGCGGAAGGAAAGCTGCTGGCCGCAGCACTTGACCAAGGCAACGTGCGCGGAGGCCCAACCTCGGCCGCTGACAGAGCCTATTTTCAAGTGCATCGCGACGGCAAAGCCCAAGGCCTGTATGTGGGCGCGCCCACGTTCGGGCGGGTATCGCAATCCTGGGTGCTCCACCTCAGCTTGGCGCGCCGGCAGACCGACGGCTCCTTTGCGGGCGTGGTGGTGGCCACGGTAGACCCGTCATTTCTGGCGAACTTTTACACCGAGGCGCAGTTCGGCAAATCTGGCCTGGTCAGCGTGACCGGGCTCGACGATTGGATCATCCGCGCGCGGCGCTCTGGAGACAGGGTGTGGTTTGGCGAGCGTGCGGGGAACAACTTCCTGGTGGAACAGGTCAGCAAGGCTGCGGCGGGCGTCTATTTAACCCCCAGCAAGCTCGACAACATCAACCGCTACATGGCGTATCGCGTCATGCCGCAGTACCGCCTGGTCGCCTACACCGGCTTGTCGCAGGACGAGGTGCTCAGCAGTTACTTCCTACGCCGCAGCAAGCTCACCGATTTTTTGTGGGCCGGCACCTTGGTGGTGTTGGCTGCCAGCTTGGCCTTTTGGGTTTTGGTTGAACGCCTGCAAGTCAGCCGATGGCGCGCAGAAGACGCGGAAGATCGCTTCCATGCAGCGTCTGATGCGCAGCTCGATGCCTTCTTCATTTTCTCGGCGACAGAGGCTGAAGACGGCAAGCCCACCGATTTCATTTGCGACCATGCCAACCCGCGCGCCCTCAAGTGGCTGGAGCGCAGGCGGGACAAGGTGATTGGCCGCTCCGCCCTGTCGCTGGTGCCTGCGGCCGTGCGCCCTGCGTTGTACGCGGCCTACCAAAAGGTCATGGCCACGCGCACACCGCTGGAAGAAGAGTTCACCTTGGTGACCCGTCGAGGGGCGGAAATGCGGGTGGTGCAGCAAGTGGTGCCGCTGGGCGCGGGCCTCGCCATCACCATGCGCGACGTCACCCACGACCGCACGCGAGAAGCGCTGCTGAAGCAACAAAAGCGCGCCCTCGAAGCCAGCCAAAGAAGCCTCTCGGCCATCACCAACAACGTGCCTGCTTTGATCTCCTACGTCGACAGCGATCAAAACGTGATGTTCGTCAATGAAACCTACACCCAATGGTTTGGCCCGCCCGCATCCTCCATTCTGGGGACCCATTTGAGCGACCACTGGTCACCCACCTTGTACGCGCAGTTGATTCCCTATGTGCTGCGGGCGCTGGCCGGCCAGCGGGTGGAGTTTGTCGGAGAGCGCGAGACCTTGCGCGGCACCCGCGTGATGCAAAACACCTATGTACCGGACGTGGCGTCTGAAGGCGTTGTGCGCGGCATCTTCATCCTTTGTGCCGACATCACCGACCTGAAGCGCACCGAGAAAGAGTTGTCTCAGTTGCTGCACACCGACGCGTTGACAGGGCTGGACAACCGCCTCAGCTTGACCGCCCATCTGCCAAAAGCGATTGCGCGCTCCAAACGCGCAGGCCGAGGCATCGCCCTGCTCTTTCTGGATGTGGACCGGTTCAAAAGCATCAACGACACCCACGGCCACGCAGTGGGCGACGCGGTATTGAAAGAGGTGGCACACCGGCTCAAACATGCGGTGCGCGCAGCCGACATGGTGGCGCGACTGGCCGGAGACGAATTTGTGATCTTGCTCGAGGCGCTGGACAACGCAAACGAAACCGAAACCATCGCCAAAAAAGTGGTGCGCCAATTTGCCGAACCCATCCTGCATGGCCGCGTGACGCTGGAGGTGACCATGAGCATAGGCGTGGCTTTTGACCACAAATGCGTGTTGTCTGGAGAAGAACTGCTCGACGCCGCAGACGCCCAGCTCTACGCCGTGAAAGCCGCCGGCCGAAACGCGTTTTCAGTTTCGGTCACCTGACCGCACGTTGCCTCTCGCACCAAAACCCGTTTTCCTACAACTTGTCCCGGTGCGGCACCGCGCGCCGCACCATGTCGCAGAAGTATTCGGCCGCAGGCGTCAGCGGCAGGCCATGGCGCTGCACCAGACACACTGCCGGCGCGGGCAGTTGCTCTTTGATCTTGATGGCGTGCACCGCGTCGCGCAGCAGGGGCGACTGGGTCCACTGCACGGGCACCATCATCAGCAAATCGGAATAGACCACACCGCTCAGAAACGTCAGCGCCGAATGCGCCTGCATCACCAGGCGCGGCGCGGGCAGGCCGTGTTGGGCGAACAGCGGGGCGATTTCTTCTTCGGCTTTGTGGGTGATGGACGAGGTGATCCACTCCGCCTGCGCCAACTCTTTGAGCGAGCGCGCGTTCGCCAGCGGGTGGTCTTTGCGGCAGATGATGAGCCGGGTGTTGTCGAACAGCTTTTCCATCGCCAGCTCAGGTGCGATCTCTTGCGGCGCGGGACCCACATAGCAGTCGATGTGGCCGCTTTTCAGGTCGGCCTCGATGGTGGGGAACACCGCGTCCACGATGTCCAGGCTCACCTCGGGGTACTTCAAGCGAAACGGCCGCAGCGCATGCGGCAGCAGCGCAATGTGCGCCACGCTGGAGAGCGCCAGCCGCAAGTGACCGTGCATTTCGCCGCGTAACTGATCCAGCTCTTCCTTGGCACGGCGCAGCTCGTTGCGCACCGAGCTGGCCCGCCGCTCAAACACTTCGCCCATGGGCGTGAGCACCACGCCGTTGGGGCGGCGCTCGAACAAAGCCACGCCCAATTCTTTTTCCAACTCTTGGATGCTGCGGCTGATGGACGGCTGGGTGTTGCCCAACTGGCGAGCGGCTGCGCGCAGGCTGCCGCGCTCGGCCACGGTGAGGAAGTCTCTGAGGGCAGCAAATTTCATGGTGGCTTACTTTGTGAGCGATAGATAAACGGCATCACTCTACAAAAAAAAGCGTCTTCACGCATCCCGGTGCGATCCCTACATTCCATCCTCAAGAACGTGGTCAGCACGTGCCCAAGACAAACGGAGACAAGACAGTGGACAAAAACAACGAGACGCACAACGTCGTGCGGGTGCCGGTATTGGTCGTCGGCGCCGGGCCGGTAGGCCTGTCAACCGCCATCGAACTCGGCAGCCGCCAGGTGCCCTGCCTGCTGATTGAACGCAACGACCGCGTGGGCTACGCGCCCCGCGCCAAAACCACCAATGTGCGCACCCGCGAACACATGCGTCGCTGGGGCATCGCCAAACAACTGCGCGCCGCCTCGCCACTGGGGCTGGACTACCCGTCGAACGTGGTGTTCTGCACCAAGCTCTCTGGCCCCGAACTCACGCGCTTTGAGAACGCCTTCTACTGCGCCCCTGGCCGCAACCCGCTGTACTCGGAACACGCGCAGTGGATTCCACAGTACAGCGTCGAAGAGGTGATGCGCGCCCATGCCGAAAAACTGCCGGGCGTGGCGCTGCGTTTCAACTGCGAGCTGCTGTCGTTCACCCAAGGTGTCGATGGCGTGCATGCCGTGGCACGCGACCTGACCACCCACCAACAAATCCACATCCACGCCGACTACCTGGTGGGCGCCGACGGCGCACGCAGCCTGGTGCGCGAGGCCATGGGTGCCAAGCTGGAAGGCACCTACGGCCTCTCGCGCAACTACAACGTGGTGTTTCGCGCACCAGGCTTGGCGCAAGCCCACCAGCACGGCCCTGCCATCATGTATTGGCAGGTGAACCAAGACGTGCCCAGCCTCATCGGCCCGATGGACCGGGGCGACAAATGGTTCTTCATGCCCACGCAGGTGGACCCCAGCGTGAAGCTGCAGCCCGCCGATGCGCCCGATTTGATCCGCCGCGCCACGGGCATCGATTTGCCGTATGAAGTGTTGTCCACCGACGAATGGGTGGCCAGCCAGTTCCTCGGCAACCAGTACCGCAGCGGCCGCGTGTTCCTGGCGGGCGATGCTTGCCATCTGCACCCACCATTTGGCGGCTACGGCATGAACATGGGCGTGAGCGATGGTGTGGATCTGGGCTGGAAGATCGCCGCCGTGCTGCAAGGCTGGGGCGGCGAAGCGTTGCTCGCCAGCTACGAGGCCGAACGCCGCCCGGTGCACCAACTGGTGCTCGACGAGGCCGTGGCCAACCACACCTTGCTGGGCCGCCAACTGTGGCAAGACGGCATGGACGCCGACAGCCCTGCCGGTGCCGCCATTCGCCAAAGCGTGGGCGCGCGCATCCAGAGCGCCAAGATCCGCGAGTTCGCCACGCTGGGCGTGGTGCTGGGCTACCGCTACGACCACTCACCAGTGATCGTGCCCGATGGCAGCCCCGCCCCCGGCAACGACTTCATCAACTACCGCCCCACCTCGCGGCCCGGCGCCTTGGCGCCACACGCCTGGCGGCACGACGGCAGCTCGCTGTACGACCACTTTGGCAGCGGCCTCACCTTGCTGGCGCACCCATCGGCACCAAAAGATGAGATCGAAAATGCCCGCCAGCGCGCTACACAACTGCGTGTGCCGCTACAAATCTTGCAAGCTGAAGAAGCGGGCATCGCCGAGCTGTACCCCACGCGCTACACGCTGATCCGCCCCGACCAACACGTGGCCTGGCGTGGCGACAGCCTGCCCGCCGCGATCGATGGGCTGCTGGCACACATCACCGGCCGACTTGTTGCGCAACCCGCAAAAACATCTGCAGCCGCCGCACTGGAGGTGACCCCATGAGCGCAGCCGTCCACTCCGTACACCGCTTCGTGTTCTCGGTGCCCGATCTGGCTGAAGCACAAACCTTCTACACCGCGTTTGGCTTGGACGTGGTGCCCCTCGACGGCACCCTGGCCTTGCGCACCTTTGGCCATTCCCACACCTGGGGCACGGTGCTGCAACACGGCGGCTCCAAGCGCCTGCTGCACGTGACCTACGGCGCCTACGCCCGCGAGATCGACGCTCTGCACAGCCGCGCCGCCGCCGCTGGCGCGCTGATCGATTGCCCGGCCCACACCCGTGGCATGGCCGACGCCGACCAGGGCTTTTGGCTACGCGAACCCGATGGCATTCCCGCGCAGATTCTGGTGACAGACAAGGTGTCGCCCTCTGCGGCCACCGTGCCCTCGCCCACCACCCCAACGCAGCCCGGCCACGCCGCCGCCCACCCGCGCAGCCAAACCCAGCCAGTGCGCCCGCGCTACCTCTCGCACATCCTGCGCTTCACGCCGGATGTGCCGGCCATGACGCGTTTCTGCGCAGAGGTGTTGGGCCTGCGCCTGTCCGACCGCTCGGGCGAAGTCATCGCCTTCATCCACACGCCGCACGGCAGCGACCACCACCTGGTGGCCTTCGCCAAGAGCCACGCGCCCGGCTTGCACCACAGCAGTTGGGACGTGGGCAGCATCGACGAAGTCGGCCAGGGCGCCGAGCAGATGCGCGCCGCCGGCTGGGACCAAGGTTGGGGCCTGGGCCGGCACGTGCTGGGCTCGAACCATTTTCAGTATGTGCGCGACCCCTGGGGCAGCTTTTGCGAATATTCCAGCGGCATCGACTTCATTCCGCCAGGACTCGAATGGCCCGCAGCCGACCACCCGCCCGCCGATGCGCTGTACGTGTGGGGCCCGCCACCGCCGCCGGACTTCATCACCAACCACGAGTACCCCGCCTGACCCCAAAGGGCCCGACCTGATAAGACTTTTTGACCAGAGAGAAACCCATGAGACTTCTTGCCTTCCTGCACCCCACCGACAAAACCCCTCGCCTCGGCGTTCGCACCGGCGACACCGTGGTCGACCTCACCGCCGACGGCCTGCCCGCCACGCTGGACGAACTGCTGCAGCAAGGCGATGCCGGCATGGCCGCCGCCCGCGCTGCCGCCGCCCGCGCCGGCACGCGCTTCGGCCTGGAAAACATCACCTTGCTGCCCCCAGTGGCCAACCCCGCCAAAGCGTTTGCCATCGGCCTGAACTACATCGACCACGCCAAGGAAAGCAAGTTCGACCTGCCGCGCCACCCGGTGATTTTTCAGCGCTTTGTGTCGTCTTGGGTGGCACACGGCCAGCCGCTGGTGCGGCCACACGTGTCGCACCAGTTCGACTACGAGGCCGAAGTGGTGGCGGTGATCGGCAAGGGCGGCCGCTACATTTCCAAAGAGCGCGCGCTGGAGCACGTGGCGGGTTATTCGATCTTCAACGACGGCTCGATCCGCGACTACCAGACCCGATCCGGCCAATGGATGTGGGGCAAAAACTTTGACGCCACCGGCGGCTTCGGCCCCGAGTTTGTGACCGCCGACGAGTTGCCCCCAGGCGCCGCTGGCCTGCGCATCAGCTGCCGCCTAAACGGCGAAACCCTGCAAGACGCCAACACCCGCGACATGATCTTCGACGTGGCCACCCTGGTCGCCGCCTGTTCCGAAGGCATGGCGCTGCAGCCGGGCGACATCATCATCACCGGCACCCCCTCGGGCGTAGGCTTGGCACGCAGCCCGCAGGTGTGGATGAAGCCGGGCGACGTGTGCGAAATCGAAGTCGAAGGGATTGGCACACTGCGCAACCCCATCGTCGACGAGTCGTAAGACGACACACTGGATAAATAAAAAGGAGACAAGAGATGTTGCGACGCGATTGCCTAAAACTAAGTGCCCTGGGCGCACTCACCTCGTTTGGACCTGCAGCCTGGGCGCAAGCCCCGACCCACGTCAAAGGCCCGGTGCGCATCACCAGCACCCTGCCCTCGGGCAGCGGCCCAGACGTGGTGGCCCGCTTGGTGGCGGACAAACTGCAAACCCGCTGGAGCATGCCGGTGGTGGTTGACCCCAAGCCGGGCGGTGCGGGCTCGGTGGCCATCAACGCCATGAAAGCCGGCGCGCCCAACGGCAGCAGCCTGGTGGTGGTGGACGTGCAGCACATGTCGATCAACCCGCTGATCTACAAGGCGCTGACCTACGACGCCGACCGCGACCTGGTGCCCGTGGCCCTGCTCTACAAAACCGCGTTCTTTGTGACGGTGGCGGCCGACAGCCCGTTCCGCACCTTCAAAGACCTGGTGGCCGCTGCAGCCAACAAGGGCCGCCCACTGAGCTACGGCTCCAACGCCATCGGCAGCCCACTGCACCTGGCCGCCGCGCGGCTAGAGACAGCGCTGGGCCACGAGATGCTGCATGTGCCGTACAAAGAAACTTCGCAGCTCTACGCCGCTGTGTCTACCGGAGAGGTGGACTGGGCCTACGGCAGCATCGCCACCGCTGGTGGCCTCGCCAAAGGCGGCCGGCTGCGCTTCTTGGCCGTGGCCGACCGTGCGCGCTCGCCCGCCATGCCCGATGTGCCCACGCTGGAAGAAGCCGGCGGCCCACGCGGTGTGGACGCGCTGACCTGGGTGGCGCTGATGGCCTCGCGCGGCACACCCGAGCCCGTGGTCACGGAACTGAACGCCGCCGTCAACGACGCGCTGGCCCAAACCGATGTGCGCGAGCGCATGGCCAACTTCGGCTTTGTGCCCGGCAGCGGCCCGGCGCAGGTGGTGGCCGACCTGACGCAGAACGACCGGCGCCAATACGCCGAGGTATTGAAGCGGGTGAAGGTGTCGATCGACTGACACCGAAAAACAAACGCCCTGTGCCATCATGGCCCCTCGATCAAAAGAGGGGCCTGCATGGACGTCACGGTTTTCTCCACCAAGCCCTATGACCGGCGTTTTCTAGACGCGGCCAACCAGGACGGCCGCCACACGCTGCATTACCTCGAAGCGCGGCTCGACCAGCACACCGCTGCACTGGCCTTCGGCTCTGCCGCCGTCTGCGTCTTTGTCAACGACAGCCTGGATCGCGCGGTGCTCACGCAGCTCCACGCCTGCGGCGTGCGCACCGTCGCCTTGCGCTGCGCTGGCTACAACCAAGTGGATTTGCTGGCGGCCGCACAACTCGGCATCGCTGTAGTGCGTGTGCCCGCCTACTCGCCGCACGCGGTGGCCGAATTCACGGTGGCGCTGATGTTGGCGCTGGACCGCAAAATCCCCCGCGCCTGGGTCCGGGTGCGCGAAAACAACTTTGCGCTCGACGGCTTGATCGGCCGCAACCTGCATGGCCGCACGGTGGGCGTGGTCGGCACCGGCCGCATCGGCGCCTTGGTGGCGCGCACGCTGCGCCTGGGTTTTGGCTGCGAAGTGCTGGCCAGCGACGTGGCACACGACCTCGCGCTGGAAGCCATGGGTGTGCGTTACGTGCCGGTAAAAACGCTGCTCTCCACCAGCGAAATCGTCACCCTGCACTGCCCGCTGACCCCCGCTACCCACCATTTGGTCAACGCCGCCGTGATTGCTGCCGCGCGCCCCGGCCTGCTGCTGGTCAACACCAGCCGGGGTGCGCTGGTAGACACCCGTGCGCTGATCAACGGCCTGAAAAACCAGCAACTCGGCGGCGTGGCGCTCGACGTGTACGAACAAGAAGCCGACCTGTTTTTTGAAGACCTGTCGAGCGAGATCATCCAGGACGACGACTTTCAGCGGCTACTGACCTTTCCCAACGTGCTGGTCACCGGCCACCAGGCGTTTTTGACCGAAGAGGCGCTGGCGGCGATTGCCGAAACCACCCTGTCCAGCCTGGATGACGCCGAGGCCGGCCGGCCGCTGCAGCACCGATTGCAATTGGAGACGGCGGTATCCCCAACTAATGCTGTGCGGTAAACCCCGTCAGATAAAATCGCGGGCTTCACACAGCCTCTGGATATAAACCACGATCCGCTGCATGCACACCACACCACACATCCCCTCTTCTCTTCGTTACGCTGTCGCTGCCCTGTTGTTGGCGACGGCTGGCTTGGCCTCGGCCCAGATACGCGAGTTTCCTGCGAACGCCTTGCGCGGCAAGTTGCAGGTGACGCAGCCGCCGGAGATCCTGCTCGACGGCAAGGCCGACCGCTTGGCCCCCGGCGCACGCATCCGCAACATCGCCAACAACTTCGCCGTGTCGGGCTCTTTTGTGGGACAGACACTGGTCGTCAACTACGTGCGCGAACCCAGCACCGGCATGGTGTTCGACGTGTGGGTGTTGACGGCGGATGAGATCGCGCTGCCCCGACCCAACACGCCCACACGGCGCTGGTACGAGTTCTTCTGAGCCCCCGTGGGTTCCTGCGCGGCCTGCGCAGCATTTAAGAAAAAACAGGCTCTGACGCTTCTGCCACCTGCGGAAGCAGCTATGTTTTTCAGAGTAATACGAGATTCCCCATGAGTAAAAAAGTCTTTATCAAAACCTTCGGCTGCCAGATGAACGAGTACGACTCGGACAAGATGGTCGATGTGCTGCACGCCGCCCAAGGCTACGAGGCCACACAAAACGTTGAAGAAGCCGACCTGATCTTGTTCAACACCTGCTCGGTACGCGAGAAGGCGCAAGAGAAAGTGTTCTCCGACCTGGGCCGCATCAAGCACCTGAAGAAAAAAGGCGTGCAGATTGGCGTGGGCGGTTGTGTGGCCAGCCAGGAGGGCGAGGCCATCATCCAGCGTGCGCCGTATGTTGACGTGGTGTTTGGCCCGCAAACCCTGCACCGCCTGCCCGAGATGCTGAACGCCCGCGCCAAGCTGGCCCGCCCGCAGGTGGACATCAGCTTTCCCGAGATTGAAAAGTTCGACCACCTGCCGCCTGCGCGCGTCGAAGGCGCCTCGGCGTTTGTGAGCATCATGGAAGGCTGCTCCAAGTACTGCAGCTACTGCGTGGTGCCCTACACGCGCGGCGAAGAAGTCTCGCGCCCGTTTGACGATGTGCTGGTCGAAGTGGCCGGCCTGGCCGACCAGGGCGTGCGTGAAGTCACGCTGCTGGGCCAGAACGTCAACGCCTACCGCGGCCCCATGGGCGACACCAAAGAGATCGCCGACTTTGCGCTGCTGATCGAATACGTGGCGGCCATTCCCGGCATTGAGCGCATCCGCTTCACCACCAGCCACCCGAACGAGTTCACACCGCGCCTGATCGAAGCCTACGACAAGGTGCCGCAACTGGTGAGCCACCTGCACCTGCCGGTGCAGCACGGCAGCGACCGCATCCTCATGGCCATGAAGCGCGGCTACACCGCCATGGAATACAAAAGCACGGTGCGCAAGCTGCGCGCCATCCGCCCCGACATGGCGATGAGCAGCGACTTCATCGTCGGCTTCCCTGGCGAGACGGATGACGACTTCCAGAAGATGATGAAGCTGATCCATGACATTGGCTTTGACAACAGCTTCAGCTTCATCTTCAGCCCGCGCCCCGGCACACCGGCTGCCAACCTGCATGACGACACGCCACACGACGTCAAGCTGGCCCGCCTGCAGCATCTGCAAAGCGTGATCGACGCCAACGTGCGTGCCATTGCCGCACAGCGCGTGGGCACGGTGCAGCGCATTCTGGTCGAAGGCCCTTCGAAGCGCGCCGGCGCCGATGGCCAAGAAATGATGGGCCGCACCGAGTGCAACCGCGTGGTCAACTTCAAGGGCCAGATGCGCCTGGTGGGCCAGATGATCGACGTGAACATCACGGAAGCCAAGTCGTACTCGCTGCGCGGCGAAGTACTGGTGCAAGAAGGCGCTGCATTAGAAGGCTCCGCAGCGGCGTGAGCTTGACCAAACGCCGCGCCTCTTTCCAGCAGTTGCTGCTGGTTGCGTTTTTGCTGATCGCTGCGTTGCTGGGCGCCAGCGCGCTGGCGGCAGTGTTCAACTTCGACAAACTCATGGCGCAAAGCGCCGGCTTTCAAGCACGTGCGCTGCAGCTCAATGCCGCCGCGCAATCGCTGGCCGAGCGGAGCGCCAACATGGAACGTGCCGCGCGCCAGTCGCTCATCTTGAACGACCAGCCGCTGCGTCGTCGTTTTGAAGAAGCCGGCCGCGAAGCCTTGAACATTTTGTCGGGCCTGCGCCCGCCAGACTTGCCCGAAGAAGTGGCCGAACGCTGGCGCACACAATTCAACCTGCTGCGCGGCCTGATGGACGGCCCGAGCGAAACCAACCTTGAGCGCGAGCGCATGCTGGCGGCCGAGTTTCGCGACCTGGAAGTCATCAATTCCACCGTGGCGCAGCAGGTGCAGCAAGCCATTGCGCAACGCAACGGCGAGCTCACCACACAACTCAAAGCCAGCCGCGACATGCTCACGCGCCAGGTGATGGCTGCGATTGCGCTGGCCGTGGTGCTGGCCGTGGCCTTTGGCATTTGGCTGGCCCGGCCGTTCAAACGCATTGAACACGCCATCGTCGGCCTGGGTGAAAACCGCCTTGAAGACAGCATCGACATCCAGGGCCCGAGCGACGTACGCCGCGTGGGTCAGCAGCTCGAATGGCTGCGCCTGCGCCTCACCGAGCTGGACGCCGACAAGGCACGTTTTCTGCGCCACATTTCGCACGAACTCAAAACCCCGCTGGCCGCCATGCGCGAAGGGGTTTCGTTGCTGAGCGACGGCGTGGCCGGCGAGCTGAACGGCAACCAGCGCGAGGTGGTGAGCATCCTGCACCAGAACACCTTGTCGCTGCAGAGCCAGATTGAAGCCCTGCTGCGCTTCAACGCCGCCGCTTTTGAAGCGCGCCAGTTGCGCCGCGAGCCATGCGATTTGCGCCAGTTGCTCGACGACCAGGTCGACGCGCAACGCCTGCAGTGGCGCAGCCACGGCCTCACCGTGCGCATCGAGGGTGACGACGTGGTGGCGCGTGTCGATGTGGCGAAGATGGGCACGGTGATTGCCAATTTACTGTCCAACGCCATTCGCTTCTCGCCACCGGGCGGCAAAATTTTGCTGCAATTGGCGGCCCACGCTGGCACCGTGACCATCGACATCCACGACAGCGGCCCGGGTGTGGCCGAGGCCGACCGCGCACGCATTTTTGAACCCTTTTTCCGTGGCCAACGCCAGCCTTCCGACGCCGTACGCGGCACCGGCGTAGGCCTGTCCATCGTGCACGAATACGTGGCCGCACACGGCGGCCAGATCAGCTTGCTGCCCGAACAACCCGGCGCCCACTTCCGGCTCCAATTTCCAGGTTGACTCCAGCCCCATGAACATGCTCCACCTCTCTACCACTGGCTTGCGCGCGCTGCGCTGCGCCTCCGGTCTTGCGGCCAGCGCGCTGCTGGCGGCCTGCGTCAGCAGCCCCAAACCGCCACCCCAAGCCCCCGAGCCACCACCGGCGCCGCCCAGCAGTGCCGCTTCCGCCGCAGAGCCGGTGTTGACCACGGCCATCACCCTGCCGGTGCAACCCAGCGGCGACGTGGTCACCACCCGCCTGGCCCAGCGCCCGTTGAACAGCGCCGTGCTGAGCTACGCCGACCGCACGCGCGCCATGGCCCCGCCCGAGTTGGCGCAAGAAATCGCCCGCCTGAGCGACCTGCCCGACGCCGTGCGCAGCCCGTTTGAAGACCTGCAATTCGCCGTGGCCCTGAGCCAAACGCGCAACCCCGCCGACCTGGCCCGCGCACTCAGCGCCACCCAGCGTGTGCTCAACAAGGTGACCGACGAAGCCACCGCCTTGCACCCGCTGGCCCGCCTGCTGGGCACGCGCTACGCCGAACAAAAACGCGTGGAAGACCTGCTCGACAAACAAACCCAAGCCTTGCGTGACGCCCAGCGCCGCAACGACCAATTGAACGACCGCCTCGAAGCCATGCGTACGCTGGAGCGCAGCTTGAACTCGCGCCCACTGCCCGGATCTATACGCAATAGTCCAGGCAACGGCACGACGCCGCACCAAGCACCAACACCATGACACCGAATCCACAACACCACGCCGCGCCCCACATCCTGGTGGTGGACGACGACGCCGACATGCTGCGCCTGCTGTCCATGCGCCTCACGGCCGCTGGCTACCGCGTCTCGGCCGTGGGCTCGGCCGAGGCGGCGCTCAACCAGTTGGACATTGAACGCCCGCAGCTCGTGCTGAGCGACGTGCAACTGCCCGGCCGCGACGGCCTGGCGCTGTTTGACGAAGTGCGTGCCCGCCACCCTTCACTGCCGGTGATTTTGCTCACCGCCCACGGCACCATTCCCGATGCGGTAGAAGCCACAGCGCGCGGCGTGTTCACCTACCTCACCAAACCGTTCGAGGGCAAAGAGCTGCTCGACAAAATCTCGCAAGCCTTGGCGCTGAGCGCGCCCCCGCTGCCCGCCACGGTGGGCGATGAAGCCTGGCGCAACGAGATCGTCAGCCGCTCCAACCGCATGGCGGAAATCTTGGCCGAGGCGCGCATGATTGCGCAGTCTGACGCCAGCGTGCTGCTGCGCGGCGACAGCGGTGCCGGCAAGGAGCTGATGGCGCGTGCCATCCACCGCGCCAGCCCGCGCGCCAAAAAGCCTTTTGTGGCGGTGAACTGCGGCGCCATCCCCGAAGCGCTGCTCGAATCCGAATTGTTCGGCCACATGAAGGGCGCCTTCACCGACGCCGTGGCCAACCACAAGGGCTTGTTTCAGGCAGCCGACGGCGGCACCTTGCTGCTCGATGAAATTGGCGACATGCCACCGTCGCTGCAAGTGAAGCTGTTGCGCGTGCTGCAAGAGCGCGCCGTGCGTCCGCTGGGCTCCAGCCAATCCATTCCGGTAGACGTGCGCATCATCTCCGCCACGCACCGTGACCTCGACGCCGCCATGGCCACAGGCGACTTCCGCGAAGACTTGTATTACCGGCTCAACGTGGTGACGCTGACCCTGCCCACGCTGGGCGAACGCCGCGAAGACATTCCGCTGCTGGCCAACCACTTCTTGACGCGCCTGGCCGGTAAATACAACAAGCGCCTGAGCGGCTTCGCCCCCGAAGCCCTGAAGGCCCTGACCGTGGCCTCGTGGCCTGGCAACGTACGCCAGTTGTTCAACGTGGTGGAACAGGTGTGTGCGCTGTCCACCACACCACTGGTGTCACTGGCCTTGGTGCAACGTGCCTTGCGCGTGCCCAGCGTGCAGGTGCTGAACTACGCCGATGCCAAACAGCGCTTCGAGCGCGAGTATTTGGTGGGTTTGCTCAAGCTTACCGACGGCAATGCGGCCGATGCCGCACGCCTGGCCGATCGCAACCGCACCGAGTTCTACCGCTTGCTGCAAAAGCACGAACTGACGCCTGGTTTGTTCAAATCCGAGGCGCCTGGAAACGCTGTCGCTGACGAACGACAAGATTAAGTCTTTGATTTATATAGGGTTAGCCCGGGGTGTGAACTAGTTTGTCGCCGTTTGGCGACAAATCAGGCCAGTTTTAGGGGGGCATTGGTGCCAATTCCCTTCAAAAGCTCAAAAAATCAATCTAACCCATTGATTTAAAACAATTTTTCAATGTGGCACAGGGTTTGCACTATATGTTGCATGAAGCCTCTGTCGCACACCTCCTCCGCACTGCCCAAAGCAGACACCCAAACTCCCTCGACGGTGCTCGCGCGCCGCCGACAGGCCCGGGCCCAGGACGGGGTCCAACTGGCCGCCAAGCCGTGGAACTGGAACCGCACACCACGTGTGGCTTCAGTAGAAACCACGACGGCGCCAGCCGAAGTGACGACACAACCGGTGGCTCGCATCGGTCGCCAATTGCCAGGCCAAACCTGGGTTGGCCAGCGCAGCGCGCTGCGCGAAGAGCGCCACCCCAATTCTGTGACCGCACCACCCGTGCATCGCGGCAGCATGGTGCCCCGCCCATGGCGCGGTTTCTGGAACAGCATTGCCACCGGCACGCTGATGCGTTTGTCGGGCCGCCGTCCTGAAGCTGCAGCCCAACAAGAACAAGCTGCGCCAGAAACCTGGCAAAAAGCCGCCAGCCAACGCCGCAACGTGTTCCTGATGATCACGCTGCTGACCACGGCCCTGGCCACCACGCTGTTCGCAGGTGTGCAACCTGATTACGACAATGCTTGGCTCGAATACGGCCAGCTCGGCCTGTTCGCTTTGTTGTCGGCGTGGGTCGTGACCGGTTTTGTCACCGCCTTGATGGGCTTTTATGTCAGCCTGCGTGGTGACAAACATTCGCTGTCGGCCCGCGAAGTGCAAGGCCATGCCATGCCCACCGATGCGCGCACCGCCATCATCATGCCGATTTGCAACGAAGACGTGTCGACCGTGTTCGCTGGCCTGCGCGCCACCTGCGAATCGGTGGCCGCCACGGGCCACAGCGGCGCCTTTGACGTGTTTGTGCTGTCCGACAGCTACGACCCCGCCATCATTCGCGCCGAGCGCGACGCCTGGGAAAACCTGCGCACCGCACTGGCCACGCAAACAAACGGCCCACAAGTCGAGGTGTACTACCGCTTGCGCACCCGCCGCAGCCACCGCAAGGCTGGCAACGTGGCCGACTTCTGCCGCCGCTGGGGCAAAGACTACAAATACATGGTCGTGCTGGACGCCGACAGCGTGATGAGCGGCGACTGCCTGACGTCGATGGTCAAGCTGATGGAAGTGCACCCCAAGGCCGGCATCATCCAGACCGCCACGCAAGCCATTGGCCACGTGACCCTGCACGCCCGCGCCCAACAATTCGCCTCGCGCATGACCGGCCGCCTGTTCACGCTGGGCATGCAGTACTGGCAACTGGGTGAGTCCCACTACTGGGGCCACAACGCCATCATCCGCGTCGCTCCGTTCATGGAACATTGCGCCCTGGCCCCTATCAAGGGCACCGGCGGCATGAGCGGCGGCATCATGAGCCACGACTTCGTGGAAGCCGCTTTGATGCGCCGTGCTGGCTACCACGTGTGGCTGGTGGCCGACTTGGTGGGCAGCTACGAACAACAACCACCAGACCTGCTATCTGAACTGCAACGCGACCGCCGCTGGTGCCAAGGCAACCTGCAAAACGCCCGCCTGATGGCCGAGCCCGGCATCCACCCCGTGCACCGCGCCATGTTTATCACCGGCACGCTGTCGTACCTGTCGGCTCCTCTGTGGTTGGCGTTCATGACGCTGGGCACGGCTCTGTGGCTGTCTGGCTCCCACGTGTTGGCCAGCGCCCAAGTGATGTCCGGTCAATGGGATGTGTTGCCCGCTGAACTGATGGGCTTGTGGGTCTGGACGCTGAGCATGTTGTTCCTGCCACGTGTGTTGGGCATCATTGCGGTATTCATGAAGGGTGAGCAACGTCGCTTTGGCGGTGGCTTCAGCCTGGTGAAAAGCGCCCTGCTGGAAAGCGCTCTGGCCATGCTGCAATCGCCTGTGCGCATGTTGGCCCACACCTTGTTTGTGATCATCGCCATCACCGGCGTGAAGCTCGACTGGAAGTCACCTCCCCGTGACGCCGTTGCGCTGAGCTGGGGTGCCACCGCCCGTAGCCTGGCCCCGATGACCCTGGTCATCGCGCTGCTGGCCGCCGGCATTGCCGCCATCGACGCCAGCGCCCTGGTGTGGTTGATCCCCATCGGCGCCCCGTTGCTGTTGGCCATCCCTACCGCCGTGCTGACCAGCCAAATCGCCCTGGGCACCGCCCTGCGCCAACGCCGCTTCTTGCTGATCCCAGAAGAAAGCTGGTCGCCTGCCGTGCTGCGCCGCGCCAAGGTGCATGCGCGTCGCCTAGAACAGGCTGCGGCCCAGAACGCACAAGGTGCATTGTTGGCGGCCTGATCCCAGCGCCACACCCACACAAAAAGCCGGCTCGATGAGCCGGCTTTTTTCTTTGGCGCATGCATTCGTATGACGTGCTTCTATCAGCGTGACCATGCCGGCCGCGTCCGGCCGGATAGATCAGCAGCCTTCTCTTGTCACGACAATGTCGTAAGGGTTTTCCATACTTTGCGTTCTCGGGCGGGAGCTCACAACTAACTGAATGCAATGATCCAGAAAACCAACGGTGCCTTAGAGCAGGACACCGACAACACACCACAACAGCTCATGGTCAGCGACCGCCGCAGCATGCTGCGCGGCGCAGCCGGCCTGTCGGCCATGGCCGTCGGCGGCGGCTTCCTCCAGGCCGCACAGGCGGCATCGGCCGCCGTCACCAGCTTCGCGATCGCCGTGATGCCCGACACGCAGTTCTACTCGCGCTACGCGACCACCGACGAAGGCCAGCAGTTCCAGAACCGCTACGGTTCCACGCCTTACGCCGCACAAACGAAGTGGATCGCCGACAACGCTAGCAAGTACAACATCCCGTTCGCGATCCACCTGGGCGACGTGGTCGACCAGGTTGGCAAGCCCAACCAGTGGCGCGTGGCCGATGACGCCATGAAGCTGCTGGAGACCGCCGGCGTGCCGTACTCCATCCTGGCCGGCAACCACGACGTGTTGACCGACTACGACTACCGCTTCCCAAGCGACCAGGGCTCGGGCACCGACGCGCAACGCAACCTGTCGGCTGAACCCTACCTGCAGTGGTTCCCAACCAATCGCGCAGCCCGCCAGAGCACGTTCCGCGAACGCGACGGCTCGGGCTTCCACGAATACCATGTGTTCACCGCGCATGGCGTGCAGTTCATGGTGCTGTCGCTGTCGTGGCGCATCTCGGATGCGGCCATCGCCTGGGCGCGCGACGTCATCCGCCGCAACCCGACCCTGCCGGTCATCTTGTCGAACCACCAGTTGCTCAACATCAACGCCGATGGCGTGACGCCGGCCGAGACCGAGTACGGCAAGATGCTCTGGGACAAGCTGATCAACGACAACGACCAGATCTTCATGACGCTGAACGGCCACCACCACGGTGCGGCCTACCTGCCCAAGTTCAACAAGTTCGGCAACGAAGTGCACCAGATGGTGGTCGACTACCAAATGGACTACCAGGGCGGCAACGCCATGATGCGTCTGTACGAGGTTGACCTGGTCGGCAACAAGATCGACGTGATGTCGTTCTCACCCTGGGTGGTGGGCAAACCCGCCAACACGCTGACGCAGTTCGACTTTGCCGAACTCACCGCAGCGAACCAGCGTTTCAGCATCAGCATCAACTTCAAGAAGCGCTTTGCCGGTTTCTTGCGCTGGAAACCAACGCCGTCCACCACTGGCACCGCCATCCTGCCGCGCGTGCGCAGCGAATTCCTCGCCAGCTACGTCGAGCCGACGCCAACAGTCATGCGCCCGCCAGCAGATGCCAACGACTTCCCGCTGATCACCGGCGAAGACAACTACGCGCACTGGCGCGCACCGGCCGGCATCAGCGAAGGCCGGGTCGTGCAGATCGGCGAAGCCATGCCGAACATCACCACCAGCGGCCAGCACGTGGGCCAGCATCTGTTCCGCTCCACACCGGCCGGTGCCGCCCAGTTGGGCGATGTGGTCTGGTCTACCGACAAGCACTACCTGTCGTCGGCACCCGGTAGCGTGCGCTTCCTCAACACCGACAAAACGGTGAACCGCTTGAACGCCTTCCTGACCCAGGTGGGTGTGTCGATCAACAACCGCAGCTTCTGGAACGGCTACACGATTGAGGCCTTCATCAAGCTGCCGGCCGACTGGGACTCGAACAAGCACCGCTGGGCCAACTTACTTGGCCGCGTGGGTCGCCGTGGCAGCGTGCCGGGCGGGTTCCGCGGTGGTGATCCAGAAGCTTCCAGCGTGCTGTTCGCCATCTCCAGCCTGCGCGAAGTGCAGTGGGAAATCGTGCCCGCCAGCAATTCACAGAATGCGCAGACCGCCTGGTCCGGTGAACTGATCCGCAGCACCTGGTACCACGTGGCCATCGTCAACGACCCGGCCACGCGCATGACCACGATGTTTGTCGACGGCGCGCCGGTGCTGCGCAACATCGCCAACGCGGAAACGGGCACGCGCTCGATCAGCGTGAACAACCCGTGGATCGTCGGCGCTGGCTGGTGGGACACCGTGCTCACGGATGGCTACTACGGCTGGATCGGTGAGATCCGCCTGGTGGGCCGCCCCCTGCCGTCAACCCAGTGGCTGACGGCGCGCCGCAGCTGACGCGGCGCCACACCACACGTTGATCCATATCGGCAGCCCACGATGGGCTGCCCCTCGTATTTTTTATCTTGGAGTTTTTCCCATGTTCTCTCGCATCGTCACGGCCACGGCCGCTGCATTGCTTCTTAGCGTCAGTGCCCAAGCGGCCCCTCTGCAAGCCACCGGCGGCATCTTCAATGGCAGCGGCTACGGCACCAGCTACACCGGCGCTGGCGGCACCACGCCAATTTACAACCAGGCCCTGGGCCAGGTCGTCGACGGCGGTAACGGCGCCTTCGACGCCTTCGGCTTTTACAACAGCGGTACCGCAGGCTTAACGCAAACCCGTCAGGTCGAGTTGCTGAGCGGCAACGTGTTCCGCTTCTTCGACACGTTCACCAACACCAGCAACCAGGTCATCACCACCACGCTGAACTTCTTCGGCAACCTGGGTTCGGACGGCGACGAACTGATCCAATACAACCAGGGCGGCTTGATCGTCAGCTGCGAGGACGACTGGACCGGCCAATGCGGCAGCGACCCCGTGCTGGCACTCGTCTCAGGCAACAACGGCCTGGGTGTCGCGGCCATCACCCCCGACCGCTACAACGTGTCCTTCACCGTCAGCATCGCACCCGGCGCAGCTCTGAGCCTGCTGAACTTCGCGTTCCTGTCCAGCGACGAAGACGGCCCGACCGCCGCCGATGTGGACCTGGCACAGTCCACTGGCCTCGATCTTTTGAACGACCCGCGCCTGGAAGGCCTGACCGAAGCCCAACTGGCCACGCTGGCCAACTACACGCTGCAGCACGTGCCCGAGCCTTCGAGCATGGTGCTGATGCTGACCGCTCTGGCCGCCCTGGGATGGCGTACACGGCGCAAAAGCTAAGCTGATAAAGCAATAAAAAAGGGCCGCGTCGCGGCCCTTTTTTTGTACCGTTTAGAACGGCAACTTCGGCATGCCTTTCATGCCGCCCATGCCCTTCATCCCGCCCATCTTCTTCATCATTTTCATCAGGCCGCCGCCCTTCATCTTCTTCATCATCTCCTGCATCTGACCAAACTCGTTCAGTAGGCGGTTGACTTCTTGCACCTGCACGCCGGCACCAGCGGCGATGCGGCGTTTGCGGGTGGCCTTGATGAGGTCGGGTTTGCGGCGCTCCAGCGGCGTCATGCTCTGGATGATGCCTTCCTTGCGCTTGATGTCTTTCTCGGCCTTGTCCATGTCCATCTGGCCGGCCTTGGCCGCCATCTGGGTCGGCAGTTTGTCCATCAGGCTGGAGAGGCCGCCCATCTGCTTCATCTGCTGGATCTGGCTCAGGAAGTCGTTGAGGTCGAAACCCTCGCCGCTCTTGACCTTGGCCGCCAGCTTTTGCGCGGCGGCCATGTCCACACCGGCAGACACTTGCTCGACCAGCGCCACGATGTCGCCCATGCCCAGCACACGGCCGGCGTGGCGTTCGGCGTCGAACACTTCCAGGCCGTCGATCTTTTCGCTGGTACCGGCAAACTTGATAGGCGCGCCCGTGATGTGGCGCACCGACAAGGCCGCGCCGCCGCGTGAATCACCATCGGTCTTGGTCAGCACGATGCCGGTGAGCGGCAGCGCGTCCGAGAAAGCCTTGGCGGTGTTCACGGCATCCTGGCCCTGCATGGCGTCGACCACAAACAAGGTTTCCACGGGCTTGAGCAGCGCGTGCAATTCCTTGATTTCAGCCATCAACACTTCATCGATCGCCAGGCGACCGGCAGTGTCGACCAGCAGCACGTCGAAGTAGTGGCGGCGCGCGTAGTCGATGGCGGCGCGCGCAATGTCGGCGGGCTTTTGGTCGGGCGTGCTGGGGAACCATTCGGCACCGGCTTGGGCCGTCACGGTCTTCAACTGCTCGATGGCGGCGGGGCGGTACACGTCGCCCGACACCGTGAGCACCTTCTTCTTGCGCTTTTCGATCAGCAGTTTGGCCAGCTTGGCCGTGGTGGTGGTTTTACCGGCACCTTGCAGGCCGGCCATCAAGATCACCGCCGGAGGCTGGGCCGACAAATTGATGTCGCTCACGCCCTGGCCCATGGTGGCCGACAACTCGCGGTTGACGATGCCCACCAGCGCTTGGCCTGGCGACAGCGAGCCCATCACCTCTTGGCCCAGCGCCTTTTCTTTCACGCGGGCGATGAAATCGCGCACCACGGGCAGGGCCACGTCGGCCTCAAGCAGCGCCATGCGCACTTCGCGCAACATGTCGGACACGTTGGACTCGGTGATACGCGCCTGTCCACGGATTTCTTTGACGAGGCGGGATAGTTTTTCGGTAAGTGCGGAAGCCATGGGGTTTTTCCGCTGACGCGGAACCTGAAGTTGGGGCCGGCAGTACCGCCGGCAGGGTGCAAAACGCTAAACTCTGCCCATGATTTTAACGACTGTGCCCCTGGCCATCGTGCTGCTGTCCGCAGCCGCCGCTGCCGCTTACGCCATACCGGCCGCAGGCGCCGCTCGGCTGAGCATGTCGGCCAGCCGTGGCGCCTTATTGGTCGCCTGGCTGCTGCACGCCGTGGTGTTGTGCGCCACGCTGCTCGACGGCACACCGCGCTTTGGTTTTGCGCCGGCTTTGTCGGTGACCGCCTGGTTGGTGCTCACGGTCTATGCGGTAGAAAGCCACCTGTTCCCTGAACTCCGCGCACGCTGGGCCTTGGCCGGGCTGGGCGCGGCCGCTGTACTGTTGGCGCTGCTCTTCCCTGGCACACCCATGCACACCAGCGCCTCGCCATGGTTGCCGCTGCATTCGGCGTTGGGCATTGCCTCTTATGGTTTGTTTGCCGCCGCCGTGGTGCATGCCTGGCTGATGACACGCGCTGAACGCCAGATGCGCCAGCCGGGTGGTTCATCTGCCGGCATTCCGCTGCTCACACTGGAGCGCATCACGTTCAGATTGGTGAGTGCGGGTTTTGTGCTGTTGTCGGGCACGCTGCTGGCGGGTTGGTGGTTTGGCGAGCAGTTGTACGGCCAGTCCACCTGGAAGTGGAGCCACAAGGCGCTGTTCTCGGTGCTGTCGTGGATCACCTTCGCCATTCTGATATTAGGGCGCTCGCGCTTTGGCTGGCGCGGCCGCAAAGCCGTGCGGGTGTTGTACATCGGCGCAGCACTGCTGCTGCTGTCGTATGTGGGCTCACGCTTCGTGCTTGAAGTGGTGTTGCACCGCGCCGCCTGATTTAACCTAACGAGACGACTCTCTGTCCGTGAAACTCATCATCGTTCTGCTGGCAGTCTTGCTCGGCGTCTGGCTCTGGCGCAATGGCCGGGTCGACCACCAAAAAGAACGCCAAAACGCCGCCAAGCAAGCCCAGAAGCGCCTGCCGCAAAACATGGTGCGCTGCGACGTCTGTGGCCTGCATCTGCCCGAAGCCGACGCGGTGCGCGGGCCAAAAGGTGTTTACTGCAGCCCGCAACACCTGCAGCAATCCGCCCAATCGTGACCATCTCTTTATGAGCGTCAACTGGGAAAGCGGCGAGCCCCTCGACGCATTGGAGTCAGAGTTCTTGCCCCTGGCGGCAGGGAGTTCCGACCAACTGCCGTTGGTGCGTGTGTGGTATGGCTTCATGACCACACGCGTGATGATCGCGTTGGCCATCCTGGCCCTGCAGACCACGCTGTTCTTCATGGGCAGCGCCGTACCGGTGTGGCTGCTGGTGTTCTGCGCGGTGTATTTCATCAGCACGGTGGCGGTGCGTGTGTTGGCGACACCCGATCAGGCCACCAACACCCGCTCGCCCTTCTGGATCTGGACCGTGGGTGTGGATGCCGTTGCCATCTCGGTGCTGCAAGTGGCCCAAACCGGCAACATCAACTTCGCTCCGCTATTAGGGGTGCCCGTGTTGCTGGCCTCTTTGCTGGGCTCGCGCACCATGGCGCTGGGCACGGCGGCGGGCATGACACTGCTGACCTTGGCCGAAGCCTGGTGGCTCAGCGGCCAGCCCGGTGCCGACCAGACCGCGCGGCTGGTGCAAAGCGGACTGACCGGCCTGGGCTACTTTGCCGCCGCCTTTGTGGTCAACCAACTCGCCGCGCGCCTGGTGCGCGAACAGCAACGCGCGTTGCGCAGCGTGATGACCGCACGCTTGCAAACCCACGTGAACGAACTGGTGATGGAAACGCTGACCGATGGCGTGGTGGTGGTCGACGCCAGCGGCCGCATGCGCGCTGTGAACCCCGCCGCACGCCAGATGCTGGGCGCCGACAAACCCGGCCCGCGCCAGACAGAACACCTGGGCAGTCGCACGGCCTGGCAGCCACTGGCCGCCATGGCCCGCCAAACCTTCGCCGATGAAACCGCGCAGGCGGCCGACGTCAGCATCGTCTACCCCGGCAAAAGCCCGCGTCGGGTGCGGGTGCGCACACGGCTCACCTTGTCGCATGAAGTACGCGCCGAAAGCCTTTGCGTGATGTTCATGCACGACCTGCGCGAGATCGAGGCCCGCCTGCGCACCGAAAAAATGGCGGCCATGGGACGCATGTCGGCCGCTGTGGCACATGAAATCCGCAACCCTTTGGCCGCCATCACCCAGGCCAACGCGCTGCTCGACGAAGACCTGACCTCCCCCCATCAGAAGCAGTTGACCGAGATGGTGCGCCACAACGCCCAGCGCCTGGCCAAAATCGTCGACGAGGTGTTGGGCATCGCGCGTGTGCAACATTCCGGGGGGCAGCGCACCTCGCCCATCCAGGTGAACCTGGACGATGCGGTGATCCACATCTGCCGCGACTGGATGCAACAAGACCCCGCGCAGCGCAAGGTGCAGTGGGCCATGGGCACGCTGGGACTGCCGGTGGACTTCGACCCCGACCATTTGCAACGTGTGTTGGTCAACTTGCTCGACAACGCCCAGCGTTATGTGAGCCGCCAAGACGGCGCTATTCAAGTCAGCACACACTTGTCCAACTACCGGCAATCGATTCTGCGCGTGTGGAGCGATGGCGCACCGATGGAACAAGCGGTGGAGCAACATTTGTTCGAACCCTTTTTCTCCTCAGAGAGCCGTTCCAGCGGCCTGGGCCTGTATATTTGCCGGGAGCTGTGTGAACGCCACCGCGCCGTGATCGGCTACCAGCGCGCCTCGCGCGACCTGGCCGGCCGCGACGTGCCAGGCAACGAGTTTTATGTGAACTTTCGCCCGCCCAAACCATCGACCGTGACGGGCGATTTGTTCGAACCCTTATTGTCTTGACGCCCTGACCATGCCCATGTCCCCTCAGTCTGCCAGCGCCGCCATTTTGGTCGTCGACGACGAGCCCGATCTGCGCACGCTGTACGAGCTGACGCTGCTGCGCGAGGGCTACCGCATCGACACCGCCGCCGACGTGGCCGAGGCCATGCAACTGCTGCAAGCCAAACAGTTCGACGTGGTGATCACCGACATGCGCCTGCCCGATGGCACCGGCCTGGAAGTGCTGCAGCAACTGCGCGCAGCCCAACGGCCGGAGCGCGTCATCGTCATGACGGCTTATGGCTCGGCCGAAAACGCAGTCGAAGCACTGAAGTCGGGCGCGTTCGACTACCTGACCAAGCCTGTCGACCTGAAGCAGTTTCGAGCGGTCGTGGCATCCGCCCTGCGCGACGTGGCCACCAAACCGATCGCAGCGCCAAGCAGCACCGCGACCCCAGCCGCCGCACAGACGCCACAGCCGGCAACGGCAGTTGGCCCGGCCACCATGTCACCAGCCGCCGTGCATGCGCTGCAACGTTTGGTGGGTGCCTCTGAAACCATGCAGAGCGTGAAGCGGCGCATCATTAAAGTGGCGCGCAGCATGGCCCCGGTGCTGGTGCGTGGTGAATCGGGCACGGGCAAAGAACTGGTCGCCCAGGCGCTGCATGCCAATAGCCACCGTGCGGGCGGCCCGCTGATCGCCGTGAACTGCGGCGCCATCCCCGAAAACCTGCTCGAAGCCGAATTCTTTGGCGCCAAGAAAGGCGCCTACACCGGCGCACTGCAAGACCGAGAAGGCTACTTCGCCGCCGCGCAAGACGGCACCTTGTTCCTGGACGAAATTGGCGACCTGCCGCTGGCCATGCAGTCCAAGCTGCTGCGCGCCATCCAGGAGCGGCGCGTACGCCCCCTGGGTGGTACACACGAAATTGCGGTCGATGTGCGCGTGGTCAGCGCCACCCACAAAGACCTAGCCCAGGAAGTGAAGGCTGGGCGCTTTCGGCAAGACCTGTATTACCGGCTCAACGTGATTGAGATCGTCATCCCGCCGCTGCGCGAGCGCCGCGAAGACCTGCCCGCGCTATGCGATGCCTTGCTGCACCGCATTGCCAGCGAGTCCGGCCTGCCGCCGCCCATGGTGTCTGATGAACTGCTGCAGCAGTTGGCGCGCAACCCCTTGGTGGGCAACGTGCGCGAGCTGGAAAACCTGCTGCACCGCGCCATCGCCATGAGCGAAAACGACACCCTGCACGTGGACTTTGAGCCCACCGAAAACCTGAGCCCGTTGACCCGCAGCGACGGCACGCTGTTTCCAGACGATGAGGCAGCACCCGCACCATCAGAGTGGAACACCTCAGGCCCCGCGCCTTTGCCGTCCGACCTGCAAGCCTATCTGGACCAACAGGAGCGCGACATTCTGGTGCAAGCACTGCGCGCCACCGGCTTCAACCGCACGGCTACCGCCGCGCGGCTGGGCTTGAGCCTGCGGCAGATCCGCTACCGCATCGAACGCCTCAATATTTCGGCACCCTCCGAGCAGGAGCCGCAAGATGAGTGAGCCGCTGTGGCATGACGGCTGGTATCGCAACGCCCACGCAGAACCCTCGCCCAACTTTGGGCCACGACCCGAAGGCGCGCAGATCGACTTGGTGGTGCTGCACTCCATCAGCCTGCCGCCGGGCCAATATGGCGGCGACGAAGTGCGCGCCTTGTTTTGCAATGCACTGGACTGGGACGCCCACCCGTATTTCCAAGGCATTCGCGGCCTGCAGGTATCGGCTCACTTCTTTATTCGGCGCGACGGCGCACTGTGGCAGTTTGTGAGCTGCGACGCACGCGCCTGGCACGCCGGGGCCTCTCACTATCGCGGCCGCGACAACTGCAACGACGACTCGATTGGCATTGAACTAGAGGGCCTCGAAGGCGAAACTTTCGAGCCCGCCCAATACGAGACCCTGGAGAGCCTGGCCTCGGCGCTTGCGCTGGCGTATCCGATTCGCCATGTGGCGGGGCACGAGCACATCGCCCCAGGCCGCAAGTTGGACCCAGGCCCCGGGTTTGACTGGTCGGCACTGCATAAAGGCACGGGGTGGCCAGCCGAAATGTTTCCGATTTGCACCATCGGTGAAGCAAAAAAATAAATTTTTTTTGCTTCATTTCAACCACATCTCAGCCCCTCTTTCAGGCATCCGCCCAAACGCCCCACGCAAAGATGGCGCGGCTTTCAAAGGCATATCGGCTTGCAAGCCTTATGCACACTGGCTTTTCTCCAAAAAACATTGAATTTATCGGCACTGGCGGGCCATCGTATTAGCCCCTCACCCAGGTGCGAAACAGCATGGGCCACGGCACCCTGCCCCCGCGGCCAAGGTACACTACAGGTAGTGCATTGAATTGATCATGCACACCATATATAGTGTTTCCTGCACAGCGAAACCACACTTAATAAGCCCCCATCCGACAGCCGCGTCAGCCACCGGATGGCCTCATTTACACCTAGAAAACCAACGAAAAGGAAACCATGCAAACTGCATTGAACACACCCTCTGCCGTTCCCCAGGGCCATGTGGCACCTGCCAGCGCCAGCCAAGCCGCTCACGGCCTGTCGCATGACGCGTTGGCGCACTACCAGATCATTCGCCGCAACGGTGCTGTGGTGTCGTTCGAGCCGAACAAGATCGCTGTCGCATTGATGAAAGCCTTCTTGGCAGTGCACGGTACGCAAGGTGCGGCTTCGGCCAGCGTGCGCGAAGTGGTGGACAACCTCACGCAGGGTGTGATTCGTGCCATGGTTCGTTCGCGCCCAGGTGGCGGCACGTTCCATATCGAAGACGTGCAAGACCAGGTGGAACTCGGCCTGATGCGTGGCGGCCACCACGAAATCGCCCGTGCCTATGTGCTGTACCGCGAACGCCGTTCGCAAGAGCGCACCAAGCAAACCCATGTGGAAGCCCCACCCGTGCCCGCCTTGCACGTGCTCGACGGTGGCGAGCGTGTGGCGTTGGACGTGGGCCGCCTGCAGCAACTGATCCAGCAAGCCTGCTCTGGCCTGAGCGCCAGCGTGTTGCCCGACCCCATCGTCTCCGAAACGATGCGCAACCTGTACGACGGCGTGCCGATCGAAGAGGTTTACAAGGCCTCGATCCTGGCGGCCCGTACGCTGATCGAAAAAGACCCTGACTACACCTACGCCACCGCGCGCTTGCTGCTGCACACCATCATCAAGGAAGTGCTTGGCGAAGAAGCTACCCAACCTGAAATGGCCGAGCGCTACGCCGACTACTTCCCACAATATGTGAAGAAGGGCGTAGAAAACGAGCTGCTCGACGAGAAGCTGCTGCAGTACGACTTGAAGAAGCTGGGCGCCGCGCTGAAGGCCGACCGCGACCTGCAGTTCGACTACCTGGGCCTGCAAACCCTGTATGACCGCTACTTCCTGCACGTGCGCAAGACGCGTATCGAGCTGCCACAGGCTTTCTTCATGCGTGTGGCCATGGGCCTGGCCATCAACGAAATCGACCGTGAAAGCCGCGCCATCGAGTTCTACGAAGTGCTCTCGTCGTTCGACTTCATGTCGAGCACGCCTACGCTGTTCAACGCCGGTACGCTGCGCCCGCAACTGTCGTCGTGCTACCTGACGACCGTGCCCGACGATCTGGACGGCATTTACGAGTCGATCAAGGAAAACGCCTTGCTGTCGAAGTTTGCCGGCGGCCTGGGCAACGACTGGAGCCGCGTGCGCGCTCTGGGCTCCCACATCAAGGGCACCAACGGTGAATCCCAAGGTGTGGTGCCATTCCTGAAAGTGGTGAACGACACCGCTGTCGCCGTCAACCAAGGCGGCAAGCGCAAGGGTGCGGTCTGCACGTACCTGGAAACCTGGCACTTGGACATCGAAGAGTTCCTGGAACTGCGCAAGAACACCGGCGACGACCGCCGCCGTACGCACGACATGAACACCGCCAACTGGATTCCTGACCTGTTCATGCGCCGCGTGATGGAAAAGGGCCAATGGACCCTGTTCTCGCCCAGCAACACGCCTGACCTGCACGACCTGTTCGGAACGGCATTCGAGAAGGCCTACGTGGCCTACGAAGAAAAAGCCGCACGCGGCGAGATCAAGCCCGCCAAGACCGTGCAAGCCACCGACCTGTGGCGCAAGATGCTGACGATGCTGTTCGAAACCGGCCACCCCTGGATCACCTTCAAGGACGCCTGCAACGTGCGCTCGCCCCAGCAACACGCTGGCGTGGTGCACTCGTCGAACCTTTGCACCGAGATCACGCTCAACACCAGCGACACCGAAACCGCTGTGTGTAACCTGGGCTCGATCAACCTGCTGCGCCACTTGAAGGACGGCCACGTTGACCATGACAAGCTGAAGAAGACCGTGTCCACCGCCATGCGCATGTTGGACAACGTGATCGACATCAACTACTACGCCGTGAAGAAAGCGCGTGACTCGAACCTGCGTCACCGCCCTGTGGGCATGGGCCTGATGGCCTTCCAGGACAGCCTGTACGAACTGCGCATTCCTTACGCCAGCGAAGCCGCCGTGCAGTTTGCCGACGAGTCGATGGAAGCCATCTGCTACTACGCCTACTGGGCGTCGAGCGAACTGGCCAAGGAACGCGGCAAGTACTCCAGCTACAAGGGCTCGCTGTGGGACAAGGGCGTGCTGCCTCTGGACACCCTCAACATGCTGGCCGAAGCCCGTGGTGGCTACGTTGAAGTCGACCGTTCGTCGACCCTCGACTGGGACGCCCTGCGCCGGAAGATCGCAGCCGACGGCATGCGCAACTCCAACTGTGTGGCCATCGCGCCGACCGCCACCATCTCCAACATCATTGGGGTGGACGCGTCGATCGAACCAAGCTTCGGCAACCTGTCGGTGAAGTCGAATCTGTCGGGCGAATTCACCGTCATCAACAGCTACCTGGTGCGCGACCTGAAGCGTCTGGACCTGTGGGACGATGTGATGGTCATGGACCTGAAGCACTTCGACGGTTCGCTGCAACCCATCGACCGCGTGCCAGAAGAAATCAAGGCGCTGTACGCCACGGCATTTGAAGTCGAAACCACCTGGTTGGTTGAAGCTGCAGCACGTCGTCAGAAGTGGATCGACCAAGCGCAATCGCTGAACATCTACATGGCTGGCGCCTCTGGCAAGAAGCTGGACGACACCTACAAACTCGCATGGACGCGCGGCCTCAAAACCACGTACTACCTGCGTACCCGCGGCGCGACCCACGCTGAAAAATCCACGGTGACCGCTGGCCGTATGAACTCGGTGTCTTCAGGCAACGAGACCACCTCAGCCAAGATGAACGCAGTCGATGTGGCCGCAGCCGCCGCACGTCAGCAAATGGCACAAGAAGCATCCGTTGATGCACCAGCCACCGACATTCGCTTCTGCGCGATTGACGACCCAGGCTGCGAAGCCTGCCAGTAAGTTCTCACAGCATCGCGCGACACGCCATGTCGCATGACATCACGCAGCACATGATGCCGCTCGCGCGATGCTAATGAGCAACAGTCGGACCTCATTCACCTATTAAATCGGCGGCGAAAAAATTGGAAGCTTTCCATTTCGCCTGTCCGCTTTCATAATCCGCACATTGGAAAATTTATGTTGACCTGGGACGAAGAAGTCAAGCCCTCACTGCAGCCGGTAGCCTCTGGCGGTTTAACCACCAACCGCCTGGACCAAGCCTCGCCGACGACTGCCGCATCGGTCTCTTTGCAGCACGCCAAAACCTTGGCGCAAACCGCCGGCGCCACGCCTGCTCGTCGCGTGAACGCGGCCGACAAACGCATCATCAATGGTCAGACCGACGTCAACCAACTGGTGCCGTTCAAGTACAAGTGGGCTTGGGAAAAATACTTGGCCACGTGCGCCAACCACTGGATGCCGCAAGAGGTCAACATGACCCGTGACATCGCGCTGTGGAAAGACCCGAATGGTTTGACCGAAGACGAGCGCCGCATCGTCAAGCGTAACCTCGGCTTCTTTGTGACCGCCGACTCGCTGGCCGCCAACAACATCGTGCTGGGCACCTACCGCCACATCACTGCGCCTGAGTGCCGCCAGTTCCTGCTACGCCAAGCGTTTGAAGAAGCGATCCACACCCACGCCTACCAGTACATCGTCGAGTCGTTGGGCCTGGACGAAAGCGAGATCTTCAACGCGTACAACGAAGTGCCGTCGATCCGCAACAAAGACCAGTTCCTGATCCCGTTCATCGACGCCATCAGCGATCCGAACTTCCACACCGGCACGCACGAAACCGACCAGACGCTGCTCAAGTCGCTGATCGTGTTCGCCTGCCTGATGGAAGGCCTGTTCTTCTACGTTGGTTTCACGCAAATTTTGGCGCTGGGCCGCCAGAACAAGATGACCGGCGCCGCCGAGCAATACCAGTACATCCTGCGCGACGAATCGATGCACTGCAACTTCGGCATCGACTTGATCAACCAGTTGAAGCTCGAAAACCCACATCTGTGGACCGCCGAGTTCAAGGAAGAAATCAAGGGCCTGTTCATGCAAGCGGTGGAGTTGGAATACCAATACGCCGAAGACACCATGCCGCGTGGCGTGCTGGGCATGAATGCTTCCATGTTCAAGGGCTACCTGCGCTACATCGCGAACCGTCGCGCCACGCAGATCGGACTGGAAACCCTGTTCCCGAATGAAGAGAATCCGTTCCCTTGGATGAGCGAGATGATCGACCTGAAGAAAGAGCGCAACTTTTTCGAGACCCGCGTCATTGAGTACCAATCGGGCGGTGCGCTCTCGTGGGATTAAGTCCCCGCTACATCTGATGGATTTTCACAATCAACCCTCGGCCGCACACGGCGTAGAACGTGGCGCAGAGGGTGTAACCGAGTTCATGGCGCTGGGCATTGGCCCAACGCCATGCATCGCTTGGCGCCGACCAACTGGCGCGAAGTGCTCTTTGTAAATCGATCAAGGAGAGAAAAATGGCAACTGCAAAAAAACCGGCCGCAAAGAAAGCCGCACCAAAGACCGCTGCTAAGAAAGCAGCTCCAGCGAAGAAGGCTGTTGTAGCCAAGAAGGCTGCTCCCGCCAAGAAGGCCGCTCCAGCGAAGAAAGCTGTTGTAGCCAAGAAGGCCGCTCCCGCCAAAAAGGCAGCGCCAGCGAAGAAGGCCGTTGTAGCCAAGAAGGCTGCTCCTGCCAAGAAGGCCGCTCCAGCGAAGAAGGCTGTTGCAGCTAAGAAGGCAGCTCCTGCTAAGAAGGCCGCTCCAGCGAAAAAAGCCGCTGTAGCCAAGAAGGCCGCTCCTGCCAAAAAGGCAGCACCAGCGAAGAAGGCCGTTGTAGCGAAGAAAGCTGCGCCAGCCAAGAAGGCCGCCCCTGCCAAAAAGGCTGCTCCTGCCGCCAAGAAGGCCGTCGTAGCCAAGAAGGCCACCGCCGCCAAGAAAGCAGCTCCTGCGAAGAAGGCAGCCCCTGCCGCCAAGAAGGCAGCTCCTGCCAAGAAAGCAGCCAAGCCTGCCCCTGCGACTTCGGCCGCACAGACCACGCTGAACCCACAGGCAGCCTGGCCTTTCCCTACCGCAAGCAAGCCCTAATTCAGGGCCTTACCTGCGTTTCAAACCCGGCTTCGCGCCGGGTTTTTCATTGGGACACCGGCCTTGAGCCGGTTTTTTATTTGGGCACCCGCTTTGCACCGGTGTTTCCGTTTAAGAGGCGTCTGTTGCCTTACAGGCCCAGCGCCGCGCGGTCCACGGTGTAGTTTTGCGGGCCACGTTGAGCGATCTTCAAGGAACCCAGTTGGTTGCCCAAAGCCGCACAACGCGCGAGCGACCAGCCTTGTTCCAGGCCGAACAGCAACGCGCCACGGTATGCGTCACCACAACCCGTCGGGTCGACCACTTCAGTCGCCTTCACGGGCGGCACCAAAGTCTTCTCGCCTCCCACCCACACCTCGGAACCTTCGCCCCCCAAGGTGATGACCAGGCCTTCAACGCGCTTGGACAACTCGGCTTCGCTCAAGCCCGTGCGTTCGCACAGCATCTTGCCTTCGTAGTCGTTCACCGTGATCCACGTCGCCAACTCCACAAAGCGCAGCAGCTCGGTGCCGTTGAACATTGGCAGGCCTTGACCCGGATCGAAGATGAACGGAATGGCGGCGTCCTTGAATTGCTCGGCGTGCTGCAGCATGGCATCACGGCCGTCGGGCGCGATGATGCCGATCTTCACATCGGCGCGCGCCGTGATCTTGGTCTGGTGCGCTTCAGACATGGCGCCGGGATGGAACGCCGTGATCTGGTTGTTCGACATGTCGGTCATGATCATGGCCTGCGCGGTGTAGGTCTCGCTAATCTCACGCACGTACTCGGTGCTGATGCCCAACGTCTTGAGGCGCTGCAGGTAGTCGCCACCGTCTTGACCCAGGGCCGCCATAGGCAGCGCCGTGCCACCGAGTTGCAGCAGGCTGTAGGCGATATTGCCTGCGCAGCCGCCGTAGTCACGGCGCAGCGTGGGCACTAGGAAAGAGACGTTCAGGTTGTGCAGTTGGTCGGGCAAGATCTGATCCGAGAAACGCCCCTGGAACGTCATGATGGTGTCGAACGCCAGTGATCCGCAAATGATGGCTGCCATAGTGTTTTGCTTCTAAAAATGAAATAAAGAAAAAAGAGAAATCAGGGATAGAACGCCAGCAGTCGGTAGCCAACGATGCGCGTGGCGGCGTCATTGTCTGGCACCGCCAGATCTACCGACGCAACCAACTCGCCATTCGCCTCGATGGCCTCGGCATGCACACCCAACTCATGAGGTGGGATTACGCGCCGGATCACCGCTTGTTCTTGTGAATCGGTCAATGCCAACTCAATTGCTGGTACTGCCAATGCATAGGGGCTGCGGTTTTTCAACACCACATTCAACCGATAAGCACCGCGGCGCAAAGATGTAAACGCAGAGCTATCGATTGAAATCGCATCAATCCGGCGCAGTGCCGAGACGCTGCAGCCCAACGGCTCACACACCGACACCAGGAAAGCCCGGCTCTGCGGCCAATGCGCAGCCACTACTTCGCGCTGCACGACCAGCCATTGCAGGCCCAGCGCCAGCAGAAGCAGAGTCGCCAAACCCATCAATGCATACCGCACGGCCGGTTTGCGCCAGATGGTGCTGTGCGCGTGGCCCCCATGCAGAAATGAATAGTCATGCACGGAGGGAGCGGAAACCGATGGTGTGGATGATGCCAACCCAGGCGCAGCCACAAGCGGCATAGCTGCCGCCACCATTGCAGCGGCGGTGCTCGCAGGCTCGTCTTCGTCCACAGCGGTGGACACAAACGGTGCCACGAACACGGCGTCTTCACCCATGGATGGCATGTCGGGCACGCTGGGCTCGACCGAATCAGATTCGGCTATATCAGCCTCTTTGCTGACCTGCTCGGAGACCGCGGGTAACGGCCCATCAACCGCATGCTCATCAAATAGATCTTCGGTCAGAAGGTCGCCAGAAACGTCGGCAGAAAAGTCGCGATCGCCAGCAGCCTCTAGCGATTCCGGCTGATCCGCCCGCCACTCGGCGGCAGACTCGTCTTCCAACGCTTGCAGTTCCCGGTCGAACTCAGCCTCCAAGGCTACTTCAACACTGGTCGGCGTATAGGGTTCGAAAACGTCTGCAGAGACGGGCTCGCGGTGGACATCGTCCATCGTTGAATCGGCGGCATCAGTGTTGCGATTGGCATGATCCACGCCATACACGTCGTCCGCACCGAGAGCACGTATCGGCTCTGGCGCCAATTGAGAAAGCTGCGGAGGATCGGGAAACTCCAGATGCAACGGCGCAGACGCTTGCTCTGAACCGTCAATCCAGGGTTGAGCAGCGGGCTGTTCAGCAGACGAGGCAGCGGGAGCTGCAAGCGGCACAACCGGCGTTGCCACCAGCGCCTCGTTGGGCTGCTGGTGCAAATCCACCGACGCATCAAAAACTTCGTTGCAATGGCCGCAACGCACCCAACCCTCAGAGATCCGAAGCTGGTCGGGAACGATCTTGAACAGCGTCGCACATTCGGGGCAGCGGGTGACCAGGGCCATAGCGGGTGATGGTGTCGGGGAGTTGTGAAGTCGTTGTGTGGTGAAACGCCCCTGGGCTAAAAGCTAGAACCGTGCCGTCATCAGCACCCAGCCGTCCTCAGCATCAGAAACTTCGAGGGCAGCCAAGCCTTGGTAGGCCACTTTGAGCTCATCGGCCTGGCGTTCCAAGATACCGGCGAGCACCAGCGAACCGCCAGGCGCTACGTAGCTGCATAGCAGCGGCGCCAGCACCTTCAACGGCGTGGCCAAAATGTTGGCCAGCACGGTTTGGTATTGGCCTGAGGTTTGGTCAGGCAGGCCTGCCTTCAACTGCACCTCGTTGGCTTGCGCGTTGAGCACTGTCGACTCCACGGCAGCTTCGTCGATGTCCACTGCGTCGATATCGGTTGCCCCGAACTTGGCGGCGCCAATGGCCAAAATGCCGGAACCACAACCGTAGTCAAGCACACGCCCCAGCGGGTTCGCCACACCGGCGGCTTCCTGGCGCGCAATCCAGCGCAGGCACATGCGCGTGGTGGGGTGGGTGCCGGTGCCAAACGCCAAGCCGGGGTCCAAGCGGATCACGGTTTTGGCTTCGGCCGGCGGCTCATGCCAAGTCGGCACGATCCAGAAAGTGGGCGTGATGTCGACAGGCGCAAACTGCGACTGTGTCAAACGCACCCAATCTTGCTCGGGCACTTCCTGTACGCCAGTGCATTCGCAGTCGGCATAAAAGTCTTGCGCGGACAGCAACTCCAACGCTTCACGCGCGGCAGCTTCAGTGGCGAACAAGGCCCGCAATTGCGAACGCTGCCAACCGTCTTGGGGCGGCGGCATGCCGGGCTCGCCAAACATGGCGCGCTCGGCATCGGTTTGCGCGTCTGCGTCCTCCACGCTCACGCTCAAGGCGTCGAGCGCGTCCAGCGCATCGCTGAGAATTTCAACGTGCTCTTGCGGACACAGCAGACAGAGTTCAAACATTCAAAGACTTTCTCATACCAACTAACGGCTATCGACTGACTTCGCGTTGGTTCAACGCTTATTTAACGCTTGTGTTGGGCCAACCACTCTTCAAGGTAGTGGATGTTGGTGCCACCGGCCATGAACTTGGCATCGACCATCAGTTCACGGTGCAGCGGAATGTTGGTGTTGATGCCTTCCACCACCGTCTCCAGCAGCGCGGTGCGCATGCGAGCCAAAGCCTGCTCACGCGTGTCTCCATGCACGATCACCTTGCCAATCATCGAATCGTAGTTCGGCGGCACAAAGTAGTTCGAATACACGTGGGAATCCACGCGCACACCGGGGCCACCTGGCGCATGCCACAGCGTGATACGGCCCGGCGACGGAATGAACTTGTACGGATCTTCGGCGTTGACGCGGCACTCGATCGCGTGGCCCTTGATCTCGATCTGGCGCTGCGTGAACGGCAACTTCTCGCCGGCCGCCACCATGATCTGGGTGCGCACGATGTCGATGCCCGTGATCATTTCGGTCACAGGGTGTTCCACCTGCACGCGGGTGTTCATTTCAATGAAATAGAACTCGCCGTTTTCGTACAAGAACTCGAACGTACCAGCACCGCGGTAGCCGATCTTCTTGCAAGCAGCCGTACAACGCTCGCCAATGCGTTCGATCAGCTTGCGGGGAATGCCAGGCGCCGGCGCCTCTTCAATCACCTTCTGGTGGCGACGTTGCATGGAGCAATCGCGCTCGCCCAAGTAGACAGCACTCTTGTACTTGTCGGCCAACACCTGAATCTCAATGTGGCGCGGGTTCTGCAGGTACTTTTCCATGTACACGGCAGGATTGCCGAACGCAGCACCGGCTTCGGCCTTGGTCATTTGCACGGCGTTCACCAGCGCAGCCTCGGTGTGCACCACGCGCATACCGCGTCCGCCACCGCCGCCAGCGGCTTTGACGATGACCGGGTAGCCAATGGCCTTGGCGATGCGGCGGATCTGCACCGGGTCGTCCGGCAGTTCACCTTCAGAGCCGGGCACGCAAGGCACACCGGCCTTGATCATGGCTTGCTTGGCCGACACCTTGTCACCCATCATGCGGATGTTTTCCGGCGTGGGGCCAATGAACTGGAAACCGCTCTTCTCGACGCGCTCGGCAAAGTCAGCGTTTTCGCTCAGAAAGCCATAGCCGGGGTGAATGGCCTCTGCGTCGGTCACTTCGGCGGCGGAAATGATGGCGGGCATATTCAAATAGCTCAGCGCCGAGGGGCCTGGGCCAATACACACGGCTTCTTCTGCCAACTTCACGTATTTGGCATCGCGGTCGGCTTCGGAATAAACCATCACCGCCTTGATGCCCATCTCACGGCACGCCCGCTGAATACGCAGGGCGATTTCACCGCGATTGGCCACCAGAATCTTCTTAAACATGCGCAACTCCGCGGTCCGGCAGCCCCGTGACCGCCAAGACGCCATGAAGGGCGTCAAAGCTGCGGAACAGCGCCGAACTCTTATTTAACATAGGCGATCAGATCGCCAATTACTCGATCACAAACAGCGGTTGCCCATACTCCACGGCCTGACCGTTTTCGCACAAGATCTCTGTCACGGTACCGGACTTGTCGGCTTCGATCTCGTTCAAGATCTTCATGGCTTCAATAATGCAAAGCGTTTCGCCTTCTTTGACAACGCTGCCCACTTCCACAAATGCCTTTGCACCAGGGCTGGAGGAACGGTAGAACGTACCCACCATCGGCGACTTGACGGCATGACCAGCCGCAACAGCAGGTGCCGCAGCCACGGGCGCTGCGACAGCAGCCGCAGCTTGCGGGGCAGCCGCCACAGGAGCCGCTACCATCATGGGAGCGGCTTGTTGCACCACCACACCGCCGCTTTTCACAATACGAACCTTGCCTTCGGCTTCGGTGATTTCCAGTTCCGACACGTTGGAGTCAGACACCAGGTCGATCAACGTCTTGAGTTTTCGCAAATCCATACAACCTCCAGCCACTTACAAAAAGTGGCGAAATTTAACCTAATTTCTTCAAACGTTCAGCAATTTCTTTGAAAAAGAAAAAACTGCGCGCTGGAATGTAACAAACTCAAACGGTTTGATCGACTAAGTTTGACCCACCCACAACGCCAGATCGGCGGGCGTGACTTGCCCCATTTTACGATGAAGCACTTTGCCATTGGCACCGACGACTACGGTGAAGGGCAAACCCCCACCCGTGTTACCCAGCGTTTTAACAAGATCCGTACCGCTTAAACCGGCTAGCCCAATCGGAAATGTGACAGGAAGTTTCTGCAAAAATTTCTGCACAGCACTCGGTTGATCGATGGCCAAGCCCACCACGTTCCATGCATTTGCTGCATTTTGCTTGAAGAAACCGTCCAGTAGCGGCAATTCTTCAACACAAGGCGCACACCAAGTGGCCCAGAAGTTGATGAGCAGCGGTTTACCCTTAAAGTCAGCAAGCACCAACTTTTGACCCGCAGGTGTATCAAATGTTAATGGCCACAAAACACCTGCCAAGGGGTCATCTGCCCCACCCGAGGGCTGAGTTTGCCACCAGGCCAAGCCGGCACCCGCTACGGCCGCCACACCTGCCGCCGCCAACAACAAGCCACGACGACCAGAGGCAGCCGGAACAGATTCAATAGGGTGAGTGTTTGCGTTCATGTCTGTCTTTTAAACCGAAGATTCGAGCAGCAACCGGCGCACCGCGACGATGTCGCCACGCGGCGTACGCCCCTTGCTGTCTGGCTTCAATGCGCCGCGAAAGTCATCCAAATCGTAGACCATGAGGTGTACACCAATGGTTTCATTCAGTTCAGGGCTGCGGCTACTAAAGCTCAACGCCTCAACCGTCAGGCCGTTCATACCGGAGACCGTGGTCGGCTGGTAGTCGACACGGTGGTCGATCAGCGCGATCTCAGCTGATTTTGAATCATCACAGAACATCTGTATATAAATGTCGGAAAGCCGGGTCGCCGTGCCATGCCAAACCGCCCCTGAAAGGTAGGGCCGAAACTCGGCCATGCGCTCCATCCACGTGACCGCCAAGCTACGCAAGGCCTGCAGTTCACGTGGTTGGGTGTCGGCGCAAAACAGCTCTATGTATTCACGCACCGCATCTTCAACCTCGTCATTGCCGGGTAACTTGCTGCGCAACGACAAACCTAGTTGCTTCACGGCACGCCGTTTGGCGGGGCCGTATTCCAGCCCCTCTTCCACCACCATGCGCGCTGCGGTGGCGGCGATCTCTGCGCTCAATGTGTCCATGGCGCCGATTCTGCATGCTTTTATCAAAAGCCAAGGGCTTCATCCGCAACCATGGCACGGGCATGCGCCTTCGCGCGCCCTCTAGAATTGCCCCATGCACATTCATATTCTGGGTATTTGCGGCACCTTCATGGGCGGCTTGGCGGTTTTGGCGCGCGAGGCGGGCCACCGCGTCACGGGTTGCGATACGGGCGTCTACCCGCCGATGAGCGATCAGTTGCGCGCCTTGGGCATTGAATTGATTGAAGGTTACGCGGTCGACCAGATGGCGCTGCAGCCAGACATGTTTGTGGTGGGTAACGTGGTTTCACGGGTGCGCCTGGCCGACGGCACACCCAAATTTCCGTTGATGGAAGCGATTTTGGCCGCTGGTGCCCGCTACACCAGCGGCCCGCAATGGCTGGCCGAACACGTGCTGCAGGGCCGCCACGTATTGGCCGTAGCCGGCACACACGGCAAAACCACCACCACAGCCATGCTGACGTGGATCCTGGAGCACGCCGATCAAAAACCTGGATTTCTGGTGGGCGGCGTGCCGCTGAACTTTGGCATCTCGGCGCGCATGGGCCCCACCTCGGCACCTTTTGTGATCGAGGCCGACGAATACGACACCGCGTTTTTCGACAAGCGCAGCAAGTTTGTGCACTACCGCCCGCGCACGGCGGTCTTGAACAACCTGGAGTTTGACCACGCCGACATTTTTGACGACCTGGCTGCCATCGAGCGCCAGTTCCATCACCTCGTGCGCACCGTACCCAGTACGGGCGCCGTGGTGTTCAACGCCACCGAAGAAAGCCTGGGCCGCGTGCTCAACAAAGGCTGCTGGAGCCAGGCTGTTGGTTTTGGCACGGGCGGCGACTGGACTGCCGACGGCACGCCGTCCAGCTTTCATGTTTTGCACAAAGGCCAACGTGTGTGCCACGTGGAATGGGAACTGACCGGCCAGCACAACTTGATGAATGCACTGGCAGCCATCGCCGCGGCGCACCATGTAGGCGTTGCCCCCGCCCAAGCGGCCGAGGCTCTCGCCGCGTTCCAAAACGTCAAACGCCGCATGGAAGTGCGCGGCACCGTGGCGCGGCCCGGCGGCGCCATCACCGTCTACGACGACTTTGCCCACCACCCCACTGCGATTCGCACAACGGTCGATGGCTTGCGTCAAAAGCTTGGCGCGCAGGCACGCATCCTGGCGGTGTTTGAGCCACGCAGCAACACCATGAAGCTGGGCGCGATGAAGGCCCAACTGCCGTGGAGCCTGGCGAATGTGGACTTGGCGTTCTGCCATTCGGGTGGACTGGACTGGGACGCCCGCGAAGCCCTGGCCGAGATGGGCGCGCGCGCACAGGTTGCCGAAGATGTGCCCACGCTGGTGAAACAAGTGGTGCAAGCTGCACAGGCCGGCGACCATATCTTGTGCATGAGCAACGGCGGCTTTGGTGGCATCCACGGCAAGCTGCTGGAAGCGCTACAAACACAATAGCTGTCTGCGCATACATAGAAAGCGCTTGAGGCCAATTTTGCTCAAGGCTTTCTAGCAAAAAAATGGTCAGTAAGAAATGGCCATTGAGGGCACATCCAGTCGAATCAGGTCTTTGCCCAACGCCGACGCTGCAGCGCGCGCAAACTCACTGAGCCACTTAGGGTCTTGCCAGGCACTACGGCCCGCCGCTTGCGCCACGGTCAGCACCTTGTCGGCCAGCAAGACCTTGCCCGAAGCACGCAAGGGCTCGCAACCCAGCCGCACAAACTGGTCGTCGAGCCACCAGCGCGCCAAATCGTTGGGCATGGGCTCTGCCGAATCAAGGTCGAACCGGAATTCATCGCCCGCTTGCAACACCACGGTGACTTCACGACGCATCAAAACACCCTCGCATGAGTTTGAAATTGGGCATGGCACTGCCGGTTGTTTTCAGCCCGCTCGTAGCACGCCTGGCTGGCTGACCACACCGACAGCCGGCGCCCAACGCACGTCCCCTTCAGCCGAAGCAATGGCGCCATCGAAATAGAAGCTTGCCAGATCGCGCAGCAGCTGCTCGCGGTTAAAACCCTTGTTTTGCTTGAGCATGTCATCGAGCGACAAGTTGCTCGCCTCCAGCATCCGTATCAGCGCGCGCTGCGATGCCTTGAGCCAAGCATCCGGCACCAATGGTTTGTAGCGCAAGCGAATCGGCCCGTGCAGAAAACGCTCGGGCAACAGGTCGACCGCCGCGTGTTGCGCAAACTGCCACATGATCAAGGTCATGCTGGCCTCCACCATGCCTTTTGGCACGGTGGCCGGGCCATGGTGTGGCTGCAAAATCCAGGCAGCCTGCTCCAGTTGCAGCGTACTCACGCCCGTTTTGTAATACACGTAGCGCCCTGGAAAATCGACCACCGCCAGCGGCACGCCTTGGTGCACCACGTTATAGATTTGCGACTGCAGCGAATCAATATGGTGGTGAATCACCGCACCTAACGCAAACTGCGTGCGCAGCTCCTGCAGACCAGATTCAAGCTTTTTCAAAGCCAATTGCACGCCGCGCTCGGACTCTGGATCGACATGATCCCATGGAGCAAGCTCAGGATCGGCCAGGGGCTCGGTGAACATCAGCGGGCGGTCTACCTCGCGCAGATCAAGGTTCAGCGCCGGCCGGCCTTGCCGGCTGTCGGGCACTTGCAAAATGCCCGAGCCCAACAAACGTGCTGCCGAACCGTTGATGCAAAGCGCATCGGCCTCGGTGAATTCAGCCGCACGCCAAGCCGGCAAGCTGCCTGGGTCTCGCGGCATGTAAGCCGTGAGCAACGCGCGCTGCGGGGCTGTTAAACCGGCCAGCCCCAGCCAGAAAATCGGACGAGGAAGAAGCATGCACTAAACCTCTCGAAGCCCGGAGTTTGGCCCGCAAGATCGCGCAACCTACAAAGCTGCACCCCTTTGGGCAAGTGGCTCCTAGCCTACCGTGATTGAGGCCAATTTGCACGCTTCATCACAACACCCGTCAAAAATTAGCCCTTTTTTCTGCGCGCTTCGACCGCCTGCGACAGAACGTCGAGCGCTTGCAGCGACTGATCCCAACCCAGGCAGGCATCGGTAATGCTCTTACCGTATTCCAGTGCATTGACGTCGTGCTGGCCGGGCGTGAACTTCTGGGCGCCTTCTTGCAGGTGGCTCTCCACCATCACCCCAAAGACTTGGCGCGAACCGGCAGCCAATTGGGCGGCGATTTCGGCCGCCACTTCCAACTGCTTCTCATGTTTTTTGCTGCTGTTGGCGTGGCTGCAGTCCACCATCAACTTGGCGGGCAGCTTGGCGGCCGTCAGTTCTGCGCTGGCCGCATTGACGCTGGCAGCGTCGTAGTTTGGCGTCTTGCCGCCGCGCAAAATCACGTGGCAGTCTGGGTTGCCCTTGGTCTGCACAATCGCGACCTGGCCGTTCTTGTGCACCGACAAAAAGTGGTGGCCACGCGCCGCGGCCTGGATCGCGTCCGTGGCAATGCGAATGTTGCCATCGGTGCCATTCTTGAAGCCGATCGGTGCCGACAAGCCGGAAGCCAGTTCGCGGTGCACTTGGCTTTCGGTCGTGCGTGCGCCAATCGCGCCCCAGGCGATCAGGTCGCCAATGTATTGCGGCGAGATCACGTCGAGGAATTCGCTGCCCGCTGGCAGGCCGATGCGGTTGATGTCGATCAGCAACTGGCGCGCAATGCGCAGGCCTTCGTCAATGCGGTAGCTTTCGTCGAGGTAGGGGTCATTGATCAGGCCCTTCCAGCCCACCGTGGTGCGTGGCTTCTCGAAGTAGACGCGCATCACGATCTCCAGCGTGCCAGCGTACTTCAGGCGCTGCTCTTTCAGGCGGCGCGCGTATTCCAGCGCGGCGGCCGGGTCGTGGATCGAGCACGGGCCGATGACGACCAGCAGCCGGTCATCGGTGCCAGCCATGATGTTGGAGATGTTCTTGCGCGTATCGGCAATGAGCGTCTCCACGGGGCTGCCCTGGATGGGGAAGAAGCGGATGAGATGTTCTGGTGGAGGCAACACGTTGATGTCCTGAATGCGTTCGTCGTCGGTTCGGCTGGTTTTCTCGACGGTGCGATACCAGGTGTCGTCACTGCTGGCGGAAGGGGTGCTGGCATTCATGGTGGGTGCTCCTAGGTGTGTTGCTTGTGTTGACCAGAAAACGAAACGGAAAAAATGGGGTAAAAAAAAACCGCCGGGGGTCCGGCGGTTTCTTAGAAGATTCAGTACGACTTTTTTCAGGTACGTTCAGATCTCTCTACCGCCTTAGCGCTTGAGAACCAAAAGTAGCCAAAATAAAAGCTTGCGTGATGCATGGGGGCTGAATGTAGCACAGGGTTTGGCGATGCGTAAGAGTTTGGCTGTGCCTAAATTGCGACATCCAGAGCTTACGCAGCCGTCTTTATGCCGTGCCGCCGACGGTCAACCCGTCGATACGCAGAGTCGGCTGGCCCACGCCCACGGGCACGCTTTGGCCCTCTTTACCGCAAGTGCCCACGCCGGTATCGAGTTTCATATCATTACCAATGAGACTCACGCGTTTCAAGCATTCCGGCCCGCTACCCACGATGGTGGCGCCCTTCACGGGGTATTGGATCTTGCCGTTCTCCACCCAGTAGGCTTCGCTGGCAGAGAACACAAACTTGCCCGAGGTGATGTCAACCTGGCCGCCGCCGAAGTTGGTGGCATACAAGCCCTTCTTCAGGCTGGCAACGATTTCTTCGGGCGCCTTGTCACCACCCAGCATGTAGGTGTTGGTCATGCGTGGCATGGGCACGTGGGCGTAGCTCTCGCGGCGGCCGTTACCGGTAGGCTTCACGCCCATCAGGCGCGCGTTCATCGAGTCCTGGATGTAGCCCTTCAAGATGCCGTCTTCGATCAGCACGTTGCGCTGGCTGGCGTTGCCTTCGTCGTCGACGTTGAGCGAGCCACGGCGGTCGGCGATAGTGCCATCGTCGAGCACCGTCACGCCCTTGGCTGCCACACGTTGGCCGATGCGGCCGCTGAAGGCGCTCGACCCCTTGCGGTTGAAGTCGCCTTCCAGGCCGTGGCCAATGGCTTCGTGCAGCAAGATGCCGGGCCAGCCGGCGCCGAGCACCACGGTCATCTCACCTGCGGGTGCAGGGCGCGCGTCGAGGTTGGTCAGCGCGGCGTGCACAGCGGCATCGACATATTCGTTCAGGATTTCGTCATCGAAATAAGCCAGGCCGAAACGGCCACCGCCGCCACCGGAGCCCATTTCGCGGCGCACGGTGCCGTTCACCGTGGCTTCGGCGATGACGGTCACGCTCAGGCGCACCAGGGGACGCACATCGGCTGCCAGGGTTCCGTCAGCGCGGGCCACGAGCACCACGTCGTATTCGCTGGCCAAGCCGGCCATGACTTGCGCCACGCGCGGGTCTTTGGCGCGGGCGAGCTTTTCAACTTTTTCGAGCAACTGGACTTTGGCCGTGCTGTCCAGGCTGGCGATGGGGTCGGCCTGCGCATAAAGGGCACGGCTTTTTGCTATCTTTTGAGCAGCTACTTTGGCACGACGGTTCTGCCGTGCAGCCGAAATAGATCGTACGGTGCGGGCCGCATCCAGCAGCGCCGCTTCCGAGATATCGTCCGAGTAAGCGAAGGCGGTTTTTTCGCCGCTGACAGCGCGCACACCCACCCCTTGGTCGATGCTGAAGGAACCGGTTTTGACGATGCCCTCTTCCAGGCTCCAGCCCTCGCTGCGGGTGTACTGGAAGTACAGATCAGCGTCGTCGACGTTATGCGACGTGATCTCTGACAAAGCGCGCCCCAAGTGGGCCGGGGTCAAGCCAAACGGATCCAGCAACAAGGCTTGGGCGGTGGCAAGGCGTTCGAGTGTGGGTTCGCGTGAAATCATGCGGCCATTTTAGGCGCGCGATGGGTTTCGCGCGGCGCTCAAATTCACCCCTGCCATGCCAATGGGCATGGCTCCCCAAAGACCACTTAAGACTGCAACGGTCGCCGCGATTTGGAGACCGACATCAAAATGCCGAGCGCCATGCCCAGCGTGACCATCGCCGTGCCGCCATAGCTGATGAACGGCAAGGGTACACCCACCACCGGCAGGATGCCGCTGACCATGCCGATGTTGACGAACGAATAAGTGAAGAAAATCGTCGTCACCGCCCCCGCCAGCAAGCGCGAGAACAGCGTGGGCGCATCGGCCGCGATGAACAGCCCACGCAGGATCAAGAAGATGAACGAGCCGATCAGCAGCAGGTTGCCCACCAGGCCAAACTCTTCGGAGAACGCCGCAAAAATAAAGTCGGTGGTGCGCTCGGGAATGAATTCAAGGTGGGTTTGTGTGCCCTGCATGAAGCCCTTGCCAGTCAGCCCGCCCGAGCCAATGGCGATCATGCCCTGGATGATGTGGAAGCCTTTGCCCAACGGGTCTTTTCGTGGGTCGAGCAGGGTACAAATGCGTTGCTGCTGGTAGTCGTGCAGCACCACCCAGCGCACGCCGTCGGCGCACAGTTGCGGCTCAAAGGCCACCACCAGGCCAATGCCCACCAGCGCCAGCACCACCGGCGGCAAAATCAGTTTCCAACTCAAGCCGGCAAAAAAGATCACCGCCAGCCCGGCCGCCAGCACCAGCAGCGAGGTGCCCAGGTCGGGTTGTTTCATGATCAAGCCGACAGGCACGATGAGCAGTAAACCGGCCACCACAAAGTCCAGCGAACGCAATTGCCCTTCGCGGCGCTGAAACCACCACGCCAGCATGAGCGGCATGGCGATCTTCAAAATTTCGCTGGGCTGGATCACCACCCCCACATTGATCCAACGCTGGGCACCCTTTTTGGTGATGCCAAACAGCGCCACCGCCACCAGCAGCGCCACACCCAGGGTGTAGAGCGGCACTGCTGCCAGCATCAGGCGCTGCGGCGGCACCTGGGCCACCACGAACATGATGGTTGCCGCCAGCAGCATGTTGCGACCGTGGTCCAAAAACCGCGTGCCATGGTCGTAGCCAGATGAATACATGGTCAGCAGACCAGCGCCCGCCAGCATCAAGACGGCAAACGCCAGCGGGAAATCAAACCCCTGGAACAGCGGCAACGTGCGGCGCCAGAGCGGCGCCTTCTCAAATACGACAGACATCCCGCAATTATCGGCGCTTCATGGATGGCGCGGCGGACGGCATGGGCCCGCCGTCCTATCAATTTGGTAAACGGAAGGCCGCCACCGCCTGGTTGCGCAGCGTGCGCAGCAGCGCCAGTTCTTGCTCATCCACGCCAATGCCACCTGGGGCGTCTTGATCAGCGTAGATCAGCGCGAACGGTTTGCCGCGTGCCAGCAACGGCAGCAGCAGGAAGGATTGCGCGCCCACGTCCTTGCGGTACCAGGTGGGCAAGCGCGTGGCCATACGGGCGTCGGTGGCGTTGGTGATCAACGTGTCCACGCCCTTGGTGCACACCGCGGCAAACAGGTCGCCCTGGGCCTTCAGGTCGATCTTCATCACCTGCGCCACAACGTCGCAGCCTTCGCCCAGGCCAAAGCGCCCCGAGAGGGTGTCGGCCTTGCCGTCACGCAGGCAAAACACGATGCGGCGGAACGCCAGCGCGCGGAACATGGTTTCCAACACCATGCGCACCACATCGTTGGTTTGGTAGGGCTCACTCATCACGGCGGCGATTTCGTGCACCCCCGCAGCCAGCAGCTCCAATACCTCGGGGCCATTACGGCGCTGGGCTGGCGCGCCCGGCGGCACAGGCGGCGAAGCCCGCAAGGCGAGCTGCGCCAAAGGATCTTCGGCGGCCTGCGTCCCTACCGCATCGGGCGGCAGCAGCAACTGGCGCGCCACCGAGCCCGGCGCAGGCTCGATCACCAGCGCTTCGGCCAAGGCCGTGAGCTTTTCCCGACCCTTGGTGGCAGCAATGATGACGTCTTTGGGCAAACGGTTCAGGCACCGCGCATACCGCTCAGCCACCATGCTCAGGTGCCCGCCACCGCCCAGCAGCAGCGAATCGACCACGGCATTGCCCGTGGCCGCCGCCCAACGCAGGCGCTCCAACGGCAGCTCTGGCGGCCGTGAAGGGGGCAAACCCAGCGGACGGTGCATACAGCGTTGAATCGATTCGGGCAGGCTCCAGAGCCTGGCCACACCCACACCAAAGTCTTCAAGGCTTACGCCCAGCACCTTGTTGGAGGCGCCTTCTTCTCCGCTTTCATAGGTGCCCGAGGCCACCAAACGGTGTATCTCCGCCGCCTCACTGGGGAAGTAAAACGCGACCAGCATGCGCCCCAGGTTCTGGAACATCGCGCCGATAAAGGCTTCTTCGCTTTCTGACGCCAGCGAGCACAAACCGCTGGCCACGGAGCCCGCCATCAGCGCGCGCAAAAACTCGTCTTGCACCTGCGCGGCGTGGCGGGTGTCTTTCATGTGCTCCAGCAGCACCAGGCTCAGCGCCAGGTTGCGTACGGCGTCAAATCCCACCAGGCTCACCGCGCGCGAGACGGTGCTCACCGTGCCGCGGTTGGGGTGCGCGTAGTGCACGCTGTTGACCAGGCGCAGCAGGCGCTGCGTCAGCGCCACGTCTTTGAGCACCTCGTTTGTGAGCTCGCTGACGCTCTGGTTTTCAGAGTTGGCAGCGCTTTGGATGTTGATGACCGCCGCCGACAACGACGGAAAACTTCCCTGGTGGCGCATGCGTCCGACCAGGCGTTCAAAAGGCGTATCGATCGCGGAGGTGGACGCGGCCAGTCCCGGCACGACGGGCACCACGCGGTCCACATCAAAATCCAGCGCTTGGGCCAGGGGAGACGGCGTTTTGCCAGAGTCGGGGGTCTGTGGGGAGGGTGGGGTTGGCTCAGGCACGGTTTCAGCAGGGGCAGTTGTTGTTATAAAAATGTCGAACGTCCAGGACGTTTTCTACGACTTCTAAGCGTTGTCCAAATGCTCCAGGTTCTACATCTTCATCCGCCCAGCACCCGGTTTTTACCCGAGCGCTTGGCGACATACATGGCTTGATCGGCACGTCGCAGTCCATCGGACGGAGACTCTTCGGGCGCCAATTCGGCCACCCCGGCACTGAAGGTGATCAGCACCTTCTGGTTGTCTCGCAAGAAAAACTGCGTCGTCAACTCACGTTGCAGCCGCGCCAACACGGCCACGGCAGCGTCCAGCAAAGTGTCTGGCAACAGAATCACAAACTCTTCTCCACCATAACGCGCGAGCGAGTCTTGTGGTCTCAGGCAACTGCGGATCACGCCCGCCAGGTGCGTCAGCGCGGCGTCGCCAGCCTCGTGGCCGAGGTCGTCATTGAGCTTCTTGAAGTTGTCCACGTCGAGCATCGCGATGCACATGATCGTGCCCTTGCGCCGCCCGGTGGAGATTTCGCGCTGGATGGCTTCGTCCAGACCGCGACGGTTCAAGGCGCCGGTCAGCGTGTCGTGCCGCGCCTGGGCGCTGGCGCGGTCCAGTTCGATGTGCAGCTTCACAATCTCGGCCTCGGCTTCTTGTGCCTTGGCGCGCAGCGACTGCAGATCGTCGTGCGACATCATGGTTTCGTGCGCCATTTCGCGCGTCGCCTGGATCACGTTTTTCAGCACCGGCCCCAGCTCTTCCATGTTCTGCGCGCTCTCGATCTGGCGTGCGCATTCTTCAATGGTGCTGTGGAAGTTGCTGCTGGATTCGGTGATCAGCGACAGCCGCTCGACAAACGTGGCCAGCAACTGGCGCATCTGCTCCTGGGCTTCGTTCGCGCGGCCCTTGGCCTCGGTCTGCTTGAAGATCACGTCTTTCAGCAGCACCTGCACTTCGTCCAGGCGGCGCAGGTTCAGCGGCGCCACGGCCACGGCTTTCAGCGCGTCGATCTGGCCTGTCAGCCACTGGTCTTCGCTGCTGAGTTCGGCAATGTTGTCGAACACCAGGTTCAGCAGGCTCAGCAGGCCGTCACGGATTTCCTTTTGTTCTTCGGCCGCAAACGACAACCTGTGCGTGTAGTTGGCCACCGAGGCCTTGGCCTTGAGCGCGTCCAGGCTTTGGTGGCGCAAGGAATCAAGCACCTCCTTGGTTGCCATGTTGAAGCGTTCGTCATCCATGCCCAGGGCGGGCTGGACGTTTTCGATCAGCCGGGCCACCTGCTCCATGAATTCGGACGTGAGCGCCGGATTGGCACGCCCCACCACGGCCGCCGATTCGGCCTGCGGCGCAGGCGCCATGCCAAAGCCGGCAAACCCGATGAGAGCGTTTTGCACGCCGTCCCAACTGCGCTGGCCGATGGCCGAAGTCAACAAACCCAGTTGCTTTTGCTGGCCGGGATTTTTGGCGGGCAGCACGGCGGCGATCTTGCGCAACTGCTCTGACGGAAAAAACGACGGCGCCATGGTGCCGGCAATCTCGTGGTAGAGCGTTTGGTAGTTCTCCGGCGTGGGGGCCAACTTCTTGGTCGCCAACTGCTTGAGTGTTTCCCGGGCAATTTCGTTCGGCGATAACTCGGACATGGCGACGGCAGTAAATGCGGAGAATTTCGGTTTCACAATGTATCTTGAAGAGCTGCCCGGATGCTAGCGATATTGCAGATTTCATCCAATAGCGGCACACCCTTGATCTGTCGCCTCTTTGCTAGCATCGTCTGATGACCACGACACACCTGCTCTACCTCCACGGTTTTCGCTCGTCACCGCGCTCGGCCAAAGCCCAGCAAATGGCGGCTTTTGTGCAGGCGCAACACCCCGATGTGCACTGGTGGTGCCCGCAATTGCCGCCTTCTCCCGCAGAAGCAGCGAAGCTGATTGCGCAGGGCACCGCCGGTTGGCCCTCGGCCCGCACGGCCGTGGTGGGCTCGTCGCTGGGTGGCTTTTACGCCACGTGGTTCGCCCAGCAAACCGGCTGCAAGGCGGTGCTGATCAACCCGGCGGTCAACCCCGCGCGCGACCTGGAGCGCTACATCGGTGAGCAAACCAGTTGGCACGACCCGGCCGAGGCCTTTTACTTTCGCCCCGAGTACATCGCAGAATTGCGCGCGCTGGAATGCCCGAACCTGGTCCACCCGGCGCGTTTGGCACGCTTCATGGTGCTGGTGGCCAAGGGCGACGAAGTGTTGGATTGGCGCGAAATGGCCGGCCGCTACGCCCACGCCCACCTCAAGGTGCTGGAGGGCGGCGACCACGCACTGAGCGACTTTGCGCTGTACCTGGACGAAATCTCGGCGTTTCTCGGCTTAGCCAGAAGCTGACGGCTCTGCATAGGGGACAATCTGGCGCATGTTTGCATTATTTGAAGAAGCAGGGAAATTCCAGACGGGGCGGATTCTGTCCGAGGCAGAGTCGTCGGCCCAGATCGAGCTGGAAAGCGGTAAGCGCGTCAAGGTCAAGTCGGCCAACGTGTTGGTGAAGTTCGAAAAACCGTCTCCATCCGAACTGGTGAAGGCCGCCCAGGCTGTGGCCCAGAGCATTGAGCTCGACCTGGCCTGGGAATTTGCACCCGAAGAAGAATTCGGTTTTGCCGACCTGGCGCGCGACTATTTCAGCGAAAAAGCCACGCTGGAGCAGCAAGTGGGCGCGTTGTTCTGCCTGTTTGAGGCACCGCACTACTTCCGCCGTGCCGGCAAAGGGCGTTTCCGCAAGGCCCCGGCTGAAATTCTGCAATTGGCGCTGGCCGCCATCGAGAAAAAGCAGCAAATCCAGGCGCAGATCGACGAGTGGGCCAAGGCCCTGGCGGCGGGCGAGTGCCCGCCAGCCGTGCGCGAGCAGCTTTACAAAATCCTGTTCAAGCCCGACAAAAACGCGCCCGAATACAAGGCCGTGGTGGAAGCCTCGCGCGCCAGCCACACCGCGCCGCTGGTGCTGCTGCAAAACGCCGGCGCCATCGACTCGTCTTACCAGTTCCACTGGAAGCGCTTCCTGTTTGAGAACTTCCCCAAGGGCACGGGTTTCCCGACGATTGCCGCCCCGGCCATCACCGACGAGCTGCCGCTGGCCTCCGTCCGGGCGTTCTCCATCGACGACTCGGCAACCACCGAAATCGACGATGCGCTCTCGGTGCAAGGCCTGGGCAGTGGCACAGTCACGGTGGGCATTCACATTGCGGCCCCCGGCTTGGCTATTACCCCCGGCAGCGCGCTCGACCAGTTGGGCCGCGCGCGTTTGTCCACGGTCTACATGCCCGGCTACAAGATCACCATGCTGCCCGACGCTGTGGTGCAAACCTACACGCTGGAAGAAGGCCGCGACTGCCCGGCGGTGTCGCTGTACGTCACACTGGACGAGGCCACGCTGGAAGTCAAAGCTTCTGAGACCAAGCTGGAGCGCGTGCCCATTGCCGCCAACCTGCGCCACGACCAGCTCGATACGCTGGTCACCGCCGAGTGGCTGGAAGACCCAGCGTTTGAGCATCAAAACGGTGCTTCAAGCAGCGTGGTAGAGCGCGAGCAGCTATCCTTTTTGTTCCGCCTGGCTAAACATTTGAAGGCCGGGCGCGAAGTGGTGCGCGGCAAGCCAGAAAACTTCAACCGGCCCGACTACACCTTCCGCCTGGTGGGCAACGACGGCGCCGAGCCTACGGGCCACGAGACCGTGCAGATCGGCACACGCCAACGCGGCGCGCCGCTGGACTTGATCGTCGCCGAAGCCATGATCCTGGCCAACAGCACCTGGGGCAACTGGCTCGCCGAAAACGGGGTGCCCGGCATTTACCGCAGCCAGGCCAGCATGGCCCCTGGCGTGAAAGTGCGCATGGGCACCAAGGCCTTGCCACACGCCGGCATTGGCGTGAAGAGCTACGTGTGGAGCACCTCGCCGCTGCGCCGCTACACCGACCTGGTGAACCAGTGGCAAATCATTGCGGTGGCGCGCCACGGCAAAACCGCCGCACTGGCCGCCCCGTTCAAGCCCAAAGACGCCGACCTGTTCTCCATCATCTCGATGTTCGACGCCGCCTACTCGGCCTACAACGGCTACCAGGGCGGCATGGAACGTTTCTGGACGCTGAAGTACGTGCAGCAAAACGGCATCACCGAGGTCGTTGGCACGGTCTTCAAAGAAGGCCTGGTGCGCGCCGACAACCTGCCGCTGGTGTTGCCCGTGCTGGGCAGCCAAGACCTGCCGCGTGGCGCACGTGTGCGCGTCAAGCTGGGTGCCATTGACGAGATCACGCTCGACGTGGCCGGCACTGTGGTGGAACGCCTGGACACGGCCGAGCAATCTGCCGAGACCGAGGCGCCCGAGGAAGAAGACGACGAGCCGACCGCGGGCCCACTCGCCATTGCGGTCGACATGAGCGAAAGTGGCGAAACCGCCACCGCCGAACCACCACAACCGTGAAAGCACGCGCCGCCAGCACCTTCGCCCAACTCAGAACCCTCAGCACATTGCAATGGGCGCTGGGGGTGTCGATCTTGGCGCACGCGGTGCTGTTGACGGTGCGCTTTGTCGACCCCGAGGCCTTCAACCGCGTGTTCCAGGACACGCCGCTCGAAGTCATCCTGGTGAACGCGCGCACCAACGAGCGCCCCGAAAAAGCCATGGCAATTGCGCAGGCCTCGCTGGCCGGCGGCGGTGAAGCCGCCAAGGGCCGCGCCACCTCGCCATTGCCGCCCTCGCCCATGGCCGACCTGGGCGAGTCGCTGGAAGAAGCGCAGCGCAAGATGGAAGCCATGCAAGAGCAGCAAAACCAGTTGCTCACGCAGTTGAACCAGCAGTTGGCCAACATGCCGCTGCCCGACCCCAAGCAAACCGCACAGTCGTCCGACCAGCAAGCGCAGGAAGACAAGCGCCGCCGCCTGGTGAAAATGCTGGCCGAAATTGAGCGCCGCATCAACGAAGAAAACTCCAGACCCAAACGCCGCTACGTGAGCCCGGCCACGCGTGAAGAGGTCTACGCGCTGTATTACGACAACCTGCGCCGCCACGTGGAAGAACGCGGCACCGACAACTTCCCCGAAGCCGGTGGCAAGAAGCTCTACGGCGAACTCACCATGATCATCACCGTCAACTTTGACGGCCAGGTGCTGGGCACCCAGGTGGTCGAAAGCTCAGGCAACCGCACACTCGACCGGCGCGCCGAGGCCATCGTGCGCGGAGCTGGACCGTTTGGTTTTTTCAACTCTGCCATGCGCGCCAAGGCAGACCAGATTCTGGTCGTCTCCAAGTTCCGCTTCACCCGTGAGCAGACGTTGGAGACCAAGGTCAGCAGCAATTAGGGCACCAGATTTCCATGCGTTTTATTGGGCGTTGGGTGGTGCTGGTGTTTGTGGCTGCATTGGCATTGGAGCTCACGTTTCTGGGCCGCATTGCGCTGATGACGGTGGTCGATCCGCAGTCCACCGCGTTTGAGCGCTCCGAAGCCTGGCGCCTGGCGACGCGCTCGCTGGGTGCGGCGCCAGCAGAGCCCGCCCCCACCGGCAAAAACAGCAGCAAGCGTGCCCCACCACCACCCGCCACCGATTTCCGTTGGCGCCAGGAATGGGTGCCGTACACACAAATCTCCGACAACCTGAAACGCGCGGTCATCGCCTCGGAAGACGGCAGCTTCGTCAACCACGAAGGCGTGGACTGGGAGGCCATGGAAAAGGCCTGGCAGAAGAATGAGAAGGCCCAGGAGAAAGCCATTGCCAACGCCAACGCGGGCAATAAGCCCATCAAGATTGTCGGCGGATCCACCATCACGCAGCAACTGGCGAAGAACCTGCTGCTGTCGGGCGAGCGCAGCCTGCTGCGCAAGGGCCAGGAAATCGTGCTGACCTTCATGCTCGAAGGGCTGCTGAGCAAACAGCGCATCCTGGAGATCTACCTCAACAGCGTGGAGTGGGGCGAAGGCGTGTTCGGCGCCGAGGCCGCCGCACAGCACTATTACCGCAAGCCAGCGGCCAAGCTCACGACCTACGAGGCCGCACGCCTGGCGGTGATGCTGCCGCGCCCGCGCTACTTTGAGAAGCTGCCGAATTCAGGCTATCTGTCGCACCGCGCCTCGGTGGTGGTGGCACGCATGCCGAGCGCCGAGCTGCCTTAAGGCTACGCTGAACAAGTCCCAGCATGCTGCGACTTGTTCAGCGTAGCCTTAAACCCTTTTCATCCGCTCAATGCGGATGGCTATGCTGGTGGTGAATGTCCGGGTAATGCGGGTGTTTGTGCGTCAGCACTTCATGGCGATGCCTGTGGCTGTGTGCCAGTGTCGCGTGGATGTGACCATGTTCGTGCCGCTCGCACTCAACAGCAGCGCGACGGCAAGGCGGGGGGCAGATCGGATCGACATCTTTAAGTGCACCATAAGCATGCACACCGAAGCTACATTCCATCATTCGCACATGACCTTTACGTCACCGAATCTGCATGAGTCTTCCTGACCTCCCGGCAACCGCACCACCCCTCTCGTTCCGCGATGCATTTTTCTATTGGCTCAAGCTAGGCTTCATCAGCTTTGGCGGGCCGGCCGGGCAGATTGCCATCATGCACGAGGAACTGGTGGAGCGCAGGCGCTGGATCTCAGAGAGCCGCTTCCTGCACGCGCTGAACTACTGCATGCTGCTGCCCGGCCCCGAAGCGCAGCAGTTGGCGATCTACATCGGCTGGCTGCTGCACCGCACCTGGGGCGGCATTGTGGCCGGGGTGTTGTTTGTGCTGCCGTCGCTGTTCATCTTGATTGGCCTGTCCTACGTGTACATGGCCTATGGTCACGTGCCGACGATTGCAGGCGTGTTCTACGGCATCAAGCCCGCGGTCACTGCGCTGGTGGTGCACGCGGCCTACCGCGTGGGTTCACGGGCACTCAAAAACGGCTGGTTATGGGGCATTGCAGCGGCGGCGTTTGTGGCGATCTTCGCGCTGGGCCTGCCGTTTCCGCTGATCGTGCTGGCGGCGGCGCTCATCGGCTACGTGGGTGGCCGCGTGGCACCGGCTAAGTTTGCGGCCGGTGGCGGCCACGGCAAAGCGGCCCAGTCGCTAGTCCCGGCGTTGATCGACGACCACACCCCCACGCCCGCCCACGCGGTGTTTGCCTGGGGCCGCTTGTACCGCGTGCTGGGGGTCAGCTTGCTGCTGTGGGCCGCAGGCATTGGCGCGTTGACCGCACGCTATGGCTGGGACGGCGTGCTCACGCAAATGGCCTGGTTCTTCACCAAGGCCGCGCTCATGACCTTTGGCGGCGCTTACGCCGTGCTGCCCTATGTGTTCCAGGGCGGGGTGGAGCACTACCAATGGCTGACCGCAACGCAAATGATTGACGGCCTGGCATTGGGCGAAACCACGCCGGGGCCGTTGATCATGGTGGTGTCGTTTGTCGGCTTTGTGGGGGGCTGGGGCAAGGCGCTGTTTGGCCCGGAGGCTTTGTTTCTATCGGGCGCGGTGGCGGCCACAGTGGTCACCTTCTTTACTTTTTTACCGTCGTTCTTTTTCATCTTGCTGGGCGGACCTTTCATCGAATCCACCCACGGCAACCTGAAATTCACCGCGCCGCTCACCGGCATCACCGCCGCCGTGGTGGGCGTGATTGTCAATCTGGCGGTGTTTTTTGCTTATCACGTGCTCTGGCCGCAGGGGCTGGCCGGGCCGTTTGATTGGGCCTCGGCGGTGATTGGCTTGGCAGCGGCTGTCGCCTTGTTTCGCTTCAAGGTGGCGGTGATTCCGGTGGTGCTGGGCGCAGGCCTGGCGGGGTTGGCATGGACACTTTTGCACCCGCTAGCCGCTTGAAGAGACGGCTATCGTCAAGGAAAAATCCATTGAAACGCCCTACTTATTCGGGCAACTTAATCAGCCGAAATTCTGAAGCGGCGCATTTGGTTGCAAAATTGGCTGGTTTAATTAGAAATCTGCCGAAAAGCAGAACGGACAACACCCGATCCTGGCTACCGGCCCTTGCGGCCTAGACAGGGCATTTTCTACCTCTAGAGAAGAGTTATGAGCACCCAGCAACCGACCATCATCTATACGCTGACCGACGAAGCCCCGCTTCTCGCCACCGGCGCGTTCTTGCCCATCATCCGTACGTTCACCGCACCGGCTGGCATCAACGTCGAGACCGCCGACATCTCGGTGGCCGGTCGTATCCTGGGCCAGTTCCCTGAGCGCCTGACCGAAGCGCAGCGCGTGCCCGACACCTTGTCCGAACTGGGCAAGCTCACGCTCACCCCCGACGCCAACATCATCAAGCTGCCCAACATCAGCGCCTCGGTGGCCCAGCTCAAGGCCGCCATCAAGGAACTGCAGGAAAAGGGCTACAACATCCCCGACTACCCTGAAGCCCCTTCGACCGACGAAGAAAAAGACATCCGCGCGCGCTACAACAAATGCACCGGCAGCGCCGTGAACCCGGTTCTGCGTGAAGGCAACTCTGACCGCCGCGCCCCCGCCGCCGTCAAGAACTACGCCCGCAAGAACCCGCACAGCATGGCCGAGTGGAGCCAGGCTTCGCGTTCGCACGTCTCGCACATGCACGGCGGCGACTTCTACCACGGCGAAAAGTCCATGACGCTGGACAAGGCCCGCGACGTGAAGATGGAGCTGGTCACCAAGAGTGGCAAGGCCATCGTGCTCAAGCCCAAGGTTTCGCTCAAGGACGGCGAGATCATCGACAGCATGTTCATGAGCAAGAAAGCCCTGCTGGCTTTCTACGAGAAGGAAATCGAAGACGCACACAAGACCGGCGTGATGTTCTCGCTGCACGTCAAGGCCACCATGATGAAGGTCTCGCACCCCATCGTGTTCGGCCACTGCGTGAAGATCTTCTACAAGGAAGCCTTCGAGAAACACGGCAAGCTGTTTGAAGAGCTGGGCGTGAACGTCAACAACGGCATGGTCGATCTGTACAACAAGATCGCCACGCTGCCGCAAAGCAAACAAGACGAGATCAAGCGTGACCTGCACGCCTGCCACGAAGGCCGCCCCGAGCTGGCCATGGTGGACTCGGCCAAGGGCATCACCAACTTCCACTCGCCCAACGACATCATCGTCGACGCTTCCATGCCCGCGATGATCCGCAACGGCGGCAAGATGTGGGGCGCCGACGGCCGCCTGAAGGACGTGAAGGCCGTGATGCCCGAGTCGACCTTTGCCCGCATCTACCAAGAAATCATCAACTTCTGCAAGTGGCACGGCGCCTTCGACCCCAAGACCATGGGCACGGTGCCCAACGTCGGCCTGATGGCGCAGCAAGCCGAGGAATACGGCTCGCACGACAAGACCTTTGAAGTGGCCGAAGACGGCGTGGCCAACATCGTCGACCTGGCTACAGGCGAAGTGCTGCTGAGCGAAAACGTTGAAGCCGGCGACATCTGGCGCATGTGCCAGGTCAAGGATGCCGCCATCCGCGACTGGGTCAAGCTGGCCGTCACGCGCGCCCGCAACTCCGGCATGCCTGCCGTGTTCTGGCTCGACCCGTACCGTCCGCACGAAAACGAAGTCATCAAGAAGGTCAAGACCTACTTGAAGGAACACGACACGGCTGGCCTGGACATCCAGATCATGTCGCAAGTGCGCGCCATGCGTTACACGCTGGAGCGCGTGGCCCGTGGCCTGGACACCATCTCGGTGACCGGCAACATCCTGCGCGACTACCTGACCGACCTGTTCCCCATCATGGAACTGGGCACCAGCGCCAAGATGCTGTCCATCGTGCCTTTGATGGCCGGTGGCGGCATGTACGAAACCGGTGCCGGTGGCTCCGCGCCCAAACACGTGCAACAGTTGGTGGAAGAAAACCACCTGCGCTGGGACTCGCTGGGTGAATTCCTGGCGCTGGCCGTGTCGCTCGAAGAACTCGGCATCAAGACCGGTAACAACAAGGCCAAGATCCTGGCCAAGACGCTGGACGCGGCCACGGGCCAACTGTTGGACAACAACAAGAACCCATCGCCCAAGACCGGCCAGTTGGACAACCGTGGCAGCCAGTTCTACCTGGCCATGTACTGGGCGCAGGAATTGGCCGCGCAAAAGGACGACGCCGCGTTCGCTGCCCAGTTCGCGCCATTGGCCAAGGAACTGACAGACAAGGAAGCCACCATCGTCAACGAACTGACCGTGGTGCAAGGCACGCCAACCGACATCGGTGGCTACTACAAGCCTGACTTCGCCAAGCTCGACAAGGTGATGCGCCCGAGCAAGACGCTCAACGCCGCACTGGAAACAGTCAAGGCCTAAAAAGGTTCCGGCGCTGCTTTGCCAGCGCCTGACACCGGCTCAAAAAAAGCCGCTTGCACACACCATGTGCAAGCGGCTTTTGTTTTGGCGCAGTACGGTGCGGGGTGGGCTCAGTCCAGTTGGGCTTTGACGTGCTTCAGCAGGCCGTCGCATGCGTCTTCAATCAGGTCCAGAACCGATTCAAAGCCCTGGGCGCCGCCGTAGTAAGGATCGGGCACCACGGCGCTGTTATGGCGCTCGCAAAACTCGGTGAGCCGCCGAATCTTGTGGTGATGGCGCGGCGCGCTTTGGCTCTGCGCCAGCGCGAGGTTGTCCCAATCCATCACTAGGATGAGGTCGTGCGCCTCGAAGTCCGCATCGAGAATTTGCCGCGCCCGAAGGGCTGACAAATCGTAGCCACGTCGCACCGCATGCGCTTGCGAGCGCGTATCGGGCGGGCTGCCCGGGTGGTAGTTGTGCGTGCCGGCAGAATCGACCCGGATGCGGTCAGCCAACCCCAGCGCCGTCACCTTGTACAGGAACACGCCATGTGCCGTGGGGCTGCGGCAGATGTTGCCCATGCAGACAAAAAGAATGGAAAAGGTTTTCATCGTCAAAGCCAAGAAGCCAGCCCCATTCTGACGCGCTGCGCCAAACCCCGGCGCAGCGTCTTTTCAAAATCACCTCAAAAGATCAGAACGACTCCCAATCGTCATCTGCCGCAGGGCGGCTCGCCACCTTGCTGGGGGCTGCAATCTTTTCTGCCGGAGCGGCCTTGGGTGCAGGCGTGCTGGCCGCTGCTTTCAAGGGGGCGCGCGCAGCCGGTTTGGGGCTGCTGAAGTTGGCCGATGGAGCGGCGGGTTTCACGGCGCTGGCTTGCGGCGCAACCGCAGGCGCTGCAGCGACTGTTTTAGGCGCGGCACGGAAAGCTGCTTTCTGGTCCAGCTTGAAGATCGCTACGGCGTCCACCAGTTGCTGCGCCTGGCCTTTAAGGCTGTTGGCGGCAGCAGCGCTTTCTTCCACCAGCGCGGCGTTCTGCTGCGTCGCCTGGTCCATCTGCGTGACGGCTTCACCCACTTGGCTCACGCCTTGTGATTGTTCGCTGCTGGCGGCGCTGATCTCACCCATGATGTCGGTCACGCGGCGAATCGAGGTCACCACTTCCTGCATGGTCACACCAGCCTGGTCGACCAGCGTTGTGCCCTGCTCCACGCGATCCACACTGGCGGAGATCAGGTTCTTGATTTCCTTGGCTGCATCGGCACTGCGTTGCGCCAGGCTGCGCACTTCAGAGGCCACCACCGCAAAGCCGCGGCCTTGCTCACCGGCACGCGCCGCTTCCACCGCCGCATTCAACGCCAGGATGTTCGTCTGGAAGGCAATGCCGTCGATCACGCTGATGATGTCGGCAATCTTCTTGCTGCTGTCGTTGATGCCCTTCATGGTCTCGACCACTTGGCCCACCACATCACCGCCACGCACCGCCACGGTGGACGCGCTTTGCGCCAACTGGTTGGCTTGGCGCGCGTTGTCGGCGTTTTGCTTCACCGTGCTGGACAACTCTTCCATCGACGCAGCGGTTTCTTCCAGCGCGCTGGCTTGTTGCTCGGTGCGCGCGCTCAGGTCGTTGTTGCCCTGCGAGATCTGCGAGCTGGCCGTGGCCACGCTCTCGGCACTTTGGCGCACATTACCCACCACACTGGCCAGGCTGTCCTGCATGGCCTTCAGCGCAGACAAGAGTTGCGCGGTTTCATTTTTGCCTTCGGCTTCGAAGTGCAGGCTCAAGTCACCAGCGGCGACCGCTCGCGAAATGCCAACCGCCTGGTTCAACGGGCCGGTGATGGAGCGCACCAACAGCCAGCCCAAAAAGCCCAACAAGGCGACAGCAACAACGCCTATCGACACCAGCAGCGTGCGCGCAGAGCTATAGGCTTCGATGGCTTTCAGCTTATCGTTCTCGCTGTTCTTGATTTGCAAATTGGCAAACGCATCCGCCGCATCGTTGGCCACGTTTTGCAGCGGAGCCAAAACCTTGAGCATCACGTTGGCCTCTTCGTTTTTGTCGGCCATGCCAAACTCAATCACCTTGTCGGTCGGCACACGCAAGGCGGCAATCGCCTCTTCCATCTTGGCCAGCGCGGCCTTGCCTTCGGGGGTGACCACGGAGTCACGCAGCGGGCCAATCATTTTTTGGTAGTCGGCCCGTACCGAGGTAATACGCTCGCCCGTCTTGGCATTCACGGCAGGGTCGTCTTCCAGCACGATGTTGCGCGCCAGAATGGCTCGCAAGCGTATGTTGTCCTTGATGTCCTTGGCCGTCAGCAACTTGGGCATACGCTCGGACACGGCCGTGTCCAACTGGGCCTGGATCGCGGCCATGCTGGACAAGCCGATCCACACCATCAGCGCGAGCAGAACTGCCGAAAGCACGATACCCATACTCAGGCGCGTACCAATTTTGAGGTCTTTGAGATTCATGTTGTTGTCGATGTTGGGAGGGAGAAGTTCAAAGCTGGCGCGCGTGACGGTGCCTGTGCGCCATGGAAGAAGAAGTCGCGCACAGTCCAGACAAATGTCATGTGCTGAGGGGGAGTTGTAGGAAGGTCATCAAACGGTTTACCCACTCTTTATTCGTCAACACAGAGGTAAAACTTGAGGGGTTTCTGACGAGAGCAGCATTTGACGGCGTCATTTAATGTAATTTGAGCGACATGAAAGCCTTTTTGGTGCGCCAAATTTAGGGTATTTACCCTTCCTCAAATTGCCGAATAAACAACGCTTTTTCCGCGCGACTCAAGCCATACCAAAGTCAACGGCTCAGCCCATGGGCCTTGGCACATAGCGCCGCATCACGTCACACAAGTACTCGGCGGCGGGCGTAAGTGGCAACTCGGCGCGGCGCATCAGCACGATGTCTGGCGCGGGCAGGCGCTCGCTGATCTTGATGGTCATCAGCGCGTGTTGCGTGAGGTCAAACTCACCCAGTTGCACCGGCAGCAGCGCCAGCAGGTCAGTGCTGGCCAGCCCCACCATCATCGACAACGCGGTGCGCGCCTGCAGCACCACACGCGGCGCGGGCAAGCCGTGTTGGGCGAACAGCCGCGCAAAGTCTTCCTGCGTGTCGAAGTCGATGGAAGGCAGCGCCCAATCACACTTCACCAAGGCTTTGAGTGAACGGGCACGCGCCAACGGGTGGCCTTTGCGGCCCACCACAGCGCGGGTGTTGGTGAACAGGGTCTCGGTCACAAAACCGGCAGGCACTTCGCGCGGTGTGGCGCCCAGGTAGAAGTCGATGTCGCCGGCGCGCAGTTGCTGCTCTAGATCAGGGAACAGGCCTTCGATGAATTGCAGCCGCACATCCGGGTAACGCTGGCGAAACACCGGCAAAGCGCGGGGCAACAAACCGATGTGCGGCATGATCGACAAGCCCGCAATCACCGTGCCCTGGTTATCGCCTTGCGCCTGCGCCAACTCGTCACGCGCGCGCCGCAACTCGTTCACCATGCTGCGCGCCCGCTCGTGGAACAGCCGCCCCATAGGCGTGAGCACCATGCCGCGCGCCTGACGCTCGAACAGCGGTGTACCCAACTCTTTTTCCAGTGCCCGCACGCTGCGCGTGAGCAGCGGCTGGGCGACATCGAGGCGGCGCGCCGCAGCGCGCAAACCGCCGTTTTCGACGATGGCTGTCAGGTCGCGTAGCTGGGTCAGCTTCATGGGTTGTCTCCCGTTTTTTAGTCTTTATCCCAACGGATTCGCTAGATATCAAAATCGAATCACTCCGGGAATTTTGCCATCTTTCGGTGCCAATCAAGCACACTTACATTGGCCCCGCGACAGAACAAAAAAGATCCAAACCGGAGACAAAACATGACGATTGATAAGCCCGCACACCGGGTTCGGCGCAGCATGCTCGCTGCCACAGCCGCCGCGCTCAGCCTGGCCTTTGGCGCAGCCCCAGCCCACGCCGACACCTGGCCCAGCAAGCCCGTGCGCATGGTTGTGCCCTTCCCCGCCGGTGCTTCGCCCGACGTGGTGGCCCGCCTGGTGGCCGACCGCTTGGCGCGCAGTTGGGGCCAAACCGTCTACATCGAAAACAAACCTGGCGCGGGCGGCATTCCTGGAATGTCGACATTGGCACGCGCGCCAGCCGACGGCTACACCATCGGCTTCGTGCCGGCCGCTGCCGCCACGCTCACGCCACTGCTCTACAAGAACCCGCAGTTCAACATCGACAGCGACATCGTGCCTGTGGCCAACATCGGCATCAGCCCGATGATGGTGGCGGTGAACAGCAGCTCCAACATCTACACCGTGGCCGACCTGGTGCGCGAAGCCAAGGCGCAACCCGGCAAGCTGAACTTTGCGGCCGCACAAGCCAACTCGGTGCCACACCTCACCGGCGAGATGCTCAGCCGCGCGGGCGAGCTGCAACTCTTCACCGTGCCCTACTCGGGCTCGCCCACCGCCACCAATGCGCTGCTGGCGGGCGACGCCAACCTCACGGTCGACGGCCTGCCGGCCCTGGTGCAACACGTCAAAGGCGGCAAGCTGCGCGCCATTGCCGTCACCTCGGCACAGCGCCTGCCGGGCTTTGAGAACGTGCCCACCGTGGGCGAAACCTTCAAGGGTTTTGAGTCCGTGGGCTGGTTTGGTTTGTTTGTGCCCGCCGGTACGCCAGTGGCCGTGGTCGACCAGATCAACCGCGAAACCAACAAGCTGTTGCAGCAGCCAGACCTGGTCGCGCAACTGGCCGACCTGGGCGTCTACCCACGGCCCGGCACCCCGGCGGCCATGGGTCAGTTTCTGACGGAGCAGCGCGCACTGGCACGCAACACCGTACGCGACTTGGGCCTGCAGGCGCAGTAGTCCAGCACCACCAAGCCCCACACCGACACCTCAGCCGTTCGACTTTTCAAGCTGCGCACCCGCGCGGCTTGGCTCAACACATCCCAACACTTTCCAACGTTCTTGAATTGAAAGGAAATCCCATGACGGATCGACTCAAAGCCCTGGTCACCGGCGGCGCCACCGGCATCGGCCGCAGCGCCGTGCTGGCCCTGGCCCGCGCGGGTTACGACGTGGCCATCAACTACGGCTCCAGTGCCCAAGCCGCAGCCGCCACGGCCGAAGAAGCGCGCGCACTTGGTGCCCACACCCTGCTGGTGCAATGCGACGTGAGCGACGACGCGGCGGTGCGCAAGATGATGGCGACCATCGACGCCGCCTTTGGCCGGCTCGACGCCCTGGTCAACAACGCCGGCACCACCGCCACGTGGAAGGTGAAGGATCTGGAGAGCCTGGACATGGCCGAGTGGGACCGCACGTTTGCGGTCAACGTGCGCGGCACGTTCCAGGTGTCGCGCGCGGCCGTGCCGCTGCTGAAGAAGGGCCGCAACCCGTCCATCGTCAACACCGCCAGCATCGTGGGCCTGCGCCCTGGCCCGCAACCCTTGCCCTATGCGGCCAGCAAAGCGGCGGTGGTCAACCTCACCAAAACCTTGGCCTGGAACTTGGGGCCAGACATCCGCGTGAACGCCGTCGCCCCGGGCTGGATGGAGGGCGACTGGATGGAGCGCATGTTGGGCGACAAGTACGACGACCTGATGGGCAAACGCGCCAAGGCCACGCCCCTGCGCCGCTGCGTCACCGCCGACGACGTAGCCGAGACCATGCTCAACCTCTTGCAATCCAACCGCTTTGTGACCGGCGAGATCGTGGTCATCGACGGTGGCTTCACCAGCTCGACCTGAGGCACACACCATGACCACCCACATGCTTGAAGGCTTCGTCCCTTTCCCCGCCGAATATGCCGCACGCTACCGCGCGCAAGGCTACTGGCAAGACCAATCGCTGGCCGAAGAGTTTGCCGGCGTCTTCCAGAAGTTTGCCGCCCGCACGGCCCTGGTCGACGGCGCGCGCAGCTTCACCTATGCCGACATCGACCGCTTGAGCGACAACCTGGCGCTAAACCTGCTGGACTTGGGCCTGAAGCCACAAGACCGCGTGATCCCTACGCTACCCAATGTGGCCGAATTTGTGATCCTGTACTTCGCGCTGCAGAAGATTGGCGCCATTCCGATCGCTGCCCTGGTGACGCACCGCTTCGCCGAGATCAACCAGTTCACCCAGTTGTCGCAAGCGCGTTGCTGCGTGTACCCCGAGCAGTTGGGCGACTTCGCCTTCAGCCCGATGATCGAACGCGTGCAGCAAGCACACCCCTGCTTGCAATTACGCTTGGTGTTGGGCCAAGCCAAGTCGGGCGAACACTCGCTGGAAGCGCTCATCAACACGCCGAGCACACTGCCACGCAGCGCCTTGACGCAGCAGAAGATCGAGCCCACCGCGCCGTGCATCTTCCAACTGTCGGGCGGCACCACCGGCATTCCGAAGCTGATTCCGCGCACCAACAACGACTACGCCTACAACTCCAAAGTAGCGTCTGAAGTGGTGGGCGTCACGGCGGAATCGGTGCTGCTGCTGGTACTGCCCATCGCCCACAACCTGCCGCTGGCCTGCCCCGGCATCCAGGGCTTTATGTTCAAGGGTGCGAAGGTGGTGTTGCACGCCAACACGCGCCCGGCCGAGATGTTTGCGCTGATCCAGCAGCACAAGGTCACCCACTTGAAAGTGGTGCCGGCGCTATTGATACGGCTGATCAACGATCCGAGCATTGCCAACTTCAACCTCGACTCGGTGCGGTTGATTCAAAGCGGCGGCCAACGCATGCAACCCGAAGTGCGGCTGCGCACGCGGCAACTCTTTCGCAACGCGTTTGTGCAAGAAAACTTTGGCATGAGCGAAGGCCTGCTGATGTTTGTGCGCGAGAGCGACCCTGAAGAAGTCAAGCTCGAAACCTGCGGTCGCCCCGTCTGCCCAGACGACGAAGTGATGCTGATCGACGACGAAGGCCGCATCGTGCCCGACGGCGAAGTCGGCGAACTCGCCTGCCGTGGCCCGTACACGCTGCGCGGCTACTACGGCGTACCCGAATACAACGCGCGCCAGTTCACGGCTGATGGCTTTTACCGCTCCGGCGACCTGATGCGAAAACACCCTTCAGGCAACTACATCGTTGAAGGCCGCAAGAAAGACCTGATCAACCGGGGCGGCGAAAAAATCAGCGCCGAAGAAGTGGAGAACCTGATCCTGATGCACCCCGCCGTGCAGAACGTGGCCTGTGTGCCCATGCCCGATGCCGCCATGGGCGAAAAGATGTGTGCGTGTGTGGTGCCCAAGCAGGGCCAGACGCTCACGCTGGAAGCACTCGTGGCCTTTCTGCAGACCCACGAGATCGCCAAGTTCAAGCTGCCCGAGCGCCTGGAATTGTTGCCCGACTTCCCGGTGTCGACCTTCGGCAAGGTATCGAAAAAAGCACTTGGCGAAATGGTGGCCGCGAAGCTCTCCGCCAGCAGCGCCGCCACAGCCTGACTGTCACTCACAAAAATAAAAGGAACGCCATATGCGCATCATTGACCTGCATTGCTACCCCGGCACCCAAACCTGGATCGACGCCCAAGGCCCCTACCCCGAAGCGCTGGCCACCTACTGGAAGCGCGACTGGGTGGCCAAATCTGAAGAGGACGTGATCGCCGAATTCACCACTGCCGGAGTGGAGGCCTGCCTGGTGGCCCTAGACCTGGAAACCACGGTGGCCACGCTGCCCTGCACCAACGAATATGTGCACGCCATGTGGCAACGCCACCCCCAGCGCATCTTGCAATGCTGGGGCGCGGTGGAGCCAGCCAAGGGCGAAATCGCCATTCGCCAAGTGCGCAAGGCGGTGCAGGAACTCGGATTCATCGGCTTTCACTTTCACCCCATCATGCAGCACTTCGCGGTGAACGACCGCCGCTACTACCCGCTGTTTGAAGAGATCAACGCCCTGGGTGCAGCGGTGATGATCGACGTGGGCACCACCGGCATGGGCGCCGGTATGCCCGGCGGCAACGGTGCACGTGTGCGGCACGCCCACCCCTCGCACATCGACGACCTGGCGGCCGACTTTCCCAAGCTGAAGATTCTGATGGCCCATCCCGGCTGGCCGTGGGTCGAAGAAACCACCGCCGTGGCGCTGCACAAGGGCAATGTGTTTTGGGAAATGTCGGGCTGGGCGCCGAAGCACTTCCCCGGCAACCTGAAAGTCGACATTCGCGGCCGCCTGCAAGACAAGATCATGTTTGGCAGCGACTACCCCAGCCTGCCCTACGAGCGCATCTTGCGCGAGTGGTCGGAGCTCGGCTACTCCGACGCCGTCATGGAAAAGGTCATGCACGGCAATGCTGAACGCGTGCTCGGACTCTAAAAAAACAAAGGAGACAGCTCAGATGAAAACCACCACAAAAACCATCAGCAAATCCATCTTCAGCATAGCTTGCACTGCCCTGCTTATGTCTACGATGAGCGCTTGCTCAGGCGGCGGCGACAGCTACAGTGCCGCACAAGACATCGTGACCGTGACCGGCGGCAAAGTCGCCGCCACCAGCGACTCCACCGAAGCCCACCGCGTATTCAAAGCCATCCCGTTTGCCGCGCCGCCAGTAGGCGATCTGCGCTGGAAGGCGCCGCAACCCGTGGCCGCCTGGAGCGGCGTGCGGCAGAACGACAACTTCTCCAACGCGTGTGTGATGGGCAACCGCCCGGCCGGCTTGCCCGGCGCCATCCTCTACCAACCCGCACCCGCGCAGAGCGAAGACTGCCTGTACCTCAACGTGTGGACCGGGGCCAGCAACAACGGCAGCATCGGCACTACCAAGCGCCCGGTGATGTTGCTGCTGCACGGCGGCGGCTATCTGCTGGGCTCGGGCGCACAGGCCAACTACGATGGTACGGGCTTGGCCGCCAAGGGCGCCGTGGTCGTCACGCTCAACTACCGCCTGGGCGCGTTGGGCTTCATGGCGCACCCTGAGCTGACGGCCGAGTCGGCCAACCATGCCTCGGGCAACTACGCGCTGCTCGACGCCATTGCCGCGCTGCAATGGGTCAAGACCAACATCGCCGCGTTTGGCGGCGACCCGGCCAACGTCACGCTCTACAGCGAATCGGCGGGTGCCGGGCTGGCGAGTGTGTTGCTGGCCTCGCCACCAGCCAGTGGACTGTTCCACCGCATGGTGACCGAGAGTTTGGCCGCCTTGCCAAGCTCCACCGCCAACCCCACGCTGGCCCAAGCCGAGGCTTCTGGCACCGCGCTCGGCACCACGCTGGGCGCCACCACACTCGCCGCGCTGCGCGCCAAGTCCGCCGCCGATGTGATGGCCGCCGCCGGTGCGTTGGTCGGCCCCATCGTTGATGGCTACGTGCTGCCCGACCAGTTGGACTTGCTGCTGAAACGCGGTGCCGTGAACGATGTGCCGCTGCTGGCCGGATGGAACTCGGACGAAGGCACGCCCTACCCCGCGTTCGCCACCACACTGGCGGCCTACAACACCACCGCCGCCGCGCGTTACGGCACGCTGGTCGATGACTTCAAAGCCACCTACCCCGTGGCCAGCGATGCCGATGTGCTGGCCATGGCCTACGCCCCCATGCGCGACAGCCTGTTTGCCTGGCAGCCGTGGACGCTGGCGCGCGCGCATGCACGCTTGGGCAAATCGAAAACGTTTCTCTACTTCTTCAACCGCCGCCCCAACTACTTTGCTGGGCAGAAGTTCACTGAGCTGGATCCACCCTCGCGCTACGGTGCCTACCACTCGCTGGAGCAGGTGTACTTCTACAACAACCTTGCGCGCAGCGTGCCCACACGCGACTACAACGCCACCGACGCAGCCATTGCCGATACGGCCTCCACCTACCTGGTCAACTTTGCGCGCAATGGTGACCCGAACGGCACGGGTGTGGCCACCTGGCCCGCGTTCACCAGCGCGGCCAGCCAGACGATGTATATCGGCGACGAGATCAAAGCCGGTGACGTGCCCTTCCGCACCGCGCTCGACTTCTATGACCGTTTCTACACGCAGGCCCTGGGCCGAGCACCGTTCTAAGACTCACACATGAACACTGCTTTAAAACACGCCTTTATCTGCGACGGCATCCGCACCCCCATTGGCCGCTACGGCGGCGCGCTTGCTAGCGTGCGCACCGATGACTTGGCGGCCCACCCGCTGCAGGTGTTGATGCAGCGCCACCCGCAGCTCGACTGGGCGCAACTGGAAGAGGTCTACTACGGCTGCGTGAACCAGGCCGGTGAAGACAACCGCAACGTGGCGCGCATGGCCGCGCTGCTGGCGGGCCTGCCGATCAGCGTGGCGGCAGCCACCGTCAACCGGCTGTGCGGCTCGGGCCTGGAGGCCATCGCCAGCGCCGCACGCGGCATTGCCACCGGGCAACTCGATCTGGCTGTTGCCGGTGGTGTGGAAAGCATGAGCCGCGCACCGCTGGTGATGCCCAAGGCCACGGCCGCCTTTTCGCGCCATGCCGAAATCCACGACAGCACCATCGGCTGGCGCTTCGTCAACCCGCGCATGGAAGCGCTCTACGGCGTTGACGCCATGGGCGAAACAGCGGAGAACGTGGCGCAAGAACACAGCATCTCGCGCGCCGACCAAGATGCCTTTGCGCTGCGCAGCCAGCAGCGCGCCGCACGTGCCATGCAGGCCGGGTGGCTCGCTGAAGAAATTGCCCCCGTCACTATTCCTGGGACGAAAGGCAGCAGCACCGTCGTCACCGAAGACGAACACCCACGCGCCGACACCACCGCCGAGAGCCTGGCCAAACTACGCCCTGCGTTCCGCCCCGCCGGCAGCGTGACCGCCGGCAATGCCTCGGGCGTGAACGACGGCGCGGCGGCACTGTTGCTGGCCAGCGAAGCCGGTGCCGCGCGTGCCAGCTTGCAGCCGCTGGCGCGTGTGGTGGGCATCGCCACAGCGGGCGTGGCGCCGCGTGTGATGGGCATAGGCCCGGTGCCCGCCGTGCAAAAGCTGTTGGCACAAACCGGCCTCACCATCAGCGACTTCGACGTGATCGAACTCAACGAAGCCTTCGCCGCCCAAGGCTTGGCGGTGTTGCGCAGCCTGGGCCTGCCGGATGACGGTGAACACATCAACGCCAACGGCGGCGCCATTGCGTTCGGCCACCCACTGGGCATGTCGGGCATACGCTTGGCGTTAACGGCCGTGCGCCAACTGCACCGCACCGGAGGCCGCTACGCGCTGTGCACCATGTGTATTGGCGTGGGGCAAGGCATTGCGGTCGCGTTTGAGCGGGTTTAACCAGGTTATGGAGAACCTCAACGCCGTCTTGCTGGAAGAACGCCCCGCACCACATGTCACCCTGCTGCGCTTGCACAGGCCAGCTCAACTCAACGCGCTGAACCTGGCGCTACGTCACACGCTCGCTGATGCCTTCACGCGGCTGGAGGCCGACGCAGAAGTGCGCGTCATCGTGCTGGCCGGCAGCGAGCGCGCCTTCTGTGCCGGAGCCGACCTGACCGAATACGTGGACGCCAGCGCCGTCGAGGTGGCCGAGCGCCACATGGGCCGCCTGTGGGACGCCATCGCGCAGTGCCGCAAGCCGGTGATCGCCGCAGTGCGCGGCTTTGCCCTAGGCGGCGGTTGCGAGCTGGCGCAACACGCCGACATCCTCATCGCCAGCGAAGGCGCGCGGCTGGGCCAGCCCGAAGTGACCATCGGCCTGATGCCCGGCGGCGGCGCCACACAACGACTGACCAAAGCCCTGGGCAAGTTTCGCGCGATGCAGTTGCTGCTGACCGGCGCGCCGGTCACCGCAGCGGAAGCCCTGGCGCTCGGCATGGTCAGCGAAGTACAGCCGGATGCGGCGGTAGAAGCCCGCGCCATCACGCTCGCCACGCAGTTGGCAGCGGGCCCGCAGCTCGCCATACAACTCATCAAGGAAGCCGTGCTGGCGGCAGACAGCCAACCATTGGAGCAAGGCTTGCAGTTGGAGCGGCGTATATTTCAGTTGCTGTTTGCCACGGCCGATAAAACCGAAGGCATTCGCGCACGGCTAGAAAAGAGGCCCGCAGTTTTTAAGTAAAAAGGGCGCCCACCGCTTATGGTTCTGAGGAGAGCAGCTATGGTTTTGATAGACGGCAGAACGTGACCTCAGGCCACGCTTTAGGCGGCTAAGATGGCTGGCTCACCAACTCAGAGCCACCCTATGCCCCAGTTCCTCGGCCACGTATCCGTCGTGGTGCGCGACTACGACGAAGCCCTTGCCTTCTATGTCGGCAAGCTCGGTTTCACCTTGGTTGAAGACCGCGCCATGCCCGCACAAGACAAGCGCTGGGTGCTGGTCACCCCACCCGGAAGCACACCCGGTTCGCGTGAATCAGGCTTGGTATTGGCCCGTGCATCAACACCCGAGCAAGCCGCACACATCGGTAACCAAACCGGCGGCCGCGTGTTCCTGTTCCTCTACACCGACAACTTTGCGCGTGACTTTGCAAACTACACCGCCCAAGGCGTGGTGTTTGTGCGCGGCCCCAAAGAAGAACCGCACGGCACGGTGGCCGTGTTCCAAGATCTGTACGGCAATCTGTGGGATCTGATCCAACCCAAATCAACGACTGGAGACACCCCATGAAGTTTGGCTACACCATCGTCTACGTGCCCGACGTGGCCGCATCGCTCAAGTTCTTCCAGGCAGCCTTCGGCATCACCACCCGCTTCCTGCACGAGTCTGGCACCTACGGCGAGCTGGAAACCGGCACCACCGCTCTGGCCTTCGCGGCCCATGCGCTGGGCGACGACAACTTCCCTGGCGGACATGTGCAAGCGCACCAGTCGGCGCAACCTTTGGGTTTTGAAGTGGCCCTGGTCACAGACGACGTGGCCGCAGCGCACGTCAAAGCCATTGCGGCTGGCGCCACAGAACTGGCCGCCCCCAAGACCAAGCCCTGGGGACAAGTGGTGTCATACGTGCGCTGCCCGGATGGTGTGTTGGTGGAGTTGTGCTCGCCCATCGGCGGGTGAACGGCAGGCCTGGCAAAACAGTACGAGGAGCATCGCGTTCTATGGACATCGAATTTGGCAACGCCGGTGAACTCGACACCCACGGCACCGGCTGGTTTGTGGGTTTCAGCGATTGGGCCCAAGACGGCAAAGCCAACCTGCGCCACATGCCCACGGACATGGCGAGCACAGGCCTGTGTGCGAAGTGGTACATGCACCCTGCAGGCCACCCGAATGGAGAAGACAAGCCCATCAGCGAAGGCCGCACGCTTGCCTTACTGGCCGGGCCGCCAGGCGCTTTCAAGATCGAGTTCAGCCTGTCGCCCACGTTCGAGCCCAGTGCCACCGAGGCCTATGTGTTGCGCCGCACCGGCGACTTTGTGGCCTGGGGCGCGGGCATTTACCACCGCTCTTTTGGGCTGGAGCCGAGTTGCATTCTGACGCTGCGCTGGGCGCCTGAGGCATGATGTATTTTTTGCGGAAAGGACTGCCATGCGACAACTGTTGACCAGTCTCTGCGGCGCACTGCTGTTAACCGCGTGTGCCGCGCCGCCCGGCTCTTACAAGTTCACGGCCACCACGCCAGACGGCAAACCGGTGACCGGCAGCATCACGACGGACGCGCGTGGCTTGTCGGATGCACGCACCAGCATCTGCATGGAGCACCCTGGCGCGACGGTCAAGGTGGTGGATGCCAGCACGGAACAAGAGGTGGCCGGCGCCAGCCCCTACAAATGTCCATGAGTTGCTGGCTCTAGGCTTAAAGAAAAATAGCCCCTGACGCACAGTACATGTGCGTCAGGGGCTATGGTTTCTGCTGTGGGTTGCGGTCTGGATCAGAACGCTGCAGGGCGCCACTTCAGCAGACGCTTCTCCACGCGGCTGAGCAAGAAGTCAGCAGCCAGTGCCACCACCGCCAACACAATCATCGCGGCAAACACACCACTGGCGTTGAACGCGCCTTGTGCAGTGGCGATCAGCAGGCCGATGCCTTCTTTGGCGCCCAAAAATTCGCCAACCACGGCGCCCACCAGGGCGAAGCCGAAGCTCACGTGCAAGCTGGCCAAGATCCACGACATGGCCGACGGGATGACCACCGCAAATGTCACCTGGCGCTTGGAGGCACCGAGGATTTGCGCGTTGGCGATCATGTATTTGTCGGCCTCACGCACACCCTGGAAGGCGTTGCCAAACACGACGAAGAACACCATCACCACCGCCAGCGCTACCTTCGACGCCATACCCAGACCCAGGGCAATGACAAACACCGAGCCCAGCACCACGCGGGGGATGGAGTTGGCGATCTGGATGTAGAGGCTGAACACATCAGACAGCAGCTTGTTGCGGCCCAGCAAGATGCCGCACACCACACCGGCCACCGAGCCGATGAGGAAGCCGATCACCGTTTCTTCCAGCGTCACCAGCACCTGCTGCCACAGCGGGCCTTGCGACGTGCCCTCGTTCACCCATTCCACAATCTGCGCCCAGATCATCGAAGGCATGGAATAGAAAAACGGGTCGATGACTTTGTAGCGCGCGGCCAGTTCCCAGCCGCCCAAGCCCACCACCAGCACCAGCAGGCGCAAGGCGATGATCATGGAGTTGCGGCGGCGGATGGCGGCTTGTGCGATTTCGGATTCGCGAGCCAGCGCTTCATCGCTGAGCGAGGCTGGCAAGGCGGCGTTGCCGGGGGTGATGCCTGTTGCGTTCATGGAATTTCTTTCTTGGATCGAGGGGCTGATGACGGACGCGGTCATACCTTGACTTCCTCGCGCAGGTCGTCCCAGATGTGTTTTGAGAGTTCAACGAAACGCGGGTCGTAACGCACTTCCGACATCACACGCGGACGCGGCATGTCGATCTCGTACACGCGCTTCAGCGTGCCGGGACGGGCGGACAGCACAAACACGCGATCGGCCAGCGCGATGGCTTCTTCCAGATCGTGGGTGATGAACACCACCGAGCCGCCGGTGCCGCCCCAGAGTTGCAGCAACTCGTCCTGCATCAAGGTACGGGTCTGCATGTCGAGCGCCGAGAACGGTTCGTCCATCAACAAAATTTCGGGGTTGTTGATGAAGGTCTGCGCCAGCGCCACACGTTTGCGCATGCCGCCCGAGAGCTGGTGCGGATAGTGTTTGCCAAACTTGGAAAGGCCCACGCGGTGGATCCATTCCTGCGCCATCTCCAGCGCTTCTTTCTTGGACTTGCCACGGAACATCGGGCCGGCGGCCACGTTGTCTTCCACACTGCGCCACGGGAACACGGCGTCGGCCTGGAACACAAAACCAATACGCGGGTCGATGCCGGTCACGGGCTGGCCCATCACCCGTACCTCGCCCACGGTGGGCTTCAGCAGGCCGGTGATCATGTTCAGCGTGGTCGACTTGCCGCAGCCGGTGGGGCCGACGACGGCGACAAACTCGCCGCGCGCCACCGCCATGCTGAAGTTGCGCAAGGCCACGGTGGCGTTGCCGTCTTGCGAGATGAAGCGCAGCGACACGTCTTTGAATTCAATGGCCGGGGTGGCTGCGGCTTCGGCAGCAGCGCCAGCACCAGCGGGCAAGTCGTTCTTCATGGTGAATCTCTTTGCTTGGAAATGACTTGGATGGTTGCGCTTACTTGGTTTACTTCGCAGTAGCCAGGAAGGCGTTGGTGTAGGTCTTGGACAAGTCGATGTTCTTGCTCTTGACCTGTGGCTTGTAGGTGGAGAGCACTCGCAGCACGGTCTCGGGGCCGCCGGTGGGCATGCGGCCATCGGTGGTGAACATGGGCAGCGAAGCCTTCAGCGCTTCAACGTACAAGGCCTTGTCGTTGCCGTAGTAGTCGCGTGGCACCAGCTCAGCAATTTGCTCGGCCGTGTGGGTCTGGATGTAGGCCATGGTGCGGGCAAAGGCGCGCGCCAGTTTGCCGGCTTGGTCTTTGTGCGCATCGGCCCATTCGTTTTGCACGTACAGACTGGCGGCGGGGTACAGGCCACCGATGGCGGCGCGTGTACCGGCTTCCGTGCGCAGGTCGACCAGTACCTTGGCGTCGCCCGACTTGATCATTTGCGACACCGTGGGCTCGGTGGTCATGCCGGCCTGGATACGGTCTTGCTTCATCGCCGCGATGAAGGTGTTGCCGGCGCCCACGGGCAGCAGCGAATAGTCTTTAGAGGCCAGGCCTTGGCGGTCGGCCAGGTAACGCGTCAGGAACTCGGTGGACGAACCCAGGCCCGTCACCCCCAGCGTTTTGCCCTTGGCTTCGGCCATGGTGTTGAAGGTGGGTGCGGCCTTGGTCGACACCAGTTCCACCTCGCCCGGCACCTTGCAGAACACCGCAATGGCTTCAATCTCTTTGCCCTTGGCTTGCAGGTCGATGGTGTGGTCGTAAAAGCCCACCACGCCTTGCACGGCGCCAGCGATCAACTGGTTCTCGGCGTCCACACCGGCAGGTTGCGATTGCAGCTCGACGTTCAGGCCTTCGTCCTTGAAGTAGCCCAGGGCTTCGGTCAGCTTGGCCGGCAGGTAGATGATCTTGTTGATGCCGCCCACCATGATGGTGATGGGCGCGTCTGCCGCGTGAGCCACTGGGGCGGCAATAGCAAAAGCGGCGGAAAGAGCGGCGGCCAACAAGGTACGACGGGAAGCGGATGAAGCGAACATGGTGTCTCCTGGCGGAAAGATGAAGACCTGCTGGCGATTGCGGCAGGTTGAAATCAGTTTAGAAATTGGCATCCTTCGGCAAGCTTTCGCTGCACCGCAACATTTCTAGTGGATTACCCTCAAGCCACCGTGTTTCCAGTGGCATCCTTAGAATCCGCAGCACCATGAAACTCTTGCTCATAGAAGACACGCCCGAGTTGGCGCACTGGCTGGCCAGCCTGCTGCGCGAGCAAGACTTTGTGGTCGACCACGTGGAAGACGGCGACGCCGCAGACCGCCTGCTGCAGCAAGCGCGCTACGACGTGGTGCTGCTCGACTTGAACCTGCCGCAGCTCTCGGGCAAAGGCGTGTTGCGCCGCTTGCGCGAACGCGGCGACAGCGTGCCGGTGATCATCCTCACCGCCACCGCCTCGCTCGACCAAAAGGTGTTGTGCCTGGAGATTGGGGCCGACGACTACCTCGTCAAACCGTTTGAGGCGCGCGAACTGGTGGCACGCATCAAGGCGCTGGTGCGCCGGCAAATGCCCACCAAAAGCAACGACCTGAGCTGCGGTGACCTGCACTACGACCTGCGCACACGCCAGTTCACGCTGGCCGGCAAAGAGCTGCCTCTGCCGCCACGCGAACGCACGCTGCTGGAAACGCTGATGCTCAAGGCGGGCAGCACGGTCTCCAAACAAGCACTGCTCGACGCGCTGTTTGGGCTGGACGACGAGCCCAGCGCCGATGCACTCGACATCTATGTGCACCGCCTGCGCAAGAAACTGGAACACAGCGAGGCGACCATCATCACGCTGCGCGGCGTGGGCCACCTTCTGCGCACCCGAGACGAGTAAATCCGTGCTCAACAGCCTGCGCATCCGCCTGGCCTTGTGGCTGCTGCTGCCGCTGTCAGTGTTTGTGGCGCTGTGTGGCTACCTCAGTTGGCGCAACGCCGCCACCGTGGCCGACTACGTGCAAGACCACGACCTGCTGGCGTCTGCCAAGGTGTTGTCTGACCGGCTGATCTGGGAAGGCGACAACGTGCAAGCCAGCGTGCCGCCCTCGGCTTTGAGCCTGTTCAATTCGACCGAACGCGACCGTGTGTTCTTGAGCGTAGTGGGCGCCGATGGCACGGTGTTGGCCGGCTCGCCCGACTTTCCACTGCCGCCCGTGCGCCGCGCCGAGGGCTCTGACCGCGCGCAGTGGTACGACACCGTAATCGACAACATTCCGGCGCGTGCGGTGGTGACCACGCGTGCCATGTACGACGTGGCCGGCGCGCAAGAAGTCACCATTGCCGTCGGTAAAACCACGCGCAGCCGCGACCACATGCTCAACACGCTGTGGTGGCCCACGATGGAGTACTTGCTCATCGCACTGCTGCTGGCGATTGTGCTCACCACGCTGGCACTCACATTGGAGTTACGCCCGGTGGTGCGCCTCAGCCGCCATCTGGCGCAACGTGACCCCCTGCACCTCGACCTGTCGGTCAACGCTGACGCGCTGCACACCGAGTTGCGGCCGATCGCCGACACCTTGAACCGCTTTGTGAGCCAACTCAAGGCGCACTCCGAAGCGCAGCGCCGCTTCATTGCCGATGCGGCGCACCAGTTGCGCACACCGCTGGCGCTGCAAGCCTCACAAATTGAATTCGCGCGCTACACACGCCAGCACCGTGGCGAGTGGGACACGCGCCGCGCCGACATGGACACCCTGTGGCGCGAGATGCAAACCAGCAACCGCCGCCTGGTGGACGTGACCAACAAACTGCTGCTGTTGGCGCAGGCCGAACACAGTGACGCCCACACCCAGTTGGGGCCGGTGGATCTGGCTTCTGTGGCCTTGCGTGCGGTAGAGCAACTCGCGGCATTGGCCGACCGCCGCAACATCGACCTGGGCCTGGACATTGCGCCCGATGCCACGCAAGCCAAGGTGCTCGCCCAGCCCGCGCTGCTGGATGCGCTGACCACCAACCTGCTCGACAACGCCCTGCGTTACACCCCCGAGGGCGGCCGCGTCACCGTAGCCGTACGCCGCTTGGCTGATGCCGTGGAGCTGACGGTAGAAGACAACGGCCCGGGCATTCCGGTGGAAGCGCGCGAGCGCGTGTTCGAGCGGTTTTACCGCGCCTCGCAAGACACAGAAGGCACCGGCTTGGGCCTGGCCATCGTGCAGCAGATTGCCCATGCCTTTGCGGTCAGCGTGACGCTGGCGAGCCCGCCAGACGAGGCACAAGGCCTGGTGGTGTCGGTGGTCTTTCCTGCGCTGGCGGCTGACGCGTCAAGCTGAGTTGAGTGTTGCATCAACCGACCACAACGCTACCGCATTGATAGCAACTTGTGCTCATCCCACAAGCGCAAACGGCTCATTTTTCAAACAGCCTTCTCGGCGAGTAACACACCGTCGCTGGCCCCGCGCACGGCCAGCGATGCTGAGCATCCACACGATTTTCCGGCACTGTCCTACAAGCGAGCCTGTTATGGTTTACCCACATGCAAACCCTGCCTCGCCTCTCTCAGCCTATCGCCCTTTTTCTCGACTTTGACGGCACGCTCGTGGAGCTGGCCGACCAGCCGGAACTTGTGCACGTGCCACCCACCCTGGTGCCGCTGTTGACGCGGCTGCAGCAGCAATTGGGCGGCGCGCTGGCCATCATCACCGGCCGGCGCATCGTCGATGTGGATGCCTTTTTGGCGCCCCTGGTTTTGCCGTCAGCCGGCGAACACGGTGCGCGCAGACGCGATGCTGCTGGAGAGCTGGTGGCCTCCCCTGCGCCCGATTTGAATGCCGTGATCGACCGCTTGGTGCCCCTGGCCGAGCGCTACCACGGCCTGCGTTTGGAGCGCAAGGAAACGGGCGTGTCGCTGCACTACCGCAACGCACCTGATCTGGAAGACTTGTGCCGCGACACCATCACCGACGCCCTGCGTGACCAGCCCGGCCTGGCGTTGCTGCATGGCAAACGGGTGTTTGAGGCCAAGCCTGCGGGCGTCAACAAAGGGCGTGCGATTGAAGCGTTCATGCAAGAAGCCCCTTTTGCAGGCCGCCAGCCGGTGTTTGCCGGCGACGACGTCACCGATGAAAGCGGCTTTGAAGTCGTGCAACGCCTGCAAGGCTTTGGCATCAAGGTGGGCGTCGGCCCTAGCCAGGCGCTGCACCGCTGCACCGGCCCCGCTGCGGTACTCGAATGGCTGGCGTTGCTGGCCGACCACCCGAGCCAGACTTCCGCCCTAAAAGACACCCCGCGCCGGAATCAAAAGCCCCCCGAAAGTCCCAAGGCTTCATAACACGGCGCGATTTTCAACCCCCTTCAAGGAGCCCCAACATGCCGCAACCAGAAACATCTCCGGGCTTTGGTGCACCACTTCCAGCTTCGCTCTCCATGGGCGTGATCGGCAACTGCGCCTTCAGTGCGCTGGTCGACCAACGCGCTCGCATCGTCTGGTGTTGCCTGCCGCGATTCGACAGCCCACCGGTGTTCAACGCCCTGCTGGAACCCGGCGAAGACGCCACCGCGTTTGGCATTGAAATCGAAAACTTTGCCAGCAGCCGCCAGTGGTACGAGCCCAACACGGCCGTGCTGCGCACACAGTTGTTTGATACCGCCGGCCACGGCTTGGAGATCACCGACTTTGCGCCGCGCTTCTTCAGCCGTTCGCGTTATTTTCGCCCCACCTGCATCGTGCGCCGCGTTCGCCCCATTCAGGGCGCCCCACGTATTCGTGTCAACCTCGAACTGCGCTACGACTGGGGCGTAGACGCCCCCGAAGTCACACGCGGCAGCAACCACCTGCGCTTTGTGGGCGACGAGCAAACCCTGCGCCTGAGCACCGACGTGCCGGTGTCTTACGTCATCGACAAAACGCCTTTTTTGTTGACGCGCGAACACAACTTTCTGCTCGGCGCCGACGAATCCTTGGACACCGGCCTGGGCGACACGGCGCGGCTGTTCGAGCAGGAGACCATCTCGTACTGGAAGAAGTGGAGCCAGCGTTTGGCCGTGCCGCTGGAGTGGCAAGACGCGGTGATCCGCTCGGCCATCACGCTCAAGTTGTCGCTGTTTGAAGAGACCGGCGCCATCGTCGCCGCCATGACCACCAGCGTGCCTGAAGCGCCCGACAGCCAGCGCACCTGGGACTACCGCTACTGCTGGCTGCGCGATGCCTTTTTTGTGGTGCGCGCACTCAACAGCTTGTCTGAAGTGGGCACCATGGAAGACTACCTGCGCTGGTTGTCCAATGTGGTGGCCAGTTCCAAGGGCGCGCACATCCAGCCGCTGTACGGCATCGGCCTGGAACGCGAGCTGCCCGAGAGTTTCATCGAGCACCTGCAAGGCTTTCGCGGCATGGGCCCGGTGCGCCAGGGCAACCAGGCGCAAGAGCATTTCCAGCACGACGTGTACGGCAACATCGTGCTGGGTGCGGCGCAGGCTTTCCATGACCAGCGCCTGCTGCATCGTGCGGGCACGGCTGAGTTTGGGCACCTCGAAGCCGTGGGTGAACAGGCGGTACGCGTCTACGGCCAGCCCGATGCCGGCATGTGGGAGCTGCGCACGCGTGCGCGCATCCACACCTCTTCTGCGCTGATGAGCTGGGCCGCCTGCGACCGGCTCGCCAAGATCGCCCACGTGCTGGGGCTGACCGAGCGAGTGGATTACTGGCAGGCGCACGCGGTACGCATGCGCGAAGAGATCCTGGCCAAGTCGTGGAGTGAAGAACGCCAGGCCTTCGCGGAAAGCTTTGGCGGCCGCGACCTCGACGCCAGCGTGCTGCTGATGGCCGAGGTCGGCTTCATCGACCCGCGTGATTCGCGTTTTGTGGCCACCGTGGAAGCCATGGAAAAGTCGCTGTGCGATGGCCCCTACATGCGCCGGTATGAGGCCGCCGACGACTTTGGCAAGCCCGAGACGGCTTTCAACATCTGCACCTTCTGGCGCATCGACGCTCTGGCGCGCATCGGCCGCATCGACGAGGCGCGCGCCATTTTCGAGGCCATGTTGGCGGTGCGCAACCACCTGGGGTTGCTGTCGGAAGACACACACCCGGTCACCGGCGAGATGTGGGGCAACTTTCCGCAGACCTATTCGATGGTGGGGGTGATCAACGCGGCGATGCGTTTGTCCGCGCCGTGGGACAGCCAGATCTAAAAAACCAAAAATCAAAAAAAGGGAGTGCACCATGGGACGTTTAGTTGTTGTATCGAACCGGATTGCTGATCCGCGCAAGGTGGCCGCTGGTGGCCTGGCGGTGGCTCTGGGCGAAGCCTTGCGCTCCACTGGCGGGCTGTGGTTTGGCTGGAGCGGCACCATCAAAACTGACGGCACGCCCGGTGAAGGTGAGCTGCATGTGCGCCAAGCCGGCGAGGTGACGCTGGCCACCGTCGACCTGTGCCAAGAAGACCACGACGGCTTCTATCTGGGCTACAGCAACGGTGTGTTGTGGCCGGTGTTCCATTACCGGCTGGATTTGGCCAACTTTGACACCGGACTGGTCAACGCCTACCGTCGCGTCAACCAGATGTTTGCGCGCAAGCTGATGACGCTGCTCAAGCCCGACGACGTGATCTGGATCCACGACTACCAGTTGATTCCCCTGGGCGCCGAGCTGCGCGCCATGGGCTGCACCAACCGCATCGGCTTCTTCTTGCACATTCCGCTGCCACCCGCGCAAATCATGAGCGCGCTGCCGCAGCACGAGTGGCTGATGCGCTCGATGTTTTCGTACGACCTGGTGGGCTTTCAAAGCGAGGCCGACGTGCAGCACTTCGCGGCTTATCTGCAGCAAGAGGTGCCGGTGGAAACGCCGGCACCCGGGCTCTACAAAGCCTATGGGCGCACCTTGCGGGCGGAAGCGTTCCCCATCGGCATCGACGTCAACGAGTTCCAAGACCTGGCCAACGCGCGCGAAGGCTTGGACATGGCGCAACGCATGCGCGAGGAATACGCCCGCCGCCGTCTGCTGCTCGGCATTGACCGGCTGGACTATTCCAAGGGCCTGCCGCAGCGCGTGCGTGCGTTTCGCCACCTGCTGGCCAACTACCCGGAGAACCGCAACAGCGCCACGTTGATCCAGGTGGCCTCACCGTCGCGCGAAACGGTGGATGCCTACGCCGATATCCGCCAGGAGTTGGAGCACCTTTGTGGTGCCATCAATGGCGACTACGGCGAGCTGGACTGGATGCCCGTGCGCTACATCCACCGCACCGTGGCGCGGCATCGCTTGCCGGGCCTGTACCGCGCGGCCCGCGTCGGCCTGGTGACGCCGCTGCGTGACGGCATGAATCTGGTGGCAAAAGAATATGTGGTGGCGCAAGACCCGGAAGATCCCGGCGTATTGGTTTTATCGCGCTTTGCCGGTGCTGCCGAGCAATTGAAAGAAGCCTTAATGGTTAATCCATATGACGAGCATGGAACTGCCGAGGTTATTCAGCAAGCGCTTCAAATGACATTACCGGAGCGAATTGATCGTCACCAAAATCTATTAAAACAAATTCGTGTATACGATGTTCATTGGTGGCGACATCGTTTTCTTGAGGTACTTTCTGAAACAGAATCCACACAGAATGGAAATATGAGCCATTTGTAAAGTAATACAAAGTTGATTTGCTCAGATTCCGAACCATTCACCAATAAAACAAAAAAGGCCGGGATTACCGGCCTTTTTTGTTTCAAACGTTTCGTCTGAAGCCAAGCAATAAAGACATTGAAGAATGCCTTACTGCCCGCGTTGGAGCTTACTGCGCAATCAGGAATTGGGCGCGATCCTGGTCTTGAATCCAACGTGGTGGCTTGCCACGACCGGTCCAGGTGTCCCCTGTGGTGGGATTACGGTATTTAGGAGCAACACGAGCGCCTGGAGCCTTCGCTTCGCCTGCGGCTTTAGGGCCACGGGTTTTGCCTGTAGGAAAAACATCTTCCGGCGTCAAAGCAAAATCGGCGACCAGAGCACGAACTTGCGCCAAAGCAGCCGCGTTTTCGCGTTGACGTGCTTCGCTGATTTGCTGATCCAATTGAGCGCGCTGCTGAAGAAGTTCTTTATAGCTGGACATATGGCTGTGTGATGATTGAATGAAAGATACGCCATATTATATTCACAGAATCAAATGCGTGCATTTCGACCCGAAATGAATTCGATATTTCGAGGCGACAAGCATTAATTCACAAATATGAGCCAAGCCATCCCGCGCGCAGTGGCTTCATTACGCGCGGCAACCCTCAGGCGATTTAGTTGGACTCCAACAAGGCCAATGCCGCGAAATCGCCGACTTTATCTTCCAAACCAGCCGGTACGCAGCTAAAGCCTAAAGTCAGTGATGGAATACGGCCATCAATTTGGGCTTGCAGTCGCGGCAATAACAACTCGCGGTTATGCCAGAACACGCTGCCACCCAAGCTAATGCGCTGCAAATCGAGTGTCACCACCAGGTTATACAAAGCACGGCCCAATACGCGGCAGAGCTCATCGACGATGGCCAAAGCGGCAGCATCGCCTTCACCTGCGCTTTTGAACAAGGGTGCGGCCTCCACACCAAAACGGCGCGCAATGGCATTGCCCGCCACCATGCCTTCGATATCGCCCACGTTGCCGCACCCGCATAGGGCGTCGTCGTTGTCGACCACAAACATGTGGCCCGCGTGGCCCGCGTTGCCGTTTTTGCCACGCAACACATGGCCATCAACACACAGGCCCATGCCGATGCCGGTGCTCCACGTGACGTAAGCGCAGTGGTCCAGCCCACGCAGTGCGCCCCAGCGGCGTTCGGCTTCCAGCGCAGCGATGCAGTCGTTCTCGACCCGCACCTTGCCGAACTTGGCGCGCAAAGGCGCTTCCAGCAGGGCCGACATCCAGTCATTAGGCAGGCCGCGTGCCGGGCCCGCCAGGCCACCGCAAATGTTGGGCGCGGCCAGTTCGACCAAGCCGTTGTTCAGCACAAAGGGGCCACAGGACGACACACCGACTTCGGTGATGCTCGCCACATCGACGCCCAGCTCGGCTGCGGACTCACCAATCATGCGGATGATTTGCACCGCCAGCGCATCGTTGTTGCCGGTTTTGGCGGTAGGTTCGGCGCGGCGGGCTTTCAGCTCTGGCGTGCCGGCTTCGCCTTCGGTCAGGCTGACGGCAACCTTGGTACCGCCAATATCAACACAAGCTTTCATAAGATCAGACTAGATTAGTTTTGAAATAACGCCGGCAATCACGCTCAGCACAATGGTGGAGGCGAATGGAATAAACCATTCGCGCCCGAAAAGTTTGAACCGCAGGTCTCCGGGCAGCCTGCCGAAGCCAAGTTTCCCCAGCAACGGGGTAAACCAGTTGATCAGCAGCAAAGCCAAGAAAACAACGATGAGCCAACGGATCACAGCGTGTAGCTGCGGTCACCATGGGCAAAACCCATGGCGTCCCAAACAGCACCTTTGGTAAAACCCACCACCTTGAACAGCTCGCCCATCTCGTGCTCGTGCACCAGTTTGGCGGCATGCGCGCGCTGCACCGGCCCGCAGGCATCCATCGCCGGACCCAGGCCGCAGTTGAACAGGAAATGCGCTTGCGGGGCGTAACCAAGTACTTCAAAACCGGCGTCTTGCCCGGCCAGCGCAATGCCGGAGAAGTTGACGTGGGCGGTGATGTCTTTCAAGCCCACCGCCACCAGCGGATCGTCATCCGCACGGTGCAACTGGTGGCACATTACCGTGCCGCCGCTGCGTTGCGCGTGGTAGTACTCGCTCTCGGGAAAACCGTAGTCCAGGAAGAATGCCGCGCCTTGCGTCAGCCGTTCCGCCAGGGTCTTGATGAAGGCTTCGCCCTGGGGGTGGATCTCGGTCAGGTAGTCGTGCGGACCGTCAACATCGATGGGCGGGCGCAGCGCTGTGGGGCGGTCTTGCCAGGCGAAAGCGCCATCCACGTTGACCGTCACGCCGCGCTCAAACCATGCGCCGTTTTTGCGCGCCAGCAGTTGCACGGGCATGGCGTCGAGCACTTCGTTGCCCACCACCACGCCTTGCATGCTGTCGGGCAAAGCATCGACCCAACGCACTTTGTGCGCAAACGCCGCCAGCTTTTCTTGCTGGCGTGCGCGCAAAGTGCCTGATAAGTCGACGATGGTGTAGCGCTGCACGGCGTCGCCCAAGGTCGTCAAAAGCTGCAGAGCCAGTGCACCGGAGCCGGCACCAAACTCCCAGACTTCAGATGTGCCGGTGTGCGTCATCGCCTCTTGCACCTGCGCGGCCAGGCAATAGCCGAAGAGCGGGCTGAGTTCCGGGGCAGTCACAAAGTCGCTGCCGGCCACACGCTCACCGTCTTGCACGGTGTAGGGCATGGGGCCGAATTTGACACTGGTGTTGGTGTAGTAACCCAGCGCCGGGGTGTACAGCGCCAGGGCCATGAATTGGTCGAACCCGATCCAGCCGCCGGCGGCGTGGATCTGGTCCACGATATGCACATGCAGGGGGGTCGTTAAACTGTCGGTTGTTGTCGTCACCCCTTGATTGTCTCTGAATGCCGTCATCTGTAACGCGCCCCGCTGAGTCCTGTTCTTCGCTTGTAACTCCGGCAGACACGCCCACGCGCCGCACGGTGCTGGTCACGGGGGCTGCCAAGCGGTTGGGGCGCGAGATCGCCCTGGCACTGGCGGCCGACGGCTGGCAGGTGGCCGTGCACTATTGGAAGTCGGCTGAAGATGCTCACAAAACAGTAGCTGATTGTGTAGACCTGGCGCGCAACAAAGACCTCAAACATGCGGCCTTTCAGGCGCGGCTCGACAACGAAGCCGAAGTGAGGGCGCTGTTCCCGCAGGTGCTTGCACACTTCGGCACCGTAGATGCGGTGGTCAACAGCGCCGCCGCTTTTGAAAACGACACAGCCGACAGCTTCAGCTTTGCCTCCATGGAAAGCCACTGGCGCAGCAACACCGCTGCCCCCGTGCTGCTGGCCCAAGCGCTGCACCAGCATTTGCTGACGCGCCCCGCCGGGCCGGACGGCAGCCTGCCGCAAGGCGCCGTGGTCAACCTGCTGGACCAGAAGCTGTGGAACCTGAACCCTGACTTCTTCAGCTACACGCTCTCCAAAGCCGCACTCGAAACCGCCGGCACCATGCTCGCCATGGCGCTGGCACCGCGCGTGCGGGTCGTAGGCGTTGCCCCGGGGTTGACGCTGACCAGCCACCTGATCGACGATGCCACCTTTGCCGAGCGCCACCGCCTTTCGCCGCTGGGCCGCTCGTCTACCCCGGCCGATGTGGCCGCCACAGTTAAATTCGCGCTGGACAACCGCTCCCTCACCGGCACCACGCTGGTGGTCGACGGTGGCCAGCACCTGATGAAGTTTGAGCGCGACTTTTCCTTGATGTGACCCTGCGCCTTGTTGTCCTTTTTGTAGAAGACACCGCGCCATACCCTTCGCCACCCAAGCCACCATGCAAAACTCTGCCGGCAGCCAAACACTGCACCTCACCGGACTGCGTTTCGACGCCAACCTGGGCATTCTTGATTTCGAACGCAACGGCCCGCAGCCGATCCTGGTGAACGCCTCGCTGAACCAAGGCGCGCAACCGCTGCACCCGCGCGATGACGACATCCACCACGTGCTCGATTACCGCAAGGTGCGCCAGATCATCATCGACGAATGCACGGCCGAACACGTGAACCTGCTGGAGAGCATGATCGGCAAACTGGCCCAGCGCCTGATGCTGCTGCCTGGCGTGTTGGGCGTGCGCGTGAAGATCGCCAAGCTGGAGATTTTTGACGACTGCGAGGTTGCCATCGAGATGGAAGCGGGTCAGTGGTAAAGCACCCGTCGCCAGAGCTAGCCCGCCGCACGTTGGTGCTGGGCGTGTTGCTCTCCGCCTGTGGCGCATCGCTTGCCGCCACAGAGCCCTCGGTGCGTGTACTGACCGAAGAGTACCCGCCCTACAACTTCACCCAAGACGGCAAACTCACTGGCCTGAGCACCGAGGTTGTGCAGGCCGTGGTCAAAGAGGTCCAGAAGGATGGCCCGCTCAAGGCCAGCTTCACCTCCATGCCCTGGGCGCGTGCGTACGACATCGCGCAGCTCGAAGAAAACGTGGCCATCTATTCGATGAACCGCGCCAAACACCGCGAGCAACTGTTCAAGTGGGTGGGCGTGGTGGCCCCAAGCGATTACTACCTCTACGCGCTGAAGAAGCGCCGGTTCACGCTACGCAAGCTCGACGATGCGCAAAACCTGCAAATTGGCACCGTCAACCAGGCCATCGGCGAGCAGTACCTGGTGCAGCGCGGCTTTACGCTGGGGCGCAATCTGCAGTCCAGCGCCAAATATGAGCAGGGCTACGACAAGCTCAAGCTCGGCCGCATCGACCTGTGGATCATCAACGAACTGGGCGCGGCGCAAATCGCTCGCCAAGCGGGTGACGACCCGGACGAGTTGCTGGAGAAAGTGCTGTTTCTGCCCGAGGTGAGCGCGGGCAACTACCTGGCGTTCAGCCTGTCGACACCCGATGCACTGGTGGAACGTTTCAGAAAAGCGCTAGAGACCATCAAGAAAAACGGCACATACGACGCGATTCAGAAAAAATGGCGTTAAATCGGCGGCATGGTATTTGCCTTCGCCCCATCGCCCTTCACCGCTGCCCTGTACCTTTTTCACCACCTTGAATTCGCCACCGCCGCCCCTCGTCCTCCCCGCGAAGAAAGCCTCAAGCCTGGGTGCTCGGCTGGTGCTGGCAACGCTGCTGTTTTCGCTGCTGTTCACCGTGGTGGTGGTGGTGGTGCGCACTTGGTCCACCTGGCAAAGCAACGTGGCGGCGATGGACGCCGAACTCAAAACGGTGGCGCAAATCTACCAGCGCACCCTGGCCAAGTCGGTGTGGGACATGGACCGCGAATCGCTAGAAGCGCATATGGCGGGTTTGTCGGATGTAGCTTCGGTGGGCAAAGCCGTCATCAACTTCAAGGCCGGTACGCGCAAGCAAGACCGGCTGGAAAACACCCGCGACGGCTGGAAGCCGTCCACCTCAGCGCCCAGCCTGCAAACCCCCCTGATCTACGAACCATTTCCCGGCGGTGCCGAGACGGTGGGCGAGTTTTCGCTGTATGGCGACGAGCGTGTGTTGTGGAAACGGCTGCGTGGGGAGTTAACCGCCATCATCCTGACCCAAGTGGCCCAGTCCCTGTTGCTGGCCAGCTTGATCATGCTGCTGTTTCACAAGTTGGTGACGGTGCATGTACGCCACATCGCCACCCACCTGGCGCAACTGCGGCCCAGCGCCCTGGGGCGCAAGCTCACCCTCAGCCGGCGCCCACAGCGGCCCGACGAGTTGTCAGCCCTGGAAGCCGGCGTGAACCAGTTGCAAAGCAACGTGGGCGATTACCTGGAGCAGCAACAGCGCTTTGAAACCGAGCTGGCGGCCCACCGCGACCGCCTGGCGCTGCTGGTGAACGAACGCACGGCCGCGCTGCAGGCCAGCAACACCCGGCTGGAGAACGCCAACATCGCATTGGAAAACCTGGTACGCACCGACGCCCTCACCGGCCTGGCCAACCGCCGCCAGTTCGACGAAACCAAAGAAGTCGAACTGCGCCGTGCGTTGCGCACCGGTAGCCCGCTGACGCTGCTGGTCTGCGACATCGACGACTTCAAGCTCTACAACGACACCTATGGCCACGCCGTGGGCGACCACTGCCTGTGCGCCGTGGCCACCACCATCGGCAGCCACTTCGGCCGCGCTGGCGACCTGGTGGCGCGCATCGGCGGCGAAGAGTTCGTGGTGCTGCTGCCGGCCACCGAAGCCGCACACGGCCTGCGCCTGGCCAATGAACTGTTGGCCGCGATCGCGGCCCTCGGCATTGAAAACCGCAACGCCCAAGCCGCCCAATACATCACCCTGAGCATTGGCTTGGCCGAACTCGACCCGCAGCGTGTGGACAGCGTGGACGTGTTGTTCAAGCAGGCCGACGCCGCGCTGTACCGCGCCAAATTGGGCGGACGCAACCGCGTCGCGGTGCACGGGCAAGAGTCTTAAAAATCAAGCAAGGAACCCATCATGCAGATTCGATCTTTGCCAACACTTTCGTGGCTCGGCCTGTGGGTGGCGGCCCTCGGCTGGCTCCCTGCGGTGGGCGGCGCTCAGACGGTGCAGGTCGTTACCGAGGCTTCCGCTTACGTGCATTTGGTGGACGGCCGCGCAGCGGGCCCCGCCACCGAACTCACGGACAAGGTGTTGCAGCTCGCGGGCGTGAAGGACTACCGCATCAACGTCTACCCCTGGGCGCGCTCGTATGAAATGGCGCAAACCGAGCCCAATGTGCTGATCTACCTGCTGGCCCGCACGCCGGAGCGCGAAACCATGTTCCAGTGGGTCGGCGAATACACGCAGATCCGTTATGCGCTCTACAAACTACGGGCCCGCGCAGATGTCAACGGCACCACTCTGGCGGCCGCGCGCAACCAAGTGGTGGGCGTGATGCGCGAAGACCTGCGCCACCAGTATTTGCGCAAACAAGGCTTCACCCGGCTGGTGCTGTCGTCAGGCGGGGCCGAAAACTTCTCGCAACTGGTCAACGGCCAGGTTGACCTGATTCCCATGAGCGACGCCGGCGCCGTCAACTACTGCCGCGAGTTCAAGGTGGACTGCAACACGCTGGAAAAGCAACTCCCACTGGAAGAAGTCAACGTCGGTCTCTACATGGCCTACAGCAAGGGCACAACACCCGAATTGGTGAAACGCACCACCGCCGCGTTCGACCAGTTGCGCGCCAATGGCACCGTGCGCAGACTGATGGAAAGCGTGGCCACCAAGTAGCGCGCAGGGCGTGTCACGGTGCCATGAAGGCCCCGGCCAAACCGGAAAATGGGGCTTCGCGGGATAATCGGTGTTTTCTGGACCCTGAAGACCACACCATGAGCGCCGTATGGACTGCTGACGAGGCTGCGCCCGTCACCCCTGATTTCAAGATCGAACGCGAAACACACAAGCTGGAGAAACGCCTGTGCCGCGAGGTCGGCCGCGCCATCGTCGACTTCAACATGATCGAAGAAGGCGACAAGGTCATGGTCTGCATGAGCGGTGGCAAAGACAGCTACGGCATGCTCGACATCTTGCTCAAGCTCAAGGCGCGCGCACCCATCCACTTTGACATCATCGCCGTCAACCTGGACCAGAAGCAGCCTGGTTTTCCCGAGCACGTACTGCCCGAGTACCTCACCTCGCTGGGCGTGCCGTTCCACATCGAGAACCAGGACACCTACAGCATTGTCAAACGCGTCATTCCCGAAGGCAAAACCACCTGCGGCCTGTGCAGCCGCCTGCGCCGTGGCATTTTGTACCGCGTGGCCGATGAGCTGGGCGCCACCAAGGTGGCGCTGGGCCACCACCGCGATGACATTCTGCAAACCTTCTTCCTGAACATGTTCTTCGGCGGCAAGTTGAAGAGCATGCCCCCGAAGCTGGTGAGCGACGACGGCCGCCACATCGTCATCCGTCCCATGGCTTACGTGGCCGAAAAAGACCTGGTGCGCTGGGCCGCCCACCGCCAGTTCCCCATCATTCCGTGCACGCTGTGCGGCAGCCAGGAAAACCTGCAACGCAAACAAGTCGCCGAGATGCTGCGCGAGTGGGAAAAGAAGCACCCCGGCCGCGTGGAGAACATGTTTGGCGCACTGCAGAACGTCGTGCCTTCACATTTGGCCGACGGAACCATCTATGACTTCAAAGGTCTGAAAGCCACGGGTGTGCCGGATGCCGATGGCGACAAAGCGTTTGATGGCGAGTCGTTCAACACCACGGGCATCCAAGGCTTGCCGGGTTTGCAGGTCGTAACAATTTAAGCGGGTGCAAGGTCTACGATGACGCTGCACAACAGCGTCGTCAACGGAGTCCAAAATGAAAACAGCTTGGGTATCAACCGGGCTCATCGCACTAGCCGCCACGCTCACCGGTTGCGCCACCGGCCCGGTGCAAGTCACCAGCGATGTGCAGACCTTCTCCAGCATCGCCACCGTCACCCCACCCGCCACCTACCGTTTCGAACGCCTGCCCTCACAACAAGGCGGCCAGGGAGCAGCCAATACGGGCCAACAACTGCTGGAGCAGTTGGCCGAGCCCGCGTTGGCCAAGATCGGTCTGATGCGCGACGACGCCAAAGCGCAATACAACGTGCAGGTCAACGCCACGCTCAAGTCGGTGGTGTTTGGCAACGATTTTTATGGCTACCCTTACTGGGGCTATCCACGCGTGTCGATGTTCTACGGCCGCGGCGGGTGGTGGCCCGGTTATGGCTACGGCCCTGGCATGGGATGGGCCTATGCCGACACGTACCCGCGCGACGTGCAGCGCGAAATCAGCGTGGTGCTGCGCGATGCCTCCTCCGGCAGCGTCGTGTATGAAACCCGCGCCAACAACTACGGGCTGTATGGCAATGACGGCATCGTGCTGCCGCTGATGTTTGAGGCCGCGTTGAGCGGCTTTCCGCAACCGCCACAGGGCATACGCCGCGTGACGGTGACGCCACCTGCGCCACCGCCTTCCCCGGCTGCACAGCCGGCTTCAGCCCCCGCCTCCGTGCCCTCTTCAACGCCCGCCACCCCAGCCTCCTAGAATCGGTGGCATGTTAGCCACCCGCATCATTGCCATTCGCCACGGCGAAACGGCCTGGAACGTGGATTCACGCATCCAGGGTCACCTCGACATTCCGCTCAACGACGTCGGGCGCGCGCAAGCCGCACGCGCGGCCGCAGCCTTGGCCGATGAGTCGGTGCAGGCCATCTACTCCAGCGACTTGTTGCGCGCTTACGAGACCGCGCAAGCCATTGCCCAAACCCTGGCGCAGCCGGTGTTGATCGACAAGGGCCTGCGCGAACGCGAGTTCGGCGTGTTCCAGGGCCGCACGTTTGCCGAAGTGGAAGCCGATGCACCTGAGCAAGCCATGCGCTGGCGCAAACGCGAGCCCGACTTCACCCCCGAAGGTGGCGAGTCGCTCAACGTGTTTCGCGACCGCGTTGTGCAAACCGCCAGCGCTTTGGCGGGTGCCCACCTGGGCCAACAAATTGTGCTGGTGGCCCACGGTGGTGTGATGGACGTGTTGTACCGCGCCGCCACCGGCCAAGGCGTGCAAGCGCCGCGCACCTGGCAGCTCAGCAACGCCGCCATCAACCGCCTGCTGTGGACGCCCGACGGTTTCACCCTGGTGGGCTGGGCCGACACCCATCACCTGGACGACCTTTCGCTCGACGAAAACGCGACCTGAACCGATGCAAACGACTACCTTCTGGCAACCCGCGCCGCCCGCTACCGTCGGCCAACACGTTTCGGAGATCGACACCCCTTCGTTGGTGGTGGACCTGGACGCCATGGAGCGCAACCTCCAGCGCATGGCCAGCTTCGCCAAGCGGCACAACATGCTGTGGCGCCCACATGCCAAGATGCACAAAAGCGCTGCCCTGGCGCTACAGTTGATGGAGGCCGGTGCGGTGGGCGTCTGTGTGCAAAAAACCGCCGAGGCCGAAGCCATGCTGGCCGGTGGCGTACGCAACATCTTCATCAGCAACGAAGTCACTTCGCTATCGAAACTGAAGCGCGTTGCGCTTATCGCACAAGCGCTAGCGGCAAAAAATGCTCATGCTTCACCAGGCCAGCTCGCTTTAGCGGTAGACAACCCCGAAGCCTTGCAACGCCTTGTGCAGGTGATGGCGGAAGCACTACCCCCCAGCGGCGCCGTGCTCGACGTTTTCATCGAAATCGACGTGGGCCAAGGCCGATGCGGCGTGGGTTCTGCCGCCGCTGCGTTGAGCTTGGCGCAAGAAATCGTGCGCCACCCGTTCCTGCGTTTTGCCGGGCTGCAGGCCTACCACGGCAAGGCGCAACACCTGCGCAGCCTGCCCGAGCGCGAAGCCGCCATTGGCGCCGCCGTGCGCTTGGCCGTGGTCACACGCGCGTTGATTGAAGCGGCAGGCATTGCGGTGCCGCTGGTCACCGGCGCAGGCACCGGCACCATGGTGCTGGAAGCCACGAGCGGCGTGTATGGCGAATTACAAGCCGGATCGTTTTTGTTCATGGACGCCGACTACGCCGCCAACGAGGCCGCCCCCACTGCGCCCACGTTTGAACACGCCTTGTTCGTCAAAAGCCAAATCGTCAGCACCAGCCCAACGCACGTGGTGTGTGACGCCGGCCACAAAAGCCACGCCATCGACTCCGGCCTGCCGCGCGTCTGGCCGCTGGGCCTGCCCGCGCCGCTGGGCTACTTCAACGGGGGCGACGAGCACGGCATCCTGCGCGCGCAAGCGCCAGGAGATGCGTTACCTAAACTCGGCGACACGGTGTGGCTGGTGCCCGGCCATTGCGACCCGACCGTCAACCTGCACGACCAGTTGGTCGGGGTGCGCGGCGGCTTGGTGAGTGGCACGGTCGAGAAGCTGATCCGCGTGGATGCACGCGGGGCGCTGACTTGAAAGACCGTTAAAAGGCCACCGCTCAAGGCGCCTCCAGCACCAGACGCATGCCCACCAGCGGGTAGCGCGTCTGCTGCGTATTCCAGTTGCGAAACGCCGGGCGAGCGTACAGCGCCCAGGTGTGCCACGAGCCACCTCGGCGCACACGCACGTTGCCATCGGCCGGGCCTTGCGGGTCGTCTACCGGCGACTTTGCGTAGTAGTCTTCGCCGTACCAATCGGCCGTCCACTCCCAGGCGTTGCCCAGCATGTCGTACAGGCCAAAGGCGTTGGGCTTGAAGCTGGCCACGGGGGCGGTGAAAGCAAAGCCGTCTGACACGGGCAAGGCCTGCGCCGTCCACTTGGGCCAATTGGGCGCGGCGCTCATGTCAAAAGTATTGGCCACTTGCGCCAGCGTTTTGGGGTCGTCGCCCAGCGGGTAGCGGGTGCGCGTGCCGGCACGCGCGGCGTATTCCCATTCGGCCTCGGTCGGCAGGCGGTAGTGGCGGCCTTCGGTTTTGCTGAGCCATGCGGCCATGGCCACCGCGTCGTTCCAGGTCACGTTGACCACGGGGTGGTCGTCGCCTTGCGCAAAGCCCGGGTTGCGCCACGAATAGCGTTTGTCGCGCCCTTCAAAGGCGTCGCCCGAAGCCGAGGTTTCGGAGTTGTAGGCAGGGTTGTAGCCGTAGCCGCCGGTGCCATCGGCAACTGACTCTGGCTGGTAGCCCGAGGCTTGCAAGAAGCGCCGAAACTGCGCCACCGTGACCTCGGTCTGTCCGATGTAGAACGGCTTGGTGATGCGCACGCGGTGCACCGGCGCCTCATCGGCCAAGTCGGTGAAACGCTTGGTCTCCAGTTGCGGAAAGGCTTGGGCCAGCGTGGCGGGCGCTTCGTCGCTGCCCATCAAAAATTCGCCAGCGGGCAAGCGCACAAAGGGCATGCCGAGGCTGTTGTCCATTGTCGGTAGCGGACGTGTGGCGCAGCCGCTCAACGTCAAGGCACACAACAGCACAACGACGGGGGCGAACTTCATGGACGCGTTCCTTATGTTTGAGAACGCGTGCACGTTCTAAAAATCAAGGACTCTTTGTAACAGGGTTTGATGCTGCCGAGGGCACACTATCGGCGGCACGCCACAGAATGCGGCTGGCATGCAACGGATCAAAGCCCGGCGCGCGGTTCAGGCGCACTTCGCCGCCCGGCACGCGCCAGATGATCTGCGGTTGCAGGTCGTGTTCAGGGCTGAGAGATTGCGCCGCTCCCAGGTCGCGCAGCAAGGCTCGCAGTGCCGTGTGGTGACGCCACCAGGGCACCAGCACCGTCGCTTCGCTCAAATGGCCGTCCACCAGCAGCAAGCGCAGTTGCAGTGCCGAAACCTCGTCCACCTGATCGGGTGTGGCCAAGCACTCCACTTGGGTGGGCTTGCTTTTGGCGGGCGCGCACACCAGTGCCAGCCCGTCAAAGTGCACCTTGAGCGCGGCCTCATCCATCTGCGCAGACAGTTGCGCGTAACGCATGGCGATGGCCGACTGGCCACTGGTGAGATGTTGGGCTACCAGACCGATATCGTCCGCAGGCTCAGTGTGGTCGGCCATGCCACTGTGCAACCACACTTCAGCCAACAAGCCCAACAGCAGCGCCAAGCCCAGGTAGCCCCAGCCGCCCAGGCGCAACAACAGCGGGCGATTCCGCGTGGGACTCATGGTGTCACTCCGGCAGGTGGTGTGTTTGGTGAAGTGGGTGCAGTCGACCGTGCACGGGCTTGCAGCGCATTCAGTTGCCGCGCAATGCCCTGCATTTCGGCATTTAAGGCGCGCAGTTGGGCCGTGTCTTCCGGGGTGACGGCCAGGCTGCCATTGGCGCGGCGCAGTTGGATGTCGACGTTGGCCGCCATCAGCACACACATGCGCTGCACGGCGGACGACAGTTGGCCCGCTGGCTCCCACTGCGGCGCGCGCAGCGTGCTCAACTGACGGCCCATGGCCTGGCATTGCGGCGTGACCACCTGGCGTGCGAAGCTCCAGTACTGCAAAGCGGTGATTTGACCCTGCCGAAAGCGCTGACCCTGCTGCTCCAGCGCACCAAAGGTTTGCTGAAAGCGCGGCATCACGCGGCGCAACACCATCTCGGCCTGCAACGATTGCATGGGCCAAACCGAAGGCACCGGAGTGCTCAACACCCCCACCACCAACAGCACACCTGAAACCACTGCGGCGCCCGCCACCGCCTTGAAGCGCTGCGCCCGGCCCACGTCTTCGTCAAAGGGCGCAGGCAACCACAAGCCCAGCAGCAGCCCCGCCACCAATCCGCCCGCGTGGGCCGCATTGTCCACACCGCTTTGCATCAAGCCCTGCACCAGCGAATACAGCACAAACAAGCCCAGGCCCAGCCAGATGCGCCGGTTCTCAGACCCTGGCATGCGGCGACGGTAGTGCCAGCTCACGGTGAGGATGGCGCCCATCACGCCAAAAATGGCCCCTGAAGCGCCGACCGAGACCGCCGTTTGCGCTGAAAAATGCAGGCTCGTCACAGCGCCAGCCAAGCCAGCCACCAGATACAACAGCAGGAACTGCAGATTGCCCAACAGACGGTTCAAAGGCCGCCCTGCCACAGCCAGCGCCAACATGTTGAAGCCCAGATGTGCAGCCCCGCCGTGCAAAAACATGGCCGTGAACATGCGCCAGTAAACGCCGTCCACCACCACTGAAGCGGCGGTGTTGCCACCCCATTGCAGCAGTTGCAAGGTGGACGGACGCATGGCGTTCACGCCTTGGACAATCTGCACCAGCCACACCCCGATGTTGGCCGCCAGCATGGCAAACAAGGCCCAGGTGTGCGGCGTGATGCGGTATAGCGCGTCGTCCAGCGCCACCGCGGCGCGGGCCCGGCCCACGCTGGGCGCCTCACCCAGCCCCGCTTCGGCCCGGCGCGGCGCAATCTGTGCATGGATGGCACGCAGGGCGTCTCGCTGTTGACGGGGGTCGAGCAGGTGCAGGCTCACGACCGGAGCGCTGGGGTTGCGCCCCGTCAGAAAGGATCGGCGGTTGGGACGCGTGGGCGATGGCGTCAGGTCCAGACGCACCACATGGCCAAGCAGCAGGCGGTCGGTTTCAGCATCAAGCAAATCGCTCCACGGCACCAGGCCTTGCAGTTGCGCACCACGTATGCCTTGCGCATCCAGCACGAGCACGGGCGCCTTGTTCAGTGCGTGGCGCACCAGGACCAGCACCGCCATGGCCGCAGGCACCAACACACACACCATGACGACAAACATCCACGGGCTGCCGTTCTCCCGCTGGCTCTCGAACAACGACCACAACATGGTGATGCCAAACAGCGCCACCATCAACGCGCTGAACAGGCTGTTGCTGCGCAGGCGCGGCTCAAACGCAAGCACGTCGCTGGCGGGTTCGGCCGGGTCCTCGCGCACGGGACTGGAAGCGTCGGTCATACCGTGCGGATACAGGTCGGGTGCGGTTCGCGATCAGCCGAACAAATCGGCATCGGTCTTCGGCGGGGTCACGCCGAGATGCCGGTACGCCGCCAAGGTGGCAATGCGGCCGCGCGGCGTGCGTTGCAAGAAGCCTTGCTGGATGAGATAGGGCTCGATCACGTCTTCAATGGTGTCGCGCTCTTCGCCAATGCTGGCGGCGATGTTGTCCAGCCCCACGGGACCGCCATCAAATCGCAGAATCACCGCTTCCAAAAATTTGCGGTCCATCAGGTCGAAGCCTTGCGGGTCGACATCGAGCATGGCCAGCGCGCGGTTGGCCATGTCGAGCGTGATGGTGCCGTTGCCTTTGACTTCGGCGTAGTCGCGCACGCGGCGCAGCAAACGGTTGGCGATGCGCGGCGTGCCACGCGAGCGGCGGGCAACTTCAAAGCCGCCGTCGGCATCAATCGGCGCATTCAGCAAACCGGCACTGCGTTTCACAATGCGCGCCAGCTCTTCGGGGGTGTAGAACTCCAGCCGTGCCACGATGCCAAAGCGGTCGCGCAGCGGGTTGGTCAACATGCCGGCGCGGGTGGTGGCGCCCACCAGGGTGAAGGGCTGCAGGTCGAGCTTGATGCTGCGCGCGGCCGGGCCTTCACCGATCATGATGTCGATCTGGTAGTCCTCCAGCGCGGGGTAGAGAATTTCTTCAACCACCGGGCTCAGGCGGTGAATTTCGTCAATGAATAAGACGTCGTTCTTTTCCAGGTTGGTCAGCAGTGCTGCCAGGTCCTTGGGTTTTTCGAGCACCGGGCCGCTGGTTTGGCGCAGGTTCACGCCCAATTCGTGGGCAATGATGTGGCTCAGCGTGGTTTTGCCCAGCCCGGGCGGGCCGAACAGCAGCACGTGGTCCAGCGCTTCTTCGCGCTTCTTGGCCGCGCCAATAAAAATTTCGAGCTGCTCGCGCGCCTTGGTCTGGCCGACATATTCGTCAAACAGCTTCGGGCGCAGCGCGCGCTCGATCGCCTCTTCGGCAGGCGACACCGGCGCGGCGGAAACCACGCGTTTGGCGGGGGGCGGAGCAAAATCGTCAGTCTGGATGGACACGGCAAAACCCGAAACGGGGCGCAAAAAGAGGGGAACAAATGGCTGCCGAACGGGTCCGTACGGCATGCGCCATCGACTATAGCCGTAAGGACACTCGTCACAAATCAACACGGTGCATGCCGCACGGACTCGGGCGGTCTGCGGCGTTGCGTTTCTGGCCAATAGCAAGGCTATTGGCTGCAAACCGCGCCTAGCAACCCATCCCGATCCGTACGTCCTGCCCTCGCGCTGATTTGTGCCGAGGATCCTCAAGTCTGCGACGCGAATGCCGATACAGAGTCGTAACCGGCGTCAGGGTGGTTTTGCCGCCCCATGCTTTTGGTCGGCCTTGCTCGCTGTCCCAACGTCTTTCAGAGCCCAAGCCCCGCATGAAACCAACTTCTCTGCCCCTCTCCGCAAAACCGCTGCCCATCTGGCGGGCTGTGGCTTGGCTGGGTGCGTCGCTGGTGGTCAGCAGCGCGGCCATTGCCGCAGACCCTCCAGCCAATACACCGGCACCGGCCAGCCGCATTCCGTCGCCTGCCAAGCCTGTCACCGCCCCCCCCACCAGTGCCAGCGGACAAGTCGCTGCGCCATCAAGTGCTGCTGCCGCTGAAAAACCGCTGTCGATTGGCGACCAGGTGCGCTTGGCTGTGGAGCAGATCAACAACATGCCGCAAACGCCGCCGCCGCGTCGATCGGCCATGCAGAGCCCGCGCCACCGCGCCACCAACCCTGTGCCGCGTGCGCCGTCGATGGCGGTATCGCCCTCGCCGAGCGTACAGACCACTGCGGCCGCACCAAATACGGCAGGAGCCAAAGGTGCAGTACAGCCCACCCCGGTGAGTGCACGCGCGAGTGTGGATGACCCCACGCATCAGCAGTATTTGCGTGCACGTGCCGCTGCTTTGGGCTCGTTTGCGGCCACCACTGGCGCGGCAGCCGCTGTGGGCCAACGCAGTGGCACTCCGGCCATGCGGGGCGACAAACAGGAGCAGGCCCCTCAGTTGCCGTGGTCTTATTCGGGTGACGCCGGCCCGCAAGCCTGGGGCAAACTGAAGCCCGAGTTCGCCACCTGTGGTTCAGGCCAACGCCAATCGCCCATTGCCATCGACGACAAAACGGCCCTGTCTGGCCCGGCCGAGCCCCTGACGCTGGAGTACAAAGCCAGCAACGGCTCGGTAGTGCACACCGGCCGCACGCTGCAGGTGGACGTGCAGGGCGAAAACTACCTCACCGTGCGCGGCACGCGCTACAAGCTGGTGCGCATGGATTTCCAGCAGCCGGCCGAAGAAATCGTCAACGGCAAGAGTTTTGCCATGGGCGTGCACCTGCTGCACCGCAGCGACGATGGCCAACAAGCCATGCTGGCGGTGCTGCTGGAACCCGGTGAAACCAGCCCGCTGGTCGACCAGGTGTGGACCTATGTGCCGCTGGACGTGCAAGACCGCGTGGCGTTTCCGCCAGGTGGCATCAACGTGGCTTCGCTGGTACCGCAAGACCAGCGCTACTACCAGTTCTTTGGCTCGCTGACGGCGCCGCCCTGCACCGAAGGTGTTTTGTGGATGGTGATGCGCCAACCCATGACTTTGAGCGCCAGCCAGTTGCGTCTGTTCACGCAACTGTTCCCGAACAACGCGCGCCCGGTGCAGCCGGTGAACGACCGCGTGGTGCGCGCGGCGCAGTAGGTTTTTATCCCTTTGATAAGGACTTGAGCGCCAGCTTGATACCGTCGCTCACACCCACATCGGCAGGCAAAGCCTTGAGCGCCAACGCCGCTTCTTTGTCGCTGTAGCCCAGCGCCATCAGCGCCTGCAAGATGTCGGCTTGTGCATCGTTGGCTGCACCGGCGGTAGCGCCGATGTCGGCACCCAGTTTGCCCTTCAGCTCCAGCAGCAAACGCTCGGCCGTCTTCTTGCCGATGCCCGGCACCTTGATCAAGCGGCCAGGCTCTTGCGCCGTGATGGCCTGCGCCAGGTCGCCCACGCCCATGCCTGAGAGCACGCTCAACGCCGTGCGCGGCCCCACGCCAGAGATCTTGATGAGCTGGCGAAACGCATCGCGCTCGGCGGCAGTGCCAAAGCCGTAGAGGATCTGCGCGTCTTCCCGCACCACAAAGTGCGTGAGCAGCGTGACGCGCTCGCCCACGCCGGGCAGGTTGTAGAAGGTGCTCATGGGCACATCCACCTGGTAGCCGACACCGTTGCAGTCGATCAGCAGTTGGGGTGGATTTTTTTCGGCCAAAAGGCCTTGCAGACGTCCGATCATGGGATCCTGAGAGATGAAAATTTGGGGCAGCGGCGACAATAAGCGATAACCGGCACAGCCCATGATCGTACGACACACCTTCTCCCCCCCTAACAACAACCGCCTGGACAACCTTTGCGGCCCGATGGACAGCCATTTGCGAACCATCGAAGCAGCCCTAGACGTCACCATTGCGCACCGGCACGAGCAGTTCAAGATCGACGGCACCAAGACCCGCACCAAGCAGGCGCTGGAAGTGCTGCAGGCGCTGTACGAAATGGCGGCCCGCCCCATCAACCCGGAAACCGTGCAGATCATGCTGGCCGGTGATGGCGCGGGCAACGATGGCAACGCGCCCGCCCTGCAAACCCGGCGCGGCGAGTTGCGCCCACGCACCGACAACCAGGCCAGCTACATGGAGAGCATCCAGCAGCACGACATCACGTTTGGCATTGGCCCGGCCGGCACCGGCAAAACCTATCTGGCTGTAGCCTGCGCCGTGGACGCACTGGAGCGCAGCGCCGTGCAGCGCATCGTGCTCACCCGTCCCGCAGTCGAAGCCGGTGAACGCCTGGGCTTTCTGCCGGGCGACCTGAACCAGAAGATCGACCCGTACTTACGCCCGCTGTACGACGCGCTGTACGACCTGATGGGTTTCGACAAAGTGCAAAAAGCGTTTGAACGTGGCGCCCTTGAAGTCGCGCCGCTGGCCTTCATGCGCGGCCGCACGCTGAACAACGCCTTCGTCATCTTGGACGAAGCGCAAAACACCACGCCCGAGCAGATGAAGATGTTCTTGACGCGCCTGGGCTTCGGCGCCAAGGCCGTGGTCACCGGCGACGTGAGCCAGATCGATTTGCCCAAAGAGCAACTCAGCGGCTTGATCGACGCCGAGCGTGTGCTCAAGCGCACCAAAGGGATCGCCATTTGCCGTCTGAACAGCGGCGACGTGGTGCGCCACCCGCTGGTCGCTCGCATTGTGGATGCCTACGACACGCGCGGCCGGTCGGACCTCGAAGCGCGCGACCGCGACTTGGAAATCGAAGTCGCACCGCGACCGCGTGCACGCCTGCGGCGTACGGCTTGATTCTTCATTTTGATAGCTGCTTACGCATATCTGACAATCGCTGGAGGCCATTTTGGCACCTAAGAAAGCCCTACCCGATCTGCAACTCTCGCTGCAGTTTGGCAAGCTGCTCGACGCCGCGCCGCACCGCGCAGCACTCGCGCGCACCCAAGTAACGCGCTGGATCCGCCATGCGCTGCAACTGGATGGCGAAATCACCGTGCGCATCGTTGACGCCGAAGAAGGCCAGACGCTGAACCGCGAGTACCGGCAAAAAGATTACGCCACCAACGTGCTCACCTTTGACTACACCCAGGAACCGGTGGTCTGCGCCGACCTGGTGCTGTGCGCGCCGGTGGTGGCGCGCGAAGCTGAAGAAAACGGCAAAACACTACAAGCGCACTACGCCCACCTGCTGGTGCACGGCACCTTGCACGCGCAGGGCTACGACCACGAAACCAGTGCAGCCGATGCGGACGAGATGGAGGCGCTGGAGATCGAGATCATGGCCCGCCTGGGCTTTGAGAACCCTTACGAGAACCCGCACGTTTAGCGATACCGCCCACATTTGGTTTCAAACTGGTTGACATCTTGTAAACATTTTGCAGGACAATTTTTAGCATCATGCAAAATCCAATTTTTAGATTTTTTGTATTCACACTGATACTGATCGGTGCCCATACAAGCTACGCGCAGCCAGCACCGCCCATCAGCAAGGCGGGCACCGTCAAGCTGGTCAAAGGCCAAGTGCAAGTTGAAAATGTGCAGGGTGCCAAGGCACTGCGCTCCGGCGATGCGGTCAGCACCGCCGATGTCGTGACCACCGGCGCCGACGGCGCAGCCAGCCTGGTCTTACGTGACGGCAGCACGCTGATGGTCGGCCCCAACAGCCGGCTCGAACTCAAAAGCTTCGCCTACGACTCGACCACCCAAGACGGCAACGTTCTGCTCTCCCTGCTGCGTGGCTCATTGCGCATGATCACCGGACTCATTGGCAAAACGCACCCCGAAGCGGTGGAAATCCGCACGCCCACCACCATCGTGGGTGTACTCGGCACCGACTTCATTGTGCAAGCCGAAGGCGAGGTAAAGCCATGATGCGCACGTCCACCAAAACCCTGGCCCTCGCTGTGGCCCTGTTGGCACTGGCCGGTTGCGCCGCCCCGCCCACCACCGGCGTGGTGCTGCTGCCGCAAGACGACGGCACGCCGTCTGCTGTGCGGGTAGTGTCCGCAGGCGAAACCCGCAAGTTGTCGCAGCCTTACGAACGCGCCACGGCCGTGCAGGGTTCACCCATCCTGACCGACAAGACCACCGCAGCCGACGTACAAGCCGCCTACCCCGACGTATTTGCGTTGCGCCCGGCCAAGCCGCAGCGCTTCGTCATCTACTTTGAAGCTGGGGCCTCTGAGTTGAGCCCCGAGGCGCAAAAGACCTTGCGCGAAGCCTTGGCGCTGGCCCAAAGCCGCCCCGGCGCCGACATCGTGATCACCGGCCACAGCGACACCGTGGGCGATGCTACGGAAAATGACGCTCTGTCGCTGCGCCGCGCCCAGCAAGTGCGCGACCTGCTGATCCAAAGCGATCTGTACAAGCAGAACCCACTGCCGGCCGAACGCATAGAGGCCGCCGGTCGAGGCGAACGTGAACTGGCCATCCCCACAGCCGACAACGTGGCGGAACCGCAAAACCGGCGCGTGGAAATTCTGGTTCGCTGAACATCCAAACGACAGGGCTCTCCACCCTGTATTTTTTTCTTATGTCTTTTTACGCAGCGCCCATCTGCATGGGAATGGTCACCGGGCCATCGTTGACCAGATGCACTTGCATGTCGGCGCCAAACTGCCCGGTCGCCACCTGCGGCACCAAGCGCTGCGCTTGCACCACAAAGTAGTCGTACAAACGGCGCCCCTCATCGGGCGCTGCGGCCCCGGTAAAACTAGGCCGGTTACCACCTGAGCAATCGGCCGCCAAGGTGAACTGGCTCACCACCAGCAACCCACCGGCCACATCTTGCAAACTCAAATTCATCTTGCCTGCCGCGTCGCTGAAGATGCGCAGCTTGACGATTTTGGCGAGCATCTTGTCGGCCACCGCTTCATCATCGCCACGCTCGGCGCACACCAGCGCCAGCAGGCCGGGGCCGATGGCGCCCACGGTGGTGCCCGCAATGTCCACACGGGCTTCCAGCACCCGCTGCAAAACAACTTTCATCTCAAAAATCTCGCGTCATCAGGATGCCGCCGCAGCCGCATCCTCGTTGGTTTCTAAATAGGCTTCCACATTGGTGGGCAGCAACTGGATGGTGGCGCGCAGGCCGGGCACGTCGTGCATCAGCGCTTGCTCTACGTCCGAGCGCAACGCAGCGGCCTGGCCCAGCGTCAAATCGGCCGGCATGTGCATGTGCAAATCGACAAAGCGGCGCTGGCCGGACTTGCGCGTGGTGACATGGTCAAAGCGTAGCTTGGGGCCAGCAAACCTGGCCAGCGTTTGCTGAATCTGCGTCTGCACTTCGGGCTCCAGCGCTTCATCCATCAAGCCCTGCGACGAACGCCACACCAGGTGCGCACCCTCGCGCATGATGTTGACCGCAACCGCAATCGCCACCACCGGGTCGAGCCACAGCCAACCCGTCCATGCCACCATTGCAATGCCCACCACTACACCGGCCGACGTCCACACGTCAGAGAACAAATGCCGGGCATCGGCCTCCAGCGCAATCGAGCGGTGCTGGCGCGAGGCCTGCAACATCACCCAACCCAACACGCCATTCAACACCGAGCTGCCCACCGACAGCGCCAGGCCCAAACCCACCTGTTCAATCGGCTGCGGCGAGGCAAAACGATGGCTTGCCGCCCAGATGATGCCGAGCGCGGCGGCGATGATCAAAATGCCCTCGAAGCCAGACGAAAAGTACTCGGCCTTGTGGTGGCCGTAAGGGTGGTCTTCATCGGCCGGGCGCTTGGCAATGGTCACCATCACCAGCGCAAAAATCGCGCTCGCCAGGTTGACGAAAGACTCCATCGCATCAGACAACAAACCCACCGAGCCGGTGAGTTTCCAGGCCCAGGTTTTGAGCGTGATGGTCATCAGCGCCACCACCACCGAAGCCCAGAGCAGACGTTGCGGCGTGAACAAGGAAGAAGATTTGGCGAACATCAACAGATTGTCGCCCACCATGCACAATGCGCCCCTATGTCGAATGCATGGAAAGCAATTCAAAGCCGTGGCGGCTGGCTGCTGGCGTGGGTCGTGCTTGCCGCACTGGGCAGCGTGGCACTGGCACGGCAAGAGCTGACGCGCCAGCGCGAAGACTTTGAAGCCAACGCCCGCATCGCCCACCGTCTGCTGAGCCAACGTGCGGTGCAGCAAGACGCGGTGTTGGCCACGCTGGCCTTGCTGCAACCAGCTGGCAGCACCGACCCCAGCGCGCTGCCCGAAAAACGTTTGTCGTCGGTGTACCCGCAGATTCTGGACGTGCAGCGTCGCGCGCCCGAGCAAGCCTGGGTGCAGCCCTTCTTGACCACTGCCGAGGCCACCTCGCGCAAGGCCGGGCGTGTGGCGTTGGCCTCGTCCCACCTCGACCAGGGGCGCTACTGGCTGGTGCTGGGCGCAGACCCCATCAGCTATGCCCTGCAAATTGACCTGGGCACGATGTTGCCGTGGACTGAATGGCCCATGGAGCGCGACACCAGCCCGGTGCGTGTAACGCTGGAGCAAGAGCAGCAGATTTACGAAGTGCAGCCCGGACACATCGGCACCGGTGCCTTCAGCGGATGGCGCTTTGAGTTCCACAAACACCTGGCCAGCGACAGCCAACCGTTTGACGTGTTTGCACTGCGCCAAGTGGGCTGGGGCGAACTGCCCTGGGGCTGGATGCTGGGCTGGACTGCCGCAGTGACCGTGCTGCTGCTCGCCCTGCAAAACGCCATGCGCCAACGCGCCGAACGCAAGCGTGCCGAAGAGCTGCTGCGCCTGGGCCAGGTGGCGCGCCTGAACACGCTGGGCGAACTTGCCGCTGGCATGGCGCATGAGCTCAACCAACCGCTCACCGCCGTACTGGCCAACACCCAGGCCGCCAGCCGCCTGTTGAACGACGACCCGCCCGAACTCGACACCGCGCGTAGCGCCATGGCCCAAGCCATCGAGCAAGCGCGGCGCGCCGCCACCGTGGTGGGCCGCCTGCGGCGCGCGGTGGAGCGCCCCGACCTCGCGGGTCAACTGCAACCCGTGAAGCTGCAAGACGCCGTGCGTGAAGTGCTGTATTTGCTGGAGCCCGAATGCACCCGCCGTGGCGTCACACCACAAGTGCAAAGCCCAGGTGCCGATGTGCACGTGCTGGCCGACCGCGTGGCGCTGGAGCAGATCGCCCACAACCTGCTGATGAACGCGCTGCAGGCGCTGGAGCAAACACCCACGGGCGAACGCACGCTCACCGTGACCATCGCCGCCATAGAAGGCCAAGGCACGCTCAGCGTGCAAGACAGCGGCCCCGGCATTCCGGCCGACGTGTTGCCGCGCATCTTCGAGCCGTTTTTCTCCACCCGCAGCGGCGGCTTGGGCCTGGGGCTGAACCTGTGTGAAAGCCTGGCCGGCAACATGGGCGGCAAGCTGGTGGCCAGCAACGTCAGCCCGCACGGCGCCTCACTGCAACTGTCTCTCCCGCTCGCCACGCCCACCTCACCATGAACACCACGCTGTCCCCGCTCATCCACCTCATCGACGACGATGCCGCTGTGCGCGACAGCCTGGCGCTGCTGATCAGCACCGTGGGGTTGCGCGTACAGACCTGGGCCGACCCGCAGGCCTTTCTGGCGCAGTTTGACCGCCAGGGTATCGGCGCCATCGTGCTCGACGTGCGCATGCCCGGCATCAGCGGCTTGAGCGTGCTCGACACGCTGGTGGCGCAGGCGGTAGACCAACCCGTGATCATGCTCACCGGCCACGGCACAGTGGACATGTGTCGCCGCGCGTTCAAGGCCGGCGCTGCCGAGTTTTTGGAAAAGCCGGTAGACGACGAAGCGCTGATTGAAGCGCTGCAAAACGCCGTGCGCCAGCATGTGCGCTCGCGCGAGCGGCACCAGGCCGACCGGCAGGCACGTGAGCGCTACGCGCAGTTGTCCGAGCGCGAGCGCGAGGTGCTGGGGCTCATCGTCTCAGGCCTGACGAACAAGGAGATTGGCCGCGTGCTGACCGTGTCGCCACGCACGGTGGAAACCCACCGTGCCAACCTGTTCGCCAAGCTGGAAGCGGAGTCCTTGGCACAACTGATTCGCAGCTACGCGGCGCTGGCGGACGAGAACACATAACGCCACTCCGTAGTTTTACGGAGGGTGCGGCGTAGGCGTACGCATGGGCAGATCAGCCCCGGTTTTTTACAGTTCATGCACGGTTGAACGAACAGTTTGATTCAACCGAATTCACTGCATAAAACCCGGAGCACACCATGACCAAGTCCCTCAAATTCGCCTTCATCGCCCTCGCCTGCGCAGCGGGTGCCGCCAACGCCCAAGCTCAAAGCGCAGTACGCACCGAGCGCAACATGTCGCTGGAACTGGCCAACCAAATCGCCGCCACGGCCGTGGCAACCTGCGCCACCAACGGCTACGCCGTGAGCGCCACCGTCGTGGACCGCGCGGGCACCGTGCGCGCCGTGCAACGTGCCGACAACGCCGGCCCGCACACCCTGGCCGCCAGTCAGCAAAAGGCTTTCACGTCGGCCTCCGCCAAGAACAACACCCTGGCCATCATGGAAATCGCCCAGAAGAACCCCGGCGCGGCCAACCTGGTGAACATCCCCGGCTACCTGCTGCTGGGCGGTGGCGTGCCCGTGAAGGTGGGTAATGAAGTGATCGGCGCTGTGGGCGTGGGCGGTGCACCCGCTGGCAACCTGGACGAGCAATGCGCCCTGGCCGCCATCGACCACGTCAAAGAACTGCTGAAGTAAGACCCATGAAGAGGCTGACTATGCGCTTGTACCACTTGACCCGCCAGGGCGTCCCTCTGGCCTTGGCCACCGCAGGCTTCTCGGTCTTGAGCGGCTTTGGCGCTCTTCCGGCACTGGCCCAAGTCCCACCTAGCGCGGCGCAGGTCAGCCAGTACAAAGGCCTGCATGCCGCCGCCCAGCACGGTGACGTGGCCAAGGCCGAAAAACTCATCGCGCAAAAGGTGGACTTGAACACCCGCGACGAACAAGGCCGCACACCGCTGCACGTGGCGGCCTTTGCCAAGCAATCTCCGGTCATCAAACTGCTGGCGCAAGCTGGTGCGGATTTGTCTGCGATGGAAAACGACAAATACGACGCCGTGACCATCGCCGCCGTGGCCGACGACGAAGCCACACTCGCCACGCTGCTGGCGGTGGGCGCCAGCGCCAAACTCACCACCAGCCGCTACGACGGCACGGCGCTGATCGCGGCCGCCCACTTGGGCCACGACGGTGTGGTGCGCCAGTTGATCGCCGCCGGTGCGCCACTCGACCACGTGAACAACCTGCACTGGACGGCGGTGATCGAATCGATTGTGCTGGGCGACGGTGGCCCGCGCCACCAGCAAACCCTGCGCGCCTTGATCGACGCGGGGGCCAGCCTGCAGCTCACCGACCGCCAGGGCAACACGCCGCTGCAACTGGCGCGCACACGCGGCTACCGCGAGATGGTGGTGATGTTGGAGCAAGCCGGGGCCAGCACGAAACGCTAAGCGCGCTGAGGGTTGATCCCGGGGGCTAGGCCTAAACCGCGCGGCTACGATGGCGCGCGCTCATCCTATCCACCCGAGGAAAAACCTATGAAAACAAGCACCCGTGGTCTCAGCATCGTTGCCGCAGCCCTGCTCACTCTGGCCACATTCACAACGAACACCGCCTTCGCCCAAGCGTCTGGCCTGACCCGCACCATGGTGGGCAAAGCCGATGTGTCGGTGCCCGGACGTGAAGCCGTGGTGGCGCGCGTGGAAGTCGCCGCTGGCGCCAGAGCCGGTCGGCACACACACCCCGGCGATGAAATCAGCTACGTGACCGACGGCGAAGTGACCTTGCTGGTCGACGGCCAGGAGCCGCGCAAGATCAAAGCCGGCGAATCGTTTGTAGTGCCGGCCGGCGTGGTGCACGACGCGCACAACGACTCGGCCGCGCCCGTGAAGTTGGTGGGCGTGTATGTGGTGGAAAAGGGCAAGCCGCTGGCCAGCCCTGCTCCTTAAGCCGGCAAGCTTAAGCCAGGGTGACGCGGGCGAACTTGCGTTTGCCCACTTGCACCACGTAAACACCGGCCTCTAGCTTGAGGCCCTTGTCGCTGACCACGCTCGAGTCCACCCGTACGCCGCCGCCGTCGATCAGGCGGTTGCCTTCGGACGTGGAAGCGGCCAACCCGGCCTGCTTGAGCAACTGCGCAATGCCCAACGGCGCGCCAGACAAACTCACTTCAGGGATTTCATCGGGCACGCCGCCCTTGCTGCGGTTGATGAAATCTTGCTCGGCCGCGTCGGCTGCCGCCACCGAGTGGAAACGTGCGGTCAGTTCCTTGGCCAGCGCCACCTTGGCGTCTTTGGGGTTGCGGCCGCCTTCGATTTCAGCCTTGAGCGCGGCAATTTCAGCCTCTGTCTTGAACGACAGCAAGGTGTACCAACGCCACATCAACACGTCGGAAATGCTCAACACCTTGGCAAACATGGTGTTTGGCTCTTCGGAAATGCCGATGTAGTTGTTCTTCGACTTGGACATCTTGTCGATGCCGTCCAGCCCTTCAAGCAGTGGCATGGTAAGCACGCACTGCGGTTCTTGGCCGTATTCCTGCTGCAGATGGCGGCCCACGAGCAGGTTGAACTTCTGGTCGGTGCCACCGAGTTCCAGGTCGCTCTTCAGCGCCACCGAGTCGTAGCCCTGCATCAACGGGTACAAAAACTCGTGCACGCTGATCGACTGGCCGCCCTTGAAGCGGTCGTGGAAGTCGTTGCGCTCCATCATGCGTGCCACGGTGTAGCGCGAAGCCAGTTGGATCATGCCGCGCGCGCCCAGCGGGTCGCTCCATTCGCTGTTGTAGCGAATTTCGGTTTTGCTCGGATCCAGCACCAGGCTGGCCTGCTTGTAATAGGTTTCGGCGTTGAGCTTGATCTGCTCGGCCGTGAGCGGCGGACGCGTGGTGTTGCGGCCCGACGGGTCGCCAATCAGCGAAGTGAAGTCGCCAATCAAGAACACCACGGTGTGGCCCAGGTTCTGCAGCTGGCGCATCTTGTTCAGCACCACGGTGTGGCCGAAGTGGATGTCGGGCGCGGTCGGATCCAGGCCCAGTTTGATGCGCAGCGGCGTGCCGGTGGCTTCTGAGCGCTGCAGTTTGCGCACCCAATCTTCTTGGGGAATGAGCTCATCACAGCCGCGCAACGAGACGGCCAAAGCCTCTTTCACGCCGTCCGACATCGGCTGCGCGGGGCTAGTTTGCTTTTCGGTACCCGGATGATTCATATTGTTTCTAGGATTGTGGCAAAAAGTGTGCACAGCTATACTCTACCGTTGCTGTATTCCGTGATTTTAGTTGGCGCTGTCAGACAAGGCGCCGAATCGCTGAGATCCCCAGGCGCAGCGTTTCGGTTACTTATTGTCTATAGCGGGGAATTGCACATTGAATAACGGTCTGAAAACCGTCGGAGACAACCTTTCCGCACTGGTGCGACGCCACCCCAAACGCGTCACCGCTGTCATCTCCGCCCTGCTGCTGGTCAGTACTGGCGGCGCTTATGCTGTTGCCTCCCTTGGCCCCGATATGTCTGACGTCCCCGTGCGTCAAATCACCGAACCGGTTGCCGACCTGCCACTGCAGCTCCAGGCCGATGCCCTGGACGCCCACAATTTCAACCTGTTTCGCACGGACGTCACCCGTTCCAGCGACACCGCCAAATCTTTGCTGGCCCGCCTAGGGATTGACGATGCCGACGCCGCCGCCTTTTTGCGCAGCGATGCCAAAGCCAAGACCGCCCTGCTCGGCCGCTCTGGCAACACCGTCACGGTAGAAGGCAGCGACACCCACACCCTGCAAAAGCTCACCGCGCGCTGGAGCGCCGGCAGTGGCGACACCTTCCAACGCCTGGTGATCGAAAAAACCCCTGTGGGTTTTGCCTCGCGCGTGGAATCCGCCCCGTTGACGGCCAACAGCCGACTGGCTGGCGGTGTGATCCGCAGCTCGCTGTTTGCCGCCACCGACGAAGCCAACATTCCCGACGCCATCGCCTCGCAGTTAATCGAAATCTTCTCCGGCGACCTGGACTTTCACCGTGGCCTACGTAAAGGCGACCGCTTCTCCATCGTTTACGAAACGCTGGAAGCCGACGGCGAACCGCTGCGCGCCGGACGCATTTTGAGCGCCGAGTTCGTCAGCAACGGCAAAACGCTGCAAGCCATGTGGTTCGCAGAACCCGGCAAAAAAGGCGCGTACTACACGCTCGACGGCCAAAGCCTGCACCGCGCGTTCTTGGCTTCGCCGGTCGCGTTTTCGCGCATTTCCAGCGGGTTTGAAATGCGCGAGCACCCCATCCAGCACCGCTGGAAAGCCCATTTGGGCGTGGATTACGCAGCCGCCACGGGCACACCCGTGCGCACCGTGGGCGACGGCGTGGTCGAGTTTGCAGGCGTGCAAAACGGCTTTGGCAACGTGGTGTTCGTGAACCACCGCAACGCCAACACCACGGTTTACGCCCACTTGAGCCGCATCAATGTGAAAAAGGGCCAAGCCGTCAGTCAGGGCGACCTGATTGGCAACGTGGGCTCCACCGGCTGGGCCACCGGCCCCCACCTGCACTTCGAGTTCCGCGTGAATGGCATTCACCAAGACCCGATGACCATCGCCAAGCAAAACATCAACGCTGAGCCCGTCTCGGCGGCGGCGCGCCCGGCGTTCAACCAGTTGGCGTCGGTCATGCGCACGCAACTGAGCGCGGGCGAAGCCGTTCGCCAAGCCAGCGCACAGTAAACCCACACGGGCGCCGCTGGTCGATATGTCTGCCGCGCGCCCTTCTGAGCTCTACATTGGCCTGATGTCCGGCACCTCGCTGGACGGCGTGGACGGTGTGTTGGTCGACTTCTCCGGCCACACGCTCAAAGTTCTGGGCCACGCCACAGGCAGCTTCTCGGAAGCCTTTCGCGCCGAATTGCTGGCCCTCAACACCCCTGGCGACAACGAGCTTCACCGCGCAGCCTTGGCCGCGAATGCACTGGCGCGCAGCTACGCCGGCGTGGTGCAAGCGCTGCTGGCCCAAACGGGCATGGCCGCCAGCGCCGTACGCGCCATTGGCGCCCACGGGCAAACCGTGCGCCACCGCCCGCAAGAGTTCGACACCGCACCCGGCCAGCCTGGCGGCTACACGCTGCAAATCAACAACCCGTCACTCCTGGCGGAAGCCACCGACATCGACGTGGTGGCGGACTTCCGCAGCCGCGATGTGGCAGCGGGCGGCCAAGGCGCACCGCTGGTGCCGGCGTTCCACCGCCAGGTCTTCGGCCAGCCCGGCCAAGCTTTGGCCGTGCTGAACATCGGCGGCATCTCCAACCTGAGCGTGTTGCCTGCCGACGCCACGGCGGGCATGCTGGGCTTTGACTGTGGCCCGGGCAACGCACTGATGGATTACTGGTGCCAGCAGCACACCGGCCAGCCTTTCGACCGCGATGGCGCTTGGGCGGCGCAGGGCCACGTCAATCCGGCCTTGTTGGCTCGCTTGAATGCAGAGCCGTTTCTGAAAAAGCCGCCACCGAAAAGCACCGGGCGCGACTTGTTTAACCCAGCGTGGCTATCGCAACAGTTGGCGACCCTGCCAGCGGTGACGCCAGTGGATGTGCAAACCACCTTGACCGAATTCACTGCCAGCGCTTGCTGTGATTGCGTAGACAGCTATGCAAAAGATAGTAAAACGTTGATCGTTTGCGGTGGCGGCGCACTCAATGGCGAGTTGATGCGCCGCTTTCAACGGCGCTTGCCGGGCGTGGCCGTTGCGTCTTCAGGAGAGCACGGTCTGCCGCCGCTAGAAGTCGAAGCCGCAGCCTTTGCGTGGCTGGCACGGCAAACGGTTTTCCGCCTACCCGGCAACCTGGCCAGTGTGACCGGCGCCCGTGGTGAACGGGTGCTCGGCGCGGTCTACCCGGCCTGAGCACGACCTGGCTCAGGTCACATCTCGTGGCTCGGTCTTGGGGTTGCCCACCACCGTCGTGCCGTCAGGCAACTGCCAGAAAATCCAGGCCGAAGCCATCGTCATCACGCCCATGGTGGCAAACGTCGCGTGGAACGCGCGCAGCGTTTGCGCTGCACCCGCCGGTTGAAAGTAGCCGGTGTAAGCTTGCAGCACCGCGCCAGCCGCCGCCACACCCATGCCGATCGCCAGCATCTGCACCATCGACAGCAAGGTGTTGCCACTGCTGGCCTGCGGGCCGTCCAGATCCTTCAGGGTGACGGTGTTCATGGCGGTGAACTGCAGCGAGTTGAACATGCCAAACAGCGCCAGTTGGGCCACGTGCAGCCAAGTCGGCTGACCCGGGTCCATCAACGCAAAGCTGGCCATCAGCAGCCCCACGATGGCGGTGTTGCCCACCAGGGTGGTGCGGTAGCCCAGACGCTTGATCAACGGCGTGGCCACCGATTTGGTGATCATCCCGGCAATGGCCACCGGCAACATCATCATGCCGGCGCGCGCGGGTGAATAACCCATGCTCACCTGCAACAGCAGCGGAATCAAGAATGGCATGCAACCACTGCCCAAGCGGCAGAACAAGTTACCCAGCAGGCCAATGCTGAGTGTGGGAATGCTGAACAATTGCGGCGAGAACAGCGGATCGGGCCGGCGCGCCGCCCGCAGCCAATAGGCCGCCAGGCTGGCCAGGCCAAACACCAGCAAAAGCATCACCGCCGCTTGCCGCAGGCCGAGATCGGACAAGCCATCCACCGCCAGCGAAAGCGACACCATGCCGAACGCCAACAGCAGGTAGCCACCCAGGTCAAACCGTTTCACTTCGGGCACGCGGCCGTCGGGCATGTATTTCAGCGTGGCGAAGCAGCCCAACACGCCAACCGGCAGGTTGATCAGAAAGATCCAATGCCAGGTGGTGAACTCCACCAGCCAGCCCCCCAACGTGGGGCCGATCAGCGGGCCGATGAGCCCAGGAATGGCCACAAAACTCATGGCCTGCAAGAAACGCTCGCGCGGAAAGGCGCGCAGCACCGAAAGGCGGCCCACTGGCAGCAGCAACGCGCCGCCCAGCCCCTGCAGCACCCGCGCGGCCACCAGTTGCGTCAGCGTGTGCGACATGGCGCAGGCCAGCGAGCCAATGGTGAACAACACGATGGCGCTGACGAACACGCGGCGCGTGCCAAACCGGTCTGCCAGCCAACCCGACGAAGGAATCAGCATGGCCATGGTCAACGAATAAGCCACCAGCACCGACTGCATGCGCAGCGGGCTCTCGCCCAGGCTGGCCGCCATGGCGGGCAGCGCGGTGTTGACGATGGTGGCATCCAGCGTCTGCATGAAGAAGCCAATGGCCACCAGCCAGAGCAATAGTTTTTCTGATTTCTCGCCTTGCACGTTCACGCCCTCTCATCCATCACAGTTCAATATCAGTTCAATCTAGGGCCCACGAAAAAGCCGCCCGAAGGCGGCTTTGTTCTAGCAGCGTGGGGTGCCAAACTCAAGCAGAGAAGCTGGAGCCGCAACCGCAGGTGCTGGTGGCGTTGGGGTTCTTGATGACGAACTGTGCGCCTTGCAAGTCTTCCTTGTAGTCGATCTCGGCGCCCACCAGGTATTGGTAGCTCATGGCGTCGATCAACAACGACACGCCATTTTTGGTCATGGTGGTGTCGTCTTCGTTGGTGATTTCATCAAACGTGAAACCGTATTGGAAGCCCGAGCAGCCCCCGCCCTGCACAAACACGCGCAGCTTCAGGTCTGGATTGCCTTCTTCGGCAATCAGATCGGCCACTTTGGCGGCAGCGCTATCGGTGAACACGATAGGGCTGGGCATTTCGGTTTGGATATTTTCGGCAACTGCACTCATGGGGGGGAACTCCGTAATTTTTTGAAATCGTACTTCAATTTGCTTGGCAGGGTCGGCTAGCCGTTGTTTGCCGCTAACGTCAATACGGTCTTTTCAGCCGTGGGGGTCAACGACTGCAATTGGCCCTCGATCACAGCGCCCTGATGCATCTCCAGCGCCGCATAACGCACATCGCCGACGATGCTGGCCTTGGGCTGCAATTCCAGCAGCACCGCCGCGTACAAAGGCCCTTCGACACGACCATTGACGATGACGTGGTCGGCATGCACCTCGCCCTTAACCACCGCTGTCTCTGAAATCACCAAAATGCTGGGGCTGCCTTCGGTCGAGCGAATGGAGCCCTGCACTTCCCCGTCGATGCGCATGCCGTCAGAGAATTTGATTTCCCCGGTGATCTTGCTGCCATGGGCAATCAAACTGCGGATTGGCGGCTGCTTTTTCTTTCCGAACATCGGGAGACCTCAGTTAAGCATGAGTTGAGGGCCAATCAGCCCTTATCAACATTCATCAACATTTATTCAAGCTGTATGGCTTGCACGGCACGGACTTGGCTGCCCTCGAGCACGCGGGCAGAGACATTCTTCACCACGGCTTGGGCAGGCAAATCCGCCACGCCTTCCACCCGCAAATACTGGCGCAACTGCAAAGGCTGGCCGCCACTCGGGATGGCTTGGCTCCAAGGCACGCCATTCAGGGTACCGGTAAACGTCACCATCAACAAGCCTTTAAATTCGGGCGCGTTTTTGGTGGGCTGCAGCACCAGCACTTGCCAGCGCATCTGGCTGCCGTCGAGCGCGCCGCCGAGCATTTCAGCTTGCAGCCCACGGATGGCAATGGCGTCGCTGCCATTGGCCGGAATCAGCTTCTCGAAAAACAGCAAATCGTCGCGCAATGATTGGTTGGCGCCTTCCAGTGCCTTGATTTGCGTCAGCAGGTGTTGGCTGGCGGCTTTTTCGGCGGTCAACAAGCTCTGGGCGGTGTTCACCACCAATTCAGACTCGGCCTTTTCGGCCCTCAGCTGCAAAACTTCGTTCTGCAGCCGCAAAAAAGATTCTTTGGAATAGGCCTCGAGCCCGGCGATGCGGCGGCCAAAATCAAACGCGTAGAGTGCGATCGCGCCACACAAGCCCAGCATCACGGCAGCCATCATCCAGCGCAGCGGCCACGGCAAGGCGCTGCGCACGGCCATGCGCGGAGAGGTGATCGTCAGGCGACGACGCAGCAGCTTCAGGCGCATAAATCAGTGTTGCGCATCGGCGCATAAAACAAAAAAGCCGCCGGAGAAAAATCTCGGGCGGCTTTTTGGCAAGCAGAAGACAGCACAACTTGGCTCCGGCGCATGCCCCATCCATAAGACAGGCCTGCTGCAGACACCACAAGGCATAGGCCTCGCAACGTCTTCCGGTTTTCCATCGACTGTCCTCGCAGTCGCGAAGCTTAACGCTTCGAGAATTGCTTGCGGCGGCGAGCGGAGTGCAAGCCAACCTTTTTACGTTCCACTTCGCGAGCGTCACGGGTCACGAAACCAGCTTGGCTCAGCACGGGCTTGAGCGTTGCGTCGTAATCGATCAGAGCGCGGGTGATGCCGTGGCGAGTAGCGCCGGCTTGGCCGGATTCACCACCACCGTGGACGTTGACTTGAATGTCGAACGTTTCGACATTGCCGGTCAGCACCAGAGGCTGCTTGGCAATCATGATCGAGGTTTCGCGGCCAAAGAAATTCTGGATGTCTTTGCCGTTAACCGTGATCTTGCCGGTACCTTTTTTGATGAACACGCGGGCGACGCTAGATTTGCGACGGCCGGTGCCATTGTTCCATTCACCAATCATCAGAATGCTCCTTAGATGTCCAACACTTTGGGTTGCTGGGCGGTGTGCGGATGTTCCGCACCGCCGTACACCTTGAGCTTCTTGATCATGGCGTAACCGAGCGGGCCCTTGGGCAGCATGCCCTTGACGGCCTTTTCCAGGGCGCGGCCTGGGTGCTTGGCTTGCATGTCACGGAAGTTGGTGGCAGTGATGCCGCCTGGGTAACCGGAGTGACGGTAGTAAATCTTGTCGAGCGGCTTGGCGCCGGTCACACGCAGTTGTGCTGCGTTGATGATGACGATGAAGTCACCGGTATCGACGTGAGGCGTGTAAATGGCCTTGTGTTTGCCGCGCAAACGGAGAGCAACTTCGCTGGCTACTCGTCCGAGGACCTTGTCGGTCGCGTCAATCACAAACCACTCGTGCACCACGTCAGCGGGTTTGGCGCTGAAGGTCTTGGTCATGAGTTTTCTCTTTAAAGAAAGTTGGTTTGGCCAACCTAAAGGGGTTGGCGTCCTGGTCTGCCCTTTTCCACGGTCGGTGTTTCTCTGAAGGAAACCTCTTAGGTGGGAGTTAAATTTCTGCCGCGGGACACACCAGACGCTGCAGAACCCAGCATTATAGAGGGATTGTCGCCGTAGAGCTAGCCCCATTTCGGCTGAACCGTTACCATCGCAGACTATGTTCAGCTACCGCCACGCCTTTCATGCGGGTAACCATGCCGATGTGCTCAAGCACACCGTGGTCATCGCCGCCCTCAAACACCTGACCCAAAAGGACACCGCCCTCGCCGTGGTCGACACCCACTCCGGCGCCGGCCTGTACCGTTTGGACGGTGACTACGCCGAAACAAGCGGCGAAGCGGCCAACGGCGTAGTGCGTTTGCAAGCCCCTGCAGAAGCCGGGGCCGAACCCCTGGCGCCCGCGCTGCAAGACTATCTGGACATGATCGCCAGCTTCAACAACAAGGGCAGCCACAAGGTCTACCCCGGTTCGCCGTTCATCATGCAGCGCCTGATCCGCGAGCAAGACCGGCTGAAGCTGTTTGAATTGCACCCGACCGACGCCAAAACCCTGGCCGCCAACATCGCCCAGCTCGACGCTGGCCGGCAGATCGCCGTGTTCCGCGAAGACGGCTTTGAAGGATCGCGCAAATTCTTGCCGCCACCCAGCCGCCGCGGTTTCCTGCTGTGCGACCCCAGCTATGAAATGAAGAGCGACTACGAGCGTGTGTTGACCATGGTGAGCGAACACATGAAGCGCTTTGCCACCGGCACCTACGCCGTCTGGTACCCGATCATTCCGCGCCCCGAAGCACACGACCTTCCACGCCGCCTGAAAACCATGGCAACCAAAGCCGGCAAGAGCTGGCTGCACGCCACGCTGACGGTCAAGTCCAGCAAGATCATCACCAACACTGACGGCGAAACCATCCGCCCCGGCTTGCCCGCCAGCGGCATGTTCCTGATCAACCCGCCGCACACGCTCAAGGCTCAATTGGATGCCGCGCTGAAGCAATTGGTGGTGCGCCTAGCGCAAGACAAAAACGCCACGCACACGCTCGAATCCGGCGGCTAAATTTTCAGCGCCCCAAAACAAAAACCCGGCTGCACAAACAGCCGGGTTTTTTATGTCTTCACATGGCGGGCAGCCTTAAAGCCACCCGTCCACCGTCTTCAACTTAGAAGTGGAAGTCTGCGCGGATCATCGGCGTCTTGGCTTCGGAACCTGGCACGGTGTGCGGGTTGCCGAACTTGTTACGCCAGTACTGATAGCCCACGCCAATGCGCACAGCGTTTTTGCCCAGACCCGTGGCGCTGCCCAAGTCGTACCAGAGTGCGGCATCGATGTTGGTTTCAGGCGAGGTGGGGCCGCCGAACTCATTCGTGCCCTTGGAGGCGATGTAGTTCATGTAGCCTTCAAACGAGAAGCCTGCGCCCACCGGAATGCCCCACACGGCGTTCAGCATCGGATGCACGTCGTAGGTGTAGCGTTCGGTGATGGTGCGGGGCTTGTTGCTTTCGTCCAAGAGCAAAGCGCTGATGTTCAAGAAGCCGGGCACGTCGACCATCATCGTCGGGCCGATTACCAACATGCGCTTCTTCGAGGCGTAGCCGGTGTCGTTCTTGGTGTTCAAGTCGAAGCCAGCGGTCAAGCCCCAGCCGCGCACCGGGCCCATCGCCAGGTTCTTGCCCGTCACCTTGCCGAAGTCCAGCGTATAGCGGTAGACCAAGTAGGCTTCTTGTGCATTGCTGTCGTTGCCGTCAGACATCAAGAAGTCGACGTTGAAGAAGTTGCTGCCGTACTTGTTGCCACTGACGTGCGTCAAGTTCAAGATGTTCTTGGTGATGTCTTTAGAGTTGTAGGGCTCGGCAAATTTGGTGCCGTAGCGGTAGCCCATAGAGGTGTCACTCCACTCGGCCGCCTGGGCCTGTTGCATACCAGAAACCGTCGCCAGCAGAGCCAGCAAACCGGCGCCAAACATCTTGTTGTTCATGGGGTATCCCTTTCTATGTTGAATTAACAAAATGTCACAATGCAAGCCCCATGCCACCGTAAAAAGTTTCAAATCATCATCATTTTTTGCATGATTTTCTGAAACCATGGGGGCAAACGATCATTCGCACCAATGCCGGGCGCAAATGCTTGTGGCGTCAAACCATAAGTTGACAATGCGCATCAAACTTGTGCACAAGATGGCTTTTGTTTAGTCAACTCACCCCCCCCTTAACGCCCCGTAATACCGTCGCCCACCGGCCTCCATCCATGCCCAACAGCCCGCGCCACCGCTTCGCCCTCATGCTGCTGTTCATCACCCCGGCCTTCTGGTCAGTGAACTACTTGGTGGCCCGCAGCGCGCCGGGTGTGATCGAGCCGCACCTGCTGGCGCTGTTGCGCTGGCTGGTCGCTGGGCTGATTCTGGGAGTCGTCGGTTGGCGCGAACTGATGGCGCACCGCGCGCACATCCGCGCCGAGTGGCTGCGCTACCTGGTGCTGGGGGCCATGGGCATGTGGATTTGCGGGGCCTGGGTTTACATCGGCGGGCGCACCACCACGGCAGTCAACATCGCCTTGATCTACACGCTGTCGCCGGTGTTCATCGTGCTGTTCTCGGCGCTGTGGCTGAAAGAAGCCGTGAATGCCCGGCAAGCCCTGGGCGTAGCCCTGGCATTGGGTGGCGTGCTGCACGTCATCTTGGCCGGCCAGTGGACGGCACTGGCCAACGTGCAGTTTGTGCCGGGCGACGCCTGGATCTTCGCCGCCGCCATCGCCTGGAGCGCCTACGCCCTGCTGCTGCGCCGCTGGACCAGCCCCATCAGCGCTGGCGCGCGCCTCGCCGTCATCAGCCTGGCGGGCGTGGTGGTGCTGTTGCCTTTCACCATTTATGAAGTGGCGCACCACACCGCGCCGGTGCTCACGCAAAAGGGCACGGGCTTGGTGCTGGCCGCAGCCATCTTCCCGGGTTGCCTGGCCTACTGGGCCTACTCCATCATCCAGCGCGAACTGGGTGCCGCACGGGCCAGCATGGTTCAGTATTTGGGCCCGCTGTATGCCGCTGGCATGGGCTGGGCGGTGCTGGGTGAAAGCCTCAAAATGCACCACGCGGTGGGGCTTGTGCTGGTACTCAGTGGCATCTATCTGGTCACACAATTGACCAGCGCCGCCAAGAGCCCCGCGGCCTCCACACCGGCCGCCAGAACCTAATGAACCTTGATTGAGGTTAATCCCGACGCCCATGGACAAACACTTCCTCGCCCCGCTGTTCACGCCCCAGGCCATCGTGGTCTTGGGCGGCAAGCCCGATGCGCCGGGCACCCCCATGGCGCAAACGCTGGCGACGTCTTTGCGTGCGCAACGCTACAACGGCACGCTGAGCTTCATCGACACGCACACGAGCGGCACCCTGGCCGACCTGGCGCAGGTGAAGGCCGACCTGGCCATCATCGCCCTGCCCGCCAACGAAATCGCGGCAGCACTGGAGCTTGCTGGACGCATCAATTGCGGCGCGGCCATGGTGCTGTGCGAAGGTGTGGAGCCGCGCCTGGCCACGGAGCTGCAACGCATTGCCAAGCGCGACAACATCCACCTGCTTGGCCCTAATGGTTTGGGCTTTCAACGCCCCTCACTTCAGCTCAATGCCAGCGCGGCGGGGCCGTTGGCGGCGGCGGGCCCGATTGGTTTGGTGTCGCAATCGGGCGCGCTCACGGCGTCCATTCTCGATTGGGCGCACCAGCACGGCGTGGGTTTCTCTACCGTGGTATCGCTGGGCCAGCAGCCTTCGGTCGACATGGCGCAAGTGTTGGACTTTCTGGCGTCTGATCCGCAAACCCAAAGCATCGTGGTCTACCTTGAAGGCATCAGCCACGCGCGCCGCTTCATGAGTGCGCTGCGCGCGGCTGCCAGCGCCAAACCGGTGGTGGTGTTGAAGGCCGGCCGGCGCTCTGCCGGCAACCGCGCCGCCCTCACGCATTCGGGCGCCATCGTGGGCAGCGACGACGTGTTTGACGCCGCACTGCGCCGCGCCGGTGCCGTGCGCGTCGATTCGTTCGTGCAACTGTTCTCTGCAGCCAAGTGCCTGGCCTCACGTTACCGCCCCGTCGGGCCGCGCCTGGCGCTCATTACCAACGGCGGTGGCCCGGGTGTGCTGGCGGCCGACTGGATCACCGAGATCGGCCTGCAACTCGGCTGCCTCACGCCCGCGCAAATCACCGAACTGCGCAGCCACGTGCCGCCACATGCGGCGCTGGACGATTTAATCGACCTGTCGGAAGACGCCAACGCCAGCCACTTCGAACACGCGCTGCAGGCCGCCGCGAAGGCGCCCAACATCGATGGTGTGCTGGTGATCTATTCGCCCAAATACCATCCGAACAGCCACCCGAACCAGGAGCCCCGCGCCAACGCCATCGCACAAGTGCTCGGCGCGGCACAACGCAGCCTGGGCAAGCCCCTGCTCGCCTGCTGGATGGGAGAAGCCTCGGTGGCAGAAGCGCGGCGTACCCTCAGCGCGGCCGGTGTGCCGAACTTCCGCACGCCCGAAGCGGCCGTCGGCGCCTTCGGCAACATCGCCTCGTTCTATCAAAACCAGTTGCTGCTGCAGCAAACCCCGCCACCCCTCTCCAGCCTGGCCAAGCCCGACGTGGAAGGCGCGCGCCTGTTGATCGACGGTGTGCTGGCCGAGCGGCGCAAGGTGTTGACCGAGATGGAATCGAAAGCGCTGCTCGCCGCCTTTCACATCCCAGTCACCCGCACCATCCTCGCGCGCAGCGCCAACGAGGCGATGTTGATCGCCAGCCAGCTCGGCTACCCGGTGGCACTGAAGATCGACTCGCCTGACATCAGCCACAAGTCGGACGTGCAAGGCGTGGCGCTGAACATCTTGAACGCCACCGCCGTGCGCGACACCTTCACCGACATGATGCAAACCGTGCGCCGCACCCGGCCCGAGGCGCGCATCAACGGCATCACCATCCAGAACATGTCGAGCCAGCAGCGCGGGCGCGAGGTCTACATCGGCCTGGTGACCGACGACCCGTTCGGCCCCGTCATCGCCTTCGGTGCCGGCGGCACCATGATCGAGCTGATGAACGACCGCGCCATGGAGCTGCCGCCGCTGAACCAGTACCTGGCCCAACGCCTGATCTCACGCGCCCGCGTGGCGGAGACCTTGGGCGAATGGCGCGGCGCGCCAGCCGTGCACATGGAGTCGCTGGAGCAGGTTCTGCTGCGCGTGTCGGAAATGGTGTGCGAGTTGCCGCAACTGCGCGAGATGGACATCAACCCGCTGATCGTCGACGCCTCCGGCGCGTTGGTGGTCGATGCTCGCATCGTGGTGGAAGACACGCCACCCTCGGCGCGTTTCTACAACCATTTGGCCATCCTGCCCTACCCCTCACAGCACGAGCAGGTGTGGCCGCTGCGCGGTGGCGGCGAATGCACGGTGCGCCCGGTGCACCCGAACGACGCCACGATGCTGCAGCAGTTTGTGCGCGACCTCTCACCCGAGAGCCGCTACTTCCGCTTTGTGTCGTCGATGCACGAGTTGCCACCCGGCCTGCTGGCCCGCTTCACGCTGATCGACTATGACCGCGAGATGGCCTTGGTGGCGGTGGTGCGCGAGCAGCAAACCGATGCCGACGGTGCACTGGTAGAGGTAACGCGCATCGTGGGTGTGGCGCGCTACATCACCAACCCCGACCGCACCAGTTGCGAGTTTTCGCTGGCGGTGGCCGATGGGTTCAGCGGGCGCGGCTTAGGCACGCGGCTGATGCTGTCGATCATTGAGTTTGCGCGGGAGAAGGGTTTGCAGGAGATGGTGGGGCTTGTTCTCACACAGAATCCGAACATGCTTAAGCTGATGAAGAACTTGGGGTTCTCTGTGAAGGCTTATGCGGAGGATCCGGACTTCCGGTTGGTGACTTACGCGCTTTGAGTTTGTCTGTTGACGCCGCTGGCCGGGTCTCGCCCCGGCAGGCGAGACACCTTTCTTGTGCGCACAAGAAACGTGCCCCAAAGAAGGCGCCCACATGCCGGGCCCCTTCGCGGAGCGAAGGGCAAACCTGCGCTGGATGGCGTTGGTGGGGGTCTGGTGGAACTCGCCTTTGGCTCAGACAGCCACCAGCCCTGATCCCACCAACCCCACCCATCACAGGCCCGGCCTGACGGGAGGTAGAAACCAGACGGGCCATTGCTGCGCTCGGCCCGGATTCAACATCCGTGCGATGCGTAGCGAGCCGGGTTGAATTCGGTATCGCAGCCCCTTCTAGCTGCGCCTGCGATGGACGGCTTTGGCGGGATCAGTTTCGCTGGCTGTTTGAGCCGAAGGCGAGTTCCAGCGAAACCCCGCCAACGCCGTCCAGCGCAGGTTGCCCCTCGCTCCGCGAGGGGACGCAGATAGTGGGGTCGCCTTTTCTTGCTGACTTCTTTTGGCGAGGCAAAAGAAGTTAGTCGCCCGCCGGGGCGAGACCCGGCCAGCGGCGCCAATTAAGCCCCCAAGAACCTAAACGCGCTCCCCAGACTTCCCATCAAACCAGCTCACATGCTGCGCCTCCACAGCCAACCCCACTTGGTCACCAGCCCGCACAGCAGCATCCGGCGAAGTGCGCACATTGATCGCGCCAGCACTCGTCTTCACCACCACAAACGTATCCGCGCCAGTCGCTTCAACCAAGCTCACCTGACCACGCCAAGTCGACGCATCGTCAAAATGCACGTGCTCCGGCCGCACACCCAACAGCGTGCCTTCCGTCGTGTTCGGGCACTGCAGCGCCACGCTGCCGTCTTGAATGCGGAAGCTGGATGCCGCGCCTGCCGTCACACCTTGGCCGGGCACCAGGTTCATGGTGGGCGAGCCGATGAAGGTCGCCACGTAGGTGTTGGCCGGGCGACGGTAGATGTCGTCTGGCGTGCCGAGTTGCTGCACCACGCCGCCCTTCATCACCGCGATGCGACTGCCCAGCGTCATGGCTTCGATCTGGTCGTGCGTCACGTACACGCTGGTGATGCCGCTGGTCTGGTGCAGGCGCTTGATTTCGGCGCGCATTTCCACGCGCAGCTTGGCGTCCAGGTTGGATAGCGGCTCGTCGAACAGGAACAGTTGTGGCTGGCGTGCCAGTGCGCGGCCCATGGCCACACGTTGGCGCTGTCCGCCCGAGAGTTGCGAGGGGCGGCGGTCGAGCAAATGTTCGATCTGCAGCATGGCGGCCACTTCGGCGATGCGTTTGTCGCGCTGTGCCTTGGGCACCTTGCGCATTTCCAGTGCGAAACCAATGTTGTCGGCCACACTCATGGTGGGGTACAGCGCGTAGCTTTGGAACACCATGGCGATGTCGCGGTTGGCGGGCGGCACGCCCACCACGTTGCGGCTGCCGATGCGGATCTCGCCTTCGGTGGGTTCTTCCAGGCCGGCAATGATGTTCAGCAGTGTGGACTTGCCGCAGCCAGAGGGACCAACCAGGATCAAAAATTCGCCCGGGGCCACGTCGATGTCGATGCGCTTGAGGACTTCAACCTCTTTGCCGCCTTGGCCAAACGTCTTGCGGATGCCGGATATGTTGAGTTCAGAAGCCATGGTGTCGTTATCCTTTCACAGCGCCGGCTGTGAGTCCCTTCACAAAATACTGCCCTGCCAAAACGTAGATCAACATCGTTGGCAAACCTGCGATCACGGCGGCTGCCATGTCGACGTTGTAGTTCTTCACGCTGCTGCTGGTGTTGACCATGTTGTTCAAGCCCACGGTGATGGGTTTGCTGTCGGCGCCGCTAAAGGCCACACCAAACAAGAAGTCGTTCCAGATGTTGGTGAACTGCCAGATCAGCGTGACCATCACGATGGGTGTGGACAGCGGCACGATGATGCGGAAGAAGATGCGCCAGAAGCCCGCGCCGTCGATGCGCGCGGCGTTCACCAGTTCACCTGGCACGGCAGCGTAGTAGTTGCGGAAGAACAGCGTGGTGCCCGCCAAGCCCGCCAGGCAGTGCACAAAAATCAGGCCGCCCACCGAGCTGGAAATGCCCAGCCAGCCGAGCACCTGGCTCATCGGCAACAGCACCACCTGGAACGGCATGAACACGCCAAACAGCATGAAGCCGAACAACAAATCGCTGCCGCGAAACTTCCACAGGCTGAGCACGTAGCCGTTGATGGCGCCCCATAGCGTGGAGATCAGCACCGCCGGGATCACCAGCAACACCGAGTTCCAGAAGAACGGTTGCAGTCCACGGCAATCGGTGCCGGTACACGCGGTCGACCAAGCCTCGCCCCAGGCCGAAAAGTTGATGCTGGAGGGCAGGCTCAGCAGGTTGCCGCTGCGGATTTCTTCGGCGTCTTTGAAAGACGTGGCCAGCATGACGTACAGCGGCGCGAGAAACACCACGGCGGCCGCGATCAGCACCAGATAGAGAAGGCCACGGCCTAGGGTTTTAGCGGTCATGGGGTTTGCTCCGCAGTTCGCTGTAAAGGTAGGGCACGACGATGGCGGCCACAGTCGCCAGCATCATGGTGGCGCTCGCAGCGCCCAAGCCGATCTGGCCGCGCGTGAAGCTCATCACGTACATGAAGGTGGCGGGCACGTCGGTCGAGAAACCGGGGCCACCGCCGGTCAGGGCCATCACCAAGTCGAAGCTCTTGATCGACAAGTGCGACAGCACCATGATGGTGGAGAACACCACCGGGCGCAGGATCGGCAAGATGATGCGCCAGTAGATGCGTGGCAGGCTCGCGCCGTCGATTTGCGCCGCCTTGATGATGCTGTCGTCAATGCCGCGCAGGCCGGCCAAAAACAGCGCCATGGCAAAACCGGCGGACTGCCAGATACCGGCGATCACCACGCAGTAAATGGCCAGGTCGCCTTGCGACAGCCAGTCGAACTGGAAGCTGGTCCAGCCAATGTCGTGCATCAGCTTTTGCAAACCCATGTCGGGGTTGAGCATCCACTTCCAGGCGGTGCCGGTGACGATGAACGACAGCGCCATGGGGTACAGATAAATGGTGCGCAGAAAGCCTTCGGCGCGTACTTTTTGGTCGAGAAAAATGGCCAGCGCCATGCCGATGAGCATGGAGCCGCCCACGTACAACACACTGAAAATGCCCAGGTTCTTCAGGGCCAGCCACCAACGGTCCATGTCCCACAGACGCGCGTATTGCTCCAGGCCTACAAACTCGCTGTAGTTGGGCAACATGCGCGAGGGCGTCATGGACAGCACCCCGTTCCAGATCATCAGCCCATAGATGAAAGCAAACCCCAGGACAAAGCCTGGGGCTACCACCAACTTGGGCAGGGTGTTTTCAAAATTTGATTTCATGGCAGCCGCTTTCAGCTTGCAAGGGAAGGCCCCCGCACCCCGAAAAACGAGGTGGGGGGCCTGGTGGGCACAACGCTAGCAACGTTTAAAAACGAAACTAGGCGCGCCCAGGCCGCTTGACTCTTTACTTCATGGCCGCGGCGTTGGCGATGTTCTTCATCGCGGCAGCTACGGTGATTTTGTCGTCGTTCCAGAACTGGCTCACGGCGTCCTTGATGGCGCCTTCAGCGGCAGGGCTCACGGCCATGCTGTGGGCGATGGAAGGCACCAGGCTGTTCGACTTGGCGGTTTCCACGAAGTCCTTGGCGGACAGCTTGGCGCAGTCGTCAAACTTGTCCATCTTCGAATTCAGGCGCACCGGGATGGAGCCCTTGTTCAGGTTGAAGATTTCCTGGAACTCGGGGCTCATGATGGCAGCGGCCAAGTCGTTTTGGGCCTTTTGGCCGTCAGCCGACTTCAGCTTGAACATGGCGAACGAATCGATGTTGAAGGTGAACGAGGTGCTGGTGCCAGGCGCGGCAGCGCACAGGAAGTCCTTGCCAGGCACCTTGCCTGCGGCCAGGAACTCGCCCTTGGCCCAGTCACCCATGAACTGGAAGCCAGCCTTGCCCTGCATCACCAAAGCGGTGGTCAGGTTCCAGTCGCGGCCGCTGGAGGCCGAGTCGGTGTAGCCCTTGATCTTGCGGAAGGTTTCCAGCGACTTCTTCATGGTGTCGCTGTTGATGGCCTTGGAGTCGAGCTTCACCAACGCGTCTTGGTAGAACTTGGCGCCGCCCACACCCAACACCACCGATTCAAAGGTGGTGAAGTCTTGCCAGTTTTGGCCACCGTGCGCCACGGCGATCAGGCCAGCGGCCTTGATCTTGTCGGCAGCGGCGAAGAATTCGTCATAGGTCTTGGGCATGCCGGCCACACCGGCCTTCTTCAGCACTTCGGGGTTGGCCCAGATCCAGTTCACGCGGTGCACGTTCACGGGCACGGCAACATAGTGGCCCTTGTACTTCATCACGTTGGCGACCACGGGGGGCAGCAGCGTGTCCCACTTTTCAGCGGCGGCCACGGTGTCGAGGTTGGTCAACACGCCTTCAGCAGCCCATTCTTGAATCGCTGGGCCCTTGATTTGGGCAGCGGCTGGGGGATTGCCCGACACCACACGGCTCTTCAGCACGGTAGCGGCTGCATCACCGCCGCCGCCGGCCACGGCGAAGTCTTTCCAGACGTGGCCCTTGCTCTGCATCATTTTCTTGAGTTCGGCGGCCGACTTGGCCTCGCCACCGGACGTCCAGTAGTGCAGGACTTCCACTTCGCCAGCAAACGCAGTGCTCGTGAACGCGGCACCGGCAGATACGGCCACAGCCACAACCGTGGCGATTTTGGAAAGTTTCAACATTTCGTCTCCTGAAGAGTTGCCGCGCGAACCGCCACCATGGGGTCCGGGCAGAGAAAAAAATGGCGCCAAGCAGGCACCCATCCGTAAGGATTTTAATTTTTCATTAATTAATTATTTCACGACATTGGGAAATACCCGCGACGGCGGGGCTTGCGCTCGCCGCAAAACGGGCGGCCAAACGGCGCGAAGCGTCACGCTGGTGACGCCCGAAAAATCAAAAACAATAGCTATCTACGCTTACCTGATCAGCGCAAGTGCCAAATATTTTCAACAAATAAGCAAACGTTTCAAAGTTGGTCGCCATCCACATAAAACCAACGCCCGTCTTCCAACACAAAGCGGCTGCGTTCATGTAACCGCAACCCCCGGCCGCTGGCGTCGCGCTGGCGGGCAACAAATTCGACCTCGGCGTGGGTGTCGTCCAGGCGCTTATGGTCCTTCACGCTCAGGCCCAGCCAGCGGGCGCCGGGGTCGAAGTCAAGTGTGGCCGGGCGATGGCGCAGGTGCCAAGTGGCCAATAGGTAAGGGGCGTTTTCCAGCACGAAGGCGCTGTAGCGCGAGCGCATCAGGGCTTCGGCATCGGGCGCAGGGGTGCCGTCAAAGTCCGCGTGGTGAGCGTGATATTGGCCACAGCAGGCGCTGTAAGCCAGCGCACGTTGGCGCGCATCGGTGCGGCCACAGGGGCACGCGGCAAGAGAAGCGGTAACGGGTGGGGTAACGGGCATAGCGCGATTCTAAAAACGTCAAAGCCTCGGCTTATCATGCCCCGAATGCTTGCCAAGATCGTCACCTATCTCCTCCTCGGCCTGGTGCGCCTGCTCACCGGCGCACAAGCCCGTTGGCATGGCTGCCCGCCAAGCTCCGAGCAGCGCATTTATTTTGCCAACCACCAAAGCCATGTCGACCTGGTGATGATTTGGGCCGCGCTGCCTGCCGACCTTCGCACCACCACGCGCCCCATCGCCGCACGCGACTACTGGACCAAGAGCCGCTTCAAAGTGTGGCTGACCACCAAGGTGTTCAACGCCGTGTACGTGGACCGCACACGCAGCAAAGACCCGGTCACGGGCGTGGAGTCGGACCCGCTGGAGCCGCTGGTGGCGGTGCTGAACGCGGGCGACTCGTTGATCATCTTCCCCGAGGGCACACGCGGCCACGCAGCCGAACCACAGGCCTTCAAATCCGGCCTGTACTACCTGGCGCGGCAGTTCCCCGAGGTGGTGTTGATCCCCACCTGGATCAACAACGTGCAGCGCGTGATGCCCAAGGGCGAAGTGATTCCGGTGCCGGTGTTGTGCTCTGTGACCTTCGGCGCCCCCATCAAGCTGGTGGCCGATGAAGACCGCCACGCCTTCTCGGCGCGCGCCCGCGATGCGGTGATTGCACTGCGCGACATTTGAGGAGCGGCCCCACATGATCCGCTACCTCCGCAACCTCAGCAGCACCGAACAAGTGGCGGCCTTGTTCATCTTGGTGTTTGGCGTGTTGACGCTGGCCACCATCTGGCAACTGATCACCTCGCTGCGCGAGCGCCGCCACGAACACCACGGCCCCGAGCGCGATGCCTACCTGGCACGCCTGCAAGACAACACCCGCCTGCTGCAAACCACCTGGACGATGGTGGTGGTGTTCTGGATTGGCTGGGCACTGGGCAACCAGGCCGCGACGGTACTGTTTGCGTTTGTGTCGTTCTTCGCTCTGCGTGAATTCATCACCTTGTCGCCCACGCACCGTGGCGACCACCGTGGGCTCATCCTGGTGTTTTTTGTGGTGCTGCCGGTGCAGTACTGGCTGGTGAGCGCACGGCACTTCGACCTGTTCACCGTGTTCATTCCGGTCTATGTATTTTTGGCCGTGCCGGTGGTGAGCGCCTTGGCCGACGACCCACATCGCTTTCTGGAGCGCAACGCCAAGTTGCAGTGGGGCATCATGGTGTGTGTGTACGGCATGAGCCACGTGCCGGCGCTGCTGTTGCTGGAGTTTCCGCGCAGCCCCAACCGGGGGGCATTTTTGGTGTTCTTCCTCGTGGCCGTGGTGCAAAGCTGCATGCTCGCGCAGCACTTGCTGGCGCGCCGCTGGCCGCGCAAACCGCAGGCGCCCAACATCAGCACCAGTTTCAACTGGGCCACCTGGTTGGCCGGTGTGGGGCTGGGCGGTGTGCTGGGCGGGCTGCTGTCCGGCATCACGCCGTTCAACCCGGCACAGGGTTTGGGCATGGCGCTGATCGCGTGTATCTCGGGCTCGCTCGGCCATCTGGTGATGAAGGCGCTGAAGCGCGACCGGGGCATCACCAGTTGGGGCGCGCAGGGTTTGTCGGTCACCGGCGCCAGCGGCCTGCTCGACCGGGTGGACGCGCTGTGTTTTGCCGCGCCGATCTTTTTTCACTCGGTGCGCTGGATATTCCATCTTTAAGCCATTTGGGCCGCTTAGGCCTCTGGCGCTCTCTACACTAGCGCAGACAGCTACCAAATAAATAGCATGCGACTTCTTGGCATTGACCCCGGTTTGCAAACCACAGGCTTCGGCGTGATCGATGTGGACGGCGCGCGCCTGAGCTACGTGGCCAGCGGCACCATCAAAACCACGCACCTCAATTTTGGCGATTTGCCCGCGCGCCTGAAGGTGCTGTTTGAAGGTGTGCACGAAGTCGTGGACCGCTACGAGCCCGACGCGGCATCGGTCGAAATTGTGTTCGTCAACGTCAACCCCCAGTCCACCCTGCTGCTGGGGCAAGCACGCGGCGCATGTTTGACGGCCCTCGCCACACGCGACCTCCCGATCACCGAATTCACCGCGCTGCAAATGAAAAAAGCCGTGGTGGGCCACGGCCGCGCCGCCAAGTCGCAGGTGCAGGAAATGGTGAAGCGCTTGCTGAAGCTACCCGCTCTGCCTGGCCCCGATGCGGCCGATGCCTTGGGCCTGGCCATTACCCAGGCGCATGCCGGCACAGCCATGGCGCGGCTGGCGAGTGCATCGCCGCTGCAGGTGAAGAACACGGGGCTGTACCGCGCCGGACGCGGGCACTAAGCCCGGGCCGCACCCGTTGGAAGGCGTTAGAACGCGCTCTTGACCACACCACCGTCCACACGCAGCGCCGCGCCGGTGGTAGCAGATGCCAGCGGGCTCGCCACGTAGGTCACCAGCGAGGCCACTTCCTGCGGCGTGCCAAAACGCTTGATCAACGAAGTGGGGCGCACGTTCTCGAAGAACTCTGCCTCAACCTGCGCAAAGCTTTTGTCGCTCGATTGCGCCATGCTTTCGACGAAGTCGCCCACACCACGCGACTTCGTGGGGCCGGGCAGCACGCTGTTGACCGTGATGCCGGTGCCAGCCACGGATTCGGCCAGCCCGCGCGACACCGCAAGCTGCGCGGTCTTGCTCATGCCGTAATGGATCATCTCGGTGGGGATCTGCACCGCGCTTTCGCTGGAGATGAAGATGATCCGCCCCCAGTTCGCACGCTTCATCTCGGGCAGCACCAGGCGTGCAAGGCGCACGCCGCTCAGCACGTTGACGTCAAAGAAGCGCAGCCAGTCCTCGTCGGGAATATCTTCAAACGCCTTGGGCTCAAAGATGCCGAGGTTGTTGACCAGAATGCTGATGCCGGGATGGCGCTGCACCACGTCGTTCGCCGCCTCGGCACGGCTCAGGTCTCCGGCATAGCCGTGGACCGTGCCTTTTGTCTCCGCGCGGATGCGCTCCACGGCCTCGTCCACCCCCGCCTGCGTCCGACCATTCACGATCACACTGGCACCCTCTTGCGCCAGCGTGTGCGCAATGGCGTAGCCGATGCCAGCCGTGCTTCCGCTCACCAGGGCCAGCTTGCCTTTGAGTTGCAGATCCATGTCAATTCTCCTGAGTAGAACGCGGAAAATGCCGCGAGGATAGGGCTCGGCTGAGAGCTCTCCAGATCGGCCAAGTCGGCCGAATCGGCTACAGCAGCCACAGCGTGACTGTGACAAAAAGTCTTCCCGTTGGCCTCTCCCGAATGGCAGATGCCAGCACGCACTCTTGCCCTGCTTCGGGCGGCAAACGCAGACTGACTACGACGGAATCGTTCGGCTGACCGCCAGCTCGGAGTTTCGGTAGCGCGGATCAAGGCTCACGTCCAGGCCCAGCCAATCCAGTGTCGGCACGGGGTGGTCTTCGGATGGCAGTTCCACCTCTGCGACCACCAGGCCTGAAAGCTCTTTGTCGAACACATCGACTTCGAAAGTCAGGTCGCCTACGGGGATGTAGTACCGAACCTTTTCCACCCGCCCCAGGCTGGCAAAGCCGGCCAACAGCGCCTCGGCATCTTCGAGGGGGACTTCGTATTCGAACTCGGCACGCGACAGGCCGGTGGTCTTGCCCTTCAGCGTCAAGAATCCCTTGTCGCCGGCCACGCGGACGCGCACGACCATGCCGTTGTCTGCCAGATAGCCCTGGGCCATCTTGGTGCCGGTCAGGCCCGCCAGCATAGAGGTATCGCGGACCAGGAACTTGCGCTCAATTTCTACAGCCATACAAGACTCTGAGAACGTGTTTACTTGTTCTTCAACTTGCCTTTGGGCATCACCGAAGTCACCGGCGGCGTGGGGCGCGTTGAGGTGCCCGAAGAGTCTTGCGGCGGGCTGCTGTCCTTCTTTGGCTTCTTCGTCATTTTGTTGCTGCGCTGTTCGCCTTTGGCCATGGTGTGTTCCTCGTTAAAAGATCGAATGTAACGCGGTGGCAGGCCGGATGGACTGGCATCGCCATCTGCAATAGAAACTTCGACAACGGTCGCTACGGATGGTGCGCGCAACCCGCTGGCAAATTTCTACAAACTGGCTTTCCCTTGTGCCAACCGATCGGCGAGCAGGCGCGCGGTGTAGCGCAGGCGGTCAATGTCGGCATCTGCGCAAACGCCACGGCTGAAGCAGCACAAGGTGCCGTAAACAGTCCCTCCAGACAGCCGCACAGGTGTGCTGAGGTGCGTGCCGATGGGAAACCCTGGATCAGGCGCCTGCCCCGATGCTACATAAGTCGCCGCGTCTTCCATCAGCTCTGGCAAGCGGCCTTCAACCACCCGTTGACACCAACTCTCTTCCACCGGGTCGGACATGCCGACCTGCAGCAGCGGAAAGTCTGGCGCACAGTCCACGGCCTTGAAAGTGCGGCGGCCGTCGGCGATTTGCGACACAAAGGCCACATCCATCCCCAAGCGCGTACGCAGCAGTTTCAGCACCTCTGGCACAGCAGTTGGAAGGGCCGGGTCGGCGGAGTCGCTGGTGGCAACCAGCAATTCGCAAATTGTGACGTCCAAGTCGTCTGGTTCGTAGTCCAAATACATGCCCATCAGTCTAAGCGGTTGTCGGCTCGAATGAGGCCAGCCAGACCGTTTGGGCCGACAGGTTATAGGGCGTCATCGCGCGTGAAAACCTGGGGGGCGGGGACTGGCGGTACAAGCCAAGAATCTGAAGTTCACGTTTGCGTCACGATCTTTTGGGCGTTAAAAACCACAATTCATTCCATCGCAACACACCGAAAGATGGACATGAAAACCACCGCCAAGACCACCAAGATTTCCGCCGCTGCCGCTGCTGTTCTTGCTCTCGGCTTTGGTTTGACCTCTTTCGGCGCACAAGCCGCCGGCAACATGGCCGGTCAGTTGAACGCCAAGATGGTGTTGCAAGCCGGTTGCTACATCAGCGGTGCCTCTGGCGCCGGCAGCAGCGGTGTGAACCTGGGTACGCTGGACTTCGGTTCACAGCCCAGCACCTTCACCGGTGTGTTGACCGCCAACGCCACCGGTGGTGTGGGCGGCGCAGGTGCCACGCAAATCGTCTGCTCGCCCGATGTGACCGCCTTGACCGTGTCGGTCAGCGGCGGCAACAACGCTGGCCAAGGCGGCAGCATTGGCACCGGCTCACGTGCCATGAAGCTGGGTACCAGCTACCTGCCTTATGAGGTCTACAGCGACGCCGCCTTGACCACCGCATACCCCGCCAACGCCACCGCTTTGGGCGTGACCTTGCCCGGTACCGGCGCCGCTGTGAACCTGCCGGTTTATGGCCGCATCAACAAGACCAGCACCAACGGTATGACGTCTGGTACCTACGTCGACACCCTGCAAGTGACGCTGGCCTGGTAAGAAGACGGGCCAAGGAGGGCCAAGACAGCCCTCAACGCCCTGATCTTGCCCCGCAATCTGTCTCAAATTCAATTGACGCTCCCCAGGCCGTCCTGGCCTGCAGGGTTGGCATAGCAGGGCGCGTAGCAGATCCCCGCCCACGCATCCCAACGCACACCGGATGTGCCCCACACAAGAAACGAGCCCCATGGCTGCCAGCGACAAACTACCCAACCTCAGCCTATACGCCTGGGTCGCCAAATTCCGGCGGCTGAATTACCAATCCAAAATCATGGTGATGGCGTTCATCGGCACGCACATGCCCTTGCTCAGCCTGGCTTGCTGGTTTGCGTTCCAGTCCACCCACGACTGGCACGTTCTCGTCCGCACCTTGTCGGTGGCGCTCGTCGCCACCCTTGCGGGCACGGCCATCACCCTGCTGGTCCTGCACCATCTGCTACGCCCCGTCGTCGCCACCGCCAGAGCCTTGCGCCTGTTCAGAGAGCACCGCCAACGGCTGGACCTGCCGACACAATTCACCGACGAGGTGGGCACGCTGATGGCAGACGCCCACCGCACGCTGGAGCAGCTGGACAAAACGATGGACGCACTGGAGTTTGTGGACGAGGTCACCGGCCTGCCCAACCGCAAACGTTTCGCCAACCGGGTACAAGAGCGCATGGCGCTTGGTCAGCCCTTTGCGGTGGCCATTGTGCGCGACGCCAACTTGACGCGCATTGCGGAAGCGGTTGACGCCCAGGGCTCCGAAGCGGCCGCGCGCATTCTGGCGCTACGCCTCGCCAAAAGAGGTCACCCCGAGGATCAGTTGTCGCGCATTGGCCCGTCCAAGTTCGGTTTCATCTTGCAGCTTCAGGATGCGTCGGACACCTGGCCGCTGGCGGCAGCGCGCTTGCGCGAAAGCCTGGCCTCGTCCGGCGGCGAAATGGCCATCAGTGGCATGACCTTTCGCCCGCAGCTTCAGGCCGGCATCGCGGCGTTTCCAGAAGATGGCCAAAGCGCGCAAATGCTGATTGATGCGGCAGTCAACGCAGCGTCATTGGCTGCCCATTCTGAAGTGCTGCTGCACACGGTGGAACAGCGCCGCGCGGTGGTCGAGCAATTAAAACTTGAACAGGATTTGCGCCGCGCATTGGAGCGCAACGAGTTCGTGCTGCACTACCAGCCCGTGTTCGATCTGCAAGTCGGCCGCGCCATTGGCGCAGAGGCGCTGTTGCGCTGGCAGCACCCCGAACGGGGGCTTGTACCGCCAGGCGCCTTCATTGGCACGGCCGAGGCATCAGGTCTGATCGAGCCTTTGGGCTTGTGGGTGATTCGGCAAGCTTGCCAACAGTTGGGCGAGTGGAACCGCACTGGTCTTGCCGGACTCCGCATGGCCGTCAACGTGTCTGCGCGGCAGTTTCTGGATCCGGCACTCAGACAGCACCTGCGAGACGCCATTGAGAGCGCACGCATCTCACCGGACCAGTTGGAAATCGAACTGACGGAAACAGTGGCCATGGTGGACCATGCTCACACGCGTCGGATGTTTTCGGCCTTGCGCAGCGACGGCCTGAGCATCGCGATCGACGACTTCGGCACCGGTTACGCCAGCATGAGCTACCTGCGCAAGCTGCCGGTCGACAAACTCAAAATCGACCGCGAGTTTGTGACCGATGTGCACCGCACGCGCCAGAGCCAGGCCATTTGCGGTGCACTCATCGAATTGGCGCAGGGGCTCGATTTGCGGATTCTGGCGGAGGGTGCAGAGCGGGAATCGGAGGTGCGGTATCTGGCGCAGCAGGGTTGCGACCTGTTCCAGGGCTACTATTTTTCGCGCCCGGTGTCGGCCGAACAATTCGCGCAATCGCTAACGGTGCCAGAAGGCATTCTGCGGCGGGTGCATGAGCCAATCACGCACCAAGCCATGCTGGCCCCACGCTAAAGCCGCATCCGTCAGGGCCAGTGACGAGACGCTGAAAGCGGTTTAGCCGCCCAGGCCCGCAAAGATGTTTTGCACGTCGTCGTTCTCGTCGATGGCGGCCAGAAAGGCCTCGACTTCTTCGAGTTGCTCGGCACTCAGGGTGGCCGGATCCACTGGATTCTTCGCCTTGTAGCCCAGCTTGGCCGACAGCACGGTAAAGCCTTGGGCGGGCAGCGCGCGGCTCACCAAGTCGAGGTCGGCGGCGTCGGTCAGGAACATGGTGACGCCTTCTTCGCCGGCTTCAAAGTCTTGCGCACCGGCTTCAATGGCGGCCAATTCTGGGTCAGCGCCTGCAGCGGCGGGCTCGGCCTCGATCATGCCCACGTGGTCGAAGTCCCAGGACACCGAACCCGAGGTGCCCAATTGGCCCTTGCGGAACAACACACGCATTTCAGGTGCGGTGCGGTTCACGTTGTCGGTCAGGCACTCGACCATCACCGGCACGCGGTGCGGCGCAAAGCCTTCGTAGATCACGTGGTCGAAATGCACCGACTCACCGGTCAGGCCCGCGCCTTTTTTGATGGCGCGGTCCAGCGTGTCTTTGGGCATGGACACCTTGCGTGCCTGCTCGATCACCAGCCGCAGCCGGGCATTGGCCGCAGGATCGGCGCCATTGCGCGCGGCAATCATGATGTCTTTGGCCAATTTACCGAACAGTCGGCCCCGAGCGTTTGCCGCGAGTTCCTTGCCTTTTGCTTTCCATTGCGCGCCCATGGCTGCAGTTCCTTGTATTGATTTGTTGTTGGGTTGGCTGCGCTCGGGTGTCAGACACGGGGCGCACAGCCCTCAATGTTAGCGCCGAAGCCCCTGCAACCGGCCGCGCAGAGAATTAAGAACGAGCCGACAGCGTAGCCTTAGGCCGCCGGTTTAGCCGCTAACCCATACGGCAGTTGCTGCACCACGTCCCAGGCAGGTCCATCGAACCACGGCGCGCCGTCCAGATAGGCGCGCAGCATGGGCAGCGCATCCACGCCCCAAAAGAGTTTGCCGTTGACCACAAAGCTCGGCACGCCAAACACACCGGCGGCGATAGCTTGTTCGGTACAGGTGCGCAGCAACTGCTTTACTTCGGCTCCCGTGGAGTCGCTGGCCGGTTGCAATTGCTGCTGCAGCGCCGTCAGGCGCGTGGCCTCCACGGCATCGGCCCCGCCCTGCCACACGTGGCGGAAGATATTGGCGCAGACGTGGCGATTGGGTTGCCCTTGTGCATCACAAGCCAGGCCCAAGCGCAGCAGCGGCAGCGGGTTGAACGGGTGTGCGGTCGGCATTGTCAAGGGAATGTGGTGCTCGGCCGCCAGCCACTGCACATGGCGGTAGAGCCATTCGCGCTTGGCCGGAATTTCCGCCGGGCCGCGTTGGCCGTGGTGTTGCAACACGCCGCCCAGCAACACCGGCTGATACGCCACGCTGTAGCTCAGGCCTTGCAGCACCTGCGGCAACCGCTCGAAGGCGATGTAGGCGTAGGGTGACACAAAGTCGAGGTAGAAGGTGATGTGGTGCATGCGTCTGGTCCCTGCTTCAGTCGACACAAGCCGCCAGACGCTCGTCGATGCGCGCCCACACCGTACGTTTGCCATCGGGCGCCATGCGGCTCCAGTCTGCAATTTCGCCAATGGTGCGCAGGCAGCCTTCGCACAGCGCGGTGGCCGGATCCATGCGGCAGACCGAGACACACGGCGACACCACCTCAACCGCATCTGCGGGCAAGGCATGGTAGGCCGCAGCGCGTTCTTGCAGATGCTGCCGTGGGGTCATGTCAGCACCGCCGGGCCGCCCCAAGGGCTGACGCACCCCCTCGGGGGGCAGCGAACGAAGTGAGCGATGGGGGCCGATTCATCTTATTCGGCCTTCACCACATCGGCCACCGGGGCCGAAGTCAGGCCTTCGAGGTCTTGCGGGCGCAACTGGAACACGCCGTGCGGATGGCCGGCTGCGGCCCACACCACGTCGAAACGGAACAGTTCGCGGTCGATCAGCGTGACCACCGGGCCCGCATGCCCCACGGGCGATACCCCGCCGATGGTGAAGCCGGTCTTGCTTTTGACGAAGTCGGCGTCGGCACGGCCCAGCTTGCCCACCAGCGCCGCCACCTTTTTCTCGTCCACACGCCGGTCGCCCGAGGTGATGACCAGCACCGCCGCGTCGTCCTCGGTGCGGCGGAAGATGATGCTCTTGGCGATCTGCCCGACCTCGATGCCCAGGGCATCGGCCGCTTGCTGCGCCGTGCGCGCGGCGTCGGCCAGCATCACGGGGCTGTGCGGATGGTTCTTGTCTTGCAGCACGGCAGCCACACGTTGCACACCTTCGGGCAGGGAATGGAGTTCAGCTCCGCACATGATCATCTGGCTTTCAAAAAGTTAAGAACGTGTTCTAAGACGTGCGCTTGTTTAGCAAAGCCGTGGCAGCGCGGGAGCCCGATTTTCGCCCCAAGTGCTCGCTGATGTATTGGCCGGCGTCCACCAGCTTTTGCAGGTCGATGCCGGTGTCGATATCCATGCCTTGCAGCATGTAGACCACGTCTTCGGTGGCCACATTACCTGTAGCACCCTTGGCGAACGGGCAACCGCCCAGGCCGGAAACCGAGGTGTCGTACTGCCACACGCCCATCTCGAGCGAGGCCAGCGTGTTGGCCAGCGCCTGGCCGTAGGTGTCGTGGAAGTGGCCCGACACGTCGTCCAGCGCATAGTGCTGCAGCGTGGCTTCCATGGCGCGCTGCACCTTGTGCGGCGTGCCCACGCCAATGGTGTCTGCCACGCCAATGTGCTGCACACCAATGCCCTTCATCAGCCCCGCCAGGTAGGCCACTTGCGAGGGCGCAATCTCGCCCTCGTAAGGGCAGCCGACCACGCAGCTCATCGCGCCGCGCACGTAGATGCCCGCAGCCCGCGCCGCCTCGACCACCGGCGCAAAGCGCTCGATGCTCTCGGCAATGCTGCAGTTGATGTTTTTCTGGCTGAAGGTCTCACTCGCGGCGCCAAACACCACGATCTCGTCCGGCTTGGCTGCCACGGCGGCCTCAAAGCCCTTGAGGTTAGGCGTCAGCACCGAATACCGCACGCCTGCTTGGCGCTGGATGCCGGCCATCACCTCAAGGTTGTCGGCCATTTGCGGCACCCATTTGGGCGAGACGAAGCTGGTGACTTCAATCTCCTTCAACCCAGCCGCTTGCAGGCGGTGCACCAGCTCGATTTTCACGGCGGCGGGCACCAGTTGTTTTTCGTTCTGCAGGCCGTCGCGCGGGCCTACGTCGACCAGTTTGACGCGGGTGGGCAGTGCCATGGTGGTGTCCTCTTTGATGTCTCTTAATAACCCTTGGCCGCATCGACGACGCCAGCAATCGCCTCGCCACGCTCCAACGCCTGGATCTTCTGGACGATCTGGCCAATGCTGAGATCGCGCTCGGTGCGCGCCGAGGTGTGCGGCGTGACGGTGATCTTGGAGTGCTTCCAGTAAGCGTGCTCGGTGGGCAACGGCTCGGTGTGGAACACGTCCAGCGTGGCGCCAGCCAGGTGGCCGCTGTCGACCAGGGCGATCAAGTCCTCGTCGACCACATGCGCGCCGCGCGCCACGTTGATGACGTAGCCGCCGGCCTGTAAACGGCCCAGGGTGTCACGGTTGAGCACGCCCACGGTGTCGGGCGTGAGCGGCACCAGGCAGACGAGGAAACGGCTGGCGGCCAAAAAGTCGTTGAACTGCTCTTGGCCGGCAAAGCAGCGTACGCCGTCGATGGTCTTGGGGCTGCGGCTCCAGCCGACGACCGGAAACTCAAACGTCGCCACCGCCTTGGCCACACGTTCGCCCAACACGCCCAGGCCCATGATGCCCACGGGGTATTCCGCGCGCACCTTGGGCGGGCGGAACGACCAGCGCTGGATGCGCTCGTCGGCATCACACACGTCCAGCCCACGGAAATGGCGGATGATGGCGTGGCACACGTACTCGGCCATCTGCACCGACATGCCGGCGTCGTCCAGACGCACCACGGGCACGCCCTCGGGCAGGCGCAAGCGCATCAGCGCGTCCACGCCGGCGCCGATGTTGAAGATACCCTTCAACTGCTTTTGCTCGTCGAGCAGCGTCTGCGGCGGTGCCCAGACCACGGCGTAATCGGCCTGCGGCGCGCCGGGCACCCATTCCTCGATCTCAGCTTGCGGCAGCGCCATGCGCAGGCTGCGCAGCCAGGGTTCGGGCTTGGTTCCGATGCAACTAAAGACGATACGCATGCAAAGCTTTCGTAGGTTTTATAAAAAATCCAAGTCTAAGTCAGCTACGAAGCCCTGTTGATCAACTGGACTTGCTATGCATTTTGAATTTTCAACAACTCCGCCCCCTCGGGCACCTGGTCGCCGGGCGCAAACAGCAATTCGGCCACCACGCCGTCGGCGGGGGCAGCAATGGTGTGTTCCATCTTCATCGCCTCCATCACGGCCAGCGGTTGGCCTTTCTTCACCGTGTCGCCCGCCTGCACGGCAAACGACACCATCTTGCCAGGCATGGGTGCGGTGAGTCGCCCGCCTTCGCCGTGCGCTTCACCGGCGTGGGCCAGCAGGTCGATCAGCTCGATCTGCGTAGCGCCATGAGGGGCGAAGACGTAGAGCGTGTCGCCCAGGCGGTCGACCTGCAGCGTGTAATGCGCGTCCAGATAGTCGATGACCACACCGCCTTGGGGACTAGAGCGGAACTGCAGCACACCCGCAAAGTCGTCCACGCGCAGGTGGTAGGCGCCATCGTGCAGGTAGCCCAGTTCCGCAGCCACGGCACGGCCGTGGAATTCGAAGGCGAAACGGCGGGTGTTGAAACCGGCGTTGCGCCAGCCGTCGCGCTGGCTCCAGGGGTCGCGCCAGCCAGCGGCTTGGCTGGCGGCAGAGGCCTCCTCGCTCAGCAGCGTGTGCGCGACGGCAGCCGCTGCGGCCACACTCAAGCCCACGCGCTCCTGGTGGAACAACACCGCCTCTTCACGCGGGATGAGCGCGGTGTCGAGGTTGGCCTTGGCAAACGATTCGCTGCGCAACACATGGCGCAAGAACTGCACGTTGGTGGCCAGGCCCACGATATGGGTTTGCGCCAGCGCGGCATCTAGCCTTGCCAACGCCTCTTCACGGGTGTTGCCGTGCACGATGAGCTTGGCCACCATCGAGTCGTAAAACGGGCTGATGGCGTCACCCTCGCGCACCCCGTCGTCCACGCGCACCAGGCCGCGCTCGAAGCTCACGCTGGCGGGCTTGCGGTACACGGCCAAGGTGCCAGTGGCGGGCAGGAATTGGTTGTCGGGGTTCTCGGCGCAAATGCGCGCCTCGATGGCATGGCCGTGGATGCGCAATTCGCTTTGCGCCAGTGGCAGCTTCTGGCCTGAGGCGACGCGCAATTGCCACTCCACCAGGTCCAGCCCGGTGATGGCTTCGGTCACCGGGTGCTCCACCTGTAGGCGGGTGTTCATCTCCATGAAGAAGAACTGCATTTCGCCACCCGGCTTTTGCTCGACGATGAACTCCACCGTTCCCGCACCGACGTAGTTCACGGCTCGTGCAGCGGCCACAGCAGCCTCGCCCATTTGTTTGCGCATGGCTTCTGTCATGCCGGGTGCGGGGGCTTCTTCCAGCACCTTTTGGTGGCGGCGCTGCACCGAGCAATCGCGCTCGAACAGGTAGACCACGTTGCCGTGCGTGTCGCCAAACACCTGGATCTCGATGTGGCGCGGGCGTTGCACATACTTCTCGACCAGCACCGCATCATCGCCAAAGCTGTTGATGGCTTCGCGTTTGCACGAGGCCAACGCTGCGGCAAAGTCTTCTGCCTTGTCGACCGCACGCATGCCTTTGCCACCACCACCCGCACTGGCCTTGATGAGCACGGGGTAGCCCATGCGGTCGGCCTCGCGCTGCAGCAGCGCTGGGTCTTGGTCGGCACCGTGGTAGCCGGGCACCAGGGGCACACCGGCCTTTTCCATCAACTGTTTGGACTCGGCCTTCAAGCCCATTGCCAAGATGGCAGCCGCTGGCGGGCCAATGAACACCAGGCCGGCCGCTGCGCAGGCGTTGGCAAAGTCTTCGTTCTCCGACAAGAAGCCGTAGCCGGGGTGGATGGCTTCGGCGCCCGTGGCGCGTGCGGCTTCGATGATGCGCTCCCAGCGCAGGTAGCTGTCTTTCGGTGCGCTGCCGCCGATGGCCACAGCCTCGTCGCACGCGACGACGTGTTTGGCACCGGCATCAGCTTCTGAGTAGACCGCCACCGTTTTGATGGCCATGCGCTTGGCCGTAGCAGCAACTCTGCAAGCGATTTCACCGCGGTTTGCGATCAGTATCTTTTTAAACATGTTGGGCCTCCGCGTTGAAATCGCTTGCGCACGCGATGCGTGCCAGACGATTTGGCTTCGCCGCTGCGCCACTGCGTGGCTGGTCACCACGATTCGCAATCAGGATTTTTTTAAACATCTAAGCCACCTTGGCAGAGCCATGAAAGAAAGAAGACACACCGCGCAGCACCACGCGCAAGAATTTGATCAACACCATCAGCAGCAGCACCGACAACACCAACGCAATGACCAGCGCCACACCAAACGCCAACGGGTGTTGCGTGGCGAGCCACACCACCGCTACCACCAACCCGTCTTCAAAGAACGACAGGAACCAGTTGGAAAACGGCTCTGGCGATGTGTTGGCCGCAGCACGCGTGGTCATCTTGGTGGCCAGCGCGGTGGCCGAGAGTGAGCCTCCCAACAGGCCTGCTGCCACAGCCATGGTGGCGTTATCGGCACCAAACACACCGGCGGCCAGCAGGGCGCCAGCGGGAATACGAATCACGGTGTGAATCGTGTCCCACACACTGTCGAGCCATGGAATCTTGTCGGCAAAAAACTCGACAAACAACATCACGCCACTGGCCGTCAGCACCACGGGGCTTTGCAAAATATGCAGGCCGGGTGGCAACGGCAGCCAACCGGCAGCGCCCATCAACCCCACCAGGAACACCACCGCATACAGCCTAAAACCGCTCGCCCAGCCCAACGCAGCAGCGAGCGCCAGCAGGCCCGGCATGTCGAGGCCAGAGGTGGCCTGCGCCACACCACTGCCCACCGCATCGGCCACGGCACCAGCGCCCTGCGTCACTTGCCGCGCGGTGTCGCCGTCGAGGTGCAAGCCCGCGCTGTGCAGCCATTGAATGATGTTCGTCCAGAGTTGTTCCATGGGAGTTGAGGTTCAGGGCGCGCCTGGGCTGGGGCTCACTGACTCAGCCAGCCTGGCTTGCGTTTTTGCAGAAACGCCTGCACACCCTCGCGGCCTTCGGCACTGGCGCGGATGTCGGCAATGCCCTGTACCGTATGCGCAATCAGCGCTGCATCAATCTCTCGACCCGTAACATCACGCAGCAATTGTTTGCACGCCACTTCGGCGGCGGGGCTGGCGTTGCACACGGCTTTGGCGAGTTCGGCCACCTTGGCATCCAAGGCGTCAGCCGCCACCACCTCATGCACCAGGCCAATGCGCAAGGCCTCGGCGGCGCTGAAGCGCTCGGCCGTCAAGAAGTAGCGCTGCGCCGCGCGTGCCCCCATGGCGCGCACCACGTAGGGGCTGATGGTGGCCGGGATCAAGCCAATACGCACCTCGCTCAAACAAAAGCCCGCGCCGTCCACGCTCACCGCCATGTCGCACGCGGCCACCAGGCCCACGCCGCCCGCATACACATCGCCCTGCACGCGCGCAATGGTCGGCTTGGGGCACTCGGCAATGACGCGCAGCATCTCGGCCAGCGCGCCCGCGTCCGCCAGGTTTTGCGCGCGGGTGTAGTCGGCCATGCGGCGCATCCAGTTGAGGTCGGCGCCGGCGCAAAAGGCCGTGCCAACGGCTGCGAGGACGATGCAGCGCACGTCTTCTCGTTGGCCTAACGCCGCAAACGTCTGTGTCAATTCGGCAATGACTTCGTCGTTGAAAGCGTTGCGGATGTCTGGGCGGTTGAGCGTGATGGTGGAGACGAAGCCACTTTGCGCGACGTTTATGGCCGAGGTCATTTTTTTTGCTCCGCTAACAAGAAGTAGACGAAATCCAGTACCGGGCACGGTTGCCCCAGCGCCGTGAGCGCTGCAGTCATTTGCCCCCGGTGGTGCGTGCTGTGGTTGAACACATGCCCCAGCGTGGTGGACAAGGGCAGCGAAACCGCTTGGCCGTTGGTGGTGGTGTAGTTGAAGACTTCATCAAAACGCGAGGCAGGCCAACTGGCAATCAACGGCTCCCAACCCAATGTGCCTGCGCGCAGGCGTTGGTCGAGCGCCAATCGATCTGTCTCGGCTTCATCTGCCAAATCCAGACGCGGAGGCATAGCGCCGGAGAACCGAACGAACCACAACAGCTGCTCGCCCACCAGCAGATGGTTCAACGTGCGATGGATGCTTTTAAAAAACAGGCCTACATCCCGCCGGTAGTCATCTTCTGGCAGCAACGCCACCGCATCAAGCAAATGCGCCGTAGCCCACACGTTGTAGCGTGCAAGGGTGCTGAAGTAGTCTTGGCTCTGCATGGATGGCCTTACATCCGGAACAAACCAAACTTCGCTTCAGGAATCGGCGCATTCAACGACGCGCTCAAGCCCAGCGCCAGCACACGGCGCGTGTCGGCGGGGTCGATCACGCCATCGTCCCACAGGCGGGCGGTGGCGTAGTACGGGTGGCCTTGTTCTTCGTATTGCTGGCGGATGGGGGCTTTGAAGGCCTCTTCTTCTTCGGCACTCCATGCGCCGCCTTTGCCTTCGATGCCGTCGCGCTTGACGGTGGCCAACACACCGGCCGCCTGCTCGCCGCCCATGACCGAGATGCGCGCGTTGGGCCACATCCACAAAAAGCGTGGCGAGTAGGCGCGGCCACACATGCCGTAGTTGCCGGCGCCAAAGCTGCCACCGATGATGACCGTGAACTTGGGCACGTTGGCCGTGGCCACGGCGGTCACCATCTTGGCGCCGTTGCGCGCAATGCCTTCGTTCTCGTATTTGCGGCCCACCATGAAGCCGGTGATGTTCTGCAAAAACACCAGCGGGATCTTGCGTTGGCAGCAGAGTTCAATGAAGTGTGTGGCCTTCAATGCCGACTCTGAAAACAGAATGCCGTTGTTGGCGATGATGCCCACCGGCATGCCTTCGATGCGCGCAAAGCCGGCGACCAGCGTGGTGCCGTAGCGGGCCTTGAATTCGTCGAACACACTGCCGTCCACAATGCGCGCAATGATCTCGCGCACGTCGAATGGTTTGCGCGTGTCGGTGGGGATCACGCCATAGAGTTCCTTGGCATCAAACTTCGGCGCCACAGGCGCGGTCAGCGCTTGTTCGTGCACCTTGGTTTTGTTCAGGTTGCCCACCGAGGCGCGGGCCAGCGCCAGCGCATGCATGTCGTCTTGCGCCAGTTGGTCGGCCACGCCTGAGAGGCGTGTGTGCACGTCGCCGCCGCCCAGGTCTTCAGCGCTCACCACTTCGCCCGTGGCGGCCTTCACCAGCGGCGGGCCACCCAAGAAGATGGTGCCCTGGTTCTTGACGATGATGGACTCGTCGCTCATGGCCGGCACGTATGCACCGCCTGCGGTGCAACTGCCCATGACCACGGCGATTTGCGCGATGCCCAGCGCGCTCATGTTCGCTTGGTTGAAAAAGATGCGGCCGAAGTGGTCGCGGTCGGGAAACACGTCGTCCTGGTTGGGCAGGTTGGCGCCACCCGAGTCGACCAGGTAGATACACGGCAGGCGGTTTTGCTGCGCCACTTCTTGCGCGCGCAAATGCTTCTTCACGGTAAGCGGGTAGTAGGTGCCGCCTTTCACTGTGGCGTCGTTGCAGACGATCACGCAGTCCATGCCGGCCACGCGGCCAATGCCGGTGATGACACCCGCGCAAGGCGCGCTGTCGCTGCCGTCGCGGTCGGGGTACATGCCGAGGGCGGCCAGGGGCGAGAGTTCGAGAAACGGCGTGCCGGGGTCGAGCAGCATTTGCACACGTTCACGCGGCAGCAGTTTGCCGCGTGCTGTGTGTTTGGCACGGGCCGCCTCGCCGCCACCGGCCGCAGCCTGCGCCGTCTTGGCGCGCAGGTCGTCGACCAACGTGGCCATGGCGGCGGCGTTGGCCTGAAACTCGGCCGAGCGCGAATTGAGTTTTGTCTCCAGTGCGGGCATGCGACGCTTCCTTTTATCTTTTATGACGTGAGGGCTGACTTGACGGCTTGCGGAGCATGGCACACGCAGAGAGGTGTGCCAACCTGCAAAAGTTGCACGTCAAATTGACGTTTACGTAAACGTCAATTCTAAAACCAAATTTACCGAACGTTTGTGTATCTTTAGCCCGGCAAACACACCCAACAGCCGCTGGGCAGGCTATAAAACAAGACCGTTCTGCTCTTCCCCTCAAGCCCTCACCCCACCCATGTCCACCGTCGAACTGGTTTCGCTGCTGCTGATGTTCGGCGCCATGTCGGGCCTGGTGGCGCAATGGGTGCCGGCTGTGCCTTTGCCGCTGCTGCAGATTGCGCTGGGCGCGGTGGTGACCTTGCCGCACCACGGGCTGCACGTGAAGCTCGACCCCGAGGTGTTCTTGCTGCTGTTCATTCCGCCGCTGCTGTTCTCGGACGGCTGGCGAATTCCCAAACGCGAGCTGTACCGGCTGCGCCGCCCCATCCTCACGTTGTCGTTCGGTCTGGTGCTGGCCACGGTGGTGGGCATGGGCTACTTTGTGCACTGGCTGATTCCAGGCATTCCCTTGTCCGTGGCGTTTGCCCTGGGCGCCGTGTTGTCGCCCACCGATGCGGTGGCCGTGTCGGCCATCGCCAAGCGTATGCGCATGCCGGCAGAGCTGCTGCACATGCTGGAAGGTGAGTCGTTGTTCAACGACGCCTCCGGCCTGGTGGCGCTGAAGTTCGCCGTGGCCGCCACGCTCACCGGCACGTTCTCGTTGCGCGACGCCAGCATCGACCTGGTGTGGATGTCGCTGGGCGGCGTGGCCGTGGGGGCGGGCTTGGCGTGGCTGTTTGTGCAGTTGCGCCACGTGGTCACGCGCCGGCTGCCGGAAGACGCCACGCTGCACATCGTGGTGCTGCTGTTGCTGCTGCCGTTTGCCACCTACGCGGTGGCCGAAAGGCTGGGTGTTTCGGGCATTCTGGCGGCGGTGGCCTGCGGCATCACCATCAACTTTGCCGACCTGGAACGCAGCGACCACGTGGCCGAACGCATGCAGCAGCAAAACGCCTGGAACATCATCGAGGCTACCTTCAACGGCATGATCTTCTTGCTGCTGGGCTTGCAGTTGCCCGCCATCATTGGCGACACGCTGGAGCACCACACCGGCAACGATTGGCATTTGCTCGGCTTTGTCGTGGCCATTTCCTTGGCCCTGCTGGCACTGCGTTGGGTGTGGATGACGCTGGCGGTTCAGCGCTCCATGCGCACCGCGCGGCGCCGTGGTCGGCAAGTGAGCCACCCCACCCCCCGCCTGGTGGCCGTGGCCACTCTCGCGGGTGTGCGCGGCACCATCACGCTGGCGGGCGCCTTGTCGGTGCCGCTCACCTTGCTGGATGGCAGCGCCTTCCCGGCACGCGAGCTGTTTGTGTTCATTGCCAGCGGCACCATTCTGTTCACCATGCTGGTGGCGGTACTCGGCCTGCCATTGCTGCTGCGCCACCAAACACACGAGACCGACTCGCCGCACTTGAGCGAGATCCGCGAGGCGCGTGTATTGGCCGCGCAGGCCGCGATTGAAACCATGGAGTCGGAGTCGCCGCACGCCAGCGCGCACCAGGAAGTGGAGTACGCCGAAGTCGCCACACGCATTGCGATGGAATACCACCGCCGCATCGAAAGCCTGACACCCGAGGCTACCAGCGCCGCCGAAACCCAACGCGAGCATCAGTTGGAAATGGCGCTGCGCCTGGTGTGCCTGCAAGCCGAGCGCACCGAGCTGTACCGCCTGCGTCGCGCCAACCGCATCAACGACCACGCCTTGCGTGACCTGGTGCAAGAGGTGGACTTGGCCGAGGTGGCGGTGCGCAAACACCTTGAAGGCACGTCGTCGCGGCATGGCGAGCTTTGACACGCTATCGCCGCATCAAGCGGTTTTGGCCGCCGTCAAACCCAGCTCGTCCTGCATCTGCTCGCGGATGCGAAACTTCTGGATCTTGCCGGTGATGGTCATGGGGAAGGCCGTCACAAAGCGCACGTAGCGTGGCACCTTGTAGTGCGCGATCTGCCCTTTGCAGAAGTCACGCACCTGGTCTTCATTCAAGGTTTGACCGGGGCGCGTGATGATCCAGGCGCATAACTCTTCGCCGTATTTGGCATCGGGCACACCCACCACTTGTACGTCCTGGATCTGCGGGTGGCGGTACAAAAATTCTTCGATCTCGCGCGGGTAGACGTTCTCACCGCCGCGAATCACCAGGTCTTTGATGCGGCCCACAATGTTGACGTAGCCTTCCGCGTCCATCGTCGCCAGGTCGCCGGTGTGCATCCAGCCCTCGGCATCAATCGCCTCGGCGGTTTTGGCCGGGTCGCCCCAGTAGCCGTGCATCACCGAATATCCACGCGTACACAGCTCACCCGAGACGCCTGCGTCGGTGATGTCGCCGGTAGCCGGGTCGATGATCTTCACCTCCAAGTGCGGCTGCACCGTGCCCACGGTGGACACACGGCGCGCCAGCGGTGTGGTGGTAGAGCTTTGGCAACTGACCGGGCTGGTTTCGGTCATGCCGTAGGCGATGGTGATCTCCGACAAATGCATGTCGCTCACCACGCGTTTCATCACCTCGGTGGGGCATGGCGAGCCGGCCATGATGCCGGTGCGCAGCGTCGACAAATCAAACTCTTTGAAGCGCGGGTGGTCGAGCTCGGCGATGAACATGGTGGGCACGCCGTGCAAGCCGGTGCACTTCTCGTCTTGCACGGTTTGCAATACGGTCAGCGGGTCGAAGCCGTCGTTTGGGTAGACGATGGTGGCGCCGTGCGTCAGGCACGCCAGGTTGCCCAGCACCATGCCAAAGCAGTGGTACAGCGGCACAGGAATACACAGCCGGTCGGCCGGCGTGAGCTTCATGCATTCGCCGATGAAGAAACCGTTGTTCAGGATGTTGCGGTGCGTGAGCGTGGCGCCCTTGGGGAAGCCGGTGGTTCCGCTGGTGAACTGCACGTTGATCGGGTCGGTGGCCTGGCATTGGCGCTGCGCTACCGCAACCGCTGGGTCGCCTCCCGGGCCTTTGATGCCCTGCGCCATCAGTGCCGAAAAGCGTTGCATGCCGGGTTCGTTTTGCATGTCGGCCGGGCTGTCGATCCACACCACCTGGCGCAGGGCGGGCAGTCTTTTGGATTGCAAGGCGCCTGGCTCGGCACTGCCCAACTCAGGGGCCAACTCGCGCAGCATGCCCAGGTAGTCGCTGGTCTTGAAACGCGCCATCGTCACCAGCGTTTTGCAGCCAACTTTGTTCAGCGCGTATTCCAACTCCGACGTGCGGTACGCCGGGTTGATGTTGACCAGCACCAGCCCCACCTTGGCGGTAGCCAGTTGCAGCAACACCCATTCGGCGTTGTTGTGCGACCAGATGCCCACGCGGTCGCCATGCACCAGGCCGCTGGCGAGCAATGCGCTGGCCAGCTGATCAGCGGCGTCGCGTAATTCGGCGTAGGTGTAGCGCAGGCCTTGGTGCACACACACCAGGGCTTCGCGGTCTGGATGCAGCGCGGACATGGTGTCGAAAAAGTCGCCGATGGTTTGTTCCATCAGGGGCACGTCGGTGGTGCCGCGGTCGTAGCTGCGGGTCAGGACTTGGGGGGCCATGAAGCTGTCTCCTCTCACACTTCGATTCGAGTGCGGTGTTTGATGCAACCTTAAACCACACAGCAGCGCATTTCACGCCAAAATGGTTGCAAATCATGCCAACTGATAAAACCATTGTTCCACGCCCATCGCGCACAGCCGCCACGCCCATGGCGTTCGTTCACGGCGTATTACAAGCGTATGTGGCGTATGGCAAAAGCCCACAACGGGTGCTGGAAGTGGCACAAATTACGCCAAAGATGCTCGCCAACCCAGCAGCGCGGGTCACGGCTGGGCAGTTTGAACTGCTGTCGGCCAGCGCCATGCAGGAGTTGGACGACGAAGCGCTGGCTTGGTTCAGCCGCCCCCTGCCGTGGGGCAGCTACGGCCTGTTGTGCCGCGCCAGCCTCAGCGCGCCGAACCTGGGTGTGGCCTTACAGCGCTGGTGCCGACATTTGCATCTGCTGGTGGACGACGTGACGCTGCAGTTGCACGCGGCGGATGGCGTGGCCCATCTGCAGATCCACCATACCGCCCAAAAGCCGCTGCCCGAGTTCTGCTTGGTGACCTTGCTGCGCAGCGTGCACGGCTTTGCGTGCTGGGCGGTCGATACCCGCATCTTGCTGCAGGAGGCGCATTTTCCGTTTGCGGCCCCGGCGCATGCCGAGGTCTACCCGCTGCTGTTTCCCGGCGCGCGCATCCATTTCAATTCGGCCAATGCCTTGGTCGCGGGCTTCAGCTTCACCAGCGACCACTTGGCCCTGCCGCTGGTGCGCGACGAAGCCGCCACCCGGGCGATGCTGCGCCGCGCGGTGTCGCTTACCGTGCGCCCCTACCGCCGCACCCGGCAACTGGCGGCCCAGGTGCGCACGCTGTTGCGGCAAGACAGCGCGGGCGCCGCCGAAGCCTTGGCGCACCAGCTCAACATTTCGGTGCGCACGCTGCACCGCCAGTTGTTGGCCGAGGGCACGACGCTGTTGGCGCTGAAGAACGAAGCCCGGTTGGCACACGCCACCACGCTGCTGCGCAAGAGCGCGATGCCGCTCAAGAAGGTGGCGCTGGCCGTGGGTTTTCAGAACGAAAAGAGTTTTGCGCGGGCTTTCCACACCTGGACGGGCCAGCCGCCAGGCGCGTTTCGCAAGTCTGCAGAAACCGGTTAGACGGCCTAGGCTGCCAGCAACTCCGGCAGTTCACGCATGTCGGTGAACACCTGCGCCACACCCAGGTCGCGCATGGCTTGCACGCCGCTGTGGCCCACGCTGCTGGGGCAGTAGCCAAAGACGGTGGCGCCAGCGGCCAGCCCAGCGGCGGCACCGGTCACGGTGTCCTCCACCACGGCGCAGCGTTTTGGGTCGACGCCCAGCGCGGCGGCGGCGGCCAGGTACACGTCGGGCGCGGGTTTGGAACGCGGCATTTCATGGCCGCTGAAGATGCGGCCGCTGAAATAAGGCATCAGCCCAACTTTTTCGAGTTGCAGTTCGACCTTGAAACGATCCGCCCCCGAGGCGCAGGCAATGCGCCCGTCGAATGCCTGGTGGATTTGCTGGATGGCGGGCACCACATAGGGCACGGCCAGCAGGCGATCTTCCAGCCCCTGGTTGCGGCGGGCGCGAAACTCGGCCATCCATTCGGGCGTGACGGGTTTGCCGGTGTTGGCGGCAATGGTGTGGGCCTCGTCCATCACGGCTTTGCCGACAAAAACCGCCATACATTCCTCGACCGTCAGCACCCAGCCTTGTTCTTCGAGCATGTCGCGCAGCACGCCGTTGGTGATCGGCTCCGAATCGACCAACACCCCATCGCAATCAAACAAAACACCGGCAAATTTCATATCGCAGTTTCCTTTGGCTTGGATGGTACCAACAGCCGCTTTTCAGACGGTTTCCACGTGCTTTTACGGAGGGCAACAGACGCCAAGCGCGCTATGCTTCCACCATGGCCCACCTCTTGATTGCCGAAGACGATGAATTGCTGCGCGACGCCCTCTCCGCGCAGTTGACGCAGGCTGGCTACAGCGTCTCCACCGCTGCCGACGGCGCGCTGGCGCAGGGCCAGTTGGAAACAAGCCGTTTTGACGGCGTGATTCTCGACCTGGGTTTGCCGCAGATCGATGGCATTACCCTGCTGTGCTGGATTCGCCGCCGCCTTGCCGCCTTGCCCGTGTTGATTCTGACGGCGCGCGACGGCATTGAAGAGCGCGTGGAAGGCCTGAATGCCGGCGCCGACGACTACCTCACCAAACCCTTCAATATGGCCGAACTGCAAGCGCGCCTGCAAGCCATGCTGCGTCGCGCGCGGTTACCAGCGTTTGGCGGCTCGCTGGAGATCACCGAAAAAGGCACGCGCAGCCTGCGCGTCGACGCCACCCTGCCGCGCGCCTGGCTGGGTGACGAGGCTCTGGAATTAACGCCTCGTGAATGGGTGCTATTGGGCTTGCTGGTGGCCAACACCGGCCAGGTGGTGAGCCGCGAAGACGTGCTGGCGGCCTGGCAGTCGGCTCCAGCCGACACGCCCAGCGGCAGCACGGTGGCGGCGTCGAACGCGCTTGAAGTCTATGTGCACCGCCTGCGGCGCAAGCTTGGCGATTCGAACCTCAACATCCGCAACGTGCGGGGCCTGGGCTATCTGCTGGAGCAAGGCCCGTCATGAAAGGCCACCCGGCTGATCCCGCATCGACCTCTTTATCCCAACTCCATAGCCGCCTCACGGTGCAAGCCCCGGTGTACGGTGCCGCCGCTGCGCCACCAGCCACCGCCCCCGGCCGTTCGCTCAAACGCGTGCTGCTGCTGTGGCTGCTGCTGCCGCAGGTGCTGCTGTGGCTGGTCGGCGGCGTGCTGGCCTACCGCATCGCGCTGAGCTACGCCGAAAACACCATCGACCGCTCGCTTACCGAGTCGTTGCAGGCCCTGGCCCGCCAGGTCAAACCATTGGGCTCGGGCCTGCTGGTGGACTTTCCGCGCGCCGCACAAGATGTGTTGGAGCAAGATCCGAAAGACAAGCTGAGCTACATGGTGTCGTCACCGCCCGGCCGGTTTGTGCTGGGCAACCAAAACCTGCCGCCGCCGCCCGTGGAGGCCAACCCCATGACGGGCGAGCCGCTGCTCTACAACTCCGAGCTTGACGGCAAACCCGTGCGTGTGGCCCTGCTGGAAGTGAACTACGGCGAAGCCAACGCCCCGCAACGCCTGCGGGTGCAAATCGCCAAGGGCATGACGGTGCAGCACCGCATTGCCCGCGAGTTGGTGGCCGACATGCTGTTGCCCCTGCTGTTGCTGGGCATCTTGCTGGGCGCGCTGATCACCGCCGGCATCACCCGTGGCCTGCGCCCCTTGCAGCGGCTGGAAGACTCGGTGGGTGCGCGCACCGGCCGCAACCTGGCCGAACTGCCGCCCATCGCCCTGACCCAAGCCCCGCTGGAAGTGCATTCGTTGGCCACCGCCGTGAACGAACTGCTGGCCGCCGTGCAACGCAGCGTGCAGCAAGAAAAACGCTTCTTGAACGACGCCGCCCACCAACTGCGCACTCCGCTGGCCGGCCTCATCAGCCAAACCGAACTGGCCCTGCGCGAGGCCGACCCGCAGGCCCTGCAAGAGCGGCTACGCAAGGTGCACTCCGGCGCGCTGCGTAGCGCGCACCTGGTGCACCAGTTGCTATCGCTGGCGCGCACCGATGCAGACATTCAACTCGCCCCGTTTGACGCCGCCGCCCTGGCCCGCGAAGTGGCCCGCGACTGGACGCCCCGCGCGCTGCAACACAGCGTGGACTTGGGCTACGAAGGTGTAGACCACCTGATGCTGCTAGGCGAAAAGCTGCTGCTGCGCGAGGCCCTGAGCAACCTGATCGACAACGCGCTGCAGTACGCGGGCGCCAACAGCACGGTGACCTTGCGCGTGAGTGTGAACCCGGCCAATCCGCAGCAGGCGTGTATTGAGGTGGAGGACAACGGGCCGGGTTTGGCGCAGGCCGATTTGGCGCGGGTGTTTGAGCGCTTTTGGCGGGCGAGCGAGGCACCGGGGGGGTGTGGCTTGGGGCTGGCGATTGTGCAGAGTATTGCGGTGCGGCATGGGGGGACTGCGGATGTGCAGTTGGTGGTGCCGCGGGGGTTGCGGGTGAGGTTGTTGTTGCCGGTTGCTGTGTGAGTTTTTATTGGCGCTGCTGGCCGGGAGTCGCCCGGCGGCGAGTAACTTTCTCTTGGGTCGCCAAGAGAAAGTCACCAAAGAGAAGGCGACCCCACTATCTGCGTCCCTTCGCAAAGCGAAGGGCAAACCTGCGCTGAGCGGTTTTGGCGGGGTTTCGCTGGAACTCGCCTGCGGCTCAGACAGCCAGCGAAACTGATCCCACCAAAACCGCCCATCGCAGGCGCAGCTAGAAGGGGCTGCGATACCGAATTCAACCCGGCTCGCTACGCATCGCACGGATGTTGAATCCGGGCCGAGCGAAGCAATGGCCCGTCTGGTTTCCACCTCCCGTCAGGCCGGGCCTGTGATGGGTGGGGTTGGTGGGATCAGGGCTGGTGGCTGTCTGAGCGGAACGCGAGTTCCACCAGACTCCCACCAACCCCACCCAGCGCAGGTTTGCCCTTCGCTCCGCGAAGGGTCCCGGCATGTGGGTCGCCTTTCTTTGGCCTACGTTTCTTTGGCGAGACAAAGAAAGCTAGGTCGCCGCCGGGCGACTCCCGGCCAGCGGCGCCAATCAACACCCCTCACCCCTTGAGATAGTCCAACTCCACAGTCCCCAACGCCAACGTCAAATCCGCGATGTAATGCACCGCCGAAACGATGCCCAACACCGGCAAATCCGCCACCGGCGCCAACGCATGCGAGTGCAACTCCAACGCCGCCGGCGCCGTCCACGCACCCTTGATCGTCACGTCCGTCGTGTAGTACCGCACCAACTCGCAGATACGCGGCGTGCCATCCACATGCGGAATCACCTTCAGCAAAAAGTTCGGAGCCTCAGCACCCGCCTTCACCACCGCATGGTCTACCGGTTGGTGTTTGAACCCCATTGTGGCGGTGGCGATGCGTACGCGGCCGTAGTCGAGTGTGCCGACAATCGTGTCGGTTTCGTAGCTCAGCACCGGCGTGGCCAGCTTCTTGGGGAAGCCCCACAGCTCGCGCCCACCGGCTATCGGCGGATGGTCGTTCAAGAACATCGAGTGCACGTAGTTGCCCTTCTCCACGCCGCGCGCACTGCGCAGTTGCACGGGGATGACTTGGCCGCTTTCGGTGTAGTCGCCAAAGCCGGTGGAGTCGGGCATACGAATGAACTCGTACTTCACCACAGGCTCCACCACCTCCAGCGGCTCGGGCACCACGGCGCGCAGGGCGTCGGGGTCGGTGCGGTAGGTGATGACGACGAATTCACGGTTCACAAAACGATACGGCCCCGGCGGGAACGCAGGGGCCGTAACAGGCATGGAGTAGGCGCGCTGGATGTCCGCAATCTTCATCAGAGGTGCTCCTTCAAAAAGGAACATGATGAACCGGAACAACGGCGCGCATATGTCCGGCGCGCTCAAGTTGTAAGGGCCTGTGTAGGCCCTGTCACAACGTGCAATGTTTTCAGCCGCCCAGGCCGAGGCGCTCGCAGATTTGCAGCGTGGCCGCACTCTGGTTCATGGTGTAGAAGTGGATGCCGGGCACACCGCCGGTGCGCAACTGGTCGCACAACTCGGTCACCACGTCCAGGCCAAAGGCTTTGATGGAAGCGGTGTCGTCGCCAAAGGCTTGCAGGCGCAGGCGAATCCAGCGCGGGATCTCGGCGCCGCAGGCGTCCGAAAAGCGCATCAACTGCGTGGAGCTGCCAATCGGCATGATGCCGGGCACCACCGGAATGTCGGCGCCAGCCGCACGCGACTCGTCCACAAAGCGCCAGTAGGCATCAGCGCTGTAGAAGTATTGGGTGATGGCAGCATCGGCACCGGCACGCACCTTGGTGACGTAGGCATCGATGTCGGCTTGCGGCGAGCGCGCCTGAGGGTGCACTTCCGGGTAGCAAGCCACTTCGAGATGGAAGTCGCGGCCCGTTTCAGCACGGATGAAGGCCACCAGGTCGCTGGCGTACTGGAACTCTCCGCCAGCGCCATAGCCACTGGGCAAGTCGCCGCGCAAGGCCACCAGGCGCTTCACGCCCATGGCCTTGAGTTGCGCCAACTGCTCGCGCACGGTGGCACGCGTGGCGCCCACACACGAAAAGTGGCTGGCCGCAGGCACACCTTCAGCCAGAATTTCAGACACGGCCGCAAACGTGCCGTCTTGCGTGGAACCGCCGGCACCAAACGTCACCGAGCAGAACTCGGGGCGCAGCTTGTACAACTCTTGGCGCACCACGCGCAGCTTGGCCGCACCTTCAGGCGTTTTGGTGGGGAAAAACTCCAAGCTCAGGGGAAGACTCTTAGCCATGGCTCATGCCACCTTTTTAGCGTAAATAAAGAACTCACGGTTGCCGTCGCCACCGGCCACAGGGCTGTCAAACCAATCCAGCACTTCAAGCTCCAGCTCGGCACAGCACTCGCGCAGGCGGGCTTCGACCAGCGGGTACATGGCGTCGTCGCGCACGATGCCGCCCTTGCCTACCTGGCCGGGTTGCAATTCAAACTGCGGTTTCACCAGCATCAGCAACACACCGTTTTCGGCCAACAGCGGCACCAGCGCGGGCAAGATCAGCGTGAGCGAGATGAATGACACGTCGCCCGTCACCAGGTCAAACTCGGGCTCGGTGTCGACGTCGTCAAAACCCGCCTTGCGGCGCAGCTCAGCACGCGCCGATGCGGGCGAATCTGGGGTGGACGAAGAAGACACTGCACGCGCGTTCATCTTGCCCGCGGCCTGGGCCACATGCGCCTCAACTTCGGCATCGTCCGCATCGTCGCTGTCGTCGTAGTCGGTGACTTCGCCGCCGCTGTTCATCCAGGCGTAAGGCGCTTGCGGTTCTGGGTCGTCCTCGGCCGGGGGCTCCCACTGCTCGGACAACACGTATTCGCAGGCTTCTTGCAGCGATTCGGGGGTGAGCGAACGTGCGTTCAAGCCTTCGACACACAGCACGCGCGCGTCTTCACGCAGCTTCGGGTGCAACTGGCCGTGGCCCACGTCCACACCAATGACCTGCACCGCACCGGCTTGCAGCAAACAGTCGGTAAAACCACCGGTGGACTGGCCCACGTCGAGCACCTTCAGGCCATCCACACTCAGTGCCACGTGCTTCACCGCGGCTTCGAGTTTGAGCCCGCCGCGCGACACGTAGCGGGCCTCGGCGTCGTCGAGCAGCTCGATCTTGGCGCCCACCGGAATGTCGTCCTTGTTCTTGGCCACGGTGCGCCATTTGATGCCATCAAACCAGCGCATGCCACCGGCAATCAGCCGCACGGCCTGGGAACGGGAGGCGGCCATGCCGCGCTCTACTAACAATTGATCGGCACGCATGTGGATTCGAAGTTGGGTTCAGTAAATGTCAGTGGGCCACCAGACTGTTCACCACCGCCCATGCAGCGGTGAACAGCCGGCTAGGCCCTAGCCGGGTGGCTTAATAGCGGTAGGTATCTGGCTTGTAAGGGCCGTTTTTATCCACACCGATATAGGCGGCTTGTGCGTCCGTCAGCGTGGTCAGCATCACGCCAACCTTCTTCAGGTGCAGGCGCGCGACTTTTTCGTCCAGGTGCTTCGGCAGCACGTACACCTTGCCAGCCTTGTAGGCATCTGGCTTGGTGAACAGTTCGATCTGCGCGATGGTTTGGTTAGCAAACGACGAGCTCATCACGAAGCTAGGATGGCCCGTGCCGCAGCCCAGGTTCACCAGGCGGCCCTTGGCCAGCAAGATGATCTTCTTGCCGTCTGGGAACTTGATGTGGTCGACTTGTGGCTTGATTTCTTCCCACTCGTACTTTTCGATCGAAGCGACGTCGATTTCATTGTCGAAGTGGCCGATGTTGCAGACGATGGCCTGGTCCTTCATGGCGACCATGTGCTCGTGGCGGATCACGTCGCGGTTGCCGGTGGTGGTCACGAAGATGTCGGCCTTGTCAGCCGCGTATTCCATGGTCACAACCTTGTAGCCTTCCATGGCGGCTTGCAGGGCGTTGATCGGGTCGATTTCGGTCACCCAGACTTGGGCGCTCAGAGCGCGCAGGGCTTGGGCCGAGCCCTTGCCCACGTCGCCGTAGCCGGCCACCACGGCAACCTTGCCGGCGATCATCACGTCGGTGGCGCGCTTGATACCGTCGACCAGCGACTCGCGGCAGCCGTACAGGTTGTCGAACTTGCTCTTGGTCACCGAGTCGTTGACGTTGATGGCGCGGAACAGCAGCGTGCCCTTGGCGGACATTTCGTTCAGGCGGTGCACGCCGGTGGTGGTTTCTTCGGTCACGCCGATGATTTCAGCCGACTTGCGGGTGTACCAGGTGGGGTCCACAGCCAGCTTGGCCTTGATGGCGGCAAACAGCAGGGTTTCTTCTTCGCTGGTGGGGTTGGCGATGACGCTGAGATCCTTCTCGGCGCGTTGGCCCAGGTGCATCAGCAACGTGGCGTCGCCGCCGTCGTCCAGAATCATGTTCGGGCCTTCGCCGGGCGTGCCCTTGGCGCCGAAGTCAAAAATGCTGTGGGTGTAGTCCCAGTAGTCTTTCAGCGACTCGCCCTTGATGGCGAACACGGGCGTGCCAGCGGCGGCAATGGCGGCGGCAGCGTGGTCTTGGGTCGAGAAGATGTTGCACGAAGCCCAACGCACGGTGGCGCCCAGGGCTTGCAGGGTTTCGATCAGCACGGCGGTCTGAATCGTCATGTGCAGCGAACCGGTGATGCGGGCGCCCTTCAGGGGCTGGGCAGCAGCGAATTCTTCGCGGATGGCCATCAGGCCGGGCATTTCGGTTTCGGCCACGCGGATTTCGCGCTGGCCCCAGGCGGCCAGGTTGATATCGGCAATGGCTTGGTCAGCGGTATGGATGGGCTTGACGACGGCGTTCATAGGGGTGCTCCAAGGCAAGTTGGTAAGCCACTGCGCCGTCGGGGATACGCTTTTGCGAAAACGTCTCACCTCACGGGCAGTGGGTGAGCGCGGTTTGCATGATGTTGGGTTCCGAGCCTCACACCCCACTTGGGTTGCTGCAGCGCTCCTCGGAATTGGGCAGATTATACGGAGGCCAAACTGCGCTACGCGCGCGGGAGCCATCTTGAACTGCGGAAATGCGGGTGCCGTGGCCGCTATTTCTGTCAGCCATTGCCGCCCGCCAGGCCCAGGCCGTCAAAGCCCGGATGCCGTCGTCAACGCCACCCACGTGACGCGACCGCCCATGGTCACACGCACTTGCACTGGCAGCCCCCCCTCTGGCACATCGCGCGCCCATAACGAGCAGTTTTGCGTGTCGAAACCCAGCCACGCGGGCAACGGCTCATCCCGGCCATCGCGCAGCCAATAGGCCTGCACTGGTACCAGCGGATCGGCGCGACGGCAGTCCACCGCCGCTTCGGGCAACGGCATCCACACCGTGCGTCCTTGTGAGACTGTGTCACTGGGAAGTATCACGGAGACCCTGCCGGGCACACCGTCTTGCACCGGCGCGATCAACTCAACGCGCACCGGCGGTGTGCCAGGGGCGCGTGGCGTGCCGGAATCCGTGGGACCAGATGGGCCAGTCGGAGCCCCGGGGCTAGCAGGCGCGCCAGGCCCGGGTGGCGGGTCAGCGGGCGCCGGTGAGGAGGGTGGCACCGCTGGTGCAGGCGGCGTTGCCGGTGCCGGGGGACTTGCAGGACCGCCCGAGGCTGGTGGTGCCGACGGATCGCCCGGTACCGAGGGCGCTGGCGGTGAAGGAGGTGTCGGCGGCAATGGTGGACCGGCCGGCACCGAGGACGCGGGCGGAGCCGGAGGATCAACTGGTACGGCAGGCGTTGTCGGCGCAGGTGGTGTGGGAGGAGCCGGCGGTGTGGGCGGCGCTGGGGGGGCCGGTGGCGCCACCACGGGCGGATCGGTCACAAGAATTGGGCCATCTGGCGTGCCCGGAGCAGGGGGCGCCGGCGGTGTGGGGGCGGCCGGAGGAAGGGTTGGCTCCAGGGTTCCGGCGTCGGGCCCGGCAGCGGTGATGTTGGCAGCGGTCAGCCCGGTGGGCGCCACGGTGTAGTTGCCGGCATCGGCACCGGTCAGGCTCACTGCCGTTACGTCCACTGGCTTGCCCTGACCCACCAGAGGGTCGCGGAAGTTGCCGGTGCGCACAATGCCCAGGGTGTCGCCGGCTATGCGGTCATCGGCTGTAAGTACTGTGGCCGCCGTGGTGCCATCGGCCACCTTGTCGACGCCGGTATAGGCCACCACCAACACACGCGGCGTCACACTCACGGACGATGCGGCCTGGCCTATCACCTGGTAGTTGCTTGCCAGGCCGCCATTACCACCCGCACCCAACACCAAGCCTGTGGTATTGGCCAGGGCTTGGTTGGTCTGCACGTTTTTGCTCACCAAAGTACCTGTGCCGCTGACGGCAAAGGTTTCGCCCGCCACACCGCTCACCGCCAGATAGCCAGCGTCCATCGCAGTGGTGCCGTCATACACGCGCGTGCCTGCCACCAAAAGAGTAGCGGGCGTCACGCTGACAGACGAGCCAACTGCGCTCAGTGTGTTGTAGTTGCTCGCCAATCCGCCATTGCTGCTGCCGCCGAGTGTGAGCCCAGCCACGCTGGCCAGAGGCTGGTTGCTCTGCACGTTTTTATCGGCCAGGGTTTCACTGCCGCCCAACGCAAAGGTTTCTCCCGCAGCCCCTACGGCTGCGAGATTGCTGGCTGCGATCAAGACACTTCCGTCGTACACGCGGCTGCCCACCACGGCGAGGTTGGCGCGGTTGATGGTGCTGGTGGTGTTGTTGAGATGCGTGATGGTGTAATTGGCGCCGCCGTTGCCGTCGTTCACCGTCACCCCGGCCACGCTCACGGTTTTGTTGCCGATGCCGGCATTCTTGTCAGTGTAGGCAAAACTGCCGCCACTCAAGGCATCGGCGCCATACAGTGTGCCGCTGCTGAGAATTGCACTGGCACCCGGCGCACTCGTGTTACCGTCGTAGATTTTCACCACATCAGCAGTGGTCACGCTCACGACGGCGGGCGTCACGCTCACTTGCGAACTGGCCGCATTCAACACGTTGTAGTTGCTGGCCAACCCACCGTTGCCACTGGCGCCCAAGGTGAGGCCGGCCACGCTCGCCAGGTTCTGGTTGGTTTGCACGTTCTTGCTGGTCAACGTACCTGAGCCCGTGAGCGCAAAGGTTTCACCGGCAACCCCGTTGGCGGCAAGGGTGCTGGCGTCCATCGCGGTCGTGCCGTCAAACACGCGTGTGCCAGTCAAGGTGATGTTGGCCGGGGTCACACTGACGGTGGAGCCCACAGTGCTCAAGGCGTTGTAGTTGCTCGCCACACCACCGTTGCCGCTGGCCCCCAGCGTAAGTCCGGCCACGCTGCCCAGCGGCTGGTTGGTCTGCACGTCTTTGCTGGCCAAGGCTTCACTGCCACCGATTGCAAAGGTTTCGCCCGCCACACCGTTGGCCACCAAGCTGGCACCGGCGATCACGGTAGAGCCGTTGTACGCGCGCCCACCTACCACGGCCAGGTCGGCACGGTTGATGGTGCTGGTGGTGTTGTTGACCTGTGTAACGGTGTAGTTGGCACCACCATTGCCATCGTTCACCGTCACGCCTGCCACCGTCACCACCTTGTTGCCCGACCCCGCGTTTTTGTCGGCATAGGCAAAGCTGCCGCCGCTCAAGGCATCGCTGCCAAACAGCGAGCCACTCGCCACAATGGCGCTGGCGCCAGGCGCCGTGGTGCTGCCATCGTAGGTTTTCACCACATCTGCGGTCGTCACACTGATGGCAGCTGGCGTCACGCTCACCGAAGAAGCCGCAGCGCTCAGCACGTTGTAATTGCTGGCCACGCCGCCATTGCCGCTAGCCCCCAAAGTCAGCCCGGCCACACTGGCCAGGTTCTGGTTGGTCTGCACGTTCTTGCTGGCCAACGTACCGCTGCCCGTCAACGCAAAGGTCTCGCCCGCCACACCAGTGGCCGTGAGGTTGCCGCCCGCCATGCTGGTACTGCCGTTGTAGACCTGGGTGCCGGTCAAGGTCAGGTTGGCGGGGTTGATGGTGCTGGTGGTGTTGTTGGCCAGGGTGAGGGTGTAGTTGCCGCCACTGTTACCGTCGCTCACGGTCACACCGGCCACGGTCACGGTCTTGTTGCCAATGCCGACGTTTTTGTCGGTGTAGGCGAAGCTGCCGCCACTCAGGCTGTCGCTGCCAAACAGCGTGCCACTGGTGACGATGGCGCTGGCACCCGGCGCGGCGGTGGTGCCGTTATAGGTTTTGACCACATCGGCGGTGGACACGGTGAGCGCCGCTGGTGTCACGCTGGCGGATGACCCCGTGGTGCTGATGGCGCTGTAGTTGCTGGCCACACCGCCGTTGCCGCTGCTCCCCAAGCTGAGCCCGGCCACACTGGCCAGCAGTTGGTTGGTCTGCACGTTCCTGCTCGACAGCGTGCCGCTGCCGGTCAACGCAAAGGTTTCACCCGCAACGCCTGTGGCCGTGAGCGTGGCTCCAGCCATAGCGGTGCTGCCGTCATAGACCCTGCTGCCGCTGAGGACCAAGGCCGCAGGCGTCACACTGACGGAAGACCCGGTGGTGCTGATCGCGTTGTAGTTGCTCGCCAGTCCACCGTTGCCGCTCGCCCCCAGGGTGAGTCCGGCCACACTGGCCAAGGCCTGGTTGGTCTGCACATCTTTGCTGCCCAGCGTGCCGCTGCCAGTCAACGCAAAGGTCTGCCCGGCGACGCCGGTGGCGGTGAGATTGGCACCGGCCATGCTCGTGGTGCCGTTGTAAACCTGGCTGCCGCTCAACACCAGGTTGGCCTGGTTCACCGTCAGCGTGCCATCGGCGTAGCTGATCGCATAGCCCAGGCCGTTGGTTAAGCCGCCGGCACTAATGGCGTAGCTGCCCGCATTTACTGCTCCTTGCGAGGTACCGCCGTAGGCCACGGTGCCGGTGAACACGCTGTTGGCGTCGCCATTGGCATTGCCGCTGAACGTCACGCCATTGCCACCACTGAAAGCGGCCGCGTCATAGGTCTTGCTGGCGTTGGTGGCCGTCACGGTGACGGTGGGTTGCTCGCGGTAGATAGCGTAGAGCCCCGTGCCCAAAGCGGTGCTGTAGTTGGTAGCAACCTCGTCGCTGTTGTAGCGGAAGCGGCCGCTGCCCGAGCCCACCAGAGCGGTCAACCCGGTGCTGCCAGCCACGCTCCCGGTCATCAAGGTAGCACGGCCACCCGCGCCCGTGCTCACGCCGCCACCGGCGATGATCAGGTCGCCGCCCGCCCCGGTGCCGGCGGCCGTCGCCACCCCGGCATTCAGGCGTAGCGCCGTGGTGCTGGCATTCGTGGTACTGACGTTTTGCGTCACCGTCAGGTTGCCGGCGCTGGTACCAATGTCGACCACGCCCGAAGCGCTCACACCGTTGACCGCGCCCACCGTGCCGATCTGCAGTGCGTTGGTGTCGCGGTACGCCACCGCCCCCACACCGGATGCCGCCAGTGTGGCCACGTCGTTGGCCGCTGCCGTGGTCAACGCGTAGTTGGCGGTCGGGCCGTTGAGCAACAGGTTGGTAGCCGTGATGTTGGCGCCCGCAGCCTGCGTCACGCTGGCGCCGGTACCGGCCGTCAAGGTCAGTGTGCTGTTGGCACCCAGCGCGGCATTGAGCGTCATGGCCGCACCGTTGACCAGCGTGAAGTTGGCCGCCAATGCGGGGGTGCTGGCCGCAGACACCGTCAACGCACCAGCGGCGGTGGCGTCGTTGCGCCCCACCACCAGGGTACCGGCGGTGATGCGATCAAGCTCGGCGTCCGTCAGCCCCAAGGTGAGCGGGCTGCCGGTCAACACATCGGCGCCGCCAATGTTGACCAGGGTGCCAGCCGTGCGGTTGCGGATGGTCACCGTGCCGGTGCCGGCGTTGATGCTGGCCGGCGTGCCAGAGGTGTCGATGTTCACCGTATCGGCCGTGATGGTGGCCGCACTGTTGGCCGTGGTCACCGCCCCAGTAGCCCCCAGGTTGGCGCCATAGGAAGTTGTACCCACACCCGCCGCGCCGGTAATGCCCACGGTGCCACTGCCGATGGCCGAGATCACGCCGGAACTTGCGACGTTCACGCCATGGTTGCCAGTGCTGGCGCCACTGCCACCGCCCTGCCCCACCACGTTGACGTTGCCGCCACCGGATGTAATGGCGCCACTGCTGGTGACACTCACACCGTGATTGGTATCGCTTGTACTGGCACCACCCGTGCCCGTAACACTGACTGCCGAGGTGCCGCCAGCGGTGACAGTGCCGCCCAATACCACCACCCCAATATCGCTGCCACCCGCGAGCCCCGCCCCGCCCCCGGTGCCCGTCAACGTTGTGCCACCGCCGCCCGACACCTGCCCCGCCGTGGCGATGTAGATGCCGCTCTGGTTGCTGCCAATGGCGGCACCACCCGTGCCCTGCATGGTGAGCAGACCGCCTGCCTGCAGCGCAGCGTTACTGTCCACCACAATGCCGATGTTGCTGGCACTGGTCCCCGCGCCGCCGCCTTGGCCGGTGATGGTGGCGGCCGCAGCCCCTTGCGTGCCGACCAGAGTGTTCACGCCCGTGATGTTCACGCCGAAATTAGAGTTGTCGCCGGTCGTACCACCACCAGTACCGCTCATGGTCAGCGTACCCGCGCCAGCGGATTGCAGCGTGGCTCCGGCCGAAACCTCAATGCCGATATCTCCCCCACTCGCCGTGCCCGCGCCATTCCCCACACCGGTCACCGAAATGCTGCCGCCGGTGGTGGTCACCCGGGTATTGGCATCGCGAATCATCACCCCCGCATTGCTATCGCCCTGCGCAGCGCCGCCTGTACCGGTGAGAGTCAATGCACCGGTGCTACCACCGGTGATGGTGGAGGCGGTCTCCACCAGAATGCCGATGTTTTCAATGGTGGCGCCGGTGGTGTTGCCCCCACCAACGCCGGTGATCGCGATGCTGCCCGCGCCGGTGGTGCTGACAGCACTGCCCGTGCTCAAACGCACACCGCGCTGCCCACCCGCACTACCGCCCCCCTGGTAACCCAGGCCACGCATTGCGATATTGCCACCGCTGGCGTTCAACGTTGCCCCCAGCAGCGCAATGCCTGAAACGGCTGTGACCCCATCCCCCACCGCCGAGCCCGCGCCGGTACCGGCGCTGCCGCCACCCAGCGTGATGTTGCCGCCATTGCTGTTGATGCTGCTGCCGGTGTTCATCACGATGGCACCGCTGTTCGATCCATCTGCGTCGGCGTTCAAAATCACGCTACCGTTGGTAAGCGTGGTGATGCCCTGGTTGGCGTTGAACACGATGTTCGATCCACCCAACACCGTGAAGTTGGTCGCCAACGCGGGGCTGATGTTGGCCGACACCGTGACATCGCCCGACGCCGTAGCGCCCGTGCGACCAATCACCAAGGTGCCGGCCGTGATGCGGTCGAGTTCGGCATCCGTCAGCCCCAAGGTCAGCGGGCTGCCGGTCAACACATCCGCACCGCCCAGGTTGATCAAAGTGCCAGCCGTACGGTTGCGGATGGTCACCGTGCCTGCCCCGGCATTGATACTGGCCGCCGGGTCGATGGCAATGGAGTCGGTGGTGATAGTCAGGGCCGCGTTGTTGGCAGTGCTGGCGGCAGCCCCTGCGGTCAGGTTCACCCCGAAAGAGGTCGCCCCCACGCCCGCAGCACCCGTGACGCTTACCGTGCCATTGCCCGTAGCCGAAATGCTGCCGGAGCTCAACTGAACACCATAGTTGTTGTTGCTGGCACCGCCGCTGCCATTGCCTTGCCCAATGACCGCGACATTGCCGCCCGTCGATGTGATCGCGCCGCTGGAGGAAACAACCACACCGCCGTTGCCAGCTCCTGTGCCCGCCCCCCCCGTACCGGTAACGCTGACCGGCCCCGTGCCGCTGCCGGTCACCATCCCGCCAAACACAAACACCCCTTGACCGCCGCCTGTGGCGCTACCACCTGTACCCGTCAGTGTGGTGCTGGCCGCCCCCACCACTTGCGCTCCAGTGCCCACATAAATGCCGTGCTGGCCTACGCCTGGCGCGGTACTGCTACCCGTGCCCGTCATGCTCAGCGCCCCGGCACCACCGGCCTCCACCTTGGCCCCTGCGTCCACCGCAATCCCGACGCTGCTTTGACTGATGGAACTCCCCATGCCTTGCCCAGTCAAGGTGACGTTGCCGTTGAGCGCCCCCACCAGGGTATTGGTGTCTGTGATGGTGATGCCTGAATTCTGGTTGTCATCCCCCGTCCCGCCGGTGCCGGTCACCGTCAAGCTGCCGGCGCCTCCGGCCTGCAACGTGCCGCCGAGCCGCACAAAAAGCCCGGCGTTGTTGCCACCGCCAGGACCAGCCGCCCCACCGGTCCCCGTCACCGCAATATTGCCGCCTGTCGTGCTGACCTTGGTGTTGGCGTCGCTGATCAGCACCCCAGCATTTTTATCATTGCCTACGCCCCCCCCGGTGCCGTTCAACGTCAATGTTCCGGTGCTGCCACCGGTAATGCTAGAAGCCGCGTCTACCATGATGCCGGCGTTCTCGTCTACGCTCACATTACTGTTGTTACCCCCAAAGCCGGTGATGGCGATGGTGCCCGCGCCGGTGGTGAAGACGGCACTGGCCGCCGTGATCCGCACCCCTCGCTGTGCAGTAGCCGTCCCACCGCCCTGGTAGCCCAGGCCCCGCAGCACAATGTTGCCGCCGCCCGCACTCAGCGTGGAGCCCACCACCCCAATACCGGCCAGGATGTTGACCCCATCGCCCACAGCCCAACTGGCGCCCGTGCCCGCACTGCCTCCACCGAAGGTGATGTTGCCGCCGTTGGTGACGATGCCGCTGCCGCTGTTCATCAAGATGCCCCCCGCCCCCGAGGCGTCAAAGTCGCTGTTGAACAAGACGTTCAACTGGCCCACCGTGGAGCTGATGCCCACATTGCTCGCCATGATGATGCTGTTGTGCGCGCGCAGCGTGAGGTTGGCGTTGCCGCCCGCCGTCTTGGCGATGTTGGCGTTGATGTTGATGTCGCCCGCACTCGCACCACCGGCGCCGGTGGTCAGTGTGACGTTGGTGCCCGCGTTGAGCGAGGCGTTGATGCTGCTGGCCAGGATCACCGAGTCCGCCGCCGAGGTGTAGGTGGCCGCATACGGCGTGCCGCTGGCACCAGCGGCCGCGATGGTGATGTTGAACGGGTCGAGCAGCCATTCCCCGGCCGTGCCCTTGGGCGCTGCGGCGCTGGCGTAGCCCCCGGCCACGTCGAGGAAGTAGCCCGAGGTCTCAATTCGGCCCCCGTCACCGCCGTTGGCACCGGCGTTCGCCAGCAGAGTGCCGTAGGCGCGGGTGGCGCCCGTACTGTTGTGGATGTCGGACCAGGCGACGACTTCACCACCGTTGCCATAGCCGGTGGCACTGGCGTCGAGCACGGTGTTGGCGCCGAGGTAGACAGCCTTGGATTGCGGGGTGAAGCCGCCGCCCTGCCATTCACCACCGACGTGGAGGGTGCCGCCACCGCTGCTGCCAGTAGCGCGGATCTGGCTGTTGTCGAGCACGGCGACATCGGGGGCGGTCAGGGTAATCTGGCCGCCTTGGTTGGTCTGGCTGCTGGCATCGAGCACGCTGTTGCCGCTGACCAGGGTTTGGCTGCTGGCTTCGAGCAGGATGCGCCCGCCGCGCTCGGTGAGGCCGGTGGCGGCCAGCGTGCCGCTGTTGCGCACCACGCCGCTGAGCAGGCTGTCGACTGCGCGCGCACTCAGGATCACCGTGCCTTCCTCGGCGATGACGGCGTTTTGATTCTCCACCAAGGCGTTCAGTTGGCTGGGGGTGACGTCGATGCCCGCCAGGCCGGTGCCGTTCAGGTGCAGGGTGATGGTCTGGCCCGAGGCCAGTACCGCCGTGCCCAGCGGCACGGCCACCACACCTTCGTTGCGCACTTCGGGGGCCAGCAGGGCGATGTAGCCGCCGAGTTTGGCTTGCAGGCTGCCTTGGTTGACCACCGCCGCGCTCTTGCCGGGCTCGGTGAAGGTGTTGCTGCCGGCCATGAACGCGGCATCGGTCATGCTGTGGGTGGTGGCCACCAGGCCGCCCACGTCCACACTGGCGGTCTTGCCAAACAACACGCCGTTGGGGTTGAGCAGCCACACCTGGCCGTTGGCGGTGATGCTGCCGTGGATCTGGCTGGCGTTGCTGTCGAGCACGCGGTTCAGCGTGACCGCTTGCGCGCTGGGTTGGTTGAAGTTGACCTTGGCCGCGCTGCCGACGTTGAAGGTGCCCCACTGGATGGCCGCGCGCTGGCTGCTCTGGTCGATCTGCAGCGTGGCGCCGCTTTGCTGCAGCGTGGCACTGCCAGCCGTCACCTGCCCTGCCGTGGGCAAGGTGTTCGGCGCAGGGATACCTTGCGCCCAGGCCCCAGTGGCCATGGCACCACCCAAGGCCACGCTCAACAAGCGAGTGCTGGGAAGGCCGGCTCTAGTGGTGGTGGAGCTCTTGCCCCGCGTGTTCACGCCTTCGTGCGTGACCACCCATGCCCCACGGCAAGCATTCCAGACGATGCGATGAATGTGGTTCATGCTGATGCCTCCGGAAAGTCAAAATGACAAACCTGCCGTAAGCCAGAAGCGGTTGCGCTTGTAGCTGCCATCTTGGTCATGCCCATTGAGCAACGGACGCGGGTTGGAGCCGAAGCGGCGCGCCCACACCAGTTGCAACTGCACGTCGCGCACGTTCAACAAGTCCAGACCCAGGCCCGCCCCGGAGAGGTCGTAACGGTCTTGCCCGTTCAGGCCCCAAGGCTTGCGGTTGACGGTGACCTGGCCCCAGTCCACAAACACCATCAGCCGCAGATTGGCCGAGAGGTTGGTTTGCAGCTCCAGGTTGACGATCTGCCCTTCACTGCCGCCAGCCTCGCTCACGGGGTAGGCACGCACACCATTCGGCCCGCCAAGGTAAAACTTCTCGCTGGAGTCGAGGTTCTTGTTGGCCCATTGCGCGCTGTAGCGCAGGTTCAGCGCCGTACTCTGCGAGCCCAAGATTTGCAATGGCTGCTGGTGCGCGGCCTGCAGGCGCAGTACGTTGAAGGTGCCGGCGGCTTGCGGCCCAGCGGCATCGAAGCTTTGGTTGGGCGAGCCGCTCAGGTCCAGATCACCAAAAACCCAGTAGAGCGACCCCGAACTCCAACCACCGCTCCACGCTTGGTCCAGCCGATTGCCCCACAGCCCGAGGCTCGCTGTGCGCACCGTGTAATCGGAGGTGGCGATACCGCTGGCCTGGTTGTAATAACGTTTGTCGGCCAACGCCACACCGGCAAACAGGTTGGCCGCAGGGCTGCGGATGACGGGATAGTTGGCCAAGCCTTCAAAGATGGTCGACCGGCCTGAAGCATCAAGGGTTTGGTACTCGGGGCTCACCAGCCGGTAATCAAGGTGCGAGGCCGCCAATCCGAGTTGCAGACCACGAGGCCCCACGGGCAACGAGTAAGCGGCATGCACGTAGTCGCTGCCTTCGCTGTGCAGCGCCCCCACGGTGGCTTGATCACCCAGTGAAAGCGGGCTGGCCCAACCCAGGCGGCCATAGATGCGCGCCGTGCCGGTGGCACGCGCACCGGCGTTATCGCCCACAACTTTGCCCGAAAGCAGCGGTTCGTCTTGGGTGTTCAGCACCAGATCGGTCTCGCCCGGCTGGCTGCCCGGCTCCAGCTTGCCGGTAACAGAGGCACCGGGCAGGTCATCGGCAAGCAGTAATGCACGGTCGAGCGCAGAAGTGCGCACCAGATCACCCTTGGGCTGCACGGCGTCCACCAATTGTTGCAGCTTGTCAGGAGGCAGGCGCGAGAGGCGCTCTCCCTCAATGCGCACATTGCCAAACTGCCCTTCTGTGATACGCAGCGTGGCCACGCCTTCGGTCAAGTCTTGCGGCGCAAACTCTGCACGCGCCAAGTAGCCCGCTTGGCGATACGCGGCGGTGACGGCACGCGCCATCTGCTCCAGTTCAGAGAAGGCTAGAGGCTGGCCTAGCCATGGTGCCACCAACACCTCCAACTGGGCTGTGGGCACAACCGTGTTGCCCTGAAATCGAATCGCACTCAGGGTGACGCTTCGCCCTGCGGGTGCGCCGGAAGGACCAGCCGGCGCAGTGGGTTGGCGTTGCAGGGTGGGGGGCTTAGGGCGTTGTCCGCCTTCGATTTGCTGCATCACGCTGCCCGCGTCTGGTACCGGAACCGGCACCGGCTGCGCCCAGGCTGCGGACACCCCACACCATAGCCACGACCAACGAGAAAAGTAGAAGCGCGAATGCATCGTCACAGGCCACTCCCTCTGCAAATACAGAGCGGCCAGTGTATGCAAATGTTAAAAAATGCAAAGCATTTTGTTTCAGCCAGGTATCAAATAAATCAAGGCCGCTGTATGCATTGCCTTGTCAACCAAAACTAGGCTTTCACACGTGCCCGCCATGTTGCACCGCCAAAACGCGTCTACAACCCGCGCTGGATCAGCAGCTTCTGAATATCCGAAGTCCCCTCGTAAATCTGACAGACCCGCACATCGCGGTATATGCGCTCCAGCGGAAAGTCGCTCACGTAGCCATAGCCACCCAGCGTTTGGATGGCGGCGCTACACACGCGCTCGGCCATCTCGCTGGCGAAGAGTTTGGCCATGGCGGCTTCTTGCAAACACGGGCGGCCGGCGTCGCGCAACGCAGCGGCGTGCCAGATCAGTTGGCGTGCGGCCTCAATCTGCGTGGCGCATTCGGCCAGGCGAAAACCCACGGCTTGTTGGTTGAAGATGCTGCTGCCAAACGCTTGCCGGTCTTTGGCGTAGGCCACAGCCACGTCGAACGCGCTGCGCGCCATGCCCACACTTTGCGCGGCGATGCCGATGCGCCCGCCCTCTAGTGCGCCCAGCGCGATCTTGTAGCCCTCACCTTCCGCGCCGATCAGGTTCTCGGCAGGAATGCGGCAGTTGTCGAAGTTGATTTGCGCGGTGTCGCTGCTGTGTTGGCCGAGCTTGTCTTCGAGCCGTGCCACGGTGTAGCCCGGCGTGTTGGTGGGCACGATGAAGGCGCTCATGCCGCGTTTGCCCGCGCCCTTGTCGGTCACGGCCACCACGATCACTACCTGGCCGTTTTTGCCGCTGGTGATGAACTGCTTGACGCCGTTGATCACGTACACATCACCCTCGCGCTTAGCCGTGGTGCGCAGGCTTGAGGCATCGCTGCCAGCCTGCGGCTCGGTCAGGCAAAAGCCACCGAGCATCTGCCCTTGCGCCAGCGGCGTAAGCCACTGCTTTTGCTGCTGTGCATTGCCGTAGCGCAGCAGGATGGCGTTGACCGGGCAGTTGGTCACGCTAATGGCGGTGCTGGTGCCGCCGTCACCCGCCGCAATTTCTTCGAGCACCAGCGCCAGCGACAAGTAATCGAGCCCGGCGCCGCCCAGTTCTTCGGGCACACAGATGCCGTAAGCGCCGAGCGCGGCCAGGCCCTGGTGTGCCTCGCGTGGGAAGTGGTGCTCCTTGTCCCAGCGCGCGGCGTAGGGCCAGAGTTGCTCTTGGGCAAACGCACGCACCGCGTCGCGGATCATTTCCTGGTCTTGGGTGAGCAGCATGTTTTTGTCTCCTGTTTGTTTTTGGATTTATTGATTTTTCGATTGTTTGGTTTGTTTACCAGTGCGCTGCTCTGCGGCCGTCGTGGTGCAGCAGCTGCCCCTTGTCAGCATCGGTCACCCCCGCCAAGGTGTTGCGAATGCCTTGCACGCTGGTCTCTACCGTCAAGGCTGCGCCGCTGCCGCCCATGTCGGTCTGCACCCAGCCGGGGTCGATAGTCACCAATCGCGCACGCGGGTAGTCGTGCTGGGCGGCAGCCACGGCCATGTTGAGCGCGGCCTTGCTGGTGCGGTAGAGCCACGAGCCGCTGTTGGGCACGCTGCCGATTTGCGACATTGACGACGAGAAGAATGCGAACACACCACCGGCTTCTTCCACCAACGGCGCGACTTGCGGCAGCGCCTGCATGGCGCCGAGCACGTTGGTGTGCATCACCGCGTCGAAGTCTTCTTGCGTGGGCGGCGACAACGCACCGGGGCGGCGAATCACGCCCGCCACATAAAGGGCGACGTCGATCTTTTCTCCGTCGAGCGTCCAGGCCAGGCCGCTCACACTCGCGGGCTTGGCCACATCGACCACGTGTACCTCGGCGCCCAAGGCTTGCACAGCGGCTTTGTCTGCCGGGTTGCGCACGGTGGCGAGCACGCGGCAGCCTTCTTCAACGTACTGGCGCACCAGCTCTAAACCGATGCCGCGCGAGGCGCCAATGACCAAAATGGTTTTCATAGGGGACTTAAGAAAAATAAGGCTCTACCGCTTATGGAGAAAGCGCAAGCAGCTATCAAAAAAAGAGTTTCCAACATCAGGCCGAGCGTCCGACCTTTTGCTCTTGGTCGAGCTGCGCCTGGTAACGCGCCAGCATCTGGGCCTGCGATTCGGGCTCGGTCGCCAAGCCCATCTGGTCGTGGATCATCTGGCCCATGGTGGGCAACACGGCCCGTTCCACCTTCGCGTCGGCATGCCACAGGCGCGAACGCATGAAGGCTTTGGAGCAGTGCAAATAGGCTTCAGCCACACGCACTTCGATCACCAGCTTCGAGCGTTGTCGCTCGGCCGTGAACAGGTCGGTGAACGCAGCCTCTTCGCGCAGTTGCGCCGTGCCGTTGATGCGCAAGGTTTCGTCCACGCCGGGGATCATGAAGATCAGCCCGATGCGCGGGTCGACCAACAGATTGCTCAACGTGTCGAGCCGGTTGTTGCCACTTGAATCGGGCAGCAGCACGGTGTGGGCGTCGGGCGTTTTCACAAAGCCAGGGGCACCGCCGCGCGGCGACGCGTCAAGCAACGCACCGCCGTCACCGCCCGTAGCCACTACGCAGAAGGGCGACAGCGCGATAAAGCGTTGGCCGTGTGGGTCGAGCTGCGGCAACTGCTTGCGCAATGCGCGCTCGCCGGGCTCGCCATAAAGGCTGCGGAGTTGGTCGAGGGTGGTGATCATCAGGTCGCGTCCTTTAAAACGTGTTTACAACAGCTCAATCGCCACCGCTGTAGCCTCGCCCCCACCGATACACAGCGTGGCAATGCCGCGCTTCTTGCCACGGGCTTGCAGCGCATGGATCAGCGTGACCATGATGCGGGCGCCACTCGCGCCGATGGGGTGGCCCAGGGCGCAAGCGCCCCCGTGCACGTTGACGATGTCGTGGCTGATGCCCAGTTCGGTCATCAGCGCCATGGGCACCACGGCGAAGGCTTCGTTCACTTCCCACAGGTCGACGTCTTTGACGCTCCAGCCGGTTTTGGCTAGCAGCTTTTGCACGGCGCCCACAGGCGCTGTGGCAAACCATTCGGGCTGCTGCGCGTGGGTGGTGTGCGCCACCAGGCGGGCGATGGGTTTGGCGCCGATCTTTTGCGCGTGGCTGGCGGTGCTCATCACCAGTGCGGCAGCGCCGTCGTTGATGGACGAGCTGCTGGCGGCGGTGATGGTGCCGCCGTCTTTCTTGAACGCAGGTTTGAGCGAGGTGATCTTGTCGATCTTCACCTTGCCGGGGCCCTCGTCTACCTCCACCAAGGTCTCGCCGCTGCGGCCTTTAATCGACACTGGGGCGATCTCGGCTTTGAACAAACCATCGGCCGTGGCGTGGCGCGCACGCTCCACGCTGGCGGTGGCAAACGCGTCTTGCTGTTCGCGCGTGAAGCTGTATTTGGCGGCGCAGTCTTCGCCAAAGGTGCCCATGGAGCGGCCGGGTTGGTAGGCGTCTTCCAGGCCGTCGAGCATCATGTGGTCGAAGATGCGGTCATGGCCCATGCGGTAGCCGCCTCGGCCCTTGAGCATAAGGTAGGGCGCGTTGGTCATGCTCTCCATGCCACCGGCCACCATCACGTCGTGTGTGCCGGCCAGCAGCAGGTCGTGCGCCAGCATGGCGGCCTTCATGGCCGAACCACACATCTTGCTGAGCGTGACGGCGCCCGCGCTGTCGGGCAGGCCGCCCTTATAGGCCGCCTGGCGCGCGGGGGCTTGGCCTTGGCCGGCCATCAGGCAGTTGCCGAACAACACTTCGCCCACCGCCGCAGGCGCCACGCCCGCACGCTCCACCGCCGCCTTGATGGCCACGCCGCCGAGGTCGTGTGCGGCCAGCGCGGCGAAGTCGCCCTGGAAGCTGCCCATGGGAGTGCGCGCGGCACCGAGGATCACGATTGATTCAGACATTTCAGATCTCCTTAGAAGTAGAGGTACAGCCTCTAAACCGGGCTGCTGCGTTGGGTGACAAACCGCTTCTCGCGGTCGTAGGGAAACACGTCGTGCACGTAGCCCGCCTGGATGCGCTCTTTGTGCTCTTGCCAAAACGCCATGTCAAGCAGGTCGGCGTGGTGGCGCATGAACACGTCGCGCACCGCAGGGTTGCCCAGCAAGAACGGGCCAAAGGTTTCGGGGAACACATCTTTCGGGCCCACGCGGTACCAGATCTCGCCGCTCATCTCTTCCTCTTCGGTGCGCGGCGTGGGCACGCGGCGGAAGTTGCAGTCGGTGAGGTATTCAATCTCGTCGTAGTCGTAGAACACCACCTTGCCGTGACGCGCCACACCAAAGTTCTTCCACAGCATGTCGCCTGGGAAGATGTTGGCCGCTACCAGGTCTTTGATGGCGTTGCCGTACTCCACCACCGCGCGCTGGATTTGCTCCAGCCCGCGTGGGTCTTGCGCGCCAGCATCAAAGGCTTCTTGCAGGTAGAGGTTGAGCGGGATCATGCGCCGCTCGATGTACACGTGCTTCAAGATCACTTCGGCTTGGCCATCACCATCGCGGTCGCTGACTTCCAACTGGCTCGGGGCAAACTTTTCCAGCTCGGCAATCAACGCGTCGTCAAAACGTGCACGCGGAAACGCCACTTCGCTGTACTCCAGCGTGTCGGCCATGCGGCCCACGCGGTCGTGCTGCTTCACCAGTTGGTACTTGGCTTTGATGCCTTCGCGCGTGGTGTCTTTTTGCGGCGGGTAGTAGTCTTTGATGACCTTGAACACATAGGGGAACGAGGGCAAATCAAACACCAACATCACCATGCCCTTGATGCCGGGTGCGATGCGGAACTTGTCGCTGGAGTGGCGCAGGTGGTGCAAGAAGTCGCGGTAGAACAGCGTCTTGCCCTGCTTGGCCAGGCCCAGCGCGGTGTAGATTTCGTTGCGCGGTTTGCGCGGCATCATGCTGCGCAAAAACTGCACATAGGCCGACGGGATCTCCATGTCGACCATGAAGTAGGCACGTGCAAAGCTGAAGAGTTTGAGCAACTCGTCCTCACCAAACAGCGCCGCGTCGATGGTGAGTTGGCCGCTCGCGTTGTGCAGAATCGGCAGCGTGAACGGGTGCTCGCCAAAGCCGTTGATCACCTTGCCACACACGTAGGCGCCCTTGTTGCGGAAGAACAGGCTGGAGAGCACCTGGATCTGAAAGTTGGCGCGTAACTTCACCTCTCTCACATCACCCAACTGCGCGCGTAAGGCCTGCCCTACCGAGGCCACGTCGCGCGGTAAGTCTTCAAAGGCACGCTGCAGGTCGAACTCTTGCATCACCTTTAGCAGCACCGCTTCTAGCGTTTCCAGCGTGGGGTAATAGGCGCGGAAGCTGGGTTTCTTTTCGTGCTCAGCGTTCTCGATGTATTCGGTGCTGACCGCCGGCCGCACAAAAATGAAGTCGTTGTGGAAGTGGGTGCGGTGCAGGATCTTGGTGGTGACGGAGTTGAAAAACGTCTCCGCCAACTCGGGCTGGTGGTGGTTCACCAAAAGGCCGATGTAATGCAGCTTGGCCTGCTGCCACACGTCCATGGGTTGCTGGCCGGCACGGAATTCTTTTTCCAGGCGCATCACGCATTCGCGCACCCGCAGGTCGTAGAACTCGATGCGCTCGCGGGCCGCGCGCTGCTGGCCGTGCCAGTCGGCCGTTTCAAAGCGGTGCTTGGCGCGGGCCGACTCGGTACGGAACAACCGGTAGTGCCGGTTAAATCCGTCCATCATCGCCTTGGCCATGTCATAGGCCAGCGGGGAATCCAGGCGCTGGGGAAACATGCGTTGCGACGTTTCTCTGGCGCCAGTCAGGTCGGCCTAGTGCCCTACCCGCGCACAGCCTGTGCCACGCCCTGAACGGCGGACTTGTAAGCTGCCTCCAGCGAGTCGAAGTCGCTGACAGTGATCTTCAGGGATTGCAACAGGCCGTCGTGAATGCCGTACACCCAGCCGTGCACCGCAACCTTTTGGCCGCGCGCCCAGGCGTCAATCATCACCGTGCTTTGGCACACGTTCACCACTTGTTCGATGGCGTTCAGCTCGACCAGCATGTCGTGGCGATACGCCTCGGGGGTGGCGTTGAGCAGGTGCCAGTGGCGGTCGCGCACATCCTGGATGTGGCGCAGCCAGTTGTCGGCTAAACCGACGCGCTGACCCGCCAGGGCCGCAGCCACACCCGAGCAACCGTAGTGGCCCACAACGGTGATGTTCTCGACCTTGATCACGTCGACCGCGAATTGCACAGTGGACAGCGCGTTCAAGTCCGAATGCACCACCACGTTAGCCACATTGCGGTGCACGAACACTTCACCTGGGTCCAGGCCCATGATTTCGTTGGCGGGCACGCGGCTATCAGAGCAGCCAATCCACATGTACTTGGGCCGTTGCTGGGCCATCAGTTCGGTGAAGAAACCGGGCCGCTCACGCTCCATTTGGGCAGCCCAAGCGCGGTTGTTCGCAAAAATGTCAGAAATGGAATGTGTCATAGGGAGTATTTTGCCGAAAGTTGGTTACCAAGCAGTTCCATGCGCCGCAAGCCTGACTGCGACTGATGACTTAGGCGAGATTGCCGACGACGCATCACACATTCCATGGCCCGCATCACATGGTCTCGGCGAACAGTTCGCGGCCAATCAGCATGCGGCGGATTTCCGAGGTGCCGGCGCCAATTTCGTACAGCTTGGCATCGCGCCACAGGCGGCCCAGCGGGTACTCGTTGATGTAGCCGTTGCCACCAAAAATCTGCACGCCTTCACCAGCCATCCACGTCGCTTTTTCGGCGCACCACAGAATCACCGAGGCGCAGTCTTTGCGCACCTGGCGCACGTGGTCGGCGCCCAGCAGGTCGAGGTTTTTGGCCACGGTGTAGGCAAACGAGCGGCCGGCTTGCAGCACGGTGTACATGTCGGCCACCTTGCCTTGGATGAGCTGAAACTCGCCAATGCTTTGGCCGAACTGCTTGCGATCGTGGATGTAGGGAATCACGTTGTCCATGACCGACTGCATGATGCCCAGCGGCCCGCCGGTGAGCACCGCGCGCTCGTAGTCCAGCCCGCTCATCAACACCTTGGCGCCACCATTGAGGTTGCCCAGCACGTTGGCCGCTGGCACCTCGACGTTCTGGAACACCAGCTCGCCGGTGTGACTGCCACGCATGCCCAGTTTGTCGAGCTTTTGCGCGATGGAGAAGCCGGGCATGCCCTTCTCGATCAAGAAAGCCGTGACACCACGCGCACCCAGCTCGGGTTCGGTCTTGGCGTAGACCACCAGCGTGTCGGCGTCGGGGCCGTTGGTGATCCACATCTTGGTGCCGTTGAGCAGGTAGTAGCCATTCTTTTCTTCGGCTTTGAGCTTCATGCTGATGACGTCGGAGCCCGCGCCCGGCTCGCTCATGGCGAGTGCGCCCACATGTTCACCGCTGATGAGCTTGGGCAGGTATTTGGCGCGCTGCGCCTCGGTGCCGTTGCGCTTGATTTGGTTGACACACAGGTTGCTGTGCGCGCCGTACGACAAGCCCACAGAGGCCGAAGCGCGGCTGATTTCTTCCATCGCCACCATGTGCGCCAGGTAGCCCATATTGGCGCCGCCGTACTCTTCAGACACGGTAATGCCCAGCACCCCCAGTTCGCCCATCTTGCGCCACAAGTCCATGGGGAACTGGTCTTTGGCATCGATCTCGGCTGCGCGGGGCGCGATCTCGGCCTGGGCGAATTCGTAGACCGCGTCGCGCAGCGCGTCGATGTCTTCACCGAGTTGGAAGTTGAGTCCGGGTAGCGTCATGTTTGTCTCCTCACGTTTGAATTTTTGAATCTTTACGGTGCTGCCGTCATGGGCACCGGCGCCAGCGTTTGCTGCATCACGGCGCAGTCTTTGCGCGTGCCGTCGGCCGCCACGTGTTGCACTTCGGCCGTGGTCACGATGATGCGTTTGCCGGCTTTGACCACGCGACCGGTGGCGACGATTTCGCCCTGCTGAAAGGCGGCCAGAAAATTGACCTTGTATTCGACGGTGACCACCTCCATGCCTTCGGGGCAGACGGTGAGCGCGGCGTAACCACCCGCAATGTCGGCCAGCGCGCCCATGGCGCCACCGTGGAAGCCGCCCTGCTGCTGGGTTACCTTGTCGGAATACGGCAGCGCCACTTCGCACAAGCCTTTTTCAACGCGCAGCAGGCGCGCGCCCAGGTGCACCATCATGCCTTGGCGGTCAAAGCTGGCTTTGACGCGCTGAAAGTAGGGGTTGTCGCTCATGCGGCCACCTTGCGCTTGGCTGCGGTCTTGGCGGGTGTTTTGGCTGGGGCCTTACCCGCACCTTTTTCCGAACCTTTTTCCGACTTGGCCAACAAGGCCCGCGCCTCTTCTTCATGGGCTTTGACCTCGTCGAGGTTGGCCGTCAGCTCGGTCAATTGGTCTTCAAGTTGCTGGCGGTGCGCACCCAGCACGGCCAGGAATTTCTTCAACTGCGGCCCGGTGTCACGCGGGTGGTCGTACATGTCGATGATCTCTTTGGCCTCGGTCAGGCTCAGGCCCAGGCGCTTGGCGCGCAGCGTGAGTTTCAGGCGTGTGCGGTCGCGGGCGCTGTAGATGCGGTTACGGCCGCCGGGCCCTTCACGCTCGGGCTGCAGCAGGCCCATGTCTTCATAGAACCGCATGGCGCGCGTGGTCAGGTCAAACTCTTTGGCGAGGTCGCTGATGGTGTAAGTGATACCCATGGTGGCCGTCCTGAAGGTGCGTGAAGGTAAAAGCGAGGGTGACTGCAAGCTGCGCGGCAGTTGCTTACAATGCGCCCACAAGTTGACGTTTACGTAAACGTCAATTATGTCCTAAAAAGGCGATTGCATGAACGCTCTTGAAAGTCAGCTCGATTACCCCCTTGGCGACACCCTGCCCGCCCCCGGCCAAACCGTGGAGGTGGCGCCCGGTGTGTTCTGGATTCGCATGGCGCTGCCGTTCGCGCTAGACCACATCAACCTTTGGCTGCTGCGCGACGAGATCGATGCCGCCGACGGCAGCGGCGCCAAGGTGCAGGGCTGGACGGTGGCGGACTGCTGCATTAGCAGCGACAAGACCCGCGCGCAGTGGGAGCAGATTTTTGCCACCATGCTCGGCGGTCTACCCATCCTGCGCGTCATCGTCACCCACATGCATCCCGACCACATTGGCCTGGCACACTGGCTCTGTGAACGCTGGCAAGCCCCGCTGTGGATCAGCGCCACTGACTACTACGTGGCCCGGCTGTTTTCACAAGGTGCCAGTGCCAACGGTGGCGAGGCGGCGGCCGCGTTCTTCTCGGCGCACGGGTTGCAAACGCCAGAGGTGCTGGCCGCCATTCGCGGCCGTAACAACTACTACGCCGAGCTGGTGCCCGACGTGCCACGCAAATTCCACCGCATGCGCGACGGCGACACGCTGCGCATTGGCAGCCGCGTGTGGCAATGCATCAGCGGCTATGGCCATGCCCCCGAGCACATCGCGCTGTACAGCGAAGGGCCAGGCACGCCGCTGCTGCTGGGCGGCGACATGATGCTGCCGCGCATCTCGACCAACGTGAGCGTGTACGACACCGAGCCCGAGGCGAATGCGTTGCAGGAGTTTTTGGACTCGATCGACAAGTTTGCCCCGCTGCCGCGCGACACCTTGACGCTGCCCGCCCACGGCAGGCCGTTTCGCGGCCTGCACACCCGCATCCAGCAGTTGCACGACCACCACCGTGAGCACCTGGCCCATGTGTTGGCCGCCGCCCAGGCCGCGCCGTGCAGCGCCGCCGATGTGCTGCCGGTGCTGTTCAAGCGCCAGCTCGACGTGCACCAAACCACGTTTGCCATGGGTGAGGCCATCGCGCATTTGCACAAGCTGTGGGTGGATGGCGACCTGCAGCGCGTACGCGGTGCCGATGGCGTTTACCGCTTTCGCCCCACGGCGCAGGGCTTACGCCAGGTTGCCAAGGCTGTGCAGCCTGCTGGCGAAACCATGGCGCTGCCGGTACAGGCTTAAACCCCTTCGGCTGGTTTTAACGCAGCCGGCCCACTGGCGGGGGCCGTCTTTTTTCGCGCGCGAACTTGCACGCGCGCAGACGCGCTGACGCGCACGCTCGGGCGCTCACGCACATGCCGGCGCACGCCAGCACACGCGTAAATACGCGCTCCACACCCCTGCCCGCAACACCGGGAAAGCCCTAGCTATTTCACGCGTCCACAGGCCGTCTCACAAATGTACGATCCAGTACGTTTACAAAAATCAATCCATCCAGGAGACAACATGGCCCAAAAATCCAGAACAACAAACGCTTCCTCCAACCCGTCCTTTTTGACGGCACTGCCCGACAACGACGACCAGTTGCTCACCGGCAAGATGTCGCGCCGCTTGTTTGCGCAGTTGCTCGGCATGCCGGCCGCCTTGGCGTCCACCGTGGCGCTGTCGGGTTGCGGCGGCGGTGGGGGTGACAACGGAGCGGCGCTGGGTTCGGGCAGCACCGCCATCAGCCGCGCCGGTTTTGTGGCCACGATTTCCGACTACTTCGACTGGGTGCATTCGTCTGAATACAACGACCAGTACAAGGCTGTGCAACCCACGTTTACCGACGTGGTGTTTGGCACCACGCCACTGGCCAAGCAGATTGAGACGGCGCTCGAAGAAGGCATCATCAGCGGCGCCGGTGGCAGCTTCGGGCCCGCGCGCAGCATCACCCGCGAAGACGCGGCCGATATCTACGTCAAGGCGTTCAAGATCCCGGCCGTCAGCACCAACGCACTGACCGCCTTCACCGACGCGGCCTCCATCAGCGCCAGCAAACTCGCCAGCGTGAATGCCATGGTGGCCGCTGGCTACCTGAAGGGCACCAGCGCGACACTGTTCTCGCCCGCCGGTACGTTGTCGGTCGACGAAGCCAAGGCTATCCTGGCCAGCATCACCAGCACCCGCGTGGCACCACCCCAAGTGATGTGCAAGGCCGGCACCGCCGCACCGCGCCGCTATGTGCGCATCTCCACGCCCACCGATGGCGCAAAGATCTACTACACCGTGACCTTCGACGGCAAGGAACCCGCCGACCCCACCCCCGCCAGCGCGCTGTACGACTTCACCGCCGATGGCGTGCTGCAGTTCGTCAACCCGCTGACCTCGACCACCGACTCGCGCTTCTACCGCCTGAAGGCCGTGGCCATCAAAGACGGCCTGGTCAGCAGCGTGGTGCGCGAGTTCACCTGGAACATCGTGCGCCCCAACGTCGGCCAATTCCAGGCCAAGCTGATGCACCCCGGCACCGCCACCACGCCCACGGTGTGGAAGATCAACAACCCGGCCGAGTACTACCAGGCGTTTGTGTTCTACGTGGAAGGCACGACGCGCGGCATGGTGTTTGATGCGGGCGAGTACGACTACCAGAAGGCCAACCTCAAGACCTTCATCGACACGCTGGCCACCAAGCCGTACGACATCATCGTCGGCCACAACCACCCGGACCACGCCGAGCAGATATACAACTTCACCTCGGCGGGCATCACGCTGTACGCATCGGGCATCGAGAAGGCAGCGTTCATGGCTTCGAGCCGCGCGGACTTCAAGGCAGCGGGCACAGCCGCCGTGGCGTTGACCGACGGCCAGGTGTTCAACCTGGGCAACGTGCAGGGCACGGCTTACATCCAGCCCGGCCACACCAACGGCACGGTGACCTTCATCATCAACCAGCCGGGCTGGGTGCTGGGCTCGGACATGTGGGGCTGCAACCGCCCACACACGGCCGACACCACGCAATACCAAAGTGTGAAGGTGGACCTATTCCTGTCGCTCACACAACAGCTTATTGCCAACTACCAAAAGAGCAGCACCTCGGGCGTGATTGTTGAAGTGACCAACGCGCACCAGGAAACCTCGGTGGGCATGGACTGCATCAACAACTTTGTGAAGTGCTTTCAGCAGATCATCGACCAAGGCAACAGCGTCACCAAGCCGTCGATTCGCGGCGGCACCAAGGGCGGCGACCGCATGAGCATCGTGGGCGACATGTGGCGCGACAAGAACTGGATGGCGATTGGCCCCATCGGCAAATACGCCGCAGCAGTGGACTACTTGAGCGCACCCACCACGGCTTTCCCCACCGCCGTGAGCGTGAACTACAACAGCGCCGACGGCTACAAGAAGTACTCGGTGCTGAGCAACGTGCAGTTCACCGGCGGCACTCTGGTCGGCGTGAACGTGTACTGGGCGGCGCCCGCCAACGGCACACCCAACACCCTGCCCAACAAGTTTGACCCGTGGACCTACGTCTACACCGTGAACGTGCCCGCTGGCACCAGCAGCATCGTCATCAAGCCCACCGCCATGTCGAACAAGATCTCGTCGATGAAGGTCAACGGCACGGCGCTAGCGCAAGGCAACAGTACCTCGGTGGCGGTAGCCGCAGGCAGCACCATCACAGTGGAAGTGGTGTCGCCAGACGGCAGCTCCACCAGCACCTACACCTTCAAGGTGGCGGTGGTTTAAGGTTGACTGGTGTGATGTCGCGCGGCTGTGAAGCCCTGCGGCAAGATTCGGGCGCCCGCATCGCGCGGGCGCCGTCAAACCACGGCGGGTTTGGCTATGCTATGCCTCCTATGCAAGAAATAGCCAGTGCTGAAACCAGCCCCGAAGCGACTCACCCAGACGCCGGTGCCGCCCGCCCGTCGCGCACCAACAACCCGCAGCGCACCATGTCCGACATTCTGGACGTGGCGACCCGGGAGTTTGCCGAACGCGGCTTGAGCGGCGCGCGCATCGATGCGATTGCCGAGTCCACGCAAACCAGCAAGCGCATGATCTACTACTATTTTGGTAGCAAGAAGGGCTTGTATCTGGCGGTGCTGGAAAAGGCCTACCAAGACATTCGCGACATCGAGACCGAGTCGCACCTGGAAACCCTGCCACCCGAAGAGGCGCTGCGCAAGCTGGTGGCCTTTACCTACGACCACCACTTTGCCAACCCGGAGTTCATTCGCCTGGTGGCCAATGAAAACCTGCACCGTGGCGAGTTTCTGGCGCAAAGCCCCACCATCCGCGAGCTCAACGCCACGGCCATCACCACCATCTCGGCCATCTGCGAGCGTGGCATTCAAGAAGGTGTGTTTCGGCCAGGTATCGATGCGCTGGATTTGCACATGTCGATCAGCTCGCTGTGTGTGTTCAACGTGGCCAACCGGCACACTTTTTCGCTGATCTTCAAATACGATTTTGACGACCCCGAGACCATCGCCAAGCGGCGCGACAGTGTGGTCGAGATGGTGATGCGCTTTGTCTGCCTGACGGCCTGAGGGCTTAGTTAAACCGCAGAACGGTTAATCCCACTTTGGGATCGGCACCTGCTTAAGTAACCCGCGCCGCTCTGCGTAGTCGGGCATCACGGTGCCCACGGTGTCCCAGAAGCGCTGGCTGTGGTCCATCACGCGCAGATGGCTCAGCTCGTGCGCCACCACGTAGTCGATCACCGGCATCGAGAAATGCACCAAGCGCCAGTTCAGGCGAATGGCGCCGCTGGTGCTGGCACTGCCCCAGCGGGTGCCAGCGTTCGACAAGCTCAGTTTCTTCCACTGCACGCCCAGCAACGGCGCAAAGTGCTGCAATCGCTCCAGAAAAATGGCTTTGGCTTGGCGCATCAGCCAGGCTTGCACCACATCGCGGATCTGCTCGGGCTGGGCATCATGCGGCAGGCCCACAAACAACTTGCGTATGGTGCCATCGGCAGGCACCTCGGCCTCTAACACCGCGCCAGCTTTGCCCAGTGCCTGGGTCGGGTCGAGCACCAGTTGCACACGCGTGCCGAGGTAGGGCAATTCGGCCCCGTCGCGCCAGTCGATGCGTGCGCCTTCCTGGCGTTGGGCACGCAGCCGTGCATCGCCGAGCTTTTGCAGAATCCAACTGGCCTTTTCCATCACCGCCGCGTCGACCTCGGCCAATGGCACCCACTTGGGCGCGCGCACGGTCAGGCCATCCACACCGACCAAGAAACCGATGGTGCGCCGCTTGGCGCGCTTGAACTCAAAGCCTACTTCGGCCCCCGGCAGGTGCGCCAAACGGTTGGCACGCGGGTGGTGAAAGCGCGCGGGCTCCAGCTTGGTGCCGGCCAGGCCTGCCGCGCCTGCAGGCTCGGCGACTTTGTTGCGGCTGACGCGTGGCCGCTGTGGCGCCCGAGGCTTGGGCGGCGCCGGCGTAGAGGCAGGCTCGGGTGCGGGCGCAGGCATCAACGCCGGCTCGAACAAATCCAGCGTGTATTGCAGCAGTTGCTTGAGCTTGCTGGTGGGCATGGGCGAAGGCTTCGCTTACTTCTTCTCGTAAGCCTCTGGATCCAGGCGGCGCATTTCGGCTTCGATCCAGGCTTGCACTTCCTGCATGAGTTCGTCGGCCTTGCGGCCTTCGCTTGGAATGGGTTTGCCGATGGAGATGTCGACGATGCCAGGCTTCTTCAAGAACGCTTTGCGTGGCCAGCATTTGCCGGACGTCACGGCAATCGGAATCACCGGCGCACCACACTCGATGGCCAGGCGCGTGCCGCCCGACTTGTATTGGCCGACCTCGCCGCGCGGAATGCGCGTGCCCTCGGGGAACATGATGACCCAAGTGCCTTCATTGAGCAGGCGGCGGCCTTGTTCGACCACTTTGTTGAACGCCTTGGCGCGCTGGCTGCGGTCGATGTGGATCATGTCCAGGCGACCCATGGCCCAGCCGAAAAACGGCACGTACAGCAGTTCGCGCTTGAATACATAGGCCAGGGGGTGCGGCATGATGGCCGGCATCACAAACGTCTCCCAGGTGGACTGGTGCTTCACCAGCAACACCGCAGGCGCCTTGGTCTCGGTCGGCAAATTTTCAAAGCCGGTGATGCGGTTTTGAATTCCCAGAATGACCGTGCCACCGTCTACTGCCAGCTTGAGCCAGCGCGCGCACAGCCAATACAGCTGGGTGGACGACAAGAACAACGAGGCCACCAACACCATCAGCGCCCAAGGCACCACGGTCACGACCATCCACAGCAAATGCAAAACCGAACGGATAAAAGACATAAGATTATTTTTGCTCTTGAGGCAAAGAGGACGCGCGCAAACAGCTACCGTTTCAGTAGCAAATAGTAGCGCAAACCAGAAAAGTCGTGAACGCGCGAATAACGAAGCGAATGACGAAGCTTACGCCGCACGCGCCTCGGCTTCGCGGCCGATGATGAAGTTGGCGAAGGCCGACAAGTCCTCGTGGATGTAGGTGCCCACCGGAAACTCGGCCGGCAAGCTGCGCCCTCGGTACTGTGCGGCCTTGCCGGTCAGCACCACGTGCGGCTCGCAGCCTGCGGCCACGCCGGCTTGCAGGTCGCGCGCACTGTCGCCCGCCGTCGGCACGCCCGCCAGCTCGGTACCAAAGCGTTCGCCGATCTGCTCGAACAAACCCGGCGAGGGCTTGCGGCAGGTGCACGCATCGCCCGGCGCATGCGGGCAGTAAAACACCGCGTCGATGCGCCCGCCAACGGCCGACAACAGCCGGTGCATCTTGGCGTGCATGGCATTGAGCGAGGCCACGTCAAACAAACCACGTCCCAAACCCGATTGGTTCGACGCGATCACCACATGCCAACCGGCGTGGTTCAAGCGCGCAATCGCCTCCAACGCGCCGGGCAACGGAATCCATTCATCGGCCGACTTGACGAACTGGTCGCTGTCTTCGTTGATGGTGCCATCACGGTCAAGGATGATGTATTTCATGGCCGGGCGTTGGGTGGGGAACAAAGGACTATGCCGCGAGTTTGGACAAGTCGGCGACTTGGTTCATGGCTTGGTGCAGCACCTTCAGCAAGCCTTGGCGGTTGAGGCGCAAGTCTGCCTGCTCTGCATTCACCATCACACCATCAAAGAAGGCATCGACCGGCGCACGCAGCGCGGCAAGCGCCTGCAGCGAAGCCGTGTAGTCGCCAGCAGCGAACAAGGCCTGCGCTTGTGGGGCGATGGTTTGCGTGGTGGCAAACAAAGCCTTTTCGGCGGGCTCGTGCAACAGCAGTTCGCTCACGTGGGCATCGGCCTCGGTGTCGCCGGCTTTCTTCAAGATGTTGCCGATGCGCTTGTTGGCTGCGGCCAGCGCTGCGGCTTCGGGCAAGGCGGCAAAGGCACGCACGGCGGCCAGGCGCTTGGGCACTTCAGCCAGGCGTTGTGGTTGCAGCGCCAGCACGGCGTCGACCTCTTGCGCGCTGTAGCCTTGTTCGCGCAGCGAACCGGCCAAGCGATCGTAGACGAAGGCCAGCAACGCTTGCTGGGCGGCAGCCACGTCACCACTCAGCTTTTCGCCAAAGGCGGCAAACGCGGCGGCAACAAGCGGCGTCAACTCAAGCGCGAGTTGCTGTTCGGTCAACATGCGCAGCACGCCCAAGGCATGGCGGCGCAGCGCGAACGGATCCTTGTCGCCGGTGGGCAGGTTGCCAATGCCGAACATGCCAATCAGCGTTTCCAGCTTGTCAGCCAGCGCGGTGACCACACCCACGGGGTTGCGCGGCAAGCTGTCGCCGGCAAAGCGTGGTTTGTAGTGGTCTTCAATGGCGTCGGCCACAGCTTCAGGCAGGCCATCGTTGAGCGCATAGTAGCGGCCCATGGTGCCTTGCAGTTCGGGGAACTCGCCCACCATGTCGGTCACCAAGTCGGTCTTGGCCAGTTGTGCGGCCTGGTCGACTTGCTGCAGTTGGGTGGCGTCAAACTTCAGTTGCTGCGCAATGGCGGCGGCAATGGCGCGCACGCGCTGCACACGTTCACCTTGGGTGCCAAGCTTGTTGTGATAGACCACTTTACCCAGGCCTTCGACACGCGAGGCCAAGGTCTTTTTGCGGTCTTGGTCGAAGAAGAATTTGGCGTCAGCCAGGCGTGGGCGCACCACACGTTCGTTGCCGCCGGTCACAGCGCTGGCATCGGCCGGGGCGATGTTGCTGACCACCAAGAATTGGTGTGTGAGTTTGCCTTGCGCGTCCAGCAGCGGGAAGTACTTTTGGTTGGCCTTCATGGTGAGGATCAGGCACTCTTGCGGCACGGCCAGAAACTCGGTCTCGAAGGCGCAGGTCAACACGTTCGGGCGCTCGACCAGGGCGGTCACTTCGTCGAGCAGCGCGTCGTCTTCAATCGGTTTGACACCACCGCCGACCTTGGCCGCAGCGGCAGCCAACTGGCGTGCGATCTCGGCCTTGCGCTCGGCAAAGCTGGCGATCACGGCGCCTTCTTCGCGCAGTTGCGTGGCGTAGCTGTCGGCGTTTGCCAGCACCACGGGGTCGACGCGCGCTTCGAAACGGTGACCGTGGGTGTCGCGGCCGGCGGTCAAGCCCAGGGCGGTCACGCCGGGCACCACATCATTGCCGTACAAAGCCACCAGGCCGTGAGCAGGGCGCACAAAGCTCACGCTGGTCCAGCCTGGCAGCTCGCAGCCGGTTTCCAACTGGTAAGACATGACCTTGGGAATCGGCAGCTTGGCGATGGCTTCAGCCAAGGCTTTTTGCAGGCCATCGGCCAGCGCGGCGCCAGCCACCATGCTGTCGTAAAACAGGGCTTCGGCCTTGCCGTCGACGGCGCGCTTCAAACCGGCAACGGCTTCAGGGCCGGCACCGAGTGCGCCCAGGCGTTTGAGCAATGCGGGCGTGGCGTTGCCAGCCGCATCCAGGCCCACGCTTACGGGCATGAGTTTTTGCGATACGGCTTTGTCTTCGGCGCGCGCAGCGACTTGCGTGATGTGCGCAGCCAAGCGGCGTGGCGAAGCGTAAGCGGTGAGCTTGGCGCCAGCAGCGGTGAGGCCTTGGGCGGCGAGTTGGTCGAACAGCACGCTGGCAAAAGCGTTGCCGAGCTTATTCAGCGCCTTAGGTGGCAGCTCTTCAACAAACAGTTCAACCAGCAGGTTTTGGGTGGAAATACTCATAGTCGTCATGGTCCTGCTCAAGCGGCCTTCTTGCTCATCTGTTCTACCCATTCGCGCGGTGCCATCGGGAAACCCAGGCGCTCGCGGCTCTCGTAATAACTTTGCGCCACGCTGCGGGCGAGGTTGCGAATGCGGCCGATGTAGGCGGCGCGTTCGGTCACGCTGATGGCGCCGCGTGCGTCCAGCAGGTTGAAGCTGTGTGCGGCCTTGAGCACCTGCTCGTAGGCGGGCAGCGCCAGTTGTTGTTCCATCAGGTGCTTGGCTTGTTTTTCGTGCGCGTTGAAGGCGGTGAACAGAAAGTCAGCGTCGCTGTGCTCGAAGTTGTAGGTCGATTGTTCGACTTCGTTTTGCTTGTAGACGTCGCCATAGCTCAAGCCTTCGGTCCACTTCAGGTTGTAGACGTTGTCTACGCCCTGCAGGTACATGGCCAGGCGCTCCAGGCCGTAGGTGATTTCGCCGGTGGCCGGCTTACAGTCGATACCGCCGACCTGCTGGAAGTAGGTGAACTGCGTGACTTCCATACCGTTGAGCCAGACTTCCCAGCCCAGGCCCCAGGCGCCCAGGGTTGGGTTTTCCCAATCGTCTTCCACGAAACGAATGTCGTTTTTCTTCAAGTCAAAACCCAGCGCTTCGAGCGAGCCGAGGTACAGCTCCAGGATGTTGGCCGGCGCGGGCTTGAGCACCACCTGGTATTGGTAGTAGTGCTGCAAGCGGTTGGGGTTCTCGCCGTAGCGGCCGTCTTTCGGGCGGCGGCTGGGCTGCACATAAGCGGCTTTCCACGGTTCTGGGCCAATCGCTCTCAAAAATGTAGCTGTATGCGATGTACCGGCGCCGACCTCCATGTCATAAGGCTGCAAAAGCGCGCAACCCTGGTCAGCCCAATAGGACTGCAATTTCAGAATGATTTGCTGGAATGTCAACATGAAGGTCTGGCAAGTGGGTGCAACTGCGTTGCCGCAGAAAACGGAAGCAACACCGTGAAGCCTGTGGCTCCACGGCGCGTGGCGTCCGGGGTAAACAAACATTTTACGGGCGACTCGCGCTGAGGCTAAGTCCGCTTGCAGCTGTGACTTTTTTCACAGTCAAAGTTACCTATAGGGTTACCCCACAGACGAGGTGGTTGGTCAAATGTTTCATAATGAAACAAACCGCGCGACTTCGCGCCCGCTGCCGGCCACAGCCGCCCGCAGCCCCTCACCGGATCCGTTTTTTACCCCATGGAAGACCAACTACACGTATTTTGGACGTTTGTGATCGCGCTCTGCTGGTTCGCCCTGCTCGCCGTGATGGGCGGCGCTTTGGCTTGGTGGCTGTATGCCAAACGGCGCCGCGAGCGCCGCCGTGCTGCGGGCCGCGCTGCACGCCAATTGGCCCGAGACTGGCGCGAAGGTCGCCTGCCCACACCACAACCCGGCATCCCGGGCGGAGACAACAGCGAGAACGGCCAAGAGTCCAAATCCACGCGCCGCGTGGAAAGAAGAAAAACCTGGCGCATCGACTGACACGCCAGGTTTTTGAGCGGGGCTGATCACGCGCCGTTAGCGGCGCGGCTAGATCAATATTCCCAGAAGATGCGTTGCAGTTCTTTGGTGTCGCTGGTCTTGGTCATGGCCACCATGGCCAAGATGCGGGCCTTTTGTGGGCGCAGGTCGTGCGCCACCACCCAGTCGTATTTGTCGTCAGGCTGCTCGGCGTTGCGGATCACAAAACCATCTGGCACACGCGAAGAACGGATCACCACAACGCCGTCGGCGCGCACCTTTTGAAGGCTGGGCACGATACGGTCGGCCACCGAGCCATTGCCCGGGCCGGCGTGGACCAGCGCCTTGATGCCGCTTTTACCCAGCGCGTCGATGGCGGTGGAAGACACGCCTTCGTAGCCCATGGCGATTTCCACGTTGGGCAGTGCGTTGATGGTGTCGATGTCGAACTCGGAGTTCATGGTGTGGCGCTTCACCGGCGCGCGGAACCAGTAGTTACGGCCTTCCACCACCATGCCCAGCGAGCCCCATTGGCTGGTGAAAGCACTGGGTTTGATGTTGACGTTCTTGCTGACGTCACGACCGCTTTCAATGCTGTCGTTCATGGTCAACAACACGCCCTTACCCATGGCGTCTTTGCTGCCCGCAACGCTTACCGCATCAAACAGGTTCAGCGCGCCGTCGGCCGACAAGGCCGTGCCGGGTCGCATCGAAGCCACCATCACGATGGGTTTGTTCGTGTGCACGGTCAGCGTCAGGAAATAGGCGGTTTCTTCCACCGTGTCGGTGCCGTGGGTGATGACGATGCCGTCCACATCGGGCTGCTTGGCCAGGGCCGAAACACGCTTGGCCAGGGTCAGCAGGTTGTCGTTGGTCAGGCTTTCAGAGGCGACCTGGAACACCTGTTCGCCACGCACGTTGGCGATTTTGGAGAGTTCAGGCAAGCCCGCAATCAGCTTGTCCACGCCCACCTTGGCGGCTGCATAGGTAGCGCTGTTGATGGCCGAGGCGCCAGCGCCGGCAATGGTGCCGCCGGTGGCGAGGATCACCACATTGGGCAAGGCGGTTTGGGCATGCACGATGGCGGTGGCGGCCAAAAGCGCTGCAGCGGCGGCGAACCCACGCAAACGGGAAGAGCTGTACATAGAAAGCATCCTTTTAAGGGTTGTTGAACAAACAAAGAAAAAGAAAACCGGGGCCTCTATTTGGATACAAAACACGTGCCATGCTGTAACTGTCTGCATGCTGATGTGGCATCCACTCATGCGTGGGATGCAATACCGTGGGGTGTTTGCGCGAAGGCGCTACCATTCCCTACCCGCACTCCGCACAGCCGCCCGTCTAGCCCCCATCGTGGAACACAGTTACCCGTCCCCCGCCGCCCTCCAGGAAATGCCCCAGCCCGACGGCCCGCTGTCTCGGGCGCGCCCGGGGCGCGAGCGCATCATGGCGGCGATCCGCGCGGCGGCGATTGAAGAGTTCAGCCTGCACGGACTCAAAGGCACATCCACCCAGGCCATCGCCGCACGCGCCGGCCTGACCAAGCCGCAACTGCACTACTACATCGCCGGCAAAGAAGAGCTTTACGAAGAGCTGCTGATGCAGGTGCTGCATGCGTGGAAGGTGGTGTTCTCGTTCGACCACGCCACCAATGACCCAGCCGCCGTGCTCAGCGACTACATCCGCAAGAAGCTCGACCACGCATTTGATGCGCCTGAGATGTCGCGCATCTTCACGCGCGAAGTGCTCGACGGCGGTCGCAACCTTGAAGGCTATTGGCCGAATTCGCAGGCCTGGACGCAAAAGAAGATCGACATCATCAACGGCTGGATCGCGCGCGGCCAAATGCGCCCGCTGGACGCGCGCCTGCTGCTGCAGCACATCTGGGCCATGACCCAGTACCACGCCGACTACGCCCTGCAAGCGCGCGTGATGATGGGCACCGGCCCCGAAACGCCCCTAGACCGCGAACAGGTGGCCAAAGAACTCATCCAGTTCGTGCTCTCCGGCTGCGGCATCAAGCCCTAAGCCTGGCCTGACGCTCCGAATACGGGGCGCTCAAACCTCTTTCAAACACCCAACGCGCCAAGCTGGTGCAAACCAGCCTCAAGGCGCTGGCACGCCCTTTGCATAAAACCTGACCACTTGCTCTGATTAAGCGGTCAAATACCATGCGTGTGCTTGTCGTCTACTGCCATCCGGTCGAAACCAGCTTCCATGCCGCCCTGCACCAGCAGGTCTTAACCAACCTGCGCGCGGCCGGGCACGAGGTGGACGACTGCGACCTCTACGCCGAAGGTTTCAACCCCGTGCTGTCGCGCGAAGAGCGCCTGGGCTACCACGACGTGCCCAGCAACCGTGCGCCGCTGCAGACCTACGTCGACCGGCTGATGTGGGCCGAGGCCATCGTCTTCTGCTTCCCAACTTGGTGCTTCGGCCTACCGGCCATGCTCAAGGGGTACTTCGACCGGCTGTTCATGCCCGGCGTGGCCTTCGACATCAGCGACCCGGCGAACGTGAAGCCCATGCTGACCCACATCAAGCGCATCTCGGCCGTGGTCACCTATGGCCGCCCACGCTGGGTAGCCTGGTACATGGGCGACCCGCCGCGCAAGATCGTCACGCGGTACATGAAACGGCTGACCGGCCAGGGGGCCAAGGTGGACTACCACGCCCACTACCACATGAACGTGGCCACCGAGCCGCAACTCAAGCGCTTCATGGCACGGGTCGGCCAAGCCATGGCGAGGTTCGCAGCATGACGATCATGGCCCCCAGCTTGCTCGACAACGCCCGGCTGCCCCGCTGGCTGCTGCCCACCGACTGGCCGCAACGCGACGGTGTGCCCATGCTTGCGTGCATCGGCATCGAAGCCGGGCGCGTGCATGCGGTGCGCCCCGCCTCTACCGAAGCGCAGCCCACGCCCCAAAGCCGGGAGAACTGGAACTTGGCCGGCACCATGGTCTTGCCCGGCTTTGTTGACGCCCACACCCACCTCGACAAAGCCTTCACCCTGCCGCGCATGCAGCAGGTACAGCCGGGTCTGCTCGGTGCCATCGACGCCATGCTGGCCGACCGTGTGCACTGGACACCTGCCGACGTGCGCGAGCGTGCCACCCGGGGCCTGCAGTGGGCCTGGGCCTGCGGCACCACCCACGTGCGCACCCATGTGGACTGGTGGGAGCCCGAATCGGTGCCCATGGCCTGGCCGGTGATGGCCGAGTTGGCGCAAGAGTGGGCCGGCAAAGTGCGGCTTGAACAGGTGAGCCTCATCAAGCTGCCGCTGTTTGAAGACGCAGCCCAAGCCATGCGCCTGGCCAAAGTAGTCAAAGCCACCGGCCCGCATGCTTTGCTGGGCGGCTTTGTGCACTCCACCAACTGGAGCGAAAACGCGCTGCGCAACCTGCTGCTGGCCGCCCAGGCGCACGACCTGGACGTCGACCTGCATGTGGACGAAGAACTCCAACCCGCTGCTGTCGGCCTGCAGACCACCGCGCGCATCTTGCGCGAAATCGGCTTTGAAGGCCGCGTGGTCTGTGGCCACATTTGTGCGCTCGCGGCCCAGCCCGAAGCGCAGGCGCTGGCCACGCTCGACGCGGTGGCACGCGCGCCCATCACCGTGGTGTCGCTGCCCGCCACCAACCTGCTGCTGCAAGACGCCGTGACCGGCCGCACGCCGCGCCAACGCGGCATCACGCTGGTGAAAGAAATCCGAGCACGCGGCATTCCGCTGCTGTTCGCCAGCGACAACGTGCAAGACCCGTTCTGCCGCCTAGGCAGCTTCGACCCCGTGGAAGCACTCGGCACCGCCGCGCTGGTGGCGCAGCTCGACGAGCCGTTTGATGCGTGGTCGCAAACCCTGTGCCGCAGCGATTGGCTGCAACGCGCGCCAGCCACCAGCGCCACCACAACCCCCACGCTGGTCGGCGCCAAGGCCGATCTGGTGCTGTTCACCCAGGCCGACCGTTTTGGCTGGCCTTCGCGCACCGCCACGCGTGTGGTGCTGCGCGACGGTGCCGTGACCCACGGCGACGCCACCCCATTTTTTGCCTAGTCATACAAGGACTCTCCCATGCTCCACGGCTACATCCCCCCACACCGCTTCCTGCCCTACCTGAGCTGGACCGAAATCGACGCCCTGCCCGACCGCGAGAACACCGTCATCGTGCTGCCCTGCGGCGCGATTGAACAACACGGCCCGCACCTGCCGTGCTCGGTCGACAGCGTGATCGCCTCCGGCGTGATGGGCAAGGCGCTGGAGAAGCTGCCCGCCGAAGTACGCGCCTTCGCGCTGCCCACCATCACCTACGGCAAGAGCGAAGAACACCTGCACTTCCCCGGCACCATGACGCTCACGGGCACCACACTGCTCGCCACCATCATTGAAATTGGCGAGTCGGTCTACCGCTCGGGTTTTCGCAAGCTGCTGTTTGCCAACGGCCACGGCGGCCAGCCGCAGGTGCTGGAGATGGCCGCGCGTGAACTGCGCTTGCGCCACGGCGACTTTGTGGTGGTGCCGCACGGCGTGTCGCGCCTGCCCAATGCGTCGAGCAAACAAATCAGCGACCAAGAAAAGCGCCTGTCGATGCACGCCGGCCATTCCGAAACCGCCTTGATGCTGGCCCTGGCCCCCGATACCGTGCACATGGAACGTGCGGCCGCCAATTTCCCGCCGCCCTTCCCCATCAAGCTGCTGTCGCAAGACGGCCGCCCCGCCTGCGCCTGGACAGCCCGCGACTTCGGGCCCAGCGGCGTGATTGGCGACCCGACCAGCGCCACGCGCGCGCAGGGCGACGAGATTCTCGACACATTGTCTGACAGCTGGGTGCAAGCGCTGACCGAACTCCACGCCCTGCGTTGGGTGGTGCGCGACAAGCCCACCTGGGGCCGCGCGCATGAGACCGGTTTCATCCAAACCACGGCAGGGCTTACCGCCGCTACGGCGGCTGCGGCCTAAGCCTTGCTTGGTGCAGCACCGCGTCCCAGTTCTCCGTTCCTTCCTAACTTCGTTACTTCCCCACTAGCACTTCGAGAGGTTCACATCATGCGCAAGCACATCGCGTTTCGTCTCCGCTCCCTCGCGGCCCTCGCCGGCGCCACGGCCTTCGCTCTCGCAGCGATGCCGGCCCAAGCGCAAGACAAGTTCACCTACATGACCAACTGGTACGCGCAGGCCGAGCACGGTGGCTTCTACCAGGCGCTAGCCGAAGGCACGTACAAGAAGTACGGCCTGGACGTGACGATCAAGATGGGTGGCCCGCAAGTCAACATCACACAAATGATGGCCGCCGGCCAGGCCGACTGCATCATGGGCTCGAGCGACATCCAGATGATCCAGGTGCGCGAAGGCGGCGTGCCGGTGGTCAACGTGGCGGCTTATTTCCAGAAAGACCCGCAGGTGTTGATCGCCCACGAAGACGTGAAGAAGTTCGAAGACCTGAAGGGCAAAACGCTGTTGATTGGCGCCCAGGCACAACGCGGCTACTGGCCTTGGCTCAAGACCAAATTTGGTTTCACCGACGAGCAAACCCGCCCCTACACCTTCAACATCCAGCCGTTTGTGGCCGACAAAAACGCCGCCCAACAAGGCTACCTGACCTCTGAACCCTACGCCATCCAGAAGGCCGGTGTAAAGACCAACGTGTTGATGTTCAGCGACCACGGCTTCCCCGCCTACGCCACCACCGTGTCGTGTATGGACAAGACCGTCAAAGAGCGCAGCAAACAAATCGCCGCGTTTGTGAAGGCCTCGGCCGAAGGCTGGAAGAGCTACCTGGCCAACCCAGCGCCAGCCAACGCCCTGATCAAAAAAGACAACCCCAACATGACCGACGACCAGTTGGCCTACAGCGTGGCCAAGCTGAAAGAGATGGGCATGATCACCGGCGGCGACGCCGCCACACAAGGCATTGGCGTGATGACCGATGCGCGCGCCAAGGCCAGCTACGACTTCTTGGTGGCAGCCAAACTGATCGACGCCTCGAAAGTAGAACTTGCCAAGACCTACACGACCGAGTTCGTGAAAGACCTCAAGGTTCTGCCCTAAAACGAGCATCGCTTTGCCCTGAAACACAGGGGCCGGCATTTGGAGCCTTCAGAAGAAGCGTCCAAGGCACGGCCCCCTCGAAAGGCTTCTGAATGAACCGCGTCGACCCCGTTACCCTTGCACCGCCACCTTCACAGGTCGCTACGGCCCACGCCACGCCAGCGGTGGAAATCCTCTCCGCCGAGAAGACCTACCCCAACGGCACCCAGGCGCTGTTGCCCGTCGACCTGACGATTGCCGAAGGCGAATTCATCACCTTGCTCGGCCCCTCGGGCTGCGGCAAAAGCACGCTGCTGAAAATGGTAGCCGGCATGCTGGAGCCCAGCGATGGGCGCCTGCTGGTCTGGCGCAAACCGGTGCAGCAAGTGGACGAGAGCGGCCGCAAGATGGCCTTCGTTTTCCAGGCCCCCACGTTGATGCCGTGGGCCAGTGTGCAGACCAACGTGCGCCTGCCACTAGACCTGGCCGGCGTGCCGCGCAAAGAGGCCGATGCGCGTGTGACCGAAGCGTTGGCCCTGGTGGGTCTGAGCAAATTTGCCGACGCCCTGCCACGCGCTTTGTCGGGTGGCATGCAGATGCGTGTCTCCATCGCACGCGGCTTGGTCACGCAGCCCGACCTGCTGCTGATGGACGAACCCTTTGGCGCGCTGGACGAAATCACACGCCACAAGCTGGATGCCGATTTGCTCGACCTGTGGCGCAAGAAAAAGCTCACGGTGATCTTCGTCACACACTCCATCCACGAGGCGGTGTTTTTATCCAGCCGGGTGATCATGATGGCCGCGCGCCCCGGCCGCGTGGTGGAGCAATTCCAGATCGACGAGCCCTACCCTCGAAGCGCCGACTTCATGGTGTCGCCACAGTTCAGCCGCTACGCCAAACAGTTGCAAGACAGCCTGCTGCGCGCCAGCGGCACACACGATGAGGAGCTTGCGCCATGAGCACAAACCCACCTTCTGTTCGCGTACCGCTGCTGCGCCGGCCTGCGGTGCAACGCGTGGTGTCGCCCCTATTGGTAGGCGTGGTGCTGGTCACGCTGTGGCAAGCCATGGTCACCCTCATGGAACTGCCGCCCTACCTGGTGCCCTCGCCTTACTTGATGATGGAAACCCTCATCAAAGACTGGGTGCCGCTGGGCAACGCGTTGCTGGTCACACTCAAGATCACCGTGTTCTCGTTCGTGCTGGCCACGGTGGCGGGGGTGTTGATCTCGTTCTTGTTTGTGCAGAGCAAACGCATCGAGACCGCGCTGTTCCCCTACGCTGTGTTGCTGCAGGTGACGCCCATCGTCGCGGTGGCGCCGCTCATCATCATCTGGGTGAAAGACCCCGTGGCCGCGATGACGGTGTGCGCTGCGCTGGTGGCGCTGTTCCCCATCATCGCCAACACCACGTTGGGCCTGCGCAGCATCGACCCCGACCTGCAGAGCTACTTCAAGCTCAACCGCGCCACGCGCTGGCAACAACTGGTGCGCCTGCGCATCCCCAGTGCGTTGCCGTACTTCTTTGGCGGGCTGCGCATCTCCAGCGGCCTGGCGCTGATTGGCGCGGTGGTGGCCGAGTTTGTGGCTGGCACCGGCGGCTCTGGCGCGGGCCTGGCGTACCAAATTTTGCAGGCCGGCTTTCAACTCAACATCCCGCGCATGTTTGCCGCGCTGCTGCTGATCTCGCTCACCGGCGTGGCGCTGTTCGTGCTGATGGCCTGGCTGTCGAAACTGGCGCTGGGCTCCTGGCATGCCAGCGAACTTTCTCAAGATTAACGAGGTGCCCTATGAATGCTCCCGCATCCGCTTTTGAACAACTGCAGCTCGAACTGCCCGAGCTGGACTGGATCACCGACCCCGGCCGCGTGGCCCGGCTCTCGCAAGACTTTGCCTGGTTCAGCCCGGTGCTCAAGCGCCAGCTCGAAGACAAACGCGCCGACCTGGTGGTGCGCCCGCGCACCGAAGATGAAATTCGCGCACTGGTGAGCGCCTGCGCCCAACGCAAAATCCCCATCACCATCCGCGGCAGCGGCACCGGCAACTACGGCCAAACCACACCGCTGGCCGGCGGCGTGGTGCTGGACATGACGGGCTACAACCAACTGCTGTGGGTGCGCGACGGCGTGGCGCGCGCGCAAGCCGGCATTCGGCTGGGCGACATCGAGAAGCAAACCCGGCCCGAAGGTTTTGAGCTGCGCAGCATTCCATCGACCTACCGCAGCGCCACGCTCGGCGGTTTGTTTGGCGGCGGGTTTGGCGGTGTGGGCTCCATCAACTACGGCCCGCTGGCGGCGCCGGGCAACGTGCTCGGCATCCGCGCCATGACGATAGAAGCCGAGCCGCAAATCATCGAACTGCGCGGCGCCGAAGCCTTGCGCATGCACCACTTGTGGGGCACCAACGGCCTGGTGCTGGAACTGGAGATTGCGCTCGCCCCCGCACGCCCCTGGCTGGAGACCTTGGTCACCTTCACCAGCTTCGATGCCGGGTTGAACTTTGCCGATGCGCTGGCCCGCGCACCCGGCATCAGCAAGCGCGAAGTAGCCTTCTTTGGCAGCCCCGTGCCCGACCATCTGGGCCAACTGGCCGAATATCTACCGCAAGGCTGCCACGCGGTGTTGTCGCTGGTAGAGGAATGCGCGGAACCGGCCATGCTCGATTTGGTAGCCGCGTTTGGTGGCACCGTCACTTACCGCCGCACCGCAGAAGAGGTGGCCAAGAGCAACCGCACCTTGGTCGAATTCACCTGGAACCACACCACGCTGCATGCCCTGCGCATCGACAAAACACTGACCTACCTGCAGAGCAGCTTCACGCCCGGCCAGCATGTGCAGCAGATCCAGGCGATGGAAAAGCTCTTCGCTGGTGAGGTGATGATGCACGCCGAGTTTTTGCGCGGCATGGACGGGCTGATCAACTGCAGCGCCTTGCAACTGGTGCGCTTCACCACCGAAGAGCGCCTGAACGAAATCATCCAGATGCACCGCGAGCGCGGCGTGCGTATCAACAATCCGCACACCTTCATTGTGGAAGACGGCAAAGCCGGTGGTGCACTGCCGCCCGAAGTTGTGGCAATGAAGCGGCGCTTCGATCCGCACAGCCTGCTCAACCCCGGCAAGCTGCGCGACTGGCCAGTGGGAGCTGCGGCATGATCGACAAACCATCCACGACGATGGGCGCGCCGATGGCGAACTACGCAGCCGCCAAACGCGTCGGCGACTTCGTGTTCATGAGCGGCGTGGTGGCGGTAGACCCGGCCCGCAAAATGGCCGTTGCCGCGTACGAAGACATTCCTGAAGCGGCCCGCGCTGCGTTGCGGCCGCTAGGCTATGCCACCGGCCAAATGTCGGTCGACGTGTTTGAGGCGCCCATCGTGGCGCAAAGCTGGTTTGTGCTGGAACGCATTCGCCAACTCGCCACCGAGCATGGCGGCACCATGGCCGACGTGGTGAAGCTGGTGCAGTACTTCCGCGACCTGCGCCACTATGCGCCCTACAACCGCGTGCGTGGCTTGTTCTACCCCGGCGAGCCGCCCGTCAGCACGGTGGTGGAGGTGTCGCGCTTCTTGCCGGGCGACGCCTTGTTGGTGGAGGTAGAGGCCACGGCCTACCTGCCGTTGCCCCGCTGACCGGCGCGTATCAGCTTAGCTTGCGTCGGCTCACCACACCCAGCAGCAAACCCAACACGCCCAGCGCCCACAGCGGCCAAAGCCCAAAGCGCGAAACCCACCAGGCGAACGGCGTGATCTGCCAGCCGGTCTCAGCCGACAGACCGCGGCCTTGCACTTCGCCCACCAACACATCGCGCGTGAGGCGTGGCAGCTGCTGCGTCACACGGCCGTGGTGGTCGATGATGGCGGTGGCGCCGGTGTTGGTGGCGCGGATCATGGGGCGCTCAAACTCCAGCGCCCGCATGCGCGAAATGCTCAAGTGCTGGTCAATCGCCAGTGAGTCGCCAAACCAGCCGATGTTGCTGAAGTTGACGAAGATGGTCGGCGCCTGCGCCGGGTCAATAAACCGCGCGCCGAGTTCTTCTCCAAACAAATCTTCGTAGCAAATGTTGGGCGCCAGGCGCTGGCCGTGCACGGCCAAAGAGGCTTGGCCCACCGCGCCCCGGTTGAAATCACCCAACGGGATGTTCATCATCTCGGTGAACCACTTGAACAGCGGCGGAATGAACTCGCCAAACGGCACGAGATGGTGCTTGGCGTAGGTGTAGTGCTCGGTCACGCCGGGCTGAAAGCCCATCACCGCGTTGGTGTAGCCGTCGCGGTGGTTGCCCAGCGGCAGGCCCAGCATAGCGGTTTGTTCGCCCGTGGCAAAACGTGTTTCCATCGACTGCCAGTAACCCGGTGGTAACTGCTGCGGCAGCACCGGCAGCGCGGTTTCGGGCGCTACCACCAGCGGGGTGCGCGCGGCGCCCAATTGCTCGCCATACCACTGCAGCGCGGTGACCACGCCGGTGCCTTGCTCAAACTTTTCGTCCTGGGGAATGTTGCCTTGCAGCAGGGTGATTTGCAGCCGGTCGTTGGTGGCGGCAACTTCTTGCTTGCTCAGTGGTTCTGCAAAGCGCGAGGCCACGGCCAGCAACACAAACACGCCGAACAGTGCGATCGCTGGCCCATTTTTGTTTGTTGCGTTACGTTGTCGGCCTGCCACGGTGGCCACCAACAAACTCGCCACCACACACGCCACCCAGCCAATGCCGTACACACCGATGTAGCGCGCCAACACACCCAGGCCATCTAGATGCGCGTAGCCGCCAGCGCCCCACGGAAAGCCGGTGAACCACACGCCGCGCGCCAATTCGGCCAACAACCATAGGCTTGCAAAAACAATAGCTCGCGCAGCACTACTGTCGGGCGTTAAAGCCTTAAAAAGCCCAGAAACAACAGCGTAATACAACGCCAGCGTTGCCGCCAAGCCCACCACGGCCAGCACCGTCAAAGGCGCAGCCAGCCCGCCGTAGGTGTGCATCGAGATATAGAGCCACCAGAAAGTGCCGGTGAGCCAGGCCGTGGCAAAAAACCAGCCGCGCAATGCAGCCGCGCGTGGCGTGGGGCTGGCTTCGAGCAGCGCCACTAGGCCGGCCATCGACAAGATTTGCAGCCACCACACCGGCTGGCCGTCGAACGGATTGGCAATCGAAGCGGCCTGAGCCAGACCGGCCACAACAGCAGCAAGCCAAGAGACCCAGCCAGCCATCAAACCCGGCGCGCCCTGCCGGCTAGGCGCGAACAACTTGCGCATCAACCGGAGAGATCGGCGTCCTGCACCGGCGACACTTTGAACCAACGCACGGCGCCGCCCTTGTTGTGCAGCACCACAAAGTTCAGCCCAGCCAGCGCCACGTGTTCGCCGCGCTTGGGCACGTGGCCCATCTCGTGCGAAATCAGGCCGCCAATGGTGTCGAACTCGTCTTCGGGGTCGGAGCTGGTGATGTGCACGCCAAACGCTTCGTTAACGCGCTCAATCGGTGTATCGCCGCTGACGCGGTAGGTGCGGTCGGCCAGGCCAAAGATATCGCCCTCGTCTTCGGCAATATCGAACTCGTCTTCGATCTCGCCGACGATTTGCTCCAGCACGTCTTCGATGGTGATGAGCCCGGCCACGCGGCCGAATTCGTCGATCACGATGGCCAAGTGGTTGCGGTTGCCGCGAAACTCGCGCAGCAAATCGTTTAGGCCTTTGGACTCGGGCACAAACACCGCCGGGCGCAACAAGGCGCGTAAATTCAGCTCGGGCGCGCGCTGCAGCTTCAGCAAGTCTTTGGCCAGCAAGATGCCGATGATGTTTTCTTTTTCGCCTTCAAACACCGGAAAACGCGAGTGCGCGGTGTCGATGACTTGGTGCAACAGCGCCTCGTAGGGGGCGTCGATGCTGAGGCAGTCCATGCGTGTGGCTGCCACCATCACGTCGCCTGCAGTCTGGTCTGCCATACGGAGCACGCCTTCGAGCATGACGCGCGATTCGGCTCCGATGACGTCGTTGTTTTCAGCTTCGGCCAGTGTTTCGATCAGCTCCGCCCGCGAGTCGGGCCCGGGGTGGATGAATTCGGCCAATTTTTGCAGAAAACTGCGCTTGTCTTCCCGGTCTGGTAAGGCCGAGGAGCGCGCGGGATAAGGGTCTGACACAGACGAAGTTGCAGGACGTGCGGTTGTTGAGGAAGCGTAAGGATAGCGGATTGGCACCGCCAGAGGCGGAATACTTGACGGTATGTAGTCAGGCCACGCGGGTTTTGCGCAGGCCTGTCACACGCCTGCAATCCTTATGGTGACTGGAATCCGCCAAAAAACCGACGAAGCTGCTGCGCCTGGGCTTTGAGTCGGTAGTCGGTAAAAGCCAAGTGCTCTTCGACGATGGCGGAAACACGGCTGTCGAGGGTGGCGGGTGGCAGGCGCAAGAAGGCTTCAGCCTCGGAACCATGGCGCTCCACAGTGGCGCCGGCATTGCGAGCGATGTTGAGCATGGCGCGGTTTTCACTCAGCGCGTGGATATGCATGACCTCCACGCCTTCATTGCGCGCATGCCGCGCCGCACGCTCGAACAGCCGTGCACCATAGCCGCGACCACGCGCATGTGGCGACACCGAAACACCAAACTCGGCACCGGCAGACAGGTCCGCGTTCACAGTGAAAGCCAGGTGCGCCACCGCAATCAACGTGAGTTGGCGGTTGTAAATACCGAACACGTCGTCCGCGCCGAAGTTGATGCCATCGACATAACGCCGCACCTGCTCGTCGCTGGCAGGGTAGCCAAAGCGCAAGTAACGGTCGCGTGCATCGAGCGCTAACAAATGCTGCGCGATGCGCTCGCGATGCGCCGGCCCCAGGGTACGCACCGGCACCATTACCGGGGCGGCCCGGGCGGTGTTCTTCGTCGCTGCAAACAAACTGGTCAGCGCCGATCCACTCGCTTCGCCGCGCGACGCCGAGGGCGGATTTGAGGCCGGCAAAGAGGGTGGATTGGGGGCAGAGGACGGCATCCCCTCAATATAAGGGTTTTCCCTTTATTTACCAGTTATTTTTTCGCCGGTTCGTCCAAGTGATTCGAAATTTTTCATACACCTGCAACAGGCTTGGCGAGTGCAAGTTGCATACACCCCAACATAGCGCCATCAACCAAAACACTTTGAAAAAACCAAATTACGTGGCAAAGTCGATGTGAACTGCGCGCAAAGTGCACCATAGACGACCTTCCAGGACTAGCCATGCAACGTGACTATTTTTTGATGCAGATGAGCCGCCAGTGGCATTGGATCGTGATTCGCGGCTTGGCCGCCATCGTTTTGAGCCTGCTGGCATTTGTGTTGCCTGTGCAAACACTTGAGATTTTGGCGCTGTGCTGGGGCGTCTACGCGCTGGTCGACGGCCTGATCACTCTCGTCACGGCCTACCAGATTCGCGAGCAGAACCGCCCCTGGTGGTCGTTGGCGATCGTCGGGGTGCTGGGGGTGGCGGCTGGCCTGATCACCTTCACCTGGCCCGGCGTGACCGCCGCGACACTCGTGCTCTTCGTCGCCTGCTGGTCGCTGGCCATCGGCATTTTTCAGATCGTGGCGGCCTTGCGCGTGCGCAAGTCGATGCGCGGTGAGTGGATGCTGATCCTGTCGGGTGCCGTGTCGGTGCTGTTTGGTGCAGCCATGCTGCTCGACCCCGCCGCTGGTGCCGTCGCGCTGGTGTGGCTCACGGCTTGTTATGTGATGGTGTTCGGCGTGCTGCTGCTCTTCATGGGCTTGCGCTTGCGTAGCGTGGCCCACGAGCCTTGGGAGCCGCCGGTGGTCACGCGCCCCTCGCCATTAGGCGAGCCGCATCTGGACCGCTGACAAGACCGCTCGCTAAGGCTCCTGCCATCGGAGGGGCTCACGGCTTTTACGCCGTCGCAGTGTTGCCCAGTTCGTTCACCGCCAAGCCCAGCTTGCCATGGTCCAAGCGACGCAGGCAATGTTTGCCGTCTTGCTTGCCCTGGTACATGCTCGCGTCCGCCAGCTTCAGCAGCGTCTTGGCATCATTGCCGTCGAGCGGCGCCACGGCATAACCAATGGTCAGTCCCACCATGCAGCGGTGGTGGGCCAGTTGGAACGGCGCATGGAACGCTTCCAGCAGCTTGTGACCCAACTCGCTGGCCTGCTCCAGTTTGTGCAGGCCGCTGGCCATCACCACAAACTCATCACCGCCCACGCGGGCCACGATGTCGGAGCTGCGCACCATGTGTTGCAGGCGCTTGGACACCTCGACCAACAACTCGTCGCCCACATCGTGGCCGTATTGGTCGTTGATGGGCTTGAAGCCATCCAGGTCCAGCACAAACACCGCCAAAAACTTGCCCGCACCGCTGTGCGGCAGTGCCGCTGTGAGCGCGGTGTTCAGGCCACGGCGATTTGGCAGGCCGGTGAGCGGATCGGCGTGCGCCAAGGAGCGCATCGCATCTCGCTCTTCACTCGCCTGCTCGGCTGCTCGGCGCATTTCGCGTGAGCGCAGGCTCAGCAGGCGCATCAGCAACACGGTGTCGAGCAGCGTGGCCATTTGCACCGAATGCTGCGTCCAGAATGTCAGCGGAATGCGGCCGAAGATCACGCCGGTCATGGTGATCACCGCCGCAAAGTACAGCAAGGCGCCAAGCACCACGTAGATGCCCAGCGTGTTGCCACGGCGCATGCCGCGCACCGCCACCGGCAGCGCCACCAGCGTGGGGAACAGACCCAGCACGCCGACGATGTTGCTGCTGGTCTGGGTGTTGATGAGGTCAAGGGCATGGGCCAGCATGACCACCACGGTCAAGCCCGCGCCAATCTTCATCAGCGGCGAGAAGTAGCGCGGGGCGTCCGGGCCGAACAACACGTGTTCAAAAAACAGGAAGAACGCACACGCTGACATCAGCGCGGAGATCACTGCCATGTGGGTTTCCATCCACCGGCTGCCCGTCCACACAAACTGCGCCCCCACGCCAAACTGCAGCATCGAAAACAGTAGGCCGCCGAGCACCAGCAAGGCGTACTTCAAGAAGATCGGGTCGCGCAGGCCAAACCAGTTGGTGAGGCTGTAGACCACCAGGCAGAGCGACAGGCCCACCATCAGGCCCTGCAACATTTGCTCGCCCAGCGCGTGCTGCATGTACGACGCGGGCGTGTTCAACGTCATCGGCACAATCATCGAGCCCGCCGTCTCCACACGCACAAACAACTCGTACTCTTGCCCTGGATCGAGGTGCAGCATGGTGGCGTGCGAGCGGCCCACCCGCTCGGTGCCGGTGTAGGTTTGCAGATTGCCCAACAGACTGTGGCTGAGCACCACGCGGTTTTGCACCAGGTACACGTCGATGCGGTTGAGCACCGCGTAGTCCAGCTCCAGCACCCACAGCGGGCTGGCGTTTACCGCCATGCGCAGCGGCACCTTGAACCACACGGGCTCTTTGCGCAGCCCCAGCGTGGAATGCGCCGTGGTCGGTGGCGTGAAGAGCTGCGGCGCATCGATCAGGGTGCGGATACTGTGCTCGCGCTGGACGTCGGCAAACACCGAGACGTTGGGCCACACGTCGATGCGGCTGCTGTCCGCGTGCAAAAGCAACGCATCCGCGATCGGTGCGGGCGTGGGCGTTGCTGCCTGTGCCGGCACGAGCAGGCACAACGCCAGCCAAGCCGCAAAAAGATAAGCAAGTACCGAAGCTGGTCGCAGGCTAACCATCATCGTGCGACCTGCTCCGTTGCGGTAGCAGTGGCGGAGGCAGGAGTGGCCCAGCCACCAGGCGTGGTCAACCGGTCTTCCAGCGTGTTGACCCACTTGGGCGCCTTGGGGTCAGTGCCCCAGCCATCCACCATGCCGCCGACTTGGTTAAGCAATGCATCTGGCAGCTTCAACGGGCGGGTCTGGTCCATCAGAATTTTGGTGAGCAACTGGTAGCCCACCACACGCGACAGGAAACGCGACACCGAGAACGTCGGCACCACCAGCCGCACCAGCCAATCAAAACCGCGAATCAGCCACATCAACAGCACAAAAGCGGCCCACGATGCAAACGCCACAGGCCCGGTCAAGCCCAGTGCCTTCATGGTTTTGCGGCCACACAGATAGCCAGTCATCAGCACGGGGAAGGCGCTGGCCAGTCGCCACGGAATGGCGTCTTTCATGGTGTTGATCAGCGCCTGCGCCAACGGCGGGCGCGGGTCTGGCGTCAAGGTGCGAGCCGTGCCCTCGGTCTGGAATTGGGTGAACAGCTTTTCCGCGTCAGCCATGGTCTCCGCCATCAGGCCACGCTCGATGCCCAGCACATGCCCCACCACGTTCCAGGCGTGCAGATAGGCCTCTTCGTCCTGTTGGGTCAAACCAACACCCAGGCGGCGCATGCTGCGCAGAAACACATAGCCGAAGGTCAGCAGCGTGTAGGCCAATTCTTGCTGGTTGCACGGCAGACCGTTGTCGTCTGCCACCCAGCCGCGGGCAAACAGCGCCTGGTACATGTCTTGGGGCTTGACGTCGAGCGACGCCACGTTGCCGTGTGCAGGAGATGCCAGCGCGGCCTCGGGGCTGTCGTGCAGGATCAGGTGGCGCACCATGGCGTGGATCAGCCGCACCTTCAGCACTTGGGCCACGCCGCCACCAGAGCCCAGCGTCAAACCGCCGTGCATCATCACGGGAAAGATCATCGCGGCCGTCGACCGGATGCGGTACTCGGTGCGCTTTTCCAACTGGCCGGTTTCGTGCAGCACAGAGGCGAGGTCGGGCACCACGTAGCATTCGGGCAGGCTTGAACAGAACAGCAGCACGCAAGAGAGCGCGCCATAGTCCATGAAAGTTTCTTCGGCCTTGTGGATGCGCGCGGGGTCGGCCCAATCGGGCAATTGCAGGCCGGTGGCCAGGTAGCGCTGCAGCGCCACACCCACATGTGGCTCTATGCCTGCTGGCGGTTGCCAACCTTGCAAATCAGCGTTGCTGGTCCAGGTGGCGATGCAGCGGTTGACTTGCTCGATGTGCGCCCATTGGTCGGCACAGGCATGCACCCAGTCGGTGGCCTTGAGTGCGAGGGCGCTGGGCACACAGGGGCCCAGGATTTCGGAGATGACGCCATCGGCAACTGGGTCGGCACGATACGCTGGTGATTCTGAACGCAAACGCAAGCTCCTTGCTGGAACGGCCGTTGTGGCACCAAACGAGCATTGTAGGGTTGCGATACATCTTTATTCAACAATTGAAACAAGTTTCATTTTGATTAGAGACGTGCATACGCCAAATCAATCTAGCGTTGATGCATCACCACCCCCACAGCAAGCTTTTGGACACCCACGCCTTCTGGCCGTTGCTGCGTTGTACTTGCACCCATGCGCCCTTCTTTTGCAGCGTGCGCAACACCTCCAAGTGCTGCGCCTTGCCCACCACTCGGCTACGTTCGTTTGGGCTGCTGCGCAGGTTGGCGACTTGAGCCTTGACGACATGGTGCGGCGTTTTGGCGGCGGTGTTGCGCGCAATCCAGCCGCGGTCATTTTCAAAATCACGCACCAGCAACCAGTCGCCCTTGCGCTGCAACACCTCCAACGGGTAGCCTCGCTGCAGCTCCCAAGCCACAGTCGCACGTGGGCTTGGCGCGGTGCGCAGGTTGACCACCTTGCCTTTGATGCTCACCATCTCGCGCGCGTGAGCGGCACCTCCTAAAACCGTCAACAGACCAACGAACAGAACAAAAACAAAACGCGTGACGGTACGGCTCAGGAGCATGGATCTCAATTCCTCTTGGTGGTGAACAGGGTCATGGAAAGTGCACATTTCGAATGAAGCGGCCTCTCAACGGAGCGCCTGCGGCAGCAAAAGGTTCCTGCTGATTTAAGAAAAGTAGACCGATCAAGCGCATTGGCGCTGCGCAAGCAGCTAGCAACTCGATAGCATTACGGGGAGGTCGTGGCTCCTAACCTTGCCTCGGCCTGCATCAACAGCCAGCCCTGGGCATCTTCGGCCCACAGCATCAGGCGGCCATCGGCGTCAGCCACATGCCCCCGTAAGCGCAGCAGTTGGTGACACACCAGCGGCCGAACGGCTCTGAATTCGAAGCTCACCACCCGCCTACCGGGGTTGTGCAACTGTGCAGCTTCCAACAGCAAGGTGGCGATCAGCGGCCCATGCACCACGAGATGGGCGTAACCCTCTTCTTGCGTGGCGTAGGGGTAGTCGTAGTGGATGCGGTGGCTGTTGAAGGTCAGCGCCGAGTAGCGGAACAACAGCGTCTCTTGCGGGTGATGCTCCTGTGTCCACACCGGGTTTTCTGGCGGCAACTGCATGGCGGCGGCCTCGCCGGGTTTGGCGGCTGCGCGGTAAACGATGTCGTGTGTATCGCGCAGCAGCAGTTGCCCCTGCGGATGATGGATTTCATGGACCACCTGCACAAAGAGCAGCGGGCCATGCCGCCCGTGCTTCAAATCCACAGAGGCCACACGCGAGGTTTTGCGCGCCGGCAACCCCAGGCTCAGCGGAGCCAGGAACTCTAAGCGACTGCCCGCCCACATGCGCCGGGGCAAGGGCACGGACGGCAGAAAATGGCCCCGCGCCATGTGCCCGTCGGCCCCGAGTTGATCTTGGGCGGCAGTAGGCAAGAAGTAGCACCAGTGCCACAGCGGCGGCAGCACGTCACCTATTTGCCAAGGCGCGGTGGCATCCCGCAAAGTGGCGGCGAGTGCACTGGCCGTCCATGGGGACAGCAGGTCGTCCAACACCTCGGTGCGGCCAACCCAGGTGCGGAGGTGATCCAGGTCAATGTCGGGCGCTACGTTCATCGACTAGCTCCTTTTGGCAAGGGTCAGTGAGGTCATCAGATCTAGCTGCTGCCTACGTTGTGCAGCGTAACGCCGAAACGTTTGTTGCGCGGAGAAATCACAACCGCGGTACCGTGGTGTGGCTTGCAGGCTGTTCGAAGCGATAGGAAGCAAGCCTGCGCGAATGCCACGCGATAAGATCGCCCGCATGAACCTCGCACTCATCGCCCACGACGGCAAGAAGAACGACATGCTGCAACTCGCGGCCGAGTTTTTGCCCTATCTCCAGTCTTGCACACTCATGGCCACAGGCACTACGGGTGGCCGCTTGCAACGCGAACTGGGGCTCGAGGTGGAATGCTTGCTGAGTGGCCCGCTGGGGGGCGATTTGCAAATCGGCGCACGTTTGTCCATGGGCCAAGTAGACGCAGTGATTTTTCTGCGCGACCCGATGACGTCGCAGCCGCACGAACCCGATATCAACGCGTTGGTGCGCGCCTGCGATGTGCACAACGTAGCCTGTGCCACGAACACGGCCGGCGCCAGGCTGATGCTGACAGGCTGGGCCGATCTGGCTGGGCTGCTTGCCCCTAAAAGTACTTAAAACAATAGCTGCTTGTGCATATTCGTAGGGCGTTAACAGCGCATTTCATTTCAAAGCACAAAGTTAGCCCAGACGAGTAGATTCCCCAGGGTCAAGTTTGCGTGTTGGCGCGTCGATAGATATTCTGAGACACCTCAACCCAGAGACGCCGCGAACCGAAAAGCCTTGACTGCGTGTGATCAGATAGTGCCCTATTCACATACGCAGGCTAGGAGGCATTTCAACGCTCATCCGCCATAGATCGGAACTGCGCTATGACCACAGCCACTCAGATTTCCAGCGCGTCCCCGCTTGGGGGTGCTTCGGCCCTGATGTTCACGCCTCGCAAAACATCTTGGCGAGAAACGGCCTGGCGTGAGGCAGATCGCATCATGGTCGGTGCCATCGTGCTGCAGGTCCTGGTAGCCATTGCCATCGGCCTGCAATGGGGCGACACCGGGCTGGCGTTGGGTGTTGCATTACCGGTCCTGGTTTTAGTGCTGTTGGTGCAAGCACGTTTTGGCGGCTCTACCTTCTGCGCGCACACCATGGCGGTGGCCACCATGGTCATGGTGGCGCTGCACATCCAGCTTGCACGCGGCATGCTGGAATACCACTTCGGCGTATTCGTCTCCTTGGCTTTCTTGCTGGTGTACCGGCACTGGGCTCCGATCGTCACCGGGGCGGCAGTAATCGCGGTGCACCACGTCCTGTTCGACCGCCTGCAGTTCTCTGGCATGGGCGTGTATTGCCTCACTGAGCCGAGCTTCAGCCGTGTGCTGGTTCACGCAGGTTACGTGATCGTGCAAACAGCGTTTCAGGTGCTGATTGCCGTGCGCATGCAGCAACGCGCCGTGGAGCAGGTGCAACTCGTCGACCTGGTCGAGCAGCTCACGGCCGATGAACACATTCACCTCGACACCAGTGGTCGCAATTTCGCGGCGGGTACCACCTCTGCACGCCTGAAGGATGCCCTCACCCGTATCAACGGCGCCGTGCATGAAGTGCAAGCAGCCACCCGCACCATCAACCAAACTAGCGCTGAAATTGCCAGTGGCAATTTGGATTTGTCGACACGTACCGAGCAGACGGCGTCGAGTCTGCAGCAAACCGCTGCAGCCATGGCGCAATTGACGACTGGCATTGGCCAGACTGCGACATCCGCCAACGCAGCCAATGACCTAGCGGCCTCTGCCTCAAACGCAGCCACCAAGGGCGGCGAGGTCGTCGCTGAAGTCGTTGCCACGATGCAGGCCATTGATGCCAGTGCCAGCAAAATCGTTGACATCACGAGCCTGATCGACAGCATTGCATTTCAAACCAACATCCTGGCACTGAACGCTGCCGTAGAAGCGGCGCGCGCGGGTGAACAGGGGCGCGGGTTTGCGGTCGTAGCGTCCGAAGTCCGCAGCCTCGCGCAACGTTCGGCAGCAGCGGCCAAAGACATCAAAAGCCTCATCAGCCAATCCACCCAAGAAGTGGCTGACGGCGCTAAACACGTGCAGGCGGCCGGCGCGTCGATGAAAGAAATTGAAAGCGCCGTGCAACGCGTGGCGAGCTTGATCGACGGCATTGCCAGCGCGTCTGCACATCAAAGCGACGAGATCGCCCGGGCCAACCAAGCGATCAGTCAGCTCGATCAGATGACACAACAGAACGCAGCGCTTGTAGAACAATCATCTGCCGCCGCAGAGAGCATGCGTGAGCAAGCCAGTCGGCTAAGTCAGAGCACGTCTGTATTCAACACTGGCGGTGCTTGAAGGCACGCTCAGGAGAGTCGCTAGTTTGTTGTCCGCCCTGTCAGTGGCCACTGTGCAACCCATTGGTGGTGAGTCGCCCCGAGATGGCTCAAGATCAATGCAAAACGAGTTGCCGTCCAGTTGAGCGGTGGAATGGACTCCTCAAAAGCATGTCGCGGGTCGTCATACAGCATCGTCATGTGTGGTGTTGAGGACGCCTCGTGACGAAATCCTACGTCGCTTAATCTTGCGCCCAGCTGTTTCCGCAGTGGCGCGATGCGTTGAGCACTTTCTTTATCGCAGCGAAACACACAGGCCGCCTTTTCGTTGCTGAAGAGTGCAGCGCTGTCGAAAGTGATAGGCAGTGACGGACACACCACGCGCGCCGCTGCCGCACATGCCGCATCCACGGTCGATTGAAGAATCGGCACCTCAACCTGCGTAATGGCTTGCAAAGAGATATGCAGTCGTTCAGCCGGGAACGGCTTGCCTTTCAGTCCATGGGCTTCACGCACGCGCTCGATAACATGCGCGATCCGCTTAGCGTCCGACTCGGTCGGGAAAATTGCGAAATACAGCGAATAGCCTGTAAGCGCCTCTGGATTTCCCAGGCGGTCCAACTCGAACTCTCGCGGTTTCTCGTCATCACCGAAAAGGCCTAATTGGTTAGACATAGTAGTTGCTGAAAATTGGCTTGGTTCAGCGCATGCTAGTTGATAGGCAAGTGCTTTTCAAATCCGTTTGCAGCCTGAAGCGAAGTGATCGACCGTTTGAGTGAGGTAGCTGGCCGCTGCCGAAGCGTGCTGGAGCGAGAGTGGATGAGTTGTCCTGCTTCAAGTTGCCTCCTGTTGGGTGGGCTGCGGGTCTGGACACCCGGCCTGCCTTGTGTGGAGGAGCCACTATAGGGCTTTTGGGCGGCGCGTGTCAGGCGAGCTGTGACGGGCGTCGGGGGTATATGCCTGCCGGGGACGAGAGAGCCTTCGTGCTGTCACTGCGCTTGTGTTTATGTCTGCCTATGCGGTGGCGTTTCAAGCCGTGTGGCCGCAAAGCAAAACGCCCCAGTCCTTTGGGGACTGGGGCGTTTCTAGATAATAGCCTGACGATGACCTACTTTCACACGGGAACCCGCACTATCATCGGCGCGGAGTCGTTTCACTGTCCTGTTCGGGATGGGAAGGAGTGGGACCAACTCGCTATGGTCATCAGGCATAACTGTTTGCTGCTCTGACACATGTCAGGACAGCGAATTCATAGAGATTTAATCAGCACCGGGTTAGCTTTTGCAGCATACCGGTTGGTATTTTGAATGCGTCAACTTGGCATAACACCTTGATCTGACGATCAAAGTTATAGGGTCAAGCCGCACGAGCAATTAGTATCAGTTAGCTTAACGCATTACTGCGCTTCCACACCTGACCTATCAACGTCCTGGTCTTGAACGACTCTTTAGGGGGCTCAAGGCCCCGGCAGATCTCATCTTGAAACGAGTTTCCCGCTTAGATGCTTTCAGCGGTTATCTCTTCCACACTTAGCTACTCGGCAATGCCACTGGCGTGACAACCGATACACCAGAGGTGTGTCCACTCCGGTCCTCTCGTACTAGGAGCAGGCTTCCTCAAATCTGCAGCGCCCACGGAAGATAGGGACCAAACTGTCTCACGACGTTTTAAACCCAGCTCACGTACCTCTTTAAATGGCGAACAGCCATACCCTTGGGACCGGCTACAGCCCCAGGATGAGATGAGCCGACATCGAGGTGCCAAACACCGCCGTCGATATGAACTCTTGGGCGGTATCAGCCTGTTATCCCCAGAGTACCTTTTATCCGTTGAGCGATGGCCCTTCCATACAGAACCACCGGATCACTATGTCCTGCTTTCGCATCTGCTCGACTTGTCAGTCTCGCAGTTAAGCACGCTTATGCCATTGCACTATCGTCACGATGTCCGACCGTAACTAGCGTACCTTCGAACTCCTCCGTTACGCTTTGGGAGGAGACCGCCCCAGTCAAACTGCCTACCATGCACTGTCCCCGATCCAGATAATGGACCTAGGTTAGAACCTCAAACACACCAGGGTGGTATTTCAACGTTGGCTCCATGTGATCTAGCGACCACACTTCAAAGCCTCCCACCTATCCTACACAGATCTGTTCAAAGTCCAATACAAAGCTACAGTAAAGGTTCATGGGGTCTTTCCGTCTTTCCGCGGGGAGATTGCATCATCACAAACATTTCAACTTCGCTGAGTCTCAGGAGGAGACAGTGTGGCCATCGTTACGCCATTCGTGCAGGTCGGAACTTACCCGACAAGGAATTTCGCTACCTTAGGACCGTTATAGTTACGGCCGCCGTTTACTGGGACTTCAATCAAGAGCTTGCACCCCATCATTTAATCTTCCAGCACCGGGCAGGCGTCACACCCTATACGTCCACTTTCGTGTTTGCAGAGTGCTGTGTTTTTAATAAACAGTCGCAGCCACCGATTTTTTGCAACCTCATTGGGCTCCATCCGCGAGGGACTTCACCTACTAAAGGCACACCTTCTTCCGAAGTTACGGTGTCAATTTGCCGAGTTCCTTCTCCTGAGTTCTCTCAAGCGCCTTAGAATACTCATCTCGCGCACCAGTGTCGGTTTGCGGTACGGTCGTGTGTAGCTGAAGCTTAGTGGCTTTTCCTGGAAGCAGGGTATCACTCACTTCGGCTGCAAGCAGCCTCGTTATCACCCCTCATCTAAGCCCGGCGGATTTGCCTACCAGGCATGACTACAGGCTTGAACCAACATATCCAACAGTTGGCTGAGCTAACCTTCTCCGTCCCCACATCGCACTACACATCGGTACAGGAATATTGACCTGTTTCCCATCAACTACGCATCTCTGCCTCGCCTTAGGGGCCGACTCACTCTACGCCGATGAACGTTGCGTAGAAAACCTTGCGCTTACGGCGAGGGGGCTTTTCACCCCCTTTAACGCTACTCATGTCAGCATTCGCACTTCTGATACCTCCAGCACGCTTTACAACGCACCTTCACAGGCTTACAGAACGCTCTCCTACCACTTGCAATAAATTGCAAATCCGCAGCTTCGGTAACTGGCTTAGCCCCGTTACATCTTCCGCGCAGGACGACTCGATCAGTGAGCTATTACGCTTTCTTTAAATGATGGCTGCTTCTAAGCCAACATCCTGACTGTTTTAGCCTTCCCACTTCGTTTCCCACTTAGCCAATTTTAGGGACCTTAGCTGGCGGTCTGGGTTGTTTCCCTCTTGAGTCCGGACGTTAGCACCCGGTGCTCTGTCTCCCAAGCTGTACTCGTCGGTATTCGGAGTTTGCATTGGTTTGGTAAGTCGCCATGACCCCCTAGCCAAAACAGTGCTCTACCCCCGACGGTAATACTTGAGGCACTACCTAAATAGTTTTCGGAGAGAACCAGCTATTTCCAAGTTTGTTTAGCCTTTCACCCCTATCCACAGCTCATCCGCTAGTTTTGCAACACTAGTCGGTTCGGACCTCCAGTACCTGTTACGGCACCTTCATCCTGGCCATGGATAGCTCACTTGGTTTCGGGTCTACACCCAGCGACTAAGACGCCCTGTTCGGACTCGGTTTCCCTACGCCTTCCCTATTCGGTTAAGCTTGCCACTGAATGTAAGTCGCTGACCCATTATACAAAAGGTACGCAGTCACCCTTGCGGGCTCCTACTTTTTGTAAGCATGCGGTTTCAGGATCTATTTCACTCCCCTCCCGGGGTTCTTTTCGCCTTTCCCTCACGGTACTAGTTCACTATCGGTCAATGATGAGTATTTAGCCTTGGAGGATGGTCCCCCCATATTCAGACAGGATTTCTCGTGTCCCGCCCTACTTTTCGTTAGCTCAGTACCACACGTCTGTTTTCACGTACGGGGCTATCACCCACTATGGCCAACCTTTCCAGGTCGTTCCGTTAACAGTCGTGCTATCACTAACAGGCTTTTCCGATTTCGCTCGCCACTACTTTCGGAATCTCGGTTGATGTCTTTTCCTCGAGCTACTGAGATGTTTCAGTTCACCCGGTTCGCCTCGCATGACTATGTATTCATCATGCGATACCCCTAAGGGTGGGTTTCCCCATTCAGAAATCTCCGGATCAAAGCTAATTTGCCAGCTCCCCGAAGCTTATCGCAGGCTATCACGTCTTTCGTCGCCTATCATTGCCAAGGCATCCACCACATGCTCTTATTCACTTGACCCTATAACTTTGACGTTTCTTGCGAAACCTAAGTCATCTTCAAGGAATGATTGTTTGGTCTTTCACCAAACGCGTTATGCCGTAATAAGCTTTCGCTTATTGTTTAAATATTTAGACCAAAGTCTGAATATTCGTTTTGACGCAATCAAAAATTTGTCGCTGGTGGCACGGTCTGCACTAAACCTTTACGAATGTGCAGTTTCCACCAGCAACGCTGATTAAACTCTATGAATTTTTAATGAACAGCCGATTGATCAAGAGATCTTGATCAACAACAAAACAGCCTTTTGCAAAGCTGCTTTGGTGTTGACTTCTATAAGTTTGTTGGTGGAGGTGACAGGACTCGAACCCGCTACCTATTGCTTGCAAAGCAACCGCTCTACCAGGTGAGCTACACCCCCAAGAAACCCTTTGCCATTGGAGGATTGGTGGGTCTGGTTGGTCTCGAACCAACGACCCCCGCCTTATCAAGACGGTGCTCTAACCAACTGAGCTACAGACCCGAGCCGGTCGCATTCAACCGATTCTGCTGCTTGCCAGATCTTCAGTCGTCAGCGACTACCTTCCAACAACCGATAAGTGTGGGCGTTCAAATTTGATTGCAGTTTCCAGAAAGGAGGTGATCCAGCCGCACCTTCCGATACGGCTACCTTGTTACGACTTCACCCCAGTCACGAACCCTGCCGTGGTAATCGCCCTCCTTGCGGTTAAGCTAACTACTTCTGGCAGAACCCGCTCCCATGGTGTGACGGGCGGTGTGTACAAGACCCGGGAACGTATTCACCGTGACATTCTGATCCACGATTACTAGCGATTCCGACTTCACGCAGTCGAGTTGCAGACTGCGATCCGGACTACGACTGGTTTTATGGGATTAGCTCCCCCTCGCGGGTTGGCAACCCTTTGTACCAGCCATTGTATGACGTGTGTAGCCCCACCTATAAGGGCCATGAGGACTTGACGTCATCCCCACCTTCCTCCGGTTTATCACCGGCAGTCTCACTAGAGTGCCCAACTAAATGTAGCAACTAATGACAAGGGTTGCGCTCGTTGCGGGACTTAACCCAACATCTCACGACACGAGCTGACGACAGCCATGCAGCACCTGTGTTACGGTTCTCTTTCGAGCACTAAGCCATCTCTGGCGAATTCCGTACATGTCAAAGGTGGGTAAGGTTTTTCGCGTTGCATCGAATTAAACCACATCATCCACCGCTTGTGCGGGTCCCCGTCAATTCCTTTGAGTTTCAACCTTGCGGCCGTACTCCCCAGGCGGTCAACTTCACGCGTTAGCTTCGTTACTGAGAAAGTGAATTCCCAACAACCAGTTGACATCGTTTAGGGCGTGGACTACCAGGGTATCTAATCCTGTTTGCTCCCCACGCTTTCGTGCATGAGCGTCAGTACAGGTCCAGGGGATTGCCTTCGCCATCGGTGTTCCTCCGCATATCTACGCATTTCACTGCTACACGCGGAATTCCATCCCCCTCTACCGTACTCTAGCTATACAGTCACAGATGCAGTTCCCAGGTTGAGCCCGGGGATTTCACAACTGTCTTATATAACCGCCTGCGCACGCTTTACGCCCAGTAATTCCGATTAACGCTCGCACCCTACGTATTACCGCGGCTGCTGGCACGTAGTTAGCCGGTGCTTATTCTTACGGTACCGTCATGGGCCCCTTGTATTAGAAAGGACCTTTTCGTTCCGTACAAAAGCAGTTTACAACCCGAAGGCCTTCATCCTGCACGCGGCATTGCTGGATCAGGCTTGCGCCCATTGTCCAAAATTCCCCACTGCTGCCTCCCGTAGGAGTCTGGACCGTGTCTCAGTTCCAGTGTGGCTGGTCGTCCTCTCAGACCAGCTACAGATCGCAGGCTTGGTGAGCCTTTACCTCACCAACTACCTAATCTGCCATCGGCCGCTCCACTCGCGCGAGGTCTTGCGATCCCCCGCTTTCATCCTTAGATCTTATGCGGTATTAGCACAGCTTTCGCTGCGTTATCCCCCACGATTGGGCACGTTCCGATGTATTACTCACCCGTTCGCCACTCGTCAGCATCCGAAGACCTGTTACCGTTCGACTTGCATGTGTAAGGCATGCCGCCAGCGTTCAATCTGAGCCAGGATCAAACTCTATAGTTCGATCTTGAATTTTTTCGCCCCTGACTATTACCACCAGAGGCCACTCATAAATTGGAATCAACGTGAACTTCATTTCTGAATTTCACATATTTCTATCTTCATGAGCGTTTGTAGTGCTATGCACTAGTTCCGAAGAACTTGGCAATCTCACTCAAACGCCCACGCTTATCGGCTGTATATTTTTAAGGAACCAGAACCAAAAAACTCTCGCTCTTTACTTCTTTTTTCGACTACCGCTGTGATCAGCAGAGCCTCGAATTATGACACGCATTTTGCGCTTTCCAGAAGACTTACCAAAAATCTTTTGGGAAGCGCCCAACTCTTTCGAGCTGGGCGTTTCTAGATAATAGCCTGACGATGACCTACTTTCACACGGGAACCCGCACTATCATCGGCGCGGAGTCGTTTCACTGTCCTGTTCGGGATGGGAAGGAGTGGGACCAACTCGCTATGGTCATCAGGCATAACTGTTTGCTGCTCTGACACATGTCAGGACAGCGAATTCATAGAGATTTAATCAGCACCGGGTTAGCTTTTGCAGCATACCGGTTGGTATTTTGAATGCGTCAACTTGGCATAACACCTTGATCTGACGATCAAAGTTATAGGGTCAAGCCGCACGAGCAATTAGTATCAGTTAGCTTAACGCATTACTGCGCTTCCACACCTGACCTATCAACGTCCTGGTCTTGAACGACTCTTTAGGGGGCTCAAGGCCCCGGCAGATCTCATCTTGAAACGAGTTTCCCGCTTAGATGCTTTCAGCGGTTATCTCTTCCACACTTAGCTACTCGGCAATGCCACTGGCGTGACAACCGATACACCAGAGGTGTGTCCACTCCGGTCCTCTCGTACTAGGAGCAGGCTTCCTCAAATCTGCAGCGCCCACGGAAGATAGGGACCAAACTGTCTCACGACGTTTTAAACCCAGCTCACGTACCTCTTTAAATGGCGAACAGCCATACCCTTGGGACCGGCTACAGCCCCAGGATGAGATGAGCCGACATCGAGGTGCCAAACACCGCCGTCGATATGAACTCTTGGGCGGTATCAGCCTGTTATCCCCAGAGTACCTTTTATCCGTTGAGCGATGGCCCTTCCATACAGAACCACCGGATCACTATGTCCTGCTTTCGCATCTGCTCGACTTGTCAGTCTCGCAGTTAAGCACGCTTATGCCATTGCACTATCGTCACGATGTCCGACCGTAACTAGCGTACCTTCGAACTCCTCCGTTACGCTTTGGGAGGAGACCGCCCCAGTCAAACTGCCTACCATGCACTGTCCCCGATCCAGATAATGGACCTAGGTTAGAACCTCAAACACACCAGGGTGGTATTTCAACGTTGGCTCCATGTGATCTAGCGACCACACTTCAAAGCCTCCCACCTATCCTACACAGATCTGTTCAAAGTCCAATACAAAGCTACAGTAAAGGTTCATGGGGTCTTTCCGTCTTTCCGCGGGGAGATTGCATCATCACAAACATTTCAACTTCGCTGAGTCTCAGGAGGAGACAGTGTGGCCATCGTTACGCCATTCGTGCAGGTCGGAACTTACCCGACAAGGAATTTCGCTACCTTAGGACCGTTATAGTTACGGCCGCCGTTTACTGGGACTTCAATCAAGAGCTTGCACCCCATCATTTAATCTTCCAGCACCGGGCAGGCGTCACACCCTATACGTCCACTTTCGTGTTTGCAGAGTGCTGTGTTTTTAATAAACAGTCGCAGCCACCGATTTTTTGCAACCTCATTGGGCTCCATCCGCGAGGGACTTCACCTACTAAAGGCACACCTTCTTCCGAAGTTACGGTGTCAATTTGCCGAGTTCCTTCTCCTGAGTTCTCTCAAGCGCCTTAGAATACTCATCTCGCGCACCAGTGTCGGTTTGCGGTACGGTCGTGTGTAGCTGAAGCTTAGTGGCTTTTCCTGGAAGCAGGGTATCACTCACTTCGGCTGCAAGCAGCCTCGTTATCACCCCTCATCTAAGCCCGGCGGATTTGCCTACCAGGCATGACTACAGGCTTGAACCAACATATCCAACAGTTGGCTGAGCTAACCTTCTCCGTCCCCACATCGCACTACACATCGGTACAGGAATATTGACCTGTTTCCCATCAACTACGCATCTCTGCCTCGCCTTAGGGGCCGACTCACTCTACGCCGATGAACGTTGCGTAGAAAACCTTGCGCTTACGGCGAGGGGGCTTTTCACCCCCTTTAACGCTACTCATGTCAGCATTCGCACTTCTGATACCTCCAGCACGCTTTACAACGCACCTTCACAGGCTTACAGAACGCTCTCCTACCACTTGCAATAAATTGCAAATCCGCAGCTTCGGTAACTGGCTTAGCCCCGTTACATCTTCCGCGCAGGACGACTCGATCAGTGAGCTATTACGCTTTCTTTAAATGATGGCTGCTTCTAAGCCAACATCCTGACTGTTTTAGCCTTCCCACTTCGTTTCCCACTTAGCCAATTTTAGGGACCTTAGCTGGCGGTCTGGGTTGTTTCCCTCTTGAGTCCGGACGTTAGCACCCGGTGCTCTGTCTCCCAAGCTGTACTCGTCGGTATTCGGAGTTTGCATTGGTTTGGTAAGTCGCCATGACCCCCTAGCCAAAACAGTGCTCTACCCCCGACGGTAATACTTGAGGCACTACCTAAATAGTTTTCGGAGAGAACCAGCTATTTCCAAGTTTGTTTAGCCTTTCACCCCTATCCACAGCTCATCCGCTAGTTTTGCAACACTAGTCGGTTCGGACCTCCAGTACCTGTTACGGCACCTTCATCCTGGCCATGGATAGCTCACTTGGTTTCGGGTCTACACCCAGCGACTAAGACGCCCTGTTCGGACTCGGTTTCCCTACGCCTTCCCTATTCGGTTAAGCTTGCCACTGAATGTAAGTCGCTGACCCATTATACAAAAGGTACGCAGTCACCCTTGCGGGCTCCTACTTTTTGTAAGCATGCGGTTTCAGGATCTATTTCACTCCCCTCCCGGGGTTCTTTTCGCCTTTCCCTCACGGTACTAGTTCACTATCGGTCAATGATGAGTATTTAGCCTTGGAGGATGGTCCCCCCATATTCAGACAGGATTTCTCGTGTCCCGCCCTACTTTTCGTTAGCTCAGTACCACACGTCTGTTTTCACGTACGGGGCTATCACCCACTATGGCCAACCTTTCCAGGTCGTTCCGTTAACAGTCGTGCTATCACTAACAGGCTTTTCCGATTTCGCTCGCCACTACTTTCGGAATCTCGGTTGATGTCTTTTCCTCGAGCTACTGAGATGTTTCAGTTCACCCGGTTCGCCTCGCATGACTATGTATTCATCATGCGATACCCCTAAGGGTGGGTTTCCCCATTCAGAAATCTCCGGATCAAAGCTAATTTGCCAGCTCCCCGAAGCTTATCGCAGGCTATCACGTCTTTCGTCGCCTATCATTGCCAAGGCATCCACCACATGCTCTTATTCACTTGACCCTATAACTTTGACGTTTCTTGCGAAACCTAAGTCATCTTCAAGGAATGATTGTTTGGTCTTTCACCAAACGCGTTATGCCGTAATAAGCTTTCGCTTATTGTTTAAATATTTAGACCAAAGTCTGAATATTCGTTTTGACGCAATCAAAAATTTGTCGCTGGTGGCACGGTCTGCACTAAACCTTTACGAATGTGCAGTTTCCACCAGCAACGCTGATTAAACTCTATGAATTTTTAATGAACAGCCGATTGATCAAGAGATCTTGATCAACAACAAAACAGCCTTTTGCAAAGCTGCTTTGGTGTTGACTTCTATAAGTTTGTTGGTGGAGGTGACAGGACTCGAACCCGCTACCTATTGCTTGCAAAGCAACCGCTCTACCAGGTGAGCTACACCCCCAAGAAACCCTTTGCCATTGGAGGATTGGTGGGTCTGGTTGGTCTCGAACCAACGACCCCCGCCTTATCAAGACGGTGCTCTAACCAACTGAGCTACAGACCCGAGCCGGTCGCATTCAACCGATTCTGCTGCTTGCCAGATCTTCAGTCGTCAGCGACTACCTTCCAACAACCGATAAGTGTGGGCGTTCAAATTTGATTGCAGTTTCCAGAAAGGAGGTGATCCAGCCGCACCTTCCGATACGGCTACCTTGTTACGACTTCACCCCAGTCACGAACCCTGCCGTGGTAATCGCCCTCCTTGCGGTTAAGCTAACTACTTCTGGCAGAACCCGCTCCCATGGTGTGACGGGCGGTGTGTACAAGACCCGGGAACGTATTCACCGTGACATTCTGATCCACGATTACTAGCGATTCCGACTTCACGCAGTCGAGTTGCAGACTGCGATCCGGACTACGACTGGTTTTATGGGATTAGCTCCCCCTCGCGGGTTGGCAACCCTTTGTACCAGCCATTGTATGACGTGTGTAGCCCCACCTATAAGGGCCATGAGGACTTGACGTCATCCCCACCTTCCTCCGGTTTATCACCGGCAGTCTCACTAGAGTGCCCAACTAAATGTAGCAACTAATGACAAGGGTTGCGCTCGTTGCGGGACTTAACCCAACATCTCACGACACGAGCTGACGACAGCCATGCAGCACCTGTGTTACGGTTCTCTTTCGAGCACTAAGCCATCTCTGGCGAATTCCGTACATGTCAAAGGTGGGTAAGGTTTTTCGCGTTGCATCGAATTAAACCACATCATCCACCGCTTGTGCGGGTCCCCGTCAATTCCTTTGAGTTTCAACCTTGCGGCCGTACTCCCCAGGCGGTCAACTTCACGCGTTAGCTTCGTTACTGAGAAAGTGAATTCCCAACAACCAGTTGACATCGTTTAGGGCGTGGACTACCAGGGTATCTAATCCTGTTTGCTCCCCACGCTTTCGTGCATGAGCGTCAGTACAGGTCCAGGGGATTGCCTTCGCCATCGGTGTTCCTCCGCATATCTACGCATTTCACTGCTACACGCGGAATTCCATCCCCCTCTACCGTACTCTAGCTATACAGTCACAGATGCAGTTCCCAGGTTGAGCCCGGGGATTTCACAACTGTCTTATATAACCGCCTGCGCACGCTTTACGCCCAGTAATTCCGATTAACGCTCGCACCCTACGTATTACCGCGGCTGCTGGCACGTAGTTAGCCGGTGCTTATTCTTACGGTACCGTCATGGGCCCCTTGTATTAGAAAGGACCTTTTCGTTCCGTACAAAAGCAGTTTACAACCCGAAGGCCTTCATCCTGCACGCGGCATTGCTGGATCAGGCTTGCGCCCATTGTCCAAAATTCCCCACTGCTGCCTCCCGTAGGAGTCTGGACCGTGTCTCAGTTCCAGTGTGGCTGGTCGTCCTCTCAGACCAGCTACAGATCGCAGGCTTGGTGAGCCTTTACCTCACCAACTACCTAATCTGCCATCGGCCGCTCCACTCGCGCGAGGTCTTGCGATCCCCCGCTTTCATCCTTAGATCTTATGCGGTATTAGCACAGCTTTCGCTGCGTTATCCCCCACGATTGGGCACGTTCCGATGTATTACTCACCCGTTCGCCACTCGTCAGCATCCGAAGACCTGTTACCGTTCGACTTGCATGTGTAAGGCATGCCGCCAGCGTTCAATCTGAGCCAGGATCAAACTCTATAGTTCGATCTTGAATTTTTTCGCCCCTGACTATTACCACCAGAGGCCACTCATAAATTGGAATCAACGTGAACTTCATTTCTGAATTTCACATATTTCTATCTTCATGAGCGTTTGTAGTGCTATGCACTAGTTCCGAAGAACTTGGCAATCTCACTCAAACGCCCACGCTTATCGGCTGTATATTTTTAAGGAACCAGAACCAAAAAACTCTCGCTCTTTACTTCTTTTTTCGACTACCGCTGTGATCAGCAGAGCCTCGAATTATATACCGAATTTTTTGCTACTTTCGAATTATTTTTTAAATTCTTTTTAGAACCCAAAACACTCGAAACAACCAAAACCCGACTACACGATCCATCGACTGACAACAAACACATTCATCATCAGCCGAGCCCTCGACTATAGCACCCTTTTACCCATCAACGCAAGTAGACCGCAAAAAGTTGCTGAAGATGCCGCTCTGCGAGACCCGACTTGGCTCGTTCACCTCTAGGCGCTGACACCTCCTCCATATTGAAGAACGCATTCGTGTGGGCAACACAGAGCGCCAAGCGTGTTGCAACCTGCGCAACCGATAATCCACCCACAATGGCACTTATCACCTTACTAGACGCGCAGTTGGCCTTCGGCCACGTCCCTCTGCTGGACCACGCAAACTTTTCCCTTGAATCAGCCGAACGTGTAGGCTTGATCGGCCGCAATGGCGCAGGGAAGTCTTCCATGCTCAAGATACTTGGAGGACTGGAGCGCCCCGATGACGGAACACTGCAGGTTCAGCAAGGTGTACGCATCGCTTATGTAGCGCAAGAATCGACGATCGACCCGACGTTGAACGTGTTCCAGGCGGTCAGTGCCGGCCTGGCCAAGGTGATTGCCATTCGAGACCTGTATCTCTCTGGTGCCGACGGGGTAGATCTCGATGCCCTGCAGTCGCAAATTGAAACCTATGACGCCTGGAACTGGGAAAACCGCGTTGATGAAACGCTGCAGCATCTGCACTTAGACCCCAATGCCCTGATCGGGAGCCTTTCAGGCGGAACCAACAAACGTGTCGCTTTGGCCCAAGCCCTGGTGACCAAGCCTGATGTCTTGTTATTAGATGAGCCAACCAACCACTTGGACTTGGACTCTATCGAGTGGCTGGAAGACTTGTTGGTTGACTTCAAGGGCAGCATCGTCACCATTACCCACGACCGTAGCTTCTTGAACCGTGTAGCCACCCGCATCGTAGAACTGGACCGTGGCAAGCTGAGCTCCTACCCTGGCAACTTTGAGCAATACGTTGCGCAGAAGGATGAGCAGATGGCGCAAGAAGCCGTCATCAACGCCAAGGCAGACAAACTACTGGCCCAGGAAGAGATCTGGGTTCGCAAAGGTGTTGAAGCCCGACGCACCCGTAGCCAAAGCCGCATCGGCCGCTTGGAGGCGCTACGCGCCTCCCGCGCGGCCCGGCGCGACGCCGTCGGCCGCGTCAACATGGACGTGGCGTCTGGCCAGAACAGCGGCAAGATCGTGGCTGAGCTGACCGAGGTGAGCAAAGCCTTTGGTGACAAGGTGATCGTTGACAAGTTCAGTGGCGTGATCCTGCGGGGCGACAAGATTGGCTTGCTGGGTGTCAACGGTGCCGGCAAGACGACTTTGCTCAAACTGATCTTGGGCACTCTGCAAGCTGACAGCGGCACGGTGCGCCAAGGCGCCAACTTGCAAATCGCCTACTTCGACCAGATGCGTAACAACCTCGATCTGGACGCGACGCTGGAGGACTTCATCAGCCCCGGCAGTGAGTGGATTGAAATTGGCAACCAGCGTAAGCACGTGAAGAGCTATTTGAGCGACTTCCTGTTCTCGCCCGCGCGTGCCAACTCCCCTGTGCGTTCGCTCTCCGGTGGTGAGCGCAACCGACTGCTGCTGGCCCGCTTGTTTGCGCGCCCGGCCAACGTATTGGTGCTGGACGAACCCACCAATGACCTGGACATTGACACGCTTGAGCTGTTGGAAGAACTCCTGCAGAACTACGACGGCACTGTGTTTCTGGTGAGCCACGACCGCGCCTTCTTGGACAACGTGGTCACCGACATCATTGCCCACGAGCCCGACGAGCGCCCTGGCTTCTGGCGCGAATATGAGGGCAGCGTGCAGGATTGGCTGATTCAGAGCAAACGCTCACGCGCCATTGCCGACAGCAACAAAAAGGCCGAGGCCAAGTCAGCTGCGCCGGCCGCCGCTCCTGCTGTCGAGACAAAGGCCACTGCTGTTGCCGCAGCCCCAGCCGCCCCTGCAGTCAAAGCCCGCAAGCTGAGCTACAAAGAGCAGCGCGAGTTGGAGGCGCTCCCTGCGCAGATCGCCGCCCTGGAAACCGAGCAGGCCTCAATCAACAAAGATCTGGCCGACGGCAAGCTATACGCTACCGACGGCACCCGTGCCAGCGCTCTGGCACAACGCAGCACGGAGATTGACGACTTGCTGATGCAAGCCTTGGAGCGCTGGGAAACATTGGGCGGCTGAGTTCCCCGCATGCGCAAGCAGCCATAAATCAATATTGATAGCTGCTTGCGCTTATGCAGATTGCCTAGATCGGCAAAAAGCTCATAAACAAAAAGGGCACCATCCGAAAAGAAGGTGCCCTTTCTTACTGGGAGACGAAATCCTAAATCCGGTTGTGCAGCCGATCGCCACTGGCGCCAATCTTGGCTAACAAAGCCGGCGCAATCTTGTCCAGCGGCAACACCTCGTCGGCCGCGCCGTGTGCAATGGCTTCACGTGGCATACCAAAAACCACACAACTGGCTTCGTCCTGCACGAAGTTGTAGCTGCCTTTGTCGCGCATCTCGCGCATGGCCTTGGCGCCGTCGTTGCCCATCCCCGTCAGCATGATGCCGTAGGCGTTGCGGCCCACCACAGCGGCGGCGGACAGGAACAGCACTTCAACCGACGGCTTGTGGCGGTTCACCGGCTCGGTGTCTTCCACCACCGCCACGTAGTTGGCGCCGCTGCGGCTCACGCTGAACTGCTTGCCACCGGGTGCGATGTAGGCGTGGCCCGGCAAGATACGCTCGCCGTGCACGGCTTCTTTCACCGTGATCTGGCACAAACCGTTAAGGCGTGCCGCAAAACTGGTGGTAAAGCCCGGTGGCATGTGTTGCGTGATGACGATGGCAGGCGCATCGGCTGGCATCTTCAGCAGCACTTCTTTCACGGCTTCGGTGCCACCGGTGGAGGCGCCAATGCAAATCATCTTCTCGGTCGACACACGGCCAAGCAAGGTGGCAGGCTTCACGGCTGGCGGAGGCGCAGCACCCGGTGCCGGCGCAGGCGCACGCTTGAACTTGGCCACCGAGGCGACACGAATCTTCTCGACAATCTGGGAAGCCAGATCGTTCAAACCGCTCGCCAGGCCAATACGCGGCTTGGCCACAAAGTCGACTGCGCCCAACTCCAGCGCACGCAAGGTGACTTCGGCACCTTTGTCGGTCAACGTGGAAATCATCACCACTGGCATTGGGCGCAAACGCATCAACCGGCCCAGGAAGTCGATGCCATCCATGCGCGGCATTTCCACGTCCAGCGTGATCACATCCGGGTTCAACTCGCGGATCATCTCGCGCGCAATCAACGGGTCGTTGGCCACGCCGATGCACACCATATCGTGCTGGCGGTTAATGATCTCGGTCAACAAACTGCGCACCAGCGCGGAGTCATCTACGACTACGACTCTGATCTTACTCATCACCAACCTCTCAAACTAAAACAGGTCCACCGAGCCACCAGAGGTGCTCTTCGCCACCGTGGCCGCATTACCCTTGCGCTCAATGGTGGCGGTGTCGGGATGGGCGTGCGCCAATCGCTTCACCATGGCTTTGCCGGTGACCGGGAAAAAACAGACTTTGCGCGGATAGATATCCAGCACGTCTTGCGACAGCAGCGGAATGCGCTCCGTGTGCAGATAGTCAATGACAAACTGCGTGTTGCGCTCGCCCACATTCATGGTGGTGAAGTTGCTCATCACCTGCCCGCCACCAAAAATCTTGGCCTGCAAAGACTCACGCCGCGCGCCCGACTTCAGCATCTCGTTGATCAACAACTCCATCGCGTACGAGCCGTAGCGCCCCAGGCCTGTGCCGTCGTCGCCATCAGGCAGCATGAAATGGTTCATACCGCCCACACGGGCATGCGAATCCCATAGGCAAGCCGCGATACACGACCCCAACACGGTCATGATGACCAAATTTTCGTTGGACACAAAATACTCGCCAGGCAAGATTTTGACGGCGTTGTACTGGAAATGATGGTCGAAGAAGAAGAACGAAGCCTCACCTGGCTTGCGCCTGACAGCCTTGAGCTCGTCGATGGTGGACGTATGCGCCTCAGCAGACGCAGGCCGCACAGGGGCATTCACCCGCGATCCGGAGCGCCGCTCGGGAATGGGGCCGTTGGTCAAGACGCCTGCTGCCATGCGCTGCGCTAGCGTCGGCCCACCGGTTCTAGGAATATCCATGGTCGTTGGCACCCACTCGATTAAAAAACTGTAGCCAAACCAGCCACACCTCGTCTTTGCACGTGTTTACTGCCGCTCATACACCGTCTTGCCGCGCAAGACAAACAAATCGCGCGACTCGCTGAAGTTCTCTGCATGCCCCACAAACAGCATGCCGCCGGGCTTCATCACCCGATGGATGCGCTCCAGCACAGCGCGCTGGGTAGGGGCATCAAAATAAATCATCACGTTGCGGCAAAACACAGCGTCAAAGTGATCGCGAAATGGCCAGTCGTTCTTGATCAGGTTAACGATCAGGAAATCAATAAACCGCCGCACCTCGGGCTTGGCTCGGATCAAGCCGGTATTGCCGCCCTTGCCCCGCAGAAAAAACTTCTGCAGGCGCTCAGGGCTCATGCCCTTCAGATTGTCCAGCCGGTAAATGCCTTGCGATGCGGTGGCCAGCACCTTTGAATCGATGTCACTCGCCGACAGCTTGAACTGCGCATTTGCCCCCAGCGCTTCAATCGCCGTCATGACGATCGAATAGGGCTCCTCGCCGGTAGACGCCGCGCTGCACCACACACTCCAAGGCGTCCCCACGGGTTTGGATTTGAGCAAGGAGGAGAAAATCTCGAAGTGGTGTTGTTCGCGGAAAAACGCCGTCAAATTGGTCGTCAACGCGTTGATGAACTCCTGCCATTCAGGGCCGTCCGTCTGCTCCAACCAGCCGAGATAGTCGCGAAAGCTGGTATGGCCGGTATCACGCAAGCGCCGCGACAAGCGGCTGTACACCATGGCGTGTTTGCCCTCGTGCAGATTGATGCCTGCACGCTGGTAAATCAACGACCGCACACGCGTGAAGTCTGCATTCGTCCACACAAACTCCCGCCCGTCAGGAGAGACGCCCCCTGATTCTGCCGCGCTGACAGCCGTAGAAACCATGGTCCCTTAAGGGGCAACCAAGCCCATATCGGTGCTGGACATCAAGCGCTCGATGTCCAACAAAATCAACATGCGCTCGCCCAGCGAGCCCAGGCCCAGAATACAGTCGTTGCTGACAATGCTCTCAATATCCGGCGCAGACTTCACGTTCTCGGGCTGGAGTTCCAGCACATCGCTCACCGAGTCCACCACGATGCCGACTATGCGGCTGCCCAGGTTCAAGATGATCACCACCGTGAGGCTGCTGTACTCCGCCTCTGAGCAATTGAACTTCAACCGCATGTCAACGATGGGCACAATCGTGCCGCGCAGGTTCACCACCCCTTTGATGAAAGGTGGCGCGTTGGCAATGCGCGTAGGTGCTTCGTAGCCACGGATCTCCTGTACCTTCAGGATGTCGATCCCATACTCTTCCTGGCTCAGACGAAACGTCAGGTATTCCCGCGCGGTTGCCGTCAAATCACCAGCTTTCTCTGCTGCTCCCATGGAGTCTCTCCTTCAATTCAAGCTCGCGAATTAGCGAACATGCTCAGGCCAAATAATCAGTGTCGCGAACGGCGAACCAAAGCGCCAATGTCCAGAATCAGTGCCACTTTGCCGTCGCCCATGATGGTTGCGCCCGACACGTTGGCCACCTTCTGGTAATTCGATTCCAGGTTCTTCACCACCACTTGGTGCTGGCCCAGCAATTCGTTGACCAGCAAGGCCACGCGGCTGCCTTCCGATTCCACCACCACCATGATGCTGCTGTTCTTGTCGTCCGCCGAACGCGGTACCTGGAACACGCGCTCCAGTTCGATGACGGGCATGAACTCCTCACGCACCTTCACCAACTGCGAACCTTGCGCCACGGTGCTCACGGCTTCGTCGTCCACTTGGAACGACTCCACCACCGACGACAGCGGCAAGATGTAGACCTCATCACCCACGCTGACCGACATGCCATCCATGATGGCCAGCGTCAGCGGCAAGCGCACCGACACCTTCATGCCCTGGCCTTCGTTCGATTCGATGTCGACCGTGCCATTGAGTGCAGCGATGTTTCGCTTCACCACGTCCATGCCAACACCGCGGCCGGACACATCGGTCACCGTCTCGGCAGTCGAGAAGCCTGGTGCAAAGATCAGTTGCCAGACTTCGGCATCCGACATGGAGTTGCTGACATCCAGTCCGCGCTCGCGTGCCTTGGCCAAAATTTTCTCGCGCGACATGCCCCGACCGTCATCGCGCACGTCGATCACGATAGAGCCGCCCTGGTGCGAAGCCGCCAAGGTAATGGTGCCATGCGGCGTTTTACCCGCAGCGATACGGTCTTGCGGCATTTCCACGCCGTGGTCACAACTGTTGCGCACCAAGTGGGTCAATGGGTCGGTGATCTTCTCCACCAGGCCCTTGTCGAGTTCGGTGGCTTCACCCTGCGTCACAAACTCCACCTTCTTGCCCAGCTTGTTGGCCAGGTCGCGCAGCATGCGTGGGAAGCGGTTGAACACGATGGACATCGGAATCATCCGGATCGACATCACCGACTCTTGCAGGTCGCGGGTGTTGCGGTCCAGATCGGCCAAGCCGGCAAACAGTTGCTGGTTCAGCGCCGGATCGAGCCCGTGGCTGTTTTGCGCCAACATGGCTTGCGTGATCACCAACTCACCCACCAAGTTGATCAGTTGATCAACCTTCTTCACGTCCACACGGATGGTGGTCGCTTCCAGTTGGGTTGAGGCGCCACCAGCCTTGGCTGCAGCAGGCTCGGCCTTGGCCGCAGCGGCTGAAGCAACAGCGGGTGCCGCAGCGGGCGCCGGAGCAGCCGCTTCCTCTGGGCCGCCGGGCGCACCCGAGAAAAAGCCATATTCCTCGCCAGGCGCCACGGGTGGGCCTGCGGGCTCTTCTGGTGGCTCGGTGATGTCGCGGATGTGCACCAGCTCGCGCTGCACGTGGAAGATGAACAGGTCCAGCAGATCTTCGTTCGTCGAACTGGTGACCGCCTCAAACAAGCGCATGTCTTTGCGGTCGGTTGGCAAAGCCTTGACCGTGCCCAGGCCCGGAATGTCGCGGAACAGGTCGGTGATGGCATCGGCCTGCTCGGGGTGCTCCATCGGTCCGATGCTCAGTTCCAGCAAACGCGAGCCTTCTGGCGGCCGAGGCGCTGCAGCAGCAACCACGGGGGCTGGCGCAGCGACCACAGGCGCGGGAGCAGGTGCTGCAACCGGCGCGGGTGCAGCCCCCTCGCCAGGCACTTCACCTGCCACCAGTGCGGCAATACGCTTGACCAAAGCCGAGGTGGAAATCGCTTCACCCTCACCGCCAGCCTGGTGGCGCGCCAACAAGCTGCGCGATGCGTCTGCCGACTCCAGCAACGCGTCCACCATCGGCGGAATCATCTTCAATTCGTGACGGCGCAAACGGTCGAGCAACGACTCCATCTGGTGGGTCAGCTCGGCCACATCGGCAAAGCCAAAGGTGGCGGCGCCGCCCTTGATGGAGTGTGCGCAACGGAAAATGCCGTTGAGTTCCTCGTCCCCCGTTTCGGCCGGATCAATGTCGAGCAGCATCTGCTCCATTTGATCCAAGTTTTCACCCGCTTCCTCAAAGAAGATTTGATAGAACTGGGTTAGATCGAAGTCTGCCCCACCACCGGATGAATCGTGCTGCGTTTCAGCCATACTGACTCCTGTTATGCAACGTACGCCAACTTGGCTTAACGAATGACCTTCTTGATCACTTCGATCAAGCGGGTCGGATCAAAGGGTTTGACCAGCCAGCCAGTGGCACCGGCCGTTTTACCGGCCTGCTTCATCTGGTCGCTCGACTCAGTGGTCAAAATCAAAATCGGAATGGTCTTGAAACGATCGTCCTGCCGCAACATGCGGGTCAGGCCGAGGCCGTCCAGCCGCGGCATGTTCTGGTCGGCCAAGACCAGATCAATCTTATGGGCCTGTGCTTTTTCGAAGGCATCCTGGCCATCCACCGCCTCAATGACTTGGTAGCCAGCACCAGTCAACGTGAAAGACACCATCTTTCGCATAGAGGGTGAGTCGTCAACGGCAAGTATCGAATGCATGAAAGGCTCCAACAAATTGGGAAGTGTTCAATCTAAAACTACACACATGTCTTAAAAAAGCTCAATGGAGCCTGCCTCCATCTCACTCTGCGTGACCGGATTAGGGCGATCGGCGGGAACAGTCTCGAACGGTGCGGGTTCTTCACCCTCTTCGTTGCCCATGGTTTCCAGCGCCAAGCGCGCCGCGCACCCTTGAAGCAACTTGGTCGTATGCACGATCAATTGCGAAGCCATGTCTTGAAACTGCAATTCGGTGACAGCTGCACGCAGCGTCTCCCGCATATCGTCAAGTTCGGCCATGTTCTGAAGCCCTGGTGCAGACAATTGCTGGTGCGCAATGTCAAAACGCAGCATCAGGTTCTCCATGGTGTGGCTCAACAGCCCTTCGAGTCGGCCCAGATCGTGCATCACCACCAGCAACGAGTCTTGAACCTCGGCCACAGCCATGACTGGTACCAGAACTGAAGGTTCGGACGATGAAGGGTCTTTTTGCATGTATTCTCCGAGGCAGCCGGTAGTCCATGGACAGAATTCTCGGGATCAGGCCTGATATTAATTCCATTTGACAATTTGTTACCCTGTGGGCTGCAAAATTCCAGCCGAAACCTGCTCTAACAGGTCCACTTTCGCCTTGCAGGCAACAAATGACCGAGCCACTGTTCCTTTCATGAGTCGCGCGCCCCACTCCCATGCCATTCGGATGTTACATCTCGAAGACTCCGAGGTGGATCACCAACTGGTGAAGCACGCGCTACGCCGCGACGGTGTGGAGTTCAGTATCGTTCGAGTAGACACCCTCGTCGAGTTTGAAGAACAGGTGGAAACCCAGCCTTTTGACGTAATCCTGGCCGACTACCGCCTGCCCGGATTTACCGCCATCGACGCCTGGAATGCGCTGCGCCAATCGAAACATCAGCCGCCATTTGTGTTGCTGTCTGGTGCCATTGGCGAGGCCGCTGCGGTGGACGCCATTCGGCTCGGCTTCAGCGATTACCTGCTCAAAGACAACATCAACAAACTCGGCCACGTGATCCAGCGCGCGATTGAAGTGGCCGAGACACGGCGCGCCAAGGAAAAAGCCGATGCCGAACTGGCCGCCTCGGAGCGCCGCTTGGGCGAATTGGCAGAACACTTACAAACTTCCATCGAGCAAGAACGCGCAGCCATCGCCCGCGAGGTACACGACGACATTGGCGGCGCACTGGCCGCCGTCAACCTGGATTTGGCTTGGCTGGCCCGCCACCACCGCGACGCGACCTCGGCCGCCCACATCACATCGGCCATGGAGATGCTGCAGCACGCACTCGGTGCCAGCCAACGCATCATGATGGATCTGCGCCCACCGATCCTCGACCAGGGGCTGGTGGCAGCGGTGCAATGGCTGGGCCAATCATTTCAGAAGCGCACGGGTATACCCGTCACCTTCCACGCCAACCACGAAAAAATCCAGGTCAGCAAAGCCATTCAATTGGTGGCTTACCGCACCGCACAAGAAGCCTTGACTAACATCTCCAAACACGCCGCTTGCAGCGCCGTGCAAATGGAGCTGTCGGACCATGAACAGGTGTTGACCCTGGAGGTCTCCGACAACGGTGGCGGCCTGAGCAAACCGGCCCTCGACAAACCCAAGGCATTCGGCCTGCGCGGCTTGAGCGAGCGCGCCAAAACGGTGGGCGGCTGGCTCGACATCAGTAGCCGCGACGGCCGCGGCACGTCCATCATTCTTTCCATTCCTCTGTCGCCCGAGGCGACAGATCCCAGCAGCGGAAGCGCCCCATGATCCATGTAGTTCTTTGTGATGACCACGCGGTGGTGCGCCGTGGCGTGCGTGACATGTTGTCGGAGTCTGCCGACATCGAAATCACCGGCGAGGCTGCCAGCTATGCCGAAGTGCGCGAAGTGCTGCGCACCAAACCGTGCGATGTGCTGGTGCTGGACCTGAACATGCCTGGGCGCGGCGGCCTGGAAGTGCTGGCGACCCTGCGTGAGACCGACTCGCCGATCAAGGTGTTGGTGGTGTCGATGTACCCCGAAGACCAGTACGCCATTCGCTGCTTGCGGGCCGGTGCCCAGGGCTATATCAACAAAGCCTCGGACCCCGAGCAGCTGCTGGCCGCCGTACGCACCATCATGCAAGGGCGCAAGTACGTGACCGCTGAAGTGGCCCAAATGCTGGTGGAGAGTTTGTCGAAACCGGCGCTCGATGCGCCACACGCCGCGCTGTCGGAACGCGAACTGCAAACGTTGTTGAAAATCGCCTCGGGCAAACGCCTGTCAGACATTGCCGAAGAACTGATGCTCAGCCCCAAAACCGTGAGCGTGTACCGCACCCGTGTGCTCGAAAAATTGAAGCTCACCAACAACGCGGAACTGACGGTCTACGCCATCCGCAACAATCTGGTCTAGACCTGACGCGCTCACCCGTCAGCCTGCCCACCAGCTAACGCGTGGCGCTAAACAAATCGATCATCTTCTGCATCAGCGCCAGCACCGGCTGATCGAGCATGGGCAGCGTAGCGGTCAAGCCAATCAGGCCCATCGTCAAGGTGATGGGAAAGCCAATCGCGTAGATGTTCATCTGCGGTGCGACGCGGGAGATGATGCCCAGCGTCAAGTTCACAAACAGCAACAGGCCGATCATGGGCAGCGCAATCCACAGCGCGCTGGAAAACAACTCAGCACCCAAGGCGTAGATCTTCACCTGCGCCAACATGGTGAGAATGTTGCCATCGGTGGGAAAAGCGTCGAAGCTTTTGATCACCGCCAGCAGCACCATCAGGTGACCATTGATCACCACAAACATCAAGGTGGCCATGTGCCCCAGAAAGCGCGACACAGCACTCACTTGCGCGTTGCTCGATGGATCAAAGAAGGCTGCGAAGTTCAACCCCATTTGCAAGCCGACCAATTCACCGGCCAACTCCACTGCGGCAAACACCAGGCGCACGGCAAAGCCAATCGACAAACCCACGCCCACTTGCTGCAGCACAGCGCCCACGGCTTGCGGACTGTTGATGTCGACGATGGGCTGGCCCACAAGGCTGGGCTGCGCGGCCAGCGAGATGAAAAACGCCAGGCCGATCTTGGTGCGCATCGGAATGGCACGCAGCGAAAACACCGGCGCAGCAGTGAACAGCGCCAGCACCCGTATGAAGGGCCAGAGCAACGGCGACAGCCATGTCACCAATTGGGCTTCGGTAAAGGTCAGCACGGGCTCAACCTAGCGCTTGCCGGAAGGGCACAGCGCTACAACACCAGTGATGGAATGGACTCGATGGTGCGGCGGATGTAATCCACCAAGGTGCTCAACATCCAAGGACCGGCCAAGGCAAACACCAGCATGGCGGCCAGCAGCTTGGGCACAAACGACAGCGTGGCTTCGTGGATTTGCGTGATGGCCTGGAAAATACTGACCAACAAACCTACCACTAGTACGGCGGCCAGCACCGGGGCCGACACCATGAGCAACAACAACAAGGCCTCTTGACCTTTGGTGAGCACCATTTGAGAGTTCATAGCAGCCTCAGCAAGATTTAGGTGGCGAAGCTGGCAGCCAACGAGCCGATCAGCAGGTTCCAGCCGTCGGCCAGCACAAACAGCATGAGCTTGAACGGCAGCGCCACCAGCACCGGCGACAACATCATCATGCCCAGCGACATCAACACGCTGGCGGTCACGATGTCGATCACCAGAAATGGAATGAAGATCATGAAGCCGATCTGGAACGCCGACTTGAGCTCACTGGTGACAAACGCAGGCACCAGCACACGCAAGGGTGCGTTTTCGGCCGTCACCGATGGGTCGAGTTTGGCCAAGCGGGAGAACAACGAAAAATCAGATTGGCGGGTTTGCTTGAGCATGAACTGGCGCACAGGCACTTCACCTTTCTCTACCGCTTGTTCAAACGTCAACGTGTTCTGGGTATAGGGCAGGTAAGCATCCTGGTAGAGCTTGTCCAGCGTGGGGCCCATGACAAACAGCGTCAGGAACAACGACAAGCCAATCACCACCTGGTTGGGCGGCGCCGACTGCGTACCCAAGGCCTGGCGCAACAATGACAGCACGATGACGATGCGCGTGAAGGCGGTCATCATCAACAGCACGGCTGGCAAGAATGACAACGCCGTGAAAAACAGCAGCGTCTGAATGGGGACGGAGTAGCTCGTGCTACCGCTACCCGAGCCAATCATCAACGGCAAGGCGCCGTTGTTTTGCGCATAGGCGCTGCCCGACAGCACCAGTGCCATGGCGGCAACGCCACCCCACACGCTGGCACGGCGAACGTTGCGTTTGATCGTGGATGCGCAGAGGCGACAGTTAGACACGGGGAGCTCCATCGGCGGGCACGGCGGCATTGCTGCTCACAGTGCCATTCGCCAAAACGGTACGGAAATCGGCCGGAGTGTTCGCCACAGGGGCGTTCACGGGAATGGTGTGCAGGCAAGTGATGGTCTGGTTCGTCACGCCCAGCACCAGCATGGTTTGTGCACCTTGCGGGCCAACCTCGACGGTCACCACACGCTGGTGCGGCCCTACCCCCACGGCAGATACCACACGGCAGGCGCCGACGGCACCGCCACCGACTTTGGACGCTCTGTTCTGGATACGTTTGATGGCCCAGGGCAACATCGCAAACAGGACCACAAAGAAACCGACCAACAGAAGCGTCTGACTCATCATTGGGAATCAGCCTCCTCGGCTTACGCGACGCAGGCGTTCCGATGGGGTGACCACGTCGGTCAAGCGGATACCGAACTTGTCGTTCACCACCACCACTTCGCCCTGCGCGATGAGATAGCCGTTGACCAACACGTCCATGGGTTCACCGGCCAATGCATCCAGCTCCACAACCGAGCCTTGCGCCAGTTGCAGGATGTACTTGATTGGCACCTTGGTGCGGCCCAGCTCCACCGACAAGGTGACCGGAATGTCCAGCACCATGTGGATGTCTTGCGTGCCGTCTTTGCCAGATGTGAAAGGCTTGACAGGCTCGCCCGTCAGAGGTCCGCCCTGTTCAGGGTCCGCCTTCTCGGTGGTTTTCTGTTCTTCCAACGCTTCGGCCCAGGCGGCCATTGGATCGTCGGATTCGTCTTTTGTGTTATCGGTTGCCATTGGCATCACCTCCGTTTTGGCTATCGTGCCCTCGCAAGAACTGGTCTATGCGAACGGCGTACTTGGAATTGTGGGTGCCGTATTGGCACTCGAAAATGGGAACCCCTGCAATCGAGACCGTAATACTCGGTTCGCGCTCCAGCTCGATGAAGTCACCCGGCTTCATGGCCAGCAGTTGCTCCACCGTAGCACCGGCCTGAGCCAACTCGGCCACCAGGGTGACCGGCGCAGACTGGATCTCTTTGCTCAGCACATTCACCCAGCGGCGGTCGACTTCCACCGAGTCGCCCTGCGTGGCCGAATACAGCACATCGCGGATCGGCTCCAGCGTGGAGTACGGCATGCAGATGTGGATCGAACCCGAAATGTCGCCGATTTCGAGTTGAAAGGACGTCGCCACGACAATTTCGCTGGGTGTCGCGATGTTGGCAAACTGCGGCTGCATTTCCGAGCGCTGGTAGTCCAGCTCCAGCGGATAAATGCCGTGCCAAGCCTTGCGGTATTCATCGCAGATCACGCCCACCAGGCGGTTGATCACGCGTTGTTCGGTCAGCGAAAACTCGCGCCCTTCAATACGGGTGTGGAATTTGCCTACGCCACCGTACAAGGTGTCAATGACGCCGAACACCAAAGATGGCTCACACACCACCAGCCCGTTGCCGCGCAGTGGGCGAATGGCCATGATGTTGAAGTTGGTCGGCACGGCCAGCTCGCGCAAGAAGGCGCTGTAGCGCTGCACGGCCACGGTGCCCACGTTGATTTCCGGGCTGCGACGGATGAAGTTGAACAACCCAATACGGAAATTGCGCGCAAACCGTTCGTTGACGATTTCCATCGTCGGCATACGGCCACGGACAATCCTCTCCTGGCTCGAAATGTCGTAGTTTCGAATGCCGCCGCCGGGGCCTTGCGCTTCTTCGGTGGCCGCGGCACTTTCGCCCGTGACCCCTTCCAGAAGCGCATCGACCTCTTCTTGGGATAAAAATGTTTCACTCATGGCGCAACTCCAGATCCTGCATCACTGAACAATGAAGCTGGTGAAGAGAACGTTGTTGATCGGGTTGTGCGCCGCCACCTTGGCTCTGCGCTGCGGCTTGGCCTTGGGTTTCTCATCGGCATGCTCGTCTTCATCGTCCTCAACGGTGTAACCCAGCGGCTTGGAAATTTCGCGCAGAATCGCCCGCGCCAATTTGTCTTTGCCGTCTTTGGACAACAGTTCTTCAGAAGTGCGTTGAGACACCAGCATCAGGATCGAGCTGCGCACCGTGGGCATATAGGCCTTGACTTCATCGGAGGCATGCTGATCCACCAGCTCGATGGTCACACCGATTTGGGCATAACGGTCACCGCCCGGATCTGCCAGGTTCACGACCATGTTGTCCACAGGAAGGAAAACAGGCGGCGTCTTGGGCTTGGACGCATGTGCAACAGGCGCATCGTCGCCATCTTCGGGCGCGGAGCGGCCAAACATGAACCAGCCGCCACCACCAGCCACCGCCAGCAGTACAACTGCAGCGATGATGATGATCATTTTTTTGCCTTTCGGCTTGGGTGGTGTTGAGGCTTCAGGAGCAGACACGGTTACTTCCTCCGAGGGGTAGCGCTTACAGGGCCGACATCTAAATGTCTTGGCATCTGTTGCATTATTGGGTTAGGGGCCGACCGATGATAGTCAGATTAGCAGGGGAAAATGGCCGCATACACACGAGTGGCCTGCGGCTTTTCGGCCCGAAATCGGGTTAGACGTACAGGTCCAATTCACCCGCCGGGGCACGCGTGGGTGCCGACACCCGCTCGTCAATGCCCTCACCCTGGCCGGCAAAACCACTGTTAGAACGCGCTTGTTGCTGCTGGCCGCCCATGCCGCCAGCACCACCGGCCCCGCCTGCGCCACCCGCGCCCGAGCTGCTGACGGTGAAGCCCGAAAGCACCAAGCCCTGGCTGTCGAGCAGGTCCTTCAGATGCGACGAGGCGTTGGCCAGCATCTCGCGGGTCATCGCCTGATCGGCACGCAGCTCCACGCGCGCCTCGTTGCCCGAGAGCGAAATGCTCACATGCACGCGCTCGGCATTGGCACCGTCTACCGTCATCTCTGCGTTTTGAACGCCTTGCGCTACCCAGTAGCTCACCTGATCAGCCACGTCGGCGCTGCTGGTGGCGGGAGCGGCCAGAGATGCGCCGGTCGAGGCATCGTATTGCACCGTCGGCGTAAAGCCACCATGTGCAAATGGGCGATCGGGCACCAGCCCGCCAAGCTGTGCGCCGTCGACCCCACCCACGCGCGTTTGGGCGGCGGCGATGTTGTCGGCTGACTCCAGTTGCGTGGCCACCATGGCGGCCGTCGCCAGGCTCTGGGTACTATTGGTGGCTTGGGCCAAAGCGTTGCCCATGCGGTCGTTGCGCGCAGCCAGATCGACCTGCGCCTGCAACGCGCTCTTGCCGGACAGCGCTTGCTGCGAAGCCAGTGCATTTACGCCATTGGCGTTGACGCCAGCACCGGCCTTTTCGCCACGTGCACGCATCTGCTCCAACACCGAGGCGTAATCTCCCAGCGCGGTTTTCAAATGCTCGGTCGCGGCTTTGGCATCGGCACCGACCAGGCCGGACGCCAATGCGGCAGCGGCACCCGCCTTACCGTTCAACAGCGCGGTCACGCCATCCGTCTTGCCTTCAGTGACACCGTCTGCTTTGCCGTTCAAAGAGGGTGTCGCATCGTCGCCACCCACGGCGCGTGCGCCTTGCGCGGCAGCCAGCAACGCCGCGATCATGGCGCTGTTGTCCACCAGCGGCGTATCAGGCAAGACCAGCGGCTGCGCCACCGTCGTCGCAGCATCTTTGCCATCGTCTGTTTCGCTCTCGGTGGAAGCGTCGGTCGCCTGGCTCGCCTGAGCCGGCGCATCCTGCGCCTGGGGTGCCGGCGCATCCGCTGCACTCAACAACGCCGAAAAACCACCTGCGGCCGCATCATCCTTTGCGTCCGTTCGCGAACTCGACGCACTGCTTTTAGCCGGCGCCGATTGTGCCGCCGCGTTCACACCACTTGTTTCAATGCCCATATCAACTCCCGCCATTAAATTGCCGTGCACCGGCACTACTGAACCGCACGGACGCGATTTCGTCCATCTGTTTCTGCTCTCGTCTACGCTGCTCCAGCGTGATCGCAGCTTGTTTCTTGACACGCACCTGCTTCAAGGTGGCGACACGCATTTCCGCTTGCACCAGCGCGCTTCTGGCGTTTTCCACCACCACCGCGTGCTGCCGCAAAATGTCTTTCTGCATGTGCATCGCATGATGCAAACGCTCCACAAACTGGTAGTGGTGCCGCATCAGTTCGGGCACGGCACACACCTTGCCCTGGGTGGCCCAACGGATGTCGGTTTCAAGCGCATAGGTCTCCAACTGCTTGAGCTGGTTCTGCGCCGCGATCTCCGCTTGCTGCGCAGCGCCCAGCGCCTTGCTGGCGTCATCACGCTTGAGCGTCGCCACATCAATGGCGAGGTCGAGGGTTCTGATGAGCGACATGCCGTTTCCTGCTGGTGGGGCTTAGGTCGATCGTGGCACGCTACATGCGCCCGGCCATCGAGGGCTTGGTGCCCACCGACTGGCGCATTTGTTCCACGCTGTCGGCCAGCGCTGACGACTCGTACATGCCTTGCTGCAGAAACTCGGTCATGCCGTCGTTCAAGCGCACAGCTTCGTCCAAACCCGGATCAGAACCCATGGCATAGGCGCCAATCTGGATCAGGTCCTTGCCCTTTTGGTACCGCGAGTTCACCGAGCGGAAGCGCCGCGCCAGCTCAAAGTGTTCCGGAGAGACCACGTTGTGCATCACGCGCGAGGCCGACTGCTCAATGTCGATGGCCGGGAAGTGCCCTGCCTCGGCCAGTTCGCGCGACAGCACGATGTGGCCATCCAGGATGGCACGCGCCGCATCGGCAATCGGATCTTGTTGGTCGTCGCCTTCCGACAGCACGGTGTAGAAAGCGGTGATCGAACCCACGCCATTCAAGCCGTTACCGCTGCGCTCCACCAGTTGCGGCATCTTGGCAAAACACGATGGCGGATAGCCCTTGGTGGCAGGCGGCTCACCGATGGCCAGCGCAATCTCGCGTTGCGCCATAGCATAGCGCGTGAGCGAATCCATCAGCAACAACACATGCTGGCCCTTGTCGCGAAAGTGCTCGGCAATCGCCGTGGCATAGGCGGCGCCCTGCAGACGCAGCAGCGGCGGCGCATCGGCCGGCGCGGCCACGACCACCGAGCGCTCACGCCCCTCGTCGCCCAAAATATCTTCAATGAATTCTTTGACTTCGCGGCCGCGTTCGCCAATCAGCCCCACCACCACCACATCGGCTTTGGTGTAGCGGGCCATCATGCCCAGCAGCACGCTCTTGCCCACGCCGGAGCCGGCAAACAAGCCGATCCGCTGGCCACGGCCCACGGTCAGCATGGCATTGATGGCGCGCACGCCCGTGTCGAGCGGTTGGCGCACCGGCGCACGTTCCATGGCGTTGATAGGCTTGCGGTCCAGCGGCTCGGCGACCACTTCTTCGAGTGGGCCGCCATGGTCCATCGGGTGGCCTTGGGCGTCGATCACACGGCCCAGCAAACCATCGCCGAGCGGCAGGCGCAAGACGCCTACGCGCGATGGGTTCACTTCACCCGGCACATCACCCAAACGCGGCACCGGTGTGAACGGCTCGGCTGGCACCACGCTGGCGCCGTTGCACAAGCCGTGCACGTCACCGGCGGGCATCAGAAAGGCCCGCTCATTCGAGAAACCGACCACTTCGACCAGCACCGGCTCTTGGCCTGTCATGCTGATCGTGCATTGCGAACCCACGGGTGCACGGATGCCTGCGGCCTCCAGCACCAGCCCAGCAAGCCGCGTCAGCGTGCCACGCGTTTCCAGCGGGCTCCCGGCATTGACGCGCCGCGAAGCTTCACCCATGAAGGACGACCAGCGGTCTACGCCGGTGTTTGCGGCTTCACTTGTCATCTTCCTGGTCCTCCCAGGGTGCCGTCACACCGAGGCTGGCCACCGCACGTTCCCAGCGTTTGGCTAGGCCGCCGTCGATCACCATGCCAGCCGATTCGACCAGGCAGTCGCCCGGCGCCACATTGCTGTCGGCCAGCCACTTGATACTGGCATCGTCAAACTCTTCTTGCAGCGGACCACGGAACAGGTCGAGGTCTTGCGGGTTGAGCTTGACCACTTTGACTTTGCCATCGGCCATCAACATGCCCAGCGCTTCGCGCACCACGGGCAACAAGGCGTTCGGGTCGGCGTTGAGTTCCTGGCGCACCACTTGGCGGGCCAGGCTCACGGCCAGATCCAGCACCTGGCGCGCCAGGTTTTGTTCGACCTCGTCCAGGCGTTCGTGCAAGCCGGCCATCAACGTGGCCACGGATTGGGCAGCCTTGGCGCCTTGGCCTTGCACGTACTCGTCCAGTTTATGGTTGCCTTCGTTGGTGGCCTCTTCACGCCCTTGCGCCAAGCCAGCGGCGTAACCTTCGTCCCAAGCGCGTTCGAGTTGAACCTGTACCGGCTCCTCGGGCTCGGCCACCACCTCTTCTTCAGGCTCGGCCGTCTCATCGGGCAGTGCCAGCATGGGCGCGCCCAGCGAGCCAAAGTTCCACGCGGCGAACGCCGCGATCTCTTCGCTCGGAATGAACTTGGCGTGCGGCTTGGGCGGGTTATCAGATGAGTGCATCATCGGCGCCACCACCAATCACAACCTGGCCTTCGTCTGCCAGACGACGCACAACCTTGAGGATTTCCTTCTGCTGTGCTTCGACTTCGGACAGGCGCAACGGACCGCGTGCTTCCAAATCTTCGCGCAGCGTTTCGGCGGCACGGCTGGACATGTTGGCCAGGATCTTTTCCTTGAGCTCGTTGCTCGCGCCCTTGAGGGACACGATGAGCGTTTCGGATGCGATTTCCTTGAGCACCATCTGGATCGACTTGTCGTCCAGGTTGTAGATGTCGTCGAAGGTGAACATCTTGTCGACGATCTTCTGGGCCAGATCGGGGTCGAAGCCCTTGATCGACTCGATCACCGTACCTTCGATGTTCGCGCCCAACAAGTTGATGATTTCGGCCGCAGCCTTGACACCGCCCAGCGAAGTCTTGCGCACCTTGTCGCCACCGGCCAGCACCTTGAACAACACTTCGTTCAGGTCTTTCAGCGCGGTCGGTTGAATACCTTCCAACGTCGCCACACGCAGCATGACTTCGTTGCGTTGGCGTTCGGTCAGTTGCTTCAGCACGGCGGCAGCCTGTTCGAAGTCCAGATGGACCAGGATGGCGGCAACAATTTGCGGGTGTTCGTTGCGCAGCAGTTCGGCCACGGACAACGGGTCCATCCACTTCAAGCTTTCAATGCCGGAGACGTCGCCACCTTGCAAGATGCGGTCGATCAGCAGATCGGCCTTGTCGTCGCCCAGAGCGCGGCGCAATACCGACTTGACGTAGTTGCTGGTGTCGGACACCAGCAAGCTTTGTTCCGCTGCCGCCTGGGTGAAGCGGATCAGCACTTCATCGACTTTGTCGCGGGTCACAGCGCGGGTCTTGGCGATGGTTTCGCCCAGTTTTTGCACTTCTTTAGGCGACAGGTGCTTGAACACCTCGGCAGCCTCTTCCTCTCCGATCGACATCAGAAAGATTGCTGCGTCTTGCAGGCCTTTTTCATCCATGATGGTTTTCCCAGTTAGGTTGAACGAGGGGCTCAGCCGCCTTCGTCACCATTAATCCACGTCTTGATGATCGCTGCAACCGCCACGGGGTTCTCCTTGGCCAGCTTGCGGGCTTCGTCCATGCGCAACTGGTGCGCAGATGGCGAGAGGTCTTCAATCGGCTGACCGTCAGGCCCGGTCAGAGCCGGACGCTGGTTCTCGTCTGCAACCAAGGCATCCAATCCGCCTGGAATGATGTTGCCTTCAGCGTCAACAGCTACCTCTTTAGGAGCAGCCATGGCCTTCAAGCCCGGCCGCACGAAGCCAAACAGAATCAATGCCACCAGCAGCACCACACCAATCGGCCAAGCCAGACTGCGCGCCAACTCCAGTGTGGCCGGTTGGCGCCACAGCGGGGTGTTGTCCACCGCAGCCACATCGGACAGGAACGGTGCATTCATCATGTTCACAGAGTCGCCGCGTTCCTGGCTGAAACCAATGGATTGACGCACCAATTCCGTCATCTGGGTGATTTGCTGCTCGGTCAACGCCTTCGGTGTGGCAACACCCTTGTCATCCACGACCGACTGGTAATTCACCACCACCGCAGCACTCAACCGCTTGACCGCGCCAGTGCCACCACGCACCACACGCACAGTTTTATCAACTTCGTAGTTGGTCACCGATTCACGCTTGACTTGTGCATTCGCGGCGCCCGCACCGGGTTGACCAGCAGCCTGCAGCGGCGCAACTTGACCGTTCACTGGCGCGTTGGCTTGCACAGGTGGCTGGTTGGAAACAGCACCCGGCACACCGGACGGCCCCGTACCACCGGCAGGGCCGGAGGTTTCAACCACTTGCTGGCTGCGCACGGCGCTGGCGTCAGTCGCCAGGTTCGGACGATGCTGCTCAGACGTCGATTCTGTTTGCGAGAAATCAACTTCAGCCGACACCTGCGCCTTGACGTTTTCACGGCCAACGATAGGCGCCAGAATGTCAATGATCCGCTGTGTGTACTGCTGCTCCAGCTTCTGCGCATATTGCAGTTGCTCGGCATCAGCACCACCGGCGCCAGGCGTACCGTCAGGCGACTGCGACAACAATTTACCGGTGTCGTCGAGCACGCTCACGGCCGACGGCGTCATCTCTGGCACGCTGGAAGACACCAGGTGCACGATGCCGGCGATCTGCGCGCGATCCAGGGTTCGACCAGGGTGCAAGCTCAACAACACAGAAGCCGAGGGCTTTTGCTGTTCGCGGAAGAACCCGTTTTGATTAGGCAGCGCCAGATGCACGCGAGCACTCGACACCGAGGTCAATCCCTGAATCGACCGCGTCAACTCACCTTCCAGCCCACGCTGGAAAGTCAAGCGCTCTTGAAACTGCGTCATGCCGAAGCGATTCGATTCCATCAGCTCAAAGCCGGTGACCGAACCCTTGGGCAAGCCCAGCGAGGCCAAGCGCAAACGCACGTCATACACACGATCGGCGGGCACCGTGATGGCACCTCCGCCTTCGGTGTATTTGTAGGGGACATTCATTTGCGTTAATTGCGCAACGATGGCCCCTCCATCTTTTTCCGACAAGTTGGCGTACAACACCTTGTAGTCGGTTTTTTGGCTAAAGAATATGCCCGCGATGCAAAGCAGCACCAGCAAGGCGACTCCAATCCCCATTCGCATTCGCTGAGAGCGATCCAGTTTGGATAGCTTCTCCATCACGGATGTGGAAGGGTTTGTATTAACAACAGGTATTTCGGCGACTGCAGACATCATGAATCCTAGGTCGAATGGCGCTCCAAGAATGAGCAGATTATTGGACCGATGCCTATTTGCATGAGGGGGATAAGCCAGACATTAGGCGTTCTTTTCCCCGGATCGAAGTGCGCCACGCAAACCACAATTGCGCCATCTACCACCAACCGGGAAGAACCACCATGGATCTCCGCCTGTCGCCAGTATCGCCATCTATCCAAGCCCCCAACCTCTCCCGCGTTGGGATCTCCACCCGCTCCACCAACCCAGACGCTGGCGATAGCCAGGCCGATGCTGGATTTTCTGGTGCACTCAAAGGCGCCCTGTCTGCCGTGAGCGCAGCGCAGAACACCTCTTCCGGCCTGCAGCGTGAAGTTGCCCTGGAAAACCCAAAGGTCAGCCTGGAAGAAACCATGGTCGCCATTCAGAAAGCCCAAATCGGCTTCCAGGCTACGCTGCACGTGCGCAACCGCATGGTGCAAGCTTATAGCGACATCATGAACATGCAGGTGTAAGCGCTCAACGCCCCACCCAAAACTGCTCCCGGCAGGCTTCGCGAAAGTCTACCGAGACGAGCACCAAAGATGCCCCGCAAATGCCCTGTCATTGCAGGGCATTTTGTTTTGGTGGCGGCAAAACATGGATTGCTCAAGAAGCACGACCCCTCCCCGCTCCAAAGCAAACACCAGCCCACCAGGACGCGCCGTAGACAAAGCCCAAAAACCACGATGCCCGCAAGGCGCAAACCTTGCGGGCATCGTGATCTACTGAGCTGTTGACTTTTTGATCAGTGCACGAGCTGCGATCGCCCGGCAATCATCTTCTCAAACTGGCCGAGCCATGGCTCCGTCAAACAACGGATCTGCGCATCGTTGCGCAAGATACGCTGCATGATGCGCGCCTTCTCGGTACGGTGTTCGGCAGACAGTTGTTCACCTTGTGACTGGTGGCGCAGTTGCTCGATCAGCACCGCGCAGGCGCCTTCGTAACGAACGACGCCTTCCCAGTCTTCCATCTTCGCGGCCTCCAGCATTTTCATGCTGCTGTCTTCGATGGCCTTGTAGTAATCAATCAGTGCTTGCGACATGATGTGATCCTGGCTTTTTAATATTAGTGGTTCAGGCGTTGGGCGCCTGATTGGGATTGATGCTTTTCCAGGCATCAAACACAGTGGTAATCAGTTTCGAAACCTCTTCAACCAGGGTGCTATCGTTTTTCAGGTTGGCTTCCGTCAAGCGCAAGATGCTGTAGTTATAGACACCACGCAAATTCACTGCCAACTCGCCGCCCAGATCGTCGTTCAAACTGCCGTTGAGGCCTTCATCGAGGATGCGCACCGCGCGCCCGATCTCTTTGCCTTTAGCCTCCACGTCTCCGCGCTCAATGGCGACACGCGCCTTGCCCAATGACTCCAGCAACGCCTCATACAAGAGGGTAATCAATTGATGGGGATTTGCCCCTTCAATGCTGGTTTGTACAGCCACCCGTTGATAGGCCGATGCGGAGCGCGTGCTGACGGAGGTAAACATGGCGGTATTCATTTGAACTTCAATACTCTTGTTATCGGCAGCCTAGGCAAAAACTCAAGCCCCTGAAAGGAAAAAGAAAGACATCAATTGCTGGTCGTCTTGTTCCACTGCGCCACTTGCTGCGTGACGTAGTCGCTCAAGGCCGTCAGCGATGCCATCTTGACGTCCAGTGCCGAATAGGTTTTGCTCAACTGGGCTTCCAACTTAGTCGCACGGTCGTTTACTTTGGTTTGCTCGTCGGTGTTGCGTTCGACTTGCTTCTCCAACGCGTCCTGCTTGGCCGTGATGCCGCCATCCAGCGACAACATGTCCGCAGCAAAGGTCTTGAGCTTGACGGCAATACCCTGAGAACTCGAACCACCTGCCGTGCCAGCAAACAAATTCTTCAGCGAGGCCAGGCCATCGGTAGTCGCCAATGCACTGTCCAGGTCCATACGACCCAAGGCCTTCTGCGCAGTCGTCAGGGTATCGATTTGCAAAGCACCACCTTGTTGCATGGAGATGCCCACGTCGGACAAACGCGTCAAGGTGGTCCCCATCGCCGTCGAAGTAACCATGCGACGCAGCATGTTCATCAAGCCGACGGTCGTAGAGTCTGCTTGCAAAATCCCGACGGTTTTGGTGGCGTTGTCGTCTGTGCTGGTGGCGTTGTCTACCGTGGAGGTGTATTTTGTGGAATCCGACAATAGCGTGTTCACTGCGTTGTAGGCATCCACAAACGCCTTGATATTCGCCTTGATGGTGGCGGTATCAGCCTTGACAGTAACCAAGGCATCGCTGGTGGTCACCTGGCTCAACGCCAGCGCTACACCCGGGATCACATTCTTCAGTTCATTGGTGGCAGAAGAAACCGACACCCCGTTGATCGTTGCCTTTGCGTTTTGCGCAGCCTGCGTCATCGTCGTACCCGACGAGGCATTCAACGGATCGTAAGTCAGCGCCTGTAACCCCGCGCTGGCGCCGGAAGCGGCCGTGATCTTGAAACCTGAAACTTCACCCGTCGAAGTGGAACGGATCATCAGGCGCTCGCCCGAAGCGTCACTGATGACTGTGGCTGACACGCCCGCGTTGGCGTCGTTGATTTTGGAGGCCACAAGGGCCAAGGACGTGATCCCCGAAGGAATCACAACAGAGATGGCGGTTTTGGTGGAGTCCGCAGCAAATGCCGTCGGCGTGGGTGGCGAACCCGCCGTAGTGGTCCACGTGCCGAGTTGAATGGTCAGGGTGCCGTCGAGGGCCGTGCCCGTGGGGACCACGCTGGACACCGTCGATTGCGACTGCGCCAATTGCGAAACACCCACACTGAATGAAGACGCCGTGGCAATGCCCGTGACAGTGGGGGTGACTGCGCTGCTATTAGAGGTCAGCGTCATCGCGTTCCAGCCGCTGTCACGCGACAAGGTACCAGCCGCATCGGACAGGGTGGTCATCAAGGACTTGATCTGGCCATAAGCCGAAATCTTGGCCTGAACCACGGTCGCCTGCGCCGCAAGCGTGGTCAAAGGCGATTTTTCCACCGCCACCAGCTTGGAAATAATTTCGTTGACATTCAGCCCGCTGCCAAGCCCTAACGATGAAATACCCATTTCAATCTCCTGGATGCTGTCGAATACGACGATGTAGGCATCACCCGGAAGGTACGCCTATACCAAATATTCGGCAATTGTCCAACACTCCCTGAAAGCCAAACGGCGGAGAAAGGATACCCTTTCTCCGCCTGTTCAAGCTACTACCCCCCAGGGGGCGGTAGTGCCTGACAGAAGCCTTACGCTTACTGCAGCAGAGCCAGCACGCCTTGTGGCAGCTTGTTGGCTTGAGCCACCATCGCGGTACCTGCTTGTTGCAGGATCTGAGCACGCGACAGGTTGGCGGTTTCCGAAGCGAAGTCGGCGTCCACGATACGGCCACGGGCGGCAGAGAGGTTTTCCACTTGAATGGAAATCGTGCTCACAGCGGTTTCAAAGCGGCTTTGCAGCGCACCCAGGTTCGCACGGCCAGTGTTCACCTGGTCGATGGCGCTGTCAATCTTCTTCAGGGCAACCCAGGCGTTGGCTTGGGTATCCACCGACAGCGTGTCCAGACCCAAAGAGTCGGTCGTGGTGTCGTTAGCGCTGATGACGGAATCCAGAGCCGCGCCGGCGTAGAAGTTGTCGGCGGTGAAGCCCGAGCCCAAGGTCATCGCGATAGCGTCGCCGTTGGTGTCCAGCTTGGACGACAAGACGTTGACGGTGAAGGTACCGTCGGCTTCGGCCGTCAAGAAGGCGGTCACGCCGGTGTCTGCAGACTTGCTGTTGATGGCTTCCACCATTTGGCCCAGACGTTCCGTACCAGAGCTGGCTGCCTTGACAGGACCCAGATCCCAAGACGTTGTGCCGTCATCGATTTGCAGAGCGCTGCTAGACGTGATTTCGGTCAGATCGGTCACGCTGGACGCTTGCAGACCGGTTTCGTTGTGGTAAGCATAGGCGATGTCGGCCAAGCCCTTGGCGGTCGAGTTAGCCAGTGCGCCGATGGTGATGTTGTCACCAGAGTTCGCACCCACTTGGAAAACAGCGCCAGCGAACGTACCGTCCAGAATCTTGGTGCCGTTGAAGCTGGTGGACTTGGCCACACGGTCGATTTCCGAGGTCAGTTGGGTCACTTCAGACTGCAGGGCCTTGCGGTCAGCAGCGCTGTTGGTCGCGTTGCCGGCTTGCACAGCCAGTTCACGCATACGTTGCAGCATGTCGCCAACCTTGCCCAAAGCGCCTTCAGCGGTTTGCGCCAGCGAAATGCCGTCGTTGGAGTTACGTGCACCCACCGTCAAGCCCTTGACCTGGGTGTTCATGCGTTCGGAAATCGCCAGGCCGGCAGCATCGTCTTTCGCGCTGTTCACACGCAAACCCGAAGACAGACGAGCCATGGACGTGGCCAACGAACTCTGCGACGTCGTCAGGTTACGCTGAGCGGTCAACGAGTTGATGTTGGTATTGATGGTAGAGGCCATTGTGAAACTCCTTGGTGACTAAAAAACCCGGCACAAGCGCCGATCGCAACGCCAGGACCATTCCTGGCAGCTATGACCGGAGCGGCAGTTTGGGCATCCACCAGAAACCATCTATTAAGTGCTTCTGCCTTCTGCTGCTGACCGGACAACGGGCCCCTTATGAACCCATTGCTTAGGTTTTCGGGTCGGCCCAGAAAAACTTAAGCACTCGATTGAAAAAAAGAATAGCCGGTGGTTTGGGCCTCTTATCCGGGAAACGACAGACAACCCAAATCTCATAATTTCTCCATGCCTTTTGGAAGCCAGCACCTGTTGGCGTCGCAATCGGCTAACCGCCGATTCTCAAGTTACATAGGAGTCTCAGAATGGCATCGACCATCAACACGAACATCGTTTCGCTCAACGCCCAACGCAACTTGGGTACATCGCAAGCTTCGCTTGCAACCTCCATGCAAAGACTCTCATCCGGTCTGCGCGTGAACACCGCCAAAGACGATGCAGCCGGGCTGGCCATCTCGGAGCGCATGAACACCCAGGTCAAGGGCTTGACGGTGGGTGCACGTAACTCCAACGACGGCATTTCGCTGGCGCAAACCGCTGAAGGCGCTTTGGGCAAGGTTGGCGACATGCTGCAACGTATGCGTGAACTGGCTGTGCAAGCCGGCAACGCGACCAACAGCGCCGCCGACCGTAGCGCACTGCAAGCTGAAGTAGGCCAGCTGCGCGACGAAATCGACCGCGTGGCCAAGCAAACCACCTTCAACGGCACCAAGATTCTGGACGGCTCGTTCTCCGGCGCAGTGTTCCAAGTGGGTGCTAACTCCGGTGACAACATCACCGTGGGTGCACTGACGGACACCACCGCGTCTGGCCTGTCCCGCATCGCCTACGCTTACGACCACGCTACGGGCCTGCAAGCCTCGACAGTGACCGACCTGACGGCCATCACCTCGACCTCAGCCCTGCAGATCAACGACGGCACCACCACCTGGGACCTGGGGGCGGTGAACGCCGCCAGCTCCGGCACGGAACGTCTGGGTCAAATGGTGGAAGCCATCAACCGCAAGTCGTCCGACACCGGCGTGACAGCTTACCTATCGGCCCAAAGCGATGGCAGCTATACCGTTGACCTGATGTCGTCCAAACTGGACTCCAACGGCGACTCCATCGACATGACGCTGACCGGCTTCACTGCCGACAACTTCTCCTACGCAGCAGGCTTGGTGGGCGCGTCGGGTACCAACGTCGACGCAACCGACACCACCACCAACGCACTGGGGATTGATACCCTGTCGGTGGACACCCAAGCCAACGCCTGGGTGGCCCTGAAGAAGATCGACGCAGCGCTCGACCAGGTGAACTCGGCCCGCGCCGGCCTCGGTGCCCTGCAAAGCCGCTTTGAAAGCTCGGTGGCCAACATCCAGATCCAGGTGGAAAACCTGGCAGCGGCCCGCGGCCGTATCGTGGACGCCGACTTCGCGGTGGAAACCTCCAACCTGGCGCGCACGCAGATCCTGCAACAAGCTGGCACGGCGATGGTGGCCCAAGCCAACAAGCTGCCACAACAAGTGCTGTCGCTGTTGCAACAGTAATCAGGCCCTTGGCCTGCCAAAGCCGCCTGCAGCCGCAGGCGGCTTTTTTGCGTTCTGAGCCCCCTCCCGAATTCCCTGGCGCCCACCCGGCTGTGGCACTCGCTCTATCTATATAGATAGAGGCGCCAAGCAAAAGGGCCCGGTCAGTTAAACCGGGCCCTTTTGTTTGGAGAGCAAAACTATTCAAGTGGTTTGGGCTACTTCCTGTGGCCAATCACTCGTAGCGGCTGCCCAGCATTGACGGAATACGCTGGAATCTCGCCGCGCACCACCGAGCCGGCAGCAATCACACAACCCTGGCGCAGGATGGTGCCGTCGAGCAGCACGCAGTTGGCACCGATCCAGACGTCGTCCTCGATCACAATGCCGCCCTTGCTGGGTAAAAAACCCTGCTCACGGATGGGCCGGTTTTTATCGTGGTACGCGTGATTGACCGGTGCAAAGGTGCAATTGGCAGCAATCGCCACCTGGTTGCCGATCTTCACGCCGTTGCCGGTATAGACCACGCAGCCAGAGTTGATGACGCTCCAGGCACCGATCACCACGTCGCCGCTGCCGCCAGCGGGCTTGAACTTGACGAAGCTGTCCACCACCGAATGCTCGCCCACCTCGATGCGCGTGCCGCGCACCGAGTCTTCGATATCGGCCAGGGGCGATACCTTGGCCGTGGGGTGGATGACGATCATTTAAAAACCATGCCTTGGCCGGTGGGCAGCTCCAGCACGTGGTAACCACGGGCCGCCAACCACGGGTCTTCGGCCAGCTTCTGGGCACGGTAGCCCAGCCAGCCGTAGTCGTCCAGAATCAAGACGCCACCGGGAGACAAGCGGTCGAACAACACTTCCAGCGCGCCGATCTCGGCCGGCGCATTGTTCAGGTCAATGTGCATAAAGGCGACCTTCTCTGGCGCCACTTCATGCATCACGTCCGGCACTTTGCCTTGGGTGACCTTGACGTTGGGCATGTCGGCAAAACGTTGCTTCACGCGGTCGAACAAGGTTTTGCTGTGCTCCGGCATCGAATGATGGATCATCGACGCGTCGTGCTCAAACAGGTCATACAAATAGTAGGTACGGTCGGTTTGCTGCGCAAAGTCGGTGTAATCCGACACGATGCGCGCGGTGCCGCCCTTGTAGCAGGCGCATTCCACAAAGTCACCGGGAATGCCACGCGCAATCACGCTGCGCGCAGCCCAGGCCACCGTGTGGATGCGCCAGACAATAGCTTCTTCCACCGGTGTCTCCATCGCGCCGCGCCAGGCTTTGACGAACTTCTCGTCTTCCAGAAAGCCCAAATTACGGCCGAAGGTGATCAGGTTATCGCCGGTGAAGATGCCATTCTTGTTCTTGATGCTGTCGAGCACGCCTTGTACGTTCTTCACGAAAGGCTCGGAGTCGACACCGAAGAAGACGGAAGAGAGAAAGTTCATCAGGGTGGACCTCAGGTAATGATTTAGCGTACGCGGCGCAAGAAGCCGTCCGGCGCCGAGGTCACGAGCAAGCGGTCTTCCACCGACTTGTCGATCACAAACTCGGGGTGGCTGCGCATCCACTCCCACACCGCTGTCTTGGGGTTGTTGCCCTTGCCCCATGGGCGTTCGGTCCACACGTAGTCGTCTGGCATGTCTTCCACAAATGTGTCGAACACCACGCAGTAGCTGCCCACGCTCACCAGATCGCCGTAGGCTTGCAGTTCGGCCAGCACGTGTTCGTGCGTGTGGTTCGAATCCAGGCACACCAGCACATTCTTCTTGCCCTTGGCGGCTTCGCGCACTTGTGCCACGACGTCGGGCGCCGTGCTGGAGCCTTCGATCAGCTTGATGCGGTGGCCCAGAGGGTGCGCTTCAATTTCCTTGCGGTTGTGCTCGCGGATTTCAATGTCGATGCCCAGCACTTCGCCGGCACCAAGCAGTTCCAGAATCGAGGCCGACAAAATCAGCGAGCCGCCGTGCGCCACGCCGGTCTCGATGATCAGGTCCGGCTTCACCGTCCAGATGATTTCCTGCATGGCCATGGCGTCCATGGGCACCTGGATCAGCGGACGACCCAGCCATGAAAAATTGTTCATGTACTTCCGTTCCAGCGCCATGGCGCGCCACTGGTTGGAGAGTGCACGGAACTCTTCGTCGCTGGCGAAGCCGGCAATGCGCTCCTGCTTTTCTTTTTGATAAGACGGGTGTGCCGTCGGTGTCGTTTCAAGGTAGCTCATGTGCTCTCCAGTCCCTTCTTTTGCCGATAGTTCCGCAGGAATTGCGGAAAATAATTTTCAAACTTTTGCGGTGCAAAGCCAAACGTCTGCGTCGTTTTGGCCATGTCGATCGCCCTGAATTCCCACACCGGTGCCCCCTCGGCCACCGATGTGGAGAAGCCCATCTCTGCTTCCAACGCGGTCAGCACCTGGGCGTTGCTCACGCCTTCGCCGCTGGCCACATTGAAGATGCCCGTGGCGTCAGACAACGCCATGCGCACCAGCAGATCGACCGCGTCGTCGATGTAGAGATAGTCTTTTTTCGATTGCAGCGCCGTGCGCAGGTGAACCCCACCGGTGCGTACGCCTTCTTCGAGCAACTGGTCGATAAAAATGTCCGGGTCGGGCCGCAGCCCGACGATATTGGCCAGGCGTGCCACCTTCATCAAGGCGTGCCCACCGTGCAGGCACAGCGATTCGCCCATCAGCTTGGACAGGTTGTACAAATCGCTGGCGTCGTTCGGGTCAACCTGCAGCCGGGCGGCTTCGTCGGTACGTTCGCTGCCGCTGTAAATGCGGGTGCTGCTCAAGTAGGTGAGCGAGCGGAAGTTGCCTTGGGCGATCAGTTGGCGCAGCACACACACGTGGGCTTCCACCGTTTCCAGTGGGCGCGAGCGGAAGTCTGCGGTCAAGCCGATGGCATAAATCACATCGCCCAAGGGCTTTTGCAACCACGTGGTATCGCCACGCAGTGGCGCCTGGCAGCGAATGCCTTGCGCTTCGATGTGCCGCACCAGGTGGGCCCCAATGAAGCCGCCGGAGCCGAGCACGGTGATCAAGCGCTCAGACATGGGCGATCCCTTGGTAGGTGGTGCGGTCGATCATGGCGCGCTTGGCGTCACGCTCAGAAACTTCGGCAGCCGGCAATGGCCAGGCCACATTGATGGCCGGGTCGAACGGGTGCACACCGTCCTCAGTCGCGCCGCTATAAGGTGCGGTCACAAAGTAGATGGTTTCGGAATCGGCATCCAGCGTTTGAAAACCATGCGCAAAGCCCGGCGGAATCACCAGGCACTGCTGGTTCTCGGCCGATAACTCTGCGCCGTACCACTGCAGATAGGTGGGAGAGTCGCGGCGCAAGTCCACCGCCACGTCAAAGATGCGTCCCACGGGGCAGCTCACAATTTTGGTTTCGTGGTGCGGCGGGTGCTGGAAGTGCAGACCGCGCACCGTGCCCGCCAGGCGCGAATGCGAGTGGTTGATCTGGGCGATCGGCTTTGTGAGGCCAATCGCGGCAAACTCTTCGGCGCAGTAGAGCCGCGCAAAAAAACCGCGTGCATCGCGGATCGGCTTGCGGGCCACGCGCCACACACCGGCCAGCGGTGTCGGGTGAAATTCAAAGCGCGGGGTAAGGATGGGGTCCATCTGCTTCACGCTTCGACCTTCACGTATTGGTGGATCTGCGCACGGGTAAATTCAGCCATGTCCTGGCCGTCGCGCCAGGCGCGGTGCCAATCCACGGTGGCGGCCAAGGCTTGGTCCAGCGACCAGCGTGGACGCCAGCCCAGTTCGGCGCGTGCATGGGTAATGTCCAGGCGTAGTAGGCCCGCTTCGTGCGGATGGTGGCTGCCGTCTGGCATGTTGACGCTGGCACCAGCACCCCACAACGCTGCCATACGTTCGGCCACCGTGCCCACGGTGGCGTCGCCACTGGACTCCGGCCCGAAGTTAAACCCTTTGGCCACGCGCTCGCCGTCTTTGGCCAGCAGCGCCTGCGCCAACGCCATATAGCCAGAGAGCGGCTCCAGCACGTGTTGCCACGGCCGCACCGCGCCCGGAAAGCGCAACTGCACCGGGCGACGCTCGGCAAACGCGGCCAGGCAATCGGGCACAAGGCGCTCGGGCGCCCAGTCACCGCCGCCAATCACATTGCCCGCACGCGCAGTCGCCACATGTGCGGCATGCGAGCCCTGCGCGTGCGGGTTGAAGAAACTGGCGCGGTAGCTGGCGGCCACAATCTCGGCCGCGCCTTTGCTCGCGCTGTAGGGGTCGTGGCCGCCCAACGCATCCGACTCGCGGTAGGGGTAAACCCACTCGCGGTTGTCGTAGACCTTGTCGGTGGTGACTACCACCACGGCTTTGACGCTGTCGACATGGCGCACAGCTTCCAGCAGATGTGCCGTGCCCATCACGTTGGTGGCAAAGGTCGAAAGAGGATCGGCATAACTTGGCCGCACCAAGGCTTGCGCGGCCAGATGAAACACCACCGTGGGCCGCGCCTTCTGCAACGCGGCCTGCAGCGCGGCGCGGTCGGCCAAATCGGCGCGGGTGTCAGATGCCAAGACATCGGCCACACGCGCTTGTGCAAACAGGCTTGGCTCGGTGGCGGGTGGCAAGGCGTAGCCGTGCACACGCGCGCCCCACTCGCTCAGCCACAAGGCCAGCCAACTGCCTTTAAAGCCGGTATGCCCGGTCAAGAAAACCGACGTGTCTTCCCAATCACGCGACTTCAGCATGGGCTCACCAGCACTTCCACGGCGCATGGCCGCTTTGCCAGAGTTCTTCGAGCTGGTTCTTCTCGCGCAGGGTGTCCATGGCCTGCCAGAAGCCTCGGTGCTCGAAAGCCCTCAGCTCGCCGTCGGCGGCGATGCCGGTCAGCGGCTCCACCTCCCAACTGGTGCTGTCGCCCTCAATACGGTCCAGCACCTTGGGTGACAAGATGAAGAAGCCGCCATTGATCCAGCCGCCATCGCCGCGCGGCTTTTCAATAAAGCCCTGCACGGCGTCACCTTCGCGCAGCAACGCACCGTAGCGGCCAGGGGGCATCACGGCGGTCACCGTAGCCTGTTTGCCATGGCTGCGGTGGAAGGCGATCTGCGCGGAGATGTCCACATCGGACAGGCCGTCGCCGTAGGTAAAACAAAAAGCCTCTTCGTCACGCACGTAGTCGGCCACGCGGCGCAGGCGCCCGCCAGTCATGGTGTCGTCACCGGTATCGACCAAGGTGACGCGCCAGGGTTCGGCGTGTTTGTGGTGCACTTCCATGCGGTTGTTGGCCATGTCAAAGGTCACGTCCGACATGTGCAGGAAGTAGTTGGCAAAGTACTCTTTGATGATGTAGCCCTTATAGCCACAGCAGATGACAAACTCGTTCACGCCGTGCGCCGAGTACATCTTCAAAATGTGCCAGAGGATCGGTTTGCCACCGATCTCGATCATCGGCTTGGGACGCAGGTGCGTCTCTTCTGAAATGCGCGTCCCCAGGCCACCGGCCAATATCACTGCTTTCATACGTTCTCACTACACCATTGGATAAACATTTGACGGAAAGCGTCTTCCACGCTGCGCGCAAAGGCTGGCTCGTTCATCAACAGGCTGGCCCGCATCTCCTCACGCAGACCGGCTCGCAGCCGGGCCAAGGCCTGGTGGTCCTGCGCCAGTGCCGCGGCGATATCGATGTACTCGGCCTCCGTGCTGGCAATCCACTCTGGCCGTCCCAGTCCTTGCAGGATCGAGCCCCCCATGCCGCCCACACTCGGCCGCCCGGTCAACGTGACAAAGGGCAAGCCCATGTACAGCGTCTCGAACAGCGTCGTGCCCGAGTTGTGCGGGAAACAATCGAGGCCAATATCGATGCCACGCAATACGTCCCACGGAGGGCTGCTAAAGCCGATGAGCAGGCGCTCGCGCTCCACACCGTGCGCCATGAAACGCTGGGCCAGTTCTTCCTGGGTTTGCGCGTCTTTGTAGCTGCTGCTGTTGATCACCAGGCGCGATCCCGGCACACGCTTGAGCAACTCGCTCCAGACGCGCACCGTGAGGTGGTTGACGCGGATGGCGCGGGTCAACGTGCCGAAGGTGACAAAGCCGTTCTTCGCCGCTGGCAGTTCACCCACCTCACCCATGTGCGGCGCACCTATTGGCCGGTACACCCAGCTCATGGGCAGGCGCCAAGGGGTTTCGGCAAAATAGCTTTCACTGCCCGGCGGTGCACTGGTGACGTCCGTCAGGTAATAGTCAATCGCGCTCAGGCCCGTGGTGTAGCCATAGCCCATCCACGACACCGACACCGGCGCCGGCTTGAGCGCGAAGGTGCCCAGGCGGTTGCCGCCGGTATGGCCAGCCAGATCGACCAGGATGTCGATGCCGTCGGCGCGGATGCGCTCGGCCAATGCCTCATCGCTCATGCCGCGCGTGGGTACCCAATGGTCCACGTAGCTCTTGTAGCGGGCGGTAGCACCATCTTCGCGGCGCAGTTCGGCGTAGGCGTAAACGTGCACCTTCGATTTGTCGAACTCAGCCAGCAACGGTTCCAGGAAGTAGCCGACCGAATGGTTGCGGAAGTCCGGCGACACAAAGCCGACCTTGAGGATGCGGTTGGCATCACGGCTGTTGGTGTGCGGGCGCCATTTCTCGCGCAGCGGCACGGCAAACTTGTCGTCGAACGCGCGGTATTCGGCAAACACCTCGGCGCCCGACTTGTCCGGGTGGTAGTTCAGCACGAACAGCAGATTGCCGTGCGCCGTGACGTCCCGCGGGAGCAACTCCATGCCGCGGCGCATGCTGGCCTCGGCTTCGTGCAGTCGCCCTTGGTTTTGCAGCACGATGCCCAGGTTGCCATGCGCTTGCGCCAATTGCGGGTTGATGACCAAGGCCTTGCGGTAACCCTCTTCGGCCTCAACCAGGCGGCGCATGCCATTCCACACTTCGGCCACGTTGTTCCAGCCCTGAGCCGATTCAGGGTTTCGCTCCAACACCGCCAAGGCGAATTTCTCGGCTTCTTCAAATTGCCCAACCTCCTTCAGCGCCACGCCCAGCTGCATTTGCAGCGGCAGGCTGTCGGGGTCGATCTGCAGGCCACGGCGGATACAGGCCAAGGCTTCGGTGCTGCGCTGCAGGGTGCGCAGTGCCGTACTCAGGTGCACATAGCCAGGAATGAATTCGGGGTCACGCAGCAGCACGCCACGCCACAGCATCTCGCATTCCACCCAGCGCTGCTGCGCTTGCAGCGCGCGGTCCAGGCTGGTGAGCGCCTCGGGAAAGTCCGGCCGCAACGTCAACGCCGTGCGCAGGCTGCGCTCTGCCTCGTGCCACTGCCCCTGGCGTAGCAGGTTCATGCCCAGGTTGTAGTGCGCCGCAGGCGACTCTTTTTGCAGCGCAACCGTGGCACGGAAATGTTTCTCGGCCTCGGCGCTCGCGCCTCGGTGCTGCAGCGTCAGGCCCAGTTGGCTATTGGCCTCGGCAAACTCTGGCACCAGCGACAACGCACGGCGCAGATGGATTTCGGCTTCGGACCACTCGGCAGCCTCAGCGCTTTCCACTCCCAGGTTGTAGGCGTTCTCCGCGCGCTGCACCAATGCCTCCAACGGATCGGGGCTCTCGGTGCACCACTGCGCGAACATCTGCGCATAAGCATGCTCTACGCTGCGCGTGAACCCGGCCTCGTCCATCAAGGGGCTGGCCAACATCACGCCACGCAGTTGCGCACGGATGCGCGCCAGGGTGGGCAGGTCCTGAGCCAACGCTACGACTTTATCTACATATTCCGCCGACGACTGCGCAATCCACTGCTCTTGCCCGCAGGCTTGCAAGATGGCACTGCCCAGGCGCCCCACGCTTGGCCGGTCGGCCAAGGTGACGTAGGGCACGCCCATGTAGAGCGATTCAAATAGCGTGGTGCCCGAGTTGTGCGGGAAACAATCCAGCCCGATGTCGATGCCACGCATTACATCCCACGGCGGGCTGTGATAGCCCACATGCAAGCGCTCTGCGGCTATGCCGGCGGCGGTGAACTTGGCGATCAGCTCCTGCTGCGCGGCGGGATCGGAGAAGCTGCTGCTGTCGACCACCAGGCGCGCCTGCGGCAGGCGCTGCAAAATTGCAACCCAGGCGCTGACGGTGTGGTGGTTGATACGCACATTGCGCGTGAGTGTGCCCAGGGTCACATAACCGTTTTGCAATGCCGGCAACGCGCTCACCTCGCCCATGCCTTCACTTGGGCGATAGGTCCACCCCACCGGCAAGCGCCAAGGCGCTTCGGCAAACAGCGGTTCGCTGCCTTGGGGCACGGTGACCGCGTCGGTCAGGTAGTAGTCGATGGCGCTCAGCCCCGTGGTGTAGCCAAAGCCCAGCCAGGTCAGCGACACCGGCGCCGGCTTGCGCGCAAACACCCCGAGGCGGTTGCCCACGGTGTGGCCGGCCACGTCGACCAGGATGTCGATGCCATCGGCGCGAATGCGTTCTGCCAAGGCCGTATCGGTCATGCCATGCGTGGACACCCAATGGTCTACTACTTGGCGGTAACGCTGGGTGGCATCGTCCTCACGCGCCAGTTCGGCATAGGCTGTGACCTCGACTTTGGTTTTGTCGTGGTGCACCAGCAAGGGCTCCAGGAAGCGGCAGCAGGCGTGGTTGCGGAAATCTGGCGACACATAGCCCACCCGCAGCACACGCCCGGGTGTGCGCGTATTGGTGTGCGCGGCCCATTTGCCACGGAACGGCAAGCTGTAACGCTCGTCGTAAGTGCGGTAGACGTCGAAGATGCGATCGGCGCTCCAATCGGGGTGGTAGTTGGCCGTGAACAGCAAATTGCTGTAAATATCTTTGCTCTTCGGGGACAAGGCCAAGGCTTGTTGGAAGTGCTCGATCGATTCGTCCAGGCGCCCCATCTTCTGGTAGGTGATGGCCAGGTTGTTATGCGCGGCGGCCCCGTCGGGTTGCAGTGCCAGGGCTTTTTTCAACACCGCCTCGGCCTCGGCAAAACGCCCCTGGGCCTGCAGCAGGTGCCCAAGGTTGGCATGCACTTCGGCGTCGTAGGGCAAAAGCTCTGCGGCGTGTGTCTTCACTTGCAAGGCTTCGAGTTGGCGGCCCAGTGGCTGCAGCATCACGCCCAGCGCCTTCCAGGCAAAACCACTGCTTGGGCAGCGTGCGATCAGTTCGCGTGCAAAAGTCTCGCCTTCCGCAAAACGGCGCGCCTGGAAGAGATCGGCCAACTTTTGCTTCTCTTCTAGCGTCGGACCGAAGGCCGTGCTAAGCGCCACCGCAGCTTTGGCACCCGGCGCAGAGGGTATCGGCGGTGCTGAGGTCTTATCGCTCGAAGACGCCGCAGAGTCTTGCTGGCGCTGAGCCCACAAGGCAAACATGTCTTGATAAGCGGCTTCCACACTGCGGGCAAAACCAGCCTCGTTCATCAACGCGCTGGCTTGCATCTGCGGGCGCAGTGCAGCGCGCAATTGCGCCAACGCGGGCAGGTCTTGCGCCAAGGCGACGACCTTGTCGACGTACTCGTCCACGCTGTGCGCGATCCACTCTGGCCGGCCCAAGCCCTGCAAAATCGCGCTGCCAATACGCCCCACGCTTGGCCTCCCAGCCAAGGTGATGAACGGCAGGCCCATGTACAGGCTCTCGTAAAGCGTCGTGCCCGAGTTATGCGGGAAGCAGTCCAACGCGATGTCCATCCCGCTCAGCACATCCCATGGCGGGCTGTGGCAACCCACCTCCATGCGCCCGCGCGCCACGCCCAAGTCTTCCAGGTTGCGCACAACCCCTTCGGCCACACTGGCGTCGGCAAAGTTGCGGCTATCAAGCACCAGGCGCGCCGTGGGCACACGCCGCAAAATCTCAGCCCAGGCCTGCAGCGTCGGCTCATTCAAACGAATGCTGCGCGTGAGCGATCCCAACACCACGTGCCCTCGTTGCAATGCGGGTAAGGGATTGACCTCCCCCATGTCGGCCGACGGACGGAAAACTGCAAACGGTGCACCGGGCAAGCGCCACGGCTTCTCGGAGAACACCGCTTCAGCGTCCATCGGGACACTGGCCTCATCCGTCAGGTAGTAATCAATAGCCTTGAGACCAGTCGTGTAGCCATAGCCCATCCAGCTCACCGACACCGGTGCCGGCTTGCGTGCAAAAACGCTCAACCGGTTGCCCTTGGTGTGCCCCGCCAGATCGACCAGAATGTCGATGCGGTCGTCTCGAATGCGCTGCGCCAGGGCATCGTCACTCAGACCTGCAGTGGGCACCCAATGGTCCACCAGCGCCTGGTAGCGTGCGGTAGCGTCGTCCTCTTGTGTGACTTCTGCATAGGCAAACACTTCCACGACCTGTCGGTCGTGAGCGGCCAGAAGCGGCTCCAGAAAACGTGTGCATGCATGCTGCCGGAAGTCTGGCGAGACATAGCCCACGCGCAAGGTACGGTGCGTCTCACACGAATTGTCATGCGGGCGCCACTGGGCACGGTGCGGTGCACCAAACAGCCGGTCATAGTCGCTGTAGGTCTTGAAAATCTCCTGCGGCGACAAGGTCGGGTGATAGTTCAGCAAAAACAGCAAGTTGTCATACAGATGCTGTGAGTCCAAACCCAATGACAGCGCTCTTTGATAACAGGCCACCGCCGCCACCAGGTCACCCCGGTGCTGCAGCGCGTTGCCCAAATTGTGGTGCGCCACGGCGTAGTCGGGGTGAATCGCCAATGCGGTGTTGTATGCGGCCTGCGCCTCTTCTAGCTGCCCCAAGCGCTGCAAGATGGCGCCGCGGTTGTTGTGCGCTTCGTAGAACTGGGGCCGCAGTTGCAGCGCTTGATCCAACAGTTGCAGCGCCTGCGCGTACTGGCCATTTTTTTCCAGGTTCTGGCTGTTGGTGTAGAGCAATTCGGCTTGCAACGCCAACAGCTCGTCAGTCGTCGAGGCGTCGACCAGAGGCGCAGGCGTGGCTGTGGAGTGTGCCTCTTGCGTAGCAGACCAGCGCGCAAACATTTCAGCGTAGGCGTCCTCCACGCGGTGGGTGAAGCCAACCTCATCCATCAGCGCGCTGGCTTGCATCTCTGCGCGTAGACTGGCTCGGGTTTTGGCCAACTGCGGCAGGTTTTGCGCCAGCTCCAGCACTTTTTCAATGTATTCCGCATCGCTGTGCGCAATCCATTCGGACCGCCCCAGCCCCTGCAAGATGGAACTACCAATGCGCCCGACACTAGGGCGGTCCGCCAAGGTGACGTAGGGCACGCCCATATAAAGGCTCTCGAACAAGGTGGTGCCCGAGTTGTGCGGAAAGCAGTCCAGCGAAATGTCGAGGCTGCGCAAAACATCCCAGGGCGGCGAATGGAAGCCCACCAACAGGCGGTCTGCATCCACACCCAGCGCCACAAAGCGCTCCACCAAGGCACGGCACAACGCCGGATCGGCAAAAGAGGCACTGTCGACCACCAGCCTGGAATTGGGCAGGCGCAAGAGAATCTGCGACCAGACACCGATGCAACGGTCGTTCAGCCGCACACCCCGGGTCAAAGAGCCAAAAGTCACCACGCCAGTCGACAAGGCTGGCAACGCATTGACCTCGCCCATGGCGGCCACCGGCCGGTACGCCGTGAACGGCACACCGGGCAGGCGCCAAGGTTGTTCGGAAAACAAGTGCTCGCAACCGGGCGGCGCACTGGTTTCGTCCGTCAGGAAGTAATCAATGGCCTTCAAGCCGGTGGTATAGCCAAAGCCCATCCAGCTCAGGGACACCGGCGTCGGCTTGCGTGCAAACGCGCCCAAGCGGTTGCTTTTGGTGTGCCCAGCCAGGTCCACAAGAATGTCGATCTCGTCGGCGCGGATGCGCGCGGCCAGGTCATCGTCGCTCATGCCATTGACCGGAACCCAGTGGTCGACGTAGCCCTTGACGCGTTGGCTGGCGTGGTCCTCGTTCGCCACCTCCGCATAGGCAAAGATCTCCAGCTTGCTGTGGTCGTGGTTGGCCAACAAGGGCTCCATGAACATCATGCAAGCATGGTGGCGGAAGTCGGGCGAAACATAGCCCACACGCAAGCGCCGCCCAGCGTGCGGACGGTTTGTAAAAGGCAGCCAGTTCTTGCGCTGTGGCTCGCCAAACGTCCGGTCGTACTGGGCGTACATGGCGTAGACCTCTTCTGCGGAGGCCTCCGCGTCGTAGTTCAAGACAAACAGCAGGTTGTCGAACGCTACCCTGAAATCAGGCTGCACTTCAATCGCCTTGCGCAAAGCGGCCAGCGCCTCGCGGACCAGGCCTTGCGCGGTGTAGATACCGCTGAGGTTGTTGTACACCGCCGACAGCGTTGGGTTCAGCTCCAGCGCCCGCAAAAAATAGTCTCGCGCATCGTTCACGCGGCCAATGGCGTTGAGCGCCAAACCCATGTGGGCCTGCGTCTCGGCATGGTCCGAACGGATGGCGAGGGATTTCTCCAGAACCGTCACCGCGTCGTTCGGCCTTTGCAGCTCGAAGTACGCACGGCCCAGGTTGCTCCAGGCCTCAGCGTCGGTGACGAGCAGCTCTGCGGCACGCTGCTTGGCGCGCAGTGCCTCTTCCTTGCGCTCGGTGGGCTGCAGCATGGTGCCCAAGGCTTTCCAGAGAAAGCCTTCGTTTGGAAACTTCTCCAGCAGCGCCTTGGCGTAGGCCTCTCCTTCTTTGAAGCGGCCGCCGCGAAACATGTCCACCAGAAGATGCTTCTCGGATTGCGGCAACACGTCGGCTGGTGGAAGGTTGAGCTGCTGTTGATGCTGCTGCACTGGCGCTTGGCGCCCGGCGACTTGTTCGGGGGCTGTGACTGGTGCCGACGCCGGACTGCTCAACTCAGGCGGCAAGAGCAACACGTTGACCGCCTCGGCACTGCCGGCCGCATCCAGGCGGTCGCTCAGCACCGCAGCCATCGCCGGCTGCAGGCCATGTGCACGCGCCAGATCTAGTACTTGCCGCGCCAAATCAGGTTGCCCGGAACGAATCAGCGCATCGACATAGCTGAACCAATACTGCGCGTTGCTACTGTTCAGATTGAGTGCATTCTCAAAGTGCGGCAGCGATGCCTGCGGTTGCATCATCTGAATCGCCAGCAGCACACCGAGATTGTGGTGTGCGTCGGCATGCTGGGGGTTGGCGCGCAGAACGGCGGCATACAAACGCTCGGCACCGTCGAAATCCCAGGCCTCGTGCAAAGCCATGGCTTGGGCAAACAGGTCTTCCGTCATAGGTGACGCGCCTTCAATGTGGGCTGTGGCTTCAATCATGTTGGTCCGTCGTTTCAACTCGGGCCGCCCATCGGTTGGCAGGCGCGCCAGCTACGGCAACAGAGGATAAGACGATCAGCTTCTACAGATGAACCGAATAGACGGCAATAACACCAGCACTTCGTCGGATGCCAGGCGATACAGCAAGCGCTGCCGGTGCTACGCTGCATACAGTGCTTTGACACCGAAAAAACGTCAACACGCCGCCTGGTTTTTTGACGACTGCGTGACGGTCGCCGCTGTGGGTTTATTGCTTTTTAGTTGAAATGGCTGATTTAACCCAGCTACTTTCGCTTTAACGCTTCACCGACTACGGCACCATCCGATACATTTATACACAGCGGTTCATTGAACGAGGTTCACCGCTCTCTTACGGATTTTTGTCCAGAAATACAACCAATCATGATCGTACTCATTGGTTACGCCGTCGCGATGGGCTGCATCTTCGGCGTGTACATCCTCCACGGTGGCAACATCGGGGTTATTCTTCACGCCCTCCCTTTCGAACTGATCACCATCTTCGGCGGCGCCTTGGGCGCCTTTGCGGTGAACAACCAGCCCAAGGTCTTGAAGGCCACGCTGAAACTACTGCCCACAGCGTTGAAGGGCTCCAAGTACACCAAGGAACGCTACCTTGAGCTGCTGACGCTTCTCTACGACATCTTGCAAAAAGCGCGCAAGGAAGGCTTGATGTCGATCGAAAAGGACGTTGAAGAACCGCACGAGTCGGAGATTTTCAAGAAATATCCGGTGGTGGGCAGCGACCACCACGTGGTCGAGTTCATGACCGACTACCTGCGCATGATGGTGTCGGGCAACCTGAACTCGCACGAAATCGAAGCCCTGATGGACAGCGAAATCGACACCCATCACCAGGAAACCCACGCCCCCATTGCCGCGTTGACGCGTCTGGCAGGTGCGCTGCCGGCCTTCGGGATTGTGGCGGCCGTGCTCGGTGTGGTGAACACCATGGGCTCGGTCGGTCAACCACCGTCGGTGCTGGGCGGGATGATCGCCTCCGCGCTGGTCGGTACTTTCTTGGGTATTTTGCTGGCGTACGGTGTCGTGGAACCACTGGCCGGCTTGCTGGAGCAAAAAACCGAAGAGGGCTCGAAGGAGTTCCAGTGCATCAAAACAACGCTGTTGGCGAGCATGCAAGGCTACAACCCATCGACAGCCATCGAATTTGGTCGCAAAGTACTGTTTTCTACAGAACGCCCAACCTTCCTTGAGCTGGAAAGCCACGTTCGCGGGAAGAAGTAATTGAGTTCACCCAACCCACAAGTAGGACGCTGACATGGCAGGCGAAGGCAGCAAGCTACAACCGATCATCATCAAACGGGTGAAAAAGGGCGGTCACGCCGCGCACGGCGGTGCCTGGAAGATCGCCTATGCCGACTTCGTGACCGCCATGATGGCGTTCTTTCTGTTGATGTGGCTGCTCGGCTCCACCACAGAGGGCGACCGCAAAGGGCTCTCCGACTACTTCAATGCGCCGCTGAAAGTGGCGATGCAAGGGGGTACCGGTGCCGGCGCGAGCAACAGCATCTTGAATGGCGGCGGCGCCGACTTGTCCAAGGACGTGGGACAAAACGCCAAAAGCGCCCAGAGCCCGGAAGAGGCCATCGCGCAGAAAAAGGCCGCTGAAGAAGCCGCCAAGGCCGAGTTGGCCCGCATGGACCGCAACCGCATGGCTGCGCTGCGCGCGAAGATCGACGCCATGATCACCAACAGCCCCAAGCTGACGGAGTACCGCTCGCAGATCAAGATCGAACAAACGCCGGACGGGCTGCAGATCCAGATCGTCGACGACCAGAACCGCCCCATGTTTGACAGCGGCAGCGCCTTGGTAAAACCCTATATGCGCGACATCTTGCGAGAGATCGGAGCTGCCCTGAGCGGCATCGAGAACCGCGTCAGCCTGGCCGGCCACACCGACCGAACGCCTTACGGCAATGGTGAGCGCGGCTACAGCAATTGGGAGTTATCGGCCGACCGGGCGAATTCATCGCGCCGCGAATTGGTGGCGGCCGGCATGCCAGACGACAAGATGGCCCGCGTGGTGGGCTTGGCATCGAGCAGTTTGTTGGACACAAGCAACCCCTTGGCCCCTGTAAACCGCCGCATCAGCATCACCGTGATGACACGTGAAGCAGAAGCCCGGCTATTGGGCAATAGTAGTGCCACAATACCGCCTGAGACACAATCTGCGGCCGAAACTGCTCAAAATCCGCAACCAAGCGGACAAAAACCGTAGGTTTTTTTCAGAGTTACCGAGGATCCACTAGATGCGCCTCTTATTTGCAACCCCACATCGAAAGGGTCACCCGTGGCAAACGAACTACGTTTTCTAATCGTAGATGACTTCTCCACAATGCGTCGCATTGTGCGCAACCTGCTCAAAGAAAGCGGCTTTAGCGACGCAGAAGAAGCCGAAGACGGCGCCGCAGCACTGAACAAGCTGCGCAACGGACATTTTGACTTTGTGGTCAGTGACATCAACATGCCCAACATGAATGGGTTTGAGTTGCTCACCGCCGTGAAGTCGGACGAGAAACTCAAGCACATCCCGGTGCTGATGGTGACCGCCGAGGCGCGCAAGGAAGACATCGTGATGGCCGCCCAAGGCGGTGCTGCCGGCTACATCGTTAAACCCTTTACCAAGGCCATTCTTGAAGACAAGGTGATCGCCATCCTGAAGAAACTCGGGCTGCACCAAGAATGAGCAACGATCCGACCTCAACGCAAGTGGAGTCGGATGCTGTTGAATCCGATGTTCACCACAAGATCGGCCTGCTCACTCGGCAGCTCCACGACTCCCTGAATGAGCTCGGATACACCGATAAACTCAAAGGCAGCGTCAGCGAGTTGCCTGACGCCCAGTCCCGTCTGTCGTACATCGCCCGCCTGACCGGCGAAGCCGCCGAAAAGGTGCTGATGCGGGTCGAAATGGCGAAGACGCAACACGACTACATCGCCGAAGAAACCCGCCGCGTGGGTGCCTTGCTCGTCAAGGACCCGGTCGCGGCTGTGGCCACGGGCACCGTCTACAACTTTGTCGCCGACGTTGACCGCGCCACCAAAGACATTGACAGCCACCTCACCGAAATCATGATGGCCCAGGACTTCCATGACCTGACGGGCCAGGTGATTGCGCGCGTGGTGAACCTGGCTGCCACCATTGAAGACCAATTGGTGCAACTCCTGATCAAGACGGCACCACCTGGCACCGAACTGGCATCGGCAGTGACACCCGCCAAGGCGCCAGAAAAGCTGGCAGGCCCTGTTGTCGACACCAACCCAGGCGCCGACGTGGTCACGGATCAATCGCAGGTGGATGACCTGCTGGCAAGCCTCGGGTTCTGACACCGCGAGACTTGGGATAAGAGGGGCAAGCGCCCCACTTTTCCGCCTTTAGCCCTGGCATGGGCTGCAGACAATGGGAAACCGTTAATGCCCCATCGCCATGGAATCATCCAGCCAAGACAAAAACCTACCCGCCACTGAGCGCAAGCTTCAGCAGGCGCGCAAGGACGGGCAGGCTTCTCGCTCGAAAGAACTCGCCCACCTGGCGGTTTTGGGCGTGGGATTGTCAACGCTGCTCATCTTTGGGCCGGCAGCTTTCGACCGTTTCAAGGTCAGCATCGGCCACCAGTTGACGTTTGGCACCGGCACGGTCAACAACCCCAACATCATGCTCGACCGGCTGATGGACATGACGGCCATCGGCTTGTTTGCCAGCGCGGCTTTCGCCTTCATCGTATTGACCGCCGCCATTGGCAGCACCATCGCCGCAGGCGGCTGGATTGCCAGCACCAAGCCGGTCATGCCCGATCTGACGCGCCTCAACCCCTTGAGCGGCATCACCCGGCTGTTCTCATTGCAGCAAGTCACCGATGTGGTCAAGCTGCTGATCATCACCTCCATCTTGTTCGCGGTGTCGTGGAGCTACATCTCCAACAGCCTGCAATCGGTGGCCTCATTGATCATGCAGCCCTCGGTGGCGGCGCTGTCGCAACTGGCGCAATGGATCACGTCTGGCCTGACCATGCTGATGCTGGTGGTGTTTGCCGTCGCCGTGATCGACGTGCCACTGCAACGCTTCCTGCTGCACAAGCGCTTGAAGATGTCCCACCAGGAAGTCAAGCAAGAGCACAAAGAAGCCGACGGCAACCCGCAAATGAAGGGCCGCATGCGCAACCGCGCACGCGAAATTGCCAACCGCAGCAGCGTCAGCGCGGTGCCCAAGGCTGACTTTGTGTTGATGAACCCCACCCACTTCGCAGTGGCCCTGCGCTACGACGAAAAAACCATGGTGGCCCCACAAGTCATCTCCAAGGGCGCCGACCTGGTGGCCATGAAGATCCGCGAAGTGGCCAACGCGCATTCGATTCCGGTACTGCAGTCGCCCACTCTGGCGCGCGCGCTGTATGCCCACGCCGACCTGAACAAAGAAATTCCGTCGTCGCTCTATACCGCCGTGGCGCAGGTGTTGGCGTATGTGTACCGCGTGAAGGCCGCCATGCGCGGCGAAGGCCCCATGCCTGATGTATTTGCCCAGCCGTTTGTTCCACCTGAGTTGGACCCCCTTAGCAAGACTGTTCTGCCAGAGAGCGCCACATGAACACGCAAGTTAATTCCATGAAACTATGGGCGAACAAGAATGCCGCCCTGATGCAGGGGGTTTCAGCACCCATCTTGATCATCGTCATCCTGTCGATGATGGTCTTGCCCATGCCGTCCTGGCTGCTCGACATCTTCTTCACCGTCAACATCGCCGTGGCGCTGATGGTGATGATGGTGGCCGCTTACATGGTTCGGCCGCTGGACTTTGCCGCGTTCCCGTCGGTGCTGCTGTTGACCACGCTGATGCGCCTGTCGCTGAACGTGGCTTCTACCCGCGTGGTGCTGCTCGAAGGCCACACCGGCCCCGGCGCTGCAGGTAAGGTGATTGAGGCATTCGGACACTTCTTGATTGGTGGCAACTTCGCCGTGGGTTTGATCGTGTTCGCGATCTTGGTGGTGATCAACTTCATTGTGGTGACCAAGGGCTCGGAGCGTATTGCAGAAGTGTCGGCACGCTTCACCTTGGACGCCATGCCCGGCAAACAAATGGCGGTGGATGCTGATTTGAACGCCGGCCTGATCAACGAAAAAGAAGCCAAACGCCGTCGCGCCGAAGTGGCTGAAGAAGCCGACTTCTTTGGTTCGATGGACGGTGCCTCGAAGTTTGTGCGTGGCGATGCGGTCGCTGGTATCTTGATTCTGATCATCAACATCGTGGGCGGCTTCACCATCGGCATGCTGCAACACGGCCTGAGCGCCGGGCAAGCTGCCGACAGCTACATCCTGCTGGCCGTTGGTGATGCGCTGGTCGCACAAATCCCTGGCTTATTGGTGTCTGTGGCAGCCGCGATGGTGGTGTCGCGCGTCGGCAAGGACGACGACATCAGCAAACAGATCGTTGGCCAGTTGTTCACCTCACCCAAGGTGTTGGCTATTACCGCCGGCATTTTGGCGCTGCTGGGCCTGGTGCCCAACATGCCCCACGTGGTGTTTCTGTCGATGGCGGCTGTTCTGGGTTATGGCGCATGGCTGATTGCACGCCGCCCACCGCCAGCAGACCCTGCGGCGGTGGCACCGCCACCACCCACCGACGGCGAAGCTACCTGGGACGACTTGCAACCCGTGGACCTGCTGGGCCTGGAATTGGGCTACCGCCTGATCACCCTGGTGGACAAGTCGCGCCAAGGCGACCTACTCACCCGCATCAAAGGCGTGCGCCGCAAGTTTGCGCAGGAGGTGGGTTTCTTGCCGCCAGCCGTGCACGTGCGCGATAACCTCGAATTGAAGCCCAGCGCCTACCGCATCACGCTGCGTGGCGTGGTGGTAGGCGAAGGCGAAGCCTTCCCAGGCATGTACTTAGCCATCAACCCCGGTGGTATCACCACACCGCTGATTGGCACCGCCACCACCGACCCCGCATTTGGTTTGCCAGCGCACTGGATCGACGAACGCCAGAAGGAAGCGGCGCAATTGGCAGGTTTTACCGTGGTTGATTCGGAAACCGTGATGGCGACGCATTTGTCACACTTGATGCAAGTTCAGGCAGCACGTTTGCTGAGCCGGACGGAAACCCAACAACTTGTTGATCACATCAGCCGCCAAGCCCCGAAATTGATCGAAGAAGTGGTCCCCAAAATGGTCTCGATTGCCACATTCCAGAAAGTCCTGCAGTTGCTGCTGGAAGAGTCTGTGCACATCCGCGACATCCGCACCATCGTCGAGTCGCTGGCCGAACACGCCTCGTCCACTACCGACCCGGCCGAACTGGCCCGTCGCATCCGTGTGGCACTGGCCCCAGCCATCGTGCAGCAGATTTACGGCCCGGTACGCGAGCTGAATGTGATTGCCATCGAGCCAAGCCTGGAACGCATGTTGGTACAAGCCCTGGGCAACACCGCTGGCCCATCACTTGACCCGAGCGTGGCCGAAATGCTGACCCGTAGCGCCGCCGACGTGGCCCTGAAACAAGAAGAACTTGGTGTGCCAGCTTGCCTGCTGGTGCCCGACCCGATTCGCAACGCCATTTCGCGCCTGGTTCGCCGCGTAGCCCCACGGCTACAGGTCCTGGCGCACAGTGAAATTCCTGAAACACACACCATTCGCATCGGCCCCATCCTTAGAGGTGCACTCACATGAACATCAAACGCTTCCACGCCGCCACTTCCCGTGAAGCACTGGCCAAGGCCCGCATGACTTTCGGCGACGGCACACTGATTCTGTCCAACCGCCCTACCGCCACTGGCGTTGAGGTGGTGGCCACCGCTGAAGATTCGCTTGCAGCGTTGGACCAAGTGCACTCCAACATCCAAGCGGGCAAGGTTTCGCAGAAAACGGCCGAGGCCCTGAGCCGCCCGAGCGCTCTCAGCAATTTTGCCGAGGAAGAAATCATGGCCAACGCCGTGGAGGAAGACGTTGAGCAGCTCACCATGAGCACCTTGTCTTTCCAGGACTACGTGCGCGAACGCATGCTGCGCCGCCGCCATGAGGTGGCCCTTGACAGCGACGATACCGGACTGGGTGCAGACTCGGCATTCGGCGCGCAGGCAGCACCTGCCCCCGCGCCAGTGCAAGCCGCTGTGCATGCTCCTGCGCCACGCGCCAACCATTCGGCGCCCTTCTCCAAACCCGCAACACGGCCCGCGCCTACGCCATCGGGCATGTCGCTGAACAATGCGCCCTCACAGAGCATTGTCAAAGAGCTGAATGCCATGAAGGAGTTGATTGAAGAGCGCTTCAATACCTTTGCCTGGCTCGGCCAAGCCAAGCAGGACCCCATCCAGTCGAACCTGATGCTCAAGCTGATCCGCGCCGGCTATTCGCCCGCATTGGCCCGCGCCATCCTGGAACGCCTGCCTGAAGACACTGCACCGGCCGAAGCCGTGCGCTGGTTGATGGACGTGCTGGAGCGCAACCTGAAGACGGATTCTCCCGGCCCTTCGCTGGTGCAGGAAGGCGGCATCTACGCGCTGGTGGGCGCCACCGGTGTCGGCAAGACCACGACCGCCGCCAAGCTCGCCGCGCAATGTGTGCAGATGCATGGTGCCAACAGCGTTGGCCTGGTCACGCTCGACACGTACCGCGTCGCCGGCCACGAACAATTGCGCGCCTATGGCCGCATGCTGGGTGTGGTAGCCCACCTGGCCCACGATCGCGCAGCTCTGCAAGATTTGCTGAGCCTGCTGGCGAACAAGAAGATGGTGCTGATCGACACCACCGGCATCGCACCACGCGACCCGCGCAAGCGCGACATGCTGGGCGTGCTGGATCTACCAGACATCAACCGCCTGCTGGTGTTGAACGCCGGCGGCCATGGCGACATGCTGGAAGACGTGCTGACCTCATTCAAAACCACCGGCACACAACAAGCCATCCTGTCCAAGGTGGACGAAGCCGTAAAGCTTGGCCCTGCTCTCGACGCGGTGATTCGCCACCAGCTTTTGCTGCGTGGGGTGTGTAATGGACAACGTGTACCAGAAGATTGGGAGTCGGCCGATGCTGGCAAGCTGATCCGCAACTCGATGCGGTCGGCGACCAAGTCGGTTTTTGACCCGAAAGCGGCTGACTTGAATTTCTTCTTCTCGCCCGCATCTCCTGTTGACTACAAGGACCGTGCTCATGCTTGAACCCAGCATTGACCAAGGAGAAGGACTCAGGCGCTCCATGCCACACGTGGGGTTGCGGGTCATTCCGGTGGTTAGTCGTGGTGAATCAAAAGCGGAACAGCCGTTACTGCTACAGGTATGCCTGTCGCTGCAGAAGTTCGGGCAATCGGTGGCCGTTTTGGATGGCACAGCGACAGAAACCGAAGACAACCCGGGCCTCAGCAGCTTGCTCAACAGCGGCAATTGGCTTTCTGACTTTCAGCAAGAATCTGCGGCCTTGCACATCATGCCCGCGCGACTGGGCCTGGCCCAATTGGTAGCCCGGCGTAGTACCAGCATCGGCAGCTTGCAGGTGTTGACGAACCACCTGAAAAACTACGACGTTGCCGTGGTTTACGCACCTGCTGCACAGTTGATGGATTTGATGCCCGAGACGGCATCTCGCCCGCTGCTGATGGTGGAACCGTTCAAGAAATCCGTCGTGAATGGCTACCAGACCTTCAAGCAGTTTTTGGTGGAGACCAACATGACGCCTACGCTCGTGTCCCTCGTCACCGACGCAAAAGGCTCTGCAGAACGCCGCGCCAACTCTGCCGGTCAAACGCTGCAGCATTGCGCCCGCACATTCCTGGACATGGACACAGAGGTCATGACCGTACGCTCGTTCGCGGTGCGCGGCAAAGCCCGCCCCAATACACCAAAGCTGGCGATGCGGCTGCTGGAAGATTCGTTCGCCGTGCACAAGGCAGGCTTTGGCGCAGCAACGGCTGAACCTCAACTGCAAACCTGGCCAGAGGGATGGAGGTGCTGATGTACACAGCCAAAGGCCATCTCGATCGCGAACACATGATCCGCCAATACGTGCCGCTGGTACGGCGCCTGGCGCATCACATGATTGCCAAACTGCCCCCCAACATTGAGTTGGACGACCTGATCCAGGTGGGCATGATCGGTTTGACCGAAGCCCTGACCCGGTATGAAGTCAACCAGGGTGTGCAGTTCGAAACCTTTGCCACCCAACGGATCCGTGGCGCCATGATCGACGAACTGCGCGAAGGCGACTGGATGTCGCGCAGCTCGCGCAAGAGCCAAAAAGACATTGAACAAGCCGTGCGCCGACTGGAGCAAAAGCTCGGCCGCGTGCCCATCGAATCCGAGATCGCCGCCGAGCTCGACATGCCCTTATCCGACTACCAGGAATTGTTGGGCAAAGTGCGCGGCACCCAACTGGTCTACCTGGAAGACATGTCCGGCGGCTATGACGACGAGTCCGGCTTTCTGGACCACCACGTCTCGGACGAAGGTGAAGCCGATCCGATGCAATTGCTGCGGGACCACCGTTTGCGTGCGGCCTTGGTGGAAGCGATCAAGACCTTGCCCGAGCGCGAACAGCACATCATGAGCATGTACTACGAAAGAGATCTCAACCTCAAAGAGATCGCCGCGGTACTGGGCGTGACCGAATCACGCGTCTGCCAGTTGCACAGCCAGTCGATCGCACGGTTGCGGGCCAAGATGCGCAGCCACTGACCTGGAGAGCCACGACCCGCTTGCCAACGGGGGTCGGGAGCCTAAACAAAAACGCCCTTGGAATCCAAGGGCGTTTTTGTTTAGAAGGGTTTAAACCGCAGCTTTAGGTGGCCAATGCGGTGTAAATACGCGCAGGCGAAGAGGAACGCTTGCGGTCTGCCAACACCTTGTTCGCGTAAGTGGCGTCGTCTTCACCTGGCAACACGGCAGACAAGGCCCGCTCGACCACCACCGCACGGCGACGCACACCATCGCGCTGCAGCGACATTTGCTGCGACAGCTTTTCCATACGCTCACGCAGAGCCGGATCCAGCACCTGGGCGCCAGGCTTGCCACCACGCGAAACGCCGGCAAGCGAAGCCACAGCATCACGCAATGCGGCACTGGCCATCGTCAATTCATGCACATCACCAGAGACCAGCGCCTCTGAAACAGCGTCAACCAAAGCTTCGATCCGATTCAAATCGGGGGTATCAGACAGTTGTGCGGTCATGTGACGGCCTAGTTTGCTGTGGTTATGTTCAGTAGTTTCGGTTGACGCTGAGCATTTCGCTCGCGTTGGCCAGCAACTTGTCGGCGATGGCTTCTGCATCAACCTTGAAAGTGCCGTTGGCAATGGCTGCACGCAACTCGGCCACTTTCTTTTCGTCAAAATCGGCGCTCACGCCTTTGCTGGACTGCTCCAGTGACCGAACCATGGTTGATACCGATACAGATGCACCGTTTGTACTCGCGCGCACCCCTTCGCGCGCGACACCCGACGGCGTTGCTTCTTTCTCCTGTACAACCTTTTTGGTGTCAGGCACGCCAGCCGCGGCTGGTAATTCAGGGGTTTGTCCAATCTTCATCACACGCTCCGTAGTTCCCATGTTTGGGACCTTGCAGTAATGGTATCGACCAACTGATCGGTTACTTTAGACATTTTCACTGCGTATACGCAACCTGTCTACATTTCTAATTTAATCGTACGTGCATCCAGCACCACGCCCGACATCACCCGGCCATTTTCCATGCGTACACGCGCCGTCTGACCAATCACCCCAGCCTGCATGGCCTGGCCGTCAGATGCCACCTGGAAGCCATTTCCTTCGGCCACCACACGCACTTGTGCACCAGCCTGGAACACTTGCGGCTGCTTCACCATGTGAAAACGCACCGCTTGCCCGGGCGCCAAAGCCCGCGCTGCCACTGCACCAACCCACTGGTCAGCATTGGCCACGATCGGCGACGCATCTTCGGCCCAGTCAATTTCACCCTGCATGGCATCTTCTTGCGTCAATACCGCACCAGACGCCACCGGACCACGCACGATCCATGCCGGACCAAACGCCTTGACCGTCACCGGCACAAAGACGTTCCAACGCGTCACACCGTCCACGCAACGCAAACCGATGCGGCTTTTGCCCCAAAGCTTTGCCCCCGTGGGTAAATAAGGTTCAACCTTGCCGCAGGGCGCCAGGCGCAAGCGTGAGTCCAATGCTCCCACACTGACTTCCATGCGCAGAGGCATGGCGTTGGTGGCGCTGGTCTGAGCCAGAGCATCGTCAACCCACTGTCGCGTGGCCGCGGTATAGCCGTTTTCCAATTCTTGAGGCTGCTGGGCCATGCTGCCCAACACCAAGCCGGACAACGCCAGGCCGCTGACCACGCGCGCGATGCCACGCAGACGACGCAAGAGCGATGGGGTGTCCTTCAAATATGTGTGCATATAACCTCCTGGCAACACCGCCTGGACACTCGCCACAGAACCAGTAGCTCGCCATACGGTCCCTGCACTATAGGGAGAAGACGCTGCAGCAAAGCACCGAACTAAGCCGCAATCACCCCTCTCTTCACCACATCGCGCAAACCCAGCATTCCCATAATTTCCCCATCGAAACAGCGGACCACTCCTATGGCGCCGCTGCTGTGCAACTACCGCACGCAAGACCGCACATACGACCGCATTCAAGGGGAACACTATGCTGGACAAACTGGTTGGAAGCCTGGACATACAAACCAAGGCACTGCTGCTACGCGCAGAGCGCCAGCGCACGATCTCCAGCAACATCGCCAACGTCGATACCCCCGGGTACGTGGCGCGCGATTTCAAATTCGGCGAAGCCATGGCGGCTGCCATGGGGGGCTCCACCATTGCTGGCGCCAGCCAGACCGACAAGCGCCACATGCAGATTCCCAGCCCCGATCTTTCGGGCGCCAGCACCGTGGCACTGGGCTACAGCGCGCAAAGCCAGCCCAACATGGACAACAACACCGTCGACCTGGACCGCGAACGCGCCGCCTTCGTCGACAACGCCGTGCGCTACGAGGCCACGCTGCGCTTCATCAACGGCCAAGCCAAAACCATGCTCAGCGCCATCCAAGGCCAATAAAGCACCTCATTTCAAACATCCAAGGAGCCCCTCATGTCGATGTTTTCTATTTTCAACGTTTCTGGAAGCGCCATCAGCGCACAGTCGCAACGCCTCAACGTCGTGGCCAGTAACCTGGCCAACGTCGACGCCGTGGCCGGCCCCGATGGCAACGCCTACAAGGCTCGCCAGGTGGTGTTTCAAACCGAGCTCATGGGAGCCGAAAGTTCCGCCGGCGTACGCGTCAAGGAAATCACCGAGAACAACGCCCCTGGCCGCAAGGTACTCGACCCCGACAACGCACTCGCCGATGCCGACGGCTACGTCACCCATTCCAACGTGAACCAGGTGGAAGAGATGGTCAACATGATCTCCGCCTCGCGCTCTTATCAGAACAACGTCGAAGTCATGAACACGGCCAAGACCCTGTTGCTCAAAACCCTGCAAATGGGTCAATAAAAAACGACAACTACCAAGGACCAAATCATGGCAGTCAGTGGCATCACCAGTTCGCTGGACAAGACAAGCTCCTCCAGCAGTTCATCGACCTCGACGATCAGCGACCAGCAAGACCGTTTCCTGAAGCTGCTGGTCGCGCAGTTGAACAACCAGGATCCGATGAATCCGATGGACAACGCCGAAATGACCACGCAGATCGCACAGATCAACACGGTCACCGGCATCCAGCAGCTCAACGAAACCATGAAGAGCATGTCGGAGCAGTTCACCTCGCTGCAGGTCATGCAAGGCGGCACCATGGTGGGCCGCACCGTCATGACCGAAGGCGACAAGCTCGCCGTAGACACCACCGCCAAGACAGCCGCTGGGGCATTCGACCTGGACGCCACTGCGGCCAACGTCACGGTGCAGGTGTACTCGTCCACCGGCAACATGATCGGCACCGTGCCCATGGGCTCGCTGGAATCCGGTCGCTACTCGTTTGCCTGGGACGCCTCCAGCTACACCGGCACCGGCGACCTCAGCTTCAAGGTTGTGGCCAGCAACGGCGCCTCGACGGTCAACACCACCGCCCTCATGTCGGACAAGGTGGTCTCGGTGGGCGCGGAAAACGGCTCACTCAAGGTGTCGCTGCAAAAGGGCGGCACGGTCGACTACAGCGCCATCAAGGCCATTCTTTAACCCACCGGCTACCGCTTCCGCAAGCCCCTTCACCACCTCGATCTCACACAGGAGTTCATTATGAGTTTTCAACAAGGCCTGTCCGGGCTGAACGCAGCCAGCAAGGGATTGGACGTCATTGGCCACAACATCGCCAACGCCAACACGACCGGCATGAAAGCCTCGCGCGCCGAGTTCGCCGAGCTCTACGCCAGTTCGCTGACCCAAGCCGCTGGCGGCAGCGCCACCGGGATCGGCGTGGTGGTGAATGCTATCTCGCAACAGTTCACGCAAGGCAACATTAGCGTCACGGGCAACGACCTGGACGTGGCCATCAACGGCTCGGGCTTCTTCCAGTTGCAGCTCACCGATGGCAGCATGGGTTATGGCCGTGCCGGTAACTTCAAGCTCGATGAAAACGGCAACATCGTCACCAACGACGGCGCCAAGCTGATCGGCAACATCACCGACCCCGTGACCGGCGCCGTACAGACCGGCGTGCCACTGTCGCTACCCACGGGCAAGGGCGTGGAAGGCAAGATCACCGACAACATCTCGCTGGAACTGAACCTGGACACACGCACGGCCATCGCCTCCAGCACCACGCCACCGACAGCCGTCACCACCTACGGCACCTCACTGGACGTGTACGACACGCAAGGTGCCTCGATTCCCGTGGGCGTGTACTTCTCCAAGACCGCCGCCAACACTTGGGACGTGTACGCTGACTACTCCACCGGCGTTGGCACCACCAGTGACATGACCACTCCGATCGGTAGCGTGACGTTCGATGCCCAAGGCAAGCTGCTGTCATCGACCCCGTCGCCCATGACGCTGGCTGGCGTGCAAGTGGCAACCGGTGCCACACCCGCGTTCGCCATTCCTCTGGACCTGAGCCGCTTGACGCAAGATGCCAAGTCCTTCGCCGTGACCGACATCACGCAGACCGGCAGTGCACCCGGCCAATTGACCGGCCTGAGCATCGCGAAAAACGGCGACATCACGGCACGCTTCTCCAACGGCGTGACGCAAGTGGCTGGCTCGATCCAACTGGTGAACTTCCGCAACGTGCAGGGCTTGAACCCGCAAGGCAGCTACTGGCTGGCGACGTCTGAATCCGGCGCCCCCGTGCCCGGCACGCCCGGCAACGGTAACTTCGGTTCGCTGCAATCTGGCGCACTGGAAGACTCCACCGTCGACCTCACCGCCGAGCTGGTCAACATGATGACCGCACAACGCGCCTACCAGGCCAACGCGCAGACCATCAAGACCCAAGACCAGGTGATGTCCACGCTGGTCAACATGCGCTAAGGCGCTTTTCACTACCACTATCTGAAGGCCACGCGCCATGGACCATTTAATCTACACCTCGATGACCGGTGCCAGCACCGCCTCCACCCGGCAGGCAGTGTTGGCCAACAACCTGGCCAACGTTTCCACCAATGGATTCCGCGCCGAGTTGTCCACGTTCCGTTCGGTGCCGCTGAATGGTCCTGGCTCCAGTACGCGGGTTTTCGCCCTCGACACGACGCGTGGCCACTCCGAGCTGGCCGGCCCCATCCAGCGCACCAACCGCAACCTGGACGCGGCCGCCAAAGGTAACGCCTGGTTTGCGGTGCAAGGCCTGGACGGCACCGAAGCCTACACGCGCAACGGCGCATTCGAAATCTCGCCCGAAGGTCAGTTGGTCACCAACAAGGGCCTGCTGGTTCTCTCCGACGGCGGCGCCCCTATTGATGTGCCGCAAAACGCGGAGATCAACATGGGTTACGACGGCAGCATCAACGCCACCATCGACGGCCAGCGCCCAACGCGCCTGGGCCGCGTGAAGTTGGCCACGCCCGACGTTGATAACCGCCTGGTGCGCAGCGACGACGCTTTGTTCCGCACACCCACCGGCGACCCATTGCCGCAGGACGCCACCGCCACCATGGAGCCCGGCGCAATTGAAGGCTCGAACGTCAACGCCGTCGAAACCATGGTCGGGATGATCCAGGTCGCACGCCAATTTGAAGCCCAGATGCGCTTGCTGCAAAACGCCGAAACGAATGACAAGACCGCCAGCCAGTTGCTGAGCGTCCAGGGCTGATCAGCCTTACCGCTGCCCCTAGCCCACGCACCTTATTGAGGAAACGACATGATCAACTCACTGTGGATCTCCAAGACCGGGATGGAAGCCCAGCAAACCCAGCTGGACGTGATCTCGCACAACTTGGCGAACGTCTCGACCACTGGCTACAAGCGCGCCAACGCCGTCTTCGAAGATCTGATTTACCAAAACCTGCGCCAAGTGGGTTCTGACACCACCGAACAATCGCAACTGCCCACCGGCTTGCATCTGGGCCTGGGTGTGCGCACCGTCGCCACCAGCCGCTCGTACACGCAAGGCAGCATCCAGCAAACCACCAACGCGCTGGATGTCGCCATTCAAGGCAACGGCTTTTTTCAAGTGAACTTGCCCGACGGCACCATCGGCTACACGCGCGACGGCAGCTTCCAGCTCGACTCGCAAGGCCGCGTGGTCACGGCCAACGGCCTGACCATCGCCAACGGCATCACCATTCCGGCCAACGCCCAAAGCATCACCATCAGTTCTGCGGGTGCCGTGAGCGTGGTGTTGCCAGGCAACGCAACGCCGCAACCTGTGGGCAACATTGCGCTGGCCAACTTCATCAACCCGGCCGGCTTGGAGCCCAAGGGCCAGAACCTGTTCACCGAAACCGCCGCATCCGGCCAGCCGCAAAATGGCACGGCTGGCACCAACGGCATGGGCACGCTGAGCCAGGGCTTCCTGGAAACCTCCAACGTCAACGTGGTGCAGGAACTGGTGACCATGATCCAGACCCAGCGCGCCTACGAAATGAACTCCAAAGCGGTCCAGACCTCGGACCAGATGCTGCAGAAGCTCGCCCAGCTCTAAGCACCATCTTCAGCGTTTTACCGAGACTGCCATGAACACAAACACCAAACTCGATTCCCCTTCACGGCTGTGGTGGCCCCTGCTCGTGGCGGTCTGCATTTTCTGCACCGGCTGCGAAACCCTGCGCCAGTCGCCCAAGGTCGACTTCGCGCAACCCACCGTGCCCCTGCAAATCCCGGCGGAAGCGCCGCAGGTACTGCCCGCCACGGGTGGCATCTACATGGCCGCCCGCTACCGTCCGTTTTTTGAAGACCGCCGCCCCCGCATGGTGGGCGACAGCCTGACGATCCAGATCGTGGAAAACGTGACGGCCAAACAAACGTCCACGTCGACCATCGACCGTGCGGGTGACGACAAGCTGGGCGTCACCGCCTTGCCGCTGCTGTCGCCCACCGCGTCGATTCTGGACAAGCTGAACCTCGGCGCCAGCTCGGCCACCACTTACTCGGGTAAAGGCGGCACGGAAAGCGCCAACACCTTCACGGGGGCCATCACCACCACCGTGGTGCAAGTCTTGCCGAACGGCCACCTGGTGGTCAGCGGCGAGAAACAGATCGGCGTGAACGAGAACGTCGATGTGCTGCGCTTCACCGGCACGGTGGATCCGCGCGCCATTCTGCCGAACAGCATCGTCAGCTCCACCGCAGTGGCCAACGTCCGCATCGAATCCAAGGGACGCGGCGCCCAAGGCGAAGTCCAAGCAATGGGCTGGTTTTCACGGTTTTTTATGAACATCAATCCGTTCTAAAAGCCGCAGAATCTTTTTTTCACCAGCCTCAACCCAGGATGGCCTGCCATGTTTTCCCTGCGCTCACTCCCTCTTAAAACCCTCACCACCTGGACCACAGGTCTGGCCCTTGCCCTCGGGCTGGTGGCCACACCGGCCCAGGCGCTTCGCATCAAGGAAGTAGCTGGTGTGCAAGGCGTACGCTCCAACCAGTTGACCGGCTACGGCTTGGTCGTGGGTCTGGACGGCACCGGCGACCAGACCACGCAGATGCCCTACACCACGCAAAGCTTGGCCAACTACCTGCAGCAGATGGGCATTGTGTTGCCCGCTGCGGTGGCCTCCTCTTTGCAGCTGAAAAACGTGGCCGCCGTCGTGGTCACGGCGGAGCTGCCCGCTTTTGCACAACCCGGCCAACAGATCGACGTGGTGGTGTCCTCCATGGGTAACGCCAAGTCGCTGCGAGGCGGTTTGCTGATTGCCACGCCCATGCGCGGCGCCGACGGTGAGGTGTATGCGCTGGCCCAGGGTAATCTGATGGTCGGTGGCGCAGGCGCGTCGGCCGGCGGCAGCAAGGTGCAAGTGAACCACTTGAACGCCGGTCGTATTCCCAGCGGTGCTCAGGTTGAACGCACGGTGCCTTCGCCACTGCAAACCGGGGACTTCGTCAACCTCGACCTGAATTCGAACGACTTCCAGACCGCACGCCGCGTGGCTGCGGCCATCAACGCACGCATGGGCCCCGGCCTGGCCAATGCGGTGGACGGCCGCACAGTGCAGGTGCGCGCGCCCATCAACGCCAACGCACGCGTGAGCTTCCTGGCCGACGTGGAAGAAATTCCGCTTGAGGCCAGCATTCCCGCCGCCAAGGTGGTCATCAATTCACGCACCGGCTCGATTGTGTTGAACCAGGCCGTCACGCTGGGCCCGTGCGCGATTGCCCACGGCAACCTGTCCATCAGCATCAGCACCACGCCAGTGATCAGCCAACCCGGCGCGTTCTCGCAAGGCGCCACGGTGGTGTCGCAGCAAAGCAGCGTGGACATTAAAACCGGCCAAGGCAAGGTGATCCAGGTACCGGGCTCGCCGCAACTGGGCGACGTAGTGCGCGCCCTCAACACGCTCGGCGCCACGCCGCAAGACTTGCTCGCCATCCTGCAGGCCATCAAGGCTGCGGGTGCCCTGAACGCAGACCTGGAGGTCATCTGACATGGCACTGTCCACCAACAACGTCACCAACGGCCTGGCGGCCGACGTCAACTCGCTGAATGCCCTGAAGCTGCAGGCGGGCACAGACTCACAGGGCGCGATCAAGGAATCGGCCAAACAACTGGAGTCGTTGTTCATGCGCGAGCTGATCAAGAGCATGCGCGACGCGACGATGAAGTCCGGCCTGCTCGACAGCTCCGCCGGCGATCTGGGTAACGACCTGCTGGACCAGCAGTTGTCGGTGGCCATGTCGGGCCAGCCCGGCGGCCTGTCTGAAGCCATTGAGCGTCAGCTCTCACGCCAGATCGTGCGTCCCGACGGCAGCACCGTCGGCGGTGCCGGCGGCAAGATCAACCTGGCGCCACCTGCCACCCCGTTCAAGACGGCCCCCACGGCCACCCAAACCAGCTTCGTACAAAAGCACAACGAAGTGGCCTCGCGCGTGGAACAGGCCAGTGGCATTCCGGCCAGCTTCATGCTCGGCCAGGCTGGCCACGAAACCGGTTGGGGCAAGAGCGAGATCCGCAACAGCGACGGCAGCAGTTCGTTCAACCTGTTCGGCATCAAGGCCGGTGCGGGCTGGACCGGCAAGGTCGCCACGGTGACGACCACCGAATACATCAACGGCGAACCGCGCAAGGTACAGGCCAAGTTCCGCGCCTACGACTCGTACGAAGAGTCGTTCAAGGACTACGCCCGGCTGATCAACGAAAACCCGCGCTACGCCGACGCACGCGACCAAACCTCGGCCCTGGCCTACGCCACCGAACTCAAACGCGCTGGCTACGCCACCGACCCGCAATACGCCAGCAAGCTCAGTCGCGCCATCGACCGTACCGAGCAACTGCGCCGCGCCTACGTCTAAAAAAACGAAAGAGGATCCAAAGTGAGCAGCTTACTCAACATCGGCGCACGCGCACTCCAGGCCAACCAGGCCGCCCTGACCACCACGGGCCACAACATTGCCAACGTCAACACCGCCGGCTATTCACGCCAATCGGTAGTGCTGGAGCAGGTGGCGGGCCAGTTCACCAGCGGTGGCTACATTGGCAAGGGTGTGGACATCCTCACGGTGCAGCGCACCTACAACCAGTTCTTGACCAAGCAGGCCGCGCTGACCGAATCCATCCAATCGGCCGACACCGCGCGCGCCGACAAGCTCACCGGCCTGCAAGACATCTTCACCACCGGCACCTCTGGCCTGGGCGCTGCGGTGAGCGACTTTCTGAATTCGTTCTCGGACATCGTCAGCGCCCCCACCGATCTCACGGCACGCAACGTGGCCTTGACCAGCGCGGATGAACTGGCCGCGCGCTTTCGCACCACCTCGCAGCAGATCAACGACATCCAGGACAGCGTGACGGCGCAGCTCAAGGAACAGGTGCTGTCAATCAACAGCCTGACGACACGCATCGCCACGCTGAACGAGCAGATCGCCCGCGTCAATGGCACCGGCCAGGCCCCGAACGACCTGTTGGACCAACGCGACGAACTGATCAAGAACCTGAACTCGCTGGTGCAGACTTCCACCGTTGCGGCCGATGACGGCACGGTGAGTGTCTTCGTCGGTAGCCAAGCCGTGGTGCAGAGCAACCGGTCGGTGCCGGTGATCCTGACCGACAACAACACCCAGCTCGCGGTGCAACGCGACACCGTGATCACACAGATCGACGCGGCGCAAATTGGCGGCGGCTCCATGACCGGCTTGCTGAAGTTCCAGAACGACGACCTGGTGAAGGGCCGCAACCTGCTGGGCCGCATGGCGCTGGCCATCGCCACCGAAGTCAACGACCAGCACAAGCTGGGCCTGACGATGAACGGCACGCAAGGCGGCAACCTGTTCACCCCCATCACCATCGATCCTGTATTGTCGGATTCGGGTACGGCGTCGATGAGCATCACCGTGGCCGACGGCACGCAGCTCAAGGCGACCAATTACGAAATCAACATGACCAGCGCCACTGCCGGCACGCTCAAGCGTATTCCGGACGACGGCTCGGCGGCGGTCACCTTTACGTCCGTCCCGGTCACAGTGGACGGCCTGACCTTCACCCCCAGCGCCACCGCGGCGGCAGGTGACCGCTTTGTCATGCAACCACTGTCCAACGTGGCGGCACAGATGGGCGTGGCCATCAGCAACCCGCGCGACCTGGCGGCGGCCAGCATCATCGAGCCGGTGATCGGCGCGGCCAATACCGGCACCGTGGCTGTCGCCTCGCTGGAAGCCACCGCGACCGGCTTTGTGCTGCCCGGTGCGGGCGGTGTAACGCTAACCTTCGATGCCAGCACAACGCCAGCCACCTACACCCTGGCGGGCTCCACCAACCCGCCTCCCGGTACCTACAACTACACCTCGGGCAGCACCCTGAACATCGATGGCTGGGCGCTGAAGCTGCAAGGCACCCCCGCCACCGGCGACGTCATCAAGGTGCAGGACGCCACGCCAGCCAATGGCGGCACGGGCTACTACACGCTCAACGCTGGCAACGCCGACAAGCTGATGGACCTGCGCGACCTGGCCACATTCGACGGCGCGAGCATGACCGACGGCTATGCCAGTCTGATCGCCGAGGTGGGCGTGCGCACCCAGAGCGCGCAATACGCGGCCACGGTGTCGCAGGCGATTGCGGCCAATGCGGCATCCGACAAGGCATCGGTCAGCGGCGTCAACCTCGATGAAGAGGCCGCCAAGCTGATCCAGTACCAGCAGGCTTACCAGGCGTCGTCCAAGATGATCCAGGTGGCGCAGACGATCTTCGACTCGATGCTGCAAAGCGTGAGCTGAGCTTCTTTTCGACCTGTATTTACCGGAGCCCTCCATGTCCTACTCCCGCGTCAGCTCTTACAACACCTACGACTCCGCCATCCGCAATCTGCAGACCCGGCTGAGCAATCTGTCCACCCTGCAAGAGCACATCACGGCCGGCAAGCGCGTGGTCCGCCCGAGCGACGATCCCACCGCTGCCGCCCAAGCCGAGCGTGCCCAGATGCGCATGGCGCGTGTCGAGACCGAGCAACGCGCCCTGTCGGCGCAACGCAACTCGATGGAAATGGCCGAATCCACACTGGGCAACGCCAACGACGTGCTGCAAACCTTCCGCGAAAAAGTGGTCGCGGCCGGCAACGGCACCTACAGCGCCACCGAACGCAGCGCCCTGCTGCAAGAGCTGCAGTCGTTGCGTGACCAACTGTTCAGCTATTCCAACAAGACCGACGGCAGTGGCCTGCCACTGTTCAGCGGCCTCAACAGCACGGCCACGCCTTTTGTCGACGCCACCACCGGCACGCAATACCTGGCCACACCAGGCCAAAAGCCCAGCGGTGAAGTGTCCGTGTCGCCCACGCTGGACGGCCAGGCCGCCTGGATGAGCGTGCCCACTGGCAACGGCGTATTCGCCATCAACTACGCCAGCACCAACACGGGCGCCGCCTGGGTCGACCTGGGACAGGTGGAAACCCCATCTGCATTGACCGGCAACGACTACAGTCTTACATTCACGGTGGACCCGACCACCAAGGCCACGACCTACTCCGTCATGAACACCACCACCGGCCTGCCCGCTGAATATCCTGTGGGGACGCCATTGACGAACATTGCCTACACCTCGGGCACGCCGATCAAGTTCGACGGCATGATCATCACCCCCAGCGGCGCACCCGCCAACGGTGACAACTTCACCATTGGCAACAGCACCAAGACCGATGTGTTCAGTGTGCTCGACAAGGCCATCGCCGACATCCGCAATGCGGGCGCCAACAGCGGCACCAACGCCACCTCCAACACACTCACCGGCAACCTGACGCACGGCATCACCCAGGCGCTGACGCAGATCGACGCTGGCATGGCGCGCATCCAATCTTCGCGCGGCTACGCCGGTGACCTGCTCAACCGTGTGGACCGCATCGATTCGCTGCAGCAAACCCGCTCGGTGCAGCTCGAATCCGACCGCTCGCGCGCCGAAGACATCGACATGGTGCAGGGCCTGTCCGACCTGGCCACACAACAGACCGCTTACTCGGCTGCATTGCAGTCGTACGCGCAGATCCAGAAGTTGTCCTTGTTCAATTTCATCAACTGAAAGCACTAGCCGCTAAATGTCTCCTTCCGTCCTCGGCAGCATCACCCTGGGTTACCGGCCACTTTGGGGCCGTGACCGCGAACTCGCTGGCATCCTGCTCCTGATCGAGGCGGTACCGAACGCGCCGGTCGATGCCCCGCATCTGCTGCACACGCTGACTGAGCTTGGCACGCTGACCACACCGCCGCTGCTGCTGTCGCTGCAATCGGTGGAGCTGCTGATCGACGCGTTGGAGCACGCGCCTTCCAACACCGCCACGCTGTGGATCGAGGTGCCCCAACGCTGGCTGGAAAACGATGCCGCCATGGTGCAACGTGTGCGCGCTGCGCACGCACGCGGCTTGCGCATGGTGTGGCGCGGCGCTTTTGACAGCCAACCGGACGCATCACTCGCCCCCTGCTTCACGCGGCAAATGCACACGCTGTCGCCGCAGGCGGCACTCTCCGCCCTGCAGGCCGCTGCAGCCTTGCGTGCCAACCGCGCAGCTGGCAGCACTGGCCAAACCGTTCGCACCACTGGCAGCCCCATCACTGCTGGCTACATTTACGAAGATATCCACAGCCGGCCGCTGATGGAGCACGCACTGGACCAGCGCGACGCTTTTGCGCTGCTGAACTGGCCCGACGAAGACGTGCTGCACGCCCACCGCCACCAGGCCATCGCCCCTGAGCACCGCACCATGCTGCGCATCATCAAGGGGCTGGAGGCCGACCAGTCGATGGAGCAGATTGAGTCCATCATGGGTGAAGAACCCGTGCTGGCCTACCGCTTTCTGGCGCACGTCAATTCGGCCGGCATCGGCCTGCGCACCGGCATCTCGTCGCTGCGCCATGGACTGATGATGATGGGCTACAGCTCACTGGCCAAATGGCTGGCGGGCCAGTTACCCAAGGCCTCGAACGACATCAACATGCACCCCGTCAAGGTCGCCATGGTGCTGCGCGCGCGGTTAATGGAACACTTGCTCGACGCGGGTGTGGAAGAAGGCTTGCGCCGCGACATCTACCTCTGCGGCCTGTTCTCGCAGCTCAACCTGCTGATGGACGAACCACTGCCCACGCTGCTGCGCCGCATTCCGGTGTCGGACCGCATCTACGACGCCAACATCACCCACACCGGCCCGTACGCTGCGGCGCTCGACATCGCCTGCTCACAAAGCCGCGACGACACGGCCACCATCCGCGCCACCTGCGCCAAACACAACATGCCCATGGACGAGGCCAACCGCGCGCTGCTGCGCACGCTGGTGACACTCAAGGTGCAGCCGGTGGTGAAGTAAAAGCCTCCGCGCTCAGCCCGCCCGCATCGCATCCCGCGCCAGCACAAACGCCTGCCAGAAGGCCGGTTCTTGTGTGGCTGCAAAGTTGATGCGCATCAGCGTGCTGGGTTTGCGCTCGGCGTGGAACAAAGCGCCAGGCGCGATCATGTAGCCCTGGTCCAGCAGGCGCTGCAGCAGGGCGTCGGTGTCCACGCCGGTGTCCAGCCAACCAAACAAACCAGCGGGTTCAGAAGCCAAGGTGCAACCCGAGGCCAACGCCAGCTTGACGCTGCGCGCGCGTGCCTGGTCGAGCTTGGCACGCACACGCTCGGCATGGCGGCGCAGTTGGCCTTGGTCGATACACCAGGCCAGCGCGTGTTCCAGCAGTGACGGTGTGGACAGCGTGGCCAGCAGCTTGGTTTCCATCAGCGGCTCCACCAGTTCCTGCGGCGCGGCGATGTAGCCCACGCGCCAGCCGGGCGCCAAAATCTTGGCGAAGCCGCTGACGTAGATGGTGCGCTGCAAGCCGTCGAGCACACACAGGCGCGTGGCGTGTTCGGGCGCCAGGTGGCTGTAGGTATCGTCTTCGGCGATGTAGAAGTTGTGTGCGTTGGCCAGCGTCAACACACGGTGCGCACTGCCCGGCGAGATGCTGTGGCCGGTGGGGTTGTGCAGCACACTCACGCTGACAAAAAGCTTTGGCTGGTGCGCTTGGCAATAACGCTCCATCACCGCCAGATCCGGGCCGTCGGCGCCACGCGGCACCGGCAGAATGCGCGCGCCCAGGGCGGCCAAGCGCGCGAACTCCACGCTCCACCCCGGTTCTTCCACCATCACGTAGTCGCCCGCACGCAGCAGGGTGCGGCTGACGATGTCCAGCCCGTGGGTGGCGCCCACGGTGGTGATGAACTGCTCAGGCCCCACATCCAGATGGATGCCCGCAAGCTTTTTCGACAAGGCACGGCGCAACTCGGGGCTGCCCGCCGGGTCGCCGTACTGGAACGACTGGTCAGCATATTGCGCCGCGGCCCGGCGCAGCGCGCCAGCCACAAAGTCGTTGGCCAGCCACTCGGGGGGAAACACACCCATGCCGGGCTGCAAGCGGTCGTTCTGGCCGTGAAACATGCCACGCATCAAGGCAGCCGCATTCACAGGTTTCTGGCGCCGGGGCAAAGATGCAAGCGCTTCAGAATTCGTAGCTGCTCGCGCAGATGCCATCAGCGCAGAGGGCGTTTCCCGTATGAAGAAGCCACGGTTCTTGCGCGCTTCCACCAAGCCCTCGGCCAACAGCCGGTCGTAGGCCGCCACCACGGTCGACGGGCTCACCTGGTGCTGTGCCGCACACTGGCGCACCGACGGCAGGCGCGACCCCGCCACCAGCAGGTGGTTGCGGATGCGCTCGGCAAAGTGCGCGGCCAGTTGCTCGGTGAGCGAATGGGCGTCGGTTTTCATCAGCATGGAACGGGCTCCTCTGCAGCCCCATACAGGGATGGCCTGTACGGCGCTGAACTGTATTGATCAATCTGCTGGTACAGATCTTCGCGTGATACGGTCAACTGTATTGGTTGTGTATTGCTCAAAAGCATAGACTACATCCCCGACCAATGCAAGCCATTCCTAAGTCCTCATGTCTTCGCCCACCACTTCCAAACTGCCCATGAAACCCGAAACCCTGGGCATGTGGCTCGGCGTGTTGGGCGTGTTCATGTTCGCCATCACCCTGCCGATGACGCGGCTGGCCACAGGCACCACCGAGGCGCCACAACTCTCGCCCTGGTTCGTCACCTTTGCACGTGCCGCGTTGGCGGGCACGTTGTCGGCCATCTTCCTGCTCGTCACCCGCTCGCCGCGCCCCAATGCCAGCCAGGCCAAATCGCTGGGCATGGCGATGCTGGGCAACGCCATTGGCTTTCCGCTGCTGCTGGGTTTTGCGCTGCGCAGCGTCAACGCCAGCCATGCAGCAGTGATCACCGCGCTGCTGCCCTTGGCCACGGCGGCCGTTGCCGCCCTGGTGCTGCACCAGCGCGCTCGGCTGGGCTTTTGGTTGTGTGCCATTGCGGGCAGTGCCTTGGTGCTGGTGTTCTCGCTGCTGCGCGGGCATGACGCGGCCAGCCCCTTCGGCTTGGCCTGGGCCGACTTGCTGCTGGTGGGCGCGGTGATTGCGGCCTCCGTGGGTTATGTGTTTGGCGCGCAGGTCACGCCTGCGCTCGGCGCCGAGCGTGTGATTTGCTGGGTGTGTGTCATGGCGCTGCCCATCACACTGCCCGGTACGTGGCTCAACTGGCCCACACAGCCGGTGCAAGCCAGCGCCTGGGGCGGCTTGTTGTACGTGGGCCTGTTCTCGATGTGGATTGGCTTTTTCGCCTGGTACCGCGGCCTGGCCATGGGCGGCGCGCTGCGCGTGAGCCAAACGCAGTTGCTGCAACCGTTTTTCTCCATCCTGGCCGCCGTGCCGTTGCTGGGCGAATCGCTCGACATGGTCACCGTGGGCTTTGCACTCGCCGTGGTGGCCACCGTCTTTGCCGGCAAGCGCCTGAGCCACCCCCCCGCCCCGTCCCCCGTTCACCGCATGGAGAAAGCCGCATGAGCTTCGACACATGGATCGCCTTCGCGCTATTCGCCTTTGTGAGCTCGGCCACACCCGGCCCCAACAACACCATGCTGCTGGCCTCGGGCGTGAACTTCGGCTGGGTACGGTCGATTCCGCACATGCTGGGCATCACCATTGGCTTTTGCCTGATGGTGCTGCTGCTCGGCTTGGGCCTGGGCCAGGTGTTCGAACGCGTGCCCGCGCTCTACACCGTGCTGCGCTATGCCGGTGGCGCCTACATGCTGTACCTAGCGTGGAAGATTCTGAACTCTGGGCCGATGGACAGCAAAACCGAGGCAGGCCGCCCCATGGGCTTCTTTGCAGCCGCCGCGTTTCAGTGGGTCAACCCCAAGGCCTGGGTCATGGGCCTGGGTGCCATCACCACGTTTTTGCCGGTTGACCATTCGGTGTGGCAACTGGTGCTGATGTGCCTGGTGCTGGGCGTCATCAACCTGCCCAGTTCAGGCAGCTGGGCGGTGTTTGGCAGCGCCATGCGGCGCTTTTTGCAGGAGCCGCGCTTTCTGCGCATCTTCAATGCGGTCGCGGCTTTGGCGCTGGTACTGTCTTTGTACCCATTGCTGCATACCTGACTGAAAGCCATTTTTTTGAACAAGCACGATACTGTGCCCACGTCTTTCGGAGAAAACATGTCGAACCCCAACAAACCCAACCACTGGACCCTGTCGGCACGTGCCGAAAAAATGAACCCTTCGGTCCTGCGCGAAATCCTCAAGGTCACTGAAAAGCCCGGCATCATCAGCTTTGCCGGTGGCCTGCCCTCGCCCAAAACTTTCCCCGTCGAAGCCTTCCGTGAAGCCTGCGACAAAGTGCTGCGTGAAGATGCGCAAGCCGCACTGCAATACGCTGCCAGCGAAGGTTTTGGCCCGCTGCGCGAATTGGTTGCGTCGCGCCTGCCGTGGGATGTGTCGCCTTCGCAGGTGCTCATCACCACCGGCTCGCAACAAGGCCTCGATTTGGTAGCCAAGGTGTTGATCGACGAAGGCAGCAAGGTGCTGGTCGAGACCCCAACCTATCTGGGCGCCCTGCAAGCCTTCGCCCCCATGGAGCCCAAAGTGGTGGGCGTGGCCTGCGACGAAGAAGGCGTAGACATCGAGGACTTCACCCGCAAGGCCGAAGGCGCACGCTTCTTCTACGTGTTGCCCAACTTTCAGAACCCCACCGGCCGCACCATGAGCGAAGCGCGCCGCGCCGCACTGTCCGCCGCCGCAGCCAAACTGGGCGTGCCACTGGTCGAAGACAACCCCTATGGCGACCTGTGGTTCGACCAGGCGCCAGCGGCTCCGCTGACCGCGCGTAACCCTGAAGGCTGCATCTACCTGGGCTCGTTCTCCAAAGTGCTGGCCCCTGGCCTGCGCCTGGGCTACATCGTGGCACCAGCGGCCATCATGCCGAAGATCCTGCAAGCCAAACAAGCCGCCGACCTGCACAGCCCGAGCTTCACGCAGCGCATGGTGGCCGAGGTCAGCAAGAACAACTTCCTCGACGAACACATCCCCACCATCCGCGCGCTGTACAAGCGCCAGTGCGAAGCCATGCAGGACGCGATGAAACGCGACATGCCCACCGGCACCGAATGGAACACGCCCACCGGCGGCATGTTCCTGTGGGTACGCCTGCCTGAAGGTGTGGACACCGTGAAGCTGCTGCCCGAAGCCGTGGAGCGTGGCGTGGCGTTTGTGCCCGGCGCAGCGTTCTATGCCGACAACGCCGACAACCGCACCATGCGCCTGTCGTTCGTGACGGCCAGCGTCGAGCAAATCAACATCGGCATCAAAGCCCTGGGCGACGCCATCCGTGCGCACCTGGCCGCACGCTCTGCCAAGCCCGAACCCGCTCTGGAGACCTGACCCATGCTGCACCTGTGGGGGAGGCTGAATTCCATCAACGTTCGCAAGGTCGTTTGGGCAGCCCAAGAACTTGGCCTGACCCTGCAGCGCACCGATGCCGGTGGCCAGCATGGCATCGTGCGTGAGCCGCATTTTCTGGAGCGCAACCCCAACGGTCTGGTGCCGTTGCTGGAAGACGGCGATGTGCGGCTGTGGGAGTCGAACGTCATCGTGCGTTACCTCAGCGCACGTTATGCGCCGGGCACACTCTGCCCTGAACCACTGGGCGCGCGTTTCGCCGCCGAGCAGTGGATGGACTGGCAACAGACCACGTTCAACCCCGCGGTACGTCCGGCGTTCATGCAACTGGTGCGTGTGCCCGTGGAGCAGCGCCAGCCCGCACTGATCGAGCAATCGATCCAAGCGGTGGAGCCCCTTCTCGACCTGCTGGATCACCACCTGGCGCAGCACAACTACCTGGGGGGCGCCGAGTTCACCATGGCCGACATTCCGGTGGGCTGCGAAATCCACCGCTGGCGCCAATTGCCGATTGAGCAGCCGCCACGCCCGAACCTCGAGCGCTGGTACACAGCGCTTTATGCCCGCCAGGCCGCCAAAGGTGTGCTGACGTTCACCTGTACCTAATCCCGATTTTCGTTTTTGAGTCTTTCGTTTTTTAGAAGCTGATCATGCAAACCCCAGAGCGCTCGCCTCTCGCCCGCAGCCGACCCTTCACCCAGGTCGACGTTTTCACCGGCCAGGCCTACTACGGCAACCCGCTGGCGGTGGTATTGGATGGCGAGGGCTTGACCGAGGCGCAAATGCTGCGCTTCGCCCACTGGACCAACCTGTCGGAAACCACCTTCTTGCTGCCGCCCACGCCCGAGGCGGCAGCCAAAGGTGCCGACTACCGCGTGCGCATCTTCACACCCGGTGGAGAGATGCGTTTTGCCGGCCACCCCACGCTGGGCACCTGCCACGCTTGGCTGCAAACCGGCGCCAAGCCGCGCAACCCCAAGCGCATCATCCAGGAATGCGCGGCAGGCCTGGTGGCCATTCAGCCTGTGGATGGCAAGCTGGCCTTCGCCGCACCCGCCATGCAGCGCCGCAACCCTGGCCCCATGCACCTGGCCCAGGTGGCCGCCGCGCTGGGTTTGAAGTCGGCCCAAGTGGTGGCCGCACAAATGCTCGACAACGGCGCGCCGTGGCTGGGCATCTTGGTCGACGACCCCAGCACCGTACTGCAGTTGCAACCCGACTTCTTTGCACTGAAGCAACTCAATGCCGATGTGGGGGTGGCGGCGTTCTACCCTGAGGTGTCGAACAGCAGCGCGCTCATCGGCCGCTCCAACCGCGAAGCCCGCGCCTTTGGCTCAACCACTGCTGCGCCCACCACGCCCCAACTGCGGCAAATGGAAGTGCGCGCGTTTGCGCCCGCCTCCGGCATCACCGAAGACCCGGTCACGGGCAGCTTCAACGCATCGCTGGCGCAATGGCTCATGGCCGAAGGCCTGGCGCCCGACCACTACGAAGCCATCCAGGGCACCTGCCTGGAGCGCGCCGGCCATGTGAGCCTGCTACGCGATGCGGAAGACCAGGTGTGGGTGGGCGGCGAAGTCGTCACCTGCATCCAGGGCCAGGTCACGTTATGACGAAGCCTTTGGCCAAACCTCCGGCCAAAGCCGACCACCTGGTCATTTTTGCCACCAGCCTGACCGAAGGTGTGGCTTGGTGCGAAGCGACGCTGGGCATCACGCCCGGCCCCGGTGGGACCCACCCGCTGATGGGCACACACAACCGCTTGTTCAGCCTGGCCACAGCGCAATTTCCACGCGCCTACGCCGAGATCATTGCGATCGATACAGAAGCTGTACCCGCACGTGCGGCGCCCCTGAAACGCTGGTTTGACTTGGATTCCGTGGCATTGCGCGAGCGTGTGGCGCAGCACGGCCCGCAGCTCATCCACTGGGTGGCCAACGTGCCGAACCTGGCTGATGCACTGAGCCAGTGGCAGGCGTTGGGCATAGACCGTGGCCCCGCTATCGCGGCATCACGCCCTACCCCGCGCGGCCTGCTCGAATGGCAGATCACGGTGCGCGACGACGGCCAGCGTTTGTTCGACGGCTGCCTGCCCACACTCATTCAATGGGGCAGTGTGCACCCGGCTGCGCACATGCCGGCCAGCGGTGTGACGCTGCAAGGCGTCAAGCTGCAGCACCCCGAGGCGCCACGGTTGCAAGCGGCGTGTGATGCCATCGGTTTGCAGCAACTACAGATTCAAACCGGCCCCGCGCAACTTACAGCGCTGCTGAACACCCCACGTGGCGAAGTACGCCTTGCCTCCCACCTGACCTGAACCGCCCTACATGCACACGCTAGCCCAGATCGAAGCCGCCGCCGCCACCGTTTACCGCTCGTTCCAGGCCACGCCGCAATACCGCTGGGGCTTGCTCAGCGAACGCCTGGGCACCGACTGCTGGCTGAAGCACGAGAACCACACGCCCGTAGGCGCGTTCAAGATCCGTGGCGGCCTGACCTACTTTGAAGCCTTGCGCCAACGCGGTGCTCTGCCAACCGAGGTGATGAGCGCCACGCGTGGCAACCACGGCCAAAGCATCGGCTGGGCCGCGCGCGTCAATGGCATCCCCTGCACCATCGTCGTCCCCAAGGGCAACTCGGTCGAGAAAAATGCCGCCATGCGCGCACTCGGTGTGCAACTACTAGAGCACGGTGAAGACTTTCAAGAAGCCCGCGAGTTCGCCATCCAACTCGCCTCTGAGCGCGGCGCCCACATGGTGCCGAGCTTCCATACCGATTTGCTGAGCGGTGTGTCCACCTACTGGTGGGAGTTCATGCGCGCCGTGCCGCAGTTGGACGTGATCTACGTGCCGATTGGCCAAGGCTCGGGCGCTTGCTCGGCCATCACCGCCAAGCTGGCGCTGGGCCACAAGGCGCGCATCGTGGGCGTGGTCAGTGCCCACGCCACCACCTATGCAGACTCGCTGGCCGCAGGCCACGTGGTCGAAGCGCCGGTCACCACCTTGCTGGCCGACGGCATGGCCTGCCGCATTGCCGATAGCGAAGCGCTGGCCATGCTGGCCCCGCACCTCGACCACATCGTGCAAGTGACCGACGTAGAAGTCGCCCACGCCATGCGCTGGATTTTTGCCGACACCCACAACGTGGCCGAAGGCGCAGGCGCTGCGGCCTTTGCAGCGGCCATGCAAGAGCGCGACAGCTTGCGCGGCCAAGTGGTGGGCGCGGCGCTGAGCGGCGGCAACGTGGACAGCGAAATTTTCGCCAAGGTGCTGGCGAGCTAAAGCCGCCCCGTCAACCCAGCAGCTCGACCATGCGCTGGGTGGCTGGTGACTGCGGCCGGCCTTTCAGCAGCAACTGGTACAGCGGCCGCTGCAGCGGCACACGGGTCATCTGCGCTGGCAACGGCACCTCCACCAAGGCGCCCAGCGCCAACAAATCGGCCACCACCGCACGCGGCAGCACCGCCAGCCCTGCGCCGTGCGCCACCGTGCGGGCAATGGCTTCGTTACTGGCCATCTCCATCCATGGCGTGGCGCTGATGCCGTTGGCGGCGCACAAGGCCTCCGTGGCCTGACGGGTGCCCGAACCCGGCTCGCGCATGATCCAGCGTGCCTGGGCCAGCGTCTGCACATCCACCGCCAAACCGGGCGCGGCCACGATGGTCAAGGGCTCGTCTTTCCACGACAGCACGTCGATGCGGTCTACGTGCTCATCGCTCACCCGCCCTTCCACCAACGCCAGGTCGATGCGGCATTCGAGCAACTGCGCACACACCCACTCGGTATTGCCCACCAGCACACGCGGCACGATGTCGGGGTAACGCGTGCAGTAAGCCGCAATGGCCTCTGGCAGCCAATAGCTGGCAACCGTGGTGCTGGCGCCAATCACCAGGCTGCCACGCTGCACCCCCACGCGGGCGCGCACGTCTTCCAGCGCCGCGCGCTCCATGGCGAAGATGCCGCGCGCATGCGCCAGCAAGGAAGTGCCGGCTTCGGTCAAGCGCAAGCCTTTGGCGGCAGCGCTGCGCCCCCCGCCCGTGCCGCGCTCGATCAACACTAGGTCAAGCTGATGCTCCAGCTCGCGGATGCCCTTGGACACGGCCGGCTGGCTGATCCACAAGGCCTCGGCGGCACGCGAAAAGCTGCCGGTTTCGGCCACCGCGACAAACAGGCGCAACAGGTGGAGATTCAGTCGCATAACTTAACTTCATGCATTCGTGAATTTTATGTCTTTGACTCATTCTGTGGCGATTTCTACAGTCGGGGCATGTCTTCCCTCACGCCACACGCGCCAGCAACAGCAGGCCTCACCGCCATTCCTTCGCACCTGCGCCGCTACACCCCCGGGCTGGCACTGTCCGCCGCCTTGGCCGGTGTGGCGACCTGGCTGGCCACCACACCCACACCGCAGGCCTGGGGCTTGAGCGCCCTGACCTTGGCGATTGCGTTGGGCATGCTGATGGGGCATACGCTATTTCCGTCCTTGGCAGCACAGGCTGGCCCGGGTGTGGACTTCGCCCGCAGCGGGTTGCTGCGCGCAGGCATCGTGCTCTACGGCTTTCGCATTTCGTTCCACGACATTGCCGGTGTGGGCTGGCCTGGCTTGCTGATCAACCTCAGCATGGTGGTGTTGATCCTGGGTGCGGCCGTGGTCATTGGCACACGTTGGCTGGGCCTCGACCGGCAGACATCCCTGCTCATCGGCGCAGGCAGTGCCATCTGTGGTGCCGCCGCCGTGATGGCCACACAACCCGTGGTGCGCGGCGACGAACACAAGGTGTCCATCGCCATTGCCACCGTGGTGGTGTTTGGCACCTTGTCGATGCTGCTGTACCCGTTGGCCTACCCGTACCTGGGCTTAAGCCCGCACAGCTTTGGCCTGTTTGCCGGATCGACCATTCACGAAGTGGCGCAGGTGGTGGCCGCAGGTGATGCCATCGGGCCCGAAGCGGCGCACGCCGCCGTGGTGGAGAAGATGCTGCGCGTGATGCTGCTGGCACCGGTGCTGCTGGTGTTGTCGTTGCCTGCCGTGTCGCCCTGCGCCGCAAACTCCGATGCCATTGCCAACCACCAGCGCGGCGCTTGGCGCCAAGTGCGTGTGCCTTGGTTTGCGTTCTTGTTTGTGGCGGCGAGTGGTGTGCATTCGCTGCAGTTGCTCCCCGCGCCTGTGGTGGCGGCACTGGTGCAGCTCGACACCCTGCTGCTGGCCACCGCCATGGCTGCCATGGGCCTGCGCACCAGCGCCAGCAGCCTGCGGCGCGCGGGTGTGCGCCCCTTGCAGTTGGCAGGCTTGCTCTATCTTTTGCTCACCGTGGGCGGCTATGCCGTCAACGTGGGGGTGTTGGCGCTGTTCTGAGCCAGGTCACGCCCGTGACTTCGCTCCCCCGCCTTTGTCGCCAGAATGCCGGGCATGGGAACCCTCTATCTCGTGCGCCATGGCCAGGCCTCGTTTGGCGCTGATGATTACGATCAACTCAGCCCGCTGGGCCTGCAGCAAAGCCAGCAGTTGGGCTCGTATTTCGCGGCCTTGGGGCTGGCATTCAACGCAGTGCTCACCGGTACCTTACGCCGCCACACCCAGACCCTGGCCGGTATTACCGAAGGCATGGCCAGCCCACTGCCCGAAGCGCTGGCACTGCCCGGCCTGAACGAATACGACAGCCACGCGGTGATCGCCACCATCCACCCGCATCCTCTCGCCAAGCCCGATACGCCCGAGGTCTACAAACAGCACTTTCGCCTGCTGCGCGATGGTCTGACGCAATGGATGAACGGCGTGGTGTCGCCGGTAGGCATGCCCACGTATGAAGTGTTTCGTCAGGGCGTGGCCGACGCGCTGGAGCACGTGCGCAAAGAAACCGAGGGCAACGTGTTGCTGGTGTCTAGCGGTGGCCCCATTGCCACCGCCATGGGCCAGGTGCTGGGTTGCACGCCGGAGACCACGATTGAATTGAACCTGCGCATTCGTAACTCGGCAGTGACGGAGTTCATCGTGAGCCCTAAGCGCCTGCAGCTACAAAGCTTTAACGGCCTGCCGCATTTGCCCTTGCCAGCCCAGCAGGCGTTGCACACCTACGCTTAACGCTGCACAGGTCAGTCGCTAAGTCGCGGCAGGTCCACCAGCGTAGATAGCGGTAAATCAGCCACCTCTTGCAACAGTGCAGCCAGTTGTTGCCCTGCGGCCTGCACGAGGGTGTGACCATGCTCGGCCGTGGCCAAAGTGGCATCGCCCGCTGCACCGCATGGGTTGTAGTCCTGCATGTGCCAGCCAAACTTGGCACTTTTGCCGTTGCCCAGAATCGGGTACTTCGCCGCGCGGTCTTGCGATGTCGAATGGAAGTTGCGCGCCTGGCCCATGTCCACCAAGTCGGGACGCAGCGCCAGCATCATCGAGGTTTCGACCGCACCAGCGTGGATGCCGAAGCGTTGCTCGTGCGCGGGAAAGAGGTTGTCCACCGCGTCGCCCAAGGGCAGGCTGTACCAACTGCAGTGGTAGACGATCATGTCGTGCTCGGTGCGCAATGCGCGCGCCACGATGTCCATCACGCTGAGTTGGCCGCCGTGTGAGTTGAACAACACCATCTTCTTCACACCCGCACGCGCCACGGACGCGCCAATGTCCGTCCACACACGGATCAACGTGTCGACGGACAAGGTCAATGTGCCGGGAAAACGAATGTGTTCATCGCTTTTGCCAATCTGCTGCGTGGGCAGAAACAACGCGGGGAGGTCGGCGGGCAGATGCGGCAAAGCGGCTTGCACCACGCCATCGACCAGCGCCGTATCGACACACAGGGGGAGATGGGGGCCGTGTTGCTCGATGGCAGCCACAGGCAGCACGGCCACGGTGCGGGCCGGGTCCACGTGGGCAAAGTCACGTGTCCCCAGTTCGGCCCAGAAACGAGATTTGAATTGCATGGGCCGATATTAGATCGTGTTGACGATCCTCACAGCCCATGGACATCACCGACGATGGTCGTCGCGATCGCGGTCGCGGTGGTTGTCATGGCGATCATCGCGGTCGTGTTTGCTATGGCCGGGCGGTGGACCGCGACGGTCATCGCGCCAATCACGGCGGTTGTCGTGGCGGTAGCCGGGGTGGGCGCGTTCATAGCGGTCGCGTACCCAACTCTCCTGCACAAAGTACACCGGCTGACCGCAGGCGCTGTAGCGGCCACAGTATTGCGCCCAATGCTGCTGGTGCACGGGCGGCACATACAGGTAGATGGGTTGGCGCGGAATGGGCCTAGGTGGCGGTGCAATCACCACCGGCTGTGGGTACACCACCACCGGTTGGGGCGCATTGCCAATGTCGATACGACCATAAACGCCGGGTTGGTTGATGCCAATGGAAACGCCGATGTCGGTGGCGGCAGAGGCGCTGGCAACAGCGCCCAGCGTCAAGGCGGCAGAGAGCAGGATCTTGTTCATGTGTTTTTTCTCAGTCATAGGTACGTTTATAACGCGCCAAAACACGTTCAGCCGACCGCAAACCGCGCTTATTACCTCCGCTTACCAGCTCCATCGGCCCAGTCCTACAAGATGGGGTTGCCCTTAATTTCGCCAACGGCATAACCTCGGCAAAAGCGTTTGTGCACCATCCAACCTGAGGCCATTGTTGAATTCAAAACGGTGGGAATATTCAACCCGTCTTCACACTTCAACAGCTTTTTACTTTGCACTTTTTCGGGGTTCTCCAATGCGTCGACTTTCTCCCGCCGGACAGCAAGCCATCAACGACATTGCCCAGCGCCATGGTTTCTCTGCCAACGCAGTGGAGTCGATGTTGAACGCAGTGATCAACGGCAACGGCAGCATGGCCCAGTTCAACCACCCCGAATTTGGCGGCGGCGGCCAATGGATGGCTGGCGGCATGACCATGGTGGGCGACATGTTCAACAGCTACCTGAAAAGCCGCGTCGACAACTTGTGTAGTGAACTGTCCCGGCTGATCAGCCAACAACCCGATTTGCTGCGCAGTGGCAGCTTTCAAAGCCAGAGCCAGAACGGCAACATGCAATACAGCGGCTCAGGGCTTCATGATCAAAGTGGTGCAGACCAGTCGGCCAGCCTGTTCGTGCCAGAAGCCGTGCAACCCGACTGGTGGGGACCAGAGCTTCGCTGGCCCAACAGCACCGGCGGCCAGAACGGCATGCGTTATGCCTACTTTGCACAAGCGCGCCGCCTAGCCATCGACCTGAACGGCCAAGTCACGGTGTACGACACCCTCGACCACCAGATTGGTGGAGTGTCGCAGCAGCAAAGCGGTGGCTACTCTGTGACCTTCAGCAGCCAATACGGCTATGTGAACCTGTCGCAACTGCCGGTCGTCAGTGTCAACGGCGTCACACCACCGGCTGCACAGCCAGCCACGTCTACCATCAACAGCACTCCAAACGAGGCCGGTAGCGACGTGTTTGCGAGCATCGAAAAGCTCGCCACCCTACAGGCACGCGGCATCCTCACACCTGAAGAGTTCGCCACCAAGAAGGCCGAATTGCTGCGTCGGCTTTAATGATTCGTTAAGACTTCTTTCATAAAACGAAGCCTGTGCATCCATCGCTAATGAAAAGCGAATCGACGCCGATAAACAGAACAGCGCGTAGGCGTATCGCAATCACCACAGACAGCTGCTACTTAACTGTCGCATGAGTAACAGTTAAGGGATTCGCGTTACGTTTCGAGATAATTGCGCCACAGTTTTTCGCTGTGCTCTGCCCCTCACAAATGGGCGCAGCCAAGGGGAAAATTGCGTCGCAACGCGTCGTCAACGTCGATCAAAACTAGCTACTGGAATTTGCATGCCTTCCTCCCTCTCCGGCCTCTCGGTTGCCAAACGCTTGGGGCTCGGCTTTGCCCTGCTGCTGACACTTTCTGCCCTCATTCTTATCGTTAGTATTTCGCGCCTGAGCGACCTGGCGCAAAGCACCCAACAGATGGTGGCCAGCCCCATCAAGACTGAGCGTCTGGTGGGCGACTGGTATCGCAACATCTACACCGGCGTGCGCCGCACGGCCGCCATTGCCAAAAGCAGCGACCCCAGCCTGGTGGCCTACTTTGCGGAAGATGCCGCAGCGTCCACCAAACAGTCTGGCGAGTTGCAAAAAGCGGTTGAACTGCTGATGGACACGCCTGAAGAGAAAACCCTCTTCGCGCAGATTTCCGAAGCCCGCACGGCCTACCTGAATGCACGCGACGGCACCGTCAAGTTGCGCAAAGACGGCCAGGCCGAAGAGGCCAACAAGATGCTGGAAGAAAAGTTCAATCCGGCCTCCAAAGCCTATATGGCCAAAGCAGAGCAACTGCTGAACATGCAGCGCGCTGAAATTGACGACCAAGCCAAGCGCACCGAAGAGATCTACGCCACCAGTCGCAACCTGATGATTGGCCTGGGCGTGGTCGGCTTGTTGCTCAGTGTGGTGATTGCATGGCTGCTGTCTAAATCGATTACGCAACCCTTGGCACAGGCCAGCAGCATTGCGCGCCGCGTGGCCGCAGGTGACCTGACCAGCCGCATCGACAACACCCGCACCGATGAACTGGGCCAACTGCTGTCCAGCCTGCAAGACATGCAGACCAGCTTGGTGCAAGTGGTGGCCCAAGTGCGCTCGGGCTCTGAAAGCGTGGCCACGGCCAGTGCTGAGATCTCGCAGGGCAACCACGACCTGAGCTCACGCACCGAGAGCCAAGCCAGTTCGCTGGAGCAAACCGCCGCGTCGATGGAAGAGCTGAGCTCCACCGTCAAACAAAACGCCGACAACGCACGCCAGGCCAACCAGTTGGCCATGAGCGCCTCCACCGTGGCGATCCAGGGTGGCGAAGTGGTGAGCCAAGTGGTCGAAACCATGAAGGGCATCAACGACAGCTCGAAGAAGATTTCGGACATCATCAGCGTGATCGACGGCATTGCTTTCCAGACCAACATCCTGGCGCTGAATGCCGCCGTGGAAGCGGCGCGCGCCGGTGAACAAGGCCGCGGCTTTGCCGTGGTGGCCTCTGAAGTGCGCAGCCTGGCCGGCCGCTCGGCCGATGCGGCCAAGGAAATCAAAAACCTCATCAACGCCAGCGTGGAACGTGTGGACCAAGGCACGGCTTTGGTGGACCGAGCCGGTGTCACCATGACAGAAGTGGTGAGCTCCATCCGCCGTGTGACCGACATCATGGGCGAGATCAGCGCGGCCAGCACCGAGCAGTCGCTGGGCGTGGGCCAAGTGGGCGAAGCCGTCACACAGATGGACCAGGCCACACAGCAAAACGCCGCGCTGGTGGAAGAAATGGCCGCCGCCGCCAGCAGCCTGCGCAACCAGGCACAAGACCTGGTGCAAGTGGTGGCGGTGTTCAATCTGGGCAACGGCAGCAATGGCCCGGCCCCGGGATTTAACCGCTAACGACCACACTCAAATCTTGTTGAAGTGCCCCCGGCGGACGCCAAGCACGGGGGACTTCCGCATGTCCTACACCACGGGGCTGGCATCTCTGACACCTGCCAACCCGCTGGCCTTCTAAGCTGGAGCCATCAGACCCACAGATGACGCCAACAAAGGAATGCCATGACCAAGAATCCCCCCACCTCTACGCCGCAACTGAGCGATATCCCCACCTTGCGTGCGCGCGCACGCCAGCACGTTGAAGAAGGCGCCGTGACCGAAGGCTACGCCGCCGACCGCGAAGCCGTGCTGAAGATGCTGAACGAGGCCCTCGCCACCGAGTTGGTGTGTGTGCTGCGTTACAAGCGCCACCACAGCATGGCCTCAGGCATTCACTCCGCGCCTGTAGCGGCTGAATTCGCCGAACACGCGGCAGAAGAAATGGCCCACGCCGACATGATTGCCAAGCGCATCGTGGAGCTGCAGGGTGAACCCAACTATTCACCTGTGGGCTTGGCTGACCGTAGCCACGCTGAATACGTGGAGGGCAAAACGCTCAAAGACATGATCCGCGAAGACTTGGTGGCCGAACGTGTGGCCATTGAAAGCTACCGCGAAATGATTGCCTACCTGGGCAGCGCCGACCCCACCACGCAGCAGATGCTGAAGACCATTCTGGCCAGCGAAGAAGAGCATGCCGATGATTTGTCGTCCTTCTTGGACGACATGCACGACTAGGCCGCCAACTTTTACTAGGCTGCCAGCGCCGCCTTCACCACGCTGGCCGCGTCCACACCAAAGAAGCCACGCAACGCCGCGCGCGTGTCGCTGCGGCCAAAGCCGTCGGTGCCCAACGTGGTGTAGCTGCGGCCTGCCGGGATGAAGGCGCGCACACTTTCCGGCACGGCGCGCACATAGTCGGTGGCGGCGATCACTGGGCCTCGGCTGGCTTGCAGTTGGTTGGCAATGAACGCTGGCGTGTTGGATTCGAATGCACGCTGACCATCCCGTGCCAGCTCGCTCCAACTGGTGACGCTGAACACGTCCACGTCTACACCTTGTTCGGCCAATTGCTGCGCGGCTTTGATCACTTCGGTGAGGATGGCACCGGAGCCGAGCAGAGTTACAGCCTTAAGCTTTTCACTGCCCTGGCGCTCATCCACCTTGCGTGGATAGCTCGCAAACTTGTAGCAACCTCGAATGACTTCTTCCTGCACACCATCCGGCAAACTCGGCTGCGCGTAGTTCTCATTCATCAGCGTGACGTAGTAGAAAACGTCTTGCTGTTCGACCATCATTTCACGAATGCCCCGGTCGATGATGACGGCCATCTCGCCTGCAAACCCGGGGTCGTAGGCTTTGCAATTGGGAATGGTGGCCGCCCACAGGTGGCTGCTGCCGTCTTGGTGCTGCAGCCCTTCGCCGCCGAGCGTGGTGCGGCCGGAGGTGGCGCCCAGCAAGAAGCCGCGTGCGCGTTGGTCGGCGGCGGCCCAGATCTGGTCGCCCACGCGCTGGAAGCCAAACATCGAGTAGTAGATGTAGAACGGCAGCATCGCCAAACCGTGCACGCTGTAGGCCGTGGCGGCGGCCGTCCAGCTCGCCAGGGCACCGGCTTCGCTGATGCCTTCTTCCAGAATCTGCCCGTCCAAAGCTTCGCGGTAGCTCAGCACCGAGCCGATGTCTTCGGGCGCATAACGCTGGCCCACGCTGGAATAAATGCCCACCTGTTTGAACAGGTTGGCCATGCCGAAGGTGCGCGCTTCATCTGCCACGATGGGCACGATGCGCGGCCCTAAGTCAGCGTGTTTCAGCAGGTTGCCCAACAAGCGCACAAAGGCCATGGTGGTGCTCATTTCCTTGCCATCGGCCGCCAACGCAAACTGCGCGTAGTCGGCCAAGGCGGGCACGGGCAGCACAGCACACGCGGTGTCGCGCTTGGGCAGGTAGCCACCCAAGGCTTGGCGTTTGGCGTGCAGGTACTGCATTTCAGCGCTGTCGTCGGCCGGTTTGTAGAAGCTCAATGAGGTGACTTGTTCGTCGCTCAACGGCAGGTTGAAGCGGTTGCGGAAGGCGATGAGGTCGGTCTCGTCAAACTTCTTCTGCGAGTGTGTGGTCATGCGGCCCTGGCCGGCAGCGCCCATGCCGTAACCCTTCTTGGTGTGCGCCAGGATCACCGTGGGCTGGCCCTTGTGCGCAGCCGCTGCGGCGTAGGCGGCGTGGATCTTCACCACGTCGTGGCCGCCGCGTTTGAGGCGGTCGATTTGTTCGTCGGTCATGCCTTGCGCCAGGCGCTGCAGTTCTTCGTTCTGGCCAAAGAAATGCTCGCGGTTGAAGCGGCCGTCTTTGGCGGCAAAGGTTTGCATTTGGCCGTCCACCGTTTGCGCAAACACTCGCGTCAGCGCGCCGGTGGTGTCGCGTGCAAACAGGCCATCCCAGTCGGAACCCCACACCAGTTTGATGACGTTCCAGCCTGCACCCGCAAACAGTTTTTCCAGCTCGTCGATGATGCGGCCGTTGCCGCGCACCGGGCCGTCGAGCCGCTGCAGGTTGCAGTTGACCACCCACACCAGGTTGTCCAGGCCTTCACGTGCGGCCAAGGTCAGCGCGCTCATGGATTCGGGTTCGTCCATCTCGCCATCACCAAACACGCCCCACACTTTGCGGCCCGCGCAGTTCAGCAGGTTGCGGTGGCTCAGGTAACGCATGAAGCGCGCGTGGTAGATTGAGCTGATGGGGCCGATGCCCATGGAGCCGGTGGGGAACTGCCAGAAGTCCGGCATCAGGTACGGGTGCGGGTAGCTCGACAAGCCGCGCGCGCCGTGCGCCGGTGCGGTGATCTCTTGGCGATAGTGCTTCAGGTCTTGTTCGCTCAGCCGGCCTTCCAGGTATGCCCGCGCGTAAACGCCGGGCGCGCTGTGCGGCTGGAAGAACACCAGGTCGCCACGCTGCTTGTCATCCGCTGCATCGCGCGCCTTGAAGAAATGGTTGAAGCCCACCTCGAACAAATCGGCCGCACTGGCGTAGCTGGCGATGTGGCCGCCGAGTTCGCCATAGGCCTCGTTGGCGCGCACCACCATGGCCAGCGCGTTCCAGCGCATCAGCGAACCCAGGCGCTCTTCGACCGCCAGGTCGCCGGGGAACACTGGCTGCTGCTCCACCGGAATGGTGTTGAAGTACGGCGTGCTCAGCTCGGGCTGCCAGCCGATGCGCTGGGCGCGCGCCACGCGGGCCAACTCGTCCAGCATCTGGCGCGCCCGCGCCGGGCCTTGCGTGGCAACCAGCGCGGCAAACGCGTCGCGCCATTCGGCGGTTTCCTGCGGGTCGATGTCAATGTCTGCGGGGGCGAGCAAATTTTGCGGTGTGGGGGCGTTCATGGCGGGTCGTGCAAGGGGTAAGACGATGGTCCACTGTAGACCTCTGACTCGCGCATGTGCTGCCAGGCACGGGCATGGTTTTCGCTAATTTGCAGCATAAACTGCCGCAAAAATATAACTTCACAGACAAATATGAAACTCGACGCCCTGGACCTGCGCATATTGGCCGAACTTCAGCGCGACGGCTCGCTCTCCAACGTGGAGTTGGCGCGGCGCGTACACCTGTCACCCTCGCCCTGCCTGGCACGCGTGAAGGCGCTGGAGGCTTCCGGCGTCATCAACCGTTACGTGGCACTGGCCAACGCCGCCGCCCTGGGCTTGGGCTTGAACGTGTTCATCTCCATCAGCCTCAAGACACAAAACAAGGAGGCGCTGGCCGCATTCGAGCACAGCATTGCACTGCACGACGAGGTGATGGAGTGTTACCTGATGACCGGCGACTCCGACTACCTGATCCGCATCGCCGTGGCCGACATGGCGGCACTGGAGAAGTTCATCGTCGAGCAGCTCACGCCGATTCCGGGCATTGAAAAGATCCGCTCCAGCTTTGCGCTGAAACAGGTGCGATACAAAACGGCGTTACCCTTGCCGACTTTGAACTAGTCTTCCGCAGGGCATCACCATGGCTATCTCGTCTCTCTTCCGCGTTCTGGGCCTCAGCCTGTCGGCCCTTTGCCTGGTGCAACCGGCGCTGGCCGAAAGTTTTGCCTCCTCGGCTTCGAGCGCGGGCTCGGCTTCCTCGGGCAGCGTGTCGGACTCCATCAAGGATTCAAGCAACAGCTCCACCAGCAACCGCAACGTGGCCGAAGGCCCCTACCGCGTGATGGACGTGGCCCAGATTGATGCCGCCCCCGGCAAACCGGCGATGACGCAACTGACGCTGCGCGCCACTGACGCGGGCCCCACGCGCGAATTCGTGCTGGCGTTGCCACGCGTGGCGCTGGCCGACCGCCCTCTGGCCGCTGGCGACATGGTGCAAGCCAGCCAACGGCCTTACGGCTTCGAGTTTGCACGCGGCGACAACCGCCAAGCCTTCTTCCTGGTGCTGACCGACGACTGGCAACGCGAGTTCGACTCGCACCCCGTCACCCTTTGAAGCACGGTTACGCGTCAGGGTTGCGGCGAACCTTGGTCGCCGCAACCAGTCTGCTGTGGCTAGGTGCCGTGCACGCAGCCAACCTGCGCGCTTGTGACCGCCCCGCCACCGTCAGCGCCGCGGAGCAAGACCGTCAACTGCGCGTGGCCGCACTCATCCGGCAAACGCTGCAGCAAAGCGGCCAGCAGGTCGCGTTGATCGCACGCGCCGGGCTCGACCTCAGCCGCTTTGGCGTGCGCTATTCGCATGCGGGCATCAGCCTGCAGGCCAACCCCAACAGCGCCTGGTCGGTGCGCCAGCTCTACTACGCGTGTGATGAATCGCGCCCGCGCCTGTTCGACCAAGGCCTGGCGGGCTTTCTGCAGGGCTCGGACAACCCCTCGCAGGGCTTCATCTCAGTCGTGCTGCTGCCAGAACCCCAGGCCGCAGCCCTGGCGCATGCCGCGCTGGATCGTCCGCAGGCGCTGGCCTTGCTGGCTGGTGATTACAGCGCCAATGCCTACGCCTTCAGCACACGCTTTCAGAACTGCAACCAATGGGTGATGGAGCTCATCGCCAGCGCCTGGGGCGGCTTTGACGCCGCCCCGCCAACCCGTGCACAAGCCCAGCAATGGCTGGCCACACACGGTTACGCCCCGGAGCCGGTGAACGTCGGTTCACACGCGCTGATGTTGGCCGCGCACTTCACGCCGCTGATCCACGTGGCTGATCATCCATTGGCTGACATCCAGGCGCTGAAGTTGCACGTGAGCATGCCCGCGTCCATTGAAGCCTTTGCGCGCCAGCAAGCGCCGCAAGCCGAACGCATCGAGTTTTGCTACAACACGCGCCACGCCGTGGTGCGGCGCGGTTGGCAGCCGCTCAGCGACAACTGCGAAGCCGCGCCAGGCGACGAAGTGGTGCGCTTCGACTAAGGCCTGCCACCAGGCCTGATCGTCAAGCCGACCAGCCTTCCAACACCACCTTGCCAAACACACGGCCCGACTCCACCAGCCGGTGGGCCTGCAACAGGTTGGCGGCGTTGATCGGCCCCACGGTTTGGGCCCAGGTAGTTTTGAGCTTGCCACTCTCGACCAACGCGGCCACCGCTGTCAGCAAGCGGTGCTGCTCCACCAGATCGGGCGTGCCAAACAGGCTGCGGGTGAACATCAACTCCCAATGTAGGCTGATGCTTTTGCTTTTCAACAGGCGCACGTCCGGTGCTTCGGCGGGGTCGTCAATCAAGGCAAACTTGCCTTGCGGCGCCAGCACCTCCACCAGTTGCGCAAAGTGCTGTTGTGTGTGCGTGAGGCTGGCCACCAAGTTGACGTGGGGCACGCCTGCGGCCTGCAACTGCGGTGCGAAAGGTTTGCTGTGGTCGATGACGTGGTGCGCGCCCAAGGCCAAGCACCAGTCACGCGTCTCCGCGCGCGATGCGGTGGCGACGACGGTGAGCTGCGTGAGTTGCCGCGCCAGTTGGATCAGCATCGAGCCCACACCACCTGCCGCGCCGGTGATCAACAAGGCCTGGCCGGCACCACCACCCTGTGCCACACCCAGCCGGTCGAACAGCAACTCCCACGCGGTGATGGCCGTCAACGGCATGGCGGCGGCTTGTGCATCCGACAAACTGGCCGGCGCGCGGCTGACGATGCGTTCGTCCACCACATGCCGCTCGGCATTGGTGCCGGGGCGCGCGATGCTTCCGGCGTACCACACGCGGTCGCCCACGCGCAGCAGGCTCACCGCATCGCCCACCGCCAGCACGGTGCCCACGGCGTCCCAGCCCAGCACCTCGGCTTTACCGGCTTGCGGCGCGCGGTTACGGCGGATTTTGGTGTCCACCGGGTTAACCGACACCGCCTTCACCGCCACCAGCAAGTCATGCGGAGCCAGGCTTTCGGTGGTGGGCGCGGGCAGTTGCAGGTCCAGCAAAGCCTCGGAGTGGTCAGCCGGCAGCGACTGGGTGTAGCCAACGGCCTTCATGGTCGAGGGATGGGCTTGTGGTGAGGCGGACATGGCGAGCTCCTTTTGCAGAAAACGATGAACAGGCCGAGAATTTAAGCCCTTGCTCTCGCTTGATAAACCACCTGATCCAACCTTCAGTTTCAAATGAAATTTGATAATCTGGACGAGCTGCACATCGTGCTCGCCTGCCAGGAAGCGGGCAACCTCACAGCCGCTGCTGGCCGGTTAAACCTCACGCCAGCCGCCGCCAGCGCCTCGCTGAAAAAGCTCGAAACGCGGCTGGGCGTGCGTCTGTTCGAACGCAGCACGCGGCGTATGCGCATCACCCCAGCGGGCGAGTTGCTGGTCGACTACGCGCGGCGTGCCATCGACCTGCTGACTGAGGCGCAAGCGCAGTTGACCGAAGACCAGCGCCAACTGGTGGGCCTGATCCGCATCTCGGCCCCCAGCGACCTGACCCGACGCGTGCTGATGCCATGGCTCGACGAATTCATGGCCCTGCACGCGGGGGTGGAAGTGCAATTGGCCGTGAGCGATATTCTGAGCGACGTGATCCGCGATCAGGTGGATGTGGCGCTGCGCTACGGTGAGCTGGAAGACTCTCGCCTCGTCGCGCGGCGTTTGCTGTTTGTACGCCGCGTGGTGTGCGCTGCGCCCGACTACCTGGCGCGCCACGGCACACCGCGACACCCGCTCGATCTGGCACAGCACGAATGCCTGACGTTCCAGATCCGAGGCAAGCGCGCACTGCAGTGGCCGTTTGAGCGCAGCGACCCGAGCAAGGGCAACGAAAAAGTCACCGTGCGCGTGCACGGCCGACGCAGCGCCGACGACGCCGAAATCGTGCACCGCTGGGCCCTCGCCGGCCACGGCATCATCTGCAAAAGCGCACTCGACGTACACGCCCACATCCAGAGCGGCGCGCTGGTGCATCTGCTGCAGGACTGGGAAGGCATTGCCATGCCAGTGCATGCGGTGCTGCCGAGTGGCCGCTTTTTGCCAGCGCGGGTGCGGGCGTTTGTCGATTTTTTGGCGGAGAAGATGGCGGCTTTGCAATTGCCTGGAAGCCACACGGTTTAAGACCGCAGGCCGGCGGTTGTTTGGAGCATGTTGCCAAAAAAATGGCTAGGCTCCAGCCTCGTACGAGGACTAGACAACGCTCAGAAAACAAAGTCAAATGAAATGGCAGTGCCCACTGCGTGCCGCACAAGGAAAGCTCGATGTTCAAGCCGACATTTGGATTCCCCGTTTCATGTTGCGTTGCTGGTCTGACGGCCGTGGTTAGGCCACACGGCATGGCCCAAGAGGCTCAAGACCTCGCTCAAAAACTTTCCAACTCCATTGCGGCGCTGATCAGCGTGCCTGTGCAATACGACTGAGACATTGGCAACCGCGGCGGCCTCCATGACGCGGCTTGAGGTGCAGTGATGCTGACCTGACAGTTCTGACAGTGGTAGATGTGTGCTCCCTGTATTTTTTTGCATTCAGATCGGACTGATGACATGAAAAATCTTGTTTGGCGCGCGCTGTCCGCAGCGTTGTTGACGGTGGTTTCTTTGGGCGCGAACGCGCAAACTCAACCGGGCAACGCGTTTGCCATGCCACCCCAGTCCAAGCCTTATCTGGAGGCCGCCATCCCAAGGCCAGAGCAAGATAAAGCTGCGGCGGACAAGCTTGCCGCGTTAGAGAAGAAGTTTGGTCGCAAGCCCAATATTCTGATTCTCTTGGTGGACGACATGGGCTGGGGTGATGCAGGCGCTTTTGGTGGCGGTTTGATGATTGGGGCCCCCACGCCCAACATCGACAAACTCGCCACCGACGGCCTGAAATTGCTCAGCGTGTATTCACAGCCCACTTGCACCCCTTCGCGCGCGGCCTTGATGACGGGGCGTATCCCCACGCGTAGCGGCCTGACGCGGCCCACACTGAGCGGCGAAGTACCCAAGGTCAACCCCTGGGCAGAGGAGGTGACCACCGCCAAGCTGTTATCCGACGCGGGCTATCGCACAGCTCTGTCTGGCAAATGGCACCTGGGTGAGAGCGAAGGCGCGCTGCCGCACCAGACCGGGTATGACGAGTACTACGGAATCTTGTCTGTCATGAGCGACTTCAGCCAGCAACTCGACAAACGACTCTACCCCGACCTGATGTTGCGACCAGACCGCCTTGCGGCCCTGCAGAGCCTGAGCCCTGCGGCCATCACCAAGGGTAAGAAAGGCGGCAAACTGGAGGTCGCGGAAAAGATCACCACGACAGACGAGCTGGGGCAAATCGACCAGAAGTTTGCCGACTATTCAGAAGAGTTCATTCGCCGCACCGTCAAGGATCAAAAGCCTTTCTACCTCTACCATTCCTTTGGCCGTTTGCACAACGACACCTATCCAGCCAAGGGCTACGAGGGCAAGAGTCCTGCGGGCTTTCCGCAACGGGATGCCTTGGTGGAAGTGGACGATATCGTGGGTCGGCTCATCGCCGTTCTCAAAGACACCGGGCAGTTGGAAAACACGCTTGTGTTCTTCACCTCTGACAACGGCGCCAATGAAGACTTGATGCCTGACTCGAGCTACCAACCCTTCCGTGGCGGCAAAGGCAGCACCTGGGAAGGTGGCGTACGCGTGCCGGGCATCGCCTATTGGCCGGGCATGATTGCGCCCGGTCGCATCAGCGATGGGCTCTTCGACCTGTGCGACATGTTCAACACACCGCTGGGCATTGCAGGCATCTCCGACAAGATTCCAACGGCACGTTATATCGACGGCATTGACCAGACGTCGTTCCTGCTGGCCGATGACGGAAAGTCCAAACGCGATGCGGTCTTCATGTACGCAGAGAACGCGCTGATGGCTGTGCGTTGGCAGGAATACAAGGTCCACTTCAAGGTGTTTCTCAACCAAGCGGCGCACCGCAATCTGGATGAAAGCATCAATGTCGACCTCGGCATGGCGCCATGGGTGTACAACTTGTACATGGACCCGAAAGAGCAGAGCAGCCAGGGGCATTCACGATTTGAATGGGGCATTCCCCAGGTCTTGCAACGCGCAGGGCGGCATGCGGCCACCTTCGAAAAATATCCGCGCAAGGACATTGGCTTGAAGAAGCCTGGCGGCTAAAGCCTTGACGTGCCGGCACTTGTCGCCGGTTTGGCATCCCTTTTTTCATCTCGAAAGATTCTGATGCGCTCTCATCAATGTTGGCTCCAACCGTCCAGGAACCTGGGCGTCATTCTGCTCACTGCCGCGTTGGCGTTTTCTTCAACATGGACTTTGGCCTCGGGCCTGAGCAAGGCGGTACGCACATCAGAGAGCATGGAGCCAGCGGTGCCATGGCCTGAGCAAGACAAAACCGCGCAGCAAAAACTGGCCGACCTGCAAAAAGCCAAGGGCAAGCGCCCGAATGTGATTTGGCTGGTGGTGGACGACATGGGCTATGGCGACCCGGGCGTCTACGGTGGCGGCGAAACCATCGGCGCGGCCACGCCCAACATCGACCAGTTGGCGCGCGATGGCCTGCAGCTCATGTCGACCTATTCGCAGCCCACCTGCACGCCGACCCGATCGGCCATGATGCTGGGGCGGCTGCCCGCGCGCACCGGGCTCACCCGCCCGATTCTGGCCGGCGACAAGATCAGCAAAAACCCATGGGAAGGCGAGAAAAGCATCGGTGCGATTCTGAGCCAGGCCGGCTACTACACCATCTTGACCGGCAAGTGGCATACGGGTGAAGCCAAGGGCATGCGGCCCGTGGAAGTTGGCTTCGATGAGTTCCAGGGCTACTACGCCTCACAAAAGGAACTGACGCAGCAGGTGGACGAGCGCCGCTACCCTGATCTGGTGCTCAATCCAGAACGCATGGCGGCGTTCAAAGAAGTGAGTGGCGCGATTGACATGTTCCATGCCCGCAAGGGTGAAGCGCAGGAGCAAGTGGTCGAAAAAACGGTGAGCATCGACCAGTTCGCCGAATCCGATCAGAAGCTTGCCGACTTCACCATCGAGCGCATCCGCACGCTGGCAAAAGCAGACAAGCCCTTCTTCATCTCGCACAACTTCATGCGCATGCATGCCGACAACCACCCTAGCAAGCAATTCAAAGGCAAGAGTTCGGCCAAGTATCCCTACAAGGACAACGTGGTCGAAGTCGATGCGCTGGTCGGGCGCATCGTGCAGGCCCTGCGCGACGCGGGTGTCGCAGACAACACCCTTGTTTTCTTCACATCCGACAACGGACCGCAAAACGACTCGTGGCCGGACACGGGCTACACCCCGTTCCGAGGCGCAAAAAACACCCCGTGGGAAGGTGGCGTGCGCGTACCGGGCATTGCCTGGTGGCCCGGCATGATCAAGCCCGGTCGGCAGAGTGCTGAACTGTTTGATTTGATGGATCTGTTCAATACCTCCATCAGCATTGCCGGCGCGGGCAAGATGATTCCAAATGACCGCTACATCGATGGGATCGACCAGACCTCATTCCTGCTGGACGACAGCGGCCGCTCTCACCGTGAAAAGGTTTTCATCTGGTCACAGTACACCCCCGTGGGCATACGCATGTACGAGTACAAGCTGCTGACCAAGGTGGTGGAGGCGCGTGCCCAATGGCTGGACATCGACATGGCGACGATCACCGATGTGGGGCTCTCGCCATGGCTGTTCAACCTCAACATCGACCCCAAGGAGCAGTACGCCGTGGGCCATCGAATGAATCCGTGGCTGGCATCGCTTGCGCAGGAATTGAAGGAGCATGCCGCCACGTTCCAGAAATACCCGCCCAAGGACATTGGGCTGAAGCAATAGCCAAGGCCCCGAACAGGCTTAGATCAAGCCGGGCACGTCGTGCCCAACTTCCTACTTGATATCAACGGTGACCGTCTCAATCTGCCCGTTGAACTTGAACGGCGCCTTGTAGGCTGGCGTTACCGGTTGGCCGGTATCCTCGCCAATGCCAAAGGTGTCGATGCCAAAGCGCCCGCCCACGGTGGCGTCCATCGAGCCCGTGCCCACCGTCTCGCCGTTGACCTTGAGCGCGATCTTGGCGCCCTTGCCGGCACCGCCGCCGGCGTAGTCAAAGTCGAGTTGGATCGTGGCGTCACCCTCCGGCAGCGGCTTGCTGCTCTTCACCACCGTGTGCTCGTCGAAGTAGTTGTAGTCGAAGATGGGCACGCCATCCTTGACGTAGAGCGAGATGCCCGCGGCCACGCCGCCAAACGCCATCACCACACCTTGCGTCTTGGCCCCTTCGCCCTTGAGCTTGGCGTTCAGGGTCCAGGTGCGGTTCTTCATCGGCGGGGCCGCTGGCTCGGGGATGCGAATCGCGCCGGCAGCGTAGCTAAAGTGCTTACCGCCCGGGTCCGCACCGGGCACGGGCGGCTTGGGTGAAGACAAGCGCCCGGCGCCACGGTCATCGAGCGGGTAGACGCCGAACTTCTTCGCGGCGACGTCGAACTTGGCCTTGAGTTCAGCCAGCTTCTTCGGGTTTTGTGCCGCCAGGTCGTTGGCCTCGGAAAAATCTTCTTTCAGGTTGTAGAGTTCCCAGCGGTCCTTTTCCCAATTGCCGGGCGCCAGGTCTTGCCGCCATGGCAGCGTGTGCTGCGCGTTGGCCTTCCAGCCGTCGGCGTACATCGACCGGTTGCTGAAGATTTCGAAATACTGCTCATTGCGCCCCTTGTACGTGCGATCCGTAAAGCTGGCCATGAACGACTGACCTGCCAAAGGCTTTTGCGGAATGCCGTTGACCGTCTTGGGCATCTTCAAATGTGCTGCGTCCAGGATGGTCGGCACCACATCCACCAAGTGCACAAAGGCATCGCGCACCTTGTCGTCGTGCTTGATCTTGGCGGGCCACGACACCACCATCGGGTTGCGCGAACCGCCCAGGTGCGAGGCCACCTGCTTGACCCACTGGAACGGCGTGTTGCCGGCCCACGCCCAGCCCACGGGATAGTGCGGCTCCGACTCCGGCCCACCCAGCTTGTTCAGGTTCTTCAACACATCTTCCAGCGGCGAGTTGATGCCGTTGAGCCCCTTGATTTCATTGAGCGTGCCGTCCGGCCCACCCTCGGCGGACGCACCATTGTCGCCCACGATGTAGATGATGAGCGTGTTGTCGGCGTCGGGCAGTTCCTTGACGGCAGCTTGCAGGCGGCCGATTTCGCTGTCCACGAAGGAGAAGAAACCAGCGTAGTTCTCCATCAGCGCGCTGTAGACCTTTTTCTGGTCGGCGTTGAGCGTGTCCCATGCCTTCACCCAATCCGGGCGCGGCGTCAATTGCGTGCCCTGCGGAATGATGCCCATGGCAAGCTGCTGCTTGTAGACGGTTTCGCGGTACGCGTCCCAGCCCATGTCGAACTTGCCCTTGAACTTGTCACGCCACTCGGCTGTGACGTGGTGCGGCGCGTGCATGGCGCCGGGCGCGAAGTACATGAAGAATGGCTTTTCGGGCGCCACCGACTTGGAGAACTTCATGCGTGCGATGGCCCGGTCGGTCATGTCGGTCATGAAGTGGTAGCCCTGCTCGGGCGTCTTGTCGGGTTCGACCGGGTTGGTGTTCTCGAACAACACCGGGTAGTACTGGTGCGTTTCGCCCGAGTTGAAGCCGTAGAAGTAATCAAAGCCCATGCCGGTGGGCCAGCGGTCGAACGGGCCGGCGACAGTCTGCTCCCAATCAGGTGTGTTGTGGTTCTTGCCAAACCACCACGAGGTGTAGCCGTTGTCGCGCAGCACCTCGCCGATGGTGGCCGTGGTGCGCGGGATCATGGTCGAATAGTTTTCGTAACCCGTGGCCCACTCCATCAAGAAGCCGCTGTTGGCGGTGTGATGGTTGCGCCCCGTCAGCAGCGCTGCACGCGATGGCCCGCAGATGGCCGTGGTGTGGAAGCGGTTGTATTTCAGCCCTTCGGACGCGAGCTTGTCGAGATTGGGCGTGGGAATCAAACCGCCAAACGTGGAGGTCTGGCCAAAGCCTACGTCGTCCAGCAGGATGATGATGACGTTGGGCGCGCCTTTGGGTGCGGCCACCGGCGTCTGCCATTTCTCGGTGGATTCTTTGTAGGTCTTGCCGACCTTACCCTCAAATGGCGACAACGGGATGGGCAACGCGGAACGGTCGGGCCACTTGGCGGCCTGTGACCACGCCACCTGAGGTAGCGCCAGCACCAATGACAACAAGGCTGCTAGCCAGCGTCGTCCAAAAAGAGCACCAGTAAAACGAAACGCCATGGGACCTCCCGTTGAGGCAGACGGATCTGCCGAACTTCGCACCAAGAACTTATTTCTTCACCGTCCAAGACCTGCGTACAGTGGGACAAAGAAGCCGCAGCGGCTCATGCCCTTTGCCAGCAGCCCACTACTTGGGAAAAAGGTAGGTCAGCACCAGCCGAGCGCCCCAGTTTTGCGGCCCTGTGTCAGGGCTTTTGGCCCAGTAGCGCAGGCCGCCGCCAATGCTCACGGGTTGGTTGCCAAACTTCACCAGCTTGGTCACCATGACGTTGACGGGAACGGCCCACTGCTCGTTCTTCCAGTCGTAAGTGGACTCGGTGTTCAAGACATAAGTCCAGGCGTCCTTGGTGGTGTACGAGAGAAAAGGTTGAACGAAGCTGCTGCTCACATTGGGCCGTGAACTCACGCCGCCAACGCCCCAGATATGGTTAGCCAGTACGCCATAGGTCCAGGGGCCATCCTGTTTCAGCAAAACGACCGTAGGACCGGCACCCCACTTGCGCGCGCTCAGCTCCGGCTCGGTACCCGTGGGCAGCAAGAACGCAGGCCCGATGCCCCAGATGAGCCCTCCCGCCGTAGGCGCCTTGGGTGAGAAGAACAGGCTTTGCGTGATGTCGCCCAAGCCCGTTTGGCTGGAGTCGCCAGCCACGTTGTTCTGGCTCACGATGGGCACGATGGTGCGGCTGATCATGTTCCAGTCCGCGTTCAGCGAAATCGGCACCACCGGCTGAAAGTTCAGGTACGACTTGTGACCATTGCGGCTGCCAATGTCGTGGTCGTAGTTGTACTGCAGGGGCACGCTGATGAGCGCGGCCACGGGGTTGGAGAGTTTTTTCGCCAGGTCTTCGGCGTCCTGCGCCATGGTGTGTGGGCTGGCCACAGCGATCAGACTGGCGATGCAACAAGAACCGGGGAATCCAAATGTCGGCTTGAACATTGAGCTTTCCTTGTGTGGCATGCAGTGGACACTGCCGGTGCATTTCACTTTGTTTTCTCAACAATGTCCAGTGCCTGCCCACGGCTCAAGCAGACGCCCATTGGGCGCCATCGGCACAGCCCCTCGCGCTAAATCCGCGGCTCCAACTCCAGCATGCGCACCCGTGCGTTCTCGATGTGACCGCGCATCGCCCGGCGGGCGCCCTCACCGTCTTGTGCCTTGATGAGGTCGAAGATGGCGCGGTGTTCGTCGAGTGCGTCTTGGGTGCGGCGCCAGGGTTTCATGTGGGCCAGATGGCGCCACAGGTTGACGGCGTGGCTTACGTCGTACTCCAGCGTTTTCAACACCTGCGCCAGCCGTGGGTTGGCCGAGGCTTGCGCCACTGCTTCGTGAAAGCCGTAGTCGAAGTGATGGGCCACGTCGCCGCGTTTGGCGGCGGCGTCAAAACCGTCGAGCATGGCGGCCATGCGCTCCAGGTCGTGTGGTTTACGGCGCAGCGCTGCGAAGTAGGCGCATTCGGGCTCGACCACCAGGCGCAGCTCCAGGCCGTAGAGGATGTGGCTCATGTCGGCCGCGCTGCGCTCGGGCGGCGCGGCGGCCAGGGCACCGGGGGTGGCCGTGACGTAGGTGCCGGAACCTCGGCGCGATTCAACCAGACGATCGCCACGCAAGCGGTCGAGCGCTTGGCGCACCACGGGGCGCGAGACGTCGAACAGCGCGGCCAGTTCCAGCTCGGACGGCAGCCGCGCTTCGGGCGCCAGCTTGCCGGTCATGATGGAGTGGAACAGGCTGTCGTACACGCGCTCGGCAAAACGCTCGTGGCGCACGGGCTCGACGCCCAGGTCGGCCAAAGCGTGCGCCAAAGCTTCTGCCGTGGAGGCATCGGATGGTTCTTTGGAGGATGGCGATTTGCTGCGCATGGCGTTTTATTTTCAGCTTGACATGACAGAAAGTCATCACTTGAAATGACAGATTTTGTCGCTTTCAGGTTGAACCCTGCCCCATCACCCCCCTTCAGAACGCATATTAGTAAACCATATTGACAACTTTACACCACAACTTCTAAGATGCCATGAGTCATTAGGAGACACCGTGAAGCAACATTTCATCGCCAACCGCTGGGTGCCACCGGCATCCGGCGAAAGCATTCCCGTCATCGACCCGTCTACCGGCGAAACCTTCGACGCACTGGCGCGGGGCAATAGCGCCGACATCGACCAAGCCATCGCCGCCGCGCGCACCGCCTACGAAGGCCAGAACACGGGAGATTGGGGCCGCCTCACCGCCGCCGAGCGTGGCCGCCTGCTGCACAAGCTGGCGCTGAAGATGCAAGACCACGTGGAAGAACTGGCGCAACTGGAAGCACGCGACTGCGGCAAGCCGCTGAAACAAGCGCGTGCCGACGCCACCGCCGTGTCGCGTTACTTCGAGTTCTACGCCGGTGCGGCCGACAAGCTGCACGGCTACACCATTCCCTACCAAAACGGCTACACCGTGCTGTCCATCCGCGAGCCGCATGGCGTGACCGGGCACATCATTCCGTGGAACTACCCGCTGCAGATTTTTGGTCGCAGCGTGGGTGGCGCCTTGGCGGCCGGCAATGCCTGTGTGGTGAAGCCGGCCGAAGACGCTTGCCTGTCGCTGCTGCGCGTGGCCGAGTTGGCCGCCGAGGCGGGCTTTCCGCCCGGCGCGCTGAACATCGTTACCGGCTACGGCCACGAGGTGGGCGATGCACTGGTGAAGCACCCCGGCATCGACCACATCTCGTTCACCGGCTCGCCCGCCATTGGCAAGGTGGTGGTGCGCGCCGCCGCCGAGAACCACACGCCGGTGACACTGGAGTTGGGCGGCAAGTCGCCGCAGATCGTGTTTGCCGATGCCGACTTTGACGCCATGCTGCCCGTGGTGGTCAACGCCATCGTGCAGAACGCCGGGCAAACCTGCTCGGCCGGCAGCCGCTTGCTCGTGGAGCGCAGCGCCTACGAGTCGGTGGTCGAGAAGCTCGGCCAGGCATTTGCCAAGCTGCGCGTCGGCCCGTCGCAAATGGACTTGGACTGCGGCCCGCTGATCCGCCACACGCAACTGCAGCGCGTGACAGGTTTTTTGGATGAAGTGCGGCGCGACGGCCTGGGCATTGCGGCCCAAGGCCAGATCGTGACGGAAGCGCCCAAGAGCGGCTTTTACGCAGCGCCCACGCTGGTACGCGACGTGCCAGCCCAGCACCGCCTAGCGCAAGAAGAAGTGTTTGGCCCGGTGATCGCCGCCATGCCGTTCGACGACGAGGCCGACGCCGCCCGTCTGGCCAACAGCACCGATTACGGCCTGGTCGCCAGTGTGTGGACACGCGACGGCGGCCGCCAGATGCGCATGGCGCGCAAGGTGCGCTCGGGCCAGGTGTTCATCAACAACTACGGCGCGGGCGGCGGCATTGAGCTGCCGTTTGGCGGCGTGAAGGCCAGCGGTTATGGGCGCGAAAAAGGCTTCGAGGCGCTCTACGGTTTTACGGTTTTGAAGACCATCTCAATCAAGCACGACTAATTCGGGAGACATTCATGCGTATCGAAAACAAAGTGGTCATCGTGACCGGCTCGGGCGGCGGCATTGGCGAGGGCATTGCGCGCCGACTGGCGGCCGAGGGTGCCAAGGTGGTGGTGAATGACATCAACCCCACGTTGGGCCAAAAAGTCACGGCCGACATCAACGCGGCGGGCGGCACCGCCCTGTTTGTCGCGGCCGACGTGACCAAGTCCGATGACGTCAAAGCCTTGGTCGACGCCACCGTCAAAGCTTATGGCCGTCTGGACGTGATGGTGAACAACGCCGGCTGGACGCACCGCAACCGCCCCGCACTCGAAGTGTCGGAAGACGAATTCGACAAGTGCTTCGCCGTCAACGTGAAGAGCCTGTACCTAGCCACCATGCACGCCGTGCCGGTGTTCCGCCAGAACGGCGGCGGCAGCTTCATCAACATTGCATCGACCGCCGGCATTCGCCCACGCCCAGGCCTGACTTGGTACAACGCATCCAAGGGCGCCGCCATCACGCTGAGCAAGTCGCTCGCCGCTGAGCTGGGCCCGGACAACATCCGCGTGAACTGCCTGAACCCGGTGTTCAACCCCGACACTGGCTTGTCTGCCGAGTTTGCCGGCGGCCCGGTGGACGACGCGCGCCGCGCCAAGTTCCTGGCGACGATTCCGCTCGGGCGCTTCTCTACCGCGCAAGACGTGGCCAACGCCGCGTTGTACCTGGCCAGCGATGAAGCTGCCTTTATTACGGGCGTATGTATCGAAGTAGACGGCGGCCGCTGCGTCTAAAAAAGCGGTTCAGATCAAAGGCAGATCGGCTTTCTTCAATGTGCGCAGCACGATGCTCGATTTGCTGTGCCGAATGCCTTTGATCTTGTAGAGCTTCTCGCGCAACAGGCGCTCGTAGTCCTTGGTGTCGCGCACGGCCACGCGCAGCAAGTAGTCGTAGTCGCCCGAGACCAGGTACGCCTCGATCACCTCGGGGATGGTGGCCAGCGTTTCGCCAAACTTCTCCAGCGTGTTGTCAGAGTGGCTGTCCAGCGTCACCTGCACCAGCACCGTTTCGCCCAAATCAAGCGCGGCGGCGTTCAGGCGCACGGTGTAGCCCTCGATCACGCCCGCCTGCTCCATGCGTTTGATGCGCTCCCAACACGGCGAAGCGCTCAGCCCCACGGCCTGGCTGATGTCTTGCATGCTGGCGCGCGCATCACCTTGCAGCACCCGAAGGATTTTTCTGTCTGTTTTATCCATAAAGATGAATATTCTTTGAAATTTGAAATTTCAGCAAATTTATCGTCAACCACGCCGTTTGGAGAAAACTACAGAAAAGCCTTCCGGCGGATTTGGCCGATACTTCTTTCACTGTTCAAGCGCTTACCGGCGTGGTCAACACAGCAAGGCGCCGGCGGGTTACCGCCCGCTGGCGCGCTGGCTTAATGCCTGGGTGGAGGCCTGAGCGGAGGGGCTTGTCGGGTGCCATCCCAAGTCCTCTACGCGACACAGGCAAAATAGCGGGGTTTTCCCCAGCTGTTTTGCACATGACCACTGACCTGTTTCGCCAAGACGCCTACCGCACCGAATGCGAGGCACAGATCATCGCCATCACCGAACAGGGCATCGTGCTCGACCAAACCGTGTTCTACCCCTTGGGTGGCGGCCAAGCCGGCGACACCGGCATGCTGCAACTGGCCAGCGGCGTGAGCCTGACAGTGGTCGACACCCGCAAGGGCCGCGACGCCGACGGCCAGCCCAACCAATCCATCGTGCACGTGCCCAGCCCCGAACAACTTGAAGAACTGGCCGCGTTGAAGGTGGGCGACACCGTCACCGCGCGCATCGACTGGCAACGGCGCCACAAGCTCATGCGTTTTCACACCACCACCCACCTGTTGTGCCACTTGGTGCCGCAGTTGGTGAACGGCTGCTCGATCACACCCGAATACGCGCGCATCGACTTCAACATGACCGACCCGCTGGACAAAGACGCCCTGAGCGCCGGCATTGCCGCGCTGGTGGCCGCTGGGCACGCGGTGTCGGTGGGTGAGATCACCGATGCCGAGTTGGACGCCAACCCCAGCTTGGTGAAAAGCATGTCGGTGCAGCCGCCGCGCGGCTCGGGCCACATCCGCACCATTCGTATTGGCGGCGATGCTGAAGAAAACCTAATCGACTTCCAACCCTGCGGCGGCACCCATGTGGCCAACACGGCAGAGATTGGCGCCATCGTCGCAACCAAGATCGAGAAGAAGTCGGCCACCACACGGCGCGTAGTATTGGGGTTCGCTGCGCCGGCTGAGGTCTAAAGGCCTCGCTCTCGGAACTAAGGCAGCGCAGATCCACTCCGAACACGCAATGCGCCGCCACTCCGTTTTCAAGACTTTTCTACTCGCTATCTTTTTCGCAGCTGCTTACGCAGCCGGGATAAGCGCAAACGCCCAAAGCTCTTTAAAGCCCACACTGCATACGGTGACCACGCCGCGTGTGCAAGCCGAGTTGATGGCCTACGCCCCCAACGGCATCGTCCCGGGTCAGCAAGTGTGGGTGGGCCTGCAACTGCAGCATGCCCCCGAGTGGCACACCTATTGGAAGAACTCCGGCGATTCGGGCTTGCCCACCGAACTGCACTGGACGCTGCCCACCGGCATACAAGCGGGCGACATCGCTTGGCCGCTGCCGCGCAAGATTCCCATCGGCACGCTGGCCAACTACGGCTATGAAGGCACGGTGCTGCTGCCCGTGCCGCTGGAAATCAGCGCCGACTTCAAGCCGCCGCTATTGGCCAGCGAAGTAGAGATTCGCCTCAAGGCCGCCTGGCTGGTGTGCCGCAAAGAATGCATTCCCGAAGAAGGCGAGTTCGCGCTGAAGGTGCCGGTGCGTGGCTCTACCGCGCTCAACAGCCCAGCCTTCCTGGCCGCCCAAGCCGCACAACCCAAACCCCTTTCGGCGAGTAGCACGGCGGCGATCAGCGGCGACAAGGGCGACCAGTTGGAAGTGCGTGTGACCGGCCTGCCCAAGAGTGTGCAGGGCCAAACGCTCACCTTCTATCCTGAAACCCCTGAAGTGATCCACACCGCCGCCGACATTCAGCAGAGCTGGCAAGGCGCCGTGTGGACGGCGCAGGTGCCGCTGTCTGCGCACCGCAGCGAAAGCCCGGCGCAAATGCCCATCGTGCTGGCCACGGTCAACGCAGACAACGCCGCGCGCCAAGGCTTTCGCACCGTGGCCGAGGTCACCACGCCCTGGCCGCCCGTGGCCGCACCGGCTGCGATCGCGCCCGCGCTACAAGCCGCCTTGGCCGCCAACGCAGCAGCACCGCTGGCCCCCGCCACGGGCGTGACGCTGGTCGCCGCGTTGCTGGGCGCCCTGCTCGGTGGGCTGATCTTGAACCTGATGCCCTGCGTGTTCCCCGTGCTGGCCTTGAAGGTGGTGGGTTTTGCGCGCCACGGCCAAGACCGGCGTGCGCTGCGCCTCGGCGGGCTGGCCTACACCGCCGGTGTGGTGTTGTCGTTCCTGGCGCTGGGCGGCGCGATGCTGGGGCTGCGCGCAGCCGGGGCGCAACTCGGCTGGGGCTTTCAACTGCAGTCACCTGCCATGGTGGCGGGTTTGGCGTTGCTGTTCACGGTGATCGGGCTGAACCTGGCCGGCTTGTTCAGCTTTGGCAACCTGTTGCCAGGAAGCCTGGCCGGTCTGCAACTGCGCCATGCGGGATGGAACGACTTTTTGTCTGGCGTGCTGGCCGTGGCCATTGCCTCGCCCTGCACGGCACCCTTCATGGGCGCCTCGTTAGGCCTGGCGATTGGTTTGCCGGCGGCGCAGGCGCTGCTGATTTTTGCCACGCTGGGCCTGGGCATGGCCCTGCCCTATCTGCTGGCCAGCCTCACCCCGGTGGTGGCCAGTTGGCTGCCAAGGCCTGGGCTGTGGATGGAACAGTTGCGCCGTTTCATGGCCTTCCCGATGCTCGCCACCGTGGTCTGGCTGGTGTGGGTGCTGGGGCAGCAAACCGGCATCAACGGTGCGGCGGCGTTGCTGGCCTTGCTGTTGTGTGTGAGCGCGGTGCTGTGGTCGTTCACGCTGTCGGGCTGGGGGCGGCCGCTGATCGCCACTTTGTCCGTCGCGGCGCTGGCGTTGCTGACGGGCTCCATCGGCCACAACGTCATCATGCCCATGGAGCCAAGTGCCGCCGTCGCCACCACCAGCAACGCTTCAGGCGTGGTGTGGCAACCGTGGTCGCGCGACAAGGTGCAGCAAGCCCACGCGCAAGGCCGCCCGGTGATGATCGACTTCACCGCCGCCTGGTGTGTCACCTGCCAGTACAACAAGCTCACCACCCTGGCGGATGCCAGCGTGCTGGCCGATCTGCAGGCCAAGCAGGTGACACTGTTGCGCGCCGACTGGACGCGCCGCGACCCGGCCATCACCGCTGCGCTGGCCGAGCTGGGCCGCAGCGGCGTGCCGGTTTACGTGCTGTTGAAGCCCGGGCAAGCCCCGGTGGTGTTGTCGGAAGTGCTGGCCGTCGACGACTTGCGCAGCGCCATCGCGCAACTCTGACGCGGCCTTCTGAAAGGCGCTAATGCGCTCTTTTTCAGTTCAAACGCCCATCCGTTGAGTGCGCCATCGCGCCCTCAACTGACGCCTTTTGTATCCAACTGTTTTTATTACCTGTTATTTTTGACAGAGCATCGACGACGCCCGTCAAGGTCTTTGTGCGCATTTAGCCGCACTCAAACACCCTTGACCCATCAAAAAGACACCCAAAAGCGGAACTAGTACAGGGTTCTGAGAAATTGATATGTATACAACATGTTAATTAATTCTCTAAAGTGATCAACTCAAAGAAGTTACACACATGAGAACAACCCGTCATGGACGCTTTGACTGCTCGCGCAAACATACAAAAAACGGTTTCGCTACTGCAACTGGGTGAACGTGAGCCGTGGCTGCTCACCATGTCGGTGCTGATTGCCGTCGTCGCCTGCACCATGGCCCTGCAAGTGGCCAGCCAAGGACGCTGGACGCAAAGACCTCTTTCGCGCCGCCTGGCCATCGGTACGGGGGCCACCGCTTTGGCCGTGGGCATTTGGGCCATGCACTTCATCAGCCTGCAAGCCATGCGCTGGCCATTTCCCGTCACGCTCGAATGGCGCTACACGGTGGTGGCTTTGTTGCCCGTATGGCTTTCAACCTGGGCTGTCATGCTCGTCTTGACGCGCAAGCAGGCCAAGCCATTGCACATCACCTTTTGCGGCGGGCTGCTGGCTGTTGGCATCGTCACGATGCACTACACCGGTCTGGAGGCACTGCAGCTCCCACTGCCCGTCCACATCTTGCCCATCGACACCCTGGCCGCCAACTGCCTGGCGCTGGCCCTGTCGGTAGGCACTTTGTGGTTTCGCTTTGGTATGCGCCAATGGCCTTCGGCCAAAAAGCTGCCGCCGCTGGTGCGCATCTGGATCAGCGGCATTGTGTTGGGACTGGCGGTCGCGGCGATACACATGCTGCCGCTCGCCGGGCTGGAGACCAGCTACACCAGCCTGCCGATCCCCGCCACGCCCATGCCAGGCCTGGACTGGGAGCGCAACGACGTCATCGCCTACGGCATCGCGCTGACCACCGCCATCTTGCTGCTGCTTGTGGCGGCAGGCAACGACCTGCTGCGCTTTCAGGAACTGCTCCACCAGGCCAACACCAGCGAAACGCGCTTGCGCAGCACGCTGAACACCTTGACCGATGCTGTGGTGCTGTTTGATGACACCGGCCGCGTGCAGGCCATGAACCCGGCCGGGCTACGCTTGTTCGGCTGGAGCCTGGACGAAGTTAAATACCTCAAGGCGGCCGACCTGCTGATCCACCTGGCTGACGCGGGGCTCGCGAAACTGGCCGAGCGCAAAGACACCAACACTTCCATGCAGGAAAGCGAGGCCGTGCGCAAAGACGGCCAGTTGGTGCCGGTGCGTTTGTCGGTAGGCGAAGTGGCACTGCGCGATGCACGCTGGTTTGTCGCGCAGGTGTGCGACATCCGCGAACGCAAAACCATGGAGCAGGCGCTGTTCGAGAGCGAGGCGCGCATGCGCTCGCTGGTGCGCAACACGCCCGGCATGGCCTACCGCATCCGCTTGCCCGAGCGCGACACCACTTACGTGAGCGAAGGCGCCAAAGTGCTCACCGGCTGGAGCCCGGCCGACTTCACCAGCCAGCGCCTGCGCCTGGCCGACCTGGTGCACCCCGAAGACCGCGAGGAGTACCGCGTGCAGCTCAAGGCCGCCATGCGCGACCAAAGCCGGTTTGAGTCCGAGTTTCGGCTGATTCACCGCCAAGGCCATACCGTGTGGATCATGGCGCGCGGCAACGTGGCGCACGATGCACAGGGCCACGTGCAGTCGCTCGATGGTCTTCTGCTGGACATCACAGAGCAAAAGTTGGCCGAGTTGGCGCTGCGCGAAAACGAAGCGCAGATGCGCACCTTGATCGCCAACATCCCCGGCGTCGTGTTGCGCAGCAGTGCCACCGCCCCTTTCAACGTGTACTTCATGAGCGACGCCATTCGCACCTTGTCGGGCTGGCCGGCCAGTGCTTTCTTGCAGAAAACCGTCAAGATGCAAGACCTGCTGCAACCCGACGAATTGCAGCGCGTGGTCGCTCTGCGCGAACAAGCGGTGCGTGACCACACCAGCTACGAGACCGAATTCCGCATGCGCCACCGCGACGGCCATGAGGTCTGGGTCCAGGTGCGAGGCCGGGCGCAGTACGGCACCGATGGTGCGCCAAAGTGGATGGACAGCGTGCTGCTCGACATCACGCGTGCCAAAAAACTGGAGCAACAGGCGCAGGAACGCGAAGAGCGCTTCAGCTCGCTCATCCGCAATTTGCCCGGCATCGTGATGCGCCGCAGGGGCGACGAGCGGCGCTCGGTGGTCTTCATCAGCAACGCGGTGGAACACACCCTCGGCTGGCCCGCCAGCGCCTTCACCGAAGGCGGCATGCGTCTGCGCGACCTGATCCACCCCGAAGACCTGGCGTATGCAGAAAAAGTCGTCAACGAATGCATGACCACCTCCAAACAGTTTGCCCACACGGTGCGCGTACGGCACCAGAACGGCCACTACATCTGGCTGCGCTCGCACGGTTACGTGGTGGACGACGAGGACGGCGTCAAATGGATTGACAGCGTGCATTTCGATGTGAGCGATGCCAAGACCCTGGAGCTGGCCCTGCAGGAACAGCAAGCGCAGTTCAAAACATTGGTCAGCAATATTCCGGGCGTGGTGTACCGGCTGAAGGTCAACAAAGATCTCACACCGATCTTCATCAGCGACGGCATGCCCGCATTGCTGGGCTGGCACAACGAAGACTTCACGACGGGCAAGGTCACCGTCATGGGAGCCATCCATCCCGAAGATGTGGAGTGCACCAGACAAGCCGCGCTCGCCACCACGCCCGAAAACCCAACCTACGTGGTGAACTACCGGTGGCGCCACCGCGATGGCCACTACGTCTGGATATCGTCGCAAAACTGCGCCGTGTTTGACGAAAACAGAAAGCTCAAATACATCGACGGCATTGTGTTTGACATCACTGAGACGCACAAAAACGAAGAAGCGCTACGCGCCAGCGAACAGCTCAGCCGCACCCTAATTGCCAACACCCCGTGCGTGATGGTGCGGGTGCGCACAGACTGGTCTCCGCTGTATGTGAGCGACGCAGTGGAGTCCCTTTTGGGCTGGACTGCTGAAGACTTCATGCAAGGTCGCGTCACGTTTCCAGAACTCCTGCACCCCGATGATGTGGAGGCCGCATTTGCCACGTCCAACGCCGCCATCGCCACCAAGCGCAGCTACAACAACCCGCACCGCTTCATCCACCGCAGCGGGCGCATCGTGCACGTGTTGTTCTCGGGCACACCGGCGGTGGACGAAAACGAGACGGTCACCTCGGTCGACGGCATCCTCATCGACCTGACCGAGCGCTTTGAGAAAGAACAGGCGCTGCGCGATGCCAAAGAAGCGGCCGAACGTGCTGCCGCCAGCAAGTCCACCTTTCTGGCCAACATGAGCCACGAGATCCGCACCCCCATGAACGCCATCATCGGCTTCAGCGAGTTGCTGCTGGGCACTGGGCTGGACGAGCAACAGCGGCGCTACCTGACCACCGTGCGCAACAGCGGGCGTTCGCTCCTCGGTTTGCTCAACGATATTCTGGACACCGCCAAACTCGAACGCAATGCGCTGGAGCTGGAACGGCTGGACTATTCACTCAAAGACCTGTGCGCCTCGGTCGTCGATTCAATGGAACTGGTGGCCGGCAAAAAGCAGCTAGCGCTGTCATTGGAATATGCCCCCGGCCTCAGTGACTTCCTGGTGGGCGATGCGCTACGCATGCGCCAGATCATCACCAACCTGCTGAGCAATGCCATCAAGTTCACCGAAAAAGGCGCCGTGAAACTGGTGGCCGAACGCCAGGGTGATCAACTGCACCTGGCCGTGCACGACACCGGCATTGGCATTGCCCCCGAACGCCTGGAAAGCATCTTCGACCCCTTCGCCCAAGCCGATGCGTCCACCACGCGCCGCTTTGGCGGCACCGGACTGGGCACCACTATTTCGCGCCAGTTGGTCAGCTTGATGAAGGGGCAACTCTGGGCGGAAAGCACGCTGGGCATCGGCAGCATCTTTCACGTGCTGGTTCCGTTGGTAGAAGGCAAACCGGTCGCGCAAGAACACCAGATCACCTTGTTTGAAATGCCAGCCTTGCGGATCTTGGCGGTGGATGATGTGCCACAAAACATCGAACTGCTGAGCCTGATCTTGCGCAACGCAGGGCACCAGGTCACCACCGCCTGCGACGGCTCAGAAGCCACACTCGCTTTCCAGACAGGGGCGTTCGACGTGGTACTTATGGATGTGCAAATGCCGGGCACCGACGGCCTGGCCGCGACACGCCTGATCCGCGCATTTGAGCAAACCCATGGGCGCACACCTACGCCCATCATCGCGCTGACAGCCAGCGTGCTGGAAGAAGACCGGCAGGCCACACAAGCCGCCGGCATGAACGGTTTTGCGGTGAAGCCTATCGACCAACCGACGTTGATGCAGGAGATCGCGCGCGTCACCAGCACGGTAGCCAATGCGGTTCATGCCCCCGCGCCTCAGGCCGCGAACGCCAGCCGACGCACCAGCGACCCCGTCAAACACGCGATCGACCAAGCCGCCGGTGCGGCGCTGTGGGGCGACCATGCCACACACGCGGCGGCAGTGGCGCGCTTCGTCAAAGACATTCCAACGTTCACTGAACGGCTGACGCTGCAGGCTCAGAACGAAGAAACGGGGGAACTACGCCGCACTGCCCACAAGCTGCGCGGCACCAGCGCCAACCTATGCCTACCCAGCTTGAGCAAACGCCTTGGTGCGCTGGAAACGGCCGCCCACAAGATGGATCTTTTCACCATACGTGCACTGCTTCCCGATGTGCTACAGGCCATGCAAAGCGTAACGGACGAGGCCATGGCAGATGCGGCCGCACAAGCCGCCGTTGCAAGCCCGCCTGCCAGGGCTGACGCAACCGGCGAATTCGACTCCCCGCACGTACTGGAAGAACTCGGCCGCACCGCCATCGCGCAAATCCAGCATGGCGAATATGACGAGCCCGTCATCATGCGCCTTACCCATGCCATGCACCGCCATGGCCATCTGCAAGAGGCCGACGCATTGCACAACGCTTTGCAGGATTTTGAGATGGACCAGGCCCACACCGTCCTGTCCAGTTGGTTAGACGCCTTGACTCCCACGCCGCCACACTGAAAGCCCCACCATGCCAACCGCCGATGCCCGCCCCGCCATCTTGGTGGTGGACGATGAACCCACCAACCTGCAAGTCTTGCGCGTGGTGCTGCAAGACCACTACCGCTTGTTCTTCGCCAAGAATGGCGAACGTGCCTTGGCGCTGGCCGAGCAAGAACGCCCGGACCTGATTCTGCTGGACATCATGATGCCCGAGATATCGGGCTACGCCGTGTGTGAAGCGCTCAAAAGCAAGCCCAGCACGCGCGACATTCCGGTCATTTTTGTGACCGCCTTGTCCGAGACCCACGACGAAGCCAAAGGCTTTGCTGTGGGCTGTGTGGACTACCTCACCAAGCCCATCAACGCCGCCATCACCAAGGCCAGGGTGCGCACACACTTGTCGCTGGTGCAGGTTGATGCGCTGCGGCAAACGCGGCTGGAACTGATCCAGCGCCTGGGAATGGCGGCCGAATACAAAGACAACGAAACCGGTCTGCACGTCATCCGCATGAGCCACTTCGCGCGCTTGACCGCGCTGGCTTATGGCTTCAGTGCCGAGCGAGCCGAAGAGTTGTGCCACGCCGCCCCCATGCACGACATCGGCAAAATCGGCACGCCCGACGCCATCCTGCAAAAGCGCGGCCCGCTCACGCCCGAAGAATGGGCTGTGATGCGCCAGCACCCCGAGGTGGGCGCACGCATCATGGGCAGCCACGCGCCGGGCCTGCTGCACACGGCCCACACCATCGCGCTCACGCACCACGAAAAGTGGGATGGCAGCGGCTACCCGCGTGGCTTGAAAGGGGAAGACATTCCGATCGAGGGCCGCATCGTCGCAGTGGCAGATGTGTTTGACGCGCTGACCAGTGAGCGCCCGTACAAAAAAGCCTGGTCTGTGGACGCGGCCCTGGAACTGCTGCAGCGCGAAAGCGGCAAACACTTCGACCCCAAGGTCGTTCAGGCCTTCTTGTCCAGACTGCCCGAGATCATTGAGATCAAAGACCGCTGGGCAGAAACAGCGGAGTCGATGCAAAGCATCGTGCCCGCGCTGTCTCAGGCGTAAACATCCAAGCTCACGCGTGGAACAGCTTGTGCACCAGGCCGCGCAGCCACATGTTGGCGGCATCCTTGTGAAAGCGCCGATGCCAGAACTGGTGCACCTCCACCACCGGCGACTTGAAGGGTGGCTCCACAATCCGAATGGCGCCGTGGCGCACACAGATGTTGGCCAGGTCACGCGGTACGGTGGCAATCAGGTCCGAGCTTTCAATGATGGGCAGCAGGCTCATGAAGTGCGACAGGCCCACGGTCACGCGCCGCTCCACGCCACGCTCTTGCAATGCTTGCTCCAGCAGATGCTCGCGCCCGTCCGGGCTCACCACCGCGTGTGATGCGGCCAAGTATGCCTTGAGCGTGAGTCGCTCCTTTACGCTCGGGTGTTCGGCCCGCACGATACACACGTAGTCGTTGCGAAACAGCTTCTGCAGAAAGAAGCCGGCCTTCTGCAGGTCTGGCAAATAACCAATCGCCAACTCAGCCGCGCCGGATGCCAACGCGTCGGCAGCGGCATAACGCGACATAGACAAGGTTTGCAGCGAGCAATGCGGCGCGGCCTCGGCAAAGTGCGCCAGTATCTGCGGCAGAAAGTGCACCTCGGCAATGTCGGGCGTGACGATGGCAAAACGTTTGGTGGCCGTGAGCGGGTCGAACGCCGAGGCCGGCAAGATCTCCACCTTGATGGACTCGATCACGCGGCGCACCGGCTCGGCCAGGTCTTGCGCGCGCGGCGTGGGCTGCATACCGGCGGCGGTCTTTACAAACAGCGGGTCGTCAAACAACAGCCGCAGGCGCGCTACGGCGGCGCTCATCGCGGGTTGGCTCAGGCCTACGGCTTCGGCGGCACGGGTCACGCCGCGGTGCTCGGTCATCGCGGCAAAGGCCACCAGCAGGTTTAGGTCGACGTCTTTGATATCCATGGCATGGATTCTATGTATATCGAAAATCTGCTTTATCAATTGACTGGCGATTTCTAAACTCGCCTCCATAAAGATGCCGGCACACCTGTGCACGGCGCGTTGGAGACAAGATGGCAGAGTTAGGTTCGTCAGGTTCAGAAAGCGGCCAAAGGCTAGTGGCACGAAATGCGCGCTGCGCTTGTGGCATCGACGTGCATGCGCATGTGGTACCCGAGCACTTCCCGGCCTACCTGGGCAGCAAAGCGCCAAGCGACTGGCCATCCACCGCCGCCGCAGCGCCCGTGAACGGGCTGTGCCACCGCAGCGTGATGATCTCCGGCAAGAACTACCGCACGGTATCGGAGAAATGCTGGAGCGTGACGCACCGCCTGGCCGACCTGGCCACCATGGGCCTGCAGCACCAGGCCATCTCCCCCATGCCCGAACTGCTGTCTTATTGGATGGCACCGGGAGACGCCGCACAACTGCTGCGCTACTTGAACGAACAGATCGCCAGCATGGTGGCCGAGTCAAACGGCACACTCATCGGCCTGGGCGCCGTGCCGCTGCAAGACATCACCCTGGCCATCGCCGAACTGCGCTACGCGGTCGAGACGCTGGGCTTTGCGGGTGTGGAGATTGGCAGCAACGTCAACGGCATGCCGATTGGCGCGCCGCAGTTTGACCCGTTCTTTGAAGCCTGCGAAGCGCTCAACGCCGCCGTGTTTGTGCATGCGCTCAAACCCACCGGCATGGACCGCCTGGTCGGCCCGCCACCTCTGCAGCAAGTACTGGCCTACCCCACCGACGTAGGGCTGGCCGCCGCTTCGGTGATCACCAGCAACCTGGTGCTGCGCCGCCCCAAATTGCGCATTGCTTTCAGCCACGGTGGCGGCACGCTCGCCATGCTGCTGCCGCGCCTGCAAAAAGGCTGGAGCGTGTTCCCGGCACTCAAAGAACAAGTGTTGAGCGCCCCGGCCGAACAAGCCCGGCAACTCTTCTTCGACACGCTGGTGTTCGACCCGCCCACGCTGGTCCATTTGGTGCGCCAGTTCGGCGCCTCGCAATTGCTGGTGGGCACCGACTACCCCTTCAACTTCCACGAATCGGCACCCCTGCAGCAGTTGGACGTTGCGGCTTTGGACGCCCAAACGATGGAACAACTCACCCATGGCAACGCGCGCCGTTTTCTGGCGCGTACCTTCACGAAAGCAAGCACATGAGCTCTCCCTGGATCGGCGGCCTGCGCAGCGTGGCACTCAAAGTGCCCGACCTGGCGCGCGCTGAAGACTTCTACACCAACACCTGGCACCTGGCCGTGGTGGCGCGCACGCCCGACGCCCTGTACCTGCGCGGCACCGGCGCCGACCACCACCTGCTGGCGCTGCACGAGGGCGGCGCCAATGCCGAGATCGTGCACGCCACCTTCCGCGCGCGCAACCGCGAAGCGCTTGACGCCATTGCCCAAGCCGCTGTGCAAGCCGGTGGCAGCGTGCACGTGCCCATCGCTCCCATCACCGAGCCCGGCGGCGGCATAGGCCTTACCGTGCGCGACCCGGACGGCCGCCTGCTGCAAGTGGTGTTTGGCGACACCCAACACACCGATGCCCATGAAACGCCCGACCGCCCCATGCGCCTGGCCCACGCGGTGCTGAACAGCCACGACGTTGAAGCCACACAGCGCTTCTTTGAACAAGCCCTGGGCTTCACGCTGGCCGACCGCACCCGCATCATGGCCTTCTTGAACTGCGCCAGCGACCACCACAGCGTGGCCCTGGGCGACACCGACAACGACGCGCTGAACCACATCGCCTTTGTGATGCCCGACCTGGAATCGGTGATGCGCGGCGGTGGCCGCATGCGCGACGCCGGCCACCAGATCGAATGGGGCCCCGGCCGCCACGGCCCTGGCGACAACGCTTTCAACTATTTCATCGGCCCGTTTGGCGAGGTCATCGAATACACCGCCGAGGTGGAGCAGATCGACGACAGCTACCAAGCCGGTGGCCCAGAAGACTGGAAGTGGCCCCCCGGCCGCGTTGACCAGTGGGGCATTTCGCAACCACCGTCGGCGCGCCTCAAAGAGGCACAACGCCAAGTGTTCTTTATCAAAACTTAAACCCCCTTTTCTTTCATTCTTTCTGCACAGGAACCCCATGAAATTCACCACCTACTTGCACAACGGCGAAGCCCGCCTCGGCCTGGTTGACGGCGATGCCGTCATCGACTTACACGCCGCTCAACCGCAAGTGCCTGCCGACCTGCGCGCCGCCCTGCGCGCGGGCGTGGACTTGGCCGCTGCCGCTAAGGCTGCGCTGGCCTCCAGCGCACCGCGTGTACCGCTCAGCAGCCTGAAACTCGCGCCACTGGTGCCCGAGCCCGGCAAGACCATCTGCCTGGGCCTGAACTACTTCGACCACGCCAAAGAAGGCGGCCGTGAGAAGCCTGAGTACCCGTGGTTCTTCTTCCGTGGTGCCACGTCTTTGGTGGCGCATGGCGAAGCCGGCATTGCCCCCAAGGTATCGGTCAAGTTTGACTACGAGGCCGAGTTGGCCCTGGTGATTGGCCAACGTGTGCCGCGCCACGTGTCGCAAGAAGACGCGCCCAACTACGTGTTTGGCTACACCTGCTTCAACGACATGTCGGTACGCGACTACCAGAAGCGCACGCCGCAATGGACCATCGGCAAGAACTTTGACGGCACCGGCGGCTTTGGCCCCGTGCTGGTCACGGCCGACGAGCTGCCACGTGCCGCAACAGGCTTGAAGATCCAAGGGCGCTTGAACGGCGAAGTCATGCAAAGCGCCAACACCGACGACATGATCTGGGGCGTGGCAGAGACCATTTCGCTGCTCAGCGATGTGCTGACGCTGGAGCCGGGCGACGTGATCGTGATGGGCACACCCGCAGGCGTAGGCCAGGCACGCACCCCACCCGTGTGGATGAAAGCCGGTGACCGCTTCGAGGTCGAGATCGAACGCATTGGCACCCTGGTGAACCCCATCCGCGCAGAGGCATAAACCTATGGCATCCCTAGCAAAACGCGACGTTTACGACGTCGCGGTGGTCGGCTTCGGCCCATCGGGTGCGGTTGCCGCCGGGCTGCTGGCTGGCATGGGACTGAGCGTGTACGTGTGTGACCGCCTGCGCCACGTGTACGACAAGCCCCGCGCCATCGCCATCGACCACGAAGTGCTGCGCGTGTTTCAGCAGCTCGGCGTGGTGGAGCAAGTGGCGCCGTTTGTCGAGCCCTTCACGCCATCGGAGTACTACGGCGTCGACGGCCAGCTCATCAAACGCCTGACCATGGTGGCCCCGCCCTATCCGCTGGGCTACACACCGTCCAATGTGTTCAGCCAGCCGCCGGTGGAAGCCGTGCTGCGCGAACACGTGCAAAGTGCCGCCAACACCCACGTGGCCCTGGGCACCGAAGTCGTGGGCCTGCAGCAGGACGACACCGGCGCCACGCTGCAGGTACGCGACGACCAAGGCGTTGAAGACAGCGTACGTGCGCGCTACGTGGTGGCGTGTGATGGTGCCTCGAGCACGCTGCGCGACATGGTCGGCTTGACGCTGGAAGACCTGGAATTTGACGAACCCTGGCTGGTGATCGACGTGTTGGCCAACGAGAAGGGATTGGCCAAACTGCCCACCACCAGCATGCAGTACTGCGAGCCCGACCGCCCCTGCACCCTGGTGATTGGCCCCGGCAACCACCGGCGTTGGGAGATCTCGCTCAAGCCCGGCGAAGACCCACGCCAGGTGACCGAGGCGGCCGAGACCTGGAAGCTGCTCTCGCGCTGGCTCACGCCCGAAGACGGCGAACTCTGGCGCCAGGCCAGCTACCGCTTCCATGCCTTGGTGGCCGCGCAATGGCGCAAGGGCCGCGTGTTTTTGGCGGGCGACGCGGCACACCAGCAGCCGCCCTTCCTGGGCCAAGGCATGTGCCAAGGCGTGCGCGACGTGGCCAGCCTCAGTTGGAAACTGGCCGCCGTGCTGAAGGGCGAAGTGCAAGGCGCAGCGGGCGAAGCCCTGCTCGACACCTACAGCGCAGAACGCAAACAACACGTACGCCAACTCACCAGCCGCATCAAGAACATTGGCGCGGTGATTGGTGAACGCGACACCGCCAAGGCGCGCGAACGCGATGCACGCATGCTGGCCGAATGCGGCGGCGTGGTGCGCGACATGCCACGCCAGGATGTGTTGCCAGGCTTGGAGACTGGCTTGTTGTCGCCCATCGCCCACGCAGCCAATGGCAGCATCTTTCCGCAACCGTGGATCGCGCAAGACACCAGCCCGGTGCGCCTGGACGCGCTGGCCGGCAACGGCTGGTGGCTGGTCTTGAGCAGCGGTTTTGACGGCCCGGCGCCCACAGTGCCAGGCGTGACCACGCTGCACATGGGCCAGCCGCTGCAAGAAACCGAAGGCGTGGTGGCGGCTTGGTTCCAGCGGCACGGGGGTATAGCTGCACTGGTGCGACCGGACCGTTACGTCTACGGCGTAGCGACCACGGCCCAAGAGCTAGAGGCAATGCTGAAGGCATTCACCGAAACTTTGACTGGCTGATGATTTTTATAACGGAGACAAACATGCAAAGAAGAACCTTCAACTTAGCCGCAGGCGCCCTGGGTGCCGCCTCGCTCTTGCGCACCGGCTTTGCCGCTGCACAAGACACCTGGCCCAGCAAACCCATCAAGATCGTGTTGTCGCAACCGGCCGGCTCAGGCCCCGACAACATTGCGCGTGTACTGGGTGACGGCTTGGCGCAAACACTGGGCCAGGCCATGGTCATCGACAACAAGCCGGGCGGCCAAAACGTCATCGGCGCACAAACGGCCGCTCGCTCGCCGGGCGACGGCTACACCTTGTACTTCGCCACCACCGCCGCGCTGGTGACCAACAGCTACCTGTTCAAGACCCTGCCCTACGACCCGCTGAAAGACTTTGTGCCCGTGGCCTTTGTGGCCAACAGCCCCTTTGCTGTGCTGGTGCGCGCCGACTCGCCCATCACCTCGCTACAAGACTTGATAGCGCGCAGCAAACAAGATCCCGGCAAACTCTCACTGGCCAACGAAGGCCCGCGCACCTTTGGCGGCATGATCGCCCGCGTCATCAATGCCCGCACCAAGGCCCAAGCCAACTTGGTGGCCTACAGCTCGGTGGGTGTGGCGCTGCAAGACATCATGGGCGGTCATGCCCAAGCCGTGGTGGCCGATTTGGCCTCGACCGCGCAACTCGCCAAGCAGGGGCGCCTGCGGGTGCTGGCCGTGACCACCGCCAAACGTGTGCCCGGCTGGGAGCAAGTGCCCACGGTGTCGGAGACCCTGCCCGGCCTGGAGATGACGGGCTGGATGGCAATGGTGGCCCCCGCTGGCACACCGCAGCCTGTGATCGCACGCTTGAATGCCGAGATCAACAAGCTGCTGGCCAACCCCACCGTTGCGGAGAAGATTCTCGGCATCGGCCCGATTCCCGCGCCCGGCGGTTCACCCAAAGACTTCGACACGTTCCTGCAAGAAGAGCACAAACGCCTGGGCCAGTTCGCTGGCGAGATCGGTTTGCTGCCCGAGTAAAAACCGGCGTCATGCGCCTGGCGATTGACAAGACGCCGGGCTTCATCGCAGCATTCACTTCTGGAGCCAGTCTGTGGTCTATTCAAAAATAGGCCGCAGACTGGCTCTTACGTTTGCGAATCAACTTCGTTGATTTATCAAATTGAAGGAGTGCTGCGATGTTGCTTTCCTTTCTGGCACGTGATCTCGACGTCACCACGCGGAGCGCCGCATGAGCCCGGGCACGGGAAAATGGCTCAAGCGCATAGGCCTCGCGCTATTGGTCTTGGTGCCGCTGGCGGCCGGCGCGGTCTGGCTGGGGCTTGAGCTGGCACAGCGCAAGATGCAGCGTCACATCGACGTGAATGTGCAGGCGGTTGCGTTGAGTGATGAACCCGCCGCCATCGAGCGCGGGCGTTATCTCTACGCCTCGCGCGGCTGTGTGGATTGCCATGGGGCCGACGGCAAGGGCCGGGTGTTTCTCGACAACCCCAACGGCATGAAAATCGTAGGCCCACACATCAGCCCCGGTGCCGGGAGTGTGACCGCCAGCTACCGCCCTGAAGACTGGGTGCGCAGCATCCGCCACGGCGTGCAGCCTCAGGGGCGGCCGCTGCTCATCATGCCCAGCGAAGACTACAACCGTTTGACCAACGAAGACCTGGCCGCCTTGGTGGCCTGGCTGCGCCACATGCCCGCGAGCGACCAGGGCCTGACGGGTTTGGTGCAGCTTCCGCTGCCGGTGCGGGTGCTGTATGGGTTTGGGATGATTCAAGACGCGGCAGCGAAGATCGACCATAGCCTGCCGCCGCAAACGCCCTTGCCGCAGGGCGATACTTTGGCGCATGGCCAGTACGTGGCCAACATGTGCTTGGGTTGCCACGGCCCGCAGTTGGCCGGTGGCCGCGTGCCCGGCGGCCCACCCGATTGGCCACCGGCCTCCAGGCTGGCGCCTGGAGCCGACTCAGCTTTGCTCCGCTACCCCGATGCGGATGCGCTGCTCAAGCTCTTCAAAACGGGAAAGCGCCCAGACGGCTCGGCAGTCAAAGTGATGCCATTCGAGTCGTTGGGCGCCATGAGCGAGACCGATGTGCGGGCCCTGCACGCGTACCTGAGTTCGCTGCGCAGCCCCGCCAAATAAAGAGAACCTTAGCCGGGGACGACTGCGGCCTCTTCCACCGCAGCAGGTGTGCCCTTGCGCATCTTCATGAAGAACAACGCGGTTTGCCACACGATCACCAAGGCAATCACGCCCAGCAGGGTGCCGCTGATCGGACGGGTGACGAACACGCTGAAGCTGCCACGGCTGAGCAACATGGTGCGACGGAAGTTCTCTTCGAGCATCGGACCCAGGATGAAGCCCAACATCAGTGGGGCCGCTTCCATGTCCAGGCGCAGGAACAGGTAGCCGATCAAACCAAACACCGAGGTGGTGAAGATGTCGTCCAGGCTGTTGTTGATACTGAAGGTACCAATGCAGCAGAAGAACAGAATCGCCGGGAACAACACGGTGTAAGGGATCTTGAACACTGACAGCCAGTAGCGCACCAGCGGCACGTTCAGCACCACCAGGAAGCAGTTGCCCACCCACATGCTGGCGACCAAGCCCCAGAACAAGTCAGGGTGCGAGGCAATCATGTTCGGTCCGGGCTGAATGCCCTTCACGATGAAGGCGGCCATCATCAACGCCATCACAGCGTTTTCGGGAATGCCAATGGCCATCAGCGGAATGAAGCTGGTGCGTGCTGCGGCTTCATCGGCAGCCGCTTGACCCGCCACACCTTCGATACAGCCGGTACCGATTTCGTGCTTGTATTTGCTGAACTTCTTGTCGGCCGCGTAGGCGGCAAACTGGGCGATGGTGGGGCCGCCGCCGGGCAAGATGCCCAGGATGGAGCCGATCACGCTGCCGCGCAAAGCGCTGGGGATGATGCGCTTGAACTCGGGCCAGGTGGGCATGAGTTTGATCTTGCCGTTGAACGGTGTGAGCACGTTCTTGTTGTCGAGGTTCTTCACCACTTCGGCAATACCAAAACAACCCAGCGCGATACTGATGAGGCCAATGCCGTCCATCAGGAACGGCAGGTCCATGGTGTAGCGCGCCACGCCGCTGTTCACGTCGGTGCCCACCATGCCCAGCAGCACACCGACCATGGCCATGGCCAGGCCGTTGAGCAAGCTGCCAGCGCTCACAAAGCTCACGCAGAAGAAGCCCAGAAGCATCAGCGCGCAGTAGTCAGCGGGGCCGAACAGGAAGCCGACTTCACCCAGCGCAGGTGCCATGGTCGACAGCACAACGATGGCCACCGTGCCACCAATGAAGCTGGAGATACCGGCGGTGAACAGGGCTAGACCGGTCTTGCCCTTGAGCGTCATCTGGTAGCCGTCGATACACGCCACGATACTGCTCGCGTGCGGGATCTTCATGGTGATGGCGCTCACGCTGTCGCCGTATTGCGCACCGTAATAAATGCCGGCCAACATGATCAGCGCACCACCCGTAGGGATGGAGTAGGTCAATGGCAGCAGCAAGCTGATGGTCGACAGTGGGCCCAGGCCGGGCAGCAGCCCAACCAAGGTGCCCACAGTGCACCCGAGGGCGCAGTAGAAAAGGTTTTGCAGGGTGAGCGCATGCTCGAACCCGAACGCGAGGTTGTGTAGAACTTCCATGATCAGTACCGATTAGTAGAGTGGCAAGCTCAGGCCGAGAAGTTCTTTGAAGGCAAAGGCCACTGCAATCAAACCGATGGAGATCTTGATGTTGCGCGCCACCGAGTACGAGGTACCGGCAATCGTCGAGCAGAACACCAGATAGACGATCGCGACGATCATGTTGATGTATTCGGAGATGAGCGCAAAGCCCACCAGGCTCGCCAAGATCACCACAATGTTCTTGACGCTGTAGTCCAGCGGCACCGGCGCGACGAAGTGCGCACGTACAGCCTGCAGCAGGCCAATCACAAACAGAAAGCAGCTCACCAGCAAGGGGAACATGCCGGGGCCGGAGCGGCTGAGTTCGCCGATCGAGTACTTCATGGCCACCGTGCCAAAGAGCACGGCTATGGCCATGAGGAACAGGCCTCTGACGAAGTTGCGGTTACTGAAGTTCATGGCAGGCAGCTCCTGGGCTGCGCCACGCGGGGCGTTGTTGTGGAACGGGTCATGTCCATCCGGGTCTCCAAAAGTATTGGAGCGGATAGTAGAAAGCGAGGCTTCCAAACAGCTTTCGTTTTAGACAGCCAGCCTCAAAATACGTGTTATCACTAACCGTTGAATAGGTGTTTACCGCGATGTCGCGAGACCGCGTCAACCGGGCGGCGCAGAGGCCAACGGCAGACGGAGAATCGCACGCAAACCGTTGGTTGACGCATCGGCAGAGGCGTCGGCCAAGGTGATGTCGCCTCCATTGCGCCGCGCATAAGCGCGTGCAATCGCCAAGCCGAGGCCTGAGCCACGCGAGCCGGTTCTGGACGATTTCGCAGGGTCCGTTGTGCCTTGCTGAAAGCGCTCAAACACGGTTTCACGCAGCGCCTGCGCAATGCCGGGGCCGTCGTCGCAAACCTCGGCCAGCGCGGCGCCCTCCTGCGCGCATACAAAGACAGTGATGTGCCCGCCAGGCGGCGTGTAGACGATGGCGTTGTGCACCAGGTTGGCCAGGGTTTCATGCAACTCCAAACCACGCGCAAGCACGGGCACGGCCGGTTCATCGGGCGACAGCACAGCACCTGCGGCCCCCTCGCGCGCATCGACCCAACCCAGATCCTGGTTCTTCTCGTGTGCCAGGGTCAGGTACTGCAACACCACGTCTTTGGCAATGCTGTTGAGATCGACCACCGCAGGTTGATCCACCGGCTGCGTGTTGTCGTGCGCATCGGCCAGCGACAGCAACTGTTCACACAGGCGCCGGCTACGCGCAATCTGCGTGACGATGGCGCGCAAGGTCTGCTGCACCTTCGCCGGGTCTTTTTCGCGCAGCGCCACACCCGCTTGTGTGAGCATGATCGCCAAGGGAGTGCGCAACTGGTGCGAGGCATCGGCCAGAAACTGCGACTGCTGGTCCAGCAAATCGCGGTAACGCGCCACGTGCAGATTGATGGCCGCCACCAGCGGCGCCACTTCGTGCGGCACGCCGCTGGTGTCCAGCGGTTTCAGCTCATGGTCCTTGGCCTCCAGCACCGACTTGCGCAGCTTTTCCAACGGGTGCAGAGACCACGTCACGCCCAGCCACACCAGCAAAATCACCACCAGCACCATGCGGGTGTCGCGCAGCAAGGCCTGCTCGGACGAGGCGGCTTGTGCACGGTCGCGCGGACCGGTGCTTTCCACCACCTGCACCAGCAGCTCGAAAGGCCGCCCCCGCCCATCCACCACCTGGCTTTGCAGCGCCACCACCCGCACCGATTGGCCACGGTAGTAACTGTCGTACCAAAGGGAAGACGCGGGCCCCACCGTTGGTGCGGAGGCAGGCGGCAACGGCGGCGCAGGTAAATCGGTTTCTCCGAGCAGCGTGATCTCTGTAGACGCTGCATTGCGGGACGTCACCCCCACATGCCAGAACTTGTGCAGCGGGTTGGCCTGGTCGGTTGCGGCCTGCGTTTCCTGAATGGCTGCCGTGACAAAAGGCGCATCGACTTTCAGCTCCCCGCCCGGCGCCGCCCGCACGCTGTTGCGCAAGGCAGTGGCCGACTCCAGCATGGACTGGTCGTACGCGTCTTGCACCAGGTGGCGCAGGGCACGGTAGTCGTTCCAGCTGTCGAGAATCAGCAAGCCCAGAATGCCTGGCAGCAGCAGCGTGAGCAGGCGCGCGCGGATGCCGAATCGGTCCGGGTCCGTGCGCAAGATTTTCATACGGGCGTGTCGTCCGAAATGCTCTCCAACATGTAGCCCAAGCCACGCACGGTGACGATGCGCACATCGCCACCGGCCAGTTTGCGGCGCAGGCGATGCAGCACCAGTTCGATCGCATCCGGCCCCGCACTGCTGGCCACGGGGAAAACCTTGCCCGACAACAGCGACTTCTCGACCGGCGTACCGCTGCGGGCCAGCAGCACCGACAAGGCGGCACTCTCGCGTGGCGTGAGCTGCAGCAAGTTACCAGCGAGTGTGAAGGCACGGCTGTCACTGGCGCAAGACAACGAGCCGCATTGCAGCACCGTTTGGGGGTTGCCCCGGCTGCGCCGCACCAGCGCGGTCAGGCGCGCTTCCAGTTCTTCGATGGCGAACGGTTTGGTCAAGAAATCGTCGGCACCACCATTCAAGCCCTTCACCCGGTCCTGTAAAGAGCCTTGGGCCGTGAGCACCAGCACCGGCGTGCGGTTGCCGGCTTTGCGCAGTTCTGCCAGCAGCGACAGGCCGTGTTTGTCAGGTAGGCGCAGGTCGAGCACCACGGCGTCGTAGTTGTTACCCGCCAGCAGCGACTCGGCGGTGGCTGCGTCTGGCGCGTGGTCTGGCACATAGCCACTTTGCTTGAAGGCCCGCACCAGCCAGGCGGCCATTTCGGCTTCGTCTTCTACCAGCAGTAATCGCATATCAACAGGGTGTGGATGTCGGAAGGGTACGTTTCAAAACTCTGCGGATTATGCGCGGGACGCAAGCCACACCTTGGACACTTCACGCGGGATCACATACCACCCGGTTGCGCCCCGCGCTCTTCGCGCGGTACAAGGCATCATCTGCGGCAGCAATCAAATGCCCAGGCCGCATGGTGCTACCGGGCATCAGCATGGCCACACCCATGCTGATGGTGAGATGTGAGCCCACGGGGCAGGCGGTATGCGGAATCTGCAGTTGCGCCACGGCATCCAGCGCAGTCTGTGCAATGTGTATGGCGCCTTGTGGATCAGTGTCCGGCAGCACCAGGGCAAACTCCTCACCGCCATAACGCGCGGCCACATCGGCCGAACGCTGGCAGCACGACTGCAGCACGGCCGCCACACGCTTCAAGGCTTCATCTCCAGCCATGTGGCCATAGGTGTCGTTATAGGTTTTGAAGTGGTCCACATCGATCATGACCAGCGCCAACGGACGCTGGTAACGCACAGCCACCGCCGCCTGATGCCCCAGGTATTGGTCAAAACCGCGCCGGTTGGCAATGCCGGTCAGACCGTCTTCCACCGAAATTTGCTGCAAAGAGGCATTGGCTCGCGCCAGCGCCGCGGAGGCCTTGATCACGCGCTCGTATTGCCGCGCGCTTTCGCTGAGCAGCACCATCAACAAAAAGCATGCTGCAAGCAACCCGTAGACGCGCCCGGCGTACCAACCAAGGTCGTAACGCCCGGTGTTGAGCAGAGCCGCCAATGCCAGCTCCAGCAGCCAGGCCATCATGACCATCACCATCCAAACGTCCAGCACCGAGTGCGGTTTGCGCAGCAACAGTGTCAACAGCGCCAGCACACCCAACGCCCACACGCCCAGCAGAAAGGCACGGCCGAGATCCGTGGTGCGGTTGTGGTCGAGAAACTCTGGCAACAGAGCCTTGCCCAACACGGCGAACATGGTGAATGCGATGACCACGACCAACACCAGTGCAATCGTCCAAATAACGGGCCCTCTGACCTTCGGCGAGCGACGTCGCTTCAACACCAGGGCGTCGGGGCTTTCGCCTTTGCTCAACGCATAGGCCACCACCACCAACGGAAAGCCACCATGCCAAAACATGAACATGGCCGAGGAGGTTTGTGGTCCCGGGTCAAACAGTCCCTCGGGCGCAAACATCCCAGGAAAAATGCAGGCATACGCCGTGGTGATGGCTGCAAGAAAGAAGTAGCCCCCCGCCAAAATCAGCAAGGCCCGCGCGCGCAAGGCACGAAACTGCCCGAAGAGCAGTACCGCCGTGACCAAGTCACAGATGACCAGTGCGGTCACATAGATGGGAATAAAAACCGGGAATCGCGCCAGCGGTGTTTTGGCAAAAGGCAGGGCCAGTGCAAACAACACAAAAGACAGCAGAACGGTCGTCCCCGCGTAGCGAACTTCACGCGGCCCCGCTGCAGCGGTGGAAAGGAACGCCCAGGACTCTAAGGTCTTGTTCTCTGGCATAGCACCATCCGCCGAGGCCGTCAGCGGACTCCATTTCGTTTCTGCCAGTCTACGCCGCAGGCCCTTGCCGCAGCAACGGGGCTGGGCTGTATTTTTTGCTGCCTATTATTTCCGCTGTGTTTCGCGGCGAAACAATCCTGAAACCAAGGCCTCATTTGATTTCAACCCCATGCGCTGCAATCTACCGTTGGGCTCAAGCGGATGGCTTGCCGTCTAGGAAGACATGCATGCTGGCCAACTTGCCTTGGTCCATCGTGAAGATGTCTTCTCCGCGCACCAGATTGGGATTTTCTGCGGGACCATAGCCCCATGTGGCGCGGCCCAATCCGTGGTTCCAAGTGATGGGCTCTGGACGGAACGAGAACCCCGCATGCTCGGATTGCACGCGCGCGATCAGTTGGTTGACCTCTGCGTAGCCGCTGGCCTTGGCGGCGTAGTCGGCTACAAAAAACGCGGGGGTGTAGACCGCCGCAAACTGGGCGAGGCGGGCGTCCGCGTCGCGTTCGTTCCAGATGTCGAAGTGGCGGTCCATCAGTTGTTGGGCGATGGCGCGATCTTCAGATGGGGTGTCCATGGTTTGAAATCCTCTACGGGTTGAGAACAACGGGGCCAAGCGGCGTGTGATCCGCCTGGCCCCACCTACGCGTGCACGGCAAGCGGGTTAGACCTGCGCCATGCCGCCATCGACAAACAGCTCAATGCCGTTGACGAAGCTGGCCGCATCAGAGGCCAGGAAGGCCACCGCCTTGCCGATTTCTTGTGGTTCGCCCAAACGGCCCAGCGGCACTTGCGCGGCCAGAAAGTCGAAGAGGCCTTGGCGCGCTTCATCGGGCACCAAGCCACCCAGACCGGGCGTGCGGATGGGGCCAGGGCTGATGGCGTTGACACGAATGCCACGGTCTTTCAGATCAAGCGCCCACGAACGCGCGAAGTTGCGCACGGCCGCCTTGCTGGCACTGTAGACGCTGAAAGCAGCCGTGCCCTGGATCGACGTGGTGGACGAGGTCAAGATGACCGACGCGCCGTTGGTGAGCAGCGGCAAAGCCTTTTGCACGGTGAACAACACGCCGCGCACATTGGTGCCGAAGATGCTGTCGAAGTGTTCTTCGGTGATGGCGCCCAGCGGCATCATGTCACCGCCACCGGCGTTGGCAAACAGGATGTCGAGCTTGCCCGCGCTCTTGGCGATTTGGGCGTACACCGCGTCCAGGTCGCTCAAGACCGAAGCGTCGGCACGCAACGCCGTGGCCGATGCCCCCAGCTTGGCCACCGCCGCGTCCAGCTCAGCCTGACGGCGACCAGTGATGAAAACGCGAGCGCCTTGGGCTACCAATTCTTCTGCGGCCGCGAAGCCAATACCAGAGCTGCCGCCGGTGACCAGCGCGATTTTTCCATTCAGTTGCTTATCCATGATGAACTCCATTTCGTGACGTGATTGAGGGACTAAAAGGGACTTAAAAATGCCTTCTTCCACACTGAGCCTTTGTCATTTCTTGCGGCCTGTTGTGCAAGGCATGGAGAGAATGTAGGTCTTGCCAATTGATAGAAAAATAGCTAAAAATGGAATCACTATTCATGGGCATGGATAATCAACAGATTCCTTATCCCTAACCAACACCGTCGAATGGATCAACTCCTGGCCATGCGTGCCTTTGCACGCGTTGTGGAAGCCGGCAGCTTTACGCGCGCTGCCGACTCACTGGACATGCCCAATGCCACCATCAGCAAGTGGGTGCAAGAGCTGGAGACGCATCTGGGCGCCCGGCTGTTGCAACGCACCACGCGCCGCGTCACCGTCACCCCCGAAGGCCACGACTACTACGCCAAGGTGACGCGCATCCTGCGTGACCTGGAGGACATCGATTCGTCGTTCAACGTGGTGCGAGGCAACCCCAAGGGCCATCTGCGCATCGACGTCGGGGGCTCCACCGCACGCGACGTGTTGATTCCGTTGCTACCGGATTTCGTGGCCCGCTACCCAGACATCCGCATTGACCTGGGTGTGTCGGATCGCTCGGTCGATTTGATCGGCGACAACGTCGACTGCGTGATCCGCGGCGGCCCGTTGGACAACTCATCACTCGTCGCCCGCAGCCTGGGCCACGCCGCCATGGTGACCTGCGCCGCGCCGAGCTATTTGCGGCAATACGGCACGCCCGCCTACCCCGAAGAGTTGAAGAACGGGCACCGGCTGATCAGCTACGTGTCGGCGCAAAATGGCCGCGCACTTGCGTTTCGGTTTGAGCGCAAAGCAGAGAAGACCGAGATCAAGGTGGAGCACCGCATAGGCGTCAATGAAAGCAATGCACACCTGGCCGCTGCCGTGGCCGGGCTGGGCATCGTGCAAACCTTTGCCTATGCGGCAAGTGCTGCGCTGCAGGACGGGCAGTTGGTGGAGATTCTGCAGAAGTGGCGGCCTGCGCCCTACCCGTTTCACGTGGTTTATCCCCAGAACCGCCATGTGACCCATCGCTTGCGGGTGTTCATCGACTGGCTGCTGGAATGTTTTCCGGCCAAGGTCCGCGGCACCTAAACGGCGGGGCATCACGCGATGCGGTCGGGTCCGCGCGCCTGACGAACCGAAACGCTTTAGCCGACCCTACGCGTACTCTCGGTTCTAGGCATCGCTCTACGCACCTTGCGGTCCATGTAGAGGCTGGCACATACCCCCCGCAGCCAGATGTTGCCGGTCTCGTTGTGGTAGCGGGCATGCCAGTGCTGCTTCACGGTGAACTGCGGGATCGCAATAGGGCAAGGCAACACCTTCAAGTCGTTGAGCTGCGCCAGTACCTCGCCGATGTTGCGCGGCAGCGTAGCCACCAGGTCGGTGCTGGACACCACAGTGGCAAGGCCCAGAAAGCCGGGCAGCTTCAAAACCACTTTTCTGAAGACTTTTTCCAGCTCAAGCGCTTCGGCCAGCAATAGCGAGCCGGTGCCAGACACGATGCCGATGTGTCCCTCAGCCTCGTACTGTTTGCGGCTCAAAGTCTTGCCGATGCGCGGGTGCTGCGGGTTCACCAGGCACACCCAGTCCTGCGGGAAAAGCGTTTGCTGGTAGAACCCGGACTCCAACCAAGGCACCAAGCCAATCGCCAGATCGGCTTCACCGGATTGCAGCGCGTCGGCGGTGGTTTCATCGATCCGTGCCGCCTCCAAGGTGACCTGCGGCGCCAGCGCCCGCACATGGGCCAGCAATTGCGGCAGCAGGGTGACGTGGCTGGCGTCGGTCATGCAAATGCGGAAGTTGCGCGTGCTTTGCGACGGGTCAAACACCGGCTCCGGCGAGGTGAGCTTGCGCAACGCGTTCAGTGCCGAGCGCACCGGGATGATGAGTTCATCCGCGCGCGGCGTGGCCTGCATGCCCTCCGCCGTGCGAATGAACAGTGGGTCGCCCAGCTCCTTGCGCAGCTTGGCCAGCCAGATGCTGACGGTGGGTTGTGATTGGCCCAGCAGCTCGGCAGAGCGCGTGACGCTGTGGGTCGAATACAGCAAGTCAAACAAACGCAAGTGCTTGACGTCGAGGAAGTTGGCGTCGCTCTGGCGCAGTTCCATACCCTTATCCATTATTGCCTCAAACAATGTGATGTATCACTTTCATTGTATGGACGATAGAACGCCATGTCTCTATCGTTGACCCCCATCGGCGCGAGGTGCCGAAGCACATGGAGACGAAATGAAAGTATGCGTACTGGGCGCGGGTTCGCTGGGCTGCGCCATTGGCGGCATGTTGGCCAAAGCGGGCGCAGACGTGACCCTGGTCAACCGCCGGCGGGAGCAGGTTGACGCGATAAACCAAAACGGCCTGCTTTTGCGTGAAGGCACTGACGAACACAGGGTCCACCCGCGGGCCGCCACCACGGCCGAGGGGCTGGGCGAAATAGACCTGGTCATCGTGCTGGTCAAGTCTTTCGACACCCGCAGCGCCATACAAGGCGCGATGTCGCTGCTGGGCAGCCATAGCGTGGTGCTCTCTCTGCAAAACGGTTTGGGCCACGAAGAGGTCTTGTCGGAGCTGGTGGGCGCAAGCCGCGTGATGGCGGGCAAGACTTACGTTGGTGGCCTGCTGGTAGCGCCGGGCGTGGTGGTGGCCGGCACCACGGGGAAGGAAACGCTGATTGGTGAACTCAACACCAGCGGCTCGGCCCGCGCCGATGCCATTGCCGAGCTGTTTAACCGTGCCGGGCTGAACACCAGCGTCTGCAGCGACATCCGCGCCACCATCTGGGACAAGCTGTTGGTCAACGTGGCCACCGGCGCACTCAGCGGCATCACCGGCCTGCCCTACGGCGCGCTATACCAGGTGCCTGAAGTTGAAGCCTGCGCGTTGGCGGCGGTCGCCGAGGCCATGGCGGTGGCCAAGGCCAGCGGCATCCAGTTGTCCATTCACGCGCCGCATGAAGCCTGGACCAAAGCCAACGGAGGCCTGCCGTATGGGTTCAAGGCGTCGATGCTGCAGAGCCTGGAGAAAGGCTCGGTGACCGAGGTCGATTACATCAACGGCGCCGTGGTCGAGCGCGGCGCCGCGCTTGGCGTGGCCACGCCGGTGAACGCCGCGCTGACGGCCTGTATCAAAGGACGCGAGAGAGGGCTGACGGAAATCGGCACCGCTCCCACAGCCAAGCCGCGCGCCTATGTGGAGCATGTGGCCATCTGGGTCAAAGACATCCACTGGCACATCCGCTTCTTCCACGAGGTGTGCGGCATGACCCTGCGCGAAGTGCAGGGCACGGAGGAAGACCCGGTGCAGTACTGGACGCTGGGCGGCATGCAGTTCATGGCCAAGCCTGACCACCACGCGCCAGAAGGCCGCCTGGGTCACGTCGGTGTGATGTGCGAAGACCTTGAGTACGCGCTTCAGGCAGCGCAGGCCTTTGCGGTGACCGAAATGCCCCAGGGCCGCAACTGGTTGCGCCTGCCCGATGGCCTGGCCGTGGAGTTCATCCAGGCCGCTCCCCACACAGTGGCCCAGGCCCTGTCGATCAATCCCCGCGCATGAACGCGTCCCAAGGAAACACCATGACACTGAGCCCTGAAAAATACTGGGACGACGCCAAGGAGGGCGACGTCTGCATCAGCCCCACCTACACCGTGACCAAGGCGCGCATCCTGGCCTACGCCGACCTCACCGGTGACCACACCCCCGTGCATGTAGACGAGGCTTATGCCAACGCCAGCCACTTCGGCTGCATCGTCGCGCACGGCCTGTTTGGTCTGTCGATTGCCGATGGCTTGAAGACGCAAAGCGACTACCGCTTTCTACCCGGCATGTCGCTGGGCTGGACCTGGGACTTCGTGCTGCCTATCAAGGTGAACGACGTGGTGCACGTGAAGTTCAGCATCACCGGGCTGCGCGCCTCCAAGAGCCGCCCGGGCTGGGGCATTGTGATTTTGCCGTCTGAGTTGATCAACCAGAACGGCGAAATCGTGCAAAAAGGCGAACACCGCCTGATGGTTCCCCGGAGGCCCGCATGAGCCAAGACCTGCCCCTCAAAGGCTTTCGCGTCATCGACTACAGCCACTTCCTGGCCGGCCCTTTTCTGGGTCGCTGTCTCGCGGCCATGGGCGCTGAAGTCATCAAGGTGGAGCGCCCTGGCTCCGGCGATGCGGGCCGTGATTCGCCGTGCATAGTCAAGGGCTACAGCGGCTACTTTCTGCAGCAGAACATGGGCAAGAAAGGCCTGTGTGTGAACATGAAAGATCCGCGCGGCCGGGAGCTGATGCAAAAGCTCACCGACAGCGCCGACGTGTTCATCGAAAACTACCGCCCCGGCGCCTTGAGCAAACTAGGCCTGGGCTACCAGGAGCTTGCGCAGCGCAACCCGGGCTTGGTGTACTGCTCGATTTCGGCCTACGGCCACACCGGGCCAGACGCACACCGCGCGGGCTTCGGCCTGATTGCCGAGGCCAAGAGCGGCATCATGCAGATGGTGGGCAACCCCGGCGAAGCGCCGCCACTGCTGCGCATTTCGCTCGGCGACATGTACACCGGCATCCATGGCGTGGCAGCGGTGCTGGCCTCGTTGCTCGGCCGGGTGAAGTCGGGCAAGGGCCAACACATTGACCTCTCGCTGTACGACACGCTGGTGTCGATGCACGAATACGCCGTGCAGTGCTACACCCTATCCGGCGGGCAAGAAGTGCCGGTGCAAACGGGCCACGACATGCCGAACTCCACGCTCTACGGCGTGTTCTCTGCGAGCGACGGCGACCTGGTGATTGCCGCGCAGGTGGACGATGCGTGGAAGCGTTTCGCGGCCCTGGTCGAGCGCACAGGCGGCCCCGCAGGCTTTGGCAGCGACACACGCTTTCACACCAACGCCGGGCGCAATGCCCACCGGCTGGACATTCTGCCGGTGGTCAAACAGTGGGTGGCGCAGCAGAACGTGGCGCAGGTGCTGGCGGCGCTGGACGGCATCGACGTGCCCAGCGCCAAGGTGCAGCGCATCGACGAAGTGCTGGCCGACCCGCAAATCGTGGCGCGCGGCATGGTGGTGGAGCAAGACCACCCGGTGCTGGGCAAGATCAAGCTGCCGAACCTGCCGTTCAACTTCTCTGACTTTGACACCACCATCACGCAGGTCGCGCCGGAACTGGGGCAGCACAACGCAGAGATCGCCAAGAGCCTGGGCTTTGCGGCCGACACCATTGCCGACATGCAGCGGGACGGCGTGTTGTTCACCAAGTAAGCCGTGTGCAGCAAGGAAAACACACATGACCGACCCCTACGCCGTCATCGGCAACCCGATTGGCTTCAGCAAGTCGCCACTGATCCACGGCATGTTCGCCGCTGCAACCGGCCAGGACATGGCCTACACCAAGATCGAAGGCCAGTTGGGCCAGTTTGCGCAGGCTGTTGATGCGTTCCGTGCGCAAGGTGCGCGCGGCATGAACATCACCGCCCCGTTCAAGCTCGATGCCTATGCCTACGCCACCGAGCGCTCGGCAGCAGCCACGCTGGCGGGTGCCGCCAACGCCATGAAGTTTGAAGGCGACCGGGTGCTGGCAGAAAACTTCGACGGTGTAGGTTTGGTGCGCGACGTGGTGCACAACCTGCAATGTCCTTTGAAAGGCAAGCGCGTATTGCTGCTCGGCGCCGGAGGGGCCGCACGCGGCGCGTTGCTGCCCTTTCTGGCCGAGCAACCGGCGCTGCTGGTCATTGCCAACCGCACCGTGTCCAAAGCCGAAGAGTTGGCGGAACTCGGCCACGCGCACGGCACGGTACGCGGTGGAAGCTACGCCGACCTTAACGGGGAACAGTTTGACGTGGTCTTCAACGCCACCTCGGCCAGCCTGCATGCCGAATTGCCGCCCGTACCCACCAGCGTTTTCGGCGCAAATTGTTTGGCCTATGAACTCGCCTATGGCAAAGGTCTCACGCCCTTTCTGCGCCTGGCGCAAAACGCCGGCGTGCAACGGCTGGCCGATGGTGTGGGCATGTTGGCCGAACAGGCGGCCGAAGCTTTTGTGTGGTGGCGCGGCGTGCGCCCCGACACCCGCGCTGTCATCAGCCAGCTCACCGTACCGCTGGTCTAAGCCCAAGCATTCAAGGACAAACCATGAAGATACTCATGCTGCACGGCATCAACCACAACATGTTCGGCAAACGCGATCCGGCCCAGTACGGTACCACCACGCTCGATGAAATCAACGCCTCGTTGCAAAAGCTTGGCGCTGAGCTGGGCGCTTCGATTGAAGCCTTTCAAACCAACAGCGAAAGCGAAATGTGCGAGCGCATTCACCAAGGCTTTCACGAAGGTGTGGACGCCGTGCTGATCAACGCCGGTGCGTGGACCCACTACAGCTACGGCATACGCGATGCCCTGGCCATCCTCACCGTGCCCATCGTGGAACTGCACATGTCGAACATCCACGCTCGCGAGGCGTTCCGCCACCAATCGGTGTTCGCTGAAATCGTGAAAGGCCAAATCTGCGGCTTTGGTGTGGACAGCTACACGCTGGCGTTGCGAGCGGCGGTATCTGCGGCTCAAGCCTCGCAGAAAACGGGCTGAGTGCGCGGCATCGACTCAAGGCAACGCCGTGACACGGCCGCCACCCACGGCATAACAACGCAGCGTGCCGCGTGGCAAGTCGAGCGTGCTGCCGGTGAAGGCGCCGAACGCGGGCAGGATCAGCAGCCCGCCCTCTTCAGCTTGCACTTCACAAAAACACGGTAAGCGCTCGCGGTCATGGGCCCGCCCACGCAGTTGCACGGCGGGATGCAGGTGCCCAGCCAGCACCACCGCGTCCGTCACCGTTTGAGGATGGTGACAAGCCGCGAACGGGCCCATGCGGAATGGTTCATCCACCATGTCGAAGCGCAGCGAAGGCGGCGGGTCGCCCGCGTGGCTGTCGTGGTTGCCGCGCACCAGCACGCAGTGCAACGTGGCATGCCGCTCACGCCAGGTGTGCACAGGTGTCATCACCTGCGCTTGCTGAGCCGTCGCCGCGTGCAGAAAATCGCCGAGGACCGCCAGGCGCCGCGCCCCCAAGCTGTCGATCAAGGTGCTCAGGCGCTCCAGGTTGTCGCGCGTGGTACCTGAGGGCACGGGTTGCCCTAGCGCGCGATAGCTTGCGGCCTTGCCCAGGTGCACATCGGCCACAAACAACGTGGCCTCGCGCGGCCACCACAACGCACGCTCGGGCAACAGCACCACCGGCTCGCCCGCCAGGGTGATGGAGAGTGCGCCCGCCAAGGCCTTGGGTGTTGAAGAATCTGAAACCGTCATGCCGCCATCATCGCGCAGCGCCAAGCGATCGCCGCGCGCGCCCGTCTTTGCGTGTGCGTGGGCTGCGCGGTTCGGTGGCCTCACCGCGTGCTTCCAGCGCCAGCGCCGCGTCCATCGCCCATTCTGGCGACGCACGCGAGGCGAACACGCGATCGGCGGGTGTATGCGCCGTGCCCACGGCATCGCCACCAGCGGTGCGCTCAAGCTCCGACACCATGCGCGCGATGCGGTCGCCGAGCGACTCGTTGGTCAGCTTTTCGCGGAAACGCTCCACCATCAGCGGGAAGGCCAGCGGCGTGGGCTTGCGCAGCGCGTGCACCCGCACCGTTTGGCCCTGGATGCGTTCGAGCGCGGCGGCAAGGTGGCGCACATCGAGTTCCTGCGTCAGCAATTCCTGTTCGGCCTGCGCCAGCAGTTGGTTGTGTGGGTCGTACTTCTGAAACACCTCGAAAAACAACGAGGCCGAGGCCTGCAGTTGCCGGTTGCTGCGGCGCTCGCCCGGATGACTCTGGAAGATCAGCCCCGCAATACGCGCAATCTCGCGAAAGCGGCGCCGCGCCAGCTCGGTGGCGTTCAGGCTGCCCAGCACCTCGGCCAGCAGTTGCGCGGGTGGCGGCAGCGCCAGCAGCGCGGGCAGGCGCTCGGCCCAATCGATCTCCTTCGCGCTCAGCAGTTCAATGCCGTAGTCGTTCAGCGCGATGGAGAAGGTGCCGGTCTCGGGCTGTGCGGCACGCCACGCGATCAAACCGGCCAAGCCCAGATGCACCTGCCGCCCCGCGAACGGGTACAGGAACAGATGCCAGCCTTCACGGGACTTCAGCGTTTCGGCCACCAGCATGCTGGGCGTGGGCACACCAGACCAGGCTCGCTGGATGTCGATCAACGGCTGCACACACTGCATCTCGGGGCTGTCGAATCGGCCCTCGTCGGCCGCCTGCAACTCGCGCAGCACCGCATCAGCCAGCGTGCTCGACAACGGCATGCGCCCGCCGTTCCAACGCGGCAGTGCTGCGCGCCCGGCCGTGGCGCGGCGCACCAGCGCCGTCATCTGCTCTACGCGCACCAGCTCCAACAGCCGGCCGCTGAACATGAACGCGTCACCAGGCTTGAGGCGCGCGATGAAGCTTTCCTCCACCGAACCCAATCTGCCGCCGCCCAGGTATTGCACGCTGATGGAAGCGTCGCTGACGATGGTGCCGATGTTGACGCGGTGGCGCCGCGCGAGGCGCGCATCGGGCACGCGCCACACGCCGTTTTCATCGGGCACCACGCGGTGGTAATCGGGGTAGGCCGCGAGCGATGGCCCGCCCTGGCGCACGAAGTCCAGGCACCATTGCCAGTGCGCGTCGCTCATGTCCGCATAGGCCACCGTGCTGCGCACCTCGGCCAACAGTTCGTCCGGCCGAAAGCCGCCACCCAGCGCGACGGTCACCAGGTGTTGCACCATCACGTCCAGCGGCGCACGCGGGCTGTGGCGCGCCTCAATCTGGCCGGTGCGCACCGCTTCGCGTGCGGCGGCCGCCTCCACCAACTCCAAGCTGTGTGTGGGCACCAGCGTGATCCGCGAGGGCCGCCCCGGTGCGTGGCCCGAGCGGCCCGCGCGTTGCACCAAGCGCGCCACGCCCTTGGCAGAGCCGATTTGCAGCACGCGGTCGACCGGCAGAAAGTCCACGCCCAAGTCCAGGCTGGAGGTGCACACCGCCGCTTTCACACGGCCCTCTTTCAGCCCCAGCTCGACCCACTCGCGCACCTCGCGGTCGAGCGAGCCGTGGTGCAGCGCCAGCACGCCCGCCCAATCGGGCCGCGCCTCTAGCAGCGCGCGGTACCAGCGCTCGGCTTGCGAGCGCATGTTGGTGAACACCAGGCAACTGGCGCTCTCTTCAATGGCCTGCACCACTTGCGGCAGCATGCGCAGGCCCATGTGGCCGGCCCAGGCGAAGCGCTCGGCCGTGGCGGGCAGCAGCGTGTCGATAAGCAGCGTTTTGTCGGTCTCGCCCTGCACCATCACGGGCGCACGGCTCTTCGGCATTGGCGCAGTGGCAAGCAAGGTGCGCAGCGCTTCATCCAGATTGCCCAGCGTGGCCGACAAGCCCCAGGTCATCAGCTTGGGCTGGAAGCCACGCAGCCGGGCCAACGCCAGTTGTGTTTGCACGCCACGCTTGTTGCCCATCAACTCATGCCATTCGTCGACCACTGCGACACGCACATGGCCGAGCAACTCGCGCGCATCGGCGCGGGACATCAGCAAGGTCAGGCTCTCGGGCGTGGTGACCAGCACCGTGGGCAGGCGCTTGTCTTGCGCGGCGCGTTGGGCCGATGTAGTGTCGCCGCTGCGCACGCCGGCCGCCCAACTGGGGCACAACGCATGCATCGGGTCTTCGAGCGCGCGCAGGGTGTCGGCCGCCAGCGCGCGCATGGGGGTGATCCACAGCACCGTGAGCGGGGGTGACTTGGCTTTCAGGCCCCCTGGTGTCACCTTCTCACGCAGGGCGCCCAGCGCGCCCAACCACACCGCCAACGTTTTGCCGCTACCTGTGCTGGAGTGCAGCAGGCCGCTGCGGCCCTTGGCCATCTCGGCCCACACGCGGCGTTGAAACGGGAAAGGGTTCCAGCCTCGCGTGGCAATCCATGCATCGATCGCCGGTTCGGCGGTGTCGGTGGCATCGATTTCGCGAGCCGTCTTGCGCGTCGCCACTAGTCGGCTCCTTGCAGCAGCGCTTGCAAGGTGGCCAGTGTGTCGGCCTCTTCCACGGGTTTGTCTTCGCGGCGGCGCAGCATGCGCGGGAAGCGCACCGCGATGCCGCTCTTGTGCCGGCTGCTCTTCGCAATACCCTCGAAGCCCAGCTCGAACACCATGGTGGGGGTGACGCTGCGCACCGGGCCGAAGGTCTCTACCGTTGTCTTGCGGATCACCGCGTCCACGGCGCGAATCTCCTCGTCGGTCAGGCCCGAATAGGCCTTGGCGAAGGGCACCAGTTGCCGCGCCGGGTCGTCCTGCGCGCCGTTCCACACGGCAAAGGTGTAGTCGCTGTAGAGGCTGGCGCGGCGGCCGTGGCCGCGTTGCGCGTAGATCAACACGGCATCGACCGAGAGCGGGTCGATCTTCCACTTCCACCACACGCCCACGTCTTTGGTGCGGCCCACGCCGTAATGCGCGTCCAGCCGCTTGAGCATCATGCCCTCGACACCCAGCGCCCGCGCTTGCTCGCGTTGTTGCGCCAGATCGGCCCAGTCGCGGCCTTGCACCAGCGGGCTCAGTTCCAACTGTGGATGCGGGAATGCCGCGACCAGTTGCTCCAGCCGCGTGCGCCGTTCGTGTTGCGGCAGTGAACGCAAATCCTCGCCGCCCTCTTCCAGCAGGTCGTAGACACACAACACCACGGGCAGTTCACGCAGCAGCTTGGGGCTTAAGGCTTTACGGCCAATGCGCTGCTGCAGTTCGGCGAAGGGCTGCGCGCGGCCCTCGCGCCAGATGAGGATTTCGCCGTCGAGCACGGTGCCATCCGGCAGGCCCGCGCCCATGGCTTGCAGCTCGGGGAAACGGTCGCTCACCAACTCTTCGCCGCGCGACCAGATCCACACCTGCCCGTCGCGCTTCACCAGTTGGGCGCGGATGCCGTCCCACTTCCATTCGACCAGCCAGCCATCGGGGGGGCCCAGCGTGGATTCAAACTGCGCCAGCGGCAGGTTGAACGGGTGCGCCAAAAAGAAGGGATACGGCTGGCCGCCACGTGAGCCGGTGCCGGTGTTGGCTGCATCGTCGGGAGCAACCAGTGCGTCGTAATCTTCGGCGGAGGGCCGCGCGCCGATGTGGGTGTAGCCCATCAACCGTTGCGCAATCACCTTGGCATCCACACCGCTCACCGCCGCCAGGGCCTGTGTGACCTGCAGCCGGGAAACGCCAACGCGAAACGCGCCGGTGATCAGCTTGAAGTAAACCAGCCGCTGCGCCACGGCGAGCGTGCGCCACTGGTTTTGGAGGATCTGCGCCAACGCCTCGGGCGGCTGCCCACGCAAGGGTAGGAGGTGCTGCTCCATCCAGTCGGCCAAAGGGAGTTCAAGCGTTTCGTCGGGATCGGGCAGCAGCAGCGAAATGGTCTCGGCCAAATCGCCCACAGCTTCGTAGCTCTCGTCGAACAGCCACTCGGGCAACCCCGCCGCCAGACGCGCCTGCTCGCGCAGCAAACGTGTGGGCACCAGTTGGCGCGGCTTGCCGCCGGCCAGAAAATACACCGCCCAGGCCGCGTCGCGCGAGGGCGCCGCGCGCAGGTAACGCTGCAGTGCGGCTTGTTTGGCGAGGCTGGCGGTCGAGGCGTCCAGCGCGCGGTAGAGGTCGGCGAAGGCTTTCATTCAGGATCAGTTGATGGTGTTTCCACCGGTTTCTCCACATCGTCCGCGTCATCTTGGTCGCCGTATTCGGTAGTGAAGCCCTGCGCCTGCAGCCCCTGCTCGGTCAGCCAGCGCACCATCACCGCCACGCTGCCGTGGGTGACAAACACCCGCTCGGCACCGGTGGCCAGAATGGCCGATTGCAGGCCAGGCCAATCGGCGTGGTCAGACACCACAAAGCCCCGATCCACCCCACGGCGGCGGCGTGTGCCGCGCAGCTTCATCCAGCCGCTGGCAAAGGCGTCTGACGGATTCGCACCGAAGCGTTTCAGCCAGGTGGTACGCCCGGCCGACGGCGGGGCAATCACCAGCGAACGCGCGAGCGCGGCCTTGTCGAGCGACGGATCAGACGCATGCACCGTAGGCGGCAGCGCCACACCCGCCGCACGGTAGATGGCGTTGATCGGCTCCACCGCGCCATGCGCCACGATGGGCCCAATCGACGCGTCCACGCCATGCAACAAACGCTGCGCCTTGCCGAGCGCATAGGCGTACAGCACCGACGCGTGCCCTGCCTCGGCGTTCTGCCGCCACCAGGTGTTGATCTCGTCAAACAACTCAGGCTGCGTGGGCCAGCGGTAGATGGGCAGGCCGAACGTGGATTCGGTGATGAAGGTGTCGCAGCGGACTGGCTCAAACGGGGCGCAGGTGCCGTCGTTCTCCAGCTTGTAATCGCCGGATGCGACCCACACCCGGCCGCCATGCTCCAGCCGCACTTGCGATGAGCCGAGCACGTGGCCCGCAGGGTGCAGCGAGAGCCGCACGCCGTGGTGCTCAATCACCTCGCCGTAGGCCAGTGTCTGCAGGGTGATGTCTCCGCCCAGCCGGCGGCGCAGGATGGGTGCGCTGTCGTCTTGCGCCAGGTAATGGGCACTGCCCCAGCGCGCGTGGTCGCTGTGGGCGTGTGTGATCACGGCCCGGTCTATCGGCCGCCAGGGGTCGATGTAGAAGTCGCCCGGCGGGCAGTACAGCCCCTCGGGCCGGGCCACGATGAGATCGGTCAACGCTGCTTCAGCATGCATAGCTTGAATGCTATGGGGGGAGTGGCAGCCAAGCTGTAGGACGGGGGCACGATCCAACGTCGATCCGCAAGGTGTTGGGCTGGCTCACCAGGCAAGCTGCAATGGGTCAGGCCCCATGTTCAGAGGGGTTTGACCTTCGCCAGCAAGCAACCAAAGGCTGTGCCATCATCCCGGCGGGGGCACGGAGCCCCAAAGACACGAGTCACCTCAGCGTGAGGAAAAATCACCCTGAAGTGCGACCCGATATTCGACATTCTTCAAAGGAAATCAAATGCCTAAAGCCTATTGGATCTCAGCCTACCGTTCGATCAGCGACCCCGCCGCCTTGGCCGAATACGCCAAGCTGGCGGGCCCAGCCATCCAGGCCGGTGGCGGGCGCTTTTTGGCCCGTGCGCTGCCGTCCGTGGTCTACGAAGCTGGTTTGAAAGAACGCACCGTGTTGATCGAGTTCGAAAGCCTGGAGAAAGCAGTGGCCACACACGACAGCGCCGCTTACCAAGAAGCGATTCGGGCCCTGAAGAATGGCGCGGAACGCGACCTGCGTATCGTGGAAGGCGCTGACTGACGCATTTGGCGCCCTTTCATAGTCTATTGCCGCATCCACACCGGGCAGTTGCCCGTCAGCTCGGTGATGGTGCAATCCTCAGGCGCCTTGCTGGGGATTTGCGCACAGCCAGCCAGTGTGACCATCGCGATCAACACGCCAATGGCAGAAAGTTTGTGAAGAGTTCGCATGGTATTTTCTTTCGATCAGTTTGATGAAGGGGTGCTTTGACGACAACTTGGCGACAACTTGGCGACAACTTGACGGCAACACTTGATGGGCTGGGTGCTAGCGCATCAGCCGCTGGAAAAACATCGCACCCGCGCCCAGCAGGCCGACCACGACGATGGCGCCGAAGTAGTCGCCACAGGCCAACAAGGTCGCCTGCTGGTTCAGCATTTGCGCCAGCTGAGAGAACGCCATGGGCTCGGCCTGCAGGCCCGCGCCGTGCGATACCAGCGCTTGGGCCAATTGGCTTACGGCCTCGTGGTAGATCGGGTCGCTGGGCGTGAAGTGCGCGTTAAGCACGTTGTAGTGCTCGGTGGCGCGCCACTGCAGCGTCAGTGTGGACACCGACACGCCCAACGCCGTGCCAAACTGCGCCACCATGTTTTTCAGTTGTTGTGCATGTGACAACACCGCATCGTGATGCTGCACATCTCTGAAGGTTTGCATGGCCGTGGTGGCCATCACGCAAATCAGGAAGACACCGTTGCACAGCAGCGCAGGAATGACGTCGACCCACAACGAAGCCTCGATGGTCAGGCGCGAAAGCTGCCAGCCAAACAAGGCCAATGCAAGAAAGCCCACGACGAAAAATTTGCGTGGCTCGGGTGCCCTTGGCATGACCCATGCCATCACCGCCCAAGCCAACAGCGTGGAAGCCATGCCCAGCGATTGCACCCAGCCTGCGGTGTGCCACGAGAAGCCCATCGTTCGTTGCATCAAGACAGGCAAAACATAGTTGTTGGCGCCCAGCAGCACGTAGCACAAGGTGAACAACCCAACCCCCACGACGTAGCGCGGATGCAGCAGTGCCTGCAGACCCAGCAACGGCCGCTGGTGCCGCCACAGGCTGCGGCCGAAGTAGACCAATGCGAGCGCGCCACAAGCACCCGCCGCCGCCAAGGCGGTGGTGTCGCTGAAGTAGTCGTACTGGCTGCGCTGCAAGGCGTAGAGCAGCAAGAAGCTGCCGCCCGCCAGCGCCATGAACAATACCGGGTGGCTTTGGCTGCGCAGATCGTGCGCCGTCAGGTCTTCTGGCAAAGACATCGCCGCAAAGCCTGCCGCCGCCAGAGCCACGGCGATGAGGATGCCGAAGATGGCGCGCCATTCGTCGTGTGACACCGCCCAGGCGGCCAAGCCCGGTGCCAACGTGATGCCCAGCGCCAAGCCGGTTGCAAAGAATTTGATACCGGTGAAACGCTGTGGGCTCGGCGGAATCAGGTTGACCAAGACACGGCCAGCCGTCATGAAGCTGGCACCGCCCAAACCCATGACCGCACGCCCCACGATGAAACCTTGCGCGGATTCGCTGAACCCCGCGAGCAAGCTGCCCAGAATGAACACGCCCAACGACGCCAGCACAAAGTTGCGCCACCCCAAGCGCTCCACAAACCAGCGTTGCTGGGAGATCGTGGCAATGGCCACGCTGGCGTAAACCACCGCTGCAAGGCTGAATTCTTCGGGTGAGGCGCCGAGTTCGCCCATCAGGGGTGCAGCCGTGAAAGCGATCATCCCGGACTGCAGGAACTCCAGCACCGTGAGCAGCAAAATCGTCACCAGAAGCGCAGCCGGTGGGGCTTTATGAAGTGGTGATGTGGACATGGAGAGCCGAGCGTTTGGAGGGGATGGGGTGAGGATGAGGTGGGCCGCTGTGAGAGGCATCCAATAGGCCAAGCCCTGTGCATAAATGTATTCATGCATCGAATAAACGATAAGATGGCTTTTTCGAGATGCTTTGGTGCACCAGTGCACCAATCCGAGCGATGGAAGACCTCAACGATCTCTATTTCTTTGCGGCCGTGGTCCAGCACAACGGCTTCACGGCGGCGGCCCGGGCCACCGGTGTCGAGAAGACCCGCCTGAGCCGACGCGTGGCCGAACTGGAGCAGCGCGTGGGCCTGCGGCTGCTGCAGCGCTCCACCCGCTCGATTGCCTTGACCGAAGCGGGCGAGCGGTTTTACGCGCGCTGCCTCACCACCGTGGAAAGTGCGGCCGCCGCTTACGACAGCATGGCCGAGCTGCAAAGAGAACCCTCGGGCACGGTGCGCCTGGCCTGCCCGGTGGTGATGGCGCAAAGCTATCTGGCGCCCATCCTGCCGGGCTATCTGGCGCGTTACCCCAAGGTCAAGGTGTTGATTGAAGCCACCGACCGCGCGGTGAATTTGATCGACGAACGTTTCGACCTGATGCTGCGCGCGCGCCGCGACATGAACGACGACCCCGGCCTGGTCGTCAAATCCTTAGGCATGGCGCGGCTGATCCTGGTGGCCAGCCCGGCTTTTCTGGATGCGGTGGGCCGCCCCACCACGCTGCAGCAAGTGGCGACGATGGAAGTGATGAGCCGCATCAGCGACCTGCAAGATGGCGAGGCGCATTGGAGCCTGAAGCACCAGCAGGCGCAACAGGTGGAGTTGGTCAAGGCGAACCCGCGTTTGGTCACCAGCGACTTGCGCGTGCAGATGGAGGCCGCCATCCACGGCATTGGCTTGGCCCTGCTGCCCGAGCCCATCGTTGCCGGCCTGCTGGCCAGTCAACAACTCGAACATGTGCTGCCGGATTGGGCCAGCGACGGCCACATGGTGTACCTGGCCTACCCACCACCCAGAGGCATGTTACCGGCGGTGCGCAGCTTCATCGACTACCTGACGCTGCACCTGCCCGCCAAGATACGCGAACACCAAGCGGTGCAGTTTTAAGGCGACGCTGAATAAGTCCCCGTGATGACGCGAGCCTCGGTTTGGGATGAGGTGCAAGGCGCAAGTCCGCGCCATAGCCGTAGCTATGGCGCGGACTTGCAACGCAGCAGATCGCCCAAAACGAGGGAACGCGGCGCACGAGGGACTTGTTCAGCGTTGCCTAAAGCTTATTTCTGCGAGACCAATACGCCTCACGGCGCAGGGCGGCTGGGCTCCAGAAGCGCATCGCGCACCCGTTGCCACGACGCCTGATCGGGGGCGCAGATCAGCCCACCCGTGAGATGCGTGGGGGCATACGGCGTGCCATCGAAATGCGCGCTGTAGCCACCGGCCTCTTGGTGCAACAGCCAGCCAGCGGCATGGTCCCAAGGCATGAGCTTGTTGTAGAGCACCACGTGGCAGTGCCCTGCGGCCACCAAACGGTACTCATGGGCCGCACAGCGCAGCCAGAAATGCATCGCCAGCTTTGACAGATTTTGGGCCACCGTGGCGCGCAAGGGTTCTGGTAAAAAATTCGTACCCGTCACGCCGTGCATCTGCGCAACGGGCACCGCTGCGGCCACCTTGAGATCAATGACATCGTTGCCTTCTGCTTGCCGCCAAGCGCCTTCGCCGCGCACGGCATAAAACGTGTCGCCGCACACGGGGTCGTGGATCACCCCCAGCACAACCTCGCCCCGCACCACTGCCGCCACCATCACGCCAAACAGTGGCAAACCGGACGAGAAGTTCTTGGTGCCGTCAATCGGGTCGATGAGGAAGGCCAGGTCTGCCGTGACCAGCTTGTCGAGCAACGTCGCGTCTCGCCCGGCGGCTTCTTCGCCCACCATCAAAGCATTTGGATAGAGCTTGCGCAGCCGCGCAGAGATCTCGCGTTCTGCGGCCTCGTCCGCATCGGTGACCACATCAAAGGCCGAAGACTTCTCGCGCGTCGCGTTGGCCATGCTGCCCCTGAAGCGCGGCATGATTTCAGCGCGGGCCACCTCCGAGAGAATCTCGCCGATGCGGCATGCGTCTTGACGTGTGAATGTGCTCATGTGGTCGCGTGGTGAAAGCCTGGCCGCAACGGGCGCCGGAATGGAAGGCATCGTACCGCAGCGCATTTCAATGCCAACCTGGCCTCTCGACAGATGCGGTCTTGGCTGACGAGCACATGCGCTTTTCGCCGCTCGGCTCGCCGAATGGCCCCGGTAACGATGGAAGTCTTTCCAAACCAATATTCCCACCAACCTCATGCCCGCCAAGTCTCTTGCACCGGCCTTCAATGCTGACGTCCACGGCAGCAGGGATCTACCTTCCCTCACCATCGACAGCTACAGCCTGTCGATCCGAGAAAAAGATGGCGAAAGCTTCGTGGGCGATCGCGCCAGCCGAACCGCGTTTTGCAACACGCTCGACGCCTGGCGCAAACAGCTCAAGGGCATGAACGGCGGCGAAGACCCGTTGGGCGACAAGCCCTCGAGTGAAATCGGCAAAAAGGGCATCGACGAATGGCTGGCCGAAGACGAAGATGCCGCCGACACCATCCGCCTGGCGGTGGAAGACTACGCGCACCAACTGGCTCACGTGGTCGGTGCTTTTCTGAAGCACAAAAAATGGCGCGGCGTGGAACGCATCATCATCGGCGGTGGCTTCCAGCAGAGCAAGGTGGGCAAGCTGGCCGTGGCGCGCACCGCCAAGCTGCTGAAACAACAGAACGTGCGGGTTGACCTGCGCCGTCTGCACCACCACGCCGACGAGGGCGGCCTGGTCGGCTGGGTGCACATCGTGCCGGGCGATGTGCTGCGCGGCTATGACGCCCTGCTGGCTGTGGACATCGGCGGCACCAACGTGCGCTGCGGCATCGTGCGCCCCAACCACGAACGATCAGACGATCTACGGCACGCAGAAGTCGTGAAGCGCGAAAAATGGAGCCATGCCGAAGACAAAGACGCCACCCACCGCGTCCACGTTCTGGATGGCATTGCTGAAATGCTGGAGAAGCTGGCCGCCTACGCGAAACGCAGGCGCATCCGGCTGGCGCCATTCATCGGCGTCTCTTGCCCAGGTGTGGTGTTGAAAGCCGGCGCCATCGCCGCCGGCACACAAAACCTGCCGGGCGACTGGGAGAGCGAAACATTCCACCTGCCCACCGCGCTGACCGAGAAAGTCCCCACCGTCCACGGAGAGGCCACTCGCGTGTTGCTGCACAACGATGCGGTGGTGCAGGGCCTGTCGGAGCTGCCGTTTACCACCGACGTGAAGCACTGGGGCGTGTTGACGGTAGGCACCGGGTTGGGCAATGCGAGCTTCACCAACCGGTGATGGAGAGCCCCCTCGCCAAGACAAAGTTTGCAAACTCTATTTTTTAGTCTGTACGATCAAAGCTTCAAAAGCTGAAAACGATATTCCTTGAATTCAAACTCCATTCGGTTGCACCACGACCACATCCGCGCCGCCATCGTTGATTTAGACGGCACCATGGTGAACACCCTCGGCGACTTCAGCGCGGCGTTGAACGGCATGCTGCACGCGCTGCAGTTGCCTGGCATTGCGCCCGAGCGCATTCAAAACATGGTGGGCAAAGGCTCTGAGCATTTGATCATCTCGGTGCTGCAAACCGTGCTGACCGAAGCCGGTGAGGCTGACGTGCCCGCAGCCTGCAAACACCTCTACCCCGCAGCCTGGGCGCACTACCAAGAGCACTACCTCGCCATCAACGGCCAGTTTGCCGACGTGTACCCCGGCGTGGTGGAGGGCCTGCGCGCCATGCAAGCCAAGGGCTTGACCCTGGCCTGCCTGACCAACAAACCCACCGCCTTTGCGCGCCCGCTGCTGGAGCGCAAGGGCTTGAGCGTGTTCTTTCGCCATGTGTTTGGCGGCGATGCGTTCGAGCGCAAAAAGCCCGACCCGTTGCCGCTGCTCAAAACCTGCGAAGCACTGGGCCAGTTGCCCGCGCACACGCTGATGGTGGGCGACTCCAGCAACGACGCCCAGGCCGCACGTGCAGCCGGTTGCCCGGTGGTGCTGGTGACTTACGGGTACAACCACGGCGAGCCGATTGAAGCGGTGGATGCCGATGGCTTTGTGCCGTCGCTTGCGCAGTTATTCCTGTAAGCCTTCGGCCTACACCGGCTCAGGCCAAGCACCGACTTGTTGCCTTAGCCGCCGCCCACAAGGCGGCCTTCGCATGCTGCTTAAGCTACCTCCATACAAAACCTTACAACCCAAACGTATCGGAGGCCTTATGGACTGGATGGAATTAGTGATTGTGGCCACTTTTGGCAGCTTAGTTCTGGTAATGCTGGGCAATGCACTGCATGAGCTTTTAGACACCGAAACCCAGTAAGTCCAGCACATGTGCTGGGCCGAGGTTTTAATCCTTGGTCGGCGTGGCTGGGTTGGCATTGGGATCCATGTAGGCTAGCTCCCAGATATGGCCGTCAAGGTCTTCAAAACCATGGGAATACATGAAGCCGTAGTCCTGCGGTTGACGCGGTATGGAGGCACCTGCCGCTCGTGCCTTGACCACCAACTCATCCACCTCGGCCCGGCTGCTGCATGAAATGCACACCAACACCTCGGTGCTTTTCTTGGCATCGGCGATGGGTTTGTCGATGAAAGTTTTGAAGAAGTCTTGGACCAGCAGCATCACGTAGTTGTGATTTTCACTGAGCACCATGCAGGCGCCTTGGTCGTTGGTGAACTGGGGGTTGAAGATGAATCCCAAGGCGGTAAAAAACGCCTTGGAACGCGCCATGTCTTGAATGGGCAGGTTGACGAAGATCTGACGGCTCATGGGTGGGTTTCCTGTGCTCTAGAACGGGTTGCACAGAATAAACCACCCATGGCCGGAGTCCACCTGGTGAACCCGTAACACTACGTTTTCAATAGCTGTTCGCGCAACAGCAGCGAGCGCAAGAAACCTTTTTCTCTAAAGGCTTTCGCGCCACTCAAACCTTCGAGAAGTCTGGGCGACGCTTTTCCATGAACGCCCCAAAGGCTTCACGCGCAGCAGGCTCACGCAACATGCGGCCAAAGCTCACCAACTCTTCGTTGATCTTCGCCGTGACCTGCGCGGCGTTTCCGCTCTTCATCAAACGCTTGGTTTCCACCAGTGCGCTCAGTGGCTTGGCGGCCAACTTGCGCGCTTGTGTTTGGGCAATGCCGTTGGCTTCGGTCGGTGGCACCACGCGGTTCACCAGGCCCACTTCGAGTGCGGCTTCGGCCATGAAAGGCTCGCCCAACAGCAGCGCTTCACACGCGCGGTGGTAGCCCATCATCTGCGGCACCAGCAGGCTGGAACCCGCTTCGGGGCACAGGCCCAGGTTGACGAAGGGCATGGAGAACGCCGCGTTGTCGCCCGCGTAGACCAGGTCGCAATGGAACAGCAGCGTGGTGCCGATGCCCACAGCCGGGCCGCACACCGACGCCAGCACCGGCTTGGCAAAGCTGGACAGCGCGTGCAGGAAACGGATCACCGGCGCGTTTTCGCCCGAGGGTGGATTGTTCAGAAAGTCGGCAATGTCGTTGCCGGCGCTGAAGATGGTCTCATGCCCCTGGAACACCACCACACGCACGGCCGCATCGGCGCTGGCAGCGTCAAGCGCATCGGCCAGCGTGCTGTACATCGCGGCGGTGATGGAGTTCTTTTTGTCGAGCCGGTTGAAGGTGATGGTGGTCACACCGCCGTCGGTGTGGGTGAGGATGTCGCTCATGGTTTTGCCTCCAGGGGATTCAAGTGTTGGGATCGCGTTCACGCAAGCATCGGCCAAAGCCTAGGCCTTGTAATAGACGATTTGATGTGAGGTGGCGAGCAATGTACCCGCCGGGTTCCACAACTGTACCGCCTGGTCGAAGAAGCCATTGCGAAAACCTTGGCCGCGCGCCTGGCCCAGCAAAAAGCTGTCGCCGGTGGCGGCCAGTTGCGCGGCGCTGGCGTGGAAGTACGTGGTGATGGACACGGTGCCCGCCGGCACCATGATGGCGCGGCGCAGCCACACGCGCGGGTAAAACACATCGGCGAACGCGGCCAGCGATGCGAAGTCGAGCGGACGCGGTGGCACGTCGCGCACCCACAGGCGCGACAGGCTGGCTTGCTCGGGCGGCAACGGGTTTTCGGCACCGTCCCACGCTGTGGGCACGGCACCGGCCACGGGGCGCATCTCGTAGCGGCGCAGCCACTCCAGCGGCATCGGGCCTTTGATCGCTTCAACGTCTTGGGCGTGCGGCACCTCCGGCATGGGGCTGTCGCTCGCGCCCCAGGTTTCGCGGCGCAGCGCGGTCACGGCGGTGGCAGTGGTCAGCACTTGCGGCACGCCCTCGGCGTCGGGCTGGGTCATCTCCACCGTCCAGTGCTGGGTGGAGCGGTTGGTTTTGGCCGCACGCGCGGTCACGGTGTAGGCGCCCTGCCCCAAGGCCGCGGCAAAGTTCACCGTGAGCGCAATCGGTTCGCCCAAACAGGCGGGGTGTTGCAACACCGCCTGCAGCATCACCGCAGCGGTGGCGCCGCCAAATGGCCCCACCATGTTCCAGTAGCGCGGACTGGCGGTGCCGGTGCTCACGCCGTCAGCGGCAGCGCCAACGGGGGTGAGCTGCAGGGCTTGGTCGAAGTCGTGCATGGCCATGGTCTAAATCAAAAGATTTAAACGCGCTCGAAGATACCGGCTGCGCCTTGGCCCATGCCCACACACATGGTCACCATGCCGTAGCGCAGTTTCTTGCGCTGCAAGGCATGGATCACGGTGGCGGCGCGGATGGCACCGGTGGCGCCCAGCGGGTGGCCCAAGGCAATGGCGCCGCCCATGGGGTTGACCTTGGCGGGGTCGAGACCCAGCGTGTTCATCACCGCCAGCGACTGCGCGGCAAAGGCTTCGTTGAGTTCGAACCAATCGATGTCGTCGCTCTTCAAACCGGCGTAACGCAGCGCAGCGGGAATGGCTTCGATCGGGCCGATGCCCATGATGTGCGGTGGCACGCCCTTGGCGGCGTAGCTCACAAAACGCGCCAGCGGCGTGAGGCCAAAACGCTTCACAGCCGATTCACTGGCCAGGATCAAGGCACCTGCGCCGTCCGAGGTCTGCGAGCTGTTGCCCGCCGTGACCGAGCCGCGTGCGGCAAACACCGTGCGCAGCTTGGCCAGACCTTCGACCGTGGTGTCAGGGCGGGCGCCTTCGTCGAGGCTCACCACACGTTGGCGAATGTTGACTTCGGCGGTGTCGAGGTTGACCGAGCGTTCGTCCACCGTCACGGGCGTGATCTCATTGGTGAACTCGCCAGCCTTTTGCGCGGCCAGGGCACGCATGTGCGACTGGTAGGCAAACGCGTCTTGCGCGTCGCGGCTGACCTTCCACTGCTGCGCCACTTTCTCGGCCGTCAGGCCCATGCCGTAGGCGATGCCGTAGCTCTCGATGTCGTCCGGGTTGTTGAAGATGGTGGGCGACAGGCTGGGCGAGTTGCCCATCATCGGCACCATGCTCATGCTCTCGGTACCGGCGGCGATCATCACGTCGGCTTCGCCCACACGGATGCGGTCGGCGGCCATTTGCACGGCCGACAAACCAGACGCGCAGAAGCGGTTGACGGTGATGCCGCCCACCGACTTGGGCAAGCCGGCCAGCACCGCGCCAATGCGCGCCACGTTCAGGCCTTGTGCGCCTTCAGGAATGGCGCAACCGCAGATCACGTCTTCAATGGCGGCCGGGTCGAGGCCTGGCACTTGCGCCAGCGCCGAGCTCAGCACGGTGGCCAGCAGATCGTCGGGCCGCGTGTTGCGGAAAAAGCCTTTGTGCGAGCGGCCGATCGGCGTGCGCGTAGCGGCAACGATGTAGGCTTCTTGAATTTGTTTGCTCATGGTGAATCCTTAATTGCGCACAGGCTTGCCAGTCGACAGCATGCCCAGAATCCGCTCTTGTGTTTTTGGGTTGACGATCAAAGAGCAGAACGCTTGGCGCTCCAGCGTCATCAAATATTCTTCGGTGACCAAGGTGTTGGCATCGACATCACCGCCGGTGACCACGCCCGCGATCAGGCTGGCAATGTGGAAGTCATGCGCGCTGATGAAACCACCGTCGCGCATGTTGACCAGTTGGCCTTGAATGGTGGCCTTGGCCGAACGCCCCGCCACCGGGAACATACGACGCTGTGGCGCGCGGTAGCCGCTGTTGAACATGGCCTTGGCTTCGGCCAGCGCCACGTAGAGCAGCTCGTCCTTGTTCGGCACGATGATGTCGCTGTCCAGCACATATCCCAGTTGGCGGCTCTCCAGCGCACTGGTGCCCACCTTGGCCATGGCGGCGGCGGTGAAGCCTTCGGTCAGGCACTTCAAGATGTCTTTGTCGGTAGAGAGCGCGGTGTTCTCTGCCGCGCGGCGGGCGATGTAAGTCAAACCACCGGCGCCCGGCACCAGGCCCACCCCCACTTCCACCAGACCGATGTAGCTTTCCATTGCCACCACACGGCGTGCCGAGTGGATAGCCAGTTCACAGCCACCGCCCAACGCCAGGCCACGGATGGCTGACACTACAGGCACGCTGGCGTAGCGCAGGCGCAGCATGGTTTGCTGCAGGTGGTGCTCGGCGTCTTCAATGGCGCTCACGCCCACCGCCATGAAGGCAGGCATCATGGCTTGCAGGTCGGCACCGGCGCTGAACGGATCGTCGCCCGACCAGATCACCAGGCCTTGGTAGTCGCTCTCGGCCAGGTCGGCCGCGCGCTGCAGGCCTTCCGCCACTTCTGGGCTGATGGCGTGCATCTTGGTTTTGATGCTGGCGATCAGCACTTCGCCGTCCAGGCTCCACAGGCGGATACCGGCGTCTTCATGCACGGTGGTACCGGCTTTGGAGAACGGCACCGCTTGGCTGCCCAACACGGTTTCGGGGAATAACTGACGGCCATGCACGGGCAACACGCGGCGTGCCTCGAACTTGCTGGTGGTGGGGTTCCACGAACCTTCGGGCGTGTGCACGCCACCGGCTTCGGCTACCGGGCCCTTCAGCACCCAGTCTGGCAGCGGCGCGTTCGACAGCGTCTTGCCAGCGGCAATGTCTTCCTGAATCCACTGTGCCACTTGCAACCAACCGGCTTCTTGCCAAAGCTCGAACGGGCCTTGTTGCATGCCGAAGCCCCAGCGCATGGCGAAGTCGACATCGCGTGCGGTGTCGGCAATGGAGGCCAGGTGCACGGCAGCGTAGTGGAAGCTGTTGCGCAGTACCGCCCAGAGGAATTGGCCTTGCGGGCCTTCGCTCTCACGCAGCAGCTTCAGGCGTTCGCCCGCAGGCTTCTTCAGCATGCGGCCATACACCTCGTCGGCCTTCTGTCCACCGGGCACGTACTCTTTACTGGCCAGGTCGAAGCGCAGCACATCGCGGCCCACCTTCTTGTAGAAACCGGCCTTGGCTTTCTGGCCCAGGTTGCCCATTTCCAGCAACGTCTTCAGCACGTCTGGCGTGCCAAAGCTGGCGTAGAACGGATCGGTTTGTTCGGTCAGGTTGTCTTGCAGCGTCTTGATGACGTGGGCCATGGTGTCCAGGCCCACCACGTCGGCGGTGCGGAAGGTGCCCGAGCTGGCGCGGCCGAGTTTCTTGCCGGTGAGGTCGTCGACCACGTCGTAGGTCAGGCCGAAGTTTTCTACCTCTTTCATCGTGGCCAGCATGCCGGCGATGCCGACGCGGTTGGCGATGAAGTTAGGCGTGTCTTTGGCGCGCACCACGCCCTTGCCCAGGCCGCTGGTCACAAAGGTTTCCAGGTCGTCCAGAATTGTGGCGCCGGTGGTGGGGGTGGGGATCAACTCCACCAGGTACATGTAGCGCGGTGGGTTGAAGAAGTGAATGCCGCAGAAGCGCGGTTTGATCGACTCGGGCAGCGCTTCGCTCAGCTTGGTGATCGACAGGCCCGAGGTGTTGGATGCGACGATGGCGTGCTTGGCAACGAAGGGCGAGATCTTTTGGTAAAGGTCGAGCTTCCAGTCCATGCGCTCGGCAATGGCTTCGATCACCAGGTCGCAGTCTTTGAGCAGATCGAGATGCTCTTCGTAGTTGGCGGCCTGGATCAGGTTCGCGTCAGACGCCACGCCCAGGGGGGCGGGCTTGAGCTTCTTCAGGTTGTCGATGGCGCGGGTGACGATGCCGTTCTTCGGGCCTTCTTTGGCCGGCAGGTCAAACAACACCACCGGCACTTTGACGTTGACCAGGTGCGCAGCAATCTGCGCACCCATCACGCCTGCGCCGAGCACGGCGACTTTTTTTACTTGAAATCTGGACATGTTTGTTCCTAGATAAATCTTCGGTAATCTTGGTTCGCTGCTTGGTCAGCTAACTCTTTAGGGCTGACGCGTCCACGTTTGCGTGCGACCGAACGGGCCAATGGAGCCGCGCACTTCAAGCTTGTTGCCGCCATCAATCGGCGTCATGCGCAGGGTGTAGGTCTTGCCGCTTTCGGGGTCGAGAATGCGGCCGTCTTCCCACACGTCCTTGCCGTCGGCCTTCTTGGCGCCACGGATGATCTCCAGGCCCACCAGCGGTTTGTCTTTGCGGTCGTCGCTGCACTCGGTGCACACAGCGTCTTGCTTGGCTTCCTTGCGCAGCAGCTTTTCAATGCGGCCGCTGAGCACGCCGCCGTTTTCCACAATGCGCACCTGCGATTTGGGTTCGCCGGTTTTGTCGTCCACCGACTGCCAGGTGCCCACGGGGGTCATCTGCGCGGCTGCGAGGCCGCAAACAACTATCAAAAGGCTAGCTGTCACCGCTTGTTTGATGCGCATGGTGTGTCTCTTTTCTTTAAATTTTGAACGCTGCTGAAGGACTGCTGATTTAGGCCAACGCAGCGTCGGTGTCCATCAACACCTTGCTACCGGTGCGCGCAGTGCGCATCAGCGAGGCGGTTTCAGGGAACAGCTTGGCAAAGTAGAAACGTGCGGTTTGCAGCTTGCCCAGGTAGAACTGGTCGTTGTTGCCGGCCGCGATTTCGCGCAGCGCCACTTGGGCCATGCGTGCCCACAGGTAGGCGAACACCAAGTGACCGGCCACGCGCAGGTAGTCCACGGCAGCGGCGCCCACTTCGTCGGGGTTCTGGAAGCCCTTGAAACCGATCTCGGTGGTGAACTTGGTCATCTGGTCACCCAGGTAAGCCAGCGGGTTGATGAACTCGGCCATCTTCTCGTTCACGCCTTCTTCCATCACCAGCGCGCCCACCAGCTTGCCCAGCTTCTTCAGCGTGGCGCCGTTGTTGCCCAGCACCTTGCGGCCCAGCAAGTCGAGCGACTGGATGGTGTTGGTGCCTTCGTAGATCATGTTGATGCGGTTGTCGCGCACAAACTGCTCCATGCCCCACTCTTTGACGAAGCCGTGGCCGCCAAACACTTGCATGCAGTGGTTGGTGGAGATGTGGCCGTTGTCGGTGATGAAGGCTTTGACGATGGGGGTCAGCAGTGCCACCAGTTCGCCAGACTCTTTGCGCACCTTTTCATCGGGGTGGGCCTTCTCTTTGTCGAGCAACAGCGTGCAGAAGATCTGCAGCGCGCGGCCACCTTCGGCGTAGGCCTTGGCGGTGAGCAGCATCTTGCGCACGTCGGGGTGCACGATGATGGGGTCGGCGTCTTTGTCCTTGGCTTTCACGCCGGACAGGCTGCGCATCTGGATGCGGTCTTTGGCGTAAGCCAGGGCGTTTTGGTAAGCCACTTCGGTCAAGCCCAGCGACTGGTTGCCCACGCCCAGGCGTGCGGCGTTCATCATCACAAACATGGCGGCCAGGCCCTTGTTGGGCTCGCCCACCAAGGTGCCGACGGCGCCGTCAATCACGATCTGCGCCGTGGCGTTGCCGTGGATGCCCATCTTGTGCTCCAGGCCGCCACAGTAGATGGGGTTGCGCTCGCCCAGCGAGCCGTCAGCCTTCACCAGGAACTTCGACACCAGGAACAGGCTGATGCCTTTGCTGCCCTTGGGGGCATCGGGCAGGCGCGCCAGCACCAGGTGCACGATGTTGCTGGTCATGTCGTGTTCACCAGCCGAGATGAAGATCTTGTTGCCGGTGATCTTGTAGGTGCCGTCGGCCTGCGGTTCGGCCTTGGTGCGCAGCATGCCGAGGTCGGTACCGCAATGGGGTTCGGTCAGGCACATGGTGCCGGTCCACTCGCCGCTGGTGAGCTTGGGCAGGTAGAGTTTCTTTTGCTCTTCGGTGCCGTGGGCGTGCAGGGCTTCGTAAGCGCCGTGGCTCAGGCCGGGGTACATGGTCCAGGCCTGGTTGGCGCTGTTGAGCATTTCGTACAGGCACTGGTTCATCACCGATGGCAGGCCTTGGCCGCCGTATTCGGGGTCGCAGCTCAGCGCTGCCCAGCCGCCTTCAACGTACTGCGCGTAGGCTTCCTTGAAGCCCTTGGGCGTGGTCACGGCGTGGGTGGTTTTGTCGAGCACGCAGCCTTCTTCGTCGCCGCTGATGTTCAGCGGGAAGGTGACGTTGGCTGCAAACTTGCCGGCCTCTTCCAGCACCGCATTGATGGTGTCCACGTCGACTTCAGCGTAGGCCGGAATGGCCTTGAATTCATCGGCCACGTTGAACACTTCGTGCATCACAAATTGCATGTCGCGCAGTGGGGGGTTGTAGGTAGGCATGGTGTTGGCTCCTTGGAAGATGGGGTTTGAATTGATGGATGGCGTGGCAACTTAACTCGCCGCTTTGCCAGTGGATTTGGGGGAAACTTTGCGCGCAGCCTTGGGGGCTGCCGCGTTGGAAACGGGTTGGCTGATACAGCGCGCCAAAATGTTGTCGAAGCCGGTCACGGCGCGTTGCAACGAGCCTTCTTTGCGCAGGAAGCGCGCTTCGTAATGCAGCACCAGAATCAGGCCGTGGATCTCGAACAGCATTTGCGACTCATCGAGGTCGGCTTTCAGCTCGCCCTCTTCTTTGGCTTGCACAATGGCGCGCGCCATGGCGGCGTGCCAGGTCATCACCGATTCGGCCAGCGCATCGCGCACGATGCCGGGGCGGTCGTCAAACTCCACCGCACCGCTGATGTAGATACAACCCGAGTCGATTTCGACCGAGGTGCGTTTCATCCAGTTGGCAAACATGGCACGCACGCGCGCCAGACCGCGGGTGGACTTCAGCGCGGGGTAGAACACTTCGTCTTCAAAACGCGCGTGGTACTCGCGCACGACGGAGATCTGCAGCTCTTCGCGCGAGCCAAAGTGGGCAAACACGCCCGACTTGCTCATCTGCATCAACTCGGCCAACGCGCCAATGCTCAAGCCCTCCAGCCCGATCTGCGCTGCCAGGCCCAAGGCGGCGTCGACGATGGCGGCCTTGGTTTGCTGCCCCTTTTGCAGGCTTTTAGACGGTTTCGCACGAAGCGCGGTGGCAGACATTGCATTCCAGAAAATAAAACGAACGATCGTTCTATTTTGCAGGATTTTTAGAGATCCGCACAAGTTTTTAATGCTGTCGCTGTCACCTGTGCAGGGGCTTATCCCGAAATCGCGGGTAAACCCTTATTTAGTTGCCGCAAACAAAAACAGCGGCGTCTCGCGAGAGATCGCCGCTGCAACAGGCTGCCGGACATCAAACCGGCGAGGTTCGGTTCAGCTTACAGCTTGAACGGCACCACCACTTGGCGTTGGTCGCCCAGGCCTTCGATACCCAGGGTAACGACGTCGCCCTTCTTCAGGTACACCGGTGCAGGCTTGCCATCTTTCTTGGCACCCATGCCCACGCCTGGAGGCGTGCCAGTGGTGATCACGTCGCCGGGTTCCAGCGTCATGAACTGGCTCACGTAGCTGATGATCTTGGCCACGCTGAAGATCATGGTCTTGGTGCTGCCGGTTTGCTTGCGCTCGCCGTTCACGTCCAGCCACATGTCGAGCTTTTGCGGATTCGGCACTTCGTCACGCGTCACCAGCCAAGGGCCGATGGGGCCGAAAGTGTCGCAACCCTTGCCCTTGTCCCATGTGCCGCCGCGCTCGATCTGGAATTCGCGTTCGCTCACGTCGTCGATGGTGCAGTAGCCGGCCACATAGTCGAGGGCCGACTTTTGCGACACGTGACGCGCTTGCTTGCCGATGACCACGCCCAGCTCCACTTCCCAGTCGGTCTTGACCGAACCCTTGGGCAGCATCACGTCGTCGTTCGGGCCTTGCACGCAGCTATTGGCCTTCATGAACACCACCGGCTCCTTGGGGATCGGCAGGTTGGACTCGGCAGCGTGGTCGGCGTAGTTCAGGCCAATGGCGATGAACTTGCCCACGCGGGCCACGGGGCAACCGATACGCGGCTTGCCACGCACCAGAGGCAACTTGTCGGTCTTGATCTTGCGGATCTTGGCCAAGGCGGCGTCGCTGAGTTGGTCGGGCGTGAAGTCTTTGATCACACCGCTCAGGTCACGCAGCTTGCCATCGGCATCTACCAGGCCCGGCTTTTCTTTGCCGGGGTTGCCATAACGCACGAGTTTCATCCAGGGTCCTTTCAGTTGGGATGTTTGATTAGAGCACTAAGCCCATTCGCTAAATCAGTATGTCGAACGTCCACCCGACAAGTCGAAGATGGCGCCGGTGGAGAACGAACAATCTTCGCTGCACAACCACGTCACCATGGCCGCCACTTCGTCAGGTGTGCCAAAGCGCCCCATGGGGATTTTCGACAGCATGAACGCAATGTGCTCGGGCGACATCTGGTCGAAGATCGGCGTCTTCACGGCCGCAGGCGTCACGCAGTTCACGCGGATGCCGGTATCGGCCAATTCTTTGCCCAGCGACTTGGTCAGCGCCATCACACCGGCCTTGCTCGCGCTGTAGGCGCTGGCGTTGGGGTTGCCGTCTTTGCCAGCCACCGAGGCGATGTTGACGATGCGCCCGTAGTTGCGCGTGCGCATGTGCGGCACGAGTTCGCGGCAGCAGAAGAACAAGCCGTTCAGGTTGACCTGCTGCACCTGCATCCACTGCTCGGGCGGATAGTCCCACAGCTTGACGTTGGGGCCGGTGATGCCGGCCGAGTTGACCAAGATGTCGACCGCCGGGTTCACCGCCAAGGTTTCGCGCACGGCATCGACCACGCTGGTGTGGCGTGACACATCCACCGCCACCGTGGTCACACCCGCGCCCAGCTGTTCTTTGGCCGTGACGAGCGATTGCTCGTTCATGTCCCACAGCGTGACCGTGCCGCCCGAAGCCAACATGCGCTGCGCAATGGCGTAGCCCAGGCCCACCGCGCCGCCAGTGATGACCGCGTGGCGGCCCTTCAGGTCGAGTTGGTTCATATGGTCATGCCGCCGTCGATGGAGAACACCTGGCCGGTGGCAAACACCGACTCGTCGCTCGCCAGATAGACCACGATGGGCACGATCTCGTGCGCCTGCGCCAGGCGGCCCATGGGCTGGCGGGCCACAAAGGCTTTGCGCGCGGCTTCAGGGTCGGCGTTGGCGTTGATGCGGTCGTGCAGCGAAGGCGTGTCGACCGTGCCGGGGGCGATGGCGTTGCAGCGGATGCCCTGCGCCACAAAGTCTGCCGCCACGCATTTGGTCATGCCGATCACTGCCGCCTTGGTGGTGCCGTAGACAAAACGATTGGGCAGGCCCTTGATGCTGCTACACACGCTGGCCATGTTGATGATGCTGCCGCCGCCAGCCTTCAGCATGCGCGGCAACGCAGCTTGGACGGCCCACACCTGGGCGCGCACGTTGAGGTTAAAGGCAAAGTCGAGGTCGGCATCTGTCGACTCAAGCGCAGAGCCGTTGTGCACCACGCCCGCGCAGTTGAACAACACGTCGATGGCCGGCATGCTGTCGATCAGCTTGCCGATGGCGGCTTTGTCGAGCACGTCGAGCGGCAGCGCCTTCACATTCGCCACGCCGTCATACGACGCCAGCAGCTTGGCGTTCACGTCGGTTGCCCACACCGTGGCGCCCTCCGCCGCCAGCGCCAACGCCGCCGCCTGCCCAATGCCCTGCCCAGCCGCCGTCACCAAAGCCGTTTTACCTTTGAGCCTCATTGCATCTCCATGGGGTTGTGCGGCCTTGAGAACAAGCTCCAACGAGTTCTGACAGCGCGCTGATAAGAATTCAGGGTTTGCCCGATATGTGGCAAAAACTAACTATGGGAATATTAATTGGCCTTACCACTTGGCCAATTAAGGCTTAACCCTAGGTCAACTCAGCTTCCCCAAAACCATTTCTCTATGCCTTTGCACAGCCTCGAACCCCAACGCCTGTACCGGCAAATCGCCGGGCAACTACAAGCGCTGATCGAGTCGGGTGAGTTCCCGGTGGGCGCGCGCCTGCCCGCAGAACGCGAGCTGGCGGTGCAGTTGGGCGTGAGCCGCCCTTCGGTGCGCGAGGCGCTGATTGCGCTGGAAGTAGAAGGCTGGGTGGAGGTGCGCACCGGCTCAGGCGTGTACGTGCTTGCCCGCCAGGCCGATACCCGTAAGGCGCCCGTGCCGTCCTCCGAATGGGGCCCGCTGGAATTGATTCGCGCCCGCCGCGTGGTGGAAGGCGAAATCGCCGCCATCGCCGCCGTGCAAGCGCGCCCTGCGGACTTGACCGCCATGTCGCAGGCGATTGCCGCCATGCAGCGCGACACCGACAAAGGTGTTTTGCCCATGGCGGGCGACCGCGCCTTTCACCTCGCCATCGTGCAAGCCTGCGGCAACGCGGTGTTGACCGAGACCGTGCTGCAGTTCTGGGACTCGCGCCGAGGCCCGCTGTTTGAGCGCCTGGGCGGCTACTTTGAAACCGTGGCCTCGTGGCGCGCCGCCATTGGCGAGCACCAAGAAATTTACGCGGCCATCGTGGCGCGCGACGCCGACCGCGCACGACGCGCCATGCAAGAACACATGGACCAATCACACCAGCGCTTCAGCGCCAGTTGGTCCGAGGCGCAGGCCACGCCACCGAAAACACGAGAGACCGCAGAACGCTCGGCCTAGACCCTTAGACATTTGCACGCGATACATCAGCACCCCACAAGCCCCTACAAGAAACGAGACACACGATGACGCCCTTTATCCGACTCCACCCCGCCGATGACGTGGTCATCGCCCGCGCCCAATTGGTGGGCGGCACCACCATAGAAGACTTCACCGTGCGCGGCCTCATCCCCGCCGGCCACAAGGTCGCCAGCCGCGCACTCGAAGCCGGCGCGCCCGTGCGCCGCTACAACCAGATCATCGGTTTTGCCTCGCGCCCCATCGCGCAAGGCGAACACGTGCACACGCAAAACCTGAACATGGGCCCGGACAAGGGCGACTTCTCGCGCGACTACGCCTTTGGCGCCGACGTGAAGCCCAACCCCACGCCGAAGAAGGCCACCTTCATGGGCATCAAGCGCCCCGACGGTCGCGTGGCCACGCGCAACTACGTCGGCATTTTGTCGAGCGTCAATTGCTCAGCCACCGCCGCGCGCGCCATTGCCGCGCACTTCTCGCGCCAGACCAATCCATCGGCGCTGGCCGACTTTCCCAACATCGACGGCGTGGTGGCCCTCACCCACGGCACCGGCTGCGGCATGGACAGCGAAGGCCTGGGCATGCAACTGCTGGAACGCACCCTCACCGGCTACGCCACACACGCCAACTTTGGCGGTGTGGTGGCCATCGGCCTCGGCTGCGAGGCCGCACAGATCAGCGCCTGGCTGGCCCACGCTTCGCTGCGCGAGGGTGAGAACTTTCGTGTGTTCAACATCCAAGACACCGGCGGCACGCAAAAGACGGTGAAGAAAGGCATTGAGCTGATCACCGAGATGCTGCCGCGTGTGAACGACGTGAAGCGCGAACCGTGCGACGCTTCGCACATCACCATCGGCCTGCAGTGTGGTGGCTCGGATGGCTACTCGGGCATCAGCGCCAACCCCGCGCTAGGCGCGGCGGTCGATATCTTGGTGGCCCACGGCGGAACCGCTATTCTGAGCGAAACACCCGAGGTCTACGGTGCCGAACACTTGCTCACGCGCCGCGCCGTGCGCCCCGAGATTGCCGACAAGCTGGTGGGCCGCATCAAGTGGTGGGAGCACTACACCGAGATCAACGGTGGCGAGATGAACAACAACCCTTCGCCCGGCAACAAGGCCGGCGGCCTGACCACCATTCTGGAAAAGTCGCTCGGCGCCGTGGCCAAGGGCGGCACCTGCAACCTCGAAGGTGTGTACGAATACGCCGAGCCGGTGACGGCGCACGGCTTCGTCTTCATGGACACCCCCGGCTACGACCCCGTGAGCGCCACGGGCCAAGTAGCCGGCGGCGCCAACATGATCTGCTTCACCACCGGCCGTGGCTCCGCCTATGGCTGTGCGCCCACGCCCTCGCTGAAGCTGGCCACCAACTCGGCTCTGTGGCAACGGCAGGAAGAAGACATGGACATCAACTGCGGCGAAATCATCGACGGCGGCAGCTCCATCCAAGCCATGGGGCAACGCATTTTTGAACTGGTGCTGGCCACGGCATCGGGCGAGAAAAGCAAGAGCGAAAAACACGGCTACGGCCAAAACGAATTTGTGCCATGGCAAATCGGCGCGGTGATGTAAACAGCAAACTCTATTGAATATTCACATGTCAAAAACACTTCTCGCACCCGCACTACAAGCGCAAGTCGCTGCCGTTTTAGTCGCCGCTGGCAGCAGCCCCGCCGAAGCTGAAAAAGTCGCTGGCAATTTGGTATTGGCCAACTTGAGCGGCCACGATTCACACGGCGTGGGCATGTTGCCGCGTTACGTGGATGCGGTACTCGAAGGCGGCCTGAGCCCGAACACCAGCGTCAAGATCAACCTCGACATCGGCAGCATGCTTGCACTCGACGGCCAGCGAGGCTACGGCCAGGTGGTGGGCGAGCAGGCCATGGAATTGGGCATGGCGCGCGCCAAGCAACACGGCAGTTGCATCATGACGCTGGGCCACGCGCACCACCTGGGCCGCATCGGCCACTTTGCCGAAATGGCGGTGGCGCAAGGTTTGGTGTCGATGCACTTCGTCAACGTGTTGTCGCGCCCAGTGGTGGCACCATGGGGCGGCGCCGATGGCCGCTTTGGCACCAACCCTTGCTGCATCGGTGTGCCGCTGCTGGGGCAAGAGCCCTTTGTGCTCGACTTCGCCACCAGCCGCTTCGCGCAGGGCAAGATGCGCGTGGCTTACAACAAAGGCCAGCAAGCCGAACCCGGCTCGCTGATCGACGAGCACGGCAACCCCACAACCGACCCCGGCGTGGTCGTGGTGCCGCAAAGCAACGGCCTGTTTGGGGCGCTGATGACGTTTGGCGAACACAAGGGTTACGGCATGGCCGTGGCCTGCGAACTGCTGGGCGGCGCACTCTCGGGTGGCGGAACCTGGCACCGGCCCACCACCACCGCGCGCTCGGTCTACAACGGCATGCTCACGGTACTCATCGACCCCGCCAAATTGGGCACACAAGAAACGTTCACCGAAGAAGCGCGCGCGTTTATTGAGTCCTTGCGCCAAGGCCCCGCGGCACCTGGCGTGGACCACGTGCAGATCGCCGGCGAACCCGAACGCGCCACACGCATCGCGCGCGCCAAGGAAGGCATCACAGTGGACAGCCAAACCTGGGAAGAAATCCGCGCGGCCGGCCAGAAGGTGGGCTTGACCGTTCCGGCCTGATCCAGATCGCGCTTTCAAGCCAAAAACAAACAGGTCGTGGGCATTTGCCGCACGGCCTGTTTTCGTTAAATGCGTGGCGCTGCGGCCTCAGAGCAGGATGGCGAGGCTCAATTCCAGTTGCTCGGTGGGCGCGCGCTTGAAGCCCGAGCGCGCATAACGCTGCAAACGCCCCAGCGCGAATGCCACCAACACCGAAGCCTGCACCTGCGCATCCACCGTGGGCGTATCGCTGGCCGCAGCGGCATGTGCTTCGCGCAGGCATTGGCGCAGCGTCGCCTCAATCTTGTCGAAAAACAGGTTCATGCGCTGTGTCAGACGCTCGTTCTCGAGCACCAGCGCGTCGCCCACCATCACGCGCGTCATGCCGGGGTTCTTCTCGGCAAACTGCAACAGCACCGCCACCATGCGCGCGGCTTGGCGCAAGCCAGCGTCGAGCACTGGCGGCTCGGAAACACTGGCCGCATCCGCCTTGGCCATGATCTGGTTCAGCAGTGAGAACACCGACGACTCAATGAACTCGATCAGCCCCTCGAACATCTGCGCCTTGCTGGCGAAGTGCCGGTAAAGCGCGGCTTCACTCACCTCTAGCCGCGCGGCAAGAGCGGCGGTGGTCACGCGGTCGGTGCCGGGTTGCTCCAGCATGGCCGCCAACGCCTGCAAGATCTGCACACGACGTTCGCCTGCGCGCGGGCGCTTGCGCACCAACGCTCCTGGTGCAGCGCCGTCCTCGGTGGAATGAAGCTCTTCGGCTGTGGGCTCAGGCATGGACACGCGGTGGCTAGTCTCGCCGCTCAATGCGAGCGGATCATGGTGCCGAAAGCCTGGTCGCTCAAGATTTCAAGCAACATGGCGTGAGGCACGCGGCCGTCCACGATGTGCACCGCATTCACGCCACTCTTGGCCGCGTCGATCGCACCCGCTAGCTTGGGCAGCATGCCACCGGAGATGGTGCCGTCGGCGATCAGCTCATCGATCTCGCGCGAAGTCAGTTCGGTCAGCAGCTCGCCGGCCTTGTTGAGCACGCCAGGAATGTTGGTCAACATCATCAGCTTCTCGGCCTTGAGCACGGTAGCGAGCTTGCTGGCCACCACGTCGGCGTTGATGTTGTAGCTCTCGTTGTTCTCGCCAAAACCGATGGGGCTGATGACGGGAATGAAGGCGTCATCTTGCAACGCCTTGACCACGCTCGGGTCAATGGAGACGATATCGCCCACCTGGCCCACGTCGTGTTCTTTGGAGGGGTCGGCGTTGTCGAGCATCTTGAGCTTTTGCGCACGGATCAAGCCGCCGTCACGCCCGGTTAGGCCCACCGCTTTGCCGCCGGCCTGATTGATCAGGCCCACGATGTCTTGCTGCACTTCACCAGCCAACACCCACTCGACCACTTCCATGGTCTCGGCATCGGTCACGCGCATGCCCTGCACGAACTCGCCCTTTTTGCCGAGACGCTTGAGCGCGGTCTCGATTTGCGGGCCGCCACCATGCACCACCACGGGGTTCATGCCCACCAGCTTGAGCAGCACCACGTCTTCGGCAAAGTCGGCCTGCAACTCGGGGTCGGTCATGGCATTGCCGCCGTACTTGATGACGATGGTTTTGCCGTGAAACTTGCGGATGTAAGGCAGCGCCTGGGCCAGGATCTCAGCCTTGTCCCGGGGGGCAATCAACGTGGTGTCGGTCATGTCAATTCCGTGTGATCAGTCAAATCGAAGCGATTTTCTTATTGTGCCTGAGCAGCGCGGCAAATCGGTGAACCCTACAACCCAAGCTTATGCGCTCACTTGCGCAACCAGCGCGGCACCTTGAAGCGGATGATCATCAGGTAGGCAGAGACGTAGGCAATCACGAACAATGCGCAAACCACAGCCAACACCACCGTATTGCGCCAGAACAAAACCGCTGGCACGACCGTCAGCAAGGTAAAAGCCCAAAGATAAGGCGATGTGCGGTTGTTGCGCATCAAGACGCGACGCGACTCGTCATCATGGAACACACCGTGCACGATACGGCGGTAAATCAGTTGATGAAAATGCAAGGCATCCGCTACACCAGGAGACATGCCCCGAGCCCATTTTCGATAGATGGAAAAAAGTGTTTCCCAAACTGGGTAGATCAACAACAGCATCGGAAACCAAGGCGAAACCTGCTCGTGCCGTTGCACCAAGACGATGCTGCCCAATGCGATGATGACACCCCATAAATAGGCCCCCCCATCGCCCGCGAAGAGCATTCCGCGCGGGTAATTCCAGATCAGAAAACCCGCCGTCGCGCCCGTGAGACACACCAGCATGCCAGCCAGTTGCCTGTCGCCCACCTGAAGCGACACATAGATTAGTGCCAGCGAAACGATCAGCGCGACCATTCCTGATAGCCCGTTATAGCCGTCAATGATGTTGAACGCATGGGGCAGTCCCATGACAGCCATCAAGGCGAGTACCATGCCAAGCCATGGGGCGCTAAGCAATAAGTTATCAACGTAAGGTATTCCAAGGCGCGGCACGGCAGCTCCGACCAAGAACGACGCACATATGCCAGAGAGCGCCGTCAATCCAAGGCGATAACGCACGCTGAGGCGCTGCGTGAAATCCTCTGCAATGCCGCCAACCAAAGCCGGCAACAACGCTGCAGTCCAAGCCCCCACCATGCCAGCGTTGATGCCCAGGTTGCCATAGTTCTGCAAGAAAAAGATGACGATTGCCACGCTCCACGCGGCAAACAAGCCGACGAAAATGGCTACTCCGCCCAGCCGCGGCACGTCTCCAACATGGAAACGTTGCGGCATGGCATCGCCATAACGGCGGGCGTGTCCACGTGCACGACGTACGACAACAAGTCCGGTGAACATGGCCACCCAAAAACTCAAACACAACAGAAAAAACATGTAAAACGATCGGAATCGGGGGCTACAAGCCGAGGGATCACGAAGAATTCGGTCCCGGCACAAACAGTCGATCGCTTTGCCGACTCTTTACACAGTTTAAACTGCCTGCCGCTTAACACCTGTGGGGCAAATACCCCAATACCCAATTCTCAGGTATACGGCCTTAGCCTACTGACCTCTTTGACTACTTTGCCGGCTTCGCCTATGCATCTTGAGACACCATCGCCACAGTCCATCGACCGCGCCATCACGGTTTCCATCGTGAGCCATGGACAAATGGAGATGATTCTGCCTTTGCTCAGGCAACTCAATGCATTCAGTCGATCGGTCATAGAGAGAGTCGTTCTGACCGAAAACATTCCGGAGCCAGATCTTGTCACGGATTTGACAGTCGACCTCCCCGTCGAACGGATCTTCAATAGCTCGCCAAAAGGCTTCGGCGCCAATCACAACCAAGCCTTCAAAAAGTGCTCCTCACCTTGGTTTCTGGTACTAAACCCAGACATTCGCCTGGACAACAATGTGCTTAAGGCGCTACTGACCCAGGCCCACCCGGAAAGTGGACTGCTCACGCCCCGTATCCTTGAACCGGGCAAGACCGAACCAGAACAACATCGCGGCGTGATCACTCCACTGGAGATCCTGACGCGCCGCCGCCCTGGATATACCCCACCAAAGACCCCTGCCTGGATTCCCGGCTTGTTCATGCTGTTTCGCCAAAAAACCTACGCGCAGATCGGTGGCTTCGACGAAAACCGTTTCTTTATGTACGGGGAAGATTTCGATATCTGCGCCCGCACACGCCTCGCTGGTTGGCAGCTACAAGTGTGCGAGGACCTTCACGCGACACACGACGCCCAGCGAGCAAGCCATAGAAGCCACCGCCACCTGTATTGGCATATCACCAGTCTATTGAAGGTCTGGACGTCCGTAGCCTTTTGGCGCTATAGGCGCATCGCGGACCGTTAAAATCAGCGGAGTGCAGTGGCGATGCGCACTACGAGCGCGCTCTACAAACACTGACCACCAGAAGCCTGGATGTACCGGCCCACCTTCGACCACTATGAATTTAGTCTCTCCCACAGATTTTCGACAACTGAGCGTTTCACATAGCCCTTCCCTAGTGAAAGCAGGCGGCGTTCTATGAGCCAAGTCCACTCCAACCTCCACCGCAGCGCATGGGCCGACTGGTGGGAAGGCACCCGCCGCACGGACATTTGGTGGACGCTTGCCTGGTTTGATATCGTGCTGCGTTATCGCCGCTCCATGCTCGGACCGTTCTGGATCACACTCAGCATGGGTGCCATGATTGGCGGAATGGGACCGCTCTACAGTTCGCTGTTCGGTACAGAGCTAACCAAGTTCTTCCCACACTTGACACTGGGTCTCATTTTTTGGGGCTTCTTCTCCAGCGTGATCGCTGAGTCTTGCACTTCGTTCGTAAGTTCCGCCAACTACCTGAAGCAAGGCTATTTCCCCATCAACTTATTTGTATGGCGGAGCATGTCCCGTAACCTGATCCAGTTCTTGCATCAGATCGTGCTGTACATCCCTGTCGCGTTGTGGGCAGGCATTTCACTTGGCTGGTCGGCTCTGTTGTTCGTGCCCGCATTCCTGATCCTGCTGATCAATGCGCATGCCATTGGGCTGGCATTGGGCCTGGTTTGCACGCGTTTCCGAGACGTCACACAGATAGTCACCAGCGTGATGCAAATGCTCCTGTTTCTTACCCCTGTCTTTTGGCTGCCAGAGAGTCTCTCCGGTCGCTCCCAATACATCCTTTGGAACCCACTGGCACAGATGCTTGAATTGCTCAGACTTCCTTTGATGGGAGGGGTCGCCAGCACGCACAGCTGGATTGGCATCCTCATCTGGACTACTCTGAACCTCACAATTGCCTGCGTACTCTTCTCAAAATACCGTCGCCGCGTCGTCTATTGGCTCTGAACATGGCTCTCATCTCACTGAAAAACGCATCGGTCAACTTCCCGATTTACGGAGCGGGCTCTGCTTCGCTGAAGAAGACACTCGCCGCCTCGGTCACAGGTGGTCGTTTTGGCAAAGAAACCGGTGTGAACGTAGTCGAGGCCCTTGGCGGGATCAACCTTGAACTGAAAAATGGCGACCGACTGGGCCTGATTGGCCACAACGGGGCTGGCAAATCAACGCTGCTCCGCACACTGGCGGGAGTTTATGAACCCTCCTCAGGCGAGTTTGTGCGCGAGGGCTCAGTTGCAAGTCTGATCGATCCGTCTCTTGGCATAGAGGGTGACGCCACCGGAGTTGAGAACATCATGCTGCGTGGCTTGGTCATGGGCATGAGCAAGAAAGAGGTCGATGACCTGACGCCCGGCATCTGTGAATTCAGCGGGCTGGGTGAATACGTGAACATGCCGGTTCGGACGTACTCCACTGGCATGATGATGCGGCTGGCATTTGCGATCTCCACCAGCGTCAAAGCAGATATCCTGCTTATGGACGAATGGCTGTCGGTCGGTGACGCTGAGTTCACCGAAAAAGCAGAGAAACGGATGCGAGAAGTCGTTTCGAATTCGGGCATTCTGGTGTTGGCATCTCACTCACCAGATTTGATTCGTAAGGAATGCAACCGAGTCATTCACTTGGAGCACGGTCGCATCATCGATGCGTACGCAATCGAGCCGACGGACGCCGAATGAGCCAAGTGGGGCCAGGAGAGCACAGCGGCATTTCCACGCTTGGCGTTAACAAGCGGTTGTCCATTTCGGTCGCGCTTTGCACCTACCAAGGTGCACGCTATCTACCGGAACAGCTCGAAAGTCTATTGACGCAGAGCGTGACCCCAGACGAAATTGTGGCCTTCGACGATGTCTCGAAAGATGAGACGCTGGAACAATTGAAAGTCTTTGCAGACCGTGCTGCCGACCGTGGCATCAAGATGTCTGTCAGCAGCAATCCGGCCAACCTCGGCTACGTCAAAAATTTCACCCAAGCGTTGCTTGCGGCAAAGGGGGACCTCGTTTTTCTTTGTGATCAAGACGACGTATGGCATCCCAATAAGTTGCGCCGCTTTGCTGAAGAGTTTGAGCGGCGCCCCGATCTACTCATGTTACACAGCGATGCCGACCTGGTGGATGCAAGCGGTGCCAGCCTCAAACGGACAGTCTTCGAGGCATTTGAAGTCACCCGCAATGAGCTGGATGCAATTCACGGCGGCAAAGCCTTCCAAGTCTTGGTCAAAAGAAATGTGGCTACCGGTGCGACGATGGCAATCAGACGCAGCGTGATCGAGAACGGCTTCAACGTTCCGCCTGGCTGGATACACGATGAGTGGCTGGCCATGCTTGCAGCAACCCAAGGTCGTGTCGACTGCCTGGAAGAGTCGACGATCGACTACCGACAACATGACAAGAATCAAGTGGGCGCAAGGCCACGTGGCATCATGGAGCGCATCACTGGCGGCGCCGTCACGCGCACTGCGTTCATGGAACGTTTACTTCTTCGCACCCACTCATTGATGGACCAGGCTGCCGCTGGGAACATTCGTTTGTCAGCACCGGTGCAGCACATGTTGTCAGAACGGCTCAAACACGCCCAGTTTCGTGCCCACCTACCGCAGGGTATCGCGCCGCGCATCGTTGCCGTCTTGTGCGAGTATGCGAGCGGACGCTACACGCAATTCTCCAACGGCATAAAGTCTGTGTTGAGCGACATCTCGAAAATACGCGGATGAGCCCTGCCGCGCCCATTCCCGTCGAGTCGGACGTCTGCGCCGTCATCATTACCTATCGCCCCGAAGTCGACATGCTTCGAAAGGTGGTGGCAAGCGTTGAAAACCAGGTAGGTCGATTGCTGATTTTCGATAACGGCACCACCGATCCGAAACTCGCAACATACCTTTCTAAAACCGAATCTACCTCGGTGGTCGTGACCCGCTCCCCCTTGAACGTGGGACTGGCGGCTGCCATGAACCGTGCAGCCGACTATGCTCGCGACGCGGGGTTCGGCTACCTGTTGCTGCTGGACCAAGACAGTCAGCCAGATGTGGCCATGGTGCAGACTTTAAAAAATGCGCTGACCGCGTTAAGCCAAACAGAGTCCGTTGCGGCGGTCGGTCCGCAGTTCCGAGATCGACGCACCGGCTATATCGCACCGTTCGTGCGGGTGGGATTTCCCGTCAGCAAAAAACTCACAGGCGGCCCGGGGCGGCACGTCAAGTGCGATTTTTTAATATCCTCTGGCACGCTGCTTCCGCTGTCATCTATCGACCGCGTTGGCCCCATGGACGAAGGCTTGTTCATCGACAACGTGGATCTGGAGTGGTGTTTTCGCGCCTTGCATCGGGGAATGTCCCTCTATGGCATTTGCGATGCTCAAATGCAGCATAGCATTGGCGACGCAGTACGCCCGTCACGATTGGTCAGCGGAGGCATCAAGATCCACTCGCCCGTCAGGCTCTACTACATCATGCGCAACCGGGTGCTTCTGTATGGCCGAAAGGAGACGCCTGCCGTGTGGATCGCGCAGGACATTCCACGCCTATTGCTTAAATTTATCGGCACGGCGCTGTTTCTCTCACCCCGGGGCCAATATCTGCGAAGCATGATCCGGGGCCTACACGATGCATTGCGGCGCAAGACCGGCCCCATGAAGCCCTGATAGGAAGTCAACCGCCTCGCTTACAGGCTTTTGGTTGACTCTCCTCCCTACGCCGACGCTGACATAGAAACGACTTGATCGTTCCCAGCAGCCACATTTGTAAAAGCTGCTTCGTAGCGCGCAATCATTTTTTCACGACTGAAATTTTGCTCTGCGTGTGTGCGTGCAGCACGCTTCACGACTTCGAGCAGTTGCGGCGCCTCTTGCCACTCTGAAATCAAAGCATGGATGCGGTCGACATCGGTAGGCGGAATCAAAAAGCTGCTAATCCCATCTTGCACTTGCTCTGGAATACCCCCCACCGGAGCGGCGATCACAGGAACACCGCAAGCATTCGCTTCCATCAGGATCACAGGCCGGCCATCAAACTTCGAAGGCAGGATAAGGACATCAAGCTGGCGCAAAGCGTCACGTGAATGCGCTACAAACCCATGGAATGTGAGTCGCTCGGCAATATCGCTCTTTGCGGCACGCGCCTTGACCATGGCGGCATCGCCGCCTGCACCAAACATCTCAAAGTTTAGGGTTGCATTTTTGCGTCCCAGCCCTTCGGCCAACCCAATGAATCCCAGAGGGTTCTTCTCGTCCGACATGCGCCCAACATAGCCAATTTTGAGCCTTGGATCTGCAGTCCTATTACTTGGAGAAAACTCCGCTAAGTCGACGCCACTATAGACAACCTCGACCGAAGGACTAGGTTTACAAGATGAACGCTTAACGAACGCTCGCATGAAGTCACTCTCGACAATGACGGCGTCGATGCACCCCTCATACAAGAAGTGATTCAGCGTGTGGCCGAATTCGTTGTACAAGATGTCAGCGATCCGGACCTGCGGCAACCGCTCCTTCAAATATGGAAGCAAGTGATAAAGATCTGTTGCCCCCACCTGCAGGACCAGATCGATCTTTCGATCAACAACCAGATCATGGATCAAGCCGAGACGTTTGGCACCAACCATGGACGTCAAGTCAATCAAATCGCCAGTTGCCTCGAAGTCGGCCATCTGATCTGGCTCATAGATTGACGATGCATCGTCGCAAAACGCTACCGCAATCTGAACGCCGCGTGCTCTGAGGGCACGGAAAATATCGATAGACAAAGCCCCCTTCACCAAAAACGGAAGCAGTGCAAGAACGCGCGGAGCTGTCATTTCTTCATCTCTCTCATCAGACGCGCCCAAGCACGTCGGGGAATCGAACGCAAGCCCTGACTACGCGCCCGGGCCAGAGCATCCGCGAGCACCGCCGCGCGCGACCTGGACGCCAGCATCGCTTGATGCTGAGCGTCAAGCTCTTGATAACTGCGTTCCCACTTCTCGCTTTCGCTTCGAAAATAGTCTCTCGCTTCAATGAAAGCCTTGATGTCTTCGTGCAGCTTGACGTTTTGCTGATGGGCATCAGAAGTGGGGGCGACAAAAGGTAAGCAGCGTTGGCCAATGCCAGCCAGTTCAGGACTCACCTTGTCATCGGCAAGCAAGGCCACGAATTGAGGAAAGCCCTCAATCGCTGTCGATTGCATTAGTGTGCCGATCATGCGATGCGCCTGAGAAGGGTGCAACCGGCTAAGTGATGGGTGATTGCCCAACCAAGTGACCATACGCGTAATGGACGGAAACAACGACCGATCCTGCGCGAGCGGCACCAGATTGCGCTGCGTGGCGTAGCCCATCTCCAGCAAGGTTCCCGTTGGATCGGCATGTGTCACCCCACGCGAGTGCATACGCATGAATGTGAGGGGTTGGGGAATCACAGCAAAGCGACAACCCATCCGCAGCGCTCGAGTCCACAACTCGTAGTCCGGCGCGCGCACCATTGCAGGATCGTCCAATCCAACCCTGGCATGGGCTGACGCGCGCACCATGGTCGAAGAGCGACAGAGATAGTTAGTCCCGATCCAGGTATCGACGAGATTGAGGTCATACGGTTGATTAACATATCCCTCCAGTACTTCTGCCGAAGGGTGACGCACATCGTTCTCATCGTAGAAGGCGACGTAAGACCCGATGATGTCGAGCCTAGGATCAAGGCTTGCTGCTTGTAACTGAATCTCTGCCTTTTTTGGGTCGATCCAATCATCCGCATCCAAGTTAACCAACCACTCGCCCCGTGCTTCTTGCACCGCGCGGTTGTAGCTTGCGGCTCCGCCTATATTCTTCTCGTTCACGAAAAGCCTGATCCGCGGATCACTCATAGCCGACACGATGGCGACAGAATTGTCCGACGACCCATCGTCCACAACCACAATTTCAAAGTCCTGCACCGTCTGGTCCAGAATACTTTGTAGTGTCTTACCGATATACCGTTCGTAGTTGTATGAAAGAACGATATACGAAAGAAGTGGCCTCGTGCTCATTCGATGCAACGGGTGATACGGTCTAAGTCTGCGGCAGACAGACCATCATGGAACGGTAATCCAATAACACGTTTTGCGAGGATGTCAGTCGCAGACAGGTCTGCTCGAGGAACATCAGCAAAGGCAGGGTGCCGATGGCAGCCGAGGCCCCACCAACGGCGCCACTCAATCTTTGCATCGTCTAGCCGCCGCGTCGTGGCATCCGCTTTTTCTGCCGGAACAATGACGTTCAAAGTCATAGTGACCCAATCGGTCCCAACGCCGGGCTGAAGGTGCACATCCTTTCCTTTCAGCAGATTGGCATAAGCCAAGGTCAAAGCGCTCATTTCCTCAAGACGCTTCGGCAAGCCATCCAATCCGGCCAACCCAACGGCCGCTGCATATTCAGAGATCCGGTAGTTGCCGGCGCGCACCGAAGAGACTCGTTCAGCGGCAGCAAAACCAAAACCGGTCATGGCTTTGGCGCGGGCGATGAAATCGCTGTCGGAACAAAAGATTGCGCCCCCTTCACCAATACCCAAAGTCTTGGTTGCGTGCAAACTGACGCAGACGGGTTGCTTCCCAATGCCGGAGAGAGAAGTCACAGCAGCAGCAGCATCAAAGACAACAGGAATGCCGTAGCGCTCTTCGAAAGCCGCCCAACCTGCCAGATCAGGCGGTGCACCAAACGCACTGACGACCAACACCGATGCAACCGGACCTGGGACCGAGTTGAGTGCCGCAACGGCAATTTCGGGAGTAAGAGCCAAAGAGGTTGGGTCAGCTTCGAGCAAATATGGGGTCAACCCTGCATTGCAGACCGCATGCGCGCTGGCAATAAAAGTGAAAGCGGGCATCAAGCAGTAGCCACCAGGTTTTGAGCGCAACTTTAGGGCAAGCTCGATGGCTGTGGTGCCGTTCGACGTCAGTGCTGCATGACTCCCCCCCACCAACTCACCCAAGCGCTGCGCAAATTCGCCGCTAAGCGGGCCATAGTTGCTGTAGGTGCGCGAACGGTCAATACGTTCAAGGTAAGGAATGAGCTTGGCAGTCTCAGGCAGCCTCGGCAGCAGGACTCTAATGACTGCGGGCGATGTCTCGTTGGATTCGGTTGGCATGGCTGAAAGATTTGTGGTGGTTTTACAAAAGAAGGTCACGAGCGCTTAGCTTGAACGCTGGCTACCACTGTGACGAATGGTGCGAGCGGGAACACCAACGACTGTCGATCCGGGCTCTACATCGCGTATCACAACAGCGCCAGCCCCCACGGTAGACCAAGCGCCAATCACGACACCTGGAGCGACCGACACGCCTACCCCCAGGTTAGCGCCTTCGCGCACGGCAACGCGGCCCGCAAGGCTGCATGACGGGCCGAGATTGACAAAGTCTTCGAGGACACAGTCGTGGGCAATCGTGCAGCCAGGATTGATTAGCACATGAGCCCCAATGGCAACGTCCGTTGTGACATTGGCCGGACCGATGAGCATGGCCCCCTTCCCGATCGATACGCCAGGCCCAACGACCGCTGCGGGATGAAGAACTGTACAGAACTCTGTTTCGTTACCTAGTGACAAGGCCGCACGTTGACGTGCCTGACCATCACCCACAGCGAGGACAAACCGTGCGGTTCTAGCAAGAGACGCATCCAGCACAGCGGCGCGCACCCGCAAACCCCTGATTTCACCGTCCGAAAAGCCAGGGTCTACGACAAAGCCAGCCACATCGACCCCGCTGGATTGCAGGGCCGCCAAGACTTCTCGCCCAAGGCCGCCAGCCCCATAAATCAAAAGAGTCATCTGCAACGGTATGTTGAATCGGATCGTAATCGTGCGGAACCCAGTCAAAAACAGAGGCCAGTACACGATTTGGACGGCTAACGACATGCAGCCGACGCCAAATAATACTTACCGCCTCCCCATCGCACATGCAGACATGCAACCCGATCATTTATCAGCCCATTGAAAATCAACAGCTTGATCAAGCTGCAATGGGAAGGCAGCAAAGATTATAGATGTCCGGCTGACACAAAAGCGCCCGCACAACCGCGAGTCCACACAGTATCTGGGCGACTCATTTTGAATGTGTCTATCGCTTGAAATTCAAAGTCTTGCCGCATAAATCAACGCAAGAACCGCTGGGCATCATCGGAGCGATATCGAACAGATGCGCTACGCTACTCCACGCCGATTACCTGCATAGGGAAGCTTTGTAGCACCTTAGCACCAAGCCACGTCCCTTGTGCTTCACGCGGCAATTTCAACTGAAAAGATGGCGACCAGTGCATCAGACATGCGGTTGCAGCGCCACCACCAGTTCGCAAGCTCTGAAAAATAAAAGGGTCCGCAGCAAACAGTATGCCCCGTCTGCTTTCATCGACTGCAATGCCTGCCACAATAAGTAAGCATGCATTCGAAGATCGGCACATAAACGATGCGACCGCCCTTCGTACACATCGAAGTCACCACGAACTGCACTGGATCAAATTGAATAGCCTCAAAGACGCTCAAGCGCCGATCTACACCTATTGTGATCTCCTCATCATCGACGAGATGCTTCCATGTGCTTTTTCGCCTTTTCGAACGCTTGAGTACGCGCACTACCTGTCTTTTTTTGACTCTTCAATTTTGATGTCGACCGAGGGATGGCACGCCTGGGCATCCAACTTGAGTTTCGATCAACACCTTGAAAAAAGTGACTTCAGCTTAAAAATCAAATCAAAGATCAAGCGAATATCCGAGCTCCAGCAGACGGTTCCGGCATTGGCCTACATCACGTTTTTGCACAACGCTTTTCAAGCTTTCCCTATGCTTGAGAAACGGGGAATTCCCTTCATTCTCCAGCTATACCCCGGCGGCAGCTTTGAACTCAACAATGAACACAGCGATGAGAAACTACGGATTCTTTCGGCTTCACCACTATGCAGAAAAATCATTACCACGCAGCTCATTTCAAAAAGATACCTGATTGAAAAAATCGGGTGTGACCCCCAGAAAATTGAGTTCATTTACGGTGGTGTTTACAACACACGACACCATTTCGATTTCTCTCGCGACAAAAAACTCTTTGGGCAGCACAAAGACAGCATCGACATCTGCTTTGTAGCGCATCGTTATGGCGACGATGTCAAGAAAAAGGGCTACGACCAGTTTGTGGCGGTCGCTCAGGCGTTTGCCGATTCACATCCGCATGTGCGCTTCCATGTCGTCGGAGACTACACGCCGGACCAGTTGCCGCTTGGCTCAGCAGCAAAAAGCATCACTTTCCACGGCAGCCAACCCAACACATTCTTCAAAAATTTCTACCCGCAGATGGACATGATTCTCTCGGTGAACAGACCTGCTGCGGGGCTTGAAGGTGCCTTTGACGGATTTCCCACCGGCGCCTGTATGGAAGCAGGGTTCCATGGAGTGCTCAATCTGATCAGCGATCCTCTCGCGCTCAACGTTGCATTCACCGATGATGAGGACGTTGTACTTCTTGACGAAGACACAGAACGAACGATTGCAAGAATCGCTAAGCTGACTGCAGACCCCGAGCGCCTTTACAGAATGTCATACGCGAACTGGAAGAAGTTTCACGAGATCTTTGATACAGACAGACAACTGTGGGCCAGAACCCAAGTCATCACCACGCAACTGCTCGCGCGCGAAAAACTGATCATCCGCCCGACGGCGACGACCGACTTAGATGCCGCTCGATTCATCCACTTGCTGGCACTAAATGCCGGCCTCATGGCAGGCAAAGAGGATATAGAACGCCGACACGACAGTCTGCTACATGAGTACCACAAGCTTGCCGAGGGTGTGGAGGAATTGAGAGGCGTGGTCGCCGCCAAAGAAGCAGCACTTGTCGAACTCATGACCGTACCACTGCCACCACCCACCTTAGGCAGGCGCTTTCGAAATCGAGCCTCCCGCATCAAGCAGAAACTCTTACGGACCTTCGGTCAATCCAAATGAAACACGTTCTCAACGGATTCGACTCCGACCACTACGGCACCATTCTTCTCTCGGCCGAATCAGACAAGCACGACCAGAATCAAATGTTCGCCAACGAACTCGTCGCCGCCTTCGAAGCGCAGGGTGTAAAGATAAAGCAGATTGACCATGTCAAAAATATTCGTCAGCTCTCAGACAGCTACCTGGATCCGCGCTGTAAATTCTTCGTGAGCTTCAATGGTCACGGCTCTGAGCTCTCAGTTGTCACTCAAAAGCCGCACCTTACGTCGGCATTCGAGTACTACCGCAAGCCATTGATTGACCTCATGCGCGACTCTCCAGTTCATCATGAGATGACGCATCAGATCCACTCTGTCAGCACTCATCGCAATCTTATGCTGACGGATTACAATCATGTCTTCATCGCCCGGCTGCTAGGCATCAAGAACGTGCGGTATGTGCCCGGCATTACCTTCCCGCACGCCACCAGCGAGATTCCGAAAAAAACCTTCTCACATCGCTCAATTGACATTCTTCTACCGCTCGGCTCAACGGACTCCGAATCTGTGCGTCAGCGCTATGCCTACACATTCAGGCACAAGGACCGTATCTACAAAGAAGTTTTCGAATCAGTAGTGTCGCGAGCCGTAACTGACCTGCGGCTAAACCCGATGATCGAAACGATTCTTGCACTGCAGGATATCCACACTGCGGTGAACTTTGCTAGCGAAGACATCACTCGCCTCATTGCATCAACGATTGACTTTGTAAAACGAGAGCGTCGTCGAGAGCTATTGAACGCACTCAAACACCTGCCTGTAACGATCGTCACAGATCAAGATATCGGACGCGAGTTTCCAGGCTCTTCCTTTACTCGCCGGCCAAGCTGCTCGGCAAAGGAGCTCTTGCAGTCAATGGCCGACGCGAAGACCGTGGTCTGCCCTTTGCCGCATGAAGCAGGCTTTCGTGCAAGCGTCATGGGCGCGTTCAGCGCTGGATCATATGTGGTGGCGGCACCCAACGAGATGCTGGAAACGCACTTCGCCCAAGAAAGAGAGATGTTTATCTATCGTGATAGCCAGGAACTGACTGGCGTGATAGAGGCCATCTTGAGCGGGAATCACAACATCGAAGCCTTCTCAGCCGCAGGCTGCCTCAAAGCGGCAGAACGGTTTAACCCAGCTAACCTGGTGTCGTCGATCCTTACCACGCTGTCGCTCCAATCTGGGCAAGCATCGTGCGCCTGAGTACGCCAGTGCAAACCTATGCGCCCCCCTCCTGTCACTTAGCAAGCACCAACATCAAAACCTCGCGTTTTTACGAGCTCATGCGTCTCTTCTGCCTTGCGATTGCCTACCGATACGCCACATCCAACGGGCCGCCCCCAATCCGGCACGGAGCAGACCCGGCGCCGTTCTTTCGAGCCAACGGGAAATCTTCAAACTAGCAAACGCCACTTGATCATCGAACTCCCCGCGTGCACCAAATGCCCCATTGGTAAGTTTTCGCATCAGCGCGTCATATCCATCAGATCCCGCAACGCCAGCAGCCGGGGACGCCAATCCGATGAGCAAATGTCTTGATTTTTGCTTGACAGAATCAGGGGCACCTGACCGCAACATGTCACGATACTCCATCTGCATACGCAACTTGTCACGGGGCGCGTGCACCATGGAGCTAGGGCGCTTTCTGTAGTAGAAAAAAATGTCCGTTGTGACGATGCTGCGCACTCCTGCATCACACATCCGCATAAACAGCGACCAATCCTCGTAGCAACTCAGACTTTCGTCATACGGAAATCGATCCAGCACCGATTTCCGAAACAAAGCAGTTGCAGTTGAAAATCTATTTTCCAGAAGACCAGCCACAACTGCTTCGCCCGAAAACACCAAATAGTCGGAAAACTCAATCGACGCACCAGGGGAGCCCGACCCCTTACCGTCGTGAAAATAGCCGGCGGGCGTCACCACGATGTCGAACTCAAGGCTGTTTTCAAGCGCCGCTACGCCGACCGAGAGAAAGCTCGGATGGATTAAATCGTCTGCGTCAAGCGTCAACACATAACGCCCCATGGCATGACGCACCCCCACATTGCGAGCTCCCGCTAAACCAACGTTCGCTGCAAGACGAATCACCCTTAAGCGCTCACTCGGCTGGTTCGCGATGCCATTGACAATGCTGACGCTGTATTGATCCGTTGACGCGTCGTCGACAACCAAAATCTCAATATTTTTGTAGGTTTGCTCCAGCAGGTTGTCAAGCGTTGCCTGCAGGTAAGACCCTAGGTTGAAATGAGGCACCACGATCGAAACAAGCGGCTCATCCGCCAGGAACCGCCAAGCGCTCGACCTCACAGGCGCTACCGTCCATGGCCAAGGGGCGTCGGATAGCTGCACAGTTCGCAATGTGCTATTCCCCTGGAAGTTGCGCACCACCGTATGAGCCAATCCGCCGCTCGTTCCGTCGAACTTCAGACAATTGACGCCGTCTATCCACGGTGTATCTTTACCAAATGCCGGGTTGGTGGCGTTCAGGATCACCCGGGCGCCCAAAAGAGACGCTTCGCATACGGTCACACAGGAAGCATCAAAAGCAGACGAGAAAACAACTGTTGCGTTACTAAAGAGTGACTCGCGCTCCCGCTGGTCCAACCTCGACTTGAAGCTCATCCGATCGATCAAATCCAATGGGACCCACCGTCGTACCTGAGCAGCATAGACCTCATCCACCGACTCCCCGAGAAAAACCATGGGGCCTCTGTAGTGTGGCTCCGCACGCATAAACCCCACAATACCGCGCACGAAGAGATCGGGTCGATTGAGCCTCTGAGAATCTACCGTGAAAACGATCGGTTGCTCCAAAGAAGCAGGGATCGACACTTCTGTTGGGGCATGAAAATCCAGCAATACGGGAGGTGAGTGGCAGATGAGCCTTGGCGCCCATTCCTCATCGTTAAACCCAAACATCCTACGAGCGGCCTCACCCACTTCTCGGCACGACGCCACGATGGCATCGCAGTCTCGTAGACATTTACGCTCTAGGTCGCTGAGGTTAAGGTCCGCCATACCAATGCTTCGAGCCTCTGCATGCATTAGTGCGGTGTACGAGGCGCCCAAACGAACAGCAAAAACGGTTTCATGCAAGAAGCCTTGTAACCGATGCTCTTGCAACGCACAAAACGCGAGTGCCCCTCTATCGGCGAACTCGATGTACTCCAGCGAACACTCCTTCCCCAAATCAGCAAGGGCTCTGAACACGCAGGCCGATTTCCAATGAAACGGTGTATTTGAATAGGCTCGAGCGGGAGGATGTTGCGGTGAAACGGTACCTCCGTTCTCGTTCATCTGCGTGTCTACTCTTACCAACCGCACTTGGGGAAACGCGGCGGAGAAGGCGCCGACATCCACCAATGCGTCAATCAAGACTAGCGTCGTGCGTGCGCGATCGATGTCGCTCAACGAGCGCAACGTATCGCACAGGATCCTGCTGGGCTCTTCAGGGGAAAACGGGAATGCTTCCGTTGAGACAAAGACAAGGCGACGCATTTTCGTTTTTAGAGACGTTCAAAACCATTAATGCGCAAACGGAGGCTGTACGGCCGAATCAGCGGTCTACCCAAACCATCCGCGCAAGGTACACGACGCACACATAAGAGCAGATGAACTGCCTTAGGGGAACGGTGTGCCCAAATCAATCTTTAGCAATGCTGTCGGCGAGCGAAGGCGCGGCAGCATCCTTTGCCGACAGGGTAAGAGAAAGGCCCTCAATCGGCCAATCGATGCCAATGGCAGGATCATTCCATGCAATGCTGCGCTCATACGCAGGCGCGTAATAGTCCGTTGTTTTGTACAGGAAGTCAGCCATCTCGCTCAAAACCAAGAATCCATGTGCCAAGCCCGGAGGAACCCAAACCTGCCGATGGTTACTTTCGCTAAGCTCAACCCCCATCCACTTGCCAAACGTCGCTGAAGATGGGCGAATATCCACTACAACATCGAAGACTGCACCGCGGGTGACTCTCACTAGCTTACCCTGGGGCTGCTTGATTTGGTAATGCAACCCTCGCAAAACGCCTTTTGAGGAGCGCGAATGGTTGTCCTGCTTGAACTCCAACGTCGAGCCCGTCGCTTGACGGAAAGCAGACTCGTTGTAGCTCTCAAGAAAGAAGCCCCTGTCGTCACCGAAGACCTTAGGCTCCAAGATAAGAACGTCGGGAATAGTCGTTATAGAAATCTTCATACTTCGTTTTAAGGCACCAAAAATCCCCATCGGTAGATCATGGTGAGACATCGCCGATAGGAAATGAGCTCCACGTCCTTATGGCTCTGCACAAGGGTTCCACAAAACCAACATCCGACCCATAGATTTCGGCCCCTGAGATCTCTCACCATGAAGCTTCCGTGAATTACTCCGTAATAATGTAACCGCCCTCCGTATCGTCGATACGAGGAGTGCAACGCCCACGATCGGGGAAGCCAAGCATTTTTCTAAGGTTCTGTTTTGTCAAAAATATATTGGGCGCTTGTCATTCTAGGCGTCACCCTAAGTGCTCTTGGGAGCATCTTCTTAAAGGCTGGTGCAACCAAAATCTCGCACGACCAAGATATGTTCAAGGCGGCGCTGCAAGCCGCGTTGGAGTGGCGAATCTTAATGGGGGTTTTGCTATATATCATTCCAGTGGCTATTTGGATATTTTTATTAAAAAAACTAGATATTACATTTTTGCAGCCTCTCTTTTCCCTAGTTTATGTCATAACGCCAATTTTAGCGATGATATATCTTGGAGAATCTATTTCCACCTACAGATGGGTTGGAATTATTATTATTTTAGTTGGCATTTTTATTTCATCCAAGGGCTAGCATGCGAGAGGCAGCAATTCAAAAAATAGTCAAAACTCTGACTGCTCTTATTTTATTTTCATTTGCATTTTTAATATATGCCCAGGCTGACAAAAAATTCACACTAGATGAATTAGACTTTCCTATCGTAGCCAAAGCGACAAGTGAAACAGGTGTCCCCATTTACTATAGGGGTGAGGAAACACCGCGTCACCTTGGACTTTACCATCCACCACTCTACATATACGCGTTAGCGGCCCAAATAAAATTATTTGGATTTTCCGAAAACACGGTAAGAGCTTTCGGTATGGCATGCACCATGCTGACGGCATACTTAGCCCTCGGCATAATAAGGCTATTAGATGAAAAAGCCAAAAATCATTTACTTACCCCTATTTTTTTAGCATGCTATCTTCTCAATCCGTACACCATAGCCAACAGTACGCTTCCCGATATTGATTCAACAATATTGCCCCCGCTTATTACTCTTTTTATACTGTTTCTATTTGAAAACAAAAAACCATTTTTGCTTGGATTTATTTTCTCCCTATTACTATGGGCGAAGTTAACTACTCCGCTAGTACTTATCCCATTTTCAATCCTATACTGGAAATTTGACAACACCCCAGTCAAAAAAGTATTAATTCGAACATTTTTGGTCTTTGGTGGTGGCACCATTGCTTTTTTTTCGACCTATTGGATTTATTGCAAATTTCTAGGACTTCCGATTGACTATACATTTTCCTTTTTGATTCATTCATTTACAAAAGGAAGTGCATCTCCAGATTTTTCATCGCTGGTAGTTAAGATTTTTTCAAATTTCAGTCAAACAAAAAATTTACTCATAAGCATAGGCTTACCTTCTATTTTTCTATTCCTGATTGCGATTACTTTTATTTCCGCAAAAGGACTGCATTCGATACAAAAAAAGAAAATTATTTTCCTATTAAGCCTCTGCGTAACTGTTACGATCTTCTACTGCAGCCTCATCTCTCCGTTTGGTGGATTTTTCAAATACCCTTTTCCAGTATTTCAACTGGCCTGCATAGGTATTTCAATTTTTATTTTTAAATGCTCAGAGCAAATAGAAATCAAGAATTCAATAAAATTCATAGCGCTAGTCACAGCGATTTTTATTCTTACAGCTACTCAAGCGCTCAAATTTACAGAGTGGGCGACATTAAAAATAAAACAAGCCGAGCCAAGCACTTATCTCATTTTTTTTGCCATTTGCATTTTTTACGGCCTAATACTCACACTAAAGCATAAAAATCGAATTATAGAAGCACTCCCAAAATTGACCATAATTCTATTCATCAGTGCATTAGGAATTAATTTTGGGGTTGCACGCTATCAAGCCATTTCTGCATTCCCAACAAAATATAGCTACGGACAAATGGGCATGAATGAAACCATCGCCTATTTAAGAGCCAATTTAAAGAAAGATGAAATCATATGGAGCATGAAGGATATTGGTTTTTATGCTGGCAATCGATATATCGAGAACTATGATTTCTTCTATAACCCGGATCCAGACAAAAGAATACTGAGTGCCATCCACTCTGGAGTTCGCTTTTTTGTATCAACCCAGGGAATTGGCGAAGACAGAATTGATGTTTACACCAATGTTCGGGAGGCGTTAGAAGCCTGCTGTCGATTGGATAAAAATTTTGGCAATTTTTATATATACGTACCTAAATAATGTCCAGCTATTACACCACTAGATATACCCAAGACCCGGGAAGAACAAAGGTTTGGCGCGCAATCATTAACTATCTAGAGAAATACACGGGAAAATCGAGCGAGAACGTTATTGATATTGGATGTGGATATGGCGACTTTATCAATAATATCAACGCAAAAAATCGATACGCAATAGATTTAAATCCAGACGCAGCCGGATATCTTTCAGATGCGATTAAATTTTACTCAACAAAAGCAACCGATCTATCATGCATTGCAGATTCAAGTATTGATATTGCCTTTAGCAGCAATCTGCTTGAGCACCTCACGGATGATGAACTTGAAAAATCAATCAGTGAGTTTTGGAGAATTTTGAAGCCGGGTGGTTTATTCATCACAATGCAGCCCAATTTCTACTATGCATATAGAGAATATTTTGATGATTTTACTCATAAAAAAATATTTAGCCATGAATCACTGAAAGATTTTTTTCAAGCCAATAATTTTAAAATGCTGGCTATGGAGAAAAGATTTCTTCCATTTTCATTAAAATCCAGGCTACCGAAAACATATTCATTGACACGAATCTACCTTAGCTCCTTTTATCGTCCATTCGCAAAACAAATGCTAGGTGTTTTCAAAAAGGAAAACAACCTATCGATACCTCAAGGAGAAATATAATGAGACGAGAGCGACTGGCACTTTATGGCATCATGCTCGTTTTACTAGGGATTTTTTTGTATTCGATTGGCGTCTTAATGGCAATTCCCAGACGCCTCTTTTTTGACAACCCAAATACCCTTTTAGTTAACGAATGGCTTGTCTGGTATTCAGGGATTCCATTTTTGCTCGGCTGGGTATTTATATTTCTAGATCTTTTTATTTTTTATCCAATAAAAAGAAAAAATGGGTTCATCAAGCAGGAAGAAATCAGCACTCACAATTTGACCGTTGTCCTTACCGCATACAACGATGAAGCCAGCATAGGGCATGCTGTTAAAGACTTTTTGTCACATTCAGCTGTCAAACGGGTGGTTGTTATCAGCAATAACAGCAAAGACAATACGCTTGCCGTGGCGCAAGAAGCCGGTGCAATTGCATTTAATGAAATGCAACAGGGCTATGGATCATGTGTCCATAGAGCGCTAACAGAAGGTGTTCGGTTTGAGGACTCTGAAATTGTCATTCTCTGCGAAGGAGACATGACTTTCAGGGCATATGATATAGAAAAACTACTCGCTTATATCCCGCACGCAGATATTGTTACAGGAACGAGAACGGTTGAACAGTTACGTGCAAAAGAAACCCAACTCAGCACGTTTATGTTTTACGGTAATATTTTTGTAGGAAAGCTACTAGAGATTAAGCACTTAGGAAATGCAACCTTCAGCGATGTAGGAACAACTTATAAAGCGTGTCGGTCTGCAAAACTTCGAGAGCTTTTACCCAAGCTTGATTCGAAAATCAATCTTGAATTCAACCCTTATTTTCTTGATGTCGCATTGGACTCCGGACTTCGCATTCTGGAAGCGCCAATCTCATTTCATAAAAGAGTTGGTGTCAGCAAAGGCGGCAATATCGATAATTTTGTTGCATTTAAGCTGGGAATCCGAATGATCAAGGGTATCGCCTGGAGCTGGCATTGAGCGCTTAGCCCACAAATCGCATTTCAGTGCAGCCTGATCAAACTTGCCAATTGAGTCTCGTACTGTTCAAACATTGCATCAATATTGAAGCGCCGCTCGGCATGGTGCCGGGCGGCAAGCTTGAAGCGGGCAAGTTTTGCTCTATCGGTGACAAGCTCTTCAATCTTTAGGGCGAATTCATCGTAAGTACCAGGGGTACATAGATAGCCCTGCTTGCCGTCTTCTATAAGCTCTGGCAATGCACCGACTCGGGATGCGATCACTGCAGTGCCACTCGCTAGCGCCTCCATCACGATATTAGGTCGGCCATCCAGCAAAGAAGGTAAACACAAGATATCGCAGGCCTGTAGATACGGTTTGAGATCGGGTACAGAACCCTTTAGCAGAAATTGGCCTGGGTTGAAGGACGCAGCCGCGATCGCTTTTTTGAGCTCGGCCTCCATGTGGCCCGCGCCAGTCATCACGAATACGACGTTCTTCTTCACAGAGAGGCGCCGGGCAATTTCAACAAATCCCAGGGGATCTTTTTCCTCCGACCATCTCCCGAAGAATCCAACGACGACAGCCCCCGTCGGAATGTCACCAATAGAAGAGCGAACGTCGTCATTCCGGGGCGGTGTGTTCTTTGTCAAATCGACACCACTTTCAACCAAACTGATGCGGGCAGGCGTTTCACCAGCTTCGATCAGCCACTGTTTGACTTCTTCATTTTCGACAAAGACGCGATCAATGCTGTCAGCATATCTCCTATTGTTTGCCGTATGCCCAACCGTATTGAAGAGCAAGTCGGCAACCGCAAGGCGGGGGTAGCCAAGCCGCAAGCTAGGCAACTGCTCATAGACAAATGCGCTACCAATCACCCAAAGCAATTGCACATCTCGCGAGACAAGAATATGGTCAAGAAACTCTCGCCAATAGTCTGACTCCAGAAAACGCGGCAGGTGAAATATTTCCGAAGTTGCTGGCTCAAACCAAGACGTTGTATCACCATGCGCTTGATCTACAGCAACGGTCGTAACGATGATGACGCGCCAACCGTCTTTCGCCATTTGCCCAACCAAAGCGCTCAATAGACGTTCGGCCCCTCCCAGCACAAGAAATGGCAACGCCATCAACAGCGTGGGACCAGCATGCGGCGCTTGAGCTCCAATATGCTGAGACGCGGGGGACAACAAAAGAGGCCGTAAAGGCGGAAGCGAACTTTGCGCCCGAATAAGCGCCAGCGCCGAATCGGTCAACACATCGTCATTGAACCGAGAAACCAAGCGTTTTTGGACTTCGTTGCTCAGCACATCTGCGCTATTGCTCAAGGTTTCGCCATGGCTTCGGTAGTAGAAGAGCGGTTCCCGAATGCAGACGAACCTTGCGCCAAACGCCGCCAATCGAACCCAAAACAACCAATCCTCATGGATGTGACCAGTAGTTCGGTCAGAGTCTCGATAGCCGCCAGCCTTGAGCCAAAAGTCTCTGCTGTAAACCGCGCATGTCAGCGCGTTATTACCTTCAAGCAACATGTCCAAGGTCGGGCGCTCATGTGGCACCCAAACCTCGGTACGGTCTCCAAAGAATTGAAGTCCGGGCGACACAACGTCATAACCAGAGTGCTCCAACATGAAGACCGCTTTCTCGATATACGTCGGCGCAAAGCGGTCATCAGCGTCAAGGCAACTGATGTACTTGCCCCTGGCGTGACTGATACCAAAGTTTCGGTTGGCGCCAGCGCGATGGGGTTGCTCCTGCACCAGCACTCTGACTCGGGGTGACGCATTTGCAGCGGCGTCAAGCAAACGCTGTCGAGACTCGGCAGAAGTCGAGCCTCCTTCAACCACAATGATTTCAATATTGGAGAATGTTTGCGCCTCTACCGAACGGATAGCATCGGCCACAAGATGACCGTAGTTAAAACACGGAATGATGACACTGACCAAAGGCCGATCTAACGGCCAATCGGCCCCGCTGGGCTGGTCCACGAAATTTGGTGAAAAACACGCCCTCGGCAAGAGGGCGGCCTTAGACGCAACCTCATCAAACGCAATGCTGTCGGCCTGCGCCTTCGCGTTTGACAACACAGCACCGGCTTCTACAGACTTTCGGCGACGGAACTCCCGCAGGTGTACAAATATTGTGCCGCGCAGTGTCCACCAGACGAGCTTGGCCGTCTGCCGCAAACGTTTGGCAAGCTTGGGGTTTTGTTTTGCAAAACGGCGAATCACTCCCATCGCCCGCCACGCAGCACTTTGCTGAATGACTTGCACATGATGCTGTGCCTCCGCCACTCGAAGTTCACTGTCTCTGGTTCGCCCCATTTCAATCAAAAGCATGCTTCGCAACCGAGCGACCGCCGACTCCAAATCGGCAACGCGTTTGTTCGCGGACTCCAAAGAATTGCCCTCAGTTGCAAGTGATTCAAGCTTCCTGAGGTCGGTCTCGACACGGATCAAACGTTCACGCGCTGCCTCAAGCCGCCTCAGGTCGAACGACCATAACTGGGCGACTCGTGCCACCAGCGGAGAGTTGAACGCCTCAGCATCGAGACGCGACAGCGATAAAACCGATTCCTGGCTGGCTTGGCCGGCATGAATCAAATGCAAGTGAGTTGCGGCGTTGGCTTCTTCAACTGACGGAGTCTCAAAATCGTCAGCGCGCACCAACCGGTCCAATAGGGCTTTCGCGCGCGCGGCTTGACCCACATCTTTTGTGACAACTCCGACATACGTGGAAGCGTAGTCCTTGATGACGATCTCTGCCCCGCACAATTGCCCGCCGAGTTCTGTCTCGACGATCCATCGAAGGGAAGCTTCTGTCGGGTAGTAGATGTGCTCAAACGAGCCCTGCATCCAAGCCGCGTTGCTTTGGTCTGCTGACATGACCGGGACTTCAAACAACAGGAACCCATCGTGCGTCAACAAATCAATGGCAACTTGAAATCCGCCACGGAAATCGAGTAGGTGTTCAAACACGGCAATGGCCGTGACCACGCTGAACTCTGCCCGATGGTCTTCCACCAGTTGTGGAGCCAGCAAATCATTGCCAAGGATGTGGATACTCTTGTCCGCAGCCTGTTCTGCGGCCTTCGCATTAACTTCGATTCCATATTTTTCGAAATCACCAGAAAGCTTGTCCAGCAAGTAGCCGTCAGCGCATCCGATATCTAGAACCTTGCCGCGTTTGACAAGCAATTGCACCAGTGCAGCAGCCCAGCTCAAGCCGTGTTCGGCCATGAAGCTGTAGTCGTCGTAACCACGGCGCCCCCCCCCGAGGTAGTAGCCGTCGTGGTAATACGCTCTGGTGCTTTCAGGCAAGCTTGATATCCGCCCCAGACCACAGCGCGTGCACTGCAAAACGTCCACACCATCGTCACGTTTGGCTAGTGATTTGAAGTTAGTACCAGAACACGCGTTGCAGATCATCGAGACTTTCTTCACCAAAAGGAAGCAGGAGCATGCCGCACAGGATGGGGCTCCGCGAGTGCTTGTTTTTATGTCGCGCCAATTTCGGCACGCGCGCTTTTCAGGATGGCTTCCAAGACAGCATCGAAATCAGAAGATGCGTATGCAAGTCCTAACGATGCCAACCTAGAAGGATCACCTACAAACGCCTTAACTTCGCTATTGCCACGCCGAGCTACATCGTGCTTTAACTCAACTGGCACGCCCGCCAAGCCAATCAACCGTTGTGTCAGATCAAGAAGACGCTGCCCTTCCCCAGTACAGATGTTCACAACCTCTGCAGAACCAGCGCTGTTGGGCATCAAAGCAAGTTCCACGAGAAGTTTCGCCGCAACATGTACATCCATGAAGTCGCGTATGGCGTCCAAATCCCCGGTTTCCAGAATCCCCCCGCGCGTACCCATTTGCGCGATCTGGTGCGCAAAACTGCCCAAGGCTAACGACTTGGGCATGCCAGCGCCGATAGGATTGAAAAGTCGAGCAACCACCACGGGCAAACCGCGTGATGCGGCGATCAAGGCGTGGCTAGTCTGAGCAAGCTTGCTCGCGCCATATGCCGTATTAGGTCGGCAAGTGAAGTCCTCGCGCACCGGCAAATGTGCTGCTGGGACAGGTCCGTATTCCGCTGCACTGCCTGCCACCAGAACACGAGGTTTATTGGGCATGGCGAGCGCCGCATCCAGAAGGTTTGCCGCAAAGACGACATTGGCGCCGTAAAGCTCGCTATAAGAAGGGGCCGAAGATATGCCCGCTAAGTGCATCACAACGTCGGGACTCGCCGAGAACAGAAGATCTCGGACCTCGATCGCCGCACTTGGCGCAGACAAGACACATTGCCGCTCACCCGCAACGGGCTCCCGCAAAGTGCGACTTACCGAAATCGTTTCGAGGCCACGTGTCTGCAGTTCCTTGAGGACTGAGCGGCCAATGAATCCGCTGGCCCCCGTAACAAGCACGCGCATGGGTTATGCGGGCAAGAAAAGCTCGCGACTTTCGTCGAACATTTTCTGTGCCGTGGAATAGTCGTCTGGGCGACCAATGTCGAGCCAGAAGCTTTCGGGCTGCTGATGGCACCGCACTTTTTTGCCTGCGTCCTTGAGCTTCAGCAAAAGGTCGGGCATATCCAGATGCACGCCAGCGCTGACGTGCGGCGCGACTGCGTCACGGTTGAGCATATACAGCCCCATGCTCACGAGGTGCTTGCTCATCGGTTTCTCTAGGTAACCCTGGAGATTCATCTCAGAGTCGACCTGAATCAATCCGAAGTCGATCTTGACTTCTCGTTCGTAAACGCAGATCGTGGCATCTGAAGCTCTCTCGGTATGCGTTTTAATCAGCTTCTCGATGCTGAAGGTCGTCAACAAATCACCGTTGGTAACGATGAAGTTTTCACCCACGTTTTCCAGCAGAGCTCCGAGCGGGCCGGCCGTGCCCAAGGGGCTATCTTCCAGGCTGTAATCAATCTTCAAGCCGAACCGCGAACCATCGCCACAAAAGGCGCGGATCAGGTGATGCAGATGGTTAACCGCCAAAATAACTTCCGTCACACCAGCGCGTTGAAGCTGTCGAAGCAGGAGCTCCAACACGGGCATATCGCCCAACGGCATAAGTGGCTTAGGGAATGAGGCAGTAAAAGGCTGCAGACGCGTGCCCTTGCCACCAGCCATGACGACTGCTTTCATGATTGACTCCTTAAACGGTGTAAACCGTAGGACGGTACAGATGGATGTTGTTACGGATGAAATCGATACTCTGCTGCAGGCCTTCGTCGAGATCGACTTTCGGCGTCCAGCCCATCAACTGTGCCGCCAATGCATTGTCAGAAACAAGCTTGAGAACCTCGCTCTTGTCTGGCCGCATACGCGCAGCATCCGCCACGATCTCTTTCTCGACCCCCATGAGCTTCAAAATACGTTCAGCAAAATGACCAATCGTGTAGGTAGAGCCGGTGCCAAGATTAATGGTTTGCCCTTCAATGCCAGGCGTTACCGATGCAGCCACAAATCCGGCGACGGTATCGGTCACGAAGGTCATGTCACGCTCAGGCGTTAACGACCCGAGCTTGATCACGTCCTGAGTCAAAGCTTGCGAGATGATGGTGGGGATGAATGCACGCGCAGACTGCCGAGGGCCAAAAGTATTGAACGGACGCAAGGTCACAACACCCGTTTCAAACGAACGGTAATAGCTCTCAGCAATCTTGTCGGCACCAATTTTCGATGCAGAATACGGCGACTGTCCCTGAAGAGGATGCGTCTCGTCAATCGGCACACGCATGGCAGTACCGTAGACCTCGGAAGTGCTGGTATGCACCACTCGGCGCACCGACAAGCGGCGTGCAGCCTCGACCACGTTCAGGGTTCCTTCGACATTGGTCCGAACATAGCTACGCGGCGCGACATAAGAGTAAGGAATCGCGATCAAAGCAGCCAAGTGACAGACCACATCAATACCTTGCATGGCATGCATGACGAAATCGCCATCATCGATATTGCCAGCTACTACACGGAATTGCCCCTTCACGTCGTCCGCGACAAACTCAAGGTTGCCCCAACTGGCGGAAGAACCATAACGAATCATGGCCGTCACATCGGCGCCGGCACGTACCAACGCTTCGACCAGATGGCTGCCAATAAAGCCGCCGGCACCAGTGACCAGATATTTTTGACCCGCAAGGGTTTTGATTGATGAATCCATAACTTGTTCGAAAGATAAATTGGTTGTGTTTGGAGTTTAGAACGAGCGATCTTCGGTCAGCAGTCGATTGAGATACTTTCCATAGGCATTTTTCTGCAGCGGCAAAGCCAAACGCGCGAGCTGTTCGCTGTCAATAAATTGATTGCGCCACGCAATCTCTTCGGGGCAAGCAATCTTCAATCCCTGCCGATGCTCCAGCGTGGCAATGAATTGACCGGCCTCTAACAAGCTCTCATGCGTACCCGTGTCCAGCCAAGCGTAACCGCGCTGCATGATTTGAACGTTCAACTCACCCTGATCCAGATAGGCTTGATTGACGGCGGTAATTTCCAGTTCGCCACGCGCACTTGGCTTCACAGCCTTTGCGATATCAACCACTTGGTTGTCGTAAAAGTACAAGCCCGTCACCGCGTAGTTGCTCTTGGGTTTGGCAGGCTTTTCCTCGATACTGCTGGCCTTGCCCGCTGCATCAAATGCCACCACCCCATAGCGTTCTGGGTCTTGCACGTGGTAAGCGAAAACGGTCGCGCCATGAGGTTGCGCGTCGGCGGAAGCCATCAGATGCGCCAAGTCGTGGCCGTAGAAAATGTTATCACCCAACACCAATGCACTGGGTGCATTGCCCACAAACTGCTCGCCGATGATGAAGGCTTGCGCCAGCCCGTCCGGGCTCGGCTGCACCGCGTACTCGATATTCAGACCCCATTGGCTACCATCGCCCAACAGCTGCTGAAAGCGTGGCGTATCTTGGGGCGTGCTGATAATCAGAATGTCGCGAATGCCGGCCAGCATAAGCGTGCTCAGCGGGTAATAAATCATCGGCTTGTCGTACACCGGCAGCAGTTGTTTGCTGATGGCCAGCGTGGCCGGGTGCAGCCGGGTGCCAGAGCCCCCTGCGAGGATGAGGCCTTTGCGTGCGGTCAAGATGGGTCTCCCAAAATTTCGTCAAGCATGCGTGCAACACCCTGCTCCCATGGAGGCAGGTTCAGGCCAAATGTTGTGCGTAGCTTTGTGGTGTCCAAGCGTGAATTGAAAGGACGTGGCGCGGGCAAAGGAAATGCGCTGGCGGGTATTGCAGCCACTTCCTTCACCGCAAAATCGGCAGCCGTTTTTACCGACTTGGCGTAATCGATCACGTATTTGGCATATGCATGCCAGTTGGTTTCACCGGCAGCCGCCAAATGGAAAATGCCACCGATCTCAGCGCGTGACAACGCCTGTGGAATAACTTGCGCAGTGATGTCCGCCAACAATTCGGCCCCTGTCGGCACACCAAACTGGTCGTCGATGACCGTCAAGCGCTCGCGCTCGCGCGCCAAACGCAGCATGGTCTTGGCAAAGTTGCCGCCACGTGCGGCGTAAACCCAACTGGTGCGAAAAATCAGGTGATGAGCGCCGGCTTGTTGAATGCGTTGCTCGCCTTCGAGCTTGGTTCGGCCGTAAATACTCAAAGGGCCGGTTGCATCCGTTTCACGCCACGGCGTGGCTCCACTGCCGTTGAACACGTAGTCGGTGCTGTAGTGCACCAGTAGTGCCCCCAGGCGAGCAGCCTCCTCAGCCAAAACGCCAGGGGCCTCTGCATTGATGGTTTGCGCTTGCACCAAGTCACCTTCGGCTTTGTCGACAGCGGTATAGGCGGCCGCATTCACGATCACGTCGGGCCGCAGCGCACGCACGGTCGCGGCCAACCCTGCGAGGTTGCCCAGGTCGCCGCAATGCAACGTACTGGCACGGTTCAGTGCGGTGACCTCGCCCAACACGGCCAGACTACGCTGCAGCTCCCAGCCCACCTGGCCGCTCTTGCCCAGCAGAAGAATTTTCATTTCGCAGCGTTGGCATATTGGGTTTGCACCCAATCACGGTAGGCACCGGTTTGCACGTGGGCCACCCAATCGGCATTGTCCAAGTACCACTGCACTGTTTTACGAATGCCGGTTTCGAAAGTTTCTGCGGGCTTCCAGCCCAATTCACGTTCGATCTTGCGAGCATCGATGGCGTAGCGGCGGTCGTGGCCTGGCCGGTCTTTCACGTAGGTGATTTGGGTGCTGTAGCTCTGCCCGTCGGCACGGGGGCGCAATTCGTCCAGCAAACCGCAAACGGTATGCACGATGTCGAGGTTGGGCTTTTCGTTCCAGCCGCCGACGTTATAGGTCTCTCCCACCTCGCCTGCCGCCAATACACGGCGGATGGCGCTGCAGTGATCCTTCACGTACAGCCAGTCGCGCACCTGCATGCCATCACCGTAGATCGGCAGTGGCTTGCCCGCAAGCGCATTGACGATCATCAACGGGATCAGTTTCTCAGGGAAATGATGCGGGCCGTAGTTGTTGCTGCAGTTGGTGGTGAGCACGGGCAGGCCGTAGGTGTGGTGCCAGGCACGGACCAAATGGTCGCTTGCGGCCTTGCTGGCCGAATACGGGCTGTTGGGCTCGTAGACATGCTCTTCGGTGAACGCAGGCGCCTCAGGCGCGAGCGAGCCGTAAACCTCGTCGGTAGAGACATGCAGGAAGCGAAAGGCATCTCGCCCCAGGTCATCCAGCGTGAGCCAGTGGTGACGCACCGCCTCTAGCAGGCGCAACGTACCGACCACATTGGTCTGGATGAAGTCTTCGGGGCCATGAATGGAGCGGTCAACGTGCGATTCGGCTGCAAAATTGACAACGGCACGTGGCTGATGCTCAGCCAGCAACTTGGCCACCAGCGCGGTATCACCGATGTCACCGTGCACAAAAATGTGGCGCGCATCGCCGGCAAGAGAAGACAGATTCTCTGCATTGCCGGCATAAGTCAACTTATCGAGGTTGACCACAGGCTCTTGCGAACCGGCCAACCAATCCAAAACAAAATTAGCGCCGATGAATCCGGCGCCTCCGGTCACAAGAATCATGGGGGGCTTTTGGGAAGAAAGAAACAGCGTTTAGCACACTATTATGTCATCGCGTGTCCCAGCGCCAGCCCTCCTTCGCCTAGCGCGATTAGGCCCAGGTCTCTACTTCAGCCCCCAAACAAGGCCTAAAGTGGCAAGCACGATGGGCAACCGGCAGGTGCCCCGCTATCCTCTTCCTCATTAGCAGCCCGCCAAACCCGGCCGGCCTCGTTTGCACAGGACCCACCATGCCCAAGAATCCATCCCCCGACACACCGCCTCCAGACCCGGCATCGCCCCTGCCCCATGCCGTCAAAGACTCCGCCCAGCAAATCTGGCTGGCCGGCTTGGGCGCTTTTGCCAAGGCCCATGAGGAAGGCAGCAAGATGTTTGAAGGCTTGGTTCGCGACGGTTTGGGTATACAGCGCAAAACACAGGCGGCCGCCGAAGAAAAACTCGCCGAAGCCACCAGCCGCCTGACCGACGTGGCCAGCGGCTTGGCCGCCAAAGCCGGGGGCCAGTTGGACAAGTTGGAAAACATCTTTGAAGGTCGCGTGGCGAAAGCGGCCCAAAACCTCGGCATACCCACCCAAGCCGATATTGACGCACTGAACGCGCGACTCGACACCATGCAGAAAACACTGGATGCGCTGACGCGCCAAAGCGCTGCCAAGCCTGCCGCGAAAAAAGCAGTAGCCAAAACAGCTTCGCGCAAGACTTTGGCGAAGCACGCCGCAACACCCAAAAAGTGACCTGCGGCAACGCCTGAGCCCGGAACCTGTCAAAAATGCCAGGGCACTAGGCCCATCGCAGCAGACGCCGCCAGCTAGGCACCTTCCCTAGTCTTCCTCGCCATGTCGCTCGGTTAGAGTGGGGCAAAAGCTGGAGGAGACTATGGCCAAAAAGCCACCGCGCAGGACTGCCGAGCGCATCCTGGAGGTGACGCTGGATCTGTTCAACCGGTTTGGTGAGCCCAATGTCTCAACCACGCTGATCTCGGCCGAGCTGAAGATCAGTCCTGGCAACCTGTACTACCACTACCCGGCCAAAGAAGAACTGGTCAACGCCTTGTTCAACCGCTACGAACAGGGCCTGACCGAATTACTGGGCGCCAGCGACGGCGTGCATGATGTGGAAGACGCCTGGTTCTTCTTGCACAGCCTGTTCGAACTGATCTGGAAGTTCCGCTTTTTGTACCGCGACCTCAACGACCTGTTGAGCAACAACCGCCGTCTGGAAACGCACTTTCAGTGGGTTCTGCATCAAAAAACCCAGGCCGTGCGCCGCTTGCTGGATGGCATGAGCGCTTCGGGCGTGTTGCATATCGACGCCCGTGAGCGCGAAACCACCAGCACCAGCATGGTGGTGGTGCTCACCTACTGGCTGAGTTTTGAGTACGTGTTGAACCCACGGCAAGCCATGGAACCCGAGAGCGCCGGGGTGGCTTTGCTGCGCGGTGCATCACATGTACTTCAATTGCTGGTACCGTACTTGGAGCCGACACAGCGGGCGCATTTATTGCACCTGATCGAGGCGTATGCCGACACACCAAAAGAGCCTGCCTAGGAGACCCCCATGCCGAAATGGACGCCATTCCCCCATGCTGGCGCCTATGCATTCACCCCCGCTTCCACCAAAAAGAACTGGACGGCGCTGCACCGCGGCGACAAAGAACCACTGCCGCGCAATGCCGCTGAACTGGAAGCTTGGGCACACTACCACTCGGGCGATTTCGAGCAAGCAGAGGCCGCAGGCCTGGCTGCTGGTGGCAGCGGGCTGATTGCCGCGAACAAGGCCGCCATCGTCTACGCCAACTACCTGGAGCCGCGCGAAAAAGCGCGGTTGGAGCGCCTGATGGCCGTGGCCGAGCGTGCCCGCAGCCAAACCGAAGCCGAGCCCGAGAACGCCAACGCCTGGTTTTTGCATGCCTATGCACTGGGGCGTTACAGCCAGGGCATCAGCGTGGCCAAAGCACTGGCGCAAGGCTTGGGCACCAAAGTGAAAGAGGCACTAGAGAAAACCATCCAGCTCGTGCCCGACCACGCCGAGGCGCACATTGCGCTCGGCATGTTCCACGCCGATGTGATCGATAAAGTGGGTCTGCTCATCGCCAGCATGACCTACGGCGTGAAGAAGGAAGAAGGCCTGCGCCTGCTGCGCGAGGCGCTGCGGTTGATGCCTGAGTCGTCCATCGGCATGGTTGAGTACGCCAACGCCTTGCTGATGCTTGAAGGCGAAAAGCTGCTGCCCGAAGCGACCGCGCTGTATGAAAAAGCCGGCGCTATCACCCCCATCGACGCAGCCGACCGGTTGGCCGTGGATTTAGCGCGCTCTGAACTGGCGGACTAGCCAGCGGCCTGACGGCAACGTTCTTTGGGTTGTCGCCTGAGCGACGAGCACCCTCGGCACGCGGCTTGCAATGCATAAGATGACACATGAATGCCCGAAACCCTTCGGGCGTCGTCATTTGAACGTCTTCGCGTTCTCAGCCCCAGGGAGTTTTTCGAAATGGCAGAACTGAAAGCCGCGTTTGAAGCGGCCGTGGCAAATTCCAAAAACCTGAGCGAGCGGCCCGACAACGGCACGCTGCTCAAGCTTTATGGTCTGTACAAACAAGGCAGCGCAGGTGATGTGACTGGCGACAAGCCGGGCTTCAGCGACATGGTGGGCCGCGCCAAGTGGGACGCCTGGAACAAGCTCAAAGGCACCGACACCGACGAAGCCAAGCAGCAATACATCGACCTGATCAGCGAACTCAGCTGATCAACCTCAGCGTCAAAGCGGCGGCACCTGCAATGCAGCGTGCCGCTTTTCTTTGGGCAAATCGGCCAGCCGCCGCACCTCGCGGTAGAACGCAGGCCAGTCCTCACCCAAGCGCTTGAACAATGCTTCGAAGCCTGGCACCAGGCTGTCATACGCGGCCTGCACGGCAAAGCTGGCGTTGTTAGCCTGGCCTACAAAGCGGTCGTACCCGGCATAACCGCCCCACCCGGCTTTCAGCGCAGCATAGTCGCTTCTGAAGCGCGCCATGATGTCATTTTTAATAGCTAGCTGCGCTTCTGTGGGCACCGTTTCAGGCACTTTTTGTTGATAAAGGTCAGCCAAGCGCTCACGCGTAGCCAACAGTAGCGCCTGGAACGCACGGCGCCGGGTGTCATAAGCGATGTACTCACGCCGGGCCGCATCTGTGCTTTGCTCGGCCAGCCAACGCGCGCCGCCCAAACGCTCCACCGCTGTGGCGAACGACTCATTGAACGCGGTGTCGTCTTGCGCATACACCAGTTGGTGCGACAGTTCGTGGAACAGCAAGCGTGCCAGCTCGCCTTCGGGCTGCGCGATGAAAGTGTTGAGCAAAGGGTCGCCGCCAGCCCAGTTCATCCAACCCAACGTGGAATAGGCCGGCACGCCGTAGACAGAAGTCTCCAAGCCTTGGGCTGACAAAGTCTGGGCCAAAGCTCGCGCATCCGCTTCGGCAAAGTAGCCTCGGTAACCAATACAGCCCGTGACCGGGAAGCACCAGGTTTTCAGCGTCAGCGAAAACGGCGGTGCCGCCACCACGTTCCATACCGCCGCCGACCGGTGCAGATCGGCATAGCGGTGGTAGCTGTTGTTGTCCGGCAGATGCAGCTCGGTCACGGCAAATGCGCGCATGCGCTGGGCCAGCATCAGCCTCTGGCGCAAGGGCTCGGGCGTTTGCGGATCGGCCAGCCAGTCGTCGATGGGCTTGGCGGCTTGCAGCATCTTCAGGTGGCCGTTGGCCGACTGCAGCAAGTAGCCGGTGTCCGCACAGCCGACCAGCAAGCCAGCAGACAGGCTGACCACGACCATCGGCAAAAGCCGAACCGACAACATTAGCAGGAATCGAGGCACGAGCGGGCGTCACCAAAAAGGTGGCTGATCTGGGAAGAAGGTCAAAGTGTATCGGCGCCCACTGTCCATCGGCTTTGGCATCAAAAATGCGGTGTCGGCCTACATCCAAAGTGTTGACGCCTCTTGTTCTGTTTCACAAAATCAGCTCATGAAGTCTTTGATTCATCAAATTGAAGCACGACTCCAGAACCTACCGGTGCCGGTAGCCGTGCAGTTGCCTGCGGGCCAGCAGGTGGGGCCAAGCCAGGCTCCCGTCACGCTCACGTTTCACGACTGGTCCAGCTTGGCCACCATGGCCGCAGGGCAAATTGGCCGCATGGCGGAGGACTTTGTCGAGAACCGCATCCAGCTCAAAGGCCAGATGCGCGACCTGATGAAGGTAGCCGCCAAACTGCTGCCCGGCCACCCCACGGATGACCGCAGCGCCTGGTGGACGCACATCTTGCACCGCGCCAAATCACTCGCCGCGCACACCCCCATCAAAGATGCGCGCCAGATCCAGTTTCACTACGACATTTCAGACGACTTTTACGCCCTGTGGCTCGACCCACGGCGCGTGTATTCGTGTGCCTACTATCGCGGCACCGACATGTCTCTGGCCCAGGCACAGGAAGCCAAGCTCGACCACATCTGCCGCAAGCTGATGCTGCAACGCGGTGAGCGTTATCTCGACATAGGCTCGGGCTGGGGCGGGCTCATGCTGTGGGCCGCCGAGCACTATGGCGTGCAGGCCACAGGCATCACGCTGTCGAAAAACCAGCATGCGCATGTGGAAGCCGAAATCGCCCGCCGGGGCCTGCAAGGGCAGGCGCGGGTGCTGCTGCTGGATTACCGCCACCTGCCGGAAGACACCCTGTTCGACAAAATCTCATCGGTGGGCATGTTCGAACACGTGGGCCAGGCCAACATGCCGCAGTACTTTGGCAAGATCCGCCGCTTGCTGCGCCCGGGTGGTTTGGCGCTCAACCACGGCATCACCGCAGGTGCCCCTGGTGTAGACCAGTTGGGCCACGGCATGGGCGACTTCATCGAGAAATACATCTTCCCCGGGGGAGAGTTGCTGCACGTGAGCCAGTTGCTGCGCGAAACCGCACTGGCCGGGCTGGAGATGGTCGACACCGAAAACCTGCGCCCGCACTATGCGCGCACGCTTTGGGCGTGGTCTGATGCACTCGAAGCGCACCTTGACCAAGCCTCAGAAATTCTGCGCGCCACCGCTGGCGAGCAAGGGGCTGAACGCATTCTGCGGGCATATCGCCTGTACCTGGCGGGCAGTGCCATGAGTTTTGAACAAGGCTGGATTTCACTGCATCAAATGCTCTCGACCCGCCCCGATGGCGATCTCACCACGGGCAACATGCCCGGAGCGCAATCGGACTACCCCTTCAACCGAGAAGGCATGTACCGCTAGCACCATCGGCCACCCGCACAATGGCCGTCCCAACACTTCACTCAACCGGCCTTCGACATGCTCTATAAATTCAAATCCCAAAATGCGGCCGATGTCATCATGCTGGAGCCCAACGGACGGCAGATTCTGCAGCTCATCGGCAAGTCGCCAGCAGGCCAAGGCATCATCACGCCAAGTGAAACGGCAGGCGCCATCAGTGCCCTTTCGGCTGCACTTGAGCGCGAAGAACAAGCTGCTGCAGCGCCCGCGTCTGACGCCGTTGAGCCGGACACCGAGACCGATGAACAACGCAACCCCGTATCGTTGCGCCAACGCGCGGCGCCCTTCCTGGAGCTTTTGCGTCGCGCGCAAAAAGACGGCACCGATATCGTCTGGGGCGTTTAAAGCGACACCTCCATCCATCGCAGCGCTTGGGCACACTCGCTCGCCTTGCTGTCATAACCTCGTCACGGCGCCCTCTTAACGTTGTTGGTTTAACAACAAGGGGAGCGGAAAATGCAAAAACGAATGACTTTGATCGCCTTGCTCGCGGCCGTTGGCCTGAGCGCCTGCGGTGGCGGCGGTGATGGCAACATCAGCAGCAACACCAACTACACCAGCACCCAACCGGTGGTGATTGCGCACCGTGGCGCCAGTGGCTATTTGCCCGAGCACACACTGGGTGGCTACGAGTTGGCAGTGCGCCTGGGCGCAGACTTCATCGAGCCCGATCTGCAGCTCACCAAAGACGGCGCGCTGGTCGCCATGCACGATGACACGCTGGAGCGCACCACCAACGTGGCCTCGTTGTTCGCCAAGCGCAACAACGCCTACAAGGTGGCCGACTTCACCCTGGCCGAAATCAAAACCCTGACCGTGCAGCCCACCGGCACGGGTAAGACCAGCTACTCCGGGTTCACGCCATCGAGCACGTCGCCCTGGACCGTTCCTACTTTCCAAGAAGTACTGGACTTGGCCGAACGACTGAGCTTCCAATCGGCACGCGTGGGGGTGTACCCAGAAGCCAAGCAAGCCGACCCGGCCATGGAAAATGCGATTCTGAGCACGCTCATCAAGAACAACTACACCAGCACCAGCAAGCTGTTCGTGCAGTCGTTCAGCGACGCCACACTGCGTAGCATGCGCACCAAGGGCACGGCCCAAGGCGTGCAGTACCCTCAAATCCTGCTCGGCGCAGCCGTCATGGGCACTGATGGCCTGGCACGTGTGGCTGTGACCACCACGCCGACCTCGCTGTTGACCATGAAAGAAGCTGCGGCGTTTGTGTCGGGCATTGGCGTAGTGATCAACTACACCGCCTACCCCATCACCAAGGCCTACATCGACCAAGCGCACGCCGCCGGTTTGAAGGTGCACGGCTGGACGTTTGCGCAAGCCGACGCTACGCTGGCTGCGGCCGAGTACAAGAAGTACCTCGACATGGGCATGGACGGTATGTTCTCCAACTACACCGACCTGGCCGTGAAGGCACGTGACGCCTTCGTCAAAGCCAAGTAATCGATTAGTCGACCTTCGCGCCCGAGGTTTTCACCACGGGCGCCCACTTTTTCAGTTCCGAGTCGATCAGCTGCGCGAACTCCTGCGGCGTGTTACCGCTCGGAATCGCGCCCTGCGCCAGCATCTTTTCTTTGACGGCTGGCGTGGCGATCGCCTTGGCCACTTCACGCTGCACGGCGTTGACGATGTCCGGCGGTGTGCCAGCAGGAGCCAACAAACCAAACCACGAGCTGGCCTCAAAACCCTTGAGCGCCTGGCCACCGGCTTCTTCCACCGTGGGCACATCAGGCAACGCGGCAGAACGCTGCGCGCTGGTCACGGCCAATGCCTTTAGCTTGCCGGCCTTGATCTGCTGCATGGACGACGGCAGGTTGTCGAACATCACATCCATGGTGCCGCCCACCATGTCCATCAACGCCGGGCCCGAGCCACGGTACGGAAAGTGCGTCATGTAGGTGCCGGTCATGGCCTTGAACAACTCGCCCGCCATGTGGATGGACGTACCGTTGCCGCTGGAAGCCATGTTCAACTTGCCCGGATGCGCCTTGGCATAACGGATGAAATCGGCCACGTTTTCAATGCCCATGGCCTTGGCCTTTTCGGCATTGACGACCATGACGTTGGGTACACCAGCCACCAGTGTGATGGGCGCAAAGTCCTTCACCGGGTCAAACCCCAACTTGTCGTACAGCGCCTTGTTGATGCCGTGGGTGCCCACCGTGCCCATCAGCAAGGTATAGCCGTCGGGCGGCGACTTGGCCACCAACTCAGAGCCGATGTTGCCGCCAGCGCCCGCACGGTTGTCCACCACAAAGGGCTGGTTGAACGCTCGCGTCAACTCTGCGGCCATGGCGCGCGCCAAGATGTCGGTGGTGCCGCCCGGCGGGAAAGGCACCACGATGCGCACCGACTTGGTGGGCCATGCGGCTTGGCTCCAGGCTACGGTAGGCAAGGCAGCTGCGGCAACTAGGCTGGCAGCGCCGATCAACAGTTGGCGGCGCGGGCGTAATGAGGAACGATGGGACGGGGAACGATGTGACGGCATGCAGGGGTCTCCTCCTTGTGTTGCCATCACTTTTAAAGGCCGCGCGCCTAGCGGCAAAGGTGGAAAACCCGGCGTGCCGACACACTCTAACGCTGGCTGCGCACCGAGGCCACCAACTTGTCGAGCACCGCGCCGAGTTGCGCCAACTCAGCCGCTGGCAAGTCGGCAAACAGCGTGGCCTCGCGTTGTTGCGCCAGCGGCCACACCTCGTCGAACAACGCACGGCCAGCAGGCGTGACGTGAAGCTGGCGCTTGCGCAAGTCACTCTCCAGCGTCTGGGTTTGCAGTCGGCCTCGTTGCTCCAGCCCACGCAGCGCGCGGCTCACCGACATCTTGTCCAAGCCTGTGAGATCGGCCACATCCATCGCCGTCACGTCGGCATGCTGTGCCAAGGCGGCCAGCACACGCCATTCGTTGAGCGTCAGCTGATATTGCCGCCCCACGTTCTCTTGAAACGGCCGCGCAGTAAGGTTGACCACCCGCACCAGCTTGAAGAACACCGATGCCTCCACAGCGGGTACGGCGGTGTCCTTCAGCTTGGTTTTAGAGTTCACACCACACCGGCCAAGGCGCGTGCCTCGGCCACCACCATCTCTACCGTCACGCGCGACTGCGACTCCAACACAGGCGCATAACCCACGGGGATGCGCGGTGCTCCCAGGCGTTTGATGCGGCAGCCGGTGGCCTCGGCGGCGGTCGCCGCAATCTCCGCACCAAAGCCACCGGCCTGCACCGCTTCGTGCACCACCAGCAGCTTGCCGGTGCGCGCGGTGGATTCCAGCACCGTGGCACGATCCCATGGCCAGATGGTGCGCAGGTCCAGGCAATCCACCTGCACCCCCAACGCGGCCAGCGCAACACAGGCCTGTTCACACACCAGCGCTTGTTTACCCCAGCTCACCAACGTCAGATCGCTCCCCGTGTGGCGACGCGCTGCCAAGCCCAGCGGAATGTGTAAATCGGTTTGCACTTCACCCGTGCTGCCCCACAAGGTTTTGTGCTCCATGTAGACCACCGGGTCGCCGGACTGCATGGCCGCACGCAGCAGCGAGTAGTTGTCTTGCGGGGTGGACGGGCACACCACGGCCACACCGGGCAAGTGCGCAAACCAAGGCTTCCAATGACTGCGAATGCTGCCCGGCCGATGCATCCCAAATGCCGTTGGGCATACGCGCCACCAAGGGCACACGGCCCTGCCCGCCAAACATGAAGCGGTTCTTCGCGGCCTGGTTAACGATCTCGTCCATGCCACACAGCGCGAAGTCGACCACGCGCATTTCCACCACCGGCCGCAGGCCCGCCAACGCCATGCCCACACCGGCGCCCATGATGGCGGCCTCGCTGATGGGCGTGTCGATGATGCGGCTGGTGCCAAAGCGTTGCTGCAAACCTTTGTACTGGCCAAAGATGCCGCCACGGCCCACGTCTTCGCCGAGCACCACCACGTTGGCGTCCAGCTCCATTTCGTGCTGCACGGCCAAGGCAGCGGCCTGTGCATAGGTCAACGTTTCCGTGCGCAATTCGTTCAATACCATGTGCCGGCTCCGGTGGTTTGTACGTCGGTGTAGGCGTCGGTGGCAGCGGGCCAGGGTGCGGCGGTGGCTTCCGCCAAGGCGGCGTCCACCTCGGCGCGGGCCTCGGCCTCCAGTTGGTCCAGCACTGCCGGATCGCGGCCAGCAGCCTGCCAATGGGCGCGTGCACGTAGCAGTGGATCAGTCTTCAACGCGGCCTCCAGTTCAGCAGGGTCGCGATACGCCGCTGGGTCTACCGACACATGGCCTTTCACGCGGTAGGTGAGCGCGTGCAGTAGTTGTGGACCACGGCCATCACGCACCGCCTGCACCAACTCAGCAGCCACTCGGTGCACCGCCAACACATCGTTGCCATCGACCTGCGTGGCGGGGATGCCCAGGCTTACCGCGCGCGCAGAGGCGCCCTCGCCCGCCGTCATGGGGCCGCTGGCGGTGGTCGCGCTCCAGCGGTTGTCTTCGCAGACAAACAGCACCGGCAGGTCGTACACACGCGCCCAGTTCAGCGCTTCCAGAAATGGGCCGCGGTTGATGGCACCGTCGCCAAAAAAGCAAACGGTGATGGCGCTTCTGCCGTTCTGCCCCTGCAGCTTTTGCGCATGTGCCGCGCCCACAGCAATCGGCAAACCTGCGGCCACCACACCGTTGGCGCCGAGCATGCCCACCGAAAAGTCGGCGATGTGCATCGAACCGCCCTTACCGCCGTTGAACCCCGTGGCCTTGCCAAACAGCTCACACATCATGCGCGTGAGGTCGGCACCTTTGGCCAGCGTATGGCCGTGGCCGCGATGGGTAGAGGTCAGGTAGTCGTCGGCCCGCAAATGCGCGCATACGCCCGCAGGCACAGCTTCCTGCCCGGTAGAGAGATGCAGCGGACCGCGCACCTGCGCCGTGCCCGCAGCACTCTGACCATAGGCACTCACGCCACCTTGGCTGGCAATTTCAGCGGCGTTTTCAAAGGCCCGTATACGCACCATGGTGCGGTACAAAGCGATACAAATTTGGTGATCGGTATGTGTTGTCACGGCGAGACGGGTTGGCACCAGGTGTTTAGCGGATCGTCAAAATCGTAACGATCGTTACCAACTTGGTGCCCCAGGACTTTCCCGCTGAGGGCTAACCCGCTCCGGCTGTGCCGCTACAGCGGCCTCATAGCGGCCATGACATTTATCAGAATTCAGGCAAAAAAAAGCCCCTGGCCGGGGCGCAGGGGCTTTGAGACGGGAGTTTTGGTGACATTGTTCCTAGCGCAATGCCTCGCTGTCCGTCTTTATTTTAGTCAGCGTAGACGCCAGCAGCCTTGATGATGGGGGTCCACCTGGCAATCTCTGCAGCCACAAACTTCTTGTGCTCGGCCGGCTCCACACGCTTGTCGGTCGCGACCACAGCGCCCAAACCTTCCTGCTTCTTCACGAACTCGGGGTCCTTCAACGAAGCCTTCAAGGCCGCGTTGACCTTGGCCAACACATCGGCGGGCGTGCCCTTGGGCGCGTACAGCCCGTGCCAGATGGTGACCTCAAAGCCCTTCAAACCGGCCTCTTGCAATGTGGGCAAATCCTTCAACGCCGGTGTGGTCAGGCGCTTGGCGGTGGTCACAGCATAAGCCTTGACCTTCTTGCCTTCGATCTGGCCCGTGGTGTTGGTCGTTTGATCACACAGCAGGTCAATCTGACCACCAATCAGGTCGGCAATGGCAGGGGCCGTTCCTTTGTAGGGCACGGGGGTCATATCGGTCGCCATGGCGCTTTGGAACAACAGGCCGCACAGGTGCGAGGCCGAGCCCACACCCGCGTTGCCCAGGTTGATCTTGCCCTTGTTGGCAGCGATCCAGGTTTGCAGTTCGCCAAAGTTATTGGCCGCCATGGTCGGCTTGGCGATCAACGTCATCGGCACGTCGTTGACGATGCCCAGGTATTCAAAGTCGGACTCAACCTTGAACGGCAGATTGCGCACCAAGCCGGGCATGGTGGACATGGCAATGTGGTTCAACAGCAGGGTGTAGCCGTCGGGTGCGGCGCGCGCCACCTTGGCTGCGCCGATGGAGCTGCCGGCACCGGCCACGTTGTCCACCAGAATGCTCACGCCGCCGAGCTGCTTGCGCAGCGATTCGGCCAGGTCGCGCGCGACACGGTCGGTCGGGCCACCGGCCGCAAACGGCACCACGATGCTGATCGGCTTCGTTGGGTAATCGGCCGCTTGGACCGATGACACGGCGCAGAAAGACAAAGTGGCCAAGGCAATAGCTGCAAGTTTCTTCATGGATATCGCTCCCTAAAAATGTGGCGCGATATTAGCCCGCGCAGGTGTCACTCCACCCGAGGGATTTACCTAAAGAAAGGCCGCACATTTGATGGGGCGATTTAAGAAAATCGTCGCCACATGCGGCTCTGCAACAGCGCGAGAAGCTATCTTTTAGATAGCATCCACCATATCGAAATATTGCTGAGCACTCATCTCATTTGTAGCTACGCGCGTCTTCAATCACACGCCCGTCGTTGGGCAGGCTGCCGGGGGTGGCGAACATCACATCGCCACGCAGTTTGGTCACGTCACGAATGGCTTCGCCAATGCGTTCGCCCAGGCCCTCGGGCGCCGAGGGCACCTCCACGTGTAGGGTCATGGTGTCGTTTGCCATTTCACCGGCCACCACCAAACGTGCACGGCCCGCTTCAGGAAAACGCTTCAACACTTCGGCCACCTGGCCGGGGTGCACAAACATGCCGCGCACCTTGGTGGTTTGGTCGGCACGGCCCATCCAGCCTTTGATGCGCGTGTTGGTACGCCCGGTAGGGCACTGGCCCGGCAACACGGCCGAAAGGTCGCCTGTACCGAAGCGGATCAGTGGGTAATCGGCATTCAGCGTCGTGACCACCAGTTCGCCCACTTCGCCCTCGGGCACGGGGTCACCGGTGCCGGGGCGCACAATTTCCACCACCACGCCTTCGTCCAGCACCAAGCCGTCACGGGCGCTGGTCTCATAAGCGATAAGCCCCAGATCGGCAGACGCATAACACTGGTATGCGGCCACACCCTGTGCGGCAAACCAGTCGCGCAGTGACGGCGGGCAAGCTTCGCCCGACACCAGCGCCTTGGTCACCGACGGCAACGGCCGCTGCATCTCTGCGGCTTTCTCCAGAATGATCTTCAAGAAGCTCGGCGTACCGATGTAGCCCGCCGGGGCCAGATCAACCATGGCCTGCACCTGCTGTTCGGTCTGGCCAGTGCCACCCGCAAACACGGTGCAGCCCAAGGCGTGGGCACCGGTTTCCATCATCGAGCCCGCAGGCACGAAGTGGTAGCTGAAGCAGTTGTGGATCAACTCGCCCGGCCGAAAACCTGCGGCGTACATGGCGCGCGCCATGCGCCAGTAGTCGCGCCGCGTGCCTTCGGGTTCGTAGATGGTGCCGGGGCTGGCAAAGATGCGCGGCATGGACGCGCCGTAGCCAATGGCGCTGAATCCGCCGAAGGGGTAGCCGGGCGAACGGGTAGCCTCGGCGCGCTGCGCTTGTTGGCGCGCCAGCAGTTCGTATTTCCGCGTCACCGGCAGTTGCGCCAGCGCTGCACGTGAATCAATGGCGTAAGGGTCTACGCCACGCAAGACGTCGGCAAAGGCCGGCGTCTCAATCTGCGCGTGCACCAGTTGCTGGCGCAGCGCAGACATCTGCTCCGCCTCGCGTTGGCTGGGCGAGCGCGCCTCTAAGTTGTCGTAGAAAGCAGTCATGCGCTTGTGCCTCAGGCCAGCCAGCGTTTGCGGCGTTTATAACTTTTGGCATCGCGGAAACTCTTGCGTTCACCGCTGCCCACACCCAGGTAAAACTCTTTCACGTCTTCGTTGCTGGCCAGGTCGCTGGCGGCGCCATCCATCACGATGCGGCCGCTCTCCAGGATGTAGCCGTAGTCGGCATAACGCAGCGCCATGCCGGTGTTTTGCTCGGCCAGCAAAAAGGTCACCTTCTCTTTTTTGTTCAGATCCTGCACGATGTTGAACACCTCTTCCACAATCTGCGGCGCCAGGCCCATCGACGGTTCATCGAGCAGCACCATGCTGGGGCTGGACATGATGGCCCGGCCAATGGCGCACATTTGCTGTTCGCCACCCGACGTATAAGCGGCTTGCGAAGTGCGCCGCGTTTTCAGGCGCGGAAAGTAGTTGTAGACCTTCTCCAGGTTGGCCGAAATCTCGCCCTTGCTGGTGCGGGTGTACGAGCCGGTCAACAGGTTTTCTTCAATGGTGAGGTGGGCAAAACAATGCCGCCCTTCCATCACCTGCACCACACCACGCCGCACCAAATCGGCGGGGCTCAAGTTTTCAATGCGGTCGCCACGCAGTTCGATCGAACCCTTGGTGACCTCACCGCGCTCGCCTTTCAGCAGGTTGGAGATGGCACGCAGCGTGGTGGTTTTGCCCGCGCCGTTGCCACCCAGCAGCGCCACGATGCCGCCTTCCGGCACGCGCAGCGACACGCCTTTGAGCACCAGGATCACATGGTTGTAGATGACCTCGATGCCGTTGACGTTGAGAACGATGTTGGTGTTGTCCATGGGGTGTCCATAACCAATGAGGGAGCCCACACCACCCCGCCGCCACAGCAGCCGGGTGATGCAGACACGTCTGAGTCAGCTCAAGACTGGCAATCCGCGACCTCGCGGCGCGTCATCTTTTTGTCGCCCAGGTACTTCTCGGCGCCAGCCTTCACCATGGGCTTCAAGATCTGCTCGTCAGCCTGGATGAAGTCCGAACTGAAGCTCCACTTCTGGCCGTCCCAGGTTTGCACACGCGCCCAGGTGGAGCCCATGTGGTCGGCACACGAGGTGCTGAGCGGGCGCATCACGCCGGCCAGGCCCAGTTCGTCCAAACGCTTCTGGTCGAGCGCCAGGTTTTCCAGGCCCCAGCGCACTTGCTCGCCGGTCATGACCTTGCCCTTGCCAAAGCGCTCTTGCGCGCGGCGCACGGCCTCAATAGAGAGCATCTGGATGATCACACCGCGCGTGTAGAGCACCGAACCGACTTCGTCCTTAGGCCCTGTGCCCTGCCCCTTGTCGTGCACGTACTTCAGGATGTCCTGGATCACCTTGGGCTGTGTGCCCGAGGTGTTGAGCGCCAACGCGTTGTAGCCCTTGGCGCCTTCGCCCACGTCTTTCACATCAGGCTCGGCACCGGCCCACCACACGCCATACATCTTGTCGCGCGGATAACCCGTGGCTTGGGCTTCTTTCAGCGCGGTGGAGTTCATCACGCCCCAGCCCCACAACAACACGTAGTCAGGGCGGCTTTGGCGCACTTGCAGCCAGGCAGATTTTTGCTCCACGCCGGGCGCGGTCACCGGGATCATCTGCAGCTCAAAGCCGTGCATCTTGGCGCGCTCTTGCAGCAGCGGAATCGGCTCTTTGCCGAATGGCGAGTCGTGGTACACCAAGGCAATCTTTTTGCCCTTGAGCTTGTCCAGGCCACCTTCTTTTTTGCCCAGGTGCTGGATCAGAATGTCGGCGCCCGTCCAGTAGCTGCCCATCAGCGGGAAGTTCCACTTGAAGGCCATGCCGTCTTGTGCCACCGACAGGCCATAGCCCAGCGTGAGCAAAGGCACTTTGTCGACCGGTGCCTTCTCCGTCAATGCGAAAGTGATGCCCGTCGCTTGCGGGTCGAACAAGGCCACGCCGGGCCGGCCCTTCAGGCGTTCGTAGCACTCCACACCACGGTCGGTGGCGTAGCCGGTTTCGCATTCTTCGTAGGTGAGCTTCACACCGTTGACGCCACCATCGCGGGCGTTGATCAACTTCAAATAATCTTGCTTGCCGTTGGCCCACGGCACACCGTTGGGCGCATACGGCCCGGTGCGGTACGACAACAACGGGAAGAACTGCTCTTTGGCCTGCGCCCACGCGGGCGTGCTGAGCATGGCAGACGCACCTGCCGCCACGGCGGCCACGGCAAGCACCAGCTTGCGTAAGTGTTGAAGCTTCATTTGTCTCTCTCCTTATGTTTAGAACCTACCAAACGACCCGACTTGCATCAATGAGGGAACGGCCAGATGCGCAGCTTCTGCCGCCCAATGGCCCACAGCTTGGCCAGGCCGTGCGGCTCCACAATCAAGAACCACACGATCAGCCCGCCGAACACCATCAGCTCGGCATGCGACACCGTGGCCGTGGACATCTCCACACCAAAAAGCGATGCGATGGCGGGCAGCAACTGGCTCAGCACCACCGGCAGCACGATGATGAAAGCCGCGCCAAAAAACGCGCCCGAGATCGAGCCCAGGCCGCCGATGATCACCATGAACAACAGGCGGAAAGACTGGTCGACCGAGAACGCCGCAGGCTCCCACGCCCCCAGGTGCACAAAGGCCCACAAGGCGCCCGCCACCCCCACGATGAACGAGCTGACGGCAAACGCCGTGAGCTTGGCGTACATGGGGCGAATGCCGATGACGGCGGCCGCCACGTCCATGTCGCGAATCGCCATCCACTCGCGGCCAATGGCGCCACGCACCAGGTTCTTTGCCAGCAGAGCGATCACCGCCAACAGCACCAGGCAGAACAGATATTTGCTGACCGCGCTTTCAATCGGCAGGCCAAACACCTGCAAACTGTTGACCGACACCGAGCCCGAAGTCGAGTCGTTCACAAACCACTTGATGCGCAGGAACATCCAGTCGCTGAAGAACTGCGCTGCGAGTGTGGCCACCGCCAAATACAAGCCCTTCACACGCAAGCTTGGCAGCCCAAACAGAATGCCGAATGCCGTGGCACATAAGCCCCCCAGAATCAACGCCGGAATGAGCGGCATGCCGGGCACACGCACGAAGAAGTTGTAGGCGCCGTAAGCCCCCACTGCCATGAACGCGCCCGAGCCCAGCGAGATCTGCCCGCAGTAGCCCACCAAAATGTTCACCCCCAACGCGGCCAAGGCCATGATGAGGAAGGGAATCAAGATGGCACGAAAAAGGTAGTCGCTGGCGAACGCTGGCACGACGATGAACGCCACCGCCAGCAGCGCCAGCATAGCCCAGCGGTCTTGCGCAATCGCGAAGATCTGCTGATCCGCGCGGTAGCTGGTTTTGTATTGGCCGTTTTCTCTGTAGAGCATGTTGTGTGCCTCTTGTGTTCAAACGCGGTCGATGATCTTTTCGCCGAACAAGCCCTGAGGCCGTATCAACAAAAAGCCAAGTGCCAACACATACGCAAACCAGATCTCGATACCTCCACCCACCAATGGGCCGAGGTACACCTCAGACAGCTTCTCGCCCACGCCGATGATCAGGCCGCCGATGATCGCGCCGGGTACCGAGGTGAGCCCGCCCAGGATCACCACCGGCAAGGCCCGCAGCGCCACCGTGGTCAGCGAAAACTGCACACCCAGCTTGCTGCCCCAGATCATCCCGGCCACCAGCGCCACCACGCCCGCCACACACCACACCACCACCCAGATGTGGTTCAACGGAATGCCGATGGACTGCGCGGCCTGGTGATCGTCGGCCACGGCCCGCAGTGCACGGCCGGTGGTGGTTTTCTGGAAAAAGATGCTTAGCGCAATCACCAGCGCGGCAGCAATGGCGGCGGCAATCACGTCTTCTGGGTTGATCAATACGCCGCCTTGGAACACACCTTCCAGCACAAAGATCGGGTCTTTGGGCATGCCGATGTCGATCTTGTAGATGCTGCTGCCAAACAGCGTCTGGCCCAGACCTTCGAGAAAATAGGTGATGCCCAAGGTGGCCATGAGCAACGTGGCGCCCTCCTGGTTCACCAGATGGCGAAGCACCAGTTTTTCAATCGACCAAGCCACGGCGAACATGATCACGCCGGCCACCGCAAACGCCAGCACGTTGGCCAGCCAGACCGACGTGATGCCCGTCCATTCGGGAATCCACAGCGCGAAACGCGCCATCGCCAAAGCGGCAAACAGCACCATTGCGCCTTGCGCGAAGTTGAACACCCCCGAGGCTTTGTAGATCAACACAAAGCCCAGCGCCACCAGCGAATACAACATGCCGGCCATCAAGCCGCCGAGCAATGTTTCTAGAAAAAATGCCATGGCTGTGGTCCTTAATGGGAAGTGCCTAGGTAGGCGCGGATCACGTCGGGGTTGTTGCGCACTTCTTCGGGTGTGCCGTCGCCAATCTTCTTGCCGTAGTCGAGCACCACCACGCGGTCGCTGATGTCCATCACCACGCCCATGTCGTGCTCGATCAACACCACGGTGGTGCCAAACTCGTCGTTCACGTCGAGCACGAAACGGCACATGTCTTGTTTCTCTTCGACGTTCATGCCGGCCATGGGCTCGTCGAGCAGCAACACTTGCGGTTCCATCGCCAAGGCGCGCCCCAAGTCCACACGTTTTTGCAGGCCGTAGGGCAACTGGCCCACGGGCGTTTTGCGGTAGGCCTGGATCTCCAGAAAGTCGATGATGCGCTCCACCACTTCGCGGTGGCGAATCTCTTCGCGCTCGGCCGGGCCGATGCGCAGCGCTTGCCAAAACAGGTTGCTTTTAATCTTCAGGTTGCGGCCGGACATGATGTTGTCCAGCACACTCATGCCTTTGAACAGCGCCAGGTTCTGGAAGGTGCGGCCCACGCCCATTTGCGCCACCTGGTGGCTGTTCATGTGGCTGAAGGTCTTGCCGCGAAAGGTGATCTTGCCGTCTTGCGGCGCATACACGCCGTTGATGCAGTTGAGCATGGAGCTTTTGCCCGCGCCGTTGGGGCCGATGATGGCGCGGATCTCGTGCTCGCGCACGCTGAACGAGATGTCGGTGAGCGCATTCACGCCGCCGAAGCGCAAAGAGATGTTGGCCACGTCGAGGATCACATCGCCGAAATGGCGGCGGTCTTGCGGCGGTGGCGCGGCTTCAGCAATGACATGGGCAGAGGCGTTGGTCGTCATGGTCCAGGGCTCGGTGACTGCATTCATGGGGTTCACGCTGCCGCTTTCACGGGGGCAAAGGTTTTGGTGTCGCCAATCGCCAGCGTGGCGCTGACGCTGCCGCTGCGGCCATCTTCAAACTTCACTGCCGTTTCAATGTACTGCGAGGCCTTGCCGCCGTACAGCGCATCCACCAGTGGTTGGTACTTCTCGGCAATGAAGCCACGGCGCACCTTGTTGGTCCGCGTGAGCTCGCCGTCGTCGGCATCCAGCTCTTTGTGCAGCACCAGGAAGCGGCTGATCTGCGACCCGGCCAGCAAAGCATCGCTGGCCAGGTCGGCATTCACCTTTTCAATGCACTCTTGGATGAGTTGATAGACCTCGGGCTTTTGCGCCAGGTCGGTATAGCCCGCGTACGGCAGGTTGCGCCGCTCGGCCCAGTTGCCCACGGCGTCGAAGTCGATGTTCACCATCACACACACACGCTCGCGGCCATCGCCATAGGCCACCACTTCCTTGATGTGTGGGAAGAACTTGAGCTTGTTCTCCACGTACTTGGGCGCAAACATGGCGCCGTCGTTGGCACCGCCCTTGATGCGGCCCACGTCTTTTACGCGGTCGATGATCTTCAGATGGCCGCTGGCATCCAGGAAGCCGGCGTCGCTGGTGTGGTACCAGCCATCGGCGGTCAACACCTCGGCGGTAGCGGTGGGGTTCTTGTAGTAGCCCTTCAGCAAACCGGCGGACTTGACCAGGATTTCGCCGTTCTCGGCCACCTTGATTTCAACGCCGTCGATGGGAATGCCCACGGTGTCGGCACGCGCCTGGTTGTCGGGCTGCAGGCACACAAACACGGCGGTCTCGGTAGAGCCGTAGAGCTGTTTGAGGTTGATGCCGATAGAGCGGTAGAAGGTGAACAGGTCGGGCCCAATCGCCTCGCCTGCGGTGTAGGCCACCCGCACGCGGTTGAAGCCCAGGCTGTTGCGCAGCGGGCCGTAGACCATCAGGTTGCCTGCGGCGTAGAGCAGTCGGTCCAGCGCACCCACGGGCTGGCCATCCATCAAGGCGGGGCCCACACGTTTCGCCAGATCCATGCCTTTGCGGAACATGAGGCGCTTGATGGCGCCCGCGTCTTCCATGCGGATCATCACCGCCGTCAGCAGGCCTTCAAACACGCGTGGCGGCGCGAAGTAATAAGTGGGGCCAATTTCCTTCAGGTCGATATTGATGGTGCCCGCGCTCTCGGGGCAATTCACCACATAACCACAGGCCAGCCACTGCGCGTAACTGAAGATGTTTTGCCCGATCCACGCCAGCGGCATGTAGGCCAGCACTTCTTCATGGTCGGTCAGGTTGTCGAACTTGGCGCCAGCGGCGGCGCGGTCAAGCAAGGTGCGGTGGGTGTGCACCACGCCCTTGGGGTTGCCGGTGGTGCCAGAGGTGAAGAACATGGCGGCCACATCGTCGGGCAATACCTTCTCTACCGCCGCAGCAAAAAAGCCGGGATGTGATTTGGCAAAGGCCTCGCCGCGCTCGACCAGCGCGTCCATCGACATCAAGCCCGGCTCGCTGTAGTTGCGCAGGCCGCGTGGGTCGTCATACACGATGGTGCCGAGTTGCGGGCACTGCGTGCGAATCTCCAGCAGCTTGTCGACCTGCTCCTGGTCTTCGACCATCGCAAAACAGACGTCGGCATTGTTGATGGGAAACACACATTCAGCACCCACCGCATCTTGATACAGCGGAATGGGAATGGCGCCGAGCGACTGCGCGGCCAGCATGGTGGCGTACAAACGCGGGCGGTTGGCACCGATCACCACCATGTGTTGCCCGGCGGTCAAGCCCGACTGCGCCAGGCCACAGGCCACACGCTCCACCAGGCTGGCCATTTGCGACCAACTGTGGACTTGCCAAATGCCGTACTCTTTTTCGCGCATGGCGGGCGCTTGGGGGCGCTCTGCAGCATGGCGGAGCAAGAGGCCGGGAAACGTCGTGTGCATTCTGTCTCCTTCTGGACTGGTCGCCAAAAGCGGGAAACCGCCGCTTGCGCCATGTCGTTTGAAGGCGACTGTAAATTCGACTTTGACGCCGCGTTGTCATTTGAACGACAATTTAAGGGTGACTCCTCCCCAGGACTTACCCTCCCCGCCGCTGCCCTCTCCTGCTCCGCGCCACACGCGGGCGGGTGGCGCTACGCCCGCTGCCGAACTGCCGCTGCACCAGCGCAAGCGGCCGCCCACCGCCGATGAGATTCGCGACATTCCGTGGCTCAAAGTGCTGCAGCCGCCGGAACGCGAACGCGCGTTGCAAGAGCTATTGGTGGGCGACGCGCTGGCAGGCGACTACGTGTGCCGCGTGGGCCGTCCGGTGACGTATTGGTTTGGTGTGGTCGATGGTTTGCTGAAGATGAGCAGCGACAACGCCCACGGCCAAACCATGACCTTCACCGGCATTCCACCCGGCGGCTGGTTTGGCGAGGGCACGGCGCTGAAGCGCGAGCCCTACCGCTACAACATCCAGGCGCTGCGCAAAAGCACGGTGGCCGGTTTGCCGGTGGACACCTTCCACTGGCTGCTCGACCATTCCATTGGTTTCAACCGCTTCATGATGAACCAGTTGAACGAACGCTTAGGGCAGTTCATTGCCGCGCGCGCCATCGACCGCATGCAAAGCCCCGATGTGCGCGTGGCGCTGAGCCTGGCATCACTCTTCAACCCGGTGCTCTACCCCGGTGTGGGCGAGACGCTGCGCATCACGCAGCAAGAGTTGGCTTACCTGGTGGGTTTGTCGCGCCAGCGGGTGAACGAGGCGCTGAACGTGCTGCAGGAGCAAGGCAGCATCCGCATCGAGTACGGCGGCGTGCGCGTCCTGCGGTTGGATGCGCTGCTCAATGCTGCGGATGCGGCTGAGGGGAATGGGGGTTAGCGTCCTCTCGGTGGAAGGACTAGGCATCGCTCGCGCCTGCCTGCTTGATGAGATGCCAAGCATCTTTAAAGACGGCCATTTCTGATGCGGCAACCATTACGGCCAAGTTTCCGAGCTTTCTCTGACCGCCTGTCTTTATCAGAGGGCGAGTGTGCTCTCTCACAAGAGCAGCTCGGTAGAGCCTGTTGGCTTCGTCTCGGGGCAAAACGTAGAACGACAGGTGTTGGAAATCCAGAGACCCATCGTGGGAGTGCTTGGTGCCAGCCTTCTTGTCGAGGTTCACAAAGACAACAAAGTCGGATACGAATTTCGACTTCTCAAGCTCTTGCTCACCGGAACATTGCGTCATATAAACCCAATCCGGTGATGGGTTGTAGCCCGTTTTCACTTGGATAAGAAGTTTGCGCGTTGGATCAGGCGTATCAACGATCAGATCACTGCCCGCAAAGTTGGCCCGAAGGCCAGCCGTGTTGTAAGCAGGAATCCCATGCATCCAGCACTTTGCAGCTACGCATGCTTCACCGATGCGGCCATGTGACTGCTGCTTGCGAATCTCCAATCTGCACTCCCTTTACGATGCCTAACGTTGAAGGCAAGCGGCGCCGCAGGCGTCCGACTTGGCTGCCCAGTTAGCCCACCTCATTTGATCGCCCCCGGCGCCGGACCAACGTCCATACCGTCGTAAGACGCCAAGGAAAATCGTTCCGCCAAAGAGTAAAACTGGCTGTTGCGCGCGTGTAAGGACGCAGGAGTATGCGTCTCTACCTTTTCAACGTGGAGTCGATAAAGGGGCGGTCCCTCAACTTGATCTAGATTCACGAGGCGATACCCAGAACTTTCAAGTTCGGAAGCCGCCCTTTTCAACTTCTCCGGATCTGAATCGAAGAAAAAGTATCCCCACAACAATGGGCCATCCACGTTCCACTTTGTCTTGGCGCGAATGCTGGAGAACATTTCCTCCAATTGCCCGAGTTGAATTCTGCTTGATGGTTGTGCCAAGGATGAAAATGCTCCGACCGTCAAAACAAGGGCTAAGAGAACGCAACGGGTTCGGCTTGTCATTGTCATAAGACTAACGCTCGCGGTAAGCCGCGCCGGAGTGCGGAGCACGGAGGGCACCCGCAAGCGGAGCTTGTAGGCGTCGACTTGACCAACCAGTTAGGCGGGAATGCAATGCAAATGGCTTAGGCAATGGCCTCATGCTTGGCCCTTTTTTAGATGAGGAAAGTTCAATCGGACAAGTTCTGTAATGAAGTTTGTATAGAACTGCTGCGGCATTGATCTCCAGATCTCATGAGCAAATCGGATGCGAGACATCCTGCCCGCCATAACCAAGGCCAGCATGGCCTCATAGCCTTGGCATTTCACAAAGAATCTGAGCATGTGATCGCCGAAGTAATAGAACTCATCCTCTGGGACGCCGCGATTGCGCGCGTCTTCATGCAGCAAACCAAATAAGTATGACCACTCATCTTGATCATCACCTTGCTCGGCTCCGAGGGGTAGTGCTAAATCGGGGCGACCATTGAACTGCGCATGAATTTTCCGGTGACAGTCTCCGCAAAGGCTGATTCCATTGCCAGTTTTGAGCGCACCCCAAGGATATAGCGTCTTGCGAACGATGTGGTGAGCCTGAACGCGCTTAAGGCTCCCGCAATTAATGCAACCCCCTCCGTCTCTACAGCGGATGAACTTGCTCCAGAGGCGTAGTGCCCATTTGCCGGAACTTCCGCGTGCGACCGCTCTTTCGAGGGCCTCTCGATGTTTACGAAGCTCTGCAATGGATTCTTCTTGAGGTTGCATGCGGAGTGTCGCCAATTAGGCCTAACGCCGAAGCTCACCGGACCGAAACCCGGAACGAAGCGGAGAGGATCCCGGTCGGCTGGATCACATTGTTGCATTGAATATGGCGGCGTGCGCGTCCTGCGGTTGGATGCGCTGCTCCATGCTACGGACGTCGCCGATGGCGGCACTGCTTAGTTAATTAAACAGTCGCAAGCTGCTCGCGCATGCTTCTGATCACGCTGGCGTAATCCGGCTTGCCGAAGATGGCGCTGCCGGCCACAAAGGTGTCGGCACCGGCCGAGGCCACGCTGGCGATGTTGTCGATCTTGATGCCGCCGTCCACTTCCAGGCGAATGTCGCGGCCGCTGGCTTCGATGCGTTTGCGCGCTTGCTCGACCTTGCGCAACGCCGAGTCAATGAAGCTTTGACCACCAAAACCGGGGTTGACGCTCATGATCAAGATCAGGTCGAGGTCCTCGATCACCCAGTCCAGCACATCCATGCTGGTCGCGGGGTTGAACACCAGCCCGGCCTTGCAGCCCTTGGCCTTGATGGCTTGCACGCTGCGGTGCACGTGTTCGGTGCCTTCGGGGTGAAAGCTGATCAGGTCTGCGCCAGCATCGGCAAACGCGGCGGCCAAGGCATCCACGGGCTTGACCATCAAATGCACGTCGATCGGCACGGGCGTGCCATCGGCCTGCTTGGCGTGCGGCTTGAGCGCGCTGCAGATCATGGGACCGAAGGTCAGGTTCGGCACGTAATGGTTGTCCATCACGTCGAAGTGGATCCAGTCGGCACCGGCCTGGATGACGTTTTGGACTTCGTCGCCGAGGCGGGCGAAATCAGCCGACAATATCGACGGCGCGATGCGGTATTGGGTAGAAGCTTTTGTCATGAAAATACTCGTGGGATCTGGTTCTAATACCAGCAGCCTGTTCACATAGCGGAATGCAGCCGAGCCGCGCGCCTACAAAAATCCCGACCAGGCACTGGTAAAACTGCGGATTGCGTATCCTTGCAACTAGTCTTGCAAATACCCTGCATTTTCGCAGGATGCCCCATTTTAAGAACGCACCCATGTCCAAATACCAATTCGACGTTGAAGTGCTTTCGGCGTACCTGCCCGAGCAGTCTGCTCCGGCGCACGCACATTTCGCTTACTCGTACACCATCACCATCACCAACCGTGGCGACGTCGCCGCGCAGTTGATTTCGCGCTTCTGGCACATCGTCGACCAAGAAGGCGGCATTCAAGAAGTCAAAGGCCTGGGCGTGGTGGGCCACCAGCCCTTGCTCAAACCGGGCGAGGCTTTTCAATACACCAGCGGCTGCGTGTTGCGCACCGCCTTTGGCAGCATGCAGGGCCACTACTTTTGTGTGGCCGAAGACGGCGAACGCTTCGAGGCGCCCATTCCACCGTTTGTGCTGGACGCTTCAACCGCCCCTCACGACGCCGATGCGCCCGCGTTCCCCGCCGCGCGCAATCTGCACTGAATGCCACTGCATGACATTGACCCTCGCATGACCAAAGGCCTCAATCCGCTGAGCACGTTTTTCTCGGCGCTGGATCCGCACGCCCCGCTGACCCAACGCAACCTCTGGTTGATCCAGGCGGTAGCCTGGATACGCGGCCCCAAAGCCGACCCCACACAAGCGCTGGAGCGGCTGCAAATCTTCATCGACACCGTCTCGGCCGACCCTGTCCTGGCGCTGCGCCTGCAGCAGTGGTGGCGCGTGTTGCTGGCTTCGGTCGACGTGACCACCCTGCTGGCCGACTTTGGCTTTGCCCCGCGCAGCGCCTTCATCACCGAAGTGGGTGAACGCCTGCGCCGCAAGCTGCTGCCCAGCACACCCGACACCATCGACGCCAGCGAGCTGTTTTCGCTGGTGTTCAACCACCCCGACGACGCCCGCTGGCTCGGCGCCATTCCCGACACCCAAGCCACGGCCCTGGCCACGCTGCTCACGGGCTCTGCCGACCATCTGTCGCTGGCCGGACGCAACACCGTGCTCGATGCCATTGCCTACTGCACCACCCAAATGCAGGCGGCCGGGTTCTCATCCGAGCTGCGATTGCGCATGAGCGACAAAACGTTGGCCACCCGCCCATTCCACATGCTCGACGTGGATGTGCAGGCGCTGCGCGACACCCTGGGCCACACGCCGGAACACGAAGCCGCGCTGGCCCAGATGGTGCAGCGTTTTCGCGCGCGGCTCGACGCCTGCCGGCACGCCGCCGCGTCGGTCTACGCCCACCTGGAAGAAAACGGCATTTCGGTGGGCATGGTGTTTCGCCTGCGGCAAATGCGCGAGCGCGTGTTGCGCATCCGCGAGTTGTTGGAACTGGTATTGCCCGCCAGCCCCGGCCCCGTGGCGGTGCGCTTCTTGGCCCACATGGCGATGCTGGGCCGCGACCGCAGCAGCCTGCGAGCGCTGGTGCGGGCCAACTCCACCCTGCTGGCCACCAAGGTGACCGAGCGCAGCGCCGAAACCGGCGTGCACTACATCACCCGCGACACCAGCGAATACCTGAGCATGCTGCGCAAAGCCGCAGGCGGCGGCGCCCTCACCGGCCTGACCACGCTGCTCAAGTTCATGGTGGGTGCGCTGGCGCTTTCGGCCTTCTGGAACGGCTTCTGGCTGGCCATCGTTTACGCCGCATCGTTTGTGCTGATCCAACTACTGCATTGCACGCTGGCCACCAAGCAGCCCGCCATGACGGCGCCCGCCTTGGCCGCCAAGCTGAAGACTCTGTCCACGCCGGGAGCGGTGTCGGAGTTTGTCGACGAGGTCAGCCACTTGGTGAAGTCGCAAGTGGCCGCCGTGTTGGGCAACGTGTTCATGGTGTTCCCGGTGGTGCTGGCCATCAGCGCGGCCTGGCAATACTTCTTTGGCCACACCATGATCAACGCCCAGACGGCGCACCACGTGCTCGACACGCTGGACATCCGCAGTTGGGCGTTGCCCTTTGCGGCCTTCACCGGCTTGTTGTTGTTTGCGGCCAGCATCATTGCCGGCTGGGCAGAAAACTGGTTTGTGCTGCACCGGCTGGATTCGGCGCTGCGCTACAACCCGCGTATCACGCGTTTTCTGGGCCCGGCCCGCGCCGCGCGCTGGTCGACCTTCATGCGCGAAAACATTTCGGGCTTTGCCTCGAACATTTCGCTCGGCTTCATGCTCGGGCTGGTGCCAGCGTTTTCCACCTTCTTTGGCCTGGGACTGGATGTGCGGCACGTCACGCTTTCCACAGGCCAACTGGCCGCCGCCGTCTCCGCCATGGGCTGGGACGTGCTGGGCAACCACCAACTGTGGTGGTGTCTGGCGGCCATTCCGTTCATTGGCGCGCTGAACTTGATCGTCAGCTTCTTCTTTGCGTTCCGCGTGGCTTTGCAAGCGCACAGCGTGGGCCGCACCGACCGGCTGCGCATCCGCTCTGCGCTGTGGGCACGCTTCAGGCGCGAGCCACTGAGCTTCCTGTTGCCGACCAAGCGTCGATAGCGACGCTGACAGAACCAACAGGTTCACCCCGCGCTGGCCGCCAGGGTATTCCCTGGTGGCAACTTGCGCACACGCTTTGTAGGTCTTTGCCTGCAAACACGGCGGCAACCGAGTCCTAGAATGGTTCCGCACACTCAAACACTTTTAATCGGTAAAACCGTCGATGAAACCTTCCTCTACCGGTCCGGCTTCATCAAGCCCTGTGCTGACCCCAACTGCTACGCCCGTCACGCCCCGTGAAGACCAAGAGGCTGAGGCGCTGAAAGCCCTGCGCAGCCTTTTCTGGGCCGCGCAGGAAGACTATCGGCAGTTGGAGCAGGCCACGGGCTTGTCCTCAGCAGAAGTGCGCGCCCTGACTTTGGTGGCCCAGCACCCTGGGCTCACGGTGTCATCCCTGGCGTCGAAGATGCGACTCAGCCTGCCGTCCATCAGCAACATGCTGCGCCACTTGGTGGCGTCGGGGTTGGTCACGCGCACGCGACTGGAGAAAGACCAGCGCACCGTGCTGCTGCACGCCACACCCCAAGCCCAAGCGCAGTTGTCGCAAAGCCGGGGCGGTGGTAGCGGGCTTTTAAAAACGCTGATAGACGAACTCGACGACACCGGGCTTCAACAACTCAACGGCGGGCTGCAAGCCATGCTGCAACGCCTGGGCGGGCAAAAGATCGATGCCGATCCGCTGCCGGTCACGGCCCTGCGAGAAGGCGATGTGCTGCACAACAGCCCGCCTCAAAAGGACTCCACGGATGAATGAATTTTTGGCTTTCTGGACCCAAGGCGCTGCGCCCACCGCAGGCTCGGCCACCGTGGCGTGGTCGTTGTTGTTGGCGGTTGCCGCCGTGGTGGGTTATTTGGTACGCCGCTACACCGGTTTGCCCAAAGTGGCGGGTTACTCCATCGTGGGCGCAGCCGCCGGGTTTGTGGGCTTTACCGGCGTGGCGTGGCCGCTGCAAGGCACGGGTTTGTTTTTGCTGGAACTGGGCATTGCCGTGGTGCTGTTTGAAGCCGGCGCGCGCATTTCGCTGCGCTGGTTTCGCCACAACCCCATGGTGCTGGTGCAAAGCCTGGTCGAATCGGCAGCCACCTTTATCGCGGTGTATTGGGTGCTCACGGCCTTTGGCCTGGAGAACAGCCTGGCGCGCATGCTCGCCATCGTCAGCATCGTGGCGTCGCCCGCCGTGTTGACGCGCGTGGTCATGGACTCCAAAGCCTCCGGCCCGGTCACCGAACGGGCCATGGCCTTGTCAACGCTGAACACGCTTTACGCGCTGACGCTGGGCACCGCCACGGCGGGCATGGAAGCGCCGCACGCCGACCTGCTGGCTACCATCTACCCCATCGTGCGCGTGTTTGGTGTGTCCATCATGGTGGCGGCCCTGGCCACCTTTGCCATGCGTTCGGCGCTGCGCGTCATGAGCCCGTCGAGTGAAAACACCTCCATGCTGCTGCTGGCCTTGATTGCCGCAGGAGCGGCAGGCGCGGCGTCGCTGGGTGGCTCCGCAGCGCTCACCGCGTTGTTGACCGGCATGCTGCTGAAGCAACTGCACGCACGCCCATGGATCTGGCCGCGCCAACTGGGCACGGCCGGCGCCATGCTCACCATGCTGATGTTTGTACTGGTGTCCACCGCCGCCGCACAGGCACCGTGGCAACAAGCGGCGGTGATCGTGGCGCTCACCCTGGTGGTGGTGCGTGCAGCGGCCAAGGTTCTGGGGGTCACCGTCGCCAGTTTTGGCAGCGGGCTCAAGCCCAAACAAGCCCTGTGGGTGGGCTGCGCCATGTTGCCCATGTCGTCTGTCGCGCTGTTGTTGATCTCGCTGTTCGCCGGGGCTTCGCCTGAGTTTGCACCGCAGCTCACCAGCATTGCGCTGCCCGCAATTTTGTTGATGGAGGTGTTGGGTGGCTTTGTGGCCACGGTGGCGCTGACGCGTGCGGGTGAAGCCGCACGGCCGTGGACTTCCGGCCCATCTTCGCCCTCTGCATCCAACAGCAACCGTGGAGACTTGTCATGAGTTTGGGACCCTTTGGAAAGTCGGCCGCGTTGTCGCTTGGCGTTGAACTGGAGTTGCAACTCGTCAACACCAACGACTACGACCTGGCCCCCTACGCTGACGACATGCTGCGCCTGATGGCCAAGCACAAGCTGCCGGGCAGCGTGGTGCCCGAGATGACGTCAAGCATGATCGAGATCTCGACCGACGTCTGCCAATCGGCCAGTGATGTGCTGTCGCAGCTCACGCCGCTGCGCGATGCGCTGGTGCAAAGCGCCGACAAGCTCAACATCGCCATCACTGGCGGCGGCACCCACCCGTTCCAAATGTGGCACGAGCAGCGCATCTACGACAAGCCGCGCTTTCGCGAGCTGGAAGACCTGTACGGCTACTTGTCGAAGCAGTTCACCATCTTCGGCCAGCACGTGCACATCGGCTGCCCCGATGCCGACAGCGCGCTGCTGATGCTGCACCGCATGTCGCGCTACATCCCGCATTGCATTGCACTCTCGGCCTCGTCGCCGTATGTGCAGGGGCAGGATACGGCGTTTGACTCGGCACGGTTGAATTCGGTGTTTGCGTTTCCGCTCTCGGGCCGCGCGCCGTTTGTGCTGCAGTGGTCGGAGTTTGAAGCCTTCTTCGACAAGATGACGCGCACCGGCGTGGTCAAAAGCATGAAGGACTTTTACTGGGACATCCGCCCCAAGCCCGAATACGGCACGATTGAGATTCGGGTGTTCGACACACCGCTCACGGTAGAACGCGCCGCCGCACTGGCGGGCTACGTGCAGTCACTGGCGCATTGGTTTCTGGAAGACCAGCCCTTCATCCCCACGGAAGACGACTACCTGGTCTACACCTACAACCGCTTCCAGGCCTGCCGCTTCGGGCTGGATGCGGTGTATGTGGACCCGGTCACTGGCGAACACATGGCGCTGCGCGACCACATCCAATACACCATGGGCCAGATCGAGCGGCATGCCCAAGCCGTGGGCGCCACGCAGTCCATCCAGTTGCTGAAAAACGACGTTGCGCGCAACCAGAACGACGCCCGTTGGCTGCGCACGCGCCAAAGCCAGGAGCAGTTGCTGGCCGAGGTGGTGCGGCTGTCGTCCAAGCTCTTTCGCGGAGCGAAAAGCTAGCCCAAACCCCGCCCAGCAAGACAAAGTAGCCCGCTATCATGTGGGCTTCTTTTTTCTCGAAGGGCACCAATGGACTTCCTGCCAAATTGGCCTCTTGAGAGCAACCTGCTCCTGTTCTTCGGCTTCTTGCTGTTTTGCGGATCTATTGGCGGCTACCTGGCTCACCGCTGGCCCTGGCTGCCCAGCATTACCGGTTTCATGCTCGTCGGTTTTATTGCCGGCCCCAACGTGCTGCACTTGGTCAGCCATGAAGCCTTGGCCAACTTTCGCGTCATCATCGATGTGGCGCTCGGCCTGATCCTCTACCGCTTAGGGTTATCGCTCGACGTGAAGGCCTTGGCCAAAGACCGTTCGGTGCTCATCATTGCCGTGGTCGAAAGCGCATTGACGTTTGTGTGTGTGTTCTACGGCCTGAGCTTTGTCGGCATCACCGGCTTGCCTGCGGCGGTGATCTCGGCGATTGCCATCTCGTCGTCGCCTGCGGTGTTGATCCACGTGGCGCACGAACTCGGCGCGGCCGGCCCGGTCACCGAGCGCACCAAGTCGCTGCTGGCACTGAACAACGTATTAGCCTTTGCGGTGTTCTCTGCCCTGTTGCCCGGCCTATACACGCAGTCGGGCTCGTCGATGGGCACCACCATCATGGCGCCGCTGTACCAGTTCTTCGGCTCGGCCGCGTTGGGTGCTGTGGTGGGCTTTGCCTTGCACCACGCAGCGCGGCGCACCAAGGACGCCAAGCAATACCAACTGGCACTGGTGGTGGGCGCGGTGTCGCTCACGCTGGGTGGTTCGATGCTGCTGAAGCTGTCGCCGCTGTTTGCGCCCCTGGTGCTGGGCGCCGTGGTACGCAGCATTGAGCGCGGCAACCTCATCGCGGATATCGAATTCGGCCCCTCGTTCGAGCTGTTCTTCATTGTGTTGTTCGTCAACGCCGGTGCTGGTTTGCATGTGGCCGAGATGATGAATTACGCGGCCGCTGCGGGTGTCTTTTTGCTCGCCCGCGCGGTCGCCAAGATCGTGGGCGTCACCGCTACCGGCCTGGCCTTTGGTTTGCCGAATCGCCAGGCGCTTGCCACCGGGCCGCTGCTGCTGCCCATGGCGGGCCTGGCGATTGGCCTGGTCAACACCATGACCGATCTGTTCCCCAAAGAGGCCGCCATCGTGGGCTCAGTGGTGTTGGCAGCGGTCGCCATCTTGGAAACCATTGGCCCGCCGATTGCCTCACGCGCGCTGCGCAGTTCGGGTGACAAGCTGGGCGTGCACAACGACAGTTCCGTGACCGACCACGGCCCTACCGCCCACACCGAAGGCACACCGGCAACGTCAGCCACCACCGCACACTGATTTTCTTCATTCCCCGGCGGCCCAACCTCTGTTGGGCCACCACACACCGTAGACACCAAACCCACCATGGGTGAATTTGACCTCATCGCCCGCTTCTTCACCCGCCCCGTGCGCGACGCCGTGCTCGGCGTGGGTGACGACTGCGCATTGCTCGCCCCCAAGCCCGGCACACAGTTAGCCATCTCCAGTGACATGCTGGTCGAAGGCCGCCACTTCCTCAGCACCGTAGACCCTGCACGTTTAGGCCACAAGGCGCTGGCGGTGAACTTGAGCGACCTGGCGGCTTGCGGCGCGAAGCCACTGGCCTTCACCTTGGCGTTGGCTTTGCCACGCGCCGAAGAAGCCTGGTTGGAACCGTTTTCACGCGGTCTGCTGGCGCTGGCCGATGAACACGGCTGCGAGCTGATTGGCGGCGACACCACGCGCGGCCCACTCAACATCTGCATCACCGTGTTTGGCGAAGTGCCCAAAGGAAGTGGTACCACCCAAGCCCTGTTGCGCAGCGGCGCGCGGGCGGGCGACGACCTGTATGTGAGCGGCACGCTAGGCGACGCACGCCTGGCGTTGGAAGTGTTTCGCGGCACCGCATCAATCCCTGAAGCGCTGTTCCAACAAGCCCGTTTGCGCATGGAGCAACCCACGCCGCGCGTCGCCCTCGGCATGGCTTTGCGCGGCATTGCCAGCGCTGCAGCCGATGTGAGCGATGGCCTGCTCGGCGACCTAGGCCACATCCTGCGCGCATCCAACGTAGGTGTGCAGATCAACGCTGAAGCCGCATCAAATTTAGTAGCTGTCTGCGCTCACCCAGATTGCGTAGAAGGCCTTTTTTCCTTTGAGCAGAAGCTCAGCCTGGCGCTGGCCGGTGGCGACGACTACGAACTGGTGTTTACCGCCCCCGCCACCGCACGCGAAGCGGTGTTGGCCGCCGCTGCACAGGCCAACACACCGGTCACCCGCATCGGCCAAATCGAAGCCGCACCGGGCGTGCGTGTGGTCAACCGTGACGGCGCCCCCGTGGCCCAACAGTTTGATTCGTTCGATCATTTCAAGTGAGCTTTGCCATGCCTCAGCCTGACGCCACCGCTATTGCCGCCACCATGCGCCAGATCTTTCGCCAAACGCGACACATCGCCGTGGTAGGTTTGTCGCCCAAGCCGCACCGCGACAGTTTTTCGGTGTCGGCCACCATGCAGCGCCACGGCTTTCACATCGTGCCGGTGAACCCCAACGCCACGCAGATTCTGGGCGAAGTGGCCTACCCCACCCTGACCGCTGCAGCTGCGGCACAACCGATGGATAAGCCCATCGACCTGGTGAACTGCTTCCGCAACAGCGCCGACATTCCGCCCATCGTTGACGAGGCGATTGCCATCGGCGCCAAGGCCATTTGGCTGCAGCTCGGCATCTGGCATGAGGAAGCGGCAGCCAAGGCCGAAGCCGCCGGCCTGCTGGTGGTGCAGAACCGCTGCATCACGGTGGAATACGCGCGGCTGTCGGCCCAGGGTGGTTTGTAATCTGCGGGTTTGGCGTGGCGCAGCGACCGTTTTCTTTCAGCCGCCGGCAATGGCACCGCTGGAGCCTGGGCGCCATGGCGTTCACCAGCCTGGCGGGCTGCACGGCGTTTGACACGCCTGCCGACCCACACAAGCCGGTCGAAGGCGAGCCCACATCCGGCGGAGAAATTGCGCAGTCGGACATCAACCGGATTGCCACGCTCGGCATGCGGGACAACTTTGCCAGCCTGATGCGCCTGGCCGACAAGCTGTACCGGCGCAACCCGGCCGAGTGGCGTAAGACCAGCCTGAACGGCGTGACCAGCCGTGAAGAAGCGCTGGGCCAAATCCGCGCGGCGATGGAGTCTCGCCTGCCGTGGACAGAACTCAAAGGCCAGCGCGACATCAAGGCGCTGGCCCTTGCGCTCTCGCCCGACTTCAGTGGCGACCGCGTGGCCGCCTTCATCGTCGCCAATGCCGACATGCTGGTGACCGCACACGGCGGCAAAACCTCGTTTTACTTGCTCGACAGCCTGGACGCCCAGCACCTCTACAACTCCGCGCGCAACATGGAGATTGCGGCGTGGATGCTGTCCAACCGGCGCAACGCTGCGGGCCAGCCGCTGCTGCTGGCCGACGAGATCAACGCGCAAGACCGCAATCTGAGTTTCGAGCGCGAGTTTGGCAAGATCATCGGCCGGCTCGACCTGCTGGCCGCCGCCGTGACCGAGAAGTACCGCCGCGCCGTGATCACCTATGTGCAGAACATGGTGGGCGGCGTGTTTCTGCAGTTTTTACCGGTGCGCTGACCGGCCCATTTCTACCCATCATTTCCAGCGGCTGCCAAACGGAACCAAACCGCGCCAGTAGCGAATCGTCAGCCAGCCGCCCAGCAAACCACCCAAGTGCGCAAAGTGCGCCACGCCGCTCATCGTGCCAGTCACACCCAGGTACAGCTCCAGCGCGCCGTACAGCAGTACAAACAACCACGCAGGCATGGGAATGGGCGGGATCAGCGGCGTGATCTTGCGGTACGGAAACACCATCGCAAAACCCAACATCACACCAAACAAACCGCCCGACGCACCAATCACTGGCGCACGGCTACCCAACACACCGTTGATGACCAACTGCAGCCCCGCCGCACCCAACACACTCGCAAAGTAGAAGGTGGCAAAGCGGCGTGGGCCCCACACTTCTTCCAGATCGCGGCCAAACATCCACAGGCCGAACATGTTGAATGCCAAGTGGGTCAGCCCGCCATGCAAGAACGCGTAGCTCACCACCTGCCAAGGCATGAACAGGCCGGAATTCAGCGGCCACAGCGCGAACCATTGGGTCAACAGGTTGCCCATGAACTGGTCGAGAAAAAACGCCAACACGTTGACGACGATCAAGGCTTGGGTAATGGGTGGCATAGGCTAGATGAAAGAGATGTAAACGAATTCGATGGCCGTATGTTGCATGAAGTTGGAGGGACGGCAGGGAGAGTGTCCCATTACGCGCTCGTGTCAAACCCGTTAATCGCGCCGCCCCGCAGCGCGCAAAGCCAGTTCAACCCGGCTTCGGGTGTGCAGCTTTTCCATGATGCGGCTCACGTAATTTTTAACCGTACCCTCGGCCAAAAACACGGTGGCCGCAATCACCTTGTTGCTTTTCCCCTGGGCCAACAAATCCAAAATGCGTTCTTCCTTGGCGGTCAATGGTTCATCCAATGCAGGCTTTGCCGTTGCATGTGCCGGTGCAGACACCGACATGTCTTCTGAGCTTGGGACAGGCGCCAGTGCAGATGGTTCCGCAGAAGCGCGATTCGCCACAGTTCTGAACTGATTCAAAACCTTACGCGCAATGGTGGGCGACAGGCGGGATTCACCTCGGTGCACGGCACGGATGGTGTCCAGCACCTCGGCCTCTGCCGCGTCCTTGAGCAAATAGGCTTGCGCCCCGGCTTGGATGGCGTCGAACACCAACTCGTCATGGTCAAAAGTGGTCAACACCACCACCTTGGTGGCCGGCAATTTGGCCGTGATCTCGCGCGTGGCTACCACGCCGCTGGCGCGTGGCATCTGCAAGTCCATCACCACCACATCGGGCTGCGTGGCCAGCGCCTGGTCAATAGCATCCAGGCCGTCGGCGGCTTGCCCCACCACCACAATGTTGGCTTCAGCGGCGAGCATCATCGCCAGGCCACGGCGGATCAGCGGCTGGTCGTCCACGATCAGCAGGCGTAGCGCCGGAGGTGCGGTTTCATCAAGAACCATGGCCAATCTCACTTTCTCAGCACGTCGCGAGGCTCTCCGCCTTTGGTTACACAACAAGACACATGCCCTTGTTTCAGGACGGCAGCGGCGCCAAATAATGGCGCCACAACAACGTGCATGTGTACCAGCGTAACCCACAAGCCCTTTCCCCTGCCAGTGACCAATGACACTTTTTGATGACGGCACCGCCACGCTGCGGCCCGTGACGGCGGCCCCTATCGTGAAAGAGCGGCGCGGCCTGTTTCGCAATTTCAACCCACGCTTTCAGCTCGCAGCCGCCATTGGCTGGGCCATTGCCTGCGTGACCCTGCTGTGTGCGTTTGCGGCGGCATTTGTGGCGTCATACGTAGCGGAAAATCGGGTGCGCCACGACACCGAACAACTGCTCACCCAATACGCCACGCAGGCACGCCATGCCGTGGCCATGCAACTCAGCACGCACACGTCCATTTTGCAGGCCACCGCAGCACAGATCGTGGCCTCTGCCGACCGTGGGGCAGACGCTTTGAGCCTGCATCTTCAGGCGGTGCGCGCCGAGTTTCCAGACTTTGCCTGGCTGGGTGTGGCCGATGCACAAGGGCGCGTCATGGCTGCCATCGGCCCGCCGCTGGAGACGGACTCTGTGGCGCAGCGGGCCTGGTTTCAGCAGGGCCGAACGGCGGCCACCATTGTCACGCCCACCAACGGCGTGGCACAGGGTCTGGGGCCGATACCTAACGCGAGCCCGCTCTCTCCACAGATCGTGACGCTGGCGGTGCCGATCACCCACAACGGCGGCCCGAATGTTGAGGGCCATCCGGGAATGAATGTTGGGGTGAACGTGGGAGTCTTGGGCGCACATCTGTCCCAAACCTGGTTGGGGCAACTGCGCGCGCGTTTGCTCACCCAATTGACCACCAACCGCGCGCTCGAATTGTTTTTCACGGCCGAAGACGGCACGGTGATCGCCGGCCCCGTGGGGTCCATCGGCAAAACCATGGCGGAGGTGCGCGCGCGCGATACCGACAACTGGCTCGAAAGCCGCAGCGCGGCCCAAGACGCCACAGGGCGGCCCAGCATGCCGCGCTGGAATGTGGTGGTACGAGAGACCGCCTACACCGCCCTGGCGCCTGCGCGCGGCTTGCGCAACACGGTCTTCACCGTCGTGCTGCTGTCCGGCATGGTGGGGGCAGTCATTGCCATTTGGCTGGCGCACATCCTAACCCGCAGGCTGGGCGCACTGGCCCAGCAGACCAGCGCCGTACGACGCGGCGAGCGGCAGAACATCAGCCCACCCACCGGGCGTGACGAGGTGCATCAGATCGGCACCGTTTTGGCCGACACCATCCACCAGCTCCAGCAGGAAAAACACGCCCTGGCCGACTTGAATGCCGCACTGGATGCTCGCGTGGCCGAGCGCAGCGCGCGCATCGAGCGTCTGGCTGACGAAGCCCGCGCCGCATCCTTGGTGCGTGAGCGTTTACGCATTGCACGCGAACTGCACGACACCCTGGCCCACTCTTTGATGGCGCTGCTCACACAGATACGCCTGGCGCGCAAACTGCGCGACCGCATGGCCCCGCATGAGCTGGACGAGGAACTGGGCCGCGCCGAACAGGTGGCCGCAGACGGCTTGACCGAAGCCCGAGCCGCCATCACCGAGATGCGCCACAACGGCGCAGGCGAGATTGGCCTTGGCAATGCGCTGCAAGACCTGCTGAGCCGCTTCTCCGGGCGCAGTGCGATAGACGCGCAGCTGCATGCAGACCCGGTGGTGGCCCAATTGGCGGGCGACCGCGCCGAGACCATCTTCCGCATCGTCGAAGAAGCGCTGCGCAATGTGGCACGGCACGCACAAGCCAGCCAGGCGTTGGTAGTTCTTACGCAGAGAGTGGCCCACTCTCCCGATCTATCAACGTTGAGCGCCACGATGTGCGTTGAAATCTCAGACAACGGTGTGGGCTTCGACGTTCGCCAAAAGCACCCTGGCCACTATGGCCTGAACGGGATTCACGAGCAGGCCGCTTTACTCGGCGCTCAGTTGACGATTGAAAGCCGTGCCGGACAAGGCACGCGCATCCGGCTCGAATTCGCCCTTTGAATCGCTTGGCCCATCTGCCCCCCGTTCACATCTGCGGCCAGTGGCATACACATCGTGACCAAGCGCATGCAGCACTCATGACCTTCGGCACTGTTGTGCCAGTCCCCGCATTTCTACAGTCAAAGCCATGGACTTCGAAACCACCGCCTTCCAAAGGCGACGCTCAGAAGCCATACCGCCCTAGCTGAACTTTAAGGAGAAATGCCATGACACTCACCTCAACCACCCGCGGCGCATTGCTCAGCCTTTTGTCGGCCACCGCCTTGACCGTCGCCACTTTGCCAGCCCATGCACAAGACGAATTGATTGTGGTGGAGCCAGTGCGCGCCACCACCTTCCTCAACGGCGGCATTGGCAGCGACGAAGAGCAATTCATGCGCAAGACGGCCAAAGACTGGCCTTTGCGCATGATCTTTTCTGAACGTAAAGACAACGAATTCGTGGCCGATGTCTCGGTCTTGGTGACCGACATGCGCGGTGTCCCCGTGCTGCAACTGAGCGATGCTGGCCCCTTGACCTACGCCATGTTGTCGCCCGGCAAGTACCGCATCAATGCGCGCTTCCACGGCCAGAGCGAAACACGTGAAGTCACGCTCGATGGCAAGACTGGGCGCGATGTGTACGTCCATTGGAAAGGCAACGCCAAGTAAGCCCATCGCGTCAGCAACTCGACTCTCACAAATGAAAACTCAAGGAGGCATCATGCACACCCGCCCGACTCTTGTTGCGATCGCGCTGTTCACGGCCATCGGCACTTTGTCTGCACCGGCGAGAGCCCAGAACACCGGCACCGCAGCGCCTGCGGCCTCCTTGGCCAGCCGAGGCAACGCCGCGACATCACCCGACCACTGGATAGAGTTCGACGACGAAACCTACACCCCGGTGCTGGACGACGTCAGCCGCAACATCGCGGCCGCCCGCGCCGCATTGGTCAACAAAGACAACGCGCTGGCCGCGCAGTCCATCACTGCAGCAGCCCGTGCACTGGAAGCCCAAGCCGACAAAGTCGCCACGCTGGACAGACAACAAGCCGCCGCCGACATGCAACAGGCACGCGACACCCAAGCCCGCCTGCGGATGCTGACCAAAACGCTGGACGCCACCGCTGCACGCATCAAAGCAGGGCAAATCCCTGGCACGAAAGCGCTGGACCAGACGCTGGACAAGGCTTCACGCGCCGACCTTGAACGCCGTTGGCTGGTGGTCGACGCGGCCACCTGGGTTCCTGTGGTGGAAGAGCCGCAAGTTCACTTCAGGGCTGCTGTCGAGGCATTTGCGAAGAAGGACTACCAGGCAGCTGCCACTGAAGTGCGCAAGGCCGAATCCTACGTACGCCTGGAAGCCGCGCGCGCCTCGGGCCTGGAGAAGAAGGATTTGGATGCCACCACCGCCGCGCTGGAGAAAACCGCCGTGTCGCTGCAAAAGGGCAGCATGAAATCCGAGCAGACCCTGCGCGACACGTTTGCCAAAGCCAACCATGCGCTGGCGCTGGCCCATCGCACCAAGGCGGCTGAATCATGGGCACGCAAAGCCTATCGGCATGCAGGTTATGAGCTGAACGCCGCAGCACACGGATTGGAAAGCGCTGCCGCATGGGCGGGCCACGCCAGCACCGAGGGCGCGCGTGCCACATTGGCCGAGACGCGTGCCGTGGGCGACAAGCTGGTCAACGGCGGCGTATGGGCCAAACAAGAGGTGAATGCTGGCTTCAACGACCTGGGAGACGCGCTCAACAAGGTAGGCCATGCCCTGGGTTTGAATGCCAAGGCCCACACATTCGATGCCGGGCCGTCGACGCCCAGCCGCTAACTGCCACAGGTGGAGATCACCATGTACAACCACAATCTGTATGAACGCAGCACGGGAAGGGGGCCACCAACGCGATATCCGGTGCAAAGGGGTGCACAGCCCTGCGACAATGCCCCCATGTTTGCGCCACTCCAAAACGACAGCTTCCTGCGCGCTTGTCTGCGCCAATCCACTGACCACACCCCCATCTGGCTGATGCGCCAGGCCGGGCGCTACCTGCCCGAGTACCTGGCCACGCGCGCCAAGGCCGGTAGCTTCATGGGGCTGGCCACCAACACCGACTACGCCACCGAGGTCACGCTGCAGCCGCTGGAGCGCTTTCCGCTGGACGCGGCGATTCTGTTCTCCGACATCCTCACCGTGCCCGACGCCATGGGCCTGGGCCTGAGCTTTGCCGCAGGCGAAGGCCCGCGCTTTGCCTACCCGGTGCGCGACGAAGCCGCCGTACAGGCGTTGCAAGTGCCCGACCTGAACAAGCTGCGCTACGTGTTTGATGCAGTCACCAGCATCCGAAAGGCGCTGAACGGACGTGTGCCGCTGATCGGCTTTTCGGGCAGCCCATGGACGCTGGCCTGCTACATGGTCGAGGGCCAAGGCTCGGACGACTACCGCCTGGTCAAGTCCATGCTCTACAGCCGCCCGGATCTGATGCACCACATGCTGCAAACCAACGCCGATGCCGTGGCCGCATACCTGAATGCGCAAATCGACGCCGGCGCCCAAGCAGTGATGATTTTCGACAGTTGGGGTGGCGTGTTGGCCGATGGCGCTTTCCAGACCTTCAGCCTCAACTACACGCAGCGCGTGCTGCGCCAGTTAAAGGCCAGCGGCCCGGACGGCGCCCGCGTGCCGCGCATCGTCTTCACCAAGGGCGGCGGCCTGTGGCTGGACGAGATGTCCGAGTTGAGCTGCGAAGTGCTGGGCCTGGACTGGACGGTGAACCTCGCCAAGGCGCGTGCGCGCGTGGGTGGCCTGGCGAGCAGCAGCGGCACAAGCCCCGGCAAAGCGTTGCAAGGCAACATCGATCCGATCGTGTTGTTCGCCCCACCCGCGCAAATTGAAGCCGAGGTCGAGAAAGTGGTGCAGAGTTTTGGCAAGCCCCACATGGGCGAAGGCACCGGCCCCACCCACATCTTCAACCTGGGCCATGGCATCAGCCAACACACGCCGCCAGACCATGTGGCGGCGCTGGTGGCGGCGGTGCATGCCGCGTCGCGGCGCATCCGTGCGGGTTGAAATCGAGCCGATATTGGCTAGGTTGAGGGCTCAACTAGCCCCTCAACCAAACCTGCATACGGGGCCTGCAGCCTGCGGGCGTATACCATGAAATCCCCAAAACCCCGGTGCCGCCAGCCTTACTTATGCACAAAAACCGGGCATGTGACATAAGTCCTAAGGCCCCATGGGCTAGTGATGCTATGAAACCAATAGCTCACGTAAGTGGTTGATTTGTATAAGATTTAACTTTTGCATTTTTTTCAGGCAATCCAACGAATGCGTTGATTTACAAGGCTTCGCAGCGTCTCAAGGGCAGATATCAACAAAGTTATCCACAGAAAACTTGGATGCCTGTGAATAGGGCTACAAATCAATCACTTAGCGCCGCTTTCGCCAGAACACATCAACACCAAGCGCCAACTCTTCCAACGCATGCCGCACGCCGTTTCCATCGTTGTCCAAACACCGGCCCACAGTGCCGTAGCCGGGCCGCTGAGCTACCTAAGTGAGTCCCCGCTCTCACCAGGAACCTTGGTGCGCGTACCGTTGGGCAAGCGCGAAACGCTGGGCGTGGTGTGGGACACGCCGCCCGAAGACGCTGCGGTGGCCGCCACCGGCGAGCTCAAACACACCAGCGCGGTGCTGGACGGCATTGCACCGCTATCCAGTTCGTGGCGCAGATTGGTGCAGTTTGCTGCCCAGTACTACCAACGCGGCATGGGCGAGGTGGCTTTGGCCGCCTTGCCGCCTGCCTTGCGCGATCTCACAGCCGAGCAATTGGCGCGGCGCTTGAAACGGGCGCCAGCCAAAAAAGCACCCGCAACGGCCGAAAGCATGGCCGACAACAGCATGCCCCTGAGCCCGGAGCAAACCCTGGTGATGGCCGAACTGCAAACCCAGCCCGGCCCGTTTTTGCTGTTTGGCGCCACCGGCAGCGGCAAGACCGAGGTCTATTTACAAGCCGTGCAGCAGTTGCTGGACAGCGACCCGGCCGCGCAAGCGCTGATCATGGTGCCCGAGATCAACCTCACACCGCAGCTCGAAGAACGTTTTCGCAGCCGCTTCGAGCCGCGTTACGGTGCGGCGTCGGTGGTCGCCATGCACAGCGGCCTCACACCGCCTCAGCGGCTGAAGAGTTGGCTGTCGGCTCACCTTGGCCCATTGAGCGGCGGCGCACGCATCGTGCTCGGCACGCGGATGGCAGTGTTTGCGTCCATGCCCCGGCTGCGCCTGATCGTGGTCGACGAAGAACACGACCCGAGCTACAAACAACAAGAAGGCGCGCGTTATTCGGCGCGCGACATGGCGGTGTTCCGCAGCAAGATGGAATGCGACATGGCTGGCCCCGACGCCGCACCAGGCCACTGCCGCGTCATCCTGGGCTCGGCCACGCCGTCGATTGAGAGCTGGCACCACAGCCGCCCGGCCGACGAAGGCGGGCGCTACCAGCGGCTGGCCATGCCGTCGCGCATTGGCGCAGGTGCCCTGCCCAAGGTGCGGCTGGTCGACATGAACCTGCAGCGCCGCAAAACCGTGTTTGCGCCGGCGTTGATTGACGCCATCCAGCAGCGCATCGCACGCGGCGAGCAAAGCATGGTGCTGCTGAACCGGCGCGGTTACGCCCCGGTGCTGGCCTGCGGCACCTGCGAGTGGAAAAGCGAATGCCCCAACTGCAGCGCCTACCGCGTGTTCCACAAGATCGACCGCAGCCTGCGTTGCCACCACTGCGGCTTTGCCGAAGCCGTGCCACGCCAGTGCCCGGCATGCGGCGACCCCGACATTGCGCCCATTGGCCGTGGCACCGAGCGCCTGGAAGAACACCTGGCCGAGCTGCTGGCCAACGTAGAACACCCGCAAGGCCGCCCGGTGCGCATTGCGCGCATCGATGCCGACAGCACCAAACACAAAGGCACGCTGGAGACCCAACTGGCCGAGGTGCACACCGGCGAGGTTGACGTGTTGGTGGGCACCCAGATGATCGCCAAGGGCCACGACTTTCGGCGCATCACCCTAGTGGCCGCGCTCAACGCCGATGGCGCGCTGTTCTCCAGCGACTTTCGCGCGCCTGAGCGCTTGTTCAGCCTGCTAATGCAAGCCGGTGGCCGCGCCGGGCGCGATGCTGCTCAGGCCGACGCCAGCGAAATGTGGGTGCAAACCCAGCACCCACAGCACGCGCTGTTCGCCGCGCTGCGCCGCCACGACTACCCGGCCTTTGCCAAAGAACAACTCGAAGAACGCCGTGGCGCCCACATGCCGCCGTTTTGCTTCCAGGCGCTGGTGCGCGCCGATGCCCGCACGCAAGAAGCCGCACAAGCCTTCTTGAACCAGGCCAGCGCCGCCGCCGTGGAAGCAGCGTTGCCCGGCAGCGACCAGGTAACGCTTTTTCCTGCCGTGCCCATGACCATCCAACGCGTGGCGAATGTCGAACGTGCGCAAATGTTGGTGGAGTGCCCGACGCGCAGCGCGCTGCAGCGCTTCTTGTCGGCCTGGCAACCGGTGCTGCGCGCCGCCCGCAGCCACCCCGAAGCCAAGGGCTTGGTGCGCTGGGCGGTGGATGTCGATCCGCAGGCGATTTAGGGCTTTAACCCAGTTAACCCAGCCAGGCGACGGCGCCAGAGAACGTGAAAAACGCGGCGGCAGTGGAGATCAAAATGATGCGCGCGATACGCCCCGTGTCCGCGCCAAACCGCTCGGCCAGCAACGACACATTACTGGCACTCGGCAGCGCTGCCGCCAGCACCACCATGGTGAGCGCAAAGCGGTCGAGCGGCACACCCATGGCGATGGCACCAAAGCCCACTCCGGCCACCAGCAGCGGGTGCAGGATCAGCTTGAACAGCGCCACCGGCAGGTAGTCGCGCAACAGCAGCGGGGCGTGGTGGCCATGCGCGGCCACGGCTTGTGAACGCGCCAGTACCGCACCAATGGTGAACAGCGCCACGGGCGACGCCGCATCGGCCAACATGCCGATGGTCTGGTTCAACGGCTGCGGCAATTGCAGTTGTGTGGCCGAGGTCAACACGCCCAACACAATCGCCCAGGGCATGGGGTTGACCGCCACCCCGCGCAAGGCGCGGCGCGCGGCCTTGCTGGCGCCATGTTCGTCGGCCCCATCGAGGCGCGACAGTGCAATGCACAGCGACGAAGTGAACAACAAATCAACCACGATGGTCAGCATGGCCGGCCCGGCGGCCTTGGCGCCAAACAAGGCCACCAACAGCGGTACGCCCATGAAACCGGTGTTGGGAAACGCCGCGACCAGCGCGCCAAAGGCGGCATCGTTCCAGCGCACGCGCGCATTCAGGCTGGTGCGCACCACCAGCGCCACCATCACCGCTGCGCACAGCAGGTAGACGGCAAACAGCTTGAAGTCGAGCAGGCGCGCCAGCGGCGTGGTGGCCCCAAAACGGTACAACATACACGGTAGCGCAAAGTACAGCACAAAGCCGTTAAGCCCCGAGATCGACTCCAACGGGAGCCAACGCCGGCGGGCGGCAATGTAGCCGGCGAGCACCAGCGCGAAGAACGGAAAAGTGACGGTTAAGACATTTAGCACGGCGCAATTGTCGCCTTGGAAACAGCTTGTGGTGACCGCACAACCATGGCCTCCGAACCCGAGTTTCCCTGAGCATACAAACAGGAAGCATCCTGTTACGATGAATTTTCAAAAAGAATAGCGTGCATCCCGAAGGCGCAAGTAGCTTCCCTACAGTTGCCACCGGAGACCGTGCCATGCTTAAGAGCCTGCAAAACCTCACGATCGCCAAAAGGCTCGGAGTCCTCAACCTTGGCGCCCTGATCGGCGTCGTCCTGCTTACCCTGTTCATGCTCCATTCGGAGCGCACCTTGATCATGGATGAGCGCAAAGCTAGCGTGCGACAGAACGTAGAAGTCGCTCACAGCCTGGTGAACTATTACTACACGCAGTCCACCAGCGGCAAGCTGCCCGAGGCCGATGCCAAGAAGCAGGCCATGGAGGCGCTGCGCACCTTGCGCTACAGCGGCAATGAATACTTCTGGATCAATGACTTCACGCCCGTGATGATCATGCACCCCTTCAGGCCCGACCTGGAAGGCAAAGACCTGAGCGAAAACAAAGACCCCACCGGACTGCGCTTGTTCGTCGAATTTGCGCGCGTCGCCAAGGCCTCGGGCGCCGACTTTGTGCTCTACATGTGGCCCAAGCCGGGCGCTGAAAAGCCGGTGCTCAAGGTGTCGTACGTCAAGGGCTTCACACCTTGGGGCTGGATCATCGGCTCGGGTGTTTATGTGGACAACGTGGACGCCACCATCCAGTCGCGCGCCATCACCATGTGCATTTTTGTGGCGGTGTTGCTGGCCATTCTGTTGCTGCTGGGTGTGGTGATTGCGCGTGGGCTGATGCGCCAACTGGGCGGCGAGCCCACGGCAGCCTCCCATCTGGCCAACGAAATCGCCCAAGGCGACCTGACGGCGACCATCGACCTCAAACCGGGTGATAGCAGCAGCATGCTGTTTGCCATGCGCACCATGCGCGACAGCATTTCCGACATCGTGGGCGAGGTCCGCCAAGGCACGGAAACCATCAACCTCGCCGCCGGCGAAATTGCGGCCGGCAACAACGATTTGTCGGCCCGCACCGAGCGCCAAGCCAGCTCGCTGGAAGAAACCGCCGCGTCGATGGAAGAGCTGACCGCCACCGTCAAACAAAACGCCGACAACGCGCGCCAGGCCAGCCAGTTGGCGGCATCGGCCTCGCAAGTGGCAGCCAAGGGTGGCGCCGTGGTGAACGAGGTGGTGGAGACCATGGCCACCGTCAACTCATCGTCGAAGAAGATCGTCGACATCATTGGCGTGATCGATGGCATCGCGTTCCAAACCAACATCCTGGCGCTGAACGCTGCCGTGGAAGCGGCCCGCGCTGGCGAACAAGGCCGTGGCTTTGCGGTGGTGGCCAGCGAAGTGCGTGGCTTGGCGCAACGCTCGGCCGGAGCCGCCAAAGAGATCAAAACGCTGATCCACGATTCGGTGGAGAGCGTGGAGAAAAGCACCGCACTGGTCGATCAGGCCGGCGCCACCATGACCGAGGTGGTGACCAGCGTGAAGCGCGTGACCGACATCATCTCGGAGATTGCCGCCGCCAGCCAGGAGCAGTCGCAAGGCATCGATCAGATCAACCAGGCCGTGACCGACATGGACACCGTGACGCAGCAGAACGCCGCGTTGGTAGAAGAGTCGGCAGCAGCAGCTTCGTCGATGCGCACGCAGGCCGAGAAGCTCACGCAGTTGGTGAGCGTGTTCAAGCTCTAAAAAAGAATAGCTGCTGACGCAACCCCATAGGGCGTCAGCAGCCTTTTTCTTTTAAACCAGCGCCATCGGACGCTGGGCAACCCAACGCGTTAAACGATCGTTTTTTGCAGCAGCTTGCGCGTGGTCATCTGGTCGATGGGCGAGTTCAGCGACTCGATCGCACGCAGCTCGCCGTTCTCGTGGTGCAGCACCGACAAGCTGCCGGGCTTCGGGCCTGGCTTGAGCGTGCTCTGGTACTCTGGCCGCCACAGGCCAGTGACCTGCAAACGCAGGTCGCCTTGATCCGACCAGAACCACGGCATCGATGCATACGCCTTGGCCGGCTGGCCACACAATCGCGCGGCCACGGCACGCGCTTGTTCGTTGGCGCTTTGCACCGATTCCAAGCGCACGTGCTGCGCCAGCAGCGGGTAGTGAAACGCCACGCAGTCGCCGATGGCACTGATGTTGGCATCCGACGAAAGCAGTGCTTCGTTCACCACCACGCCGTTGTTGCAGTCGAGGCCAGCGGCAGAGGCCAGCTCGGTGTTCGGCTCGGAGCCAATGCCCACCAGCAGCGCATCGGCCGGCAACAACACACCCGCCACCTGCACACCGGCAATATGGTCGCCGTTCCACACCAGTTGCTCCACCGTCTGGCCCACACGCACGTCGAGCCCGTTGGTTTGATGGCATGCGAGCAGATGGCTGCTCATCTCGGGCGACAGCGAACGCGTCAGCAAACGCGGCGCGGCTTCCAGCACGGTGACCTTTTTGCCCAGGCTGTGCAGCGTGGCCGCCAGCTCCAGCCCGATGAAACCGCCGCCCAACACCACCACGTTCTGGACGGTGGTCAGCTTTTCGCGCAGCGCGAGGGTGTCGTCAAACGTGCGCACCTGGAACACGCCGCCCGCGTTGACGGGCAAGCCCGGGAGACGGCGCGCGCGTGCGCCGGTGGCCAGCACCAGGTGGTCGTAGGCCAGGGTTTCAACCGCACCGCCGCCATTCGCGGGCTGCAGGTCCACGGTTTTGGCGTCGCGGTGGATCGCCAGCACCCGCGTGGCCAGGCGCAGTTGGATGCCAGCGGTTTCGTAAAAACCATCGGGGCGCAGCACCGGCAACACCGGCGCTTCGTCTTTGATCAGCGCCTTGGACAGCGGCGGCCGGTGGTACGGCACGTGCGCTTCCTCGCTCACCAACACGATTTCACCCTTGAATTGGCCTTCGGCCAACGACGCACACAACTGGGCTGCGGCATGCCCGCCACCCACAATCACCAACCGAGTCATGAGATTCCTTCAGATTCCCGCAAAAGACAAAGGGAGACTCCCATCGACCAAAACCGGGCCGCGTCCCGCAGGGTCGCCAATGATAGTGGGGAGCGCAGCCCAGGGCCTTCCGCAGGCTACAATGCGCGACTGTTCAGCCCCTGCGGCCGAGCGCTCTCGCTGTATTTCAACGGATAGAATTCGGCCCTCCGAAGGCTGAGATCCAGGTTCGATTCCTGGCGGCGGGACCATATTTCAAGGCTGGAAGCTTGCAAAAGCTCCCAGCCTTTTTCATTTCCGGGTCGCCACGGCAGCATCGCCCCGCCTTCATATAATCGAACGGCCAAGTCGGCGCGATTTCATCGGCGGCTTGGCACGGTTCAAAGGTGCCTCCATGCCGCGCGCGGCGACGAGGTTAAACGGGAAGCAGGTGACCCAGCCGCAAATGGCTAGGCATTCCTGCGCTGCCCCCGCAACGGTCAGCGGATTTGGGAACCCTTACGCCATGCCTTGAGGCATGGCAGCCACTGCGCTACGGCGTGGGAAGGCGAGGGCTCTGGTTTGAAAGCATCACGCTCTTCAAACGCTCCGCAAGCCCGGATACCGGCCTTGAACTAACTTCGGTTGCTGCGGGAGTGCACGAGCCGGGATGCCCCACCAGCCCTTTGCGGCCACCGGGCAGCCCCCAACGATCCCCACCCACAGCGGCCATTTCAGTCATGCCCGCGGGGACGCGGGCCGTTGAAGGAACCTGTTTCATGCAAACCAGCAAAATTCCCGCCACCATCGTCACCGGCTTTCTAGGCAGTGGCAAAACCACGCTGCTGCGCCACATTCTGCAAAACGCGGGCGGGCTGCGCATCGCGGTCATCGTCAACGAGTTTGGCGAGTTGGGTATCGACGGTGAAATTCTGCGCGGCTGCGGCATCGGCTGCGACGACGAAGGCAACGCCACCGACGGCGCGCTGTACGAGTTGGCCAACGGCTGCATGTGCTGCACCGTGCAGGAAGAATTCTTCCCGGTGATGCAAAAGCTGGCCGAGATGCGCGACCGCATCGACGCCCTGCTGATCGAAACCTCGGGCCTGGCTTTGCCGAAGCCACTGGTGCAGGCCTTCCAATGGCCCGGCATTGCCAACGTGTTCACAGTGGACTCGGTGGTCACCGTGGTCGATGGCCCTGCGGCCGCCAGCGGCCAGTTTGCCGAGAACCCGGTGGCCGTGGACGCGCAACGCCGCGCCGACCCCAACCTCGACCACGACTCGCCGCTGCACGAGCTGTTTGAAGACCAGCTGTCGGCCGCCGACCTGGTGATCCTCAACAAAACCGACCTGATGGATGACGCCGCACGCGCCAGCGTGGAAGCGCTGATCCGCGGCGAGATTCCGGCCGAGGTGAAGATCGTCACCGCCACAGAAGGCCGCTTGCCGCTGGCCCTGCTGCTGGGCCAGGGCCGCGCGGCCGAGACCACCATCCACCTGCGCGAGAGCCACCACGACCACGAGGAAGACCACGACCATGACGACTTCGACTCGGTGGTGGTGAAGCTGCCACAGGTCGACCGCGACCGCCTGTTGGCCGTGCTGGAGCAACTGGTGGCACAGCAAACCATCTACCGCATCAAAGGCTTTGCGGCGATTCCTGGCAAACCCATGCGCCTGCTGGTGCAAGGCGTGGGCCGCCGCTTCGACCAACACTTCGACCGCCGCTGGAACACCGATGAAGTGCAGCGCACCGAGCTGGTGTTCATTGGCGCCGATTTGGACGAGGCCGCCTTGCGCGCCGCGCTGAATGGCGCCGTGGTCGAAAGCGCTGCGGCTTAATCCGCAGGCTGAAGTCAACCGCCGTCTACCGCCTCACAAAGCCGCCCCATGCACTTGCTCAGCACGCGCCCTGGCGGCTTTGTGGAAGACGACGGCGTGGTCGCACAACTCGACCAAACGCCCGCCGAAATTGTGGTGCTGAGTTCGGCCGACACCAAGCTGTCGCTGCTGGCCTCGGCGCTTGAAGCTCTTACAGCGAACACGTCCGACTACCCCACGCTGCGCCTTGCCAACCTGGCCTACCTGCGCCAGCCTGCGTCACTCGATCTCTACATCGACCAGGTGCTGCGCCACGCCAAAGTGGTGGTGGTTGACCACCTGGGCGGCGACTCGGCCTGGCCTTACGGCATTCAAGAAATCAGCAACCTGGCGCGCCGCCAAGGCCAGCACCTGGCGATGTTCTCGGGCGACCTGCAAGAAGATGAAACCCTGCTGGCGCACAGCACCCTGCCACGCGCCGTGTGCCGCCAACTGTGGCAATACCTGCGCGCTGGCGGGAGCGGCAATGCGCAGCAGTTTCTGCGTGCGCTGGCCTTCCACGGACTAGACCACGGCGCCGCACCACTGCCGCCCCGCCTGCTGCCCCCCGTGGCCCTGTACGCGCCGTGGGGCCTGGCCACCGCACACGATGTCGCCACCATGGAAGATGTGCGCGCCGGTTGGCTGCAGGATGCACCGGTGGTAGCCATCGTGTTCTACCGCTCACACCTGCAAGCCGGCAACACGGCGGTGTTTGATGCATTGGCCCAAGCCCTGCGCACACAGGGGCTGAACGCGCTGCCCGTGGCGCTCGATTCATTAAAAGACCCGATGTGCCTGGCCGCGTTTCGTGGCCTATGCACCGAGCACCAGGTTCAGTTGGTGCTAAACACCACCGCGTTTGCGGCGTTGGGCGCACACGAATCCATCGACGGCCAGGCGCAAGCTGCGCTGGTGGGCGACGCGCCGGTGCTGCAAGTCATCGTCAGCGGTGGCAACCGTGAAGACTGGCTGGCCGACAGCCAAGGCCTGCTGCCGCGCGACATCGCGATGCAAATCGTGCTGCCCGAAATGGATGGCCGCATCGTCACCCGCGCCATCAGCTTCAAAGGCCTGGCCTACCGCAGCGAGCTGACGCAAACCGACGTGGTGCGCTACCAGCCCGAGCCCGACCGCATTGCCTTTGTGGCCGCGCTGGCGCGCCAATGGTGCCGCCTACGCAGCCTGCCCGCCAGCGCCAAACGCGTGGCGCTGGTGCTGGCCAACTACCCCGGCAGCGAGGGCCGCATCGGCAGCGGCGTGGGGCTGGACACCCCCGCCTCGGTGATGGCCATCCTGCAGCGCCTGACGGCACAGGGCTATCACACCGGCAGCGCAGACCATATGCCGGCCGATGGCGATGCGCTGATGCACGCCCTGCAACAAGGCGTGGCCAACGACCCCACCCAATGGCCTGCCCGCCCGGCATTCCAAAGTTATGCCTTGGCCGACTACGAACAGCGTTTAGCCGCCCTGCCCGACGGCATGGCCGCCGTCATCACCGCCCGCTGGGGCGCGCCCGCACAAGACCCTATGCTGCGCCAAGGCCGCTTCATGATTGCCGGTTTGCGTTTGGGCCAGGTGTTTGTGGGCATTCAACCCGCGCGCAACCATAGGGTGGACGGCATGGCCGACTACGCCAGTTACCACGACGCCGAGCAGGTGCCGCCGCACCACTACCTGGCCTTCTACTTCTGGCTGCGCGATGTGTTTGTGATTGACGCCGTGGTGCACGTGGGCAAACACGGCAACCTCGAATGGCTGCCCGGCAAAAGCCTGGCGCTCTCGGCCACCTGCTGGCCCGATGCCGTGCTCGGCCCGCTGCCCAACATCTACCCCTTCATCGTCAACGACCCCGGTGAAGGCGCGCAGGCCAAACGCCGCACCCAGGCGGTCATCATCGACCACCTGATGCCGCCGCTCACGCGCGCCGAAAACCACGGCCCCATGCAAGACCTGGAGCGCCTGGTGGATGAGTACTACGACGCCATCTTGGTCGACGGCCGCCGCGCCAAACTGCTGCGCAGCCAGATTTTGGCCACCGTGCGCCAGCAACGTTTGGCCGAAGAAATCGACCTGCCGGTGCCCGCACTCGAGGCTGATGACGACACCATTCTGGCGCGCGTCGATGCCTACCTGTGCGAGTTGAAGGAAGCGCAGATCCGCGACGGCCTGCACATCTTCGGCACCTCGCCGCAAGGTGTGCAACGGCGCGACACCTTGGTGGCGTTGGCGCGCTACCCCTCTGGTGACGGCCAAGGCGCGAACGCCAGCCTGTTGAGCGCGCTGGCAGCCGATCTGCTGAATGACACCACATTCAACCCGCTAGACATCGAGCCCGCCACCCCATGGACTGGCGCACGCCCCGCGTTGCTGCAAGCCGTGAGCGATAGCCCGTGGCGGCACCACGGCGATACACGCGAGCGGCTGGAGCTGTTGGCGCAGCAGCTTGTAGAAAACGACGCATCTGCGTTGAACCTACCGGCCACCCAAGCGGTGCTGGCCCGTGTACACGCCACCCTGGCGCCCGCGCTCGATACCTGTGGTCATGACGAGCTGCACCATTTGGTGAATGCCTTGGACGGCCGTTTTGTGCCCCCCGGCCCCAGCGGTTCACCGTCGCGCGGTCGGCCCGACGTGCTGCCCACGGGGCGCAATTTCTACACCATCGACACACGTGCCATCCCCACGCCCACGGCCTGGTCGCTCGGCATGAAGTCGGCCGAGCGCCTGGTGGAGCGGCACCTGCAAGACCATGGCGACTACCCACAGTCCATCGGCCTGTCGGTCTGGGGCACCTCGACCATGCGCACCGGCGGTGATGATCTGGCGCAAGCCTTTGCATTGATTGGGGTGCGCCCCAAGTGGGCGGCAGGCAGCCAACGTGTGGTGGACTTTGAAGTGCTGCCCATCGTGGGCATCCACCGCCCGCGCATCGACGTGACGCTGCGCATCTCTGGCTTCTTTCGCGACGCCTTTCCCAGCGCCGTGCACATGTTCGATGCCGCCGTGCAAGCCGTGGCCGCGCAAGAAGACGAAGACGCCAACGACAACCCCATTCGCGCGCGCATCCTGCGTGAAGCCCAAGCGCTGCAAACCGCAGGGCTGGACGCCGCGACCGCCCGCACCCAGGCCGGTTGGCGCGTCTTCGGTTCGGCACCTGGCCACTACGGCGCGGGCCTGCACGCCTTGTTCCAAAGCGGCCAGTGGCAAGACGACGCCGACCTGAGCACCGCCTATGTGGGCGCGGGCTCCTATGCCTACGGCAGTGGCAGTGACGGTGTGCCGGCCCAAGGCGCGTTGACGCGCCGGCTGGAAGTGATGGACGCCGTCGCGCAAAACCAGGACAGCCGCGAACACGACCTGCTGGACTCTAACGACTACTACCAATTCCAGGGCGGCATGGCCGCTGCCGTGCGCCACCTGAGTGGTCGCCAACCGGCGATGTACCACGGCGACCACGGCAACCCGGCGGCACCACGCATCCGCACCCTAAAAGAAGAAATTGCGCGCGTGGTGCGCACCCGCGTGGTCAACCCCAAGTGGATTGAAGGCGTGAAGCGCCACGGCTACAAAGGCGCGTTCGAGATGGCCGACACCGTGGACTACCTGTTCGGCTTTGATGCCACGGCCCGCGTGGTGGGCGACCACCAATACGCCATGGTGGCCGACGCCTATGTGCTGGACGAGCACACCCGCGCCTTTGTGCAACAGCACAACCCGCGCGCCTTGCAAGACATGCTGAACCGCCTGCTCGAAGCCATGGCGCGCGGCCTGTGGCAAGAGCCCGGCGACTACCGCACACAACTAGAAGACCTGCTGCTCGACCACGAGCAACGCCTCGAAGGAGTTTCGAAATGACCGCTCCACATTTGTCGGCAAGCTTGCCGCCGCTGTTCCCGTTCTCCGCCATCGCCGGCCAACCCGCGTTGACCGAAGCCCTGCTGCTGGCCGCCGCCGACCCCGCCCTCGGCGGTGTGCTGATTGAAGGCCCGCGCGGCACCGCCAAGTCCACCGCCGCCCGCGCGCTGGCCGAGTTGTTGGGCGATGCGCCTTTCGTCACGCTACCCCTCAGCGCCAGCCTGGAGCAACTCGCTGGCACGCTGGATCTAGCCACCGCACTCGGCGGCCACGCCGTGCAATTTGCCCCCGGCCTGTTGGCCCGCGCACACGGTGGTGTGTTGTATGTCGATGAAGTCAACCTGCTGCAAGACGGCCTGGTCGATACGCTGCTGGATGCGGCTGCTAGCGGCGTCAACGTGGTCGAGCGCGACGGCATCTCGCAAGCCCACGCCGCGCGCTTTGTGCTCATTGGCACCATGAATGCGGAGGAAGGCGAATTGCGCCCGCAGTTGCTCGACCGCTTTGGTTTGTCGGTGCGGCTGCACAACCTTACCGAACCCGCGCAACGCCAGGCCGTGGTGCGCGCGCGGCTGAGTTTTGATGCCGACCCGGTGGCGTTTCGCGCGCGCTACGCCGCCGCACAAGCCGATCAACAAGCACGCTTGAATGCAGCCCGTGCAAGGCTCAGCGAACCGCTCGCGTTGCCGGTGAGTGATGCCGTGCACACCCTGGTTGGCGGCTTGTGTATCGCCGCACTGGTAGATGGTTTGCGTGCCGACCTGGTGATGCTGCGCGCCGCCCGCGCGCTGGCCGCGCTGGAGGGCGCCGAAGCCGTGGCCGCCGCGCATGTGCACCGCGTGGCAGAGCTGGTGTTGGCGCACCGGCGCCATCCAGAAGCGCAGCACAACCCTGCCGCTCAAAGCTCCAACAGCAGCACGAGCAACACCAACCAGAACGCGCTCCAAGACCATCGCAACGACGACGGCTCAGATGGTGCGAATGGTAAGAATGCTGCCGATGGCGCATGGGGCGCCATGCCCCCAGAACCCACCGGCACCGAACGCATCAAACCGCTGCGGCCCTTGCTGCAAACCCTCACCGAGCGGGCCTCGGCAAAAAAAGCCTGAGCCCTCCATCGGTGGCAGATGCTGGTGATCGCCAGCGCGATGGAGGGCTCAGCGGTACACCTACCCGGCGCACGCTCAAAGCAGCGCGCGCCTCGGCGGCGCTACGCCCGCCCACGCCCATCCATTGGCCACGCACCTTGTCGGCACGCGGCGCCGCGCCTTTGCGCGCAGAACATTTGCGGCACCATCCCGCCACGCCGGTCGACAGCGAGCTGCATTGTTTTCTGCTCGACTGTTCTGCTTCCATGCGCATCGGCGGCGCGCTGGCCCGCGCCAAGGGTTTGCTATTGGCCATGATGGAAGAGGCCTACCGTGGGCGCCATCAGGTGGCCTTGCTGTGTTTCTCCGGCACGGGCGTACAGCTGCAACTGTCGCCGCGCCGCGCTGCGGTGTGGAACGACGCTTGGGTCAACCCCATTGGCGGGGGCGGCGGCACGCCTTTGAGTTTGGGCATTGCGTCAGCAGAACAATTGCTGCGCCGCAGCCACGCCAGCCGCCGCCTGCTGTGGCTGCTGACCGACGGCCGCAGCCGCGAAGCGCCCGCACGCCCGGCTTCGGCCGATGCCATTGGGGTGATCGATTTTGAAGCCGCCCGGTTGCCGCTGGCCCGCGCGGCACAACTGGCGCAAGCCTGGGACGCAGACTATCGTCACCACGCTGAATGGAATTGATTGAGCGACCGATGAACGCCGCATCCCAAACCAACATCGCCCCAGCGCAGCCGCAGGTCTACGGCTGGTGCCCTGGCGCGCTGCGCCCCATGCCTTCGGGCGATGGACTGGTGGTGCGCATCCGGCCGCCGGGCGGCCGCTTGACGGTAGTGCAAGCCCAAGGCATTGCGCACCTCGCCAGCCGCTACGCCTGGCCCATGCTCGACCTGACCAGCCGCGCCAACATCCAGTTGCGCGGCGTGGCCGCTGCCGACCACCCGGCGCTGATGCGCGAATTACAAGCCCTGCAGTTGGTCGACACCAGTCCGGATTCTGAGGCCCGCCGCAACCTGCTCATCACGCCGTTTTGGCAAGTAGACGACGGCACGACCGACCTGGCCCAAGCGCTGATGGCGGCCCTGGCATCGCCCCACGCCCCCACGCTGCCCAGCAAGTTTGGCTTTGCGTTGGACTGTGGCGAAAGCCCGGTGCTGCGTGCCTGCTCGGCCGACATCCGCATCGAGCGCAGCGCCACCGGCGTCCTGGTGTGTGCCGATGGCAGCACACATGGCGCGCCGGCCACACACAATGAAGTGGCGCCGCTGGCCCTTGAACTCGCGCAATGGTTTGTCGATGCCGGTGGCATGCAATCAGGGCGTGGCCGCATGGCGGCGCTGGTCGCCAACACCGCATTGCCTCACCGCTTCAACGCCGTGCCGCGCCGCAACGTCACACCCGCAGCACCACCCTTGGGCCTGGTGCCGCAAGGCTGCGTAGTGGGCTTTGAGTTCGGCCAGTTGCCTGCAGAAACCTTGGCCGCTTTGGCCGCGTTAGGGCCGTTACGCGTCACACCCTGGCGCAGCCTGTTGATTGAAGGTCTGCCACAACTGCCCACGCTCGAAGGTCTGATCACCCAAGACAACGACGCACGCCTGCGCGTGGCCGCCTGCACCGGCGCACCGGGCTGCACCCAAGCCGCCGGCCCCACACGCTCGTTCGCACGCGACTGGGCCGCACTGGTGCCACACGGCCAGGTGCTCCACGTCTCGGGCTGCAGCAAAGGCTGCGCGCACCCCGGTGCCACCCTCACGCTGGTGGCCACGGCCGCTGGCTTTAACCTCATTCCCCACGGCACCGCCGCATCTGCGCCCACCCGGCGCGCACTCGATGCTGCGGCGGTGGCCTCTCATCTCCAACACTTGTCGCATGCGCCACGAATATGAAACCGATGGCTCTGCCATCTACCGCCAATCGTTTGCCATCATCCGCGCTGAAGCGGACTTGGCACGCTTTACCCCCGTTGAAGAAGCCGCCGTGGTGCGCATGGTGCACGCCACCGGCATGGTGGGACTTGAAGCCCACGTGCACTTCACCCCGGGCATGGCCGAAGCCACACGCGCCGCGCTGGAAGCCGGGGCGCCCATCTTGTGCGACGTGCGCATGGTGAGCGAAGGCATCACCCGCACACGCCTGCCCGCGCAGAACCAGGTCATCTGCACTTTGCAAAACGAGGCTGTACCGGCGCTCGCCAAAAGCATCGGCAACACCCGCAGCGCCGCTGCGCTGGAGTTGTGGCGCCCGCATTTGGCAGGGGCCGTGGTGGCGATCGGCAATGCGCCCACCGCCCTCTTCCATCTGCTGAACATGCTGCAAGACCCCACGTGCCCGCGCCCGGCCGCCATCATCGGCTGCCCTGTGGGTTTTGTGGGTGCGGTGGAATCCAAGGCCGCGCTGTGGGCCGCGCCCCCGGTGCCCGCCATGGTGGTGCTGGGGCGGCTGGGCGGCTCGGCCATCACCGTGGCGGCCATCAACGCGCTGGCCAGCCGGAGGGAGATTTGATGGGCCGCATCCTTTGCGCCGGCCTGGGCCCTGGCGACCCTGACCTGATGAGTGTGCGCGCCGACCGCACCATCCGCAGCGCGCAACACGTGGCCTACTTTCGCAAGATGGGTCGGCCGGGCCAGGCGCGCCGCATCGTCGAACACATGCTGGCCCCGGGCGTGACCGAGTACCCCATGGAGTACCCGGTGACCACCGAGTTGGCCTTCGACAGCCCCGAATACAACCACAGCCTGGCCACGTTCTACGACGACTGGGCCACACGCCTGGCCGACCTGGCGCGCACGCAAGATGTGGTGGTGCTGTGCGAGGGCGACCCTTTTTTCTACGGCTCGTTCATGCACTTGCACACACGCCTGCAAGGCCGCGCCACGGTGGAAGTGATTCCTGGCATTCCCGGCATGGTGGGATGCTGGAACACCATCCAAACCCCCTTCACCTGGGGCGACGACGTGATGACGGTGCTGATGGGCACGCTGCCCGAAGCCGACCTGGTGCGCCACATGCAAACCGCTGACGCGCTGGTGATCATGAAAACCGGCCGCAATCTGCCCCGTGTGCGCCGCGCCTTGAGCGACACCGGCCGCCTGCACCAAGCCTGGCTGGTGGAACGTGGCACCATGCCCGGCCAACGCGTGGTGCCGCTGGCCGACGTGGACGGCAGCGACTGTCCCTACTTCGCCATTGTGCTGGTGCACGGCCAAGGCCGACGCCCGGAGGTGCAGCCATGAGCGGCTGGTTGTGCATCGCCGGCCTGGGCCCGGGTGACGAGCAGCTCATCACGCCTGAGGTGAGCGCCGCCTTGGCCGATGCGACCGACGTGGTGGGCTACATCCCCTATGTGCGCCGCATCGCCCCGCGCGATGGGCTGACTCTGCACGCCTCGGACAACCGCGTGGAACTCGACCGCGCGCGCGCCGCACTCGCCATGGCCGCAGAAGGCCGCAAGGTGGTGGTGGTCTCATCCGGCGACCCCGGCGTGTTTGCCATGGCGGCGGCCGTGATGGAAGCGCTCGAAGGTGAACCACAGTGGCAAGCACTCGACATTCGCATCCTGCCCGGCATCACCGCCATGCTGGCCGCTGCGGCCAAGGCCGGTGCGCCGCTGGGCCACGACTTCTGCACCATCAACCTCAGCGACAACCTTAAGCCCGCCAGCCTGATTGAAGCGCGGGTGCGCGCGGCCGCCGGGGCCGACTTTGCCATGGCCTTCTACAACCCGCGCTCCGCCAGCCGGCCCGAAACCTTTGGCCGCATCTTGCAGGTGCTGCGCGAGGTGTGTGGCCCCGAGCGGTTGATCATTTTTGCGCGCGCCGTGTCCACGCCAGAGGAACACATTCACACCGTGACATTGGCAGAAGCCACGGCCGACATGGCCGACATGCGCACCGTGGTGATCGTGGGCAACTCAGCGACGCGACGCGTGGGCAGATTCGTTTACACGCCGAGGTCAGCCTTGTGAGCGCCAAGCCAATGCAGCACTTCGGCCACGCTGCCCACCGTGGAGCGGGCGGGCAACGCTGGCCGGTCAATCAAGATCACCGGCAGGCCCAAAGCACGTGCGGCCAACAGCTTGGCTTCAGCGCCCGCGCCACCCGCGTTCTTGGCGACGATGTGCGTGATGCCGTGTGTTTGCATCAACTGCGTGTCGCCCTCAGCGGTGAACGGGCCGCGCGCCAACAGCACCTCGCCGTGGGCCAGGTGCAGCTCAGGTGCGGGGTCTACCAGGCGCAGCAAAAACCAGTGCTGCGCATGCGCCAGAAAGGGCTCGACATGTTGCCGGCCGATGGCCAGAAACACACGCGCAGCCTGCGCAGGCAAAGCGGCCACCGCACCGTCGATATCGGCCACATGGCGCCAATCGTCACCGGCTTGCGCCACCCACGCGGGGCGCTCCAACGCCAGCAAAGGCACGCCTGCGGCCGCGCAAGCCGCCACGGCGTTGCGGCTCATTTGCGCGGCGAACGGATGGGTGGCGTCCACCACATGGGTGATGTGTTCTGCGGCCAACCAAGCCTGCAAACCGTCTGGCCCGCCAAAGCCGCCCACACGGGTGGGAATGGGCTGGGCCAGCGGCGCTGCCACGCGGCCGGCGTAAGAAAAAATGGCGTCGATGTGTGCGCCAGCCAAGGCGCGCGCCAACTGGCTGGCCTCGGTCGTGCCGCCCAACACGAGAACACGTGGCATGTCTGAAGTTTTTGAACCCTGGTTGTCGATCATTGGCATGGGAGAAGATGGTCTGGCCGGCATGTCGGATGGTAGCCGCCTGGCGCTGCAGCAAGCGCAGCATGTGTTTGGCGGCCCGCGCCATTTGGCGCTGGCGCAAGTGGGCACACGTGGCCGGGCCTGGCCGGTGCCGTTCGACGTAGCACCGGTGCTGGCGTTGCGCGGACAGCGTGTGGCGGTGCTGGCTTCGGGCGATCCATTCTGGTTTGGCGCGGGTGGTAGCTTGTCGGCGCACTTGCAGTCCAGCGAATGGACGGCCTACCCGGCCCCCTCCACCTTTTCACTGGCGGCCGCACGCCTGGGCTGGCGCCTGGAGGCCACGCATTGCTTCGGCCTGCACGCCACCGCATTTGCCCACAGCCGCAGCGCCCTGCATGCCGGCCAACGCTTGATATGCCTGCTGCGCGATGGTGCGGCGGTGGACGACTACGCACAGTGGCTCACAGCCCTTGGCTTTGGCAGCAGCCCGCTCTGGGTGCTGGAAGCGCTGGGCGGGCCGAACGAGCGCGTGCGCCACACCACCGCACGAGACTATGCGCTCGCCGACGTACAAGCCCCCGTAGCGGTGGCCGTAGACGTGACGGGCGCGGCAGGTCTCTCGCACAGCCCCGGCCGGCCCGACGCGGATTTTGCGCACGACGGCCAAATCACCAAGGCCCCGGTGCGGGCCATCACCCTCGCGGCCTTGGCGCCGCGCCCCGGCCAACACCTATGGGACCTGGGCGCGGGCTCGGGCTCCATCGCGGTGGAGTGGTGCCTGGCAGGTGGCCACGCCACGGCCGTGGAGCAACACACGGCACGTGTGCAGAACATCCGAACAAATGTGCAAGCTTATGGTTTGGCGCAGGCGCTGACAGTGGTGCACGGCCAAGCCCTGGAAATGCTCGCGGGCCTGGCCCAACCACAAGCCATTTTTGTCGGTGGTGGATTTGACGAAACCCTGTTCAACGCGCTGAAGGCCTTGGCGCCGCACGGCTGCCGTTTGGTGGTCAACGCCGTCACGTTGGAAACCGAAGCCCTGCTGCTGCAGTTGCAAGCGCGCATGGGCGGCGACCTGCTGCGCATTGAACTGGCCCACACGGCCCCCTTGGGCCGCATGCGCGGCTGGGTGCCGAGCCGGCCACTGGTGCAGTGGAGCGCGGTGTTGTGAGGGCTAACCACGCGTGTGTCGCTGGCCTTGGGTTCCGCAGTGCGGCGACCACGGTCTCGTTGCGCACAGCGTTGAATGCAGCCCTCACCAACGCATCATCCACCTGCCCCACCACGCCGACTTTGACAGCGCTGGCCACGGCCGAAGACAAGGCCGATGCGCCCGCCTTCACCCAACTGGCCGCCGAACTGAATCTCCCCATCCTCGCCATTCCCTTGGCGTTGCTCGCTTCACAAAACGCCGCACCCAGCGCGGCCGTGCCGGCGCGTTACGGCCACCGCAGTCTCTCGGAAGCTTCGGCCCTTGCAGGCGCCGGGCCGGGCGCACGGTTGGTGGCCACGCGCTGCCAGGCACCTGACGGCACGGCTACCGCCGCTATTGCAGAAAGTAGAAATTCATGACCGTTCACTTCATTGGCGCCGGCCCCGGCGCCCCCGACCTCCTCACCTTGCGCGGGCGCGACTTGATCGCCGCCAGCCCGGTGTGTTTGTACGCTGGTTCGCTGGTGCCCGAAGGTGTGTTGGCCCACTGCCCGCCGGGTGCACATAAGGTCAACACGGCACCGCTGTCGCTCGACCAGATCATGGCCGAGATCGCGGCCGCACATGCCCTGGGCCACGATGTGGCGCGGCTGCATTCGGGCGACTTGTCAGTGTGGTCGGCCATGGGCGAACAGCTGCGCGCGCTGCGCGAGGCAGGCATTCCTTACACCGTCACGCCCGGTGTGCCGTCGTTTGCGGCAGCGGCGGCCACGCTGGGCGCAGAGTTGACGTTGCCGGGGCTCACGCAATCGGTGGTGCTCACACGCACCTCGGGCCGCGCATCGGCCATGCCCGAGTCTGAAGCGTTGGCGCACTTTGCGGTCACCGGCGCGGTGCTGGCCATCCACCTGTCCATCCACGTGCTGCCACGCGTGGTGGCCGAGCTATCGCCGCACTACGGGCCTGACTGCCCCGTGGCCGTGGTGTGGCGCGCCAGCTGGCCAGACGAACGTGTGGTGCGCGGCACACTGGCAACGATTGAAGCGGCCGTGGGCGACAGCATGGAGCGCACGGCGCTGATTCTGGTGGGCCACACCCTCGGCGCCGAAGACTTTGCCAAAAGCCGCCTGTACGCCGAAGACTACGACCGGCGTTACCGCCCCGTGGGCACCGCGCCGCGCTTTCCTGGAAACCCTGATGCAGCGCCCGAGGCGAACGCAACGTGATTGACCTCAGCCTCGTCGGCATCGGCACCGGCAACCCCGATCACCTGACGCGCCAAGGTGCGGTCGCGCTGAATGCAGCGGATTTGATTTTGGTGCCGCGCAAAAGCGGCAACAAAGCGGACTTGGCAGAGTTGCGCCACGCCTTGTGCGCGGCCGTGGTCACCAACCCCCACACCCGCGTGGTCGAGTTCGACATGCCCGTGCGTGATGCGGGCGACAACGCTAACCCCAGTTACCAAGCCGGCGTGAACCAGTGGCACGACGCCATTGCCGAGGTGTGGCGCCAGCACATCCACACCCACCTGCCGAACGGCGGGCGTTTGGCGCTGCTGGTGTGGGGCGACCCGTCGTTGTACGACAGCACGCTGCGCATTGCCGACCGCCTGCGCCAGCATCTGCCACTGCGCGTTTCTGTGGTGCCCGGCATCACGGCACTGCAGGCGCTCACCGCCGCGCATGCCATGCCGTTGAACGAGATCAACGCGCCCGTCACCATCACCACCGGCCGCCACCTGCGCACCCACGGCTGGCCTGCGGGCGTGGATACCATTGCCGTGATGCTGGATGGCGAATGTTCATTCATGCAGCTAGAGCCCACGCACCTCCACATTTGGTGGGGTGCTTACCTGGGCATGCCCGAGCAGCTGTGCATCAGCGGCCCCATGGCGCAAGTGCGCGAAAAAATTTTGGCTGAACGCCAAGCGGCCCGCAACGCGCATGGCTGGATCATGGACACTTACTTGCTGCGCCGCGATCCATCATGACCCGTCATAACCCGTCATGCCCCATAAGACACCTATGTCCATTGAACGACGCGCGCTATCATCCGGCCAACCTCTGTGCCAAGCCACGATGCCGCTTTTCTTGACCGCCGCATCGACAGCCACGTCTGCCTAGCTTTATTGCCAAGACCATCCAACCACTCACCAACAAGGAACCTGAAATGACGACACCTCCCATCTCTGCCGCCAACCCCGCAGCCGCCCAAACCTCCAGCATCACCTGGCAACTCGCCGGTGCCGTGGCCCTGGGTTTGGTGATGTTGTATGGCGTAGCTTTTGCTGAAAGCCCTTTGCTGCACAACGCCGCACACGACGTGCGTCACGTCACCGTCAAACCCTGCCACTGAAGAGGCATCGCGATGCTGTTTCAACGATTGATTTGGTGCGCGCTGGGCGTGGCCTTGTTGCTGGGCAGCGCGCAAACCGTGCTGCAACGCCTGCAGACCGTGCCGCTGATTTTGGCCGCCGAGGTGTTTGAAGAAAGCAAGACTGAAACCGCGCCTGCGGCCCCCGAAGCCGCCACGGCCACGCACACCCATGCGGATGCCGCCGCGCACGAGCATGAACACGGCGGCGCCGAAGAATGGTCGCCCGCCGAAGGTTTCGAGCGCACCGCCTGGACGTGGGTGGCAAATGTGCTGCACGCGTTCAGCATGGCGCTGTTGGCTCTGGCGGCCATGGGCTTTTGGGCATACCGCCGGGCGGTGAAGTCTTTGAGCGAAACCAAGGGCGTGAAGCTCGCCTTCGCGGTGGCGGCTGCTGGCTGGCTGAGCCTGCATTTCTGGCCGTCGCTCGGTCTGCACGCCGAATTACCGGGCATGGACGCCGCCGCTTTGCAGGCGCGCCAGGCTTGGTGGGTGCTGGCCGTGGGTTGCTCGGGGCTCGCCTGTGCGGCAGTGGCCTTTGGCACGCGCACCTGGAAGTTTGCTGTGGCCGCATTGTTGTTGGCTGTGCCTTTTGTGGTGGGTGCGCCGCAGCACAGCGGTGATGCACTGGCGGGTTTCAGCGGCGAAGCCCATGCGCAGATGGCCGAGCTTGAACGTCAATTCGTTTGGGCTACCACCTGGTTGTCGCTGTCGTTCTGGGTTTTGCTGGGTGCGCTGAATGCGTGGGTGTTCACGCGCTGGCTCAAGCCGGTGTTGGCTGATGTACGGCCTGGCGTTTCAACGACCACTGCCGCGACTTGATCCTGGGTGATACCACTGCCATCAAAACGGGCGCTTGTTTTCAAGCGCCCGTTTTTTTAGGGCGGGTTAGCATTCCAACATTCGACGTCACACACACGGATTTTTTCCTCGAACCCTGGTAAAGCGCATGTTCGATTTCATGGAGTTGATCACCGCACAGTCGGCGGCAGCGGTTTTATTGACCACGGCGGCTGCGCGTATCGGCCTGCCGGTGCCGGCAGCGCCCTTGCTGGTGATTGCCGGCAGCCTGATCGCGGTCGACCTGGTGCCACTGTTCGATGTGGTGGTGGCCGCGCTCGTGGGCAACCTGATCGGCGACGGCGCCTGGTTTTACGCGGGCCGCAAATACGGCTACCGCATCTTGCGCCTGCTGTGCCGCATCTCGATGTCGCCCGACACCTGCGTGCAACAAAGTCAGTCGCTCATCCAGCGCTGGGGTGGCGCTTCGTTGATCACCGCCAAGTACGTGCCCGGCGTGTCGCTCATCGCGCCGCCACTGCTGGGCGCCTTGGGCATGTCGCTGCCGCGCTTTTTGGCGTATGAGTTGTTGTCGGCCGCCATTTGGTCGGGCGGCTTTCTGGCACTGGGCTGGATCTTCAACGCCCACGTGCAAACCATTTTGAACACCTTGTCCCAAGCGGGTGGCGCGGCCGCCATTGCGGTGGCACTGGTGCTGGGCGTGGTGCTGGTGCGCCACTGGCGCCGTCGGCGTGCGCTGCAGGCGCTGGAGATGCCGCGCATCTCGGTGGCGCAGCTGCACGCACTGCAACAGCAAGCGGTGCCGCCCGTGGTGGTGGACGTGCGCGGCAGCACCGGCCTGGCGATGGCACCGCAGCGCATTCCGGGGGCGCAGTCCTATAGCTTGCAAGAACTGCGCGACGGCACAGCGCTGAACCTGCCCGAAGGCGCTGAAGTGGTACTGTATTGCAACTGCCCGAATGAAGCCTCTGCCGTGCAGGGTGCGCAGTTGTTATTGGCACAAGGCCGCAAGAACGTGCGCCCGTTGGCCGGTGGGCTGGAGGCCTGGACATTGGCCGGCCACCCTGTAGAAGCCGTGGTGTTGGCTGTAGAGGCCGACGCCACACCTGCAACCCACTGAGCGCCCTGCGTCTTACTTTGTGGGCGCAATGGGTTCGCCAAGCCCCAGTCCGGTTAGATAGATGTTGAGCGAGGTCTCGCCCATCTCCACCAGTTCAAAGGCCTCGGTGTCGAGCAGCCAGTCTTGAATCAAGCCCCAGGCCAGCGTCTGCAGGCCACGCGCGGCCAAGTGCGAAGGCACACGCAGCGTCACGCCCCGTAGTGCAGCGCCGGCTTCAATGGCGCGGCGAAAGTCCTCCAGGCACTGTTCGCGCACCGCATGGTGGCGTTCGCGCACGGCGCGCAGCTCTTCGACGTATTCGACTTGGTGCACCGCCACCTCAAACACCCGACGCAGTTGCGCGTCATCCAGCATGCGCTGCCAGGTGTCGACCAAAGTGGCTCGCAAGGTTTGCAGCGGGTCTACACCCTGCTCTGCTCCCACCAACTGCATGGCGTTTTCCAGCGGTAGCGTGGCACGGTCCATCATGGCATTGAACAGATCGGCCTTGTCTTTGAAGTGCCAGTAGATGGCACCACGCGTGAGACCCGCGTTTTCCGCGATCTCGGCCAGAGAACTGCGCGACACGCCCTTGGCATGGAACACCAATTCCGCCTCGTCGAGCAAGCGGTCTCGCGTGGCCTGAGCGTCTTCTTTTGTGCGGCGCGCCATTTGCTTAGGGTTTGTTACTACTGTGATGGAATTCTGCTATTATACATTCATCAGCGTATGTATACAAAACTTCACGTGATTTCGGTACTATTTGGGGTTTGTCTCTGACCCCAGTGGTCGCCGCCTCTTTCGCTTTCTGCCTGTTTCCCGTTGCTTATTTCCCCCGGAAGGAATTGCATGTCTCTCCAACGCACCCAACAGCGTCTTACGCTGCAGTCCATCCGTGGCCTGCTTTTAGTCCCTTCAGTGTTGGCCGCTGCGGCCCTGCTCGCCGCCTGCGGCCAAAAGAGTGGGGAAGGCGGTGCCCAAGCGGGTGGCGGCGCGCCTCCCCCTGCCGAAGTCGGTGTCGTCACCGTCAAGCTGGGTGAAGTCGACCTGGTCAACGAGCTGCCGGGCCGCCTGGAGGCCTCGCGTGTGGCCGAAGTGCGTGCCCGCGCCGCCGGCATTCTGCAGAAGCGCCTGTTCGCCGAAGGCAGCGATGTGAAGGCCGGCCAACCGCTGTTTGCCATCGACTCCGCACCTTACGCAGCCTCTTACCAAAGCGCGCAGGCCTCGCTGGCCAGCGCGCAAGCGAACCTGCAGCAGGCTGCGGCCTTGGCCGAGCGCTACAAGCCACTGGTCGAAGCCAACGCCATCAGCAAACAAGACTACGTGAACGCCGTGGCCGCCGCTGCACAAGCCGAAGCCAGCGTGGCCGTGGGCAGGGCCGCCGTGCAGACCGCGAAGATCAATCTGGACTACAGCCAGGTCACCGCGCCGATCTCCGGCCGCATTGGCCGCGCGCTGGTCACCGAAGGTGCCTTGGTGGGCCAGGGTGAAGCCACGGCCTTGGCCGTGATCCAGCAAATCAATCCGATGTACGTGAACTTCACGCAATCGGCAGGTGAAGTGCTGGCGCTGCGCCGTGGCCTGGAAACCGGCCAATTGAAGCGCGCCCCCGGCACCGAAGCCGCCAGCGTGCGCATCATTCTGGACGGCCAAGGTGAATACGCCCAGGCTGGCCGCCTGCTGTTCTCTGACCTGACGGTAGACGCCACCACCGGCCAGATCACGCTGCGCGCTGAAGTGCCCAACCCCAAGGGCCTGCTGCTGCCTGGCCTGTATGTGCGTGTGCGCCTGGAGCAGTCGCAAGCCGCCAACGCCTTCCCTGTTCCCCAGCAAGCCGTCACCCGTGGCAACAAGGGCGACAGCGTGATGGTGGTGGGTGCCGACGGCAAGGTCGCCCCGCGCAAGGTGAAGATCAGCTCGGCCAAGGGCAACAACTGGGTGGTGGTCGACGGCCTGAAAGACGGCGACCAAGTGATGGTCGACGGCTTCCAGAAGCTGCGCGGCGACGCCCCGGTGAAGCCCGTGCCATGGCAACCTGCTGACGCCTCTGCGGCGGCTGCGGGTGCTGGTGCACCAGCTGCTGCCAAGGCCCCCGCCGCATCTGCGGCCACGGCGGCTGCCAGCAAGTAAGGAGCCCGCAGCATGGCAAAGTTTTTTATCGACCGCCCGATTTTTGCGTGGGTGGTTTCGCTATTCATCATCGTGATGGGGGTGATCTCCATCACGCAACTGCCGGTGGCCCAATACCCACCCGTGGCGCCGCCTGCCATCGTGATCAACGTCGCCTACCCAGGCGCCTCGGCACAAACGCTGGAGCAAAGCGTGCTGAGCGTGATCGAGCGCGAAATGAACGGTTCGCCCGGCATGATCTACATGGAAGCCGTGGCGCAAGCCGACGGCACGGGTTCGCTGACGCTGAGCTTCGAGCCCGGCACCAACGCCGATCTGGCGCAGGTGGACGTGCAGAACCGCTTGTCGCGCGCCACGCCGCGCCTGCCATCGGCCGTGACGCAGCAAGGTGTGCGCGTGGACAAGTCGCGCAACAACTTCTTGTTGTTTGTGATGTTGTCGTCCACCAACCCGGATGTCGACACCAACGCGCTGGGTGACTACGCCTCGCGCAACATCCTGCCGGAAATCCAACGGACTTCGGGCGTGGGCCAGGCGCAGTTGTTCGGCACCGAACACGCCATGCGCATCTGGATCGACCCGGCCAAGCTGGTGGGCTACAAGCTCTCCACGGCTGACGTCAACACCGCCATCAGCGGCCAGAACGCTCAAGTGGCTTCGGGCACCATTGGCGACCTGCCCAACATCAGTGGCCAGGGCATCAGCGCCACGGTGGTGGTCAGCGGCCAGCTCAGCACGGTCGAGCAATTCGGCAACATCGTGCTGCGCGCCAATGCCGACGGCTCGCAAGTGCGCCTGAAGGACGTGGCACGCATCGAACTCGGTGCGCAAAGCTACTCCACCAGCGCGCGCCTGAACGGCCAACCGGCCGTGGGTATTGGTGTCCAGTTGTCGCCCTCGGGCAACGCCATGGCCACGGCCAAGTTGGTCAAAAACCGCATGGCAGAGCTGCAGAAGTTCTTCCCGGACGGTGTGACGTTCAACGTGCCTTACGACAGCTCGCGCTTCGTCGGTATCTCCATCGAAAAGGTGGCGCACACGCTGATCGAAGCCATCGTGCTGGTGTTCCTGGTGATGTTCTTGTTCCTGCAGAACATCCGCTACACGCTGATTCCATCCATCGTGGTGCCGGTAGCCTTGCTTGGCACGTTCTCGGCATTGCTGGCCATGGGCTTCTCGATCAACGTGCTGACCATGTTCGGCATGGTGCTGGTGATCGGTATCGTGGTGGACGATGCGATCGTGGTGGTCGAAAACGTCGAACGCATCATGAGCGAAGAAGGCTTGCCGCCGCTGCAGGCCACGCGTAAAGCCATGGGCCAGATCTCCGGCGCCATCATCGGCGTGACGGTGGTGCTGATCGCCGTGTTCGTGCCGCTGGCGTTCTTCAGCGGCTCGGTGGGCAACATCTACCGCCAGTTCTCGGCGGTGATGGTGGTGTCGATCGGCTTCTCGGCGTTCCTCGCGCTGTCACTCACGCCGGCCTTGTGCGCCACGTTGCTCAAGCCTGTTGAGGCTGGCCACCATCACGAGAAGAAAGGCTTCTTCGGCTGGTTCAACCGTGGCTTCACGCGCACCGCCAAGACGTACGAAGGCTTCATCGCCCGACTGCTGAAGAAGGCCGGTCGCTACATGATCATCTACGCCGCACTGGTGGCTGCGGTGGTGCTGGTCTACAACCGCCTGCCGACCTCGTTCCTGCCCGATGAAGACCAGGGCAACCTGATCATCAACGTGCAGTTGCCGCCGGGCGCCACGCAAGAGCGCACCAGCAAGGTGATGGCCCAGGTGGAGGACTACATCCTCAAGCAACCCGAAGTGCAGAGCATGGTGGGCGTGCTGGGCTTTAGCTTCTCGGGTACCGGGCAGAACGCAGGCCTGGCCTTCGTGACGCTGAAGGACTGGGACGAACGCCACGAACCGCAACACCAGGCGTCGGCCATCGCTGGCCGCGCGTTCGGTGCGCTGTCTGGCATTCGTGATGCTTTCATCTACCCGCTGAGCCCACCGGCCATTCCTGAACTGGGTACGTCCAGCGGCTTCACCTTCCGCTTGCAAGACCGCGCCAGCCTGGGCCACGACGCGCTGCTTGCGGCACGCAACCAGTTGCTGGGCATGGCCTCGAAGAGCACCATCCTCGCGCAAGTGCGCCCCAACGGGCTGGAAGATGCGGCGCAGCTGCAGATCGACATTGACCGCGACAAGGCCAACGCGCTGGGCGTGAGCTTCAGTGCCATCAACAGCGCGCTCTCCACGGCGCTGGGCTCCAGCTACGTGAACGACTTCCCGAACCAGGGCCGTCTGCAACGTGTGGTGGTGCAAGCCGACGCGAAAGACCGCATGCAGCCGCAAGACCTGCTGAAGATCAACGCGCTGAACACCACCGGCCAAGCCGTGCCATTGTCGGCCTTCGCGTCGACACGCTGGATCACCGGGCCGATGCAAACCGTGCGCTACAACGGCTACCCCGCCATGCGCATCGACGGCAGTGCCGCGCCTGGCTACAGCAGCGGTGCCGCCATGGCCGAGATGGAACGTCTGGCCGCCCAGTTGCCACCGGGCTTCGGCTACGAGTGGACGGCGCTGTCGCGTGAAGAAAAGCTGGCCGGCTCGCAAGCCGTGGTGCTGTACGGCTTTGCCATCCTGGCGGTATTCCTGTGCCTGGCTGCGCTGTATGAAAGCTGGTCGATCCCAATGTCGGTGATTCTGGTCGTACCGCTGGGCGTGCTGGGCGTGCTGCTGGCCACCTGGTCGCGTTCGTACTCGGCCGACGTCTACTTCCAGGTGGGCTTGGTGACCATCATTGGCTTGTCGGCCAAGAACGCGATTCTGATCATTGAGTTTGCCAAGGACCTGCAGGCCCAAGGCAAGGGTGTGATCGAAGCCGCGTTGGAGGCCGCACACCTGCGGTTCCGCCCGATTCTGATGACGTCGATGGCGTTCATGCTGGGTGTGCTGCCATTGGCCATTGCCACTGGCGCCAGCTCGGCCAGCCAACGCGCCATCGGCTCGGCGGTGCTGGGCGGCATGATCACCGGCACCATCCTGGCGGTGGTTTTTGTGCCGATCTTCTTTGTGCTGATCCGCAGTGTTTTCAAGGGCAGCGCGCGCCAGGCGGAAATCTACGCCGAGCACGCCAAACATACCGGAGTCGGTGGCCATGAGTAAGTTAAGCATTCTGAGTCTGGCAGCGGCCGCTTTCTTGAGCGGCTGCTCGATGATCCCCACCTACGAACGTCCGGCCGCACCCGTGGCCGGCCAGTGGCCTGCTGAAGTGGCGGGCGTGCCCGTCGCCGCGCCTGGCAAGGCCCCTACGGAGGTGCCATGGCAAGCGTTCTTCACCGATGCGCAATTGCAAAAGCTGATTGAAGCAGCCCTGCAAAACAACCGCGACCTGCGTGTGGCGGTGCTCAACATCGAGCAAGCGCGCGCGCAGTTCCAGGTGAAGCGGGCGGACCAGTTCCCCACCGTCAACATCGGTGCCAGCGGTTCGCGCGCGCCCAATGGCAACGGCGGCTCGGTCACGAGCTACAGCGTGGGCCTGGTCACCTCCAGCTGGGAGATCGACTTCTTTGGCCGCGTGGCGAGCCTGAAAGAAGCCGCGCTAGCCCAGTACCTGGCCACCGAAGAAGGCCATAAAGCCACGCAGATCAGCCTCATTGCGGCAGTGGCCAACGGCTACCTCTCGCTTATCGCTGACCGCGAGTTGCTGGCCATCACCGAGCAAACCATCAACAGCCGCATCGAGTCCGAAAAACTCGCCAAGCTGCGCCTGGACAACGGGGTGGCCTCCGAGCTGGATCTGCGCCAAGCCCAGTCGCTGACCGAAGGCTCGCGCGCAGTGCTGGCGCAACTACAACGCCAACAGGTGCAAGACCGCAACGCACTGACCTTGCTGGTCGGTCAGCCGCTCGGAGAATTGCAAAACATCCCCACCAGCACCACGCTGACCAACAGCGCGCTGATCGCGGCCCTGCCAGCAGGTCTGCCCTCGGAAGTGCTGCTGAACCGCCCTGACATCCGCCAGGCCGAGCAAACGCTGATCGCCAACAACGCCAACATTGGCGCGGCGCGCGCGGCGTTCTTCCCGAACATCTCGTTGACGGTTGGCGCTGGCACCACCAGCACCCAGTTCTCGAACCTGTTCTCGGGCGGGACCTGGGGCTTCACCGTCGCTCCGCAGTTGGTCTTGCCGATCTTCGACGCTGGCCGCAACCAGGCCAACCTGGACTCGGCCAAGGCCGCGCGTGGCATTGCGCAAGCCCAATACGAAAAGGCCATTCAAACGGCTTTCCGTGAAGTGGCCGATGCATTGGCCGGGCAAGCGACGTTGGGTGAAGAGCTGCGTTCGCTGCAGGCGCAAACCGCTGCCGAGCAGGCCAGCTACAACCTGTCTGATCTACGCTACAAAAACGGCGTGGCCAGCTACCTCGATTTGCTGGTGGTGCAACGCTCGTTGTTTGTGGCGCAACAGTCGGTGGTCCAGACGCGACTGGCCCAATTGCAGAACCAGGTGACGTTGTACAAAACGCTCGGCGGCGGCTGGACCGAACCCGCGCCGACCACTGTTGCGGTAAACCCGGCCCCATAAAGGCCACCTCCGCACCCCGCCTGGCCCTACACTTGGCCGGGCGTCCTTGATGGGCGCGTTTTCGACCTGACCAGATCGGAAACGCGCTACAGGGGCCGTCGCTATAATCAAAAAGAGTAGTGAGCCCCCATAATAATTGAGGACAACATGAGCGATTCCCCACACGATCATGCGGCCGATGAAGCCCATACTGGCCCTATCAAAAACCCGAAACAACTGCTCGTTTCGGTGTTCTTTTCTTTCATTGTTCCCATCTTCGTCATCATCGGATTGGTGTTTTTTGCCGTCTCGGCTTACAAGCCCGCAGGCTTGGAAGCCGGCTCCGGCACTGAAATCAGCCTGGCTGGCAAATCCCAAGAAGAACGCATCGCCGCCACCAATGCACGCCTGCAAAGAGTCGGCATGGTCGAGATTCGCGATGCCAACCGCGAACTTCAGACTGGTGAGCAAGTCTTCAAGGCCCAGTGCACCACTTGCCACTCGGCAGGGGTTGCGGGCGCACCCAAGTTTGGCGACACCGCAGCCTGGGCGGCACGCCTGCCCACCGGATACGACGCGCTGTTGCATTCGGCGTTGAAAGGCAAGGGTGCCATGGCCCCACAAGGCGGCGGCGACTTTGATGATGTGGAGATCGGCCGCGCCGTGGTCTACATGGCCAATGCCGCAGGTGGCAAGTTCCCGGTCCCGAACCGTGCAGCCGCAGCGCCTGCCGATGGCGCATCTGCTACTGGTGACGCAGCGTCTGCCCCCACCGCAGCGGTGCCGGCAGCCTCTGCCACCCCAGTGGCCGCCACCAAGTAATCAGAACTGACCAAGAGCGTTCTTGGGCAATAAAAAACCGGCTTGCGAGCCGGTTTTTTATTGGGAGCAAACATCGGTCACTTGGTCACTGCGGCCGAGGTGGCCGGTTGTACTTGCGGACTCAGAACGAAGTGAAACGCGCCGGGCAGCTCGGCAGCACTCATCTCTTGCGGGTGCCATTGGCCCTGCTCGATCCAGTCGGCCGCCAACAACACATCCTGCGTGTGCACCAGCCCAAAGCCCAGGTCGGTGTGCAGGTAGAGCAAGCCTTCGGCATCGACCACACATTGCTGCACCTGCGCGGCACGTCCGGTATGGCTGCGCACCGTGCCATCGGCCTCCAGGCGCCACACCAGAGGCGTGCGCTCCAGCTCCACGTACACCCGCTGCGGCCCATTCTGAAAATACCAGCGGCCCGCGTCGTCGGCTTCGTAATTGCGCTGAATAAAGTCGATCAGTTTTTCGTGCTGCAGGCGTGAGCCTTTTGCGCCCTGCGCGCCGCTGGCAAAGGCGCCGAGGGCCTGCGTGCGGTCGTCGCGCATGTACCAGTTGCCACGCGCATCCAAGCCCAACCAACCGTAGCAATTGGGCACATGCGGCCACTTGGCCATCGCCTGTCTGACAATATCGTCCATGCGCCGATTATGCGACGCATGGCCCACGCATCACAGTTGGGCTTAGAAGGATTCCCAATCGTCGTCTCCACCGCCTGCTGGGGCAACCTTTCTGCTGGGCGCGGGTAGCGACGCCGCGGCCTTGGGTGCAGGTTTTGGCGCTGGCGTTGGCGCAGATGGCGGTTTTGTGGTGGTCTCCGAACCCACGCGTGCCGTTGGTGCGGCTGATGCTGGCTTGGCCGCTGCGGGCACGGGCTTCGAGGGTTTGGCAGGACTCGGACGCGGCACCGGTGCCGAGGCAAACGAAGCTGACGACGATGCTAGTCGCGCCTCGCCACCCGAGAGTTTGAACACCGCCACCGCCGCCACCAGTTGCTGCGCCTGGCCTTTGAGCGAGTTGGCCGCAGCGGCACTTTGCTCCACCAGCGCGGCGTTTTGCTGCGTGGCCTGGTCCATCTGCGTGACCGCCTCGCCCACCTGGCTCACGCCTTGTGACTGCTCCACGCTGGCAGCACTGATCTCGCCCATGATGTCGGTCACGCGGCGGATCGAGGTCACCACCTCCTGCATGGTCACACCGGCCTGGTCGACCAAGGCCGTGCCCTGCTCAACCCGCTCGACGCTGGCCGAAATCAGCGCCTTGATTTCCTTGGCAGCCTCGGCGCTGCGCCCAGCCAGGCTGCGCACTTCGCTGGCCACCACGGCAAAGCCGCGCCCTTGCTCGCCTGCACGCGCGGCTTCCACCGCCGCGTTCAGCGCCAGAATGTTGGTCTGGAACGCAATGCCGTCGATCACGCTGATGATGTCGGCAATTTTCTTGCTGCTGTCGTTGATGCCTTTCATGGTCTCGACCACCTGGCCCACCACGTCGCCGCCTTGCACCGCAACCGTCGAGGCGCTCTGTGCCAACTGGTTGGCCTGGCGAGCGTTGTCGGAGTTTTGCTTCACCGTGCTGGAGAGCTGCTCCATTGAGGCAGCCGTCTCTTCCAGTGCGCTGGCTTGTTGCTCGGTGCGCGCGCTCAGGTCATTGTTACCCTGTGAGATTTCAGAGCTGGCCGTGGCCACACCATCTGCATTGGTGCGTACGTTGCTCACCACTGAAACCAGGCTGTTCTGCATGGCCTTCAACGCCTTCAACAACATTGCGGTTTCGCTGTTGCCCTCGGCCTCAAAACGCGTGGTCAAGTCACCTTCGGCCACCGCTTGCGACACCGCCACGGCCACGTTCACCGGCCCGGTAATGGCCTTCACCAACAAATAGCCCAAGACAATCAGCAGCACCACGGCCAGTACACCAACGATGATCAAAAGTTGCACACTCGACTGGTAATCCTTGTTCGCCTGTTCCTGCGCGGCAGCCCCGTTGCTCACCAGAATGTTGGCCAGCTCAGTGGCTTCCGCACTGGCTTTGACTTGCCCAGGCTTGACGGTCTCCAGCAGCAACTTGGTGGCCCCTTCGGAGTCGGTGTTGGCCAGGCCTTTCGCAGCCACCTGGTCCAGCGGGACCCGCACGCTGGCAATGGTGGCCTTCATGGCGGCAAATTTTTCTTTCGAGGCTGGAGAAATCAGCGTCGTCTCCAGAAACTTCAGCGACTTGTCGAGGTCGGCGTAGCTCTTCTGCAGAAAGTCGTTCTCGCCTTTCATCATGCCCGCGTCGGTCAACAGCACCAGGTTGCGCACCGTCACCGCTTGCAACAACAGGTTTTCTTTTACCGCCGCAATGGCCGCTGCCTTGGGCACTCGGTCATCATTGGCCAGATCCAACTGGTTCTTGATGCTCGCCATACCCGAGATGCCAATCCACACATTGATAGCCAGCAAGATCGCCGCCAATGCAATGCCAATGCCCAGGCGCGTACCAATTTTCAACTGATTGAACTTCATGCGAAATTTCCCTCTGTGATGTCTGGAGCTTGGAGAACGGCGGCGGGCATGAGGATGCACCGCATCAGAAATGCGAGGCCGTCGCGGAGGATGCGCGGCAGATAGGAGACGACAAATACAACCGCTGATGCACTGTGCATGACAGGACTCGCCTCTGGTCGGTTGACCGCAGACCTATTGCAGGCCTACAGCGTGAAGAGCTTCACTTTGAACCAGAATGTAGCATCTTGTAAAGGGTGATTCCACTTTAGACAGACGTAGACACATGCCTGTTAGATGCTTGCACGCAACACTGCGCCGCCGTATCGACTCAGTCCCGCCGCCCTGCGCAGGACGGCCAACGTTGCGCTTTTTTTACCGGAGCGTCTGCGCCAGCCAGTTCCCCACCTGGTCCGGGAGATCACGCACATGGCCTGGTATGCGCCCTTTGGGAAAACCCACATGCCCGCCATGCGGCGGCTGCCACAGCGTGACGTGCTCCCCCACCTCGTTTGGGCGCGGCAGACTTTGCGCAGGCACAAAGGGGTCGTTGTGGGCATTGACCACCAGCGCGGGCAGCTTGATCTGGTCCAGCCGGGGTTTAGCCGAAGCGCGGGTCCAATAGTCCTGCACATTCTTGAAGCCATGCACCGGCGCGGTGAAGGCGTTGTCAAATTCGTAAAGATCGCGCGCACCCATCGCGGCGTCGCGGTCAAACAACCCTGGAAACTGCGCGTACTTGGCCATGGCCTTGGGCTTCATGGTGCGCAAGAACACGCGTGTGTAAACCTGGCGGTTGAAACCACGCCCAATGGCCAGGCCGGCCGCCATCAAGTCGACCGGAGACGACACCGCCGCCACCGCCCGCACCACGCGGCTGGCCTGCGCGCCCTTTTCTTCAGCCCAGCGCAGCAAGGCATTGCCACCGAGCGACACGCCCACCGCCACCACCGGCCCGCGATGGCGGGCGCGCATGCGCGCCAGGATCCAGTCGATCTCTTCAAAGTCGCCGGAGTGGTACACACGCGGCGCCAAATTCAACTCCCCGCTGCAGCCCCGAAAGTGCGGCACGGCGAAAGCCATGCCATGGCTGCGCGCGTAATCGGCAAAAGCCAGGGCGTAGTGGCTGGCTGATGACCCCTCCAGCCCATGGAACAACACCAGCAACGGCCGGCTGCTGGGCTGGGCGGCTGGGTCGGCCACCAAAGCGGCGGGGTCAGAGAAATCGACATCGACAAAGTCCATGTCGGGAGCGATCCAGCGCTCGCGCTTGAAGCGCGGCGGCGGACCGAACGCGCGGCGCGAATACAAGGCCGGCCAGATGGTTTGCAGATGCCCCCCTGGCAACCACCAAGGCGCTTCATAATTCATAGCGTCATGCGCCTGACTGTCTTGCGCAAGAGCCTCAAACGGCACAAAGTTATTCAATGCAGCACCACCGGTGAGGCCGTCGCCTCTTGCATCTCGCTGCGCGTGCCAGGGCTGGCGTGGTGGGCCACCAAGCGCCAACCTTGCGGCGTCTTGTGGTACACGTTGGTGGCCGTGGTGAAACCTTCTCGCGAACCCGCTTCGGTCATCACTTCCACACGTTCAATCACGTTGTGCACGGCGCTGGCCATCGACTCGATCTTGCGCACGCGCTCGGGCTGAATGTTCAAACGTCCCGTGGCAAACAGGTTCTCGAACGAGGCACGGATTTGCGCGCTGCCCACGATTCGCGGCCCTCCCGGATGGATACACATCACGTCGTCTTCGTCAGCCCAACAGGCCATCAGCCGGTCAATATCACCGCGTTGCAAGGCTTCGTAATAGGCAGCTTCGATATCGTCGGCAGAGCCACCGAGAGTGGCCGCCTGCTGTTTGGCTTTGGACATAGTTTGTGACGTAATGACACGGGTAAACCAGGATTTTGCACTGCTTTAAGAAACTGCTGTGCTAACGTCACGCGTCATTTCATTTGCGGGGGACTTCCATGCCAACAAGGCTCTTTAAAATTTTCGCGGCCTTGGCTTTGGTCGCAGGCCTGAGCGGCTGTGGCTACAACGACTTCCAAAAGCTCGACGAGCAAAGCAAGGCCGCCTGGAGCGAAGTCCTCAACCAGTACCAACGCCGTAGCGATCTGGTGCCCAACATCGTGGCCACCGTCAAAGGTGAAGCCGCGTTTGAGCAAGACACCTTGACCAAGGTGGTCGAGGCACGCGCCAAGGCCACGTCGATCCAGGTCACGCCTGAAACCCTCAACAACCCCGAGGCTTTCCAAAAATTCCAGGCCGCACAAGGTGAGCTGGGCAGCGCGCTGAGCCGCCTGATGGTGGTGAGCGAACGCTACCCCGACCTGAAAGCCAACAAGGGTTTCAGCGATCTGCGCGTGCAACTGGAAGGCACCGAAAACCGCATCACCGTCGCGCGCAACCGCTACATCAAGACAGTAGAAGAGTACAACGTGCTGGCGCGCAGCTTCCCCAGCAACCTCACCGCCAAAATGTTCAGCTACAACGTGAAGCCCAACTTCAGCGTGCAGAACGAAGCCGCCATTTCCACTCCGCCCGTGGTCGACTTCAACAAGAAGTAAGCCATGCGGCTCCTGGCGGGTGTAGTGGGTGTGGCGCGTGTAGCTTGGTTGACCTGGCTCTGGCTAGCGTTGCTGGCCATGCCGCTGGCGCGCGCGCAAGCACCCTTGCCTGTGCCGGCGCTAACCGCGCATGTGGTCGACCAAACCAGCAGCTTCAGCCCCGCGCAAAAGCAAGCCTTGGAAGCCAAGCTCAGCAGCTTTGAGGCCAGCACCGGCGCGCAAATCGTGGTGCTGATGGTGCCCACTACCGCGCCCGAAGATATCTTCGACTACAGCAACCGCGTGGCCAACACCTGGAAGATTGGTCGCAAAGACGTGGGCGACGGGGTGCTCCTGGTCATCGCCAAAAACGACCGGCGCCTGCGCTTCGAAATTGCCAAAACGCTCGAAGGCGCCATTCCCGATGTGCTGGCCAAACGCGTGATCGACGAGGCCATCACGCCGCATTTGCGCCAGGGTGACTTCGCTGCAGGCGTGGATGCGGGTGTTGACCGCGTTATGCAGCTCATCAAAGGCGAGGCTCTGCCCGCGCCTGTTCAAAACACCCACACCCAACGCGGTGGCGACGAAGGCTTTCAGTGGTTTGACCTGGCTATTTTTCTGTTCTTTGCCGTGCCGATTGGCGGCGCCATCGCGCGCAGGATTTTGGGCAAAGGGCTGGGCTCTCTGGCCACAGGGGGTGCTGTGGGCGCACTCGCCTGGGTGTTCACCACCAGTGTGTTGATCGCCGGTATTGCCGCCGTCGTGGCGCTGCTCTATTCGATAGTGGCCAGTGCTGGCCTGGCGTCTTCCGTACGCAGTGGCAGAAATGGTGGCTTTGGTGGCGGCGGATTCGGCGGAGGTTTTGGAGGGGGTGGTGGCGGCTTCAGTGGTGGCGGAGGTGGCGGTGGTTTCAGCTCTGGTGGTGGCGGCGATTTTGGTGGCGGCGGTGCCTCGGGAGACTGGTAAACCATGAAACTCCTGCATACCCTTGCCCGTTTAGCTCGCCATCGCTGGTTTGAAGCTATGGGCCGTGCCGAGCGCGACATTCCAACTGCGATGCTCGATCGCCTGGCTCAACGCGTGGGCGCCAGCGAACAACGCCACACCGGCGAAATCCGCATCTGTGTCGAAGCCGGCCTGCCCATGAGCTACCTGTGGCGCGGCGCCGGTGCACGTGAGCGCGCCGTCACCCTGTTTGGCAAGCTGCGCGTGTGGGACACGGCACACAACAACGGTGTGTTGATCTACCTGCTGTTGGCCGACCATGCGATTGAAATCGTCGCCGACCGTGGGCTCAACGAACACGTGAGCACGGCCCAATGGCAGGCCATGGTGGGCCGCATGCGTGCGCCGTTCCGCGAGGGGCGCTTTGAGGACGGGCTGACGCAGGCGCTGGAAGAAGTGTCGTCCGTGTTGGTGGAGCACTTCAGCCTTGCGACCAACACCGTGCGCCCCAACGAGTTGCCCAACGCCCCGGTGGTGAATCCGGGGGATGACGACTGAGCGGCGAACCCGTCCAGGCCGGCTCAGGTCGTCAAGTCGTTGTCGAGAAATCCGTCATTAATGCCGGACGTCATGTCGTCCCAGATGTTGTCATTGCCGCTCAACGCGCCAGTGTCACTGGCGCTGGAGCCTGAAAACAGTTGATCGTTGTGCGGTGATGCCCGGCCCGCATCGTCGTAGAAATTCTGCGTGATGTTCTCCGTCACCGTGGGGGAGCCACCGCCACCAAAGAAGCTGCTGCTGCCGTGGTGCGAACCCAGCAGATTGCCCAAGCCGTTGAACAAAAACATGCCGCCGGCCACACCTGCGGCAGAGGCGGCCGCAGTGCCCAAGAAGCTGCTGCCATTCGACGCTGGGGCAGGCGCAGGCTGCGCGGCGGCCGGGGCGCCGCCAAACCAACGCTCACGCCAGCCCGAAGGCTGCGCCTGGCTTTGCGCTTGAGGCTGATATGGCGGCTGCACCTGCTGTTGCGGTACCAATCCGGGTGCTGTGGGCGCGCGGCCAAAGCCAGGTTCCAAACCGCCGTTCAAGAAGCTGGCACCTCCCGGATCACGCGGTGTGGCGGCCGCCATCTGGGCCTGAAGCTGTTCGATTTGCTGATGGGCGTTTTCCAGCGCCCGTTCCAGCAGCAACGCACGCTGCACCAGCAGGTACTGCGCATCGGGTTGTGCGGCCAGGCGTTGGCGAATCAGTCCATCGATCTGCGGATCTTTGGCCACGCCGTGCACGGCGGCCAGGCGCGACAAAAAGTCGTCGAGCATTTGTTGTTCTTGGGTGTTCATGCAAAGCCTTTCGATGCTGAAGAGAAAGTGGCTCCAGCATAGACCCGCAACCCCGCATCTTGTGTAAACGGGCGGTAGTTTCTGCGATGCTTCACACGGGTTTAAGGCTCGATTAAGACTCTCTCCAACCCCTTCGCAAGTCACATCTGGCGCGGTATAACGGCCCACATGGCTCCACTCCACCACGCTCGCGTGATCGCCTCCCCCTGGGAAAGCGTGTATTGCACCCACATCGACAGCGCGCGCCACTTCAGCAAACACTGGCACACCACCCACGGCGTGGGGGTGTTGGAGCACGGCGCGCAAACCTCGGCCAGTGGGCGTGGCCGGGTGGAAGCGTTTGCGGGCGACCTCATCACCACCAACCCCGGGGAGGTGCACGACGGTCAACCCTATGGCGGCCCCTCGCGGCGCTGGCGCATGGTGTACTTCAATGCGGGGGTGATCGCCGCCGAGGTGGGCGAACCTGGCACAGAGATCGAACTCGAACACCCAGTATTGCGCAACACGCGCCTGGAACGCGTGTTTCGCTGCCTGCTCAACCGCATCGAGGCGTGGAACGCCCAGCCCCACAACTCGGCGGAGCAACTGGCTTGTGAAGAATCCTTGGCCACCGCTTGCAGTTTGCTGCTGCACCAGCACAGCCAAGCCCCCGCCGCCAGCAGCGTAGACACCGCCCTGGCACAAGTGCACCATCGCCTGGCTGACGACCCGTTCAACGCCCCCACCCTCAGCGCCCTTGCTGCCATGGCAGACCTGAGCAAATACCAACTGCTGCGCCGCTTTGCACAGGCCTACGGCATCACCCCGCACGCCTGGTTGCTGCAACGCCGCGCAGAGGTTGCGCGCGGGTTCATCCAGCGCGGCGAAGGCCTGGCGCAGGCCGCCGCATCGGCTGGTTTTGCCGACCAAAGCCACATGACCCGCATCTTCGCGCGGCAGTTTGGCTTTACGCCCGGTGCTTGGCAGCAAGCCATGGCGCCCGCGCACAAGCTGCAATAACGTTCAAGACCCCAGCGCCACACGCGCCGAGACTTTGGAGAGTCTTACTCTCAAGGTCTGTCATGTCGCGTGTCTCCGAATCTCTCAACGGCCAGTTGTTGTGCAGCGCCGCCATGGTGCTGGTGGGCAGCACGGTGGTGGTCAGCAAAGTCATTGGCACCGATGTGGAACCGTTTCTGGCCACTGCGCCACGCCATTGCCCTGCCCATCTTCTGGCTGTTGATGCGTGCGGCCGGCGTGCGCTTTCCACGCGTGAACAGTCACGACGCAGCTTTGCTACTGGTGCAGGCCGCCGCCGGCAGCGTGGGCTACACCGTGCTGCTGATACACGGCGTGGTGCTGGCAGGGGCGGCGGAAACGAGTGTGGTCACGGGCACGTTGCCAGCGGTGTCGGCGTTGTTTGCGGTGGTGTTTTTACGCGAGCGGCCGGGCTGGCGTTTGGCGTGTGCCATTGCCTTGGCCACGGCCGGTGTGGTGGTGGTGACGCTGTCGCCAGCGCCGTTGTCGGCGGGGCCTGCACGGCTGCAGGGCATTGCGCTGGTGCTGGCGGCCATCACCTGTGAATCGGCTTTTATTCTGGCGAACAAACGGTTGTCGCAGCCGATTCCAGCCTTGGCGTTGTCGGCGTTGTTGTGTGCGGGTGGCTTGCTGTTGTCGGCACTGCCGGCCTGGTTTTCACGGCAGGCCACACCATCCATTCTCTCCACCCCTGCCCTGCTGGGCATTGCTTACTACGCCGTAGTGCCCACGGTGGGCGGCTTTTTGCTGTGGTACGCCGGGAGCGCCCGCACCACCGGCGCGCGCGCCGCGCTGGCCACGGTGTGGATGCCGGTCAGCGCACTTTTACTGTCGGCGCTGTTTCTGCACGAGGCCATTGGGGCATGGCAATGGCTGGGCCTGGTTTGCGTGGTGTTGGCCACGGTGTTTGCCGCAAAAGCCAAAGCAAAAACCAAAGCAGATTGAAATCACGTGGCGCGCTGCTTCTGCAGCACGCCATGCAAGGCCACCATGGCTTGCGTCAGCTTGTGTTGTGGGTCGAGGTAAATCATCGGCAGGCTTTGCTCGTGTGACTCGCGCACCTTGACCGACGAGGTGAGGTACGGTTGCAGCACCGGCAAGCCCTCGGCCACCAACTCGTCGACCATGCGCTGCGGCAGGTTGGCGCGGGGTTGGAACTGGTTGACCACAATGCCTTCGACCACCAGGCCGGGGTTGTGGTCGGCGCGGATCTCGGCCACGTTGTCGAGCAAGGTGTACAGCGCCTTGCGCGCGAACTCGTCGCAGTCGAAAGGAATCAGGCAGGCCCGCGCGCCCATGAGCGCCGAGCGGGTGTAGAAGTTCAGCGCGGGCGGCGTGTCGATGTAAATGCGGTCGTAGATGGCGCCGAGTTGCTGCAGTGCTTCACGCAGCTTGTAGAGCTTGTGGCGCGATTCGAGCTTGCTCTCCATCTCGCTCAGTAGTGGGCTGGAGCGCATCACGTGCAGGTTTTCATGCGACGTGGGCACCACGAAGTCGGTGGGCGGCACGCTGCGCAGGCTGTAGCTCAGGCAGTGCTCAAAGAAACCGGCCACTGTGGGTTGCTCGTCGCTGGCCTGGTCGCCCATCAAATAGGCGCTGGAGTTGCCTTGCGGATCGAGGTCGATCACCAGCGTACGCAAGCCCTCACTGGCGCTGATGGCGGCCAGGTTGCAGGTGATGGTGGATTTGCCGACGCCACCTTTTTGGTTGAATACGACGAGAGGCATGGTGTTCTTCCTGGTTGGGAGAAATAGAGAAGAAGAGAAGACGGCCTGCGCCGCCCCTCAGGGCTCGCAAAAACCGCACCAGATCGCCATCAGAACATAGTCAAAAGACAATCCAACCATGGCCCAAGCGGGGTTGGTGTCAAAAAGTTATATTGACCCCCATGATCGGCGCGCCACCCTGGCAGCCACACAGGAATCTGTTTTGTCGACGCCAGCGCCTTCCAACCTCCCCGACACCGCCGCCGCGCCCCCAGCGTTCTCGCGCCGCATTCCGCTCATCGTGGCCGCCACGTTTTTCATGGAGACGCTGGACAGCACCATCGTCACCACCGCGCTACCGGCCATCGCGCACAGCTTCAACGCCACCACGCTGTCGCTCAGCCTCAGCATCTCCGCTTACCTGGTGGCGCTGGCGGTGTTTGTGCCCACTGCGGGTTGGGCCAGCGACCGCTTTGGCGCACGCAACGTTTTTGCCGGGGCGATTGCGCTGTTCACGCTGGCCTCGCTGCTGTGCGCGCTGAGCCCCAATTTGTGGACCTTTGTTGGCGCGCGCACGCTGCAAGGTGTCGCCGCCGCGTTTATGTCACCCGTTGGGCGTTTGATGGTGTTGCGCAGCACGCCGAAACAGCGGTTGATAGAAGCCATCAGCCTGATCACCTGGCCGGGCCTGATTGGCCCGGTGCTCGGGCCACCGCTGGGCGGATTCATCACCACCTATGCGTCGTGGCACTGGATCTTTTTAATCAACATTCCGCTGGGGATGGTGGGCATGTGGCTGGTGCTGCGCCACGTTCCTAACGATATGGCCGCCCAGCGCATGCCATTCGACAAACTCGGCTTTGGGCTCACTGCCGTAGCCTTGGCCACACTGGTGCACGGTTTGGCGCTGTTGGGCGAAGCGCAGGGCGAACGCCAGGTGGCGGCAGTCTGGTTGGCTGTGGCGATCGTATCGGGCTTACTGGCCACGCGCCACGCGCTGAGGCACCCCACCCCTATGCTGGACCTGCGCGCTGTGCGTGTACCCACATTCGCGATCAGCATGCTCACCGCCGGCATGATGGCGCGCATTGCCATCAGCGCCACGCCGTTTTTGCTGCCGTTGATGTTCCAGATTGGCTTTGGCCTCAACGCCTTCCAGGCCGGGCTGATGTTGCTGGTCTACATGGGCGGCAACCTCGCCATGAAGGGGGCCACCACGCCGGTGCTGCGCCGCTTTGGCTTCCGCCGCGTGCTGGCCGTGAACGGTGCGTTGTGCGCGTTGTCGATGGCCGCATGTGGCCTGCTGTCGCCGGGCTTGTCGCTGGCCATCATCTACCCGGTATTGTTTGTGGCGGGCATGACGCGCTCCATGCAGTTCACCACCGTCAGCACGCTGGCGTTTGCCGACATCAACGCCGAGCAGCGTGCGGGCGCCAGCGCCCTATCGGCCATGACGCAGCAAGTGGCGGCCACCCTGGGCGTGGCGTTTGGTGCCATGGCCTTGGCGCTGTTTCAAAACATGCGCAGCGATGCGACCACCTTGTCGCTGGCAGACTTTCAGCACGCGTTGTTGACCGGTGCCGCGTTGATGGCACTGGGTGCGGCTTGGTCGCTGCGCCTGCCGAAGAACGCAGGCGCCGAGGTGTCGGGCAGAGCCTAGGTCAATAGACGCCGGGGGTGCCGCCGCCATCTACAGCGATGGCGGTGCCCTGGATGTGGCGGGCGTTCTCTGAACACAAAAACAGCGTGAGCGCGGCCACGTCTTCGGGCGTGCCCAAGCGCGCCAGCCCTTCACGCGTGATCTGCGCCTGGCGTTCTTCGGCCACTGTTTTGCCACTGGCTTTGCCGCGCTGCTCAAAGATCTGCTGCACGCGGTCGGTTTCCGTCAGCCCCGGCAGAATGGCGTTGACGTTCACCCCTTCACGCTTGCCCAAGCCCGACAAGCCCTTTGTGAAGTTGTTCATAGCCGCGTTGACTGAGCCGCCAATCAAAAAGCCGGGGTCGGGCGTGCGCGCCGCCCCGCCAATGATGTTGACCACGTGGCCGCGCGAGGCCACCAACATCGGCCAGAACAGGCGGCACAGGTTCACGCAGCCAAAGAACTTCAGCGCAAAGCCGTCTTGCCACACGGCAGCCGTCAAATCGACAAACGCCCCGGCGCGCGTGGCGCCGGCCGAGTTGACCAGAATATCGCAACGGCCATGGCGCGCTGCCACCAAGTCGAACACCGCACGGCAGCCCTCTTCAGAACGCAGGTCGGTGGCACATACATCGGGCCGCGCCACACCGGTAGCCGCAATGGTATCGGCGGTGGCGTCGAGTGTGGTTTGCGACGAAGCCGCCAACACCGGGTGTGCGCCCTGCGCCGCAAACGCCTCGGCAATGCCGCGCCCTATGCCACGGCTGCCGCCTGTGACCACGACCACTTTGCCAACGAATGCATCAGCCATTTTGCGTCTCCTTGTGTAGCACGCCACTCTCTCAAGCACAAACCTTTGGTAACCAGCGTAGTGCGATTTCCAGACACAGTATGCCGTTAAGCACGGGATGCGTCCTGTACTTCTTTATTCAAAAAAGGGAGACCTACATGCTGGGAATTTTGGGGATATTCGCGTCCTTGGCGCTGCTGATTTTCTTGGCCCATCGCGGCTGGAACGTGATCTTCATCGGGCCACTCTGTGCCGCCGTGGCCATCGCCTTCAACTGGGGCGACTTGCCGCTGATGGCCAGCTATACGCAAATCTACATGCCTGCACTGGGCAACTACTTCGCCACTTACTTTCCGCTGTTTTTACTGGGCGCGGTGTTTGGCAAGTTGATGGAAGAGTCGGGCGCGGCACGGGCCATCGCCCTGCAAATCGTCGAATGGGTGGGCGGCAAGCAGGCCATTCTGGCGGTGGTGCTGGCCTGCGCGCTGCTGACCTACGGCGGCGTATCGCTGTTTGTCGTGGCGTTTTCGGTGTATCCGATTGCGGCGTCGCTCTTTCGCGCAGCTGCGGTGCCCAAGCGGCTGATTCCCGCAGCCATCGGGCTGGGCAGTTTTACGTTTACCATGGTCGCGGTTCCGGGCACGCCGTCGATTCAGAACGCCATCCCCATTCCATTCTTCAAGACCACGCTCTACGCGGCACCCGGTCTGTCAATCATCGCCTCGATTTTCATGTTTGGCGCCGGCATGTTGTGGCTGAGTCGACGCACCCGAACCGCACACGCACAGGGTGAGGGCTATGGCGAGCACAACGAGAAACTGGCCGACATGGACAACGCCGATCTCCCATCGTTCTTCATTGCCTTGCTGCCCATTCTGGTGGTGATTGCGCTCAACTATCTGCTGTCGGCGTACATCATTCCGTCCTTCGACCACAGCTATCTGGACACAGACAAGTTCAAACATTTGGATTTGAAGAAAGTGCTGTCCATCTGGGCCATCATCGGCGCCATGGCCGCCGCAATCGCGGTACTGGTGGCCACCAACTACCGCCGCCTTCCCAATCTGCGCGAGGCCATCAGCCAGGGCACACTGGGCTCCTTGCTGCCGATGGTGAATACCGCCTCTGAAGTGGGCTATGGCGCTGTCATCGCCAGCCTGGCCAGTTTCGCAGTGGTGCGCGAGGGGTTGAAGACAGTGGCCAGCGACCCGGTCGTATCGTTATGGCTGATGGTGACAGTGCTGGCCGGCATGACAGGCTCAGCCTCGGGCGGCCTGAGCCTGGCGCTGAGCGCCATGGGGGACTACTACGCGCATGCAGCACAGGTGGCGCACATCAGCCCCGAAATCATGCACCGCATTGCCTCCATGGGCTCGGCAGCGATGGACATCTTGCCGCACAACGGCGCGGTAATCACACTGCTGGCAATCTGTGGGTTGACCCACAAGCAGTCCTACTTCGACCTCTTCATGGTGGGTAGCCTGACCGCTTTTACGGCGGGCTTGTTGGTCCTGGCGATGTACCTGACCGTTGGCGTGTTCTAAGGCGTCCAGCCCAGCACCGCGTGCATGGCCCAGAGCAACACGCTGATGGATATGAACGACGCCACCGTGGTCACCAGCAAGGCCGCAGCGCAAAAACCTTCATGGTGGTATTTCTGCGCCACCACCGGGTACAGGCTCAGCATGGGCATACCCGCCAACACCACGGCGGCGATGCGCAATTGCGGGTCGAGCGGCGGCAGCGTCCACAGCGCCAAGAACACCAGCAGCGGATGCAACACCAGCTTGCCGAAGGTCACGGTAGCAATGTCGCGGCGCACACCGCCGAGCCTCAGCCCCACCAGCGAGCCGCCAATCACAAACAACGCCACTGGGCTGGCGGCGGTGGCCACAATCTGCACAGTGCGGGCCATGAATTCTGGCAATTGAGCGCCCAGCATGGAAAACGTAAAGCCGAGCAAGATGGCGGCGATCATCGGGTTCTTCAGCAGCCCGCGCAGGTTGCGCAGCAAGGTGTGGTGCCAGCGCTGGGCTGCGCCGCCCGATCCGCTGTCGGCCATCACCAATGCCAGCGGCAGCGCGATCAGATTCTCCACAATCATGGCCAACGCCAGGCCCACCCCAGCCGCTGCGGGGCCAATGGTTTGCGCCAAGATGGGGTAGCCGATGAACGCGCTGTTGGATGCCGAAACCCCCAGCCCATGCAGCGCCGCCATGGGCATGCCGTGGCCGCGCACGCGGCGCGCGTAGAACATCATGCCGAGCGACAAGGCAACCGCCGCCCCGGCGTAAGCCATGAGAAAAGACGCGTTGAGGATCTCGCCAAACGAGCGCTGCGACAGCGCGTGGAAGATCAGCGCGGGCACACAGAACTGGATCACGAAGCGGCCCAGCACCCGCGTGTCGTCTTTGCTGAACAGCCCCAAGCGCACGGCCAAAAAGCCGGCGGCAATGATCAGGTAGATCGGGGCGGTGATGTTCAGGATGTGCAGCATGCGCAGAGTGTGAGGCTGGCGCCGATTCGACGTGCAGGCGTCGCGCCAACCCTGACCAGGCCGAACGGGTACTTAGTAACTCAGCTTGGCCAGCGAGCGCAGCGTCTCGGGCGTGGTCGTCGGGAGGCCAAAGAATTCGAGGTAGGCGGGAATCTGCTCGAACAACATGTCGGTGCCCACCTGCGTTTGGCAGCCACGCGCCTGGGCGGCGGCAAGGAAGGCGGTGGTTTCGCTCTTCATTACCACTTCTCCCACAAAGGTGGTGGACGCGATACGCGACACGTCGACCGGCAGCGGGTCGCCCTCGTTCATGCCCATGGGTGTGGCGTTGACCACCAGGTCGAACCCAGCGGGGTCGTTCGAGCCGGTAATGACTTCGAGGTTGGGGTAATGCTTCTTCAGCCGACCGCCCAGCGCCGTGGCTGAGGCTTCGTGCGAGTCGAACAGCGCAATGCCACCCAAGCCTGCGGCCGCCAACGATGCAGCAATGGCCGAGCCCACACCGCCGCTGCCCACCACCAGCGCGCGTTTGCCCGCCAGGTTCAAGCCCTTGCGCTGCACGCCACGCACAAAACCTTCGCCGTCGAACATGTCGCCTTGCAGCTTGCCGTCCGCACTGCGGCGCACAGCGTTGCACGAACCGGCAATCTGCACCGTGGGCGAGGCTTCATCAAGCAGCGCCACCGTGGTGACCTTGTGCGGCATGGTGATCAATGCACCACCAACGTTCGACAGCTTGAACACTTCACGCAGAAATGCGGGGAAGTCTTCCGGCTTGCTGCCCATGGGCACGACCACGGCGTCGATGCCGGCGTGCTCGAAGTACGGGTTGTAGATCATCGGCGCCTTGAAGGCGAAGGTGGGAAAGCCGATGTGGGCGATGACGGTGGTGGTGCCGCGAATCATGGTGTGTGTCCTATGTCTAAATCTGAATGGGTTGTGGGCGACGGCGGCTACGCTACTTCTCGCCACTGCGCTAAAGCCGCTAGCTGCACGGGGGCGTTAGCCACGCCGTAGTCCTGGTAGTTGCCACGACGCTCAACCAGCGCAAAGAAAAAGCGGTCGTCGAACGGTGTGGTGTAGAGCTGCAGCAACTCGCCATCGGCCGTGCGGTCGTAGAAGATGTTGCACTCGCGCAGGCTGGCCAGTAGCGCGGGCTCGATGTCGTATTTGGCGGCCAGGTCGTCGTAGTAGTTGCCGGGCACGGTCAGCAGGCTGGCGCCCAGGCTTTTGAGGCGGCGCGCGGTCGCCACCAGGTCGGGCACAGCCACGGCGATTTGCTGCACACCCGCGCCGCCGAAGCGCGACACGGTGCGCGCGGTGGAGGTACTGGCGCGCTCGGACACGTTGAGTGCATAACGCACCTCACGTTGGCTGGACTCCATCACGCGGCTCTTGATGATGCCGTAGGGGTCGTGCATCACCACCGGGCTGGAGGTGGGCTTCAAGCCCAGCACGGCGCGGTAGAACAGCGTCCACGGCTCGACCTGGCCGGTGGGCAACACTTGCACCATGTGGTCGATGCGCGCCTTGTCGCCAAAGGCGGTGCCCGCGCTGGTGTCTACCGGTGCGTGGAGGACGAAGTCGGCCTCGAAGCCGTGTTCGCCGCCGCTGTGCACGTCGAAGAAGTACAGCAGGCTGCCGTCGGGCGCACGCACGGCGGGAATGGTCAACTCGTTCTGCCCCACACGCCCTGCCATGCGGGTGCAGCCCAGTGCTTCGGCGCGGCCCAGAGCGGCCAACGCATCCGTCGTGGCCAGCGCTGTGGCGCAGGCCGAAACGCCATGCGCCTCGAAGTAGGCGCGCGCGAAGGAATCTTCTTCCAGGTTCAGGATCACGCGTACTTCGCCCTGGCCGTACAGGTCTACCGCTTTGGAGCGGTGGCGGCCAATGCGCTGGAATCCAATAGTCTTCAAGAAGCTGGCCAGGCGCGCGGCGCTGCCGGCGTCTACCGCAAATTCGACAAACGACCAGCCTTGCAGTTTGGGCGGCGCGGGTGGGTCGAACAGCGGCACACGGCGGCTCTCGCCATGGGGAATGCCGGTCTTGAGCGAGGGCACGCTGCGCATCTGTTCTTCCAGCCACAGCAGCGAGCGCATGGCGTCGGCGGCGGTGGGGCGGGCGGGTGCGGCACGGAACTCGTCGTTGAAGATCTCCAGCGACAGCGGGCCGGTATAGCCCGCATCCAGCACGGCGGCGGTGAACTTCGCCATCTCAAACTCGCCCTGGCCGGGGAAGCAACGGTAGTGGCGGCTGTGGCTCAACACGTCGATGTCGACCCACGGCGCATCGGCCAGTTGCAGGAAGAAAACCTTCTCGCCCGGCAGGTCGGCAATGGGCAACGGATCGTCGCGCAGCGCCAGCGTGTGAAAGCTGTCGAGCACCAGGCCCAGGTGCGGGTGGTTGGCTTTTTCCACCACCTGCCAAGCCTGGCGGTAGCGGCTGATTTTTGGCGCCCAGGCCAGCGCTTCGTAGCCCACACGCAGGCCGCGTGCGGCGGCGCGTTCGGCCAACTGGTGCATTTGGTCGGCCAACAATTCGATGTCGCCCGAGGCCGACGGCTGCGCGTTGGTGCACACCAAAATTAACGGTGCGCCCAACTCTTGCATCACGTCAAACTTACGCTCGGCACGCTCCAGGTTGCGCGCCAGTTGCGTGGGGCTCACGCCGTCGAAGTCGCGGAACGGCTGGAACAGGTCAATCGTCAGCCCCAAGTCTTCGGCGATGCGCCGCACCTCACGCGGCGATCCAGGAAACTGCAGCAAGTCGTTTTCAAAAATCTCAACGCCATCAAAGCGCGCCGCTGCCGCGGCCTGCAGCTTCTCGCGCAACATGCCAGACAACGAAACAGTGGCGATACAACGGCGCATGCACAAACTCCGATCAGTCAATTCGCAGGGATGAAATCAAGCCTTGGCGGCATTGACGGCCGACACGGCAGCGCGCAGGCCCAGCAGGTAGCTGTCCACACCAAAACCAGCGATCTGGCCCTTGGCGATTTCAGCCAAAACCGACAGATGGCGGAACGGTTCGCGCGCATGGATGTTTGACATGTGCACTTCAATGATGGGCGCGCTGAGGATGGCCAACGCGTCGCGAATGCCATAGCTGTAGTGCGTCCAGGCGCCAGCGTTGATGATGATGGCGTCGATGCCTTCGATATGCGCCTTGTGGATGCGCTCCACCATTTCACCCTCGTGATTGGTCTGGAAAGCCTCGACTTCAGCGCCCAGCTCTTCACCCAGTGCGATCACGCTGCTGTTGATTTGCGCCAGCGTGGCGGTGCCGTATTGCTTGGGGTCGCGCTTGCCAAACATGTTGAGGTTGATGCCGTTCAGGACGAGGATTTTCATAATCAGTTCTCTTTTAAAAGGATGTTTAGAAACGCTGGGGTCTGATCTAGTTGGGTCTAGTTGGGTCTAGTTGGTTCTAGATGCGGCCTAGATTTCGACAATCTGACCGCTCTTCGCGGCGTTGGCAATAGCCTCCGTCACGCGTAGATTTTGCAAGCCATCCAAAGCACTCACCAGCGGCGTGGCTTCCCCACGGATGACCGCGCCGAAATGCGTCATCTGGTGTTTGATGGGGTCGTCGCGCACCATGCCCACCACACCGGTTTCAAATGGTTTCCACCACGAGCGGTCTTCCGGGCGCGGGTAGGTCTTGAGGCGCATAGTGGGCACCGACAAACTGCCGTTGGTGCCCGAGATGACGTAGCAATCTTCGTCTTCAAACGTGGCGTAGGCCTTGTTCTCTTGCGAGGTTTGCTCCCAACTGCGCGCGCTGGCCGCCGTGTCGGACAACATGAACGTGCCCAGCGCCCCATTGGCAAAACGCAGGTTGATGGCCACGGTGTCTTCCACCACATAGCCACGCGCGGCGTTCGAGGCAAAGGCTTGCACGGCCACAATGTCGCCGCACAACATGCGCAGGTTGTGCACCTCGTGGATCATGTTGATGAGGATGGGGCCGCCGCCGAGTGCACTGCGCCAGGGCGCGTCCGCAAAGTATTCCGTAGGCTTGTAGAACGTGGCGCTGCCCATCACCGCCACTACGCGGCCGAGTTGGCCGGACGCCACCACTTCACGCGCCTTGGCCATGATGGGGCTGTGCGCGCGGTGGTGGCCAATCAGCACCTTGGCGCCAGCCTCTTCCACCGCCTTGACCAGCGCTTCGCCCTCGGCCACGGTGGGCGTGATGGGCTTCTCCAACAAGATGGGCAAGCCTGCGGCAATACACGCCAAGGCGTGTGGCAGGTGCAACTGGTTGGGTGTGGCCAGCACCACGCCATCAGGCCGGTCTTGGGCCAGCAACTCTTCCAACGACACGTACAGCGGCACACCCGCAGCCGCCGCCAAGGGCACGGCAGCAGGCGATGGATCGACGATGGCCGACAAGGTGCAGGTAGCGCTGGCGCGCGCTGCGTCCATATGTGCCTGGCCGATGTAGCCAGCGCCGGCCACTGCGATACGAAGCTTGCTCATGCGTTCAATCCTCGGGGGTTCTGAAGAATTGTGCAATGGAGAACGGGCGCCCAGAGGCGCCCGGCAGTCCATCAGCGCAGGTTGATTTACTTACGCGATTACTTGCGAGATTTAGCCAATTCAGCCGTCACTTCGTCCACCGTCGCCTGGCCTACGCTGGCGCTGAACTGGGCGATCACGGGCTTCATCTTGTCGCGCAGCTTGGCCACTTCAGCCGACGAGAACTCGCTCACCGCCATGCCGTTCTTCTTCAGCAGGTCGAGGTTGGCGGCCACGGACGCACGCGCTTCCTTGCGCTGCACCACGGTGGCTTCGGCAGCGGCTTCTTCAATGATCTTCTTCTCGGCAGCGCTGTAGCTGTCCCAGACCTTCTTGCTGAAGATCAGCGACTGTGGGTTGTACTGGTGGTTGGTCATCGCGATGTTCTTTTGCACTTCCCAGAACTTGTTGGCGGCGATCACCGAGACGGGGTTTTCCTGGCCGTCAATGGCTTTTTGTTCCAAGCCACCGTACACCTCGGGGAAAGGCATGGGCGTGGGGTTGGCGCCCAGCGCTTTCACCCAAGCCACGTTGATGGGGTTGGGAATGACGCGCAGCTTCAGGCCGTCAATGTCCTCCACCTTTACCAGGGGGCGCTTGCTGTTGGTGATCTGGCGGAAGCCGAGTTCAAAGTAGGTGATGCCGACCAGGCCTTTTTCTTCCAGCTTGGCGTGCATCTTCTTGCCCACGGGGCCGTCGACCAACGCGTCAGCTTCTTTCTCGTTGCCAAACAGGAACGGGAAGTCGAAGATGGCCAGTTCTTTGGCTTCGGTGGCCAGAATGCCGGTGTTCATGACCGCAGCTTCAACCGTGCCGCCCTTCATGGAAGACACCACGGCCTGGTCGCTGCCCAGCGTGCTGTTGTAGAACAGGTTGACCTTCATCTTGCCACCCGACTTGGCGGCCACCACTTCGGCAAACTTGCGCATGCCAGGGCCTGCGGGATGGTTTTCAGGGCCATTCAGATTCATCTTGATGGTGCGCTCCTTGATGTCTTGCGCGGTGGCAAAACCAAAGGACGTGAGCGCGATGGCGGCAACGATGGACTTGATCATCAGACGTTTCATGAATGTCTCCTCAGAATAAAAAAGAAATGAACGGCACGCTTTTCTGTATGCGGGAGGTGGCGTACCTGTCACCCCCGCATTGGCTTTTTTTGTTTTAGGTTTAACCGTAGAGCAACTTGGCAGGCACCATCACCAGCGACGGGAACAGCACCATCAGGAACATCACGATGAACTGCACGATCATGAAAGGCATGACGCCACGCGTCACGTCGTCCATCTTCATGCGGCCTACCCCGGCCACCACGTTGAGCACCGTGCCCACTGGCGGCGTCACCAGGCCAATCGAGTTGTTGATGATGAACAGCACGCCGAAGTAGACGGGGTCGATGCCAGCGGCCTTGACCAGCGGCATCAGCACGGGGGTCAGGATCAGGATGGTTGGCGTCATGTCCATGGCCGTGCCCACCACCATCACCAGCACCATGATGGCGGCCATCAGCAGCACCGGGCTGTCGAGCAAAGGCTTCAGCAGTTGCACCACTTGGTCGGGCAGTTGCGCCACGGTGATGAGCCAGGCCGAGACCATGGCGGCAGCCACCAGGAACATCACCACAGCCGTGGTCTTGGCCGCAGCGTGGAACACTTCGTAGAGCTGCTTCCAGCTCAGTTCACGGTAGATCACCGAGGCCACAAACAGCGCGAACACGGCGGCCACCACAGCGGCTTCGGTCGGCGTGAACACCCCCATGCGCAGGCCCACCAGGATGATCAGCGGCAGCGCCAAGGCCCAACCGGCTTTGCGGAAAGCGTCCCACACTTCCGCCTTGGTTTTGCGGGGTGGGGGCTCCAGCTTTTCACGGCGCGTGGTCCACCACCAGGTGGCCCACAAACCGGCGGCCAGCAAGATGCCCGGGAAGATGCCCGCAAGGAACAGCTTGGTGATCGACACGTTGGCCGACACACCGAAGATCACAAAACCAATCGACGGTGGAATGATCGGGCCGATGACGCCGCACGCAGCGATCAGGCCGCCGCTGCGCGCCTTGTCGTGGCCGGCCTTCACCATCATGGGCAACAGCAGCGCGGTCAACGCCGCCGCATCGGCCACGGCCGAGCCCGACAGCGCCGACAAGATGCACGCAGCCACGATGGTCACGTAGCCCAGGCCACCACGGATGTGGCCGACCAGCGCGAGCGCGAAGTCCACAATGCGGCGCGACAGGCCGCCGGTGTTCATCACCTCACCCGCCAGCATGAAGAACGGCACGGCCAACAGCGGGAAGCTGTTGGCGCCTTCCAGAATGTTCTGCGCCAAAATTTGGCCGTCAAACATGTTCATGTGCCACATCAGCGCGACACCACACAGCAGCAACGAAAACGCAATCGGAACGCCCACGGCCATGGCTGCGAGCAGAGAACCCAAAAAGACAAAGATGGTCATGAAAGCCTCAGCGCAGGGGTTGGGGAACGTCGATCGGTTCTTCTTCCGACTCTCGGATGGCGATCAGCTCAGCCTCTGAGAGCTGGCCGGTCACCAGGCGCCAAAGCTGGTTCAACAGAATGACCGCAGACGACACAGCGCACACCATGCCTGCGGCGTAGAACACCGCCATCGACACTTCCATCACCGCGCTGGTGCTGTCCAGGTTGACCTTGACCTGGTTGAGCGAGCCGTCGAACAACAGCCAGCAGACAAACAGCATCAACACATGCGTGAGGCCCAGGCAGATCTTTTTGCCGAACACCGGCAGGCGCGAAACCAGCATGTCGGTGCCCAGGTGCGAGCCCTCTTGCAGGGCGACGATGGCGCCCAGGAAGGTGATCCAGACGAAGAGCCAGCGCGACAACTCTTCCGACACGGTGATGCCGGAGTTGAAGCCGTAGCGCAGCACCACGTTGCCAAACACCAGCAGCACCATGATGGCCAGAGAGGCCACCATGATGATGCCGAGCAGGCGGCAGTAGGCATTGAGAATTTTTTGCATGCAGGGTCTCCTGGTTTCCTTGTTTTGTTGTGGGCGTGGGAGCCTATGGATGTTGACGGGTGGAGCGCTTCACAGCGGCACCGAGCGCAACGACGTCGCAACCAATGCCAGGGCCGGTGCCGTGCCCCTGTAATCCACAGACTGTTGGGGTGGCTTGTGATCGTTCATCGCTCAAACTGCTGAAAACTGACGGCACTGTAGCGACGCCAGACGCAAAAACAAAGAGAATCAAAACTAACCAGTTCGTTAATTACATTTTTTTGAGCGATTAACGAACGTTTTAAGGGTTACCTCTAGGAAACATCTGGATGCGAGTTGAGGCGTGTCAGCACTTTTTGGTGCCTCCTCTACCCACAACTACCTCGGCCAGCTGCCCATCAACCATGCCAACCATTGCAACTTGCAATACACCTTATGGCCTGCGCGGCATGTACACGCCTGAGGTAAACCGCCACCATCCCCAACCTTCAACGCCCATTCGCCCAAGGACAACGTTTGATGCAAGCCCTCTTTTCCGCAACCCCCATCCCTCGTACGCAGCCCAAGATCGACTGCCACGTGCACGTGTTCGACCCTATGCGCTTCCCCTACGCAGAAGACACGTTCTACCGACCTACGGGGCATGAAGTGGCCACGGCCGACCAGCTCGGCGCGCTGATGGATGCCCATGGCGTACAACACGCGTTGATCGTCGGTCCCAACTCGGGTTACGGCTTTGACAACCGCTGCCTACTTGACGCCCTGCAGCGCGGCGCTGGCCGCTTCAAGGGCGCGGCCGTGGTGCCCAACCACACCGGCCGCGACGAACTGCAAGCTTTGCAGGCCGCTGGTGTAGTGGGTGTCACGCTGAATGTGGCTCTGCTGGGTACCGACTATTACCGTGACGCCGCGCCACTATTGGCCCATCTGCAAGAGCTTGGCATGTGGGCCTGTGTGCAGGTGCAGTTTGACGAACTGCTGGCCGTGAAGCCCATGCTGCTCGACAGCGGTGTGCAAATGGTGTTTGACCACTGCGGGCGGCCCAACCCTGCGGCCGGTGTGGGGCAAGCCGGGTTTGCGGCGTTGCTTGAGCTGTCGAAAACGGGGCGTGCCACGGTGAAGCTGTCGAGCCTACTGAAGTCTTCGGCTCAACCCTTCCCCCACCGCGACGCCTGGCCTTACGCACAGGCGCTGCTGCAAGCCTTTGGCCCGCAGCAGTTGATGTGGGGCTCGGACTGGCCCTTTTTGCGCGCCCCGGCGCGTGTGGACTACGGCCCGCTGCTCGACCAGTTTGCCGAGCTGGTGCCCGACGCCGCCGTGCGCCAAGCCATCTTGTGGGACACACCCAAACGGTTGTTCGGATTTTCTTGATGCGCAGTTAACCCAACGCCACCCAGCCACCGCTGCGGCCCGAGGCAAATAACGCTTCAATGGTTTGCAACGTGCCCAGCGCGTCTTCAATCGGCCAACTGGGCACGGCTTCGCCCAACAGCAAACGCGAGAAGCGTTCGACCTGCAAGACGTATTGGTTCACCGGCGCAAAGGTGTGCTGCGCGGTGGCGAAGCTGCCTACGCTGGTGGCATCGCCCACATGGATATGGCATTCAGTGGGGCGTGCGTGCGCACACGGAAAGTCGAACCGCAGCCAACCATTGCCTCCCAGCACCGACAACTGCTGGTGGGTTCCCCAGCCCGACGGGCCGCCTTGCGTGGCCACCGTGAACGCGGCGTGGGCGTCGCCGTAGTCAAGCAGCGCGCTGCTGAGGCGGTCGATGCCAAACACCGGGTCGATCTCCAGCGCCGCCACCACACGTTTGGGCGCACGCTTGAAGACGAGGTTGCAGGCGCTAATGGCGTAGGAGCCCAAGTCGTACAGGGCACCGCCGCCAGCCGCTGGGTTGTTGCGCACGTCGGCGGGGTCGAGAAACTGCTTGGCCAACGTGACGTGGGCCGCGCGCACCGGGCCAATGGTGTCGGCCGCCATCAGCGCATCAAACTCAACCCACTGCGGGTGATTGCGAAACGCAAAGCCTTCTTCGATATGCCGGCCCGTGCGGTCACGCACCTGGCACAACTCGCACACCTGCGCGGTAGTGATGCACAGCGGCTTTTCACACAACACGTGTTTGCCGGCCTCCAACGCGCGCACGGCCCACTCAAAGTGCAATTGGTTGGGCAGCGGAATGTAGACGGCGTCGATGTCGGCATCGGCCAACAAGGCGTCGTAGCTGCCGTAAACGCGGGGCACGTTGGCGGCCTGCGCTGCCGCCGCGCTTTTGGCCGCATCGCGCGAGGCCAGGGCCAGCAAAGTGGCGCTGGGCGCGAGGTTCAGCGCGGGCATGGTGCGTTGCGTGGCAATGGCGGCGGCGCCGAGCACGCCCCAGCGAATGGCTTGGGTCATGTTGTCTCCACACGGCATGATGTACCGTTTGGTTCATCGTACCGCGTCGGGACACTTGCCGCGCCACTCAGGCCAATGCTTCGACACTGCGCACCAGCGGCAAACGTGTCGACACCGCATTCAACGCGATCAGATGAATCGGCTGGCTGACGGTGGTGCAGCAGTCCTGCAGGATGCTGATTTTGTACTTCTCTGCCGCCTTGGAGATGGCGGTGTGGGTCACGCAGTTCTGCGTCATCATGCCGCAGACCAGCAACTCGTTCACGCCCAAGCGCTGCAGCGTGGTCTCCAGCTCGGTGTGATGAAAACTGTCGGCAAACGACTTGACCACCACTGGTGCTTTCGGCGCGGCGGCTTTGATGCGGGGGTGGATTTCAACACCTGCGCTGCCCGCGTTGAAGAAGGGCGAAATACCCGCTTTAGGGTCAGCGATGTGCTGCACCAGCACAACCGGCACGCCTTGCTGCTGCGCACGGGCAATGGCAGCTTCGGTGTTGGCCAGGGTCTCGTCAGCGTTCCAAAGCGGAAACTTGCCGTCGGGGAAGTAGTCGTTTTGGATGTCGATGACGATCAGGGCTTTGGATGTTTTTGTGGTGGTGGTCATGGTGAGCGAGTTTGTGCGTTGAGATGGCTCGATTTTTCTCGTTGCCAGTCCCCGCCACCAGTGGCCAAAAGGACAATCAGCACTAGGATTGGGCCAACCTATAGAAGACTATCAAAAGGATTGCTGCGCATGGCTCCGCCCGTTGTTGCTGTTGTAGCGTTCGATCAGATCAGCCCATTTCATCTCGCCGTGCCCTGTGTGGTGTTTGGCGACGCACATCCCGGTGTGCCCGCATTTGAGTTGGTCGTTTGCGCGGCAGAACAAGGCCCTTTGCGCACTTCTGCCGGGTTCGATATTCAAACCCACCATGGCTTGGCAAAGCTGGCCCAAGCGGACATCGTCATCGTGCCAAGTTGGCGTGACCCGGCCGAGAAACCGGCCGCAGCGCTGCTGGCAGCCTTGGTCGCAGCACATCAACGCGGTGCCTGGGTGGTGGGGCTGTGTGTAGGCGCTTACGTGCTGGCAGAGGCCGGGTTGTTGGCGGGGCGACAAGCCACCACCCATTGGGCCTACGCGGAAGACTTTGCGCGGCGCTACCCCAGCGTGCAGTTGGATCCGGATGTGCTCTATGTGGAGGATGGCAAGCTGCTCACCTCGGCCGGCACTGCAGCGGGCATCGACTGCTGTCTGCATCTGCTGCGCGGGCGTTATGGCAGTGAGGTGGCCAACAAGGTGGCGCGCCGGTTGGTGGTGCCGCCGCATCGGCAAGGCGGGCAACGGCAGTTCATCGAACAGCCCGTGCCCAAGACCAACCGTAACTCCCACCTCTGCTCCCTGCTCGACCAGATCCGCGCGTCACTCGATCAAGCACACAGCCTGGAGGCTTTGGGTGCACAAGCGGCCATGAGCCGGCGCACGTTGACGCGGCAGTTCAAGCAGCTCACCGGCATGCCCTTTGGTGCCTGGCTGCAAACCGAGCGCCTGGCGTTGTAGCAGCAGTTGCTAGAGCGTAGCGATGACGCGATCGAGCGTATTGCGCAGACGGCAGGGTTCGGTTCCACCGCATCTTTTCGTCTGCACTTTCAGCGCGCGTTTGGGGTGTCGCCCAGCGCTTGGCGGCAAACATTTCGCGGCCACTGAGTACGCCTGAACACGGCTGAGCCAGAACGTACGGGCAAAAAAAAAGCCACCCGAAGGTGGCTATTTTTGAAGCATGAACGGTGAGTTCAGTGCTTACTTCTTTTGGCGGAACTTGCGCAGCGCGGCCAGTTGAGCAGCCATCACGGCCAGCTCAGATTGCGCCTTGGACAAGTCCAAATCGCTCTTGGCGTTTTTCACCGCTTCCTCAGCGGCGAGCTTGGCGGCGTTGGCCTTTTCATCGTCCAGGTCTTTGCCGCGGATGGCGGTGTCAGACAGAACGGTGACGCCTGTGGGCTGAACTTCCAGAATGCCACCCGCCACAAAGACGAACTCTTCCTTGCCGTCGGCCAGCTCGATGCGCACCGAACCGGGTTTGATGCGCGTGATCAGCGGCGTGTGACGGGGGTAAATGCCCAGTTCACCAGCTTCACCTGGCAAAGCCACAAACTTGGCTTCGCCCGAGAAGATGGACGCCTCGGCACTGACCACATCAACGTGCATGGTGTGTGTGGTGTCCATGGGGTTTAGACCTTCTTGGCCTTCTCGAAGGCTTCGTCGATGCCGCCAACCATGTAGAAGGCTTGTTCTGGCAGGTGGTCACACTCGCCGGACACAATCATCTTGAAACCACGGATGGTTTCGGCCAAAGGCACGTACTTGCCAGGGCTGCCGGTAAACACTTCAGCCACGTGGAAAGGTTGGCTCAGGAAACGTTGGATCTTCCGAGCGCGGGCCACAGCCAGCTTGTCTTCAGGCGCCAGGTCGTCCATGCCCATGATCGCGATGATGTCGCGCAGTTCACGGTAACGTTGCAGCGTGCCTTGCACGGCGCGGGCGGTTTCGTAGTGGTCTTGGCCCACCACCAGCGGATCCAGCTGGCGGCTGGTGGAGTCGAGTGGATCGACCGCAGGGTAGATACCCAGCGAGGCGATGTCACGGCTCAACACCACGGTGGAGTCCAAGTGAGCGAAGGTCGTCGCAGGCGATGGATCGGTCAAGTCATCCGCTGGCACGTAAACGGCCTGGATCGACGTGATGGAGCCAACCTTGGTCGACGTAATACGCTCTTGCAGACGGCCCATTTCTTCGGCCAGCGTAGGCTGGTAGCCCACGGCGGAAGGCATACGGCCCAGCAGAGCAGACACTTCGGTACCGGCCAGCGTGTAGCGGTAGATGTTGTCCACGAAGAACAGCACGTCCTTGCCTTCGTCGCGGAACGACTCGGCAATGGTCAGGCCGGTCAGCGCGACGCGCAGACGGTTGCCTGGAGGCTCGTTCATCTGGCCGTAAACCATTGCCACCTTCGAGTCTTCGAGGTTCTCGAGGTTCACCACGCCGGAGTCAGCCATTTCGTGATAGAAGTCGTTCCCTTCACGGGTACGCTCACCCACGCCAGCAAACACGGACAAGCCGCTGTGTGCCTTGGCGATGTTGTTGATGAGCTCCATCATGTTCACGGTCTTGCCCACGCCGGCGCCGCCGAACAGGCCAACCTTACCGCCCTTGGCGAACGGGCAAACCAAGTCAATCACCTTGATGCCGGTTTCCAGCAGTTCTTGCGATGGGCTGAGTTCGTCGTAAGCAGGAGCCTTACGGTGAATGGAAGCGGTCAGTTCTTGACCGACAGGGCCGCGTTCGTCGATAGGCGAACCCAGCACGTCCATGATGCGGCCGAGCGTTGCCTTGCCGACTGGCACGGTGATAGGCAAACCGGTGTTGGACACCATCAGGCCACGGCGCAGACCGTCGGAAGAGCCCAGCGCAATGGTACGCACCACGCCGTCGCCCAACTGTTGTTGCACTTCCAGGGTCAGCGAGGAGCCGTCCATCTTGAGTGCGTCGTACACGCGAGGCATGCGGTCACGTGGAAACTCCACGTCCACCACGGCGCCAATACACTGAACAATCTTGCCCTGAACGCCTGCGTTCCCTTGGGTATTTTCTTGAGCCATTATCTTTTGCTCCAATAAATTTGAATCTTGCTGTGCCGATGTGCGAAGTCGCGGGGCTTAGCCGCTGATGGCCGCTGCACCGGAAACGATTTCCGACAACTCTTTGGTGATCGCTGCTTGGCGGGTTTTGTTGTAAACCAGCTTCAATTCACCAATCACGTTGCCGGCGTTGTCCGTTGCGGCCTTCATCGCCACCATACGGGCGGCATGCTCGGAAGCCATGTTTTCAGCAACTGCTTGGTACACCAGCGCTTCCACGTAGCGAACCAGCAAGTCGTCAATCACGGTCTGCGCGTCTGGCTCATAGATGTAGTCCCAGGCGTGTTGCGTACCGCTGGCCTTGGTGTCTGCGTCCATTTGGGCAGCAGACAGGGGCAGCAGTTGCTCGACGACGGGGGTCTGGCTCATCGTGCTGACAAACTTGTTGTAGCAGACGTACACAGCGCTGACTTCACCTGCGGCGAATGCATCAAGCAACACCTTCACCGGGCCAATCAGCTTGTCCAGGTGGGGCTTGTCGCCGAGATGCGTGACGTGCGACACCACTTTGGCGCCGATACGGTTCAGGAAACCGAGCCCTTTGCCGCCGATGGCCACAGCCTGTGCCGACTTGCCAGCCGCTTGGTTGTCGCGCAACTGGGTAGTCAATGCACGCAACAAGTTCGTGTTCAACCCACCGCACAAGCCCTTGTCGGTGGTTACCACGATGTAACCCACGGCTTTGCCGTCGTTGGGTTTCATGTAGGTGTGCACGTACTCAGGGTTCGCTTGGCCAAGGTGACTGGCGATGTTGCGTACCTTTTCGCTGTAAGGACGGGCCGCGCGCATGCGCTCCTGTGCCTTACGCATCTTGGATACGGAAATCATCTCCATCGCCTTGGTGATCTTCTTGGTGTTTTCCACCGATTTGATCTTGGTGCGTAGTTCCTTGCCTGATGCCATCAGTGGCTCCTTGTGATCAGGTAGAAATTAAGCAAAGGTCTTTTTGAACGCGCCCACAGCGGCAGTCAATTCAGCCTCAGCGTCCTTGTCCAAAGCCTTGGTGGTTTCCAGCTTGGACAGCAGCGCAGCGTGCTTGTCCTTCAGGTAACCGTGCAGGCCGTGTTCGAATGCCAAGATCTTCTTGACATCGACGTCGTCCATGAAACCCTTGTTGACGGCAAACAGCGTGGCGCCCATCAAGCTGATGGACAGTGGGCTGTATTGCGCTTGCTTCAACAGTTCGGTCACACGTGCGCCGCGGTCAAGTTGCTTGCGGGTCGATTCGTCGAGGTCAGAAGCGAACTGGGCGAAAGCCGCCAATTCACGGTACTGCGCCAAGTCGGTACGGATACCGCCGGACTGGCCCTTGATGATCTTCGTTTGTGCCGAGCTACCCACGCGAGACACCGAGATACCGGCGTTGATCGCAGGACGGATACCGGCGTTGAACAGGCTGGTTTCCAGGAAGATCTGGCCGTCGGTGATCGAGATCACGTTGGTTGGCACGAATGCGGACACGTCGCCAGCTTGCGTTTCGATGATCGGCAATGCAGTCAACGAACCGGTCTTGCCCTTGACGGCGCCCTTGGTGAAAGCTTCGACGTAGTCGGCGTTCACACGAGCGGCACGCTCCAGCAGACGGCTGTGCAGATAGAACACGTCGCCAGGGTAGGCTTCGCGGCCTGGTGGACGGCGCAGCAGCAACGACACTTGGCGGTAAGCCACAGCTTGCTTGGACAGATCGTCATACACGATCAGGGCGTCTTCGCCGCGGTCGCGGAAGTATTCGCCCATCGTGCAGCCAGAGTAAGCCGACACGTATTGCATAGCAGCGGATTCGGATGCCGAAGCGGCCACCACGATGGTGTATTCCATCGCGCCAGCTTGTTCCAGAGCACGCACTACGTTCTTGATCGACGAGGCCTTTTGGCCAATCGCGACGTAAACGCAGGTCATGTTCTGACCCTTTTGGTTGATGATCGCGTCGATGGCCACAGCGGTCTTGCCGGTCTGACGGTCACCAATGATCAGTTCGCGCTGACCACGGCCCACGGGCACCATGGAGTCAATCGACTTCAGGCCGGTTTGCATCGGTTGATCAACAGACTTACGTGCGATCACGCCAGGCGCAACCTTTTCAATCACGTCGGTCATCTTGGCGTTGATCGGGCCCTTGCCGTCGATCGGCTGACCCAAGGCGTTCACCACGCGGCCAATCAGCTCAGGGCCGACCGGCACTTCCAGAATGCGGCCCGTGCACTTCACGGTGTCGCCTTCGGAGATGTGTTCGTACTCGCCCAAAATCACGGCGCCGACGGAGTCGCGCTCGAGATTCAATGCCAGGCCAAACGTTGGCGTGCCATCGGCGGTGGATGGGAATTCAAGCATTTCGCCTTGCATCACGTCGGACAAACCGTGGATGCGCACGATACCGTCGGTCACGGAGACCACGGTACCTTGGTTGCGAATGTCGGCGCTGGCTGCCAAGCCCTCAATACGGCTCTTGATCAGCTCAGAAATTTCTGCGGGATTGAGTTGCATGACTCTTTCCTTCTCTTTCTTTGGTTAGCAAACAACCAGAGCCATGGGCTCAGGCTGAAGACACAGGCCCAACCTTAAGCGGTCAATGCCAATTTCATTTGTTCCAAGCGGGCTTTGATCGAGGTATCAAGTACCTCGTCACCCACCACAACGCGAATGCCACCGATCAGCTCTGGCTGTACTTCAATGACAAAATTCAGCTTGCGGCCAAAACGCTTTTCGAGCATTGAGGACACATCGGCCAGCGCAGAAGCGTCCATCGGGAACGCACTGAATACGGTGGCATCAGACAACCCGCCCTGTGCGTTTTTCAGCACACGGAACTGGTTGGCGATCTCAGGCAGCGCTTCCAGGCGACCGTTTTCGAGCACGGTGCGCAAGAAGTTTTTAGCTGCGTCGGGGAGCGCCGATTTGGCTACTCCCGCGATCACATCAAACACCTGATCAACACCAACATTGGGGTTGCCAGCAAACTGCTGAAGTTGTGCATTGGCCGCGATCGCAGCCAGCTCATCGAGCCATGCCGCAGCACCGGCGACATCGTTGGCCGACGCCTTGAACAAGGCATCAGCATACGGACGGGCAATGGTTGCTATTTCAGCCATGGTCGTGTTCTTACAGCCTAGAGTTCGGTTTTGAGACGGTTCAGCAAATCGGCGTGGACACCAGCGTTGACTTCCTTGCGGAGAATCTGCTCGGCACCCTTCACGGCCAACGTTGCCACCTGCTCACGCAGTGCTTCACGGGCCTTGACAACCTGCTGCGCGGCTTCTGCTTGCGCAGCAGCAACGATCTTGGCAGCCTCTTCGCTTGCGCGGGTTTTAGCTTCTTCAATGATGGCTTGGGCACGGCGCTCAGCATCAGCCAGACGGGCAGCGGTTTCGTTGCGCGAGCTGGACAGCTCGGCTTCTACGCGCTTGTTGGCCACGGCCAACTCAGTCTTAGCTTTGTCTGCGGCCGCCAGGCCATCAGAGATCTTCTGTGCCCGCTCGTCGAGTGCTTTGGTGATGGGTGGCCACACGAATTTCATCGTGAACCAAACCAAAATCGCAAAAACGACGGCTTGCAGGAACAGGGTCGAATTAATGTTCACGGCTTATTTCCTTTCGGTCGTGAAAGGTCGCCAGAAATTAGATTGCGAAAGGCTTGGCAAAAGCGAACAGCAGAGCGATAGCCACGCCGATCAGGAAGGCCGCGTCGATCAGACCAGCCAAGATGAACATCTTGGTTTGCAGTTCGTTCATCAACTCAGGTTGACGAGCCGACGATTCCAGGAACTTGCCGCCCATCAAAGCGATGCCGATAGATGCGCCCATTGCGCCCAGACCGACGATCAAACCACAAGCCAGAGCGACGAGACCGAGAATGTTTTCCATGATTGCTCCTAGAGATTACAGGTAAAGAAAAAAGAAAAAAGAGAAACGAAACTTAGTGAGACTCGTGAGCCTGCCCCACGTAGATCAATGTCAACATCATGAAGATGAAGGCTTGCAAGGTGATCACCAGAATGTGGAAGATACTCCACACGGATCCAGCGATAACGTGCCCGACACCCAGCCAGAAACCACCTTCAAGGGGGTTGAACTGCCAGGCCCACACGCCGCCCATCAGGGCGATCAGCATGAACACCAGTTCGCCGGCAAACATGTTGCCGAAGAGTCGCATGCCGTGGGAAATTGTTTTGGCCAGGTATTCGATCACTTGCATCAGGAAGTTGATCGGATACAGGAACCAGTGGTCACCAAACGGTGCAGCCACCATCTCATGCGCCCAGCCGCCAACGCCCTTGATCTTGACGTTGTAAACCAAGCAAACAAACAAAACGCTGACCGACAAACCAAGAGTCGTCGACAAGTCGGCGGTAGGCACCACACGCATATAAGCGTGATGAGGGTCGTTACCGGCTGCGCCGTAGGCCAGTTGCCACAGATTTGGCAACAAGTCCACGGGCAACATGTCCATGGCGTTCATTGCAAAAATCCAGAAGAACACGGTGAGCGCCAGCGGCGACACCAGCTTGCGGCTGGTGGCGTTATGGATCACGCCCTTGGCCTGGTTCTCCACCATTTCAGCCATGATTTCAACAGCAGCCTGGAAGCGGCCAGGAACGCCAGAGGTGGCCTTGCGCGCAGCGCGCCAGAGCAAGAAGCAACCCACCACACCCAAAATCACGGAATAGATCAGCGAGTCCAGGTTAAAGAGGCTGAAATCCACAATGCTGGTTTGCTTGACAGATCCGAACGAGAAGTCTCGTTGCAAATGCTGCAAGTGGTGAACAATGTAGTCGCCTGCGTTTGGACCTGCCGTACCAACGTGTTCAGTCGCCATATCTACCAGTACCTTATTTACTTAACCGAATGCTGGCGGCGCGAGTGCACCACCAACATCACCCAATAAACTTTCATGGTCAACACAAAGCCGAGCAGCAATATCAGCCAGCTCAAGCCCTGAACCATCCGCGGTGCCGCAAACAAAATGGCCACCGTCAAGATGATCTTGACCAACTCCCAAACAAAAAACCCCAACATGGCAGCACCGGGAAAGAGGCGCATCATCCGACTGGAGAGCCCACGAGCGTAAACGGCTCCAGGAATCACCACCGCCAGCGCTCCGTATCCTGCCGACAAGGCCATAGAGGCCTGCCCGGACACCAGGCCTGCAGCCAAAGCCACCAGCCCTCCCACTACCAGTTGCCATCGCCAAACCCACCAAAGTGACAGCGGCGGATTCTTCACCCTCCACTGCCGCGCTTCTTCGGCGGTTAGGGGCTTGAAATCGTTTTCTTCAGCGCTATCTTCAGCTTGGTAGGCCATTGTGTCCCCGTCAAATTACAACCGGGCTACACCCTCGACAATTCAGCAAAGCTCTTGATTATACGTAGAAACCCAGAGCATCCATAATGCTCTGGCGCAAGCGTGTCCCGCACGCGCTGGCCGCACTTTACCTGCTGGAAACAATTCCGGTCTCTATATCGGGCTTTTCATGACACCTTGGCTTAAGTTGTTTCACATAGTTGCAGCCATTGTTTGGCTCGGCGGCATGTCCTTTCTGGTCTACATGCTGCGCCCCGCTGCAGGGCGGTTGCTGGCGCCGCCAGAGCGACTGCCCCTCATGGCCGCTGTCTTAAATAAATTTTTCCCCATCGTCTGGGCGTGCATCGCCGCGCTACTGCTGACGGGCTTTGTCACATTGGCCCAGGTCGGCATGGCCGCCGCGCCCCCTGGCTGGCACGCGATGGCCGCTCTGGGCGTAATGATGACGCTGATTTTTGCGCATTTGTTTTTTGGCCCTTATCAAAAGCTGCGTCGAGCCGTCGCGGGTAGCGACTGGGCTGCAGGCGGTCGGCAGTTGGCCCGCATGCACCCGTGGGTGCTGGCGAATCTGGGCCTGGGCTGGGCCGCTGTGCTGGCCGTTTTGCTGTTGCGCGCGTAGGCCATGCGCACGCAATGCAAGCCCTTGCGGCTGAGTTTCGTTTGGGCGTTTTGCGCGGTTTTCCTGTCTTTGACAGGTTGTGCGCCGCAACCGCCTCAATCCGGTGCGGCCCAGTCCAGCGGCAGCGCCACAGCCCACTTCCAAGACGGCAAGTTCCACAACAACTACGTCGACACCCTTCCCGGCCCGCTGTCTGACTTGCTGCGTTGGCAATGGAACGCCTGGCGCAACAACCTGCCACCGCCACCGAGCACGCCGATTCCGGTCGTCGCGCCCGACCTGCCCGCCATCAGCGCCAACGCCACAGCCGGCAGCGCCATGCGGCCCGCAATCACCTGGATTGGCCACGCCAGCATGCTGGTGCAGGCCAACGGCCTGAATGTGTTGACCGACCCAATCTTTAGCGAACGCGCCTCACCCGTGCAGTGGATCGGCCCCAAGCGGAACCAAGCACCAGGCATTGCCCTGGCCGACTTACCGCCCATCGACGTTGTGGTGATCTCGCACAACCACTACGACCACCTGGATGTGGCCAGCGTGCAGGCGCTGAACACCTGTTCCGCTGGCAAAACGCTTTTCCTCGTTCCATTGGGCTTGAAAGCCTGGTTTGCCGACGAAGGCATTCAGAACGTGGTGGAGCTGGACTGGTGGCAGTCGCACGCCGTGGCGGGCGTTGATTTCATGCTCACGCCGGTGCAGCACTGGTCGGCACGCGGCGTCAACGACCGGCACAAAACCCTGTGGGGCGGCTGGGCCGTGATGGGGCCAGCATTCAACTGGTATTTTGGTGGCGACTCGGGTTACAGCGCGGACTTCAAAGACACCGCCACCCGGCTCGCACCCCGCCTGGCCACGCGAGGCGGGTTTGACCTGGCGCTGATTCCCGTGGGCGCCTACGAACCCGAGTGGTTTATGCAGCCCCAACACATGAACCCGACCCAAGCCCTGCAAGTGCAGCGCGATCTGGGCGCCAAGCAAAGTGTCGGCGTGCACTGGGGCACCTTCAATTTGACCGACGAGCCACTCGACCAGCCTCCACGCGACTTGGCCAAGGCCCGCGCAGCGCAAGGCGTCGCCGATGACAAGTTCTTCTTGCTCGCCATCGGTGAAACGCGCTTCGTGAAACCGCAGCCGTGAAACCCAAAAACAAAACAACCGTCCGATAATTGCCGCATGACTTCTTCCTCTCAGCCCACCGTTCTGCCCGACTTTCCCTGCTACCTCAACGGCGCCTATACCCCGCTGTGCGACGCCAAGATCAGCGTCATGGACCGTGGTTTCATTTTTGGTGACGGCATCTACGAAGTGGTGCCGGTCTACGCCGGTGGCCGCCTGTTCCGTTTCGACCAGCACATGGCGCGCCTGGAGCGCAGCTTGGCCGAACTACGCATTGTCAACCCGCACACCCGCGAAGAGTGGACGAAGATCATCCGCAACGTGCTCAAGGCGCACACCCAACACGTGGGTGCCGACCCGACTACACACCTGCAGTCGGTCTACATCCAGATCAGCCGTGGCGTGGCCCTACGCGACCACCCCATGCCCGCTGGCCTCACGCCCACGGTGTTTGTGATGGCCACCACCGTCAAGCCCGCCAGCGCTGAGCAGCGCGCCGCGGGCGTGGCCGCTGTCACGGCGGACGACTTCCGCTGGGAAAAGGCGCACATCAAGGCCACCAGCCTGCTGGGCGCGGTGATTGCGCGGCAAATCAGCTTTGACGTGGGCGCGGCCGAGACCATCATGTTCCGCAACGGCTTCTTGAGCGAAGCCTCGCACAGCAACGTGTGGCTGGTGAAAGACGGCGCCGTCATCGGTGTGCCCAAAGACAACCTGGTGCTGGAAGGCATTCGCTTCGGTTTGATTGAAGAGCTTTGCAAGGCCCACGGCATTCCGTTCAGCCTGCGCCGCATCGCTAGCGAAGAGCTGCGCTCGGCCGATGAGATCCTGCTCTCCAGCGCAGGTAAAGAAGTGATTGCCGTCACCACACTGGACGGCCTCGCCGTTGGAAACGGCCAACCCGGCCCTATCTACCAAAGCTTGTACGCGGCTTACCAAGATGCGATTGAGCGCACGCCGACAGCCTAACCAGGAGCCTGCCATGTCTACACCCGATACCCCAAAGAGCCCTGCTGACGCTCCGCTCGATCCACGCAAAGAATCGCTGATCGAATACCCGTCGCTGTTCCCCATCAAGGTGATGGGCGCTCATGTGGATGGTTTTGTGAACGCCATCACCACCATCGCCAAACAGTTCGACCCCACGTACGACGCCAGCACGGTGGAGCTGCGCGAAAGCAAGGGCGGCAACTACCTGGGCGTGACGGTCACCGTCACCGCCACATCGCGCGAGCAGCTTGACGAGCTGTACCGCACCCTCAGCACCCACCCCATGGTAAAGATGGTGCTGTGACGGCTGCCACGATGGCGGCCACCGCGCCGCTTCAAGTGCGGGTCTTGGGCCGGGTGGACTACCTGCCCACCTACCAAGCGATGCAAGATTTCACAGCCCAGCGCTCGTCTGATGAGCCTGACCAGCTATGGATTTGCGAGCACGCACCGGTTTTCACCCAAGGCCTCGCCGGTAAACAAGAGCACTTGCTGCTGCCCGGCGACATCCCCGTCGTCTCCACCAACCGCGGCGGCCAGGTCACGTACCACGGCCCAGGCCAGGTGGTGGCCTACCCGCTGATCGACCTGAAGCGCGCCGGCTACTTCGTCAAAGAATACGTTTACCGCATCGAAGAAGCGGTGATCCGCACCTTGGCGCACTTGGGCGTGACCGGCCACCGTGTGGGCGGCGCACCCGGCATTTACGTGCGGCTGGACGACCCGTTTGCCCATCAGCGCCTGGCACCCGCCCTGCCCGGTGTGGACCCGTTTATCGGCCTGGGCAAGATCGCCGCGCTGGGCATCAAGGTCAGTCGCCACTGCACCTACCACGGCCTGGCCTTGAACGTCGCCATGGACCTGGAACCCTACTCCCGCATCAACCCTTGCGGTTATGCAGGACTGAAGACCGTAGACCTTTCTACAATCGGCATTCAAACCACTTGGGACGAAGTCGCGAACCTGCTGGCCCACAAGCTGGCGACCCAGCTCGCGCCGTGAAAGAACATGAGCACTGTAGAAGTCGTGCGCGACGCGCAATCCGTTGAAAATTACAACCCCCTGGCCAAACAAAAGGCCGGGGCCAAACTGGCGCGCATTCCCGTCAAAGTGGTTCAAGCCGAAGTGCTGAAGAAGCCCGACTGGATCCGCGTCAAAGCCGGTAGCCCCACCACGCGTTTCTACGAGATCAAGCAGATCCTGCGCGAGAGCAACCTGCACACCGTGTGTGAAGAAGCCAGTTGCCCCAACATCGGCGAATGTTTTGGCAAGGGCACGGCCACGTTCATGATCATGGGCGACAAGTGCACCCGCCGCTGCCCTTTCTGCGATGTGGGCCACGGCCGCCCAGACCCGTTGGACGCCGACGAGCCGCTGAACCTGGCCAAGACCATTGCCAAGCTCAAGCTCAAGTACGTGGTGATCACCAGCGTGGACCGTGACGACTTGCGCGACGGTGGCAGCGGCCACTTTGTGTCGTGCATCCAGAACATCCGCGAACTGTCGCCACAAACGCAAATCGAAATTTTGGTGCCCGACTTCCGTGGCCGCGACGACCGCGCCCTCGAAATCTTGAAGGCCGCCCCGCCAGACGTGATGAACCACAACCTGGAAACCGCGCCGCGCCTCTACAAAGAAGCCCGCCCCGGCAGCGACTACCAGTTCAGCTTGAACCTGCTGAAGAAGTTCAAAGCCCTGCACCCCAACGTGCCCACCAAGAGCGGCATCATGGTCGGCCTGGGCGAAACCGACGAAGAGATTCTGCAAGTGATGCGCGACATGCGCGAACACAACATCGACATGCTGACCATCGGCCAGTACCTGTCGCCAAGCAACAGCCACCTACCGGTGCGCCGCTATGTGCACCCCGACACCTTCAAGATGTTTGAAGAAGAAGCCTACAAAATGGGCTTCAGCCACGCCGCTGTGGGCGCCATGGTGCGCTCCAGCTACCACGCTGATCAACAAGCCCACGCGGCTGGGGTCTGATCACCAGTCGACCAACGTCGGCTAAAAATAAAAGAGCGGCTACCGCAGGTTGATTCTGCGGTAGCCGCTATTTTTTCTTGAGGCGCTGAAACTTCTTGCGTCTTAGTTGCTCAAGCCCAGTCTTGGCAACAGCTCGCCTTGCAAAGCCAACATCCGCGTCTGCGCGCTGCGCTTCTGCATCAACTGCTCTGCCGTGCGCTGGTGCACGATAAAGCGCGTTCCGACAATCTGCGCCAATTGCAATAGGGTTCGACGCCCCGCGTCGTACTGCAAGGTGCTGGTCTGCACCAAGGTGTCGTAACGGGCCTGCTGCAAACGCAACTGGCTCAACGCACGGTCGCTCAGTTGCACGCGTTCGGGCAACGACACCCGCTCGGCATCCACCGTCAACTGAATCCGATCGACTTCGTCCAAAGCCGCTTGGGCTCGGCTGATCGCCTCTTGGCGACGCGATGAAATCTCGCCCCCCAAGGGCAAGTCCCAGCGCGCCGTCACCTGCCAACCGCTTTTTTGCTGCTGTGTGGTTTGCGGGCGCGATTGGTCGTAGAGTTGATGCTGGTATTGAAAATCGATCTTCGGCGCCCAGGAAGACCAAGCACCCGGCACACGCGCCTTGGCTGCCTCGGCCCGACGCCGCGCTGCGGCCACAATTCCGGGACCGTCCGAAGCTCCATCAAGCTGCGCGACGGCGCCTGGCGCGAGTGGTGCGGGCAAAAGAACGGTCAACGCCTCATCTGCGACCTCCACCAGCGGGCGCAACTCACCCCCCACCAAGGCACGCAAGCGCGACATGGCGCTTGTCCCGGCTACACGCAACTGATCTTGGTCAATTTCGGCATCGGCCATGTTCGCGCTAATCTCAACAAAATCGGCTTCTGAAAGCTTGCCCGATTCGTGCTGCAACCGGGCTTTATCCACCAACTCTTGCAAGGCCCGAATACGCATGTCAGAAAAGCGCGAAAGCTCCTGATAACGTAACGCCTCGATGTACGTTTGCGCAATGCGCTCAGCCCCTTCTTCGCGTGCACGCCGCAAGTCTTCCCGAGCGGCGGCAAGCTCCCGTTCAGAAGCGTCATATTCGGCCTTGTCGGCCCCGCCGTTGAGCAGGTTCCAGTTCAAGGTTGCAGCCGACTGGTCGGTCTTTTGTTTGTAGGGCACAAAAAACTGCGACACCGTAGCCTCACCGTGGTTGCCTTCAACGCTCAACACGGGGCCATACAAGCGAGATCGCGCGGTTTTGAAACGCTGTTCCGCTGCATCCGCCAGTGCCTGTGACGACCGCACTTGTGGGTCTTTGGGCAGCACACGGCTGAGGAGATCAGAAAGACTCTCGGGCGTACTGCTTTCATAACCGCCCACGGTTTTAGCGTCCAGCTTGGCTGTACCAGCAGGTAGTGTCTGCGCAGCCACTGCACTGCCATACAGCCCCAACAGGGCTGCAGACAGTAGCGTCAAGCCGACGCGCGCACGTGGCCAGTATTTGTTTGCGTTCATTCCTTTGGGCGCCATCTCAACGCTCCTGCAACGCGCTTTGCACGCCACGCAACACCGGTTTGAGCAAGTACTGCATCACGCTGCGCTCACCCGTCAGAATGCTGACCTCCACCGGCATACCTGAGCTTACCGGCAGCGGTTTCCCATGCAGCTTCAACTGGCCACGCTCGGCCATCAGTTGCACTTCAAAATATGCATTGCCCTTTTCATCCACGACGGCATCAGCCCCCACGCGCGTCACTTTGGCCGTCATCTGCCCGAAAGTCGAAGCGTCATAAGGCAAGACACGGACTCTTGCCTCTTGGTCCGGATGGAGAAAGCCAATATCGCTGGGTTTCACACGCACGGTCATCAGCAATGGTGTCTCATTCGGCACAATTTCCAAGATGGCCTTGCCCGGCTGTGCAACACCACCTTTGGTATTGACCAAGACCCGGTTCACCACACCATCGACCGGCGAGAACAGTTCGCGACGCGCCAGTTTGTCGCCCTGCCCTTGCAAAGTTTGCGACAGGCTCGCAGCCTTGGTTTCAAACTCTGAACGCTGTGCACCCCATTGGGCACGCGCCCGCGAAGCGCCCTGCGCTTCTGTTGCCTTTGACTCTGCCAGTGCCGCCTGCAGACGTGGCAATGACTCCTGCAAACCTGTCAATTCGGACCGTTGTGCCAACAGCTTCTGTTGGGCGGTCAGATAGTCTGCACGCGCCCCGGCACCTTGCTTGAAGAGCCGTTCTTCAATCGCAAAACTCTCCTCTCCAAGTTTGATTTCCGATTGCAGCGACTGGATCCGGGAGCGCGCTTCTTGCAGTTGGCCACTGCGCTGCCGCGTGACTTCGGCTGCGGCTGCAACACTGGCTTGAAAGTCGCGCAGCGAGTCGCGCCATAGCTGGGTTTCCTTGTCGATCAATGCGGGTGCTTCACGTTGCCAAGCGGGGTCAAACTTTGGCGCACCGCCTGAGAGCAATGCATCAGTACGGGCTCGCCCCACCAGAGCTGCTAGGTTCTGCTGCCGGCTCTCACCCACGCTAGACGCGTATTGCGCTGTGTCGAGCTTCAGCAGCAATTCGCCTTTATGCACCTTCTGGCCGACAGTCACTTGCAACTCTTCAACGATGCCGCCTTCAAGACTTTGGATTTCCTGGATACGGCTTGGCGCTTCCACAGCGCCAGGCGCCTGCACGGCTACATCAAGCTGCGCGACAGTGGCCCACACCAAGGCAACGACCACGAACAGCGCGCTCACCATCACCATCCACAACACAGTACGGCGCGGGCCATGGTCTGGGTCGTGGTGAGCCAATGTGCGAATGTTTTCTGGAGTACTCATGCGCGCACCGCCAATCCGGTCATAGAAGCGTTCGCGGCTGGTGTTTTATCGCTCTCGACCGGGCGCGCGGCAAGTGCCTTAAGGACTTCATCACGTGGCCCCTGGGCGACGATGCGCCCTCGGTCCATCACAACCAAGCGATCCACCAGCGCCAGCATGGCCATCCGGTGGGTGACCAAAACGATTGACGTGTTGGTGAGCCCTCGTAACTGGCCGATCAGTCGCTGTTCAGTTGCTGGGTCGACCATTGAGCTAGGCTCGTCCAGCAGCAACAACCGCGGTTTGATCAACAGCGCTCGCGCAATCGCGACCAATTGGCGTTGCCCACCGGACAAGCGCTCACCACGCTCCCCCACCTGTGTGGCCACGCCTTGCGGCAACTGGGCAACGACGTCGTCCAAACACGCCGTGCGGATGGCATCAATGAGCGCCGAACCATCGGGCTGCACACGACCCAGCTCAAGGTTCTCGCGTACGCTGCCATGGAATAACGTGACGTCTTGTGGCACATAACCAATTTGCCTACGCAACGACAGCGGATCCAACTGGGTATTGACAAAACCATCCACAAATACTGAGCCTGCACTTGGAGCATATTGGTTCAAGATCAACTTGAGCAGGGTGCTTTTTCCAGAGCCCAATTTGCCGATAATGCCGACCCGCTCTCCAGGCCGAATCTGCAGATTCAAGCCTTCGATGATGGGTGGTTGCTGGGGATAAGCAAAACTCAAATCACGAAATTCAACTTTGCCGGTGAGCGCCGGGGCCTGCAATGTGGACTCGCTCTCGTCCGTCGGCGCCGACATAATTTTGCTCAGTGCGGCATAGCTCAGCTTGGTTTGTTCCCAGCGCAGAACAAGACCTGAAATTTGCGATACCGGAGCCAATGCTCGGCTGGTCAACATACTGACCGCAATGATCTGCCCCACCGTCAGCGCGTTCTCGCTGATCATGTAGGCCCCGATGGCGACCACCGCCACGGAAGAGAGCCCCATCAACGCGGTATTCACATAGTTCATACGCGCAGTGATTTCGCGCGTCTTCAGGCTGTTGCTGGCGATGACCTGCGTCAAAGCCTCCCACTTGCGACGGCTCCAAGCCTCCGCACCCAGAGCTTTGACGGTGTCGAGCCCATTCATAGTTTCAAAAAGATGCGCCGTTCGTTGCGAGCTTTCCTGCATGGACTCGTTCACACAGCGTGCGAGTGGTTTACGCGCCAGAAAGGCAACGCCTAGCAACAGGGGAACAAAAGCCAAAGAAACCAGAGCCAGCCAGGGAGCGATCAGGAAGATGACGATCAGATACAAGGCCATGAATGGCAAATCACCCAAAAGTGTCAAAGTGCTGGTCGCAAAAAATTCACGGATGGATTCAAAGTCGCGCACGGTATTGGCCAAGACGCCCCCAGAGGCAGGCCGCCCTACTGCACGCATGCGCAAACACTGCGCAAAAATCTTCGCCGACAAAGCAACATCTATACGCCGTGCCGCTATCTCCAACAGGTTGCTACGCAACAGACGCATGACGAGGTCAAAGCCTGTCAGCAACACCACGGCGGAAGTCAGCACACCGAGGCTGTTTAAGGCATTGTGAGGAATGACGCGGTCATACACCGCCATGCTGTAGAACGGAATCAAGGCACCAAAGACATTCAGCACAACGGTTCCGAGCAACGCCCAGAAAAAAACCCATCGGTTCCGCTCGAATGTGTCCCAGAACCAGCGCCCCACTTGGGGCAATGTATAGAGCAAGCTACGTTGGTCAAAATGCAGTTGCGGCCGCACCGCCACCCAGCGCGCTTGCGGCACCTCCAGCGCCAGTTGTGCGCCAGTCATCCAACTGGTGCCGACAATACCAGGCACATGACATTCAAACTCGCCCTCTCGCATGGAGAGCACGACCATGCACCGTCCTCCTTTGCCGAGCATCAAAGCGGGCAACTCGGTGAGACGCCTGTCCTGCGCAGGGTCCAAGGACGTCGCCGTCAACTGAGCATGGCGCAACAAAGAGGACAACGCATCCAGACTGATGGTCTCGCCCTGGCTGCTGGACAGAGAAGCCACACCATCGCGTAAAGGCTCCATATGTACCGCAACACCAAAAAATCGTGCGAGAAAGACGATGCCATCATGGAGGGAACGTTCGGGGTCTGGGCCTTCGCCGGTCTCGATTGGCGCCGCCCCCAGTGGAGGTGCAGAGGCATCGTTTTGCGTCATGTCTTGCATGTGTGAAACTTCACTGTGTGCGGACTCGACCACCACGCGCAAACATGATTTGACGTCTGGATTTCCGCAAAAATAAAGAAACATCGAGCGCAACAGGCTAGTGCTATGTGCGCTCGATGTCAAAGAGATGCAGGCTTTGGTAACTCCAAATCCTGCTCAGTTGCTCACCCCACATCAACGTTGATGTGGGCGAGCATTTTTTGATCCAACAAAGATCAAGCGGCAGCCATCTCCGCAGAAGCATGTGCGGCCACCATCTTGCGCAACACTTCGGCCATGGCGGTGTTGTCGGGCGAGAAGCACTGGGCCAAGACATCGGTGGTGGCCGGAGCCGCCGCACCCAGGACGTGGTCCAGCGCGGCATCGTCGCCCAGCACATCGGCCAGCGTCGGTGTGGTGGAGCCCACACCGGCAAAGAACACGTCTTCGCTCAACAGCGAGCTGCCGTCCGTGCGTGTGGCAGTGGACTGGATGTGCAGCTTGCCTTCGGCGTCGAACGTCATCGACAGCTCGGTGCCAATGGCGTCAATGCCGTGTTGGGCTAGCGTTTGGATTTCGCCGTCCTGCACCACGGCATCGCCGTTGTCGATCCACAGTTCAATGCCGCTCAGTTCCTTGCCCGACAGCTTGCCGTCGCCATTGGTGTCAAAAGTTTCCAGCTTGTAGTAGCCGTTGCCAAAAGCGCCCGCGTGGTCACCGAACAGCCGCAGGCCGCTCATGTCATGCGCGGCGTTGCCATCGCGGTTGTCGATCAGAATGCCGTCGCCCGAACCATTGAACCACTCCATGGTTTCTTTGTGGCCGTCGCCGTTCATGTCGAACTGCACAGTGTGGCCCAGCTTGGCGTTTGCGTCCTTTTGGTACGACGACGTGGCACCGGTCACGCCGATATGGCCGTCACCGTTCAAGTCCAGGGCCACCGGTGTCCAGATGGCGACCGACGAGCGCAGCGACACCACGGTGCCGTTGTAGCAGGCATCGTTGGCGACCGTGCCGGTATCGACATAGGCAAAGTTCAACGGATAGTCGGTGAAGGTCTTGGTGCCGAAGATCTGCAGCTTGCCCGCGTTGATATCGGCCACGCTCACGTCATAGGCCTGGCCGGCGCTGAAGTCCAGCTTGATACCGTTGTAAGCCAACCAGGCGCTGTCGCCGTTCACCGAGATGCCGTAGACACGAATCGCCTTCAGCGTATCGACATCATTGGCGACCCCGACGTTGTAGGTGCCGAACTGCTGCAGTTGGTCGTTGGCATCGTTGAAGGTACCGAATTCGCTCAACGAATAGCTGTGCACCCAAGTATTGACGCCATTGATCACTTGATCCGGACGGTTGCCGCCGTTATTGTCCCAGTGGTAACGATAGTACTCACCCATGATGGTCGACACCGGCATGTCCGACACAGCCTTGATACCGACGTCGACCGTTTGCGTCGAGCGATTACCTGCAGCGTCTTCCACGGTGTAGACGAGCTTGTCGTTGCCGTAGTAGTTGGTCATGGTCTTGTAGGTGACCTGGCCATCGGCTGTAAACGAAATAGCCCCCGCCTTGCTCTTGAAGGTGGCATCGAGTGTGGCGTTTTCATGCGCCACGCCTACCAACTTCAAGCCCGACGCATCGTTGGTGAGCACATTGAAGCTCACCGAGCGGTCTTCACACACCTGCACTTTGTCCGCAACGGTGGTGCGCACCAAGCCGGCATCCACCGTCAGGTTCTGTTCACCTGTCGCCAAGGTGTAGACCCCGGTGCGGCCAGTCAGGATGTTCGCATCGCTATCGAGTGCATCTGACGATCCGGCATCAGCTTTGGTGAAGCTGTAGCCCGTGGGTTTCACAAACCCAACCGAGTACTGACCGGCCACCAAGTTCGTGAAAAGGTACTGCCCCATGGCGTCGGTTATCTGTGTGGCAATGACTTTACCAGCAGCGTCATACAAATTCACAGTCACGCCTGCGGCAACCAAATCACTGCCGGAATCCTGAATTCCGTTGGAGTTGAGGTCATACCAAACCTGGTTACCCAGCGATGCGGTCGCAACAGGTGGCTGCACCACCAAGCCCGCATCCACCGTCAGATTGTGTTCACCAGCGGTCAACGTGTACAGACCTGTGCGCCCGGTGGAGACGTTTGCGTCACTGTCCGCTCCATCTGCACCGACGTCCTGCGTGGTGAGGTTATAGCCCGTCGGCTTGGTGAACTCCACCGCGTACTGACCCGCAGCCAAGTTGTTGAACAAGTAGTTGCCGCTGGCATCGGTCGTTTGCGTGGCGATCACAGCACCAGCGGCATTGAGCAGCTTGACGGTGATGTTGCCTACGCCGACTTCGCCTGCATCTTGTTGGCCGTTGCCATTGGTGTCGAGCCACACGCGGTCACCCAAGCTGGCGGTATTGACTGGTGGAGTATTCACCAAGCCAGCGTCAACGGTGGTGATCTTGTCACCGGAGTTGACGGTGTAGCAGCCGGTGATGCCAGCGCTATTGGCATCGGAGTCCAGGGCATCGTCCCCCACGTTGACGGTGGTGAACTGCGTACCTTCGGGCGCGTAGAACTTGACGTGGTAGGTGCCAGGCACCAGATTGCCGAACAGGTAGTTGCCGTTGGTATCGGTCGTGGTGGTAGCCACCAAGGCATTGGTCACACAGTTGTACAACTCAACCTTCACATTGGGTCGGCCGGTTTCACCGTTGTCTTGCACGCCATCACCATCGGTGTCGTTCCACACCCGATCGCCAATGCTGGCGGTTTTGTAGAAACCGGAGTCCACCGTCTGATTGTATTCACCGGCTTTGAGCACGACGACATCGGACAAAGTACCGTCACTATTGGTGCCGGAGGTGCTGGAGCCATCAACCTGACGCGGGCTGATGCCATCAAAACCGGTGGGCGAGGTAAAGCGCACCTGGTATTGCAGACCAGGCATCAGGCCGGTGAAGCGGTAGTTACCGTTGGCATCTGTGGTCGTGGCCGCGAGAACTTCATTCGCACTGATCACGCCGTCGCCATTGACATCGCGCACCAGTTCCACTGTAGCACCGGCAATGCCTTGTTCGCCATTGTCTTGCAAACCATCGGCATCCGCATCGAGCCACACACGATCCCCCAATGCAGCGGCTTTGACTTCCACCAACAGGGGTTGGCCGTGGCTGCCGTTGGCGCCCACGGGGTCGACAATCATGGCAATCGACTCACCGAGATCCGGGCGATAGCCGTCATGCGCCAAGGCTTGCGACACCAAGCTGTTGACGTCTGCGTCGATCGTGGGGCCGTCGGTCTGGGTGTACGAAAGTTCGCTGTGATAGTCCTGGCCCATCAGCGTCCAGATGGCGGCTTGGACTTCACCCCAGGTGTATTGGGGATTGCTACCGTCGTAGTAATTCAGCAACCAGTTGACGCTGTCCAGATGGTCTACATAACCAGCGATGCTGGGCAGAATGCTGCTGATCGAGGGGGGCTCGTAAGCCGAGTAGACATAGCCGGTATAGGCACCGGTGACATCCAAGTTGATCGATTTATCTAAACACCAGGCGTCCAGAACGGTGCCGGGAGGAAAAATACTGCTGTTGGTGACGGTCAGATCCAGCAGGCTGTGTTCTAACAGGTCACCAGGATAGGAAACTGTGAAGTTGAAAGATGCGGTAGTCATGCGGTTTTCCTAGAAGATGGGAAGATGAGATGGAGCCGTGTCTCTTGAGCTGTTGCGAGACACCGCCACAGCAGAACGCCTCTTCCGATGCAACGCGTCACGCGCAGACCAGAAGAGGCGCCATTCACAGACAGGCGACAAACAAGAAGAAATTACTTCTTGAAGAATCGCGCCACCACAATGGCACCCACCAAGCCCAGGCCCAACAGAGGCAACGAACTTGGCTCAGGCACCGTGCATGCGTTACCCGTGGTGCCACCGCAAGGTGCGGCAATGGCCATACCCATCGAGCCCAAAAGTACCAGTGCACCGAAAGACAGTTTTTTGAAAGTTTGCATACATTGATCCTTAGTTAGTTAGCAATCTGGATGATGCCACGCACTATATGTATACATGCATGCAATATGTCTCAAATTGAGAACTGAGATTTCATGATCGATTCAGAAGTCCGAAGAATGCAAACCAAGACTCTCACTCCCACTCCGGCAGGCAACGCGTCTGACCGCTCAAGCGGCTTGAGCTGAAGTCGTGCGGAAAAAGCGCGGCAATCGATACAAATATTCGAGCAAAGACACAAACTTGCCGATCCAGCAACAATTGCGGTTTACAGCGCGTCACGCCAATTTGCGGTTTCGAAAGATTTCGGACGTCTTTTGCCTCATACCTAGACTCGGTGCCTAGGCCTCAAGCATCGAGAAGATGCTTTAAACAACCACACTAGATTCAGCGATCTGACAGACAGCGCTCAGGGTTTGACGAGCGACAAGACCAGCGAAGGGTCGTCTGCAGCCAAAACTTCTTCCGACCAAGCGGCCAGACGAATAGCATCAGCACGCAGCACCTCTTGCTTCACAGCAAGGATTTGTGTCGGATGCATAGAGAAGCTGCGCAGGCCTAAGCCCAGCAGCAAGCGGGTCATGGCGACATCGCCGGCCATTTCGCCACACACGCTCACGCCCTTTCCTTGGGCTCGGCATTCGGCGATGGTGCTGGCCAGGAGCATCAGCACCGCCGGATGCAAGGGGTCGTAGAGATGGGCCACCGATTCGTCTGCGCGGTCGATGGCCAGCGTGTACTGGATCAAGTCGTTGGTGCCGATCGACAGGAAGTCGAAGTAGCGCAAAAACATCTTGACGGTGAGCGCGGCCGCCGGAATTTCGATCATGGCGCCCAGCTTCAACTCGCCGTACGGAATGCCACGGTTGTCGAGTTCGACCCGCGCGAAGTCCAGCAACGACAAGGTTTGGCGAATTTCGCTGCCGTGCGCCAGCATAGGGATCAGCAGGTTCACCGGACCATGCGCAGCGGCCCGCAAAATGGCGCGCAGTTGGGTGCGAAACATGGCCGGATCGGCCAGGCTCCAGCGGATGGCGCGCAGGCCGAGCGCGGGGTTCAGGTGCGCGTCTTCCTTGACCGCTTTTTCCAGCGGCTTGTCGGCTCCGACATCGACCGTGCGGATGGTCACCGGCAAGCCCTTCATGCCTTCTACAGCACGACGATAGGCTTTGTATTGCTCTTCTTCGTCGGGCAGTGTCTTGCGGCCCATGAACAAGAACTCGCTACGAAACAGGCCCACCCCCACCGCGCCGGCCTTGACCGCTTCGTCGGCATCTTCCGGCAGCTCGATGTTGGCAAGCAACTCGACCTGCTGGCCATCCAGGGTAGTGGCAGGCGTGTGGAGCAAACGCGTAAGGCGCTGGCGTTCCAGTTGCACCTGGCGTTGTTTGAAACCGTACTCCGCCAGAATGATGGCGGACGGGTCGACGATCACCACACCGGCGTCGCCATCGATGATGACCCAGTCGTCCTGCCGCACCAGTTGACTGGCGTTACGCGCGCCCACCACGGCCGGAATGTCCAGGCTGCGCGCCACGATGGCCGTGTGTGAAGTCTTGCCACCCACATCGGTCACAAAGCCAGCAAACACGCTTTGCTTGAACTGCAGCATGTCCGCGGGCGACAAATCGTGCGCGATCAGCACCAGTGGCACGTCCACTGTGTCGTCCAAGAGCAGATCCTGCTGTCGTTGCGCCTCGCGGGGTTTGGGTGGTGGCGCTACCGGCGAAGCCACGCCCTTCATGTAGCGCAAGATGCGCTCGACCACCTGTTCGAGATCGGCCTTGCGTTCGCGGAGGTACTCATCCTCCATCTCGTCAAACTGGCGGGCGATGATTTCTAGCTGCGTGGTCAATGCCCACTCGGCGTTGTACAGCCGGTCGGTGATCCAGTGTTTGACGCCGATGGTCAGGGTCTCGTCTTCCAGCAGCATCAGGTGCACATCGAGCAGTGCCGTCAACTCGTGCGGCGCGTCCTTCGGCATGTCTTGCTGCAAGCGCTGGATTTCGTCGACCACAGCGTTGCGGCCCATGCGCACACGGTCAATCTCGGCCGCGACCTGGTCGGCCTCGATGAAATAGTGGGCCACATCCACCCGGCTGGACGCCACCAGCACCGCGCGCCCGATGGCAATGCCACGGGCGACGGGCAAGCCGTGCACCGAAAACGTCATGCCGAAAGCTCCCGAATAAGCACCTTAACGGGTAGCGTATGGGCGACGTTGATGTGGCTTCCGGGCTTCATTCACCCTCGCCAAATTTATCGGCGATCAGCGCCAGCAAGGCGCTCATGGCTTCTTGTTCTTGCGGGCCATCGGTGTCGATGGTGACTTCGGAACCGATGCCGGCGGCCAGCATCATCACGCCCATGATGCTCTTGGCATTGACGCGGCGCTCACCCTTGGCCATCCAGACTTCGCACGGGAAACTGCCGGCCAGCTTGGTCAGCTTGGCCGAGGCGCGGGCGTGCAGGCCCAACTTATTGCTGATGGTCGTAGTAGTTTGAATCATTCTTTTTTCTGACTTGATTTTGCGGAGCGGTGATCGCCACCTGCATGATCCCTTGCGTGCCACCAATCAGCGCGCGCTGCACCAAGGCGTCCAACGTCTCGTGCCGGTAGGTCACGGTACGCAGCAGCATGGGCAGGTTGACACCACTGATGAGCCGGCACTTCACGCCATCTGCCAGGCGCTGGGCCACGTTGCAAGGCGTGGCACCAAACACGTCGGTGAGGATCAGCGTGTGCGAGGTCTCCAGTTGCTCCAGCACGATGCGTGCCGTGGCCGTGGTTTCTTCCGGCGACACGTTGGGCTGCACGTCCAGCGCCACAACACCTTGCTCGCAATCGGGGAAGACATGCAATGCGCACTGCCGCAGGGCATGGGCCAGCGGCGCGTGGGCAATGATGAGGATACTGTTCATTGGTGGCGATTATGAGGTTTGCCAGCCCGGGCCTTGGCGTGGCGCCCCGGTTTTACGTGCAGAAACACCCAGCGGCAGTCATGTAGAACCGTCATGGTAGCCGCAAGCCATCAAAGAAGGTTTGGGCGACCGCATCGTCAGGACGGTCGGCGTACACCACGGCATGGAAAACATCCACAGCGCCACGGTCGACACGGGCGAACCAAACCGCCTGCGCAGACACCGCACGCCCATCGGCTCGCAGCCCCTGCGCGCGCAACCGCACCGACTGGGGCAACCCCAAAGTGCCGGGCAGCACGAAAGGTGTTTCCACCACGTCGGTCGCCTGCATGTTCGCCAGCACCGCCGTGCGCCAACCGGCCAAAGCCGGGCCGGCCTGCATAGGGTCGGGAAGACGAGCGTGAGAGATGGCAAACGTGGCCCCGGCCGCATCACAGCCCAGCATGTCGAGCGTGACCGTTTGCCCGGCCATGGGCACCTCACGGGTGGCCTGATCGGGCTTGCACGGAAGCAATGCCGTCAGCGGGCTGTTGTCGCTGCGCGACTCGCGCCAGTTGAGTGCTGGCTGGCACGCCGCCAGGGCCAGCAACACAAGGGAAAACAAGGGCTTGAAAGTGCCGTTCATCCGGCCATTATCAACAGCCAAAGCTGCGACGATCGCGCGCGCCTCCCACAACAAGAATGACGAGATGACCAGCGTCCCTGAGACGACACAACGCCCTAGCCCACACGTCACACAGCGCTACCCTAAGCCTTACCCTATACACTCTGCAGGCTGTAACACCCAGATACATTTATGGGATTACCTCTGAAACGAGCCCTCGAACAAGCCCCGCAAACGCCACGGCCCTAAAACCTTCGATGCCATCAGCACCTTTTTTCAACACGACCTCGTTGCTTGCGGACTCTGCTCAAACCAATAGCGGCTACGCGCATCTCGACATCGCAGGCGTCATTGGCGCTGAATTGGCCGATCCGCTGTCGCACATGCAGCAAATCGTCTCGGGCATTCTGGATTCGGGCAAGATCTCACGCCGCCACGTCAAACTGCTGGGCTACATGATCGAAGGCGCGCGTAAAACCGCCATGCAAAGCCAGCAGTTGGCACGCTTGGCGAATGGGCGGCTGCGCCAGTCGCACGAAAAACTGCGCCTCGACATTTTGCTGACCCAGGCACTGGCCGAAAACCTGCCGCGCCTGCAGCAGCAAGATATCCTGCTGCAACAACACATCCAGCCGGTGGATGTGATCTTCGACCCCGGTCTGTTGACCAGCCTGATCGATGCCAGCATCGACTGGATCTCGCTGCGCGGCCACCAGCTCAATGTGTCGCTGGCGCTGGAGAACCCACCCGAATTCAGCGTGTTGCGCTTCACCGCCAACCCACGCCCGGCATCCGCGTTGCAACCCGAGACACCACCCGAGTTTGAAAAACTCTCGTGGTACCTGCTGATGGAAATCACCCGCACCATGGGCGTGAAGATCACCCGCACCGTGTCGGCCACCGAGACCGTACTCAGCGTGGAATTTCAGCGCAGCACACCGCCGCCACTGGAAGCGCTAGACCATGTTGAAACCCGCTCGCGGGTAGATTCGTGGCAAATGGGCGGCTCTTCGGCCATCAACGGCACGGCGCCCTTGCTGGTGACCGACGACGCGCGGCTGCGCCGCATCATCGAGACCATTTGCCTGAATATGGGGCTGGAGCTGAACTGCGCCGCCAACTCCACCCGCGCCGCGCGCTACTGCGCGCAAGAGCGCCCGCCGCTGATGATCTACGACGAGCGCTGCAACGACGACGTGCTGGAAACGCTACAAACCGAGCTGACCCGGCACGACCCGAACTTCCCATTCATTGAAGTGGTGGACGAGTCTAAGACGCTGATGATGTCGACCTGGATGAGCGACACCATCACCCGCGTGAACACCGAGAACCTGCGTACCATGCTGCCGCGCGCGTTGATGACCGGGCTGTCACGCAAACGCACGTCGCCATAACGACGAGGGGCGCCAAGGCGCCCCAAGCTTCTCGGCAGATCTCGCTTAGATCGCGCCGAACACCTTCTTGACGATGGCACTGGCCGCACCCGCCGGGTCTTGGCGCAGCTTGCGCTCTTGCTCGCCAATGGTGAGGTACAGCCCGTCCAGCGTTTTGCCGGTCACGTACTGCTGGATGTTGGCGTCTTCCTTCTTCATCAAGCCCAGGCCCGACGCCTTGCCCGCGACTTGGTTGTACCGCTCCACCAGACCCACCTTCTCGACCGCCTTGCTCACCACGGGCAGAAACTGCACCGACAGCGGCTCACGTGTTTTGGCCGAGAAGAAATCGGTGACCGAGGTGTCGCCGCCCGTGAGAATGCCCTTGGCGTCTTGCACGCTCATGTTCTTCACGGCGTTGGTCAGCAGGTCTTTGGCCATGGGCACGGCGGCCTCGGCCGCGCGGTTCATGCTGGTGATGAGCTCGTCCACCTTCTGGCCTTGGCCTAGCTTGCGCATCAGCTTGGCCGCGCTGTCCAGCCCGCCGGGCAAACCAATGCGAACTTTTTCGTTGTTCAGGAATCCACCTGACTGGCCCAGCAGCCCCACTGCCACCTGCGCACCCTGTGAAAGCGCGGCACGCAGGCCCTGCGAAGCTTCTTGATCGGTCAGATCTGCAATCGACAATGCCTGCGCCTGCTGCCAAGCGGCCAGCAAAGGCAAGCTCAGCAGACTGGCCGTGGCCAGACTAAAATTTCGGCGATCCCTTGAATGGTTCGAGTGGTTCGAGGGTTTCATAAAGGCGCTCCAATGAAAAAAACTGTCGTACCCCTGGCTGTAGCCGCGCTGCTTGCCGTGGGCGGTGCCGCCTATTATGTGAGCGCCGGGGCCGAGACCGCGCCCCCAGCGAGTTACGTTTTGTTAGACGGTAGCCGCAAAACCACCGAAGACTTCAAAGGCAAGGTCACACTGGTCAACTTCTGGGCCACCAGTTGCGTCACTTGCGTGGCCGAGATGCCGCGCATCATCGACACCTACGCCAAATACAACAGCCGTGGCTTCGACACCCTGGCTGTGGCCATGTCCTACGACCCACCGGCCTACGTGGTGAACTACGCGCAAACGCGCAAGCTGCCATTCAACGTCGCCATCGACAACACCGGCACCGCCGCCAAGGCCTGGGGCGACATTCAGCTCACACCCACCACCTTCTTGCTGAACAAACGCGGCGAGATCGTCAAACGCTTTGTGGGCGAGCCCGACTTTGCCGAACTGCACCGCTTGATCGAGAAGCTGCTGGCCGAAGCTTAGTCGGCCAAAACGTTTAAACAAACTGGTTTAAGAAAAATAGGCCTTCTACGCATATAGAGCATGCGTTGAGAGCTCTCAAAAAGAGAGCATCTCAAAGTTCTTTCTAGGCGGGCAGCGCCAGCCCATCCACAAACACCCGCAGCTCGCCGGGGGCAAACGCCGTCCACTGCTCATTGGTGGTCAGCGGCGTGGTCACCACCACGGCCACACGGTCGTTCGGCGTGGTGGCTTCGGCAAAGTCCACAGTCAAATCTTCATCGGCCAAATGCGCGCGCGCAAACGGGTGTTTGCGTTCCACGTAATGCAGCAATGTGGAGGCATGCGCCCACAGCGCCTGCCCGTTGGTCAGCATGAAGTTGAAGGTGCCGTAGCGCGCGATTTTGGGCGCCAGCTCGCGCAGCGTGAGGGTCAACTCGGCCACGCTGGGCACATCGGCATGCGCCTTGGCAATCTCTTGCATGATCCAGCAGAAGGCGCGTTCGCTGTCGGTGCTGCCCACGGGGCGAAAGTTGCCATGCAGGCGCGGCTGGTAGTCTTTCAAATCGCCGTTGTGCGCAAACACCCAGTGACGGCCCCAGAGCTCGCGCACAAACGGGTGGCAGTTCTCCAGGCTCACCACGCCCTGCGTGGCTTTGCGGATATGCGAGATGACGTTGCGGCTCTTGATGGGATACCGGCGAATGAGTTCCGCCACGGGCGAGCTGCAAGCGGCCTCGTGGTCAACAAAATGGCGCACGCCTTTGCCCTCGTAGAAGGCAATGCCCCAGCCATCGGCATGGTGGTCGGTGCGGCCGCCGCGTTCGGCAAAACCGGCGAAGCTGAACATCACGTCCGTGGGCGTGTTGCTGTTCATTCCTAAAAGTTGGCACATAGGCTGACTTTAACCCGCGTTTAGCCTATGTTGGTCTTCGCAACCGGGGCCGTCTCACGCAATTGCAGCGCCGCCACCAGCGCTACCACACACAGCCCCGCCAGCAATAAAAAGGTCTCGTTGAAAGCGGCCAGCCGCTCAGGGCTAGTCATCGGGTTGGCAAACGAATCACCGCGCGCAGCCAGGCGCCACTCCAACACAATGCCGCACAGGCTCACGCCACTGGCGCCACCCAGCATGCGCAGGAAGTTGATGGTGCTGGCGGCCTGCGGAATCAGCGATTTGTCCAGCGGGCGCATCGCCCCCAAGTTGAGCGACGGCAAGATGAAGCCCAGCCCAATCCGCCCCAGCGTGACCCACGCCACCAGCCACCAGATGGCACTGGTCAGCGTGACGGTCGCCATCAGCGCAAACGACACTGCCAGCAATGCCACGCCAATGCTCACCAACAAATAGGTGGGATGGCGGTCGGCCAGGCGCCCCACGCCCGCAATGGTGAAGGCCAACACGATGCCGGCCGGCAGCAGCGTGGTGCCCACGTACGAGGCCGACAAATGCAAGCCCACCTGCATGTAGACCGGCAGCAAGTAGGTCGAGCCAAACAGCGCCGTGCCATAGATCACCGCCACGATGCTGCCCATGGTGAACTGCCGGTAGCTGAACAAGTGCAGGTTCATCAACGCAGTGCCACCTTGGGCGGCTAGGCGGCGCTGCCAGGCGATGAACGCGACCACCGAGCACACGGCACCCGCCAGCAGCAGGCCGGCCGTCAAACCGCCGCTGTCGCGCAGTGCCACCATGCCGTTGAGTAAACACAGGGTGCCAGCGGTGGCCAGCAACATGCCGCGCCAATCGAGGCCCGCGCCATCGCGGTTGGCCGCAGTGCCGCCAGGCGTGGTGGTTGGTACGAACTTGTACGCCAACCAGAACGACGCCAGGCAAAACGGCACCACCATGAAGAAGATCGAGCGCCAGCCGAACAGATCGACCAACACGCCACCAATGCTCGGCCCGATGGCCGGCGCCAGCACCACGCCCATGCCAAACAAGCCGCTCGCACGCCCCTGCTCATGCGGCGCAAACGCACGCAAGATGATGATGGCCGGAATGGGCTGCACCACACCCGCCGCCAGACCTTCGGCCACGCGCGCGGCCAACACAATGCCGAAGTGGTTGGTCAGCCCGCCAAGCACACCGCCGCCCAGCAGCAGCCACATGCAGCCCACGTAGGTGCGGCGGTAACCAAAGCGGCCGAGCAGCCACGGCGTGGTGAGCATGGACACCGTCATCGCCACCATGAAGCCCGAGGTGACCCATTGCGCGCGCGACTGGCCCAGCGAGAAGTGGTGGCTCATGTCGGGAATGGCCACGTTGACGATGGTCGACGACATGATCGACGCCATGGTGCCGATCATCACCGAGATCAGCAGCAGCCAGCGGTAGCGTTCGCCGTAACGGGCACGCAGGGCTTCAACAGAGGACGACGCGTTGGATGAGGTGATGGAGCTCAAAAATGGCGGCTCTCGCGGCCTGGCGGACGTAGTGGCTGGCGTCTGCTGGCGCGAGGAGAGTTGAAGCTAAAGCGCAGATGATAGGACTTTCGCCCAAAGGCTGCTGACGCTCGGTTTCAGCTCACTTCAACGCAAAAAACGCGCGCATGCGCTGCAGCAGATCCGCCGGGCGCACGTGGCCGTTGGTGGCAGCGGTTTGCTCCAACCGGGCGTCGGTGGCGGCTTTGCGTTGGGCCAGCACTTCGGCTACTTCTTGCGCCAAATCCGGGCGGGCGTTCAGTACTTCGGCAAAGCCTTCTTTGCCTAGCCGGTAGCACTCCACGTCAGTACGGGCCACCACGGTGGCGCTACGCGGGGCGCCGGTGAGCAGGCCCATTTCACCGAAGAAGTTGCCGTCGCTGAGTTGCGCCACAACGGTGCGACCTTGCGGTGTTTCAATCACCACTTCGGCCTCGCCATGCACGATGAGGTAGAGCCAATGGGCTACCGCACCCTGGCGGGTGATGGTGCCGCCAGCAGCAAACGGCGCGTGCACCAGGTGCTTGGCCAGCATCTGGTGCTCGGCTTCGGTCAAGCTGGCAAACAGCGCCAGGCTGCGGATGGCGGCCAGGCGTTTATTGGTTTCCTGGCGTTCTCCGGCGCTGCGCCAGTTGTCGTCTTCGTTCATCATCAGCCGCTCTTCCAGCGGCATGCCCAGGCGCATCCCCTCACGGGCTAACGCCGCCAAGGCGTGCATACGCACGGCCGAGTCGGTGGGGTCGTCAAACATCGGGTCGGTGAGCCAATAGCGCAGGCCATAACGGCCGTAGCCGGGCGACATGTCCATCAACACGGCGCTGGGTGGCGGCTGCTCAGCCACGCGTTGCAGGCCAGCGTCGAGTACGGCGCGCTCCAGTGTTTGCAACACGTGGCTGGGTGCAGCGTGGCTGTCGACATTGAAGTAGACCCAGCGCCGCCACACCAGCGGTGCGCTCACCGGGGGGCGCAGCACGCGGAAGCGGTTTTTCATGAGCCAACTGTTGGGCACAACCACCGTCTCGCGGTTGCGCGTCAAGATTTCGGTGTAGCGCCAGCGCACATCCACCACGCGGCCGCTGGTGTCGTCTAGGTACACCCACTCGCCCACGCGCAACGAATGGTCGAGCTGCAGCATCACCCCGCCCATGATGTTGCCCAGCGTGTCCTGCATGGCAAAGGCCACCACGGCGGTGAGCACGGCAGACGTAGCAAACAATTGCGATGCATCCACCCCCAGCAAACGCAGCCACACCAGCAGCCAGCCGATGGACAAACCCATCATGCTCAAGTCGTGGGCGATGCGCGGCACCTGCAGGCCCAGGCCTGGCAACATCCAATTGAAGATCACCAAGGCCAGCACCTGAATGGCAGTCCAGACCGCCACCAGCGTGGTGGCTTGCTGAAAGATCTCTGCCACCAGCGGCGTCTGCAGCGCGGCGGCAGTTGCGGCAAGGCCTTGCAGCAAGGCCGTCAACACCAACAAGATCCAACTGACGCGCAAGCTGTGGCGCAATGCCGGGCGCCAGATCCACAAAGCCAACGTCAGCAAGGCAGCCACGCCAACCAGCATCAACAGCTCATGGCGGATGAAGGCTTGGCCGGCGTCGAGCATGTGGCGGTGCCGAGCAGTAGGCGGGTTTGTTTAGCGCTTTTTAGCTGCGCGGTTCAGACCACAGCTTGCCGCCGGTGGCCCAGTTGTGGCGCTGGATGTCGGTGATGATGATATCCACCGATTCGGGCGAGCCGCCGAGGATTTCAACCGACACGCGAGTGATTTCTTCGACCAGCTTTTTCTTCTGCTCGACGGTGCGGCCTTCCATCATTTCAACGTGGTAGGTAGGCATGGGTTAACTCCTTGTTCAAGATAGTGACACGAATTGATGCAAATGCATGCCTGCAGATGATAGAAGCAGCGCCCATGCTCCAAGACCGCTTAAGACCGTTACTTTGCGGTAAGCCCAGATTTCTGCGCATTGGCGCACCGCTGGCAGACACATTGCAACCCTTGGCTGGCAGGGGGCACAGTTGCCAACACCTCGGCAGGAATGTCTTGGCTGAAACACCAGCAAACCTCTTGTGGCCGTCCTGTCGCCTGTGCCTTCGCTTGTGCGCATGCGTTGTTGTCACCACACAAGGGGCACTGCTGCGCGAGGTCGTTTAGGACAAGAAAAGACATGGATAAGCCTCAAAAAACCTGGAAATCGTGACATAAAACAGCCACACCGGTTGGATTGCTGTTCGGTAGTTTCCCTGATCTGGCGTTCCGTTCGTCACTCGTTAAACTCCAATGCTTGTGCATTCCGTTACAAATGTTCAACATAACGGTGTACAACGGTTGGAAAAGAGGAATTCGTGGTTGTGCTGAAGGTTGCGAGGAGACTGAGCCCCTGGTGGTATGCCATTCCGGTGATGGCGGCATTCGCTTGCCCGGTTCTGGCTGCACCGGTGGACGCGGAACAGGGCAACGCCCTCTCACCTCGCGGTGAGCTCGACCTGAAAGCAGCGGGCGACACGGCGGCCCAGGCCGGAGCCAACGCTGCGGCAGCTGCTTACGGCATTCCCATCCTGCCCCCCGGCGTTGGCACTGCTGCTACGGCCACCCCTGCAGCTTCTCCCGCGCCCAACACCAATACTGCGGCCACCGCATCTGCAGCCACCCCGGCATCAGCGGCGAAAGAAGCCGCCAAACCAGTCGATGTCGACCTGCGCCGCGCCGTACGCGACGCCGCCAAACCGGTCCTCGACGACATCTCCCGTTCGGCCGTAGGGAGTGCCGTCCGCAGCATCACCTCAGACGACCAGATCGATGAAGACGACACCGGCAATGAAACAGCCGGTCGCCGCCGCAATTGGGATGGCCAGCAAGCCAACGGTGAAGCAGACAACGGCACAGGCCGCCGCCGGACCGAAGCCGAAATGGCCAATGACAAGGTCAGGGCGTCGTTCTTGTTCCAGGCCTTGCTGCAAGAAGTCGCGCCTTGGGCGATCGCCGCTGTGGTGTTGTATGTCTTGTTTTACGTCGGGCGCCTCGTGCTGGCGCTGCGCCGCCGCGCGAAAGCCGAGAAACGCGACCGACGCCGTCAGCATGATCGACGGCGCACGCCGGGGCCCACCTCTCGCGGCACCCCGACACAGCGCTAAGCGATTTAGTGCCCTTGCAATTAAAAACACCAGCAATCTTGCCGATAGCTGGTGTTTGCTTTTAGGCAGTGGACGCGCCAAGCCGACGCTGAACAAGCGTCCCTGAAGCTTACGCCTGCCCTGCCTTGACTTTCAAGCGCCAGGCATGCAGCAAAGGCTCGGTATAGCCGCTGGGTTGCGCCATGCCCTTGAACACGAGGTCCGTCGCGGCCTTGTACGCGGCTGATTTGTCAAAGCGGCCCGCCATCTTTTGGTACAGCGGGTCGCCAGCGTTCTGCTCGTCCACCACCGCCGCCATGCGTTCAAACGTGGCCTTCACTTGCGCCTCGCTCACCACGCCGTGGCGCAGCCAGTTGGCCATGTGCTGGCTGCTGATGCGCAGCGTGGCACGGTCTTCCATCAGGCCGACGTTGTGGATGTCGGGCACCTTCGAGCAACCCACGCCTTGGTCGATCCAGCGCACCACGTAGCCCAAAATGCCTTGGGCGTTGTTGTCCAGCTCTTCTTGTTTGGCGGCGTCGCTCCAGGTAGGCGTGGCGGTCACCGGGATTTGCAGCAGCGCGTTCAAGATGTTGTCGCGCTCGGCGGTGGCGTCGGTCTTTTCCAGTTCCTTCTGCACCTCGGCCACGTTGACCTTGTGGTAGTGCAGCGCATGCAGCGTGGCGGCTGTGGGGCTAGGCACCCAGGCAGTGTTGGCACCAGCCTTGGGGTGGGCAATTTTCTGCTCCAGCATGGCGGCCATCAGGTCGGGCATAGCCCACATGCCCTTGCCGATTTGCGCGCGGCCACGCAGACCGCAGCTCAGGCCCACCAGCACGTTGTTCTTCTCGTAGGCGGCAATCCAGGCGCTGGATTTCATGTCGCCCTTGCGGATCATGGGGCCAGCCAACATGGCGGTGTGCATCTCGTCGCCGGTGCGGTCCAGGAAGCCGGTGTTGATGAAGGCCACGCGCGCGCTGGCTGCGGCAATACAGGCTTGCAGGTTGACGCTGGTGCGGCGCTCTTCGTCCATGATGCCCAGCTTCACGGTGTTGGCGGGCAGGCCCAGCACTTGTTCCACACGGGTGAACAGCTCGCAGGCAAAGGCCACTTCGGCCGGGCCGTGCATCTTTGGCTTGACGATGTAGACCGAGCCGGTGCGCGAGTTGCCCTTGCGTTGCAGGTCGTGCATGGCAATGGTCACGGTGACCATGGCGTCCAGAATGCCTTCGGGAATTTCTTTGCCGCCACCGTACAGCACGGCGGGGTTGGTCATCAGGTGGCCCACGTTGCGCACGAACATGAGCGAGCGGCCATGCAGCTTGACCTCGCCGCCCTTGGCTGCGGTGTAGACGCGGTCTGGGTTCAAGCTGCGCGTGAAGGTTTTGCCGCCCTTGCTCACGCTCTCGGTCAACGTGCCTTTTTGAATGCCGAGCCAGTTGCCGTAGGCCAGCACTTTGTCGTCGGCATCGACCACGGCTACCGAATCTTCCAGGTCGAGGATGGTGGACAGCGCAGCTTCCAGCACGATGTCGCTCACGCCAGCGGCGTCGCTCTTGCCGATAGGCGTGCTGCGGTTGATTTGGATGTCCAGGTGCAGACCGTTGTGCACCAGCAAGATAGAGGTGGGTGCGGCCGCGTCGCCCAGGTAACCAACGAACTGCGAGGGGTTGGCCAGCGCCACATCTTTGTCGCCCAGCGTGACGAGCAGTTGGCCGTCGACCACTTTGTAGGCGGTGGAATATTTGTGCGAGCCATCGGCCAAAGGCGTGGCTTGGTCGAGCACATCGCGCGCAAAGGCGATGACGTTGGCGCCACGCACCGGGTTGTAGCCCGTTCCTTTTTCGGCACCGTTGGCTTCAGAGATGGCGTCTGTGCCGTAGAGCGCGTCGTACAGCGAGCCCCAGCGCGCGTTGGCGGCGTTCAGTGCGTAACGCGCATTGAGCACGGGCACCACCAGTTGCGGGCCGGCTTGCACGGCCAACTCGGCATCCACGTTCGTCGTGGTAGCGGTGAACGCGGCGGGCGACGGCACCAGGTAGCCAATCTTTTCCAGAAACGCGCGGTAGGCCGGCATGTCTTGAATCGGGCCGGGGTGCGCGGTGTGCCACGCGTCCAATTCGGTTTGCAGGCGGTCGCGTTCGGCCAACAGGGCGATGTTTTTCGGCGCCAGGTCGCGCACGATGGCGTCAAAACCTTGCCAGAACGTGGCGCTAGCCACGCCCGTGCCGGGCAGCACTTGTTCTTCCACAAAGTTGTAGAGGTTGCTGGCAACTTGCAGATCGCCGGTTTGGGTGCGGGTGCTCATGAAAAGGGCCTTCCGAAAGGTGTAAAACGAGTTGTTCTGGCAAATGTTTTGGCACTAAGCCGGTGCACTGCACGTGGCTCTGACTCCATGCGCTACTTTATTCGAACCTTGAAGACGTATTAATGATTGAAATTGCCATTAATAAGTGACAAAAAGTTGCTAAATCAATCCCGTCAGCCGCCGTGCAGCCGCCAACACCGGCTCCAGATGGTCCAGTGTGTAGCGGTGTGCCGGCATGGTGAGCGTGAGCGCAGCAGCTAACGTGCCATCAGATTTAAACACCGGCGCGGAAATCCCGGCGAGCTCGGTGCTGCGGTCGCCCACCAGCGCGCAGTAGCCCTGAGTGCGGATTTGGACGTAGAGGGCTTGGTCCTGTTTGCTGGGCTTGGCTTCGTTTGGAGAAAAAGCCATCAACACGCGCGCGCCAGCACCTCGGTCGGCGGGCAGCAGGTCGCCCGCTTTCACGTGGTCGCGGATGGGGTGTGGCGAATCGACGCGGTACAGGCACAGGCGGCTGCGGTGGGCCGCGTCGCCACGCAGCACGTGGTAGGCCGCGCTTTCGCCGGTGGCGGCCACCAGATCTTGCAAAACCGGCAGCACCAAGTGGTCGAGCTGCGAGGTGCCAGCGCTGGTGTAAACGCTGTGCAGGCGCGCCACTTCCACGCCTAGCGCGTATCGGCCATCATCCAAACGCTGCACCAGGCGTGCGTGTTCCAGCGACGCCAGCAGCCGTAACGCCGTGCTTTTGTAGAGCTGCGTTCGGCCCGCCAACTCGGCCAGGCTTAGTGCTTGGTCGCCCGCGCGGAATGCGGCCAGCAGCGTCAACGCGCGGTCGACGGCGGCCGCACCACCGGGGGCGGCGTGGTCGTCGGCAACAGAAGCGGTGAGCGGTTTACGGGGCATAACAATTGACGGCAGAACGGTGCTCTGGTGTAATTCGATCGTGTTCTGTTTATTAGAACATGGTTCTATAAGATAGAACAACACCTTTCAAAGCGTCCCATGTCTTCAGCCACACCAACCCAAGTCTTGATCAGCGAAGTCGGCCCGCGCGACGGCCTGCAATCCGTCAAAGCCACCATGCCCACGGCCGACAAGCTGCGCTGGATCGACGCGCTCTACGCCGCCGGCCTGCGCGAGATCGAGGTCGCCTCGTTCGTGCCCGCCAAGCTGCTGCCGCAAATGGCCGATGCCGCCGAAGTGGTGCGCCACGCCATCACCCTGCCTGGCCTAGTGGTGATGGCGCTGGTGCCCAACCGCAAGGGCGCGCAAGCCGCGCTGGAAGCCGGGGTGCACAAGCTCACCATGCCGGTGTCGGCCAGCCGTGCGCACTCGCTGGCCAACGTGCGCAAGACGCCAGAAGAAATGGTGGAAGAGGTGCGCGCCATCTCCGAACTGCGCCACGCCATGGCCCCGCAGGTGTTGCTGGAGGCCGGCATTTCCACCGCGTTTGGCTGCACGCTGCAGGGCGTGGTGCCAGAAGACGAAGTCATCGCGCTGGCCGTGCAATGTGTGGCGGCGGGCGCGGATGAGTCCGGCCTGTCAGACACCGTGGGTTACGCCAACCCAGCCCAAGTGCGCCGCCTGTTCAAACGCCTGCGCGCTGAATTGGGCAGCAAGGCTGGCGCTGCCCACATGCACAACACCCGTGGCTTGGGCCTGGCCAATTGCCTGGCCGCGTTGGAAGAAGGTGTGACCACGTTTGATGCGTCTTTGGGCGGCCTGGGCGGCTGCCCTTATGCCCCGGGCGCGTCGGGCAACGTGGTCACCGAAGACCTGGTATTCATGCTGGAGGCCATGGGTGTGCGCACCGGCGTCAACCTCGACAAGCTGATGGCCGCGCGCACGCCGTTGATGGCCGGGCTGCCCGGCGAGGCGGTGTACGGGATGACGCCCGAGGCGGGCTTGCCCAAAGGTTTTAGCCAAATTAGGCTCTAGCGCTTTCTGTATCAGCGCAAGCAGCTACCATTTTTGATAATCTGAATTTTTAGTTAATCCATGTCCACCTCCCCCCAAGCCCTCCCCTACGCCGGTGTGCGTGTTGTTGAATTCACCCACATGGTGATGGGCCCGACCTGTGGCCTGTTGCTGGGCGACCTGGGGGCCGAGGTCATCAAGGTCGAGCCCATCGAGGGCGACGCCACGCGCCGCTTATTGGGCTCGGGCGCGGGCTTCTTCCCGACCTTCAACCGCAACAAGAAAAGCATCGCGCTGGATTTGAAGTCGCCTGAAGGCGTGGAGGCCGCGCGCAAACTCATCGCCACAGCCGACATCGTGAGCGAGAACTTCAAACCCGGCACCATGCAAAAGCTCGGGCTGGACTACGCCACCTTGTCCAAAATGCACCCGCGCTTGATTTACGTCAGCCACAAGGGTTTTCTGCCCGGCCCTTACGACCACCGCACCGCGCTCGACGAAGTGGTGCAGATGATGGGTGGCCTCGCCTATATGACCGGCCGCCCCGGCGACCCGCTGCGCGCGGGCACCAGCGTGAACGACATCATGGGCGGCATGTTCGGCGCCATTGGCGCTATGGCCGCGCTGCGCCAGCGCGAGTTGACCGGCAAGGGCTGCGAGGTGCAGTCCGCACTGTTTGAGAACAACGTGTTCCTGGTGGCCCAGCACATGATGCAATTTGCCGCCACCGGCAAAGCCGCTGCGCCCATGCCCAGCCGCATTTCGGCCTGGGGCATTTACGACGTGTTCAGCGTAAAAGACGACGCGCAAATTTTCCTGGCCGTGGTGAGCGACAAACAATGGGCCATCTTCTGCCAGGCATTGAACCTGCAAGACCTGCAAGCCGACGAACGCCTGCGCACCAACAACGACCGCGTGCTGGCGCGCGAGTGGATGATGCCCGTGCTGCGCGAGCGCCTGGCCGGCTACAGCGCGGCCGAGTTGAGCGACGTGTTCGAGAAAAACGAGCTGCCGTTTGCGCCCATCACCAAGCCGCAGGAATTGTTTGACGACCCGCACCTCAACGCCACCGGTGGCCTAGCGCCCGTGCGCATGAATGACGGCACACAATCCAAAGTGCCGCTGATGCCGCTGACCATTGGCGGCGAGCGTCCAGGCATTCGCCTGCAGCCGCCGCTCAAGGGCGAACACACCCGCGCCTTGCTGCGCGAGGTGGGTTACAGCGAGGCGCAGGTAGAGGCGATGTTGGCGGCGGGCGCAACTGCTGTAAATTAGATAGCTATCTACGCTGATCCATCAAGCGCAGACGGCCTTTTTAGCTTAGCGCTCCATGGATAAATTCAAACAGTTCGAAACCTTCGTCTCCGTCGCCACCAAAGGCAGCCTCACCGCCGCCGCGCGCGCTGAGGGCGTCGCGCCCGCCATCATCGGCCGCAGGCTCGACACGCTGGAAGAACGCCTGGGCGTGAAGCTGCTGGTGCGCACCACGCGGCGCCTCACCCTCACACACGAAGGCACGGCCTTCCTGGAAGACTGCCAACGCGTGCTGGCCGATGCGGCAAACGCCGAGGCCAGCGTGAGCGCCGGGGGCGTCAAAGTCAGCGGGCATTTGCGCGTGACAGCACCCGCCGGCTTTGGCCGCCGCCACGTGGCGCCGCTGGTGCCGCTGTTTGGCGAAATTCACTCGGAGGTGGCGGTGTCGCTCAACCTCTCCGACCGCCTGGTCGACCTGACGGGCGAAGGCTACGACTGCGCCGTGCGGGTGGGTGACATGCCCGATTCCTCGCTGGTGAGCCAACGCATCGGCGACAACCGCCGCTTGTGCGTCGCCACCCCCGCCTATCTGCAGCGCCATGGCACACCGCGCCACCCGAGCGAGTTGGCGCAGCACACCTGCCTGACGCTTTCGAGCGAAGCTTCGCAAACACGCGGCTGGGCGTTTCAGCTTCCACGGGAGGATGGCGGCACGGGCGTCACGCACCTGCGCGTAGCCGGCCGCCTGGATTGCTCTGACGGCCAAGTGCTGCACGACTGGTGCCTGGGCGGCTGGGGCATTGCCTGGCGCAGCACCTGGGAGGTCGAGGCCGAGATCGCCTCAGGTCAACTGGTGGCCGTGCTGGAAGACTTTGCCGCGCCGCCGAATGGCATCTATGCGGTCTTTCCGCAACGCAAACACATGCCGCTGCGCGTGCGCTTGTGGATCGATTATTTAAAACACCACTATGGCCAGCCCGGCTTCTTCAGCCGCGATTTACCGTGATCGTGGCGCGTGGCATTCTTCCGCACTGAATTCTGGGAGTGCTTATGTTTAACGTTTCGTTTGATGGCTTATCTCGAAGCTTGGCCGCGCTGATGTTGGCCGGCGTGCTGAGTGCCTGCGCCACCGACACCAGCCCCGAAGCCACAGCCCAACGCACCGCCGCCACACGCATAGACGACGTCGTGCGTGGCCCGGTCACGGTTCACTTTGCCGACCCCAGCCAATACAACTCGGCGTACGACTTCGGCCGCGATGGTGGGGCCGCCCAAAAGACTTGGTTGCCGCAACTGGGCCAACACATCGCTGACAAGGTGGGCGTCAAACTCACTGCAGGTCAGCAGGTTGAAGTCTCCATCACCAACGTAGAACGCGCCGGCCGCAACGAGCCATGGCGCGCCGGGCCTGCTGGCGATGTGCGCATCGTGCGCGACGTTTATCCACCCCGCGTCGACCTGCAGTTCACCTTGCGTGCAGCCGATGGCCAGGTGCTGAGCGAAGGCAAGCGGCAATTGCGCGACAACACTTTCATGACCAACCTCGACTTCTACCCCGGCGATCCGCTACGGTTTGAAAAACAACTGGTAGACGACTGGGTGGACAAGGAGTTTCGTCCCCGCGCCAGCTGACCATCAGACCTGAGCGGCCCAAGCCGCCCCCACGGAGAACCTGCATGACGATTGAAGCCTTGCTTGCCTACGCGCACTTTCTGGCCATCCTCACGATGGTAGTGTTTCTCTCCAGCGAAGCGGCACTTTGCCGCCCAGAATGGCTCAACGCGGCGGTGGTGGAGCGCTTGGCGCGCATCGATGCGGTGTATGGCGCCGCAGCCGTGGCGGTGCTGGCCACAGGGCTGGCACGGGTGTGGTGGGGCATGAAGGGCTCGGCTTGGTACTGGGGCCAGCCCCTGCTGCACCTCAAACTCACGCTATTCGTCATCGTTGGGCTGATCTCCATCGTCCCCACGCTGCGCTTCATCCGCTGGCGCAAAGCCCTGCGCCAAAGCGGCGCGCTGCCCACCGAGGTGGAAATCCGCAAAACCCGCAAGCTGGTGATGGTAGAGGCACACCTGCTGGTATTGATTCCGCTGGCGGCGGTGTTTTTGGCGCGCGGATTTGGTTGATCTTTCAGAATAAGTCGCACCTTGTCACCTTGAGGCGCCCTGGTTCCGCACCGCGATAGCGGCGACCGGGCTGGGCGCCCGTAAAATCACCCGCATGCTCTCAGTCAAACAAGATTTGCTCGCGGCCCTGGCCGGCGGGCTGGAAAAGATTCTGCCCGGTGCGGGCGAAAAAGCTGCTTTCGAGCAGCCGAAGATGGCCGCACTCGGCGATTTCGCCATCACGGCCGCCATGCAACTGGCCAAGCCGCTCAAGGCCAACCCGCGCGCGCTGGGTGAACAGCTGCGCACCGAACTGCTGGCCACACCCGCGTTTCAGCAGTGGGTTGACGCGGTAGAAATCGCCGGCCCCGGCTTCATCAACATCAAACTCAAGCCCGCCGCCAAGCAAGAAGTGGTGCGCGAAGTGTTGACCGCCGGCACCGCCTTCGGCACCCAGCCCGACAAGGGCCAGCGCGTGTTGGTCGAATTCGTCTCGGCCAACCCCACTGGCCCGTTGCACGTGGGCCACGGCCGCCAGGCTGCGCTGGGCGATGCCATCTGCAATCTGTTCCAAACCCAGGGCTGGAACGTGTACCGCGAGTTTTATTACAACGACGCGGGTGTGCAAATCGGCACGCTGGCCACCAGCACGTTGCTGCGCGCCCAGGGCTTCAAGCCTGGCGACGCTGAATGGCCTAGCGGCGAAAAAGCCGCTGCCTACAACGGCGACTACATCGGCGACATCGCCAACGACTTCCTGGCCAAGAAGACCGTGAAGGCCGACGACCGCGAAGTCACCGCCAGCGGCGACATCAACGACATGGACTCGATCCGCGAGTTTGCCGTGGCCTACCTGCGCCGCGAGCAAGACTTGGATCTGCGCGCCTTTGACGTGCGCTTCGACAATTTCTACCTGGAGTCCAGCCTCTACACCAGCGGCCGCGTCGAGGCAGCGGTCAACAAGCTGATCGCCGCTGGCAAGACCTATGAGCAAGACGGCGCCCTGTGGCTGCGCTCCACCGACTACGGCGACGACAAAGACCGTGTGATGCGCAAGACCGACGGCAGCTACACCTACTTTGTGCCCGATGTGGCCTACCACATCGCCAAGTGGGAGCGCGGCTTCCACCGCGTGGTCAACATCCAGGGCACCGACCACCACGGCACCATCGCGCGCGTGCGCGCCGGCCTGCAAGCCGCTGGCGAAGGCATTCCAGAAGGCTACCCCGACTACGTGTTGCACACCATGGTGCGTGTGATGCGCGGCGGCGAAGAGGTCAAGATCTCCAAGCGCGCCGGCAGCTACGTCACGCTGCGCGACGTGATCGACTGGACCAGCAAAGACGCCGTGCGCTTCTTCCTGCTCAGCCGCAAGCCCGACACCGAATACATGTTCGACGTCGACCTGGCGCTGGCGCAGAACAATGACAACCCGGTGTACTACGTGCAGTACGCGCATGCGCGCATCTGCTCGGTGCTCGCCGCTTGGCAAGAACAGGGTGGCGGTGCTGGCGTGGAAAGCCTGGCTACGGCCGACCTCTCGCCGCTCACCAGCCCACAAGCCCAGGCGCTGATGATGCAACTGGCCCGTTACCCCGAAATGCTGACCGGCGCCTGCGCCGATTTCGCGCCGCACGACGTCACCTTCTACCTGCGTGACCTAGCCGCCAGCTACCACAGCTACTACGATGCCGAGCGCATTTTGGTGGACGACTTGGCCGTGCGCCAGGCCCGTCTGGCGCTGGTCGCCGCCACCGCGCAGGTATTGCACAATGGCTTGGCCGTGCTCGGTGTGAGCGCGCCGAAGAAAATGTAGAAGACCTTCATGAAGCAGCAACAACAACGTGGTGGAACGGTCATTGGGTTCATTCTCGGGCTGGTGATCGGCCTGGGTGCCGCCCTGGCCGTGGCCGTGTACGTGACCAAGGTGCCGGTGCCATTTGTCACCGGCAAGGGCCTCAACGCTGCTGCAGACCGCGATGCGGCCGAGCAGCAGAAGAACAAAAGCTGGGATCCCAACACCCCTCTACAGGGCAAGAATCCAGCGCGTGCGATTCAACCCGATGCCGGCGCGACCACCGCAACCGCTACAGGCGCCGTGGTGCCTGCTGCCCCCGGCGCACCTGCCGTCGCGGGCATCGCCCCTGCGCCAGCGCCTGTGGCAGCGCCAACGCCCGTGACCAACGTGCCCAACGCAACAGCCAAGACCGACCCCAAGCCGAATCCAGCGTCAGACCCCAACTTTGACCCGCTGGGGGATTTGGCGCGCGCCAAATCCAAGGGCGTGACGACCACGACCGCCGCTGCGACGGCCAGTACCAATTCAGCCAACGCTGCCAACTCGGCTGACGCTGATCCATTCCAATACTTTGTGCAAGCTGGTGCCTACCGCACCCCCGAAGACGCCGAAGCCCAGCGCGCCAAGTTGGCCATGTCTGGCCTGCAAGCCAAGGTGACGGAGCGCGAACAGTCCGGTCGCACCGTGTACCGCGTACGCATGGGCCCCTACGGCAAGAAAGACGATGCCGAACAAGCCCGCACCCGCCTGGAAGACCTAGGCACCGAAAGTGCACTGGTGCGCGTGCAGCGCTAATTCAAGACAAAATCAGCCCCATTCGTATGAATGCCGCGCAGATGTTGCGTGGTTGCTGAACTTTTCCAACCGCCCCTGGTCTGAACGGCCATAAGGAGTGATCGTAAAAATGAAACGTCGTGAATTTTCCCTGGCATCTGTTGGGGCTGTGGCCGCCTCGTCGCTGGCCATTTCCCCCTTCAGCGCAGCACAAGCCCAGGGCATGGCGCCCAAGGCCGGCACCGACTACAACGTGCTGAAAACCGCTGCGCCAGTGGACAGCGCCAGCAAGGGCAAGATCGAAGTGGTGGAGTTCTTCTGGTATGCCTGTCCCCACTGCAACGCTTTTGAGCCCACGCTGGAAGCCTGGCTCAAGCAGTTGCCCAAGGACGTGGCTTTCCGCCGCGTGCCGGTCAACTTCCAAAGCAGCTTTGTGCCGCCCCAAAAGCTGTACTACACGCTGGAAGCCATGAATTTGTTGCCGCAAATGCACAGTAAGGTGTTCCAGGCGATCCACGTGGACCACCAAAAGCTCGACCGGGACGACGCCGTCCTCGAATGGGCAACCAAACAAGGCATCGACAAAGCCAAGTTCACCGACGTCTACAACTCGTTCTCGGTCAGCGCCAAGGTGCGCCAAGCTTCGCAGTTGCAAGAAGCCTACAAAGTAGAGGGTGTGCCTGCGCTGGGCGTCGCTGGCAAGTTCTACACCGACGGCTCGTTGGCACAAGGCATGCCACGTGCCCTGGCGATCGTGGACTACCTGGTCGCCCAGGAACGCAAGGCCGGTCCGGCCAAGTCCTGATCAAGTTGATCGGTAAAAATGCTCACCTAAATGCCCGCTTAAGCGGGCATTTTTCATGGTGCTGCAGTTGTCACCGCTACAATGATCTGCAAGATTCATGCCTCTATGAAAAACAAATACTCCATCGCACTGATTCTGGCCGCATTGGCGTTCACAGGTGGTTTTGCGCACGCTGAGAGCGCGGACCGAGACAAACCGATGAACGTCGAAGCAGACGCCATGCGCTACGACGACCTGAAGCAGACCAATGTCTTCACCGGCAATGTGGTCATGACCAAGGGCACCATCATCATTCGCGGTGCGCGGGTCGATGTGCGCCAGGACGCCGAAGGTTACCAATATGGCGTGGTGACGGCAGCTCCGGGCAAGTTGGCGTTTTTCCGGCAGAAGCGCGATGGCGGTGACGAGTTCATCGAAGGCGAAGCCGAAGAAATCTATTACGACAGCAAGGCCGACAACGTGCGCCTGGTACGCCGCGCCATCATGCGCCGCTACCTGGGCACCAAGCTCAGCGACGAAACCACGGGCGCTGAAATCAACTACCACAACACCACCGGCGTGTTCACTGTCGATGGCAACGTGCGCAACCTCGCGGCGGGCAATGCTGGCACCGCAGCACCCGCGTCAGGCGGCCGTGTGCGCGCCATGTTGACCCCCAAATCCGCAGCTTCTGCGCCCACCGTGCCAGACGCCAACACCACGGCACCGGCCTTGCGCCCCAGCCTGCAACTCGGCGGGGAGCGCAAGTGACAGCGGCTGACGTCGCCGCGACCCCGGTGGACGATTCGTCCTGCTTGGAAGCCCGCCACCTGCAAAAAGCCTATGGTGGCCGCAAGGTGGTGAAGGACGTGGGATTGAAGGTGCGCAAGGGCGAAGTGGTCGGTTTGCTGGGCCCCAATGGCGCCGGCAAGACCACCTCGTTCTACATGATCGTGGGTTTGGTGCGGGCCGACAGCGGCCATATCTTCATCGACGGCCAGCCGGTTGAAGGCATGCCGATCCACCGCCGTTCCCGCTTGGGATTGAGCTACCTGCCGCAAGAAGCGTCGATCTTCCGCAAGCTCACCGTAGAAGAAAACGTGCGCGCCGTGCTGGAGTTGCAGCATGACGACGCTGGCAAACCTTTCAGCAAAGCCGAACTCGAAAAACGCCTGACCGACCTGCTGCAAGACCTGCGAGTCGAGCATTTGCGCAGTTCCTCCGCCCTGGCTTTGTCTGGCGGCGAGCGTCGCCGGGTGGAAATTGCACGTGCGCTGGCCACCCAGCCGCGCTTCATCTTGCTGGATGAACCGTTTGCCGGTATCGACCCGATCGCAGTGATCGAGATCCAGCGCATCATCAGCTTTCTCAAGTCACGCGGTATTGGTGTGCTCATCACCGACCACAACGTGCGCGAGACCCTCGGGATTTGTGACCACGCCTACATCATCAGTGATGGCCAGGTGCTGGCACAAGGAACGCCCTCTGACATTGTCAACAACGCCGAAGTGCGCCGGGTTTACCTCGGTGAGCATTTCCGGATGTAAGCCCATGGAATGCGTGCGTAACACCTTTGGGGCGCAGCTTGGCCTGCTGCTACCGCCAACCCTGTTGGCGGTGAGGGAGGCGCGCGCATGAAGCAAGGTTTATCGCTACGCGTCTCGCAGCATTTGGCGTTGACGCCACAGTTGCAGCAGTCGATTCGTTTGCTGCAACTCTCCACGCTGGAGCTGAGCCAGGAAGTCGAGCAGATGCTCGACGACAACCCGTTCCTGGAAGTCGGCATTGACGAAGCACCACGCGAAGAATTCGGCCTGAGCCATGCCGATGCCCCCGTGAGCGGTGATGACCGCGAAAGCGAATACGCCGCCAGCAGCACCACCAGCACCACAGACAACACCGGCTCGGACAGCCAGGTCGACGCCGAGAGCCCGCTTTCCCCCCAGGATGACAACCAGAACTGGGAGGGCGATGGCACCTCGGAAATCGCCCCCGACGACAGCGAATGGGGTGGTGACGCGCCGCCACGCACCAATAACAACGATAGCGAAGGCGAAGTCGACGCCACCGAATTGGCGCGCAGCCAGATGTCGCTCACCGAGTTCTTGCACCGCCAGGCCCTGGCCTTGCGCCTGAGTGAAGAAGACCGCGCGGCACTGCGCTTCCTCATAGAGTCGCTGAACGAAGACGGCTACTTGGAAGACAGCCTGGAAGAGCTGGCCCAAAGCCTGGCCGAGCCAGACGACGGTCTCGAAGAAATTGAAGAGTTGCAGCACCGCTTCACCATGGCGCTGGGCCTGCTGCAAAGCCTGGAGCCGGTGGGCGTGGGTGCACGCACCCTCGAAGAATGCCTGACGCTGCAATTGCGCGCCATGGCCGACGACGAACTGGACGAAGACGAAGAACAAGTCCGCGTCGTCGCCATTCAGATGTGTGCCTGCCCCATGGACCTGGTGGCGCGGCGCGATGTGAAGAGGCTGGCCAGCCAGTGCCGCACCTCGGACAGCGTCGTCAAAGCCGGCCTGGCGTTGATTGCGGGTCTGGAGCCCAAGCCTGGTCGCCGCTTTGTGGACGTGGAGCGCAACATCGTCGTCCCCGACGTCATCGTCTCCAAAGTCGGCCGTGGCGCCCAGGCGAGTTTTCGGGTGCGGCTGAACCAGGACGTGATGCCGCGCCTGAAGGTGCACGACATTTATGCCAATGCGCTGAAGCAGCACAAAGGCGGCGGCCGTGATGCGTCAGTCAATGCCGCATTGCAGCAACGCCTGCAAGAAGCGCGCTGGTTCATCAAGAACATCCAACAGCGCTTCGACACCATTCTGCGCGTGAGCAACGCCATCGTCGACCGGCAGAAGAACTTCTTCAGCCATGGCGAGTTGGCCATGCGCCCGCTGGTGTTGCGCGAGATTGCCGATGAATTGGGCCTGCACGAGTCCACCATCAGCCGCGTGACCACGGCCAAGTACATGTCTACGCCACACGGCACCTTCGAGCTGAAGTACTTCTTCGGCTCGTCGCTCGGCACCGAGACCGGCGGCAACGCGTCCAGCACCGCCGTGCGCGCGTTGATCAAGCAGTTTGTCTCGTCCGAAGACCCGAAAAAACCCCTGAGCGACAGCCAGCTCTCCGACATGCTCAAAGAGCAAGGTATTGAATGTGCCCGCCGCACGGTGGCCAAATACCGCGAGGCGCTGCGTATTGCGCCCACAAACCTGCGCAAAGCGCTTTAATGTCGGTGCGCACGTAGCGCACTCGGCATTGCACCAACCCGCGAACAGCGAACCTACTTGCCATGAACCAGCTCAAGCTATTTTTGCCCTGCGCCGCAGGCGTTGAAGACTTCCTCGCCGAAGAGGTGCACCACCTCACCAACCTGCAAGGCGATGACCTTCTTGTGCTGCGTGGCGGTGTGCTGGTGCGCGCCTCTTGGCGCGACGCCATGCTGCTCAATCTGCACAGCCGCCTGGCGCAGCGTGTGTTGATCGAGTTGTCGAACACCGAATACCGCAACGAACAACACCTGTACGAAGCCGCCAGTCAGGTCGCCTGGGAAATCTGGTTCACCCCCAAGCAAAGCTTCAAGATCGAAGTCACAGCACAACACAGCCCACTGACCTCGCTCAACTTTGCGGCGCTGAAAATCAAAGATGCCGTGGCCGACCGTTTTCGCCACAAACACGGCATCCGCCCCGATGTCGACACGCGCTGGCCCGGCGTGCGCATCTACGCCCACTTGACCACCGACCGCGCCACGCTGTACATGGACACCTCGGGCGAGCCGCTGTTCAAACGCGGCTGGCGTGAAGACAAGGGCGAAGCCCCATTAAAGGAAACCCTGGCCGCTGCCATGCTGGCCGCCAGCGAATGGGATGGCGAAACCCCGCTTTACGACCCCTGCTGCGGCAGCGGCACCATCGCCATCGAGGCCGCCCAGATCGCCTGCAACATCGCCGCGGGCAGCCGCCGCCGCTTTGCGTTCGAAAAGCTGCTGCCGTTTCAACCGCACGTATGGGATTCGCTGCTGAGCCAGGCCCGCGCGGCTGAACACGCTCCGCGCACCGAGATTTTTGGCAGTGACGTGGCCCACCGCATGGTCGACTTCGCCATGCGCAACGCCGAGCGCGCGGGCGTGGCCAACTTCGTGCAGTTTCGTGGCGGCGATGCTCTGCAGCGCCAACCCCCTACCGCCAGCGGTGTGCTGATGATCAACCCACCGTATGGCGACCGGATTGCCGTGGCCGGTGTCGCGCGGGAGGGCCGCAATACGGGGCGCCAAGGTGGACGCGATGCGCCGCCACCCGTGCAAGTGGTCAGCCGCGAACAAGCGCAAACCGACGACGGTGGCGACTTCTTCCCGCAACTGGCCACACACTGGAAGAAAAACTACGCCGGCTGGACAGCCTGGGTGCTGACCCCCGACCTCAAGTTACCCAGCCGCATGCGCCTGAAAGAAAGCCGGCGCGTGCCGATGTGGAACGGCCCGATCGAATGCCGCCTGTTCCGCTTCGACATGGTGGCCGGCTCGGCGCGCCGCTCCGCCGACAAAACCGATCCAGCTTGATGGACTTGGCGACCTCGGCACCACCCGCTACGACTAAGTCTGTGGTGCTCGACACCAACATCGTGCTGGACATCTTCTTGTTCAACGACCCGGTGTGTGAACCCATCCGCGCTGGCTTGTTGGCGGGCAGCCTGCACTGGCTCGCCATCCAACACATGCGCAACGAGTTAGAGCGGGTGCTCGACTACACCCACCTGCAACCCAAGCTGGCGCTTTACGAACTGAGCAAAGCCGACGTGTTGGCCGCCTTCGACCAACACGCCCATCTGGTGGAAGTGGCTCCGCGCGTCAACACCGTTTGCAAAGACCCGGACGACCAGTGTTTCATCGACCTGGCCGTGGCCCACCAAGCTTTGCTGTTAAGCAAAGACAAGGCCGTTCTTGCACTACGAAAAAGACTTCTAGCGCACGGTGTGACTGCGCAGACTGCTATTCAATTTTCATCTTGAAGCTGTCAGCCTGGGCACGGCCCCAGTAGAACTTGTAGACGTTGGGCAGCGTGCTGATGTCGTTGTTCAGCAGCGCGCCAGCCTTCAACGGCGGCATCACCGTCACCAGCAGCTTCACCCCGGTTTCGTTCATGCGCCGCACGATGTGGTGGGCGGTGATTTCGCTCGGGTGCGTCAGGCCAGCGGCTTGCACCATTTCGCGCAAGGCCTCCAGCGTGTTCTGATGGAAGTTGAGCACGCGCTCGGCCTTGTCGGGCACGATGATGGCTTGTTGGCGCACCGGGTCTTGTGTGGTCACGCCCGTGGGGCAATGGCCGGTGTGGCAAGCCTGGGCTTGCAGGCAACCCAGCGCAAACATGAAGCCACGCGCAGAGTTGCACCAGTCGGCACCCAGCGCCATCATGCGCGCCAGGTCGAAAGCGCTGATCACCTTGCCGGCGCAGCCGAGCCGGATGCGGCTGCGCAGCCCCACGCCCAGCAGCGTGTTGTGCACCAATTGCAGGCCTTCTTGCAACGGTGCGCCCACATGATCGGTAAATTCCAGCGGCGCCGCGCCAGTGCCGCCCTCGGCACCGTCCACCACGATGAAGTCGGGCGTGATGCCGGTTTCCAGCATGGCCTTCACCATGGCAAACCATTCCCACGGGTGGCCAATGCAAAACTTGAAGCCGGTGGGTTTGCCGCCCGACAGGTCGCGCAGTTTGGCGATGAAATGCATCATCTCGGTCGGTGTGGAAAAGGCGCTGTGCGCTGAAGGCGAAACGCAATCGACACCAATCGGCACACCGCGCGCCTGCGCAATTTCGGCCGTGACCTTCGGGCCGGGCAACACCCCGCCGTGGCCGGGCTTGGCGCCTTGGCTGATCTTCAGCTCAATCATCTTCACCTGCGGGTCAAGCGCGTTCTCGGTAAAGCGCTCGGCATTGAAGGTGCCGTCGTCGTTGCGGCAGCCAAAGTAGCCCGAGCCAATTTCCCAGATCAAGTCGCCGCCATTCACGCGGTGGTGCACCGAGATGGAACCTTCACCCGTGTCGTGCGCAAAGCGGCCTTGTTTGGCGCCAGAATTCAACGCCAGGATGGCGTTGGCCGACAAGGCGCCAAAGCTCATGGCGGAGATGTTGAAGATGCTGGCGTCGTAGGGCTGCGTACAGCTCGACGTCGTCGCCGCTTGGCCGGTAGCCGAGTCCACCCCAATCAGCGTGCGGAAGTCGTGGGTGGCGACGATGGTGGGCGCCACCGAATGGTTGATCCACTCGTAGCCCTCGGCCAGCACATCCAACTGCGTGCCGAACGGGCGTTTGTCGGCCTGGCTCTTGGCGCGCTGGTAAACCAGCGAGCGCTGGGCGCGCGAGAACGGCGTGGCGTCGGTGTCGGCTTCGAAAAAATACTGGCGAATTTCAGGCCGGATGAACTCCAGCATGTAGCGGATGTGGCCAATCACCGGATAATTGCGCAGCACTGACTTTTTGGTTTGCCGCAGGTCGTAAATGCCCAGCAGCACCAGTGCCAGACAGAGCAGAAATATCCAACCGCCAGTGCCGATAAACAGCACGTAGAACAGGCTCAGCAGCAAGCCGATGCAACTGAGTCCGAAAACGGTGTAGCGCACGGGATAGACGGAGTTCAGGTAATGCATCATGGGTTATGGCCTCCAGCGACGCATGCTACTGGCTAAACTTCAGTGTCGCCACATTCTGTTGCAAGTGCCGCCCTCTTCGCGCCTAGTTGTGGTTTTACGGGTACCGTTTTGAACACCCGCCCTCACCAAACACCTACCGAACACCACCATGACTCTCATCACCGAAAACCCTGAAGCCCCCCTCGACCTGCAACCCGAGGACTACGAAGCCCTCGAAGACATCCTGGAGGACCTGCGCACACGCAACGACGAAACCCCGCAGTGGGAGTTTTGTGAAGGTTTCATGGCAGCCGTGTTGTGCAGCCGCCGTGTGATCCTGCCCAGCGAATACCTGCCCGTGCTGCTGGGTACCGGCGACGAAGGCGAAGGCTCGTTTGCTGATGCCGCGCAGGAAGAGCGCTTCACCGAACTCTGGCTTCGCCGCTGCAACCACGTGGCCGATGCACTGTCGCAAAAGATCGAAAACCTGGAAGACCCACGCGCCTACATGCCCGAGGTGATGGACGTGCGTGGCATGCTGGCCGCGCTCACGCCAGAAGAGCGCGCCGAAGCCCTGCCCGATGGTGAAGACGATGCCGTGCCCGCGTTCGCGCAGGTGTGGGCCTTGGGTTTCATGTTTGCCGTCGAAGCCTGGCCTGACGAATGGAAAGCCCCACCCAAAGACAAAGAAGCCGTGAAGTGGCTCGACCAGGCCTTGGGCGCCATCGTGGCCTTGTCGGAAGACGACGACGGCCCAGCTGAAATCTCGCCCTTCGGCCCTGACGAAGAAGGCGGCGAAGAGCCACCACCAAGCATGTCCAAAGCACGCCTGGAAGCGTTTGGCGAAGGCATCTGGGCGGTGTACGACTTGTTTGAAATGTGGCGCGCCATTGGCCCACGTGTGGAAACCGTGCGCGTGGAAGCCGGCCCCGGCCGCAACGACCCTTGCCCTTGCGGTAGCGGCAAGAAGTTCAAGAAGTGCCACGGCGCTTGATCGACTGCGTGGATCGTCAACGCGCTCCGACCTGACAGAAATACCAGGGCTGCGCAGCCCTGGTATTCATCCCTTTCAGTGCTCTTAAAAGAGCTTAGTGTGTGGCCAAAAACTTCTGCAAATTGGCCTGCGCCTGTGCCCGCACTTTGCTGCGCAGCATCGGCGTCCACCCTAGCAAAAGGCCTGGTAAACCCAGGGCTTGGCGCGACCAACGCCAGAAATTGAATTGGTCGCGGTGGGCCACAATCTGGCCCGTCGCATTGAACTCAAACTCGCCATCGATGATGTTGTGCACCATGCGCCCGGTGGCACTGAAACGGTAGTGCGCCTCCCAATGGGCGTGCCCTCTCTGGGCGTCTGCCTCAATGCCGTCAAAAGTGAGGCGCCACACATCGCGTCCTTTGGCCTCGGTCACGGCACACAACATGCGCCACATACCGGCCACCTCTTGCTGGCCGCGCAACGAAAAAACCTCATCATCAAACCGCGCATCTTCGGCATAACAACGGGCCATGGTCTCGGCATCCAGTTGCGCAAAAGCGGCATAAAAAGTTTCGAGCGTCTTTTGATTCAAATGCATAAATTTTGGGGGGCTGTGCGGACACGAAAGAAGACGTATGTGGTCAGACGTCGGGATGGCCGTCGCGTTGGAACTACAACATTCTGGATATAGTGACGGCGTCTGCATTTGTGTTTTGAAACAATGCCAGAATCGATCCGGGATGTCTACGCCGGTGCAGGGCACAGCCAGATTTTCGCCACGCCTGTTGTCAAAGATATTCTTTGTTTCGTATCGCCGTTTGTGAGTACAAGAGCCCGTGCAGCCTCTCAGATCTATTGACCCCGTTATCGTTTTCCGTAACAGCCAGGGAGATCCCACCCGAGGCACGTTGACCCGTCTCCAGCGGCGCTCGTTGGAAATGGAACTCTATACGCCCAACTCGGTTGTTCGGATCAGTGAGGTGCTAAGTGATCTGACCATCCGATCCGGGCTGAAGACCATCTACCAAGGCAAGGCTGCGGTAGTGGGTTTGGTGAACACCGGCCTGATGTCGGTCGTGTCCGTCACGCTCAGCGACGAGTGGCAAGACCTGCAGGTCATGGGGCTCGACAAAGCCTCGGTCGCCCAAGAGGCGCTGGCTTTTGTCGACGACTGGCAAAAGAGATTCACCATTCGGCATGACTACCAAGTCGTGGTCAGCGAAATGCGGGCCTATCTCTCTGAAGCCTCGCGCTGGATCGACCAAGCCGACATTGCCTCTGGCCTGCCGCGCGACGCCAACGGTCGCGTAAGTGAAGACGTGTTTTATGGACTGGCCCAGCCATTGGTTGAAAAGGGTGCCGAGTTTTTGACCCGCCTGGAAGCCGTGGCTTCGCAAGTGGACGAGTCGCAGACCGCCGTGCACCGCAGCTTTGCGCAGGCCGCCATTCACCCGCTCATTCTGCAAGCCCCTTTCGTCTACCGCACGTTCGCCAAGCCACTGGGCTATGCAGGCGACTACGAAATGGTGAACCAGATCCTGGGCGACCCACGGCAAGGCACTTCCACCTACGTGCAATTGGTCAACCTGCTGTTCTTGAAAGCTGGAGTCGCGCAGGCTCACCGCAATCGCATCGACATCTTGTGCAGCAAGCTGGACGAGCTGGCCCAAAAGGCCGTGGCAGAACAACGCACCTTGCGCGTATTGAACATTGGCTGCGGTCCTGCAGCCGAGATTCAGCGCTTCGTGCGCACCAACCCCGACTTCGACAAGCTGGAGTTTGTGTTGGTGGACTTCAGCAGCGAGACACTGGAATACACCCGGCAACGGCTGGAGGAAGCACAGGCCGGCACCGGCAAATCCTTGCGCTTCACGCTGCAGCACGAGTCCGTCAATCAACTGCTCAAACGCGCGCAACGCGCCACCACGGCGTCTGCGGAAGAACAATTCGACTTTGTGTATTGCGCTGGCTTGTTCGATTATTTAACCGACAAGGTCTGCAGCCGACTGGTGAAGTATTTTGTGTCCAGGCTGCGCGAGGGCGGACGCATCCTGGTCACCAACGTGCACTCCGACAACCCGCAGCGCTACGTCATGGAACATCTGCTCGAGTGGTATCTCATCTACCGCAACGAGGAGCAGATGCAGTCCGTACTGAATGGGTTTGACGCGCCATCAAAGCTCTACACCGACGCCACGGGCGTCAATATCTTTGGCGAATTGACGGTCAAAGCAGAATCGAAGGCGGTGGCCATTGCAAGCCATTAGCAGAACCCGCTCGCCCTACGAGCAGCAGCTCTCAGACTTCCGGCTTGGCTACAGCAAGGCCGGCTGTGTGACGTCGATCGTGCTCGTGCTCGCAGGCTTTGGACTCGACTACTTCACCTACCCCGAACGTTTGAGCGAGTTCACTCTGCTGCGGGTGCTGGTCGCGGCCCTCACTTTTGGCATCTTGCGTGTGTTGCTGACGGAGTTCGGCAGACAGCATGTTCGCGCCATGACGATGTTGTGGCTGCTGCTGCCGCAACTCATGATCTCTTTCATGATCTACACGACGGACGGCGCACAGTCGATCTATTTCGTGGGCTTACATCTAGCCCTCTATGCAGTTGGCATTATTTTGCCCATCAGCTTCGTAGAAAGCGTCGGGTTTGCGGTTCTCACACTGGCGCTGTACGTCGCCGCCTGCACCCTTCATCCAGATGCGGGCAGCAATTCGGCGCGCTTGATCACGAACACGCTGTTCACACTGTTCTCCGCAGTCACTAGCGTGTTTTGCACCTGGTTCAATGAAAAGGCACGCATCCGACTGTTTGAGTTGCAGCATGAAGTCTCGGAAAAGAACGCCGAGCTCGTCAGCACCAACAAAGCCCTGGCAGAGATCAAGGGGCACATGATGCAGCAGGAAAAAATGGCGGCCTTGGGCACTCTGGCTGCGGGTTTGCTGCATGAAGTCAACAATCCCGTGAACTACAGCCTGATGGCGCTAAACATGGCCCAGATGGATGCGGCACCGCTGGGTAGCGAGATGTTGAAGGAAAGCCTGGCTGACGCCAAAGAGGGCATGCAGCGGGTGCAGGGCATCGTCACCGACCTCAAGACCTTTGCCTATCAAAAGCCCGGGGACGATGCGAGCCGCATCTTCTTGTTTGAAAAGGCGTTGAAGTCGGCACTAAGGCTCACTGGCTTTGAGCTTAAGGGCATTGAGGTCTCAACCGATCTTCCCATGGACAGCCATGTGCACGGCGATGAACCGGCCGTCATCGGCGTGCTCATCAACCTGCTGGGAAATGCCGCCCTGGCACTGCAGAAGTCCGGCCGGAAAACGCCCAAAATCAGTGTGCATGCACAGCGTGTGGATGCACGGCTGCAGGTCGCTGTGCGCGACAACGGCACCGGCATCACTGCAGAAAATCTTGTGCGGGTGTTTGAGCCTTTCTTCACCACACGTGAAGTTGGCAAAGGCCTGGGCCTGGGCCTGAGTGTGAGCTACGCCATCATCAACCGGCATGGTGGAGAGTTGCGCGTGGCCAGCGAAACTGGCGAATGGACCGAGTTCTCCTTCGACTTGCGCTTGGCGAATCTGAACGCCTGAGCACTGCAAAATCATGTCGCAACTTGACGCGTCTCCCGAACTTTCTGCCTCGACACTGCTGTACGTCGATGACGAGCCGCAGGCGTGCAAGTGGTTTGCGCGCATGTTTGGCAACGAGTTCACCATCCTCACCGCCGCCAGCGTCGACGAAGCGCTGCAGGTGCTGCAAACGCGCTCTGCCGAAATTGCCGTGCTGCTGACCGACTACCGCATGCCGCAGCGCCATGGGCTGGAGTTGTTGCGCCTGGCCCAACGCGACTACCGTAGTGTGGTGCGCATGCTGGTGACTGCGTACGCCGAAAAGAACATGGCCATCACGGCGGTCAATGAAGGCGACGTCTACCGCATCCTGGAGAAGCCGCTGGACGAAGAGTTGACGCGGATGACGCTGCGCCAAGCGCTCGCACAGCATCGGCAACGCTCTTTTGAGCGCGCCATGCATGAGCACCGTGCACTGGCCATGCGCGAAACGCTGGGCTTTCTGGCGCACGAGCTCAATACCCCGCTGGCCACCGTACGCGGCTACATGGACGCCCTGCGCCAGCGCTACATTGCACCTTCGCCAGACGATGCGGCGCAGACAGAAAGCATGGCTGTGTTCCGCGAAGGCAGCCCCGGCGAAGTGCTGGCGGCGCTGGAGTCGGCCGAGCGGCGCACCGTCTATTGCCAGTCGCTGGTACAAACGTTTCTGCACTCGGCGCGCGACGCTTATCCGGGCGCTGCGGCACCCCTGGTTACCGCCAGCAGCCTGGTCGAATCGTTGCTGGACGAGTACCCTTTCGACCTGGGCGAACGCAGCATCATCAGCCGTGAAGTGCAGCAGGACTTCTCACTGCCGGGTCGGCGCGAGCTGGTGTACCTGGTGCTTTGCACGCTGACCAAGAACGCTCTGTATGCTTTGCGCAAAATGGACAAACCCACTCTGCATATCAGCATGGGTTTGCAGCCCGGCGCAGAGGCGGGCCTGAAGTCAGACCAATCCTTGCCGTGGATCCGTTTTGTCGACAATGGTCCTGGCATTCCCGCCGAAATTTTGAAACATCTGACCCATGTTCCGATGACCACCAAGCAGCAAGATGGTGGCTCCGGCATGGGCTTGCTGTTTTGCCGCCGCGTGATGCAGGCGGTAGGCGGCAGCATTGAAATCGATTCCCCTCCCGGGCAGGGCACACACGTCACCCTGCAGTTCCGGCCCATCCATATTGCTAACCCAAGTTGAGAACGGTTTATGAGAGCTGACAAGATCCTGTATGTCGACGACGAACCCATGGCACTCAAGTACTTTGAGCGCCTGGTCAACACCATGGCCCCGGTGCTGACAGCCTCGTCCGTAGAAGAAGGCCAGGCCATTCTGCAAGCGCGCGGCGACGAGATTGCCGTGCTGATCACCGACCAACGCATGCCCACGGCCTACGGCAACGAACTGCTGCGCTATGCACGGGACAACCATCCCGGCATCGTGCGCATGTTGACCACCGCTTACTCCGAGCTGGGCGAGGCGATTGAGGCCATCAACACTGGCGAGATCTACCGCTACATCACCAAGCCGTGGGATCTGGAGTTGCTGCGCACCGACTTGCGCAACGCACTGGAGTTGTCGAACCTGCGCAATGAGCGCGACGAGATGTTGCGTGAAAAGCTGGCCGTGCAGCAACAGCAATTGCTGGCCGGCCGCGTGGCGCAACTCGCCCCCGTATGTGCCGGTTTTGTGCGCCTGGACTACGAGGCCGCCGTGCACAGCTTCGTGCAAGCCGCGGGTGCTGCGGACTGCACGATTCCCGCCATCGACTGGGGCCGCCTGGACCACGCCGAACTCGCGCAATCTGAAGCCCAACGCGGTGTGGCCATCGGTCAAGCCTTGCGCGCGGCACTGGCCACTTTGGGTACGTTTGCCGACGCTGCCCAAGCCGGTGCGGCCTTGGTGCAAGCGCTGCCTGGCCAAGTGGAACTGCAAGGCGGCAAGCTGATGGTGCTGGACCGCACGGTGTTCACCGGGCTGCTAGAGGCTGAGGGCGGCGCCGTCCCCACCGCCAACCAAGCCATCTGGCTCGCATGGCTATTGCAGTGGAACCGCCCTGTTCAGGTAGAGCGTACGGATGGCGGCTGGGCGCTACGCCTGGATGCCGGCGCCGTGCCTGAGGGGTGGATGGCCGATGGCATCACCCAATTGATCGAGGATGCCCAAGCCCGCTGAAAACGGGCTGAAGCCGCGTCGGCGTTCTAGCTGTAACTACCGGCGTTGCGCTGGTGCACCCGCCTGGCGTGGCTGCACGGCGCAGGCGCGGCAAAGCTGCATGGCCAGTTGTTGCAGCGCCTGCCAGCCATCGGCCGGCCAACCGGGTGCCTTCAGGCCTTTGACGATGCCGTCGACCAGATGCGCTGACTGCAACAGTTCTGCCAATAGCGGCGCACTCAAGCGGGGCAGTACGCGCTCAAACAGCCGTTCCTTCACCCCCCACACACGCTGCTCACGCAAAGCCATGGGCAGCGGCTTGCCGTCGGCCATGGCGTCACGCACACGCTTCAGGGCACGGATGTCTTCGGCCAGCGTGTAGTGCACCAACACCTCGGCCTCGCCCTCGGCCTGCAAGCCGTCCAGCATGCGCTGCACACGTTGCACCTGTCCGCCCAGCACAGACTCGGATAGCTTGAACACGTCGTAGCGCGCCACGTTGAGCACCGCGCTTTCAATCTGCTCTTCGGTCAGCTCGCCAGCAGGGAACAGCAAGCCAAGCTTTTGCACCTCTTGGTGCGCCGCCAGCAGGTTACCTTCCACGCGGTCGGCAAAAAACTGCAGGGCGCGCTGGCCGGCTTCACCACCGGCCACACGTTGCTGCTGCGCGGCCAGGCGCTGCGCGATCCATTGCGGCAGCGCAGCACGCTCCACCGGGTCGACCTGCACCGTCACGCCAAAGCCATCGAGCGCGCCAAACCAGGCACCGCTCTTGGTCATCTTGTCGAGCTTGGGCAGCACCACCAGCGTGAGGGTGCTGTCGTTGTCTTGCGCCTGGCGCGCCAACTGTTGCAGTACGGCGCTGCCGTCTTTGCCAGGCTTGCCCGAAGGGATCCGCACCTCGACGATTTGTTTGTCGGCAAACAGGCTGAGCGAGCCGCCAGCGGCCAACACGCCGCTCCAGTCGAAATGCGCACCGGCCACGGTGTGTACCGTCCGCTCGGTATAACCCTGCGTGCGTGCGATGTTGCGTATGGCGTCGGTCGCCTCTTGCACCAGCAAAGGCTCATCACCATACACGGTATAGAGCGAGCGCAGGCCCTGTTGGAGCTGGGAGGCAAGTTTGGCGGGGGCGATCTGCATGGGGTGAGTTTACCGGGGCGCTGACACGCTTAAAGCTGGATGGTCGACAGCAGCAGGCTCGTCTCGGTTTGCGAAATCCCGTCGAGCAGACGGATGCGCGTGAGCACTTGGTCAAAACCTTCCAGCGTGTCGGCACGCAGCTCGGCGGCAATGTCCCAGCGGCCATTGGTGGTGTGGATGGCACCCACTGCCGGGTCGCCGCGCAAAGCCTGCAACACGTGCTGGGTGCGGTTGCCCTCCACCGCCACCGTCATCCAGGCGCGGATGCGTTGGCGCTCAGCCTGGGGTTTGAGGCGCAGCGTGTAGCCGGCGATGGTGCCTTCGGCCTCCAACCGCGCCAACCGGTTTTGCACCGTGCCGCGCGCCACCTTCAAGGTTTTGGCCAGGCTGGCCACCGGCGTGCGCGCGTTGGTGCGCAGCAGACCGATGAGTTGGTGGTCTAGGTCATCCATGCTTTGTACAAATTGCTTTATCAGGCCAAGCATTTTGCATCATTAGCCAAAAATAATGAGCAGTTTTCTGGCTATTCGTTAGCGCAACAAGTTTGGAGAATCTTGGATAGAACACAAACAGGAGAGCCCACCATGGTGAACTACATCGGCATCGACCAATTACGCAAACTACTCGCCACCGTTGGCCTGCCAGCCTTTTTGACGCGGCTGGCCGACACCATCGAGGCCGACTACCAGCGCTGGGACCAGTTCGACAAGTCGCCACGCCACGCCATCCACTCGCTGCACGGCGTGATTGAACTCATGCCCACCAGCGATGGGCGTTTGTATAGCTGCAAATACGTCAACGGCCACCCGAAAAACACGGTGGATGGCTTGCTGACCGTCACCGCGTTTGGCGTGTTGTCTGAAGTGGAAACCGGCTACCCGCTGCTGTTGTCCGAATTGACGCTGACCACCGCCCTGCGCACTGCCGCGATGTCGGTGCTGGCCGCACGGCACTTGGCCCGCCCCAATGCACGCGTGATGGCCTTGATTGGCAATGGCGCGCAGAGCGAATTCCAGGCGCTGGCGTTCTACCACCTGCTGGGTATTCGCAGCCTGCGCCTGTATGACGTAGACCCCGCCGCCACCGCCAAGCTGCAGCGCAACCTGGCCGCCATGGCGCTGCCCGGTCTGGACGTGGTGCCCTGCGCCTCCACGGCCGAAGCAGTGCGCGGCAGCGACATCGTGACCACCGCCACCGCCGACAAGCGCGCCGCCACCATCTTGACGCCCGAGATGATTGCGCCCGGCATGCACCTGAACGCCGTGGGCGGCGACTGCCCTGGCAAGACCGAGCTGGCCCCCTCCATCCTGCAACGCGCCGACGCCAAGGTGTTTGTCGAGTTTGAACCGCAAACCCGCATCGAAGGCGAAATCCAACGCTTGCCAGCCGACTTTGCCGTGACCGAGTTCGCCCGCGTGGTGCAAGCCACCGCGCCCGGCCGCACCAGCCCAGACCAGGTCACGGTGTTCGACTCGGTGGGCTTCGCGCTCGAAGATTTCTCGGCTCTGCACCTGCTGTACCAGTTGCTGCAAGAGCATCCCGAACTCGCCACGCCGATCGACCTGGTGCCCGAAATGGCCGACCCGAAAGACCTGTTCGGCCTGCTGAACCACAACGCTACGGCGTCTGCAGTGACGGCCGCTTTAACTGCCGCTAGGCAAGCGCGCCCAATGCCTTCAGAATCCATCGCACCATGAACGAATCGCCCTTCCCCACCGCTGTCTTGATTGGCGCGCCCACCGACGTGGGCGCCGGCGCACGCGGTGCCTCCATGGGCCCCGAGGCTTTACGCGTCGCTGGTTTGAAAGAAGCCCTGCAAAGCCACGGCCTGACGGTGATCGACCAAGGCAACCTCAGCGGCCCGCCCAACCCTTGGCAGCCGCCAGTGAACGGCTACCGCCATCTGGAAGAAGTCGTGACCTGGAACGAAGCGGTGTGCGATGCCGTCTACGGCGTGCTGAGCCAAGGCCAGATGCCCATTCTGCTGGGTGGCGACCACTGCCTGGGCCTGGGCAGTATTGCGGCCGTGGCACGCCATTGCCGCGAAAACGGCAAGAAACTGCGCGTGTTGTGGCTCGACGCACATGCCGACTTCAACACCAGCGAACTCACGCCCAGCGGCAACGTACACGGCATGCCCGTGGCCTGCCTCTGCGGTTTGGGACCTGATGTGTTGACGCGTATTGGCGGCCACACGCCCGCGCTGCTGCCGCAGCAGATTCGGCAAATTGGCATCCGCAGTGTGGACGAAGGTGAAAAGCGACTCGTGCACGCGCAAAAGCTCGAAGTGTTCGACATGCGCTTCATCGACGAACAAGGCATGCGCCAAACCATGCTGCAGGCGCTGGCTGGGCTAGACGACGAAACCCATCTGCATGTGAGCTTCGACGTGGATTTTCTCGACCCCGACATCGCCCCCGGCGTGGGCACTACCGTGCCCGGCGGCCCCACCTACCGCGAAGCGCAGTTGTGCATGGAAATGATTGCCGACAGCGGCAAACTCGCCTCGCTCGACATTGTGGAACTGAACCCGGCGCTCGATGTGCGCAACCGCACGGCCGTGCTGGCGGTGGATTTGGTGGAATCGCTGTTTGGCAAAAGCACCTTGATGCGTGACCGCGCGGGACGCTGAAAACCGCTCGCCCTAAAAACAAAGCCCGGCTGCATTTGCATCAGCCGAGCTTTGTTGTTTGCGCAGTCGAATCAGATCTCTTTGACCGCCGCCAACCGGCGTGTCACCTGCTGCACGATGTCGGTTTGCATGTTGCGGTAGAGCAAAGCCTCTTCCGCATCTTTACCCAGGGCTTCAGATTCTGAGTAGCTGATTTCGCGCCGTTGCACGATCTCGGCGTCTGGAATCAGCTCCTCTCCAGCAGGCGTGCGCAGGCGGAACTTGAAGCGCGAGGTGAGCGTGAACTCCTGCACCTGCCCAGCGGAACTGCGGGTGGCCACCGACTTCACACGCTGGTCGAGGATCACCACCAGCACCACGTCGGCCTGGGTCAAGCCCAATGGGTCGTTGCGCACGGTGACCTTGCCGCTGGAGGCGATGTTGCGCTTCAGCTCGTTCGCCAACGACGACGACTCGGCCGCCTGGATGTAGATAGTGTTGAAAGCGTAGTCAGGCGCCTGGCGCAACTTGAAGCCGCAGGCCGACAAGCTGGCGGCGGCCACCGTTGCCGCCAGAGGCCGCAACATTTGGCGACGCGATAGTGGAGTGCTGCGCATCAGACCACCACGTTCACCAGGCGCCCAGGCACCACGATGACCTTTTTCGGCGCCGCGCCATTGGCCGCCTTGATGAAGGCGTCGCTGGCCAGAGCCGCGGCCTCGATGGCATCCTTGCTGGCACCAGCGGGCACCAGAATGGCACCGCGCAGCTTGCCGTTGACTTGCAGCATCAGTTCCACCTCGTCTTGTTCCAGCGCCTTGGGGTCGACCTTCGGCCATGGGGCGTCCAGCAAATCACCGAATTGGCCGGCGTAGCCCAGTTCCGTCCACAGCGCGTGAGCAGCGTGCGGCGTAGCCGGGTAAATGCAGCGCAACAGAATGCCAAACGACTCGGCCAAGGCGATCAACGCACCGGGAGTGTCCAGCGCCTTGAAGTCTTCCAGCGCGTTGAGCATCTTCATCGCGCCCGACACCACGGTGTTGTATTGCATGCGCTGGTAGTCGTAGTCCACCTGTTTGAGCACGGTGTGGATCTCCAGGCGCAGCCCTTTGGCGTCTTTGCCAAACTGCACATCATTCAGGCCTTTTGCGCCCACTGTAGCTGCGGTGGCAGCTGCGAAATCAGTAGCAGCCAGCTTCACGCCAAAGTTCCACACACGGCGCAAGAAGCGGTACGAACCTTCCACCGCCGCGTCGTTCCACTCCAGCGTGGCTTCGGGCGGCGCGGTGAACATGGTGTAGATGCGGGCCGTATCGGCGCCGTATTTTTCAATCAGCTCTTGCGGATCAACACCGTTGTTTTTGCTCTTGCTCATGGTGCCGACACCTTCGTAGGTGATAGCGGTGCCAGCAGGCAGGTCACCCTTGGCAGCGATGAGCTTGGCGCCGATAACCTTGCCGGTGTCGTCGGTCACGTCTTCGACTTCACTTGGCCAGAAGTATTCGATGCCGCCCTTCTCGCCCTTGCGCGAGTAGATGTCGTTGAGCACCATGCCTTGCGTGAGCAGCTTGGTGAACGGCTCGTCGACCTTCACCAGGTCGAGGTCGCGCATCACCTTGGTCCAGAAGCGGGCGTAGAGCAAGTGCAGGATGGCGTGTTCAATGCCACCGATGTACTGGTCCATTGGCATCCAGTAGTTGGCGCCTTCGGCGACCATCTTCTCGTCGTTCTTCGGGTCGCAGTAGCGCATGAAGTACCACGAGCTGTCGACGAAGGTGTCCATGGTGTCGGTTTCGCGACGGGCGGCTTTGCCACAAACCGGGCAGGTCACACCGGCGTGGAAGCCTTCGTGTTTGTGCAGCGGGTTGCCCGAGCCGTCGGGCACGCAGTCGGTGGGCAAAACCACCGGCAGGTCTTTCTCGGGCACGGGTACGGCGCCGTGTTCATCACAGTGGATGATCGGGATCGGGGTGCCCCAGTAGCGTTGGCGGCTCACGCCCCAATCACGCAGGCGCCAGGTGGTCTTTTTCTCTCCCAGGCCCTTGGTTTCCAGTGCGTGGGCCACGGCGTTGACGGCGTCTTTGAACGACAACCCACTGAAACTGTCAGAGTTGATGGTTACGCCGCGCTGCTTGTCGCCGTACCAGTCCTGCCACTCGTGGTAGTTGTAGTGCAGGCCATCGACTTGCACCACTTGCACGATGGGCAGGTCGTACTTCAACGCGAAGGTGAAGTCGCGTTCGTCGTGTGCGGGCACGCCCATCACGGCGCCGTCGCCATAACCCATGAGCACATAGTTGCCCACCCACACGTCGATCTTGTGGCCGTTGAGCGGGTGCACCACTTGCAGGCCGGTGGGCATGCCCACCTTTTCACGCGCGGCCAATTCGGCTTCGGTCGTGCCGCCCTTCTTGCACTCTTCAATGAAGGCGGCAAGCTTGGGGTTCGTTGCCGCAGCGTGTTGCGCCAGCGGGTGCTCGGGCGCCACGGCACAGAAGGTCACGCCCATGATGGTGTCAGCACGCGTGGTGAACACGTACATGCGGCCATCGCCAATCAGCGCGCCAGTGCTGTCATGGATGTCGTGGGTGAAAGCGAAACGCACACCTTCGCTCTTGCCGATCCAGTTTTCCTGCATCAGGCGCACCTTGTCGGGCCAGCCGGTCAGGTTTTCTTGCGTTTGGCCGAGCAATTCTTCAGCGTAGTCGGTGATCTTCAGGTAGTAGCCGGGGATCTCACGCTTCTCTACCGTGGCGCCCGTGCGCCAGCCCTTGCCGTCGATCACTTGTTCGTTGGCCAGCACGGTTTGGTCTACCGGGTCCCAGTTGACGACCTGGGTCTTGCGGTAGGCAATGCCCTTGTCCAGCATTTTCAGGAACAGCCACTGGTTCCACTTGTAGTACTCGGGCGAGCAGGTGGCGACTTCGCGCGACCAGTCGATGGCCAAGCCCATCGCCTGCATCTGCTTCTTCATGTAGGCGATGTTGTCGTAAGTCCACTGCGCGGGCGGCACGCCGTTCTTCAACGCGGCGTTCTCGGCCGGCAGGCCAAAGGCGTCCCAGCCCATGGGCATCAGCACGTTGTAGCCGTTCATGCGCAGGTAGCGCGTGAGCATGTCGTTGATGGTGTAGTTGCGCACGTGGCCCATGTGCAGCTTGCCGCTGGGGTACGGCAGCATGGAACAGGCGTAGAACTTCTTCTTCGACGCGTCTTCCGTCACGCGGTAGGCGTCGCGTGCGTTCCAGTGGGCCTGCGCAGCAGGTTCAACTTCGAGATGGCTGTATTTTTCTTGCATGGAGGGGGAACCGGGAAAGCACAACAATGAATGAGCAGTTTTGCGCTGCAATGCGAGGATTTTAGGCGCTTGAGCGTCACAGGCGCAGAAGCCGTGTGCAAGTACCTTGTCGAGGCCCCAAAGGCCCGTCTAAAGCCAGATTCAGCGCTGGGGTGGCGTTGGGGCGTCGGCCACAAAACCAATGCGGTTCAGACCGGCTTTTTGCGCCAGGCCCATCACCTCCACCACCCGGCCGTAGGGCACGGTGGTGTCGGCGCGCAATTGCACTTCGGTGTCGGGGGCATTGGCGGCGGTTTCCGTCAGTTGGGACACCAGCGCATCCGCTGCCACGGGCTTGTCGTTCAGGTAAAGCTGCCCGGCGGACGTCAGCACCAGGGTGACGAAAGGAGCGCCCGAGCTGCCTTTGGCGGCGTCGGTCTTGGGCAAATCGAGGCGGATAGAACTGGCCAGCAGCGGCGCTGTCAGGATGAAGATCACCACCAGCACCAGCATCACGTCGATCAGCGGCGTCATGTTGATGTCGCTCATGGGCTCGGTGCCCTTGCTGCGTTCGAGGCGGCCAAATGCCATGGCGCGGGTCTGGTCAGGCGACCGGGTGCCCGGCCAGCAGCTCGCGCAAGTCGCGCGCAAAACCTTCGAGGTCAGCCTCCATGCGGCCCACCAAACGGCCAAACACGTTGTAGGCCAGCACGGCGGGAATGGCGACGGCCAAGCCTGCAGCGGTCATGATTAGCGCCTCGCCCACGGGGCCGGCGAGTTTGTCGATGGTGATTTGGCCCAGATGGGCGATGGCCACCAGCGCGTGGTAAATACCCCAGACGGTGCCCAACAGCCCCACAAACGGCGCAGTAGAACCCACCGTGGCCAATAGCACTTGACCAAACTGCAGCTTGTGCAGCACTTCGTGCAGCGCGTTGCGCAGCACGCGGGTAAGTTGTTGGGCGCGGTCGCCGGCACCAGCCAAGGTGCCGGCGGGCGTGATGTGCTGCGTGGCTTCGATCATGGGCAACACCATGCGGGCGCGGTCTAGCGCCGAGACGCGCAAGGCACCATCGGCCAGGTTGGGCGCTTGCCAGAATGCAGCGGTGCTGCGTTCTACGTCGCCACTGGCGCGCTGCAGCAGCCACGATTTCCAGAGGATGACGACCCAGCTGGCTACCGACATCACCAGCAACAACACGGCGACGGTGCGGCTGACCAGATCACCCTCGGCAAAGTATTCAAACAATGGCATGGGTTGATTCTGGCCTGATTTTGTTTATTTGAGGCCGAGCACGTCGTACATGTCGAACAGGCCCTGGCGGCGACCCGCCAGGAAGCGCACCGCGCGCAAGCTGCCTTGAGCGTAGGTGGTGCGGCTCGACGACTTGTGGCTGATCTCGATGCGTTCGCCAGTGCCAGCAAACAGCACGGTGTGGTCGCCCACGATGTCGCCACCGCGGATGGTGGCAAAACCGATGCTCGAAGGGTCACGCTCGCCGGTAATGCCTTCGCGTGCGTAAACGGCGCAGTCCTTCAGATCACGGCCCAGCGCGCCCGCAATCACTTCGCCCATCTTCAAAGCCGTGCCCGAAGGCGCGTCGATCTTGTGGCGGTGGTGTGCTTCAACAATTTCAATGTCGTAACCCGTGGCCATGGCCTTGGCGGCCATTTCCAACAGCTTGAGCGTGACGTTGACACCGACGCTCATGTTCGGCGCCATCATGATGGCGATGTCTTTGGCGATCTCGGCGATTTCGGCTTTTTGCTCGTCGCTGAAACCGGTGGTGCCGATGACCGCGTTCACGCCCAACTGGCGGCACACCTGCAGATGCGCCAGCGTGCCTTCAGGGCGGGTGAAGTCGATCAACACCTGCGCGTTTTTGAGGCCGGCCGCAATGTCAGCGGTGACGATGGCACCCGATGGTTGGCCCAGAAAGGCGCTGGCGTCGGTGCCGATGGAGGTACTGCCGTCGCGGTCGAGAGCGCCTGCGAGCACGCAGTCGTCAGCCGCCGTGATGGCTTCGATCAACATATGGCCCATGCGGCCAGAAGCCCCCGCCACCGCAATGGCGAAGGGGGATGCAGATGTCGCGCCTGGCGCGGCAGAAGAATTGGTCATGGCTTGGCCCTGCCGCGTATCAACGGGCAGGCGATTCAAGTGGAGGGTAGCTGGTGGCGGCGCGTGGGGTGTCGTCGTTCGTCACAGGCTTTGCGGCTTCGGCAGCAGCATCGGCTGCAGCGGCCTTGGCGTAAGGCTTCAGACTGTCTTCGCTGGCTTGCAATTCAGGCACCTTGCCCATCTTGCGGCCTTGGCCAAGCAAACCGACAAACTCGGATTCGCTAGGCATTGGGTCGCCTTCGATACGCTCCAGGCGATCGTTTGCGAAGTACACCGTCAATTGGCGTGCTTGCGGTTCAATGCCTTGGCGCTTCAAGGTGAACACGTAGTCCCAGCGGTCGGTGTGGAACACGCTCTGCAGCAAAGGCGTACCCAGGATGTCACGCACTTGCTGCTTGACCATGCCGAGCTTGAGCGCCTCAACCTGCTCTTTGGAGACGAAATTGCCCTGCACAATTTCAACCTTGTAGGGCGCGATGGAACTGGCAAAGCGCCGCGTCGAATCGGTCATGCCCGAACAGGCGGCAAGAACGGAGCAGGCCGCAAGAATCAGGGCAACTTTTGAGCCGCGTGGCATTGGAGCAAACATGGGCATGACGGGTAGCGATATGATCGACCATTGTAGCGGCACGACCCTTGGCACACCCTTGTGCCCCGCTCTGTGTCTTAGACACCATTGCGAACGAAAGAACCGGCATGGCCAACATCGACGAACTCAAAAGCACCGGCCTCAAGGCCACCCTTCCACGTCTGAAGATCCTGGAAGTTTTTCAAAAAGGCGAACTGCGCCACATGACGGCAGAAGACGTTTTTCGCGTCTTGCTGGTCGAGCGCTCGGACATTGGCTTGGCCACCGTTTACCGTGTGTTAACCCAATTTGAGCAAGCCGGCATCTTGTCGCGCAGCCATTTTGAGTCTGGCAAGGCGGTTTATGAGCTCAACGAAGGTCACCACCACGACCACTTCGTTTGCACCTCGTGCGGCGCGGTGGAAGAGTTTTTCGACCCCGAAATCGAGAAGCGCCAGCAAATCGTGGCCAAAGACAAGGGCTGGATCGTGCACGACCACGCCATGTCGCTGTATGGCTTGTGCGCCAAGTGCGCCAAGAAAGCTGCCTGACCGCAGCCTCTGCTAACTGAAACACAAAAGGCCCTTACTTAAGGTAAGGGCCTTTTTGTTTTTAAGAGCGTTCGAGGCGCTCTACTCAAACTTTACTCGCCCATCGCCTTGCGATGGCGCTCGACAAACTCTTGGTAGGTGTCGATCCCGCGCAGCTGGAGAATGGTATTGCGTACCGCCGCTTCTACCAGCACGGCGATGTTGCGGCCGGCCACCACCTGGATGATGACTTTACGCACGGGAACACCAAGCACGTCTTGCGTTAACGGCTCATACGGCAAACGCTCGTACTCGCGCTCCATGGTTTCCTTGCGCACCAGGTGCACGATGAGCTTCAGGCGCATCTTGCGACGCACCGCCGTTTCACCAAAGATGCCGCGAATATCCAGCAGACCAATACCGCGCACTTCCAACAGGTTTTGCAGCAGCTCGGGGCAGCGCCCTTCCACCGTGGTTTGGTTGATGCGGAACAGGTCAACTGCATCATCGGCCACCAAGCCGTTGCCGCGCGAAATCAACTCCAGGCCCAGCTCGCTTTTGCCCAAACCAGACTCGCCGGTGATCATCACCCCCAGGCCCAGAATGTCCATGAACACGCCGTGCATGGAAGTGCGGTCGGCAAAGTGTTTGGCCAGATAGGCGCGCAACACGTCGATCACAAACGCCGCCGACTCTTCCGTGGCAAACATCGGGATCTGCGCACGCTCGCACATCGAGAGCAAGGCATCTGGCGCGGTTTGGCCGTCCGCCAAAATCAGCACCGGCGGCTCGAGCGTGACGATACGGGAAATGCGCCGTGCACAATCTTCAGGCGTGGCATTGCTGAGGTATGCAACCTCGCGCGTGCCCATGATTTGCACGCGATAGGGGTGGATGTAATTCAGGTAGCCCACCAAGTCGGCGCCGGAAGTGGCTGCCTTGATGGCGACTTCGTCGAAACGGCGCTCGGAAGCGCCAAGACCGGCAACCCATTCCCAGTTCAACAGGCCCCGAAAGCCCTCAAACAGGACGTCTGCACTGACAACGGTAGGTTTCACTAAATCTGCCGCACCCGCTCTAAATGGTTAGGCTGTCATTAAGCCGGTTGGGCCGACTGCCAAGTGGAAATCAGCGTGTGCAAGGCTTCGGCATCGGTGGCGGTCTTGATTTTTTCGCGCAACGGCGCATCGCTGAGCAGCTCGGCGATTTCAGACAAGATTTCCAGATGCTTTTGCGTGGCCGCCTCGGGCACCAGCAGAAAAATCAGCAGGCTCACCGGCTGTTCGTCTGGGGCATCAAAACCGATGGGTTGGGCCAGTTGCACCACGGCCGCCATCGGCGCCTTGAGCCCCTTGATACGACCGTGCGGAATCGCCACACCATGACCCAAACCGGTGGAGCCCAGGCGCTCGCGCGCAAACAGGCTGTCGGTGATGAGGGCACGGCTGAGGCCGTGGATGTTCTCAAACAGCAGGCCCGCTTCTTCAAAAGCACGCTTTTTGCTGGTGGCATCAACGCTCACGAGAACTTGAGCGGAAGGCAGGATGGACGCGAGGCGATTCATAGTCAGGGGGGCGATTATGCACCTCCCACGCCGTTAGCACAAAAAAGCCGCCAGGGTAACTGGCGGCTTTGACAGGAAAACGACGCACAACGTGCAGTCAAAGGTCTACATCAAACGTTTTGGCGCTTCATGATGGTGATTCTGCACCTTACTCTTGTGGCGCACAACTTGGCGATCCAACTTATCGACTAATTCGTCTACAGCGGCATAAAGATCAGCGTGAGCACTTTCGGCAAACATGTCGTTGCCCTTCACGTGAATATTGCATTCGGCGCGTTGCCGACCTTGCTTCTCCTTCTGTCTTTCAATACAGAGCAGCACTTTGACATCTACAACTTGGTCGAAATGCCGCGTGATCCGATCGAGCTTGGTCGTCACATAACTGCGTAAAGCAGGGGTCACTTCCAAATGATGGCCGCTGATCGTCAAGTTCATGAAACACCTCCTAAATTCCATGTTTGGGCAATTCACTATGCGCGTCGAAGTTACGGAAATCAAGCCTGTTTTACTTACCGGTTGCAACAAGCTGCAACCCGTCCGATGGCCGGTGCGCGAGCCAAATGCTTGAACGGTCAATTCATTTCACCAAGTGAATCTGTGCGCCGTTTGGTAGCACAAGAGTTCTACAAGACCGGTGCGATAATTCGCAAATTAATCGCATTTCATTGAGCAAAACCGTGGAAATTACCCCTAGTCGGTAGCTTTCATTCCCCTGCGTTGTTTCGGGGATTGAAAGCCAAACCAATCCCCCTCTCGCCATAAAAAACCAGGGAATGAGCCATGCTCAATATCTTTTCGCTCGCCAATGGACGCCTCTTTCAAGAAGAGATCGAGTCCCTGGAAGAGCTGACCAAATTCCAGCCGATCTGGGTTGACCTGGAGTCACCCTCGCCTGAAGAAAAACGCTGGATCAAGCAGCACTATGGCCTGTCCATTCCCGAAGACGCGATGGACGAAGACATTGAAGAGTCCGCCCGCTTCTACGAAGAAGACAACGGCGACCTGCACATCCGCAGCGACTTTTTGGTGGCCGATGAAATGGCGCCCCACACGGTGCGCGTGGCCTTCATCTTGAACCAGCACAACGCCTCGATGAAAAGCCGTGGCGTGCTGTTCTCCATTCACGACGAAGACGTGCCGGTGCTTCGCCTGATCCGCATGCGCGCGCGCCGCGCACCGGGGCTGATTGAAGACGCCAAGGACGTGTTGCTCAAGCTGCTGGACGCCGACGCCGAGTACTCGGCCGACACGCTCGAAGACATCTACGTCGACCTGGAAAAAGTCAGCGGCCGCGTGCTCGCCGGCAACGTGACTGATGAGTTGGCCAGCGAAGTGCTGAGCTCGATTGCGCGCCACGAAGATTTGAACGGCCGCATCCGCCGCAACATGATGGACACGCGCCGCGCCTTGAGCTTCATGATGCGCAGCAAGATGCTCAACGCCGAGCAGTTTGAAGAAGCGCGGCAGATTCTGCGTGACATCGATTCGCTCGATTCGCACACCGCCTTCTTGTTCGACAAGATCAACTTCTTGATGGACGCCACCGTCGGTTTCATCAACATCAACCAGAACAAGATCATCAAGATCTTCTCGGTGGCCAGCGTCGCCTTGCTGCCACCCACGCTGATCGCCAGCATCTACGGCATGAACTTCAAGTACATGCCCGAACTGGACTGGACGCTGGGCTACCCCTACGTGCTGGTGTTGATGATCGCCAGCGCGGTGGTGCCCATGTTGTACTTCCGCAAGCGTGGCTGGCTGAAGTAACCGCTTAGTCCTTCTCGGCCAGTGACACCAGACGCTGGTACCAAGGATGCGCCGGGTCGCGCAGCATGGTGTGGGTTTGAAAGTGGTCCAGCCCCTGCTCCATATGGAATGAAATCAGACGCCCCTGCGCTTGCAGCAATGCAGCCAGGCGCTTGTTCGATGACTGCACGCGCGCGCTGTCGTGCTCACCGTAGGTCAATACAAACGGCACGGTGTTACCCGCCGTCCAACTCATGGGGCTGAACAGGGCGTCGTGCGCCGCGTCGGCCAGCAGCATGGTGTAGACGCGCTCTTCCAAGCTGCCAACCGCAGGGGCCGGGTGGTGAATGTCCATGATGCCGCTGATGGGCAACGCACCGCGCACACGCCCCACACCGTCCAAACGGTCTTGGCTGCGCAACGCCGTCAACGTCGACAAGTGCCCACCCGCAGAGTGGCCCGACACATACAAACGCCGCGCGTCGCCGCCCCACTGGCCCACATGTTCAGCCACGTGTCGCAGCATGGTCAGACTGTCTTCCAGCCCATCGGCGATGAGACTGGGCGCCAACCGGTACGAAGGCGCGACCAACACAAAGCCCAGCGCCGTGACGTGGCGCGCCATGAAGTTGGCGTATTCGCGGTAGCCATTGGTCCAGCCACCGCCGTGCCAGAACACCAGCACCGGCGCGTTCTTCGCATGCTTGGGGGCAAACACGTTGAAGCGCTGCAGGCGATGTTCGCCATAGGGTTGGTCTACCGCCACCAGGTCGGTCTGTGTGATCGGGTCTTGTGCCCAGTGCATCACCGTTTGGGCGTAATGCAAGGCGGCCGGAAACGGCATGGGCATTTGGTGGTCGGGGTCGAACACGTCGCGCGCGATGTCCATCTGCGCCGAGGGATTGAGATTGGATAAGGTCATGTCAGATGCCCAAGCCTCCGAGTGATTTGCCACCATCGACAAACAAGGTTTGCCCGGTGATGAAGCTGGTGGACGGTGCGGCCAAAAACGCGATAGCGTTGGCGATTTCATCGGGGCTGGCGGCTTTGCCAGAAGGCTCGATTTTTTCCCAGGCGCTGAACATTTCCGCCGGGGCCGAGCGTGTCATCGGGGTGTCGGTAAAACCGGGCGCCACCGAGTTGACGGCGATTTGCGCATCACGCAATTCCATCGCCATGGCACGCGTCAAACCGATCACCGCTGCCTTCGACGCCACGTAGTGCGCGAAGCGTGTGCCGCCCAGCGCGCCACGCGACGAGATCGTGACGATGCGCCCCCCAGCCTTCATGCGGCGCGCCGCTTCTTGCGCCGGAATGAAGGTGCCGATGACGTTGACTTCCAGCATTTGGCGAAACGCGTCTTCGGTCAGTTCCAGCAGCTTGGCGTCGTTGTAAATGCCAGCGGCGCACACCATCGCATCGACACGCGGCGCGGCATCCAACACGGCCGCCACGGCTTCGCGGTTGCAGATGTCGGCCACTGCGGCGCTCACGTCCAGGCCCTGCTCTACAAGCTTGGCAACAGCCGATTGCAGTTGCGCGGCCGAACGGTCCATGGCCACCACGCTGAAGCCATCACGCGCCAAACGTGCGGCCGTGGCCAGGCCAATGCCTTGGGCGGCGCCGGTGACAAAAGCGACCGGTCGGGTCGAAGAAGTTGAAGCAAGGGTCATATCAAAATTTCAAACAAATATTCAAACGTTCGCAGGAACGCAAAACGGCGTGAAGTGCGCCACCGACTGCGCCAGCGTGTAGTGCGGCTGCCAAGCCAGCTCGCGGGCAGCAGCACTGATGTCTGATGCGGCAGTGCGCACGTGCGGAAAGCCGGCAAAACCGCCAGTGGGCGGCGTGCGCACTTCCACCTGCAACGCAGGGTAGAGCTGGCGCACGGCGTCGACAAAATCGTCAAAGCTGCACAGTTGGCCCAGGCCAATGGTGTAGACACCTTGGGCTGGATCGGGTGCCAACAGTGCCGCCACATTGGCCCGCGCACAGTCACGGGCGTCAATGAATTCCTCGCCGCCGCGCCACACCACATACGGGTCGTCGATCACCGAAACTTGGCCGCGTGCCGCAGGCGAAGCAAGTGACGACAACACCCGACCAGGCACCGAGGTGCCAGGGCCAGGCCAAGCACTGATGACCGCAGCGTAGCGCAGCGACACCGTGCTCACGCCGTACAAATCGCGGTACAGCAGCCCCAGATGCTCGCCCATCACCTTGGTGGCCGCGTAGATGGAGCCAGGCCGGTGGCTGATGGACTGAAGGGTGAAGTCTTCAGGAAACGCATCGCCTTCAAAGGCACCAAATGTGGGGTAAGCCACGGTGGTGGAACTGGCCATCACCACGCGGTGTAGGCTGTGCTTGCGCGCCAGCTCCAACACGTTGGCGGCGCCCATCACGTTGACCTTGATGCCCTTCAACGGGTTCTCGCGGATGGCCGTCGACAGCAGTGCCGCCGTGTGCACAATGCGCCGCACACCGCACTGCGTGATCAGGCGCTCCAGTGCCATCACGTCGGCCACATCGCCCTCCACCACACGCACGCGTGGGTGAGACACGATGCTGGCAATGGCCTCGCGCGCGGGGCGTAAGTCCATCAGAAAAACATCATCGCCACGCTCGGCGAGCAGTTGCGCAGTGTGGCAGCCGATGACGCCGGCGCCGGTGATCAGGATGGGCACGCGAGGCACTCCTTTGGGAAGGTGCGGACTTTCAAGAACCCGCGCCAAGTCACCCCATCAGTCGGCTTGAATGCCGAACTCTTTGATCACCTTGCCGTAACGCACATGGTCATCAGCCACCAGCTTGGCCAGCTTGCCGGGCTCGCCGCCCACGGGCACCACAGCCAGATTGACCAGGCGGGCTTGCACGTCAGGCATCTTCAAGATTTCGTTGGCATGCATGTTGAGCAGCTTCACCAGTTCTGGCGGCATGCCCTTGGGGCCCATCAGCGCTTGCCAGGCGCCGACGTCGGCATCTTTAAAACCTTGCTCGGTGAGCGTGGGCACGTTGGGCTGGAAAGGCGAACGCTGTGGATCGGCCACACCCAGCACCACCAATTTGCCGGAGGTAATGTGTTGCGCCACGGGGCCCAGCGTGGTGTACATCATGGGCACGTGGCCGCCCACCATGTCGGCCACAGCGGGCACGCTGCCACGGTACGGCACTTGGGTGATCTTCACACCGGCCGACTTGCCAAACATTTCGCCCAGGATGTGCATGGGCGAGCCGTTGCCGGGGCTGGCGTAGGTCTGGATCTTCCCGGCCTTGACGCTACCCACCAGGTCTTTCACGTTCGAAACACCCGAGGCCGTGGTGGCCACTACAAACAGCGACTGCGTGCCGAGTTCAATGATGGGCGTGAGGTCGTTCACCGGGTCGTACATGGCGCCGGCGCCGGGCTTCAACACCAGCGTGGCGATGGACACCGTGTTGGGCGCCAGCAGCAGCGTGTAGCCGTCAGGCGCGGCCTTGGCGACATACGAAGTGCCGATGGTGCCGGCGGCGCCGGTGCGGTTTTCCACGATCACGGGTTGACCCAGGCGGGCCTGGAGCTTCTCGGCCATGATGCGGCCGAGCACATCGGTGTCGCCGCCCGCGGGGTAGGCCACCACGATGGTGATCGGCTTGTTCGGGTAAGGCGCTTGGGCGCTGGCTGGCCCGGCTGACAGGGCCAGTGCGGCGGATGCGGCTGCGGCCAGCGCGAGGCGACGCGTGAATTTCATGGTCAATCCTTCGAGAGAGTGGAGCGTGGGGAACGCGTGAAACAAGGAAACGAAACGGTAAAAAGGAATCAGGGGAAAACGCAAATCAAGGGAAATCAAAGACTGGCGCCCCACCGAGTCGAAGTGCCGCGAATCATGCGCAAAACCTCGTTTGGGGAGTGGCTCCATAGCGCCCCACACTGCTGCGGCACACGCTACGATGACAATCTTATGAATATAAAAAATCATCGTCAATATAAATTTTAAAGAAATCTATAGAATCCAACCAGTGAAACAAACCAGGGTTGGACGGCTGCTTTAGCAGCCTTTGCAGGCTACGCAACAACAATGCCGGGCTTTGATCCCGGCCAAGCCGAGCCCACCCAAATACGGAGACAATTTGCTGATGGCACTTCCATCCACCGACAGCATCGGCGCCGACAAAACCCTGGCCGACCGCGCCCTGCGCCTGCTGCGCGATGACATCCTGGCCGTGCGCCTGGCGCCCGACACACGGCTGCGCATTGCCGAGCTGCAGACCCGCTACGACTTGGGCATCAGCCCCTTGCGCGAGGCTTTGCTGCGGCTGATCAGCGAAGGCTTGGTCGTGGCCGAAGGGCAGCGCGGTTTTGCCGTGGCGTCCATCTCGCTGGCCGAGCTGGAAGATTTGACCCGCGCACGTGTGCGGCTAGAGTCAGCCATCCTGGCTGAAGCCATTGAAAAAGGCGACGCCGAATGGGAGGCCGGCATGATGGCCGCTTTCCACCGTTTGTCGCGCACACCCATTCCCACCGATGTGCACGACTCTGCCGCCACGGTGGAATGGGAAGAACGCCACCGCGCGTTTCACCAGTCATTGGTGGCGGGCTGCGGCTCGGCCTGGCTGCTGCGCATGCAAGCGCAACTGGCCGAACATTCACAGCGCTACCTGCGCGTACGCTTGTTCCATTCGGTGCCGCTGGCGCAAATGGTGCGCAATGTCGACAACGAGCACCGCGACCTGATGCAGGCCCTGCTCGACCGCGACGCACCACGCGCCGCCAAGCTGATGCAAGAGCACCTGGAAACCACGGCGAGTGCGGTGGCCAGTTTGTGGAAGACCGAGCTGGCAGCACCAGCAGAACCGCTGCGCGCGACCGCTCGTTCGGCGCGTTAGTTCACGCGGTAGCGTTGTAGCGCAAGGCCTCCACCACCAGCGCCAAAGCTGGCGACGCACGCCGGGTGGCGTAATACAGGTGGTAGCCCGGAAGCGTCACCGCCCAGTCATCCAGCACCGTGACCAGGCGGCCAGCAGCAACGTGTTCGCGCACCAGGTCGCCGGGCAGCCATGCCAGCCCGTGCCCGGCCAAGGCCGCCGACAAAATAAGTTCGCCGTTGTTGAAAGCCAGGCGCCCGGTGACGCCCATGTTGACGGCTTTGCCGCGCTTCTTGAACTCCCAATTCATCAACCCGCTGTGCGTGGGTAGGCGTCTGCCAATGCAATCGTGGTCGGCCAGGTCTTGTGGCTTGCGCGGCGGCGCATGGCGCGCCACGTAGGCGGGCGCGCCCACCACCGCGAAGTGCATATCGGGTGCGATGCGCACGGCAATCATGTCCTTGGCCACATCGCCACCTAACCGCACGCCCAGGTCAAAACGCTCGGCCACGATGTCGGTGAAACGGTTGTCGGCGCTGATCTCCAGCTTAATGTCCGGGTACTGCAGCAACCACGGCTCCAGCTTGGGCCAGAGGATGGACTTCACCGCGTGCTCGCTCGCGGTGATGCGCACGGTGCCAGCCGGCTTGCCGCGCATTTCGTTCAGCACGTTGAGCTCGGCTTCAATGTCGGCAAAGCGTGGGCCCACGGTTTGGTAGAGCCGCTCGCCCGCTTCGGTCGGCGACACGCTGCGCGTGGTGCGGTTCAGCAGCTTCAAGTCAAGCCGCTGCTCCAGCGCGCGCACGGTTTGGCTTAACGCCGACTGCGAAACACCCAACTGCGCCGCAGCCCGCGTGAAGCTGCCAACCCGCACCACGGCGGCAAACGCTGCCAGGTCGTCAAAACGCGTCATTGATTAGCCTGCCTTCTAAGCCTATGTTGATTTTGCAGTCTATTCATTCAATTCAGCGCTGTCTAGACTCGTTGCCATGTCTGCAAAACCCCTCCTCTGCCGCGTTGCCGTCTGTGCGCTCACCTTCTGCGCCATGTCACTCGAAAGCGGGCAAGTCAGCGCTGAGGCCAACCGCGTCACCTTCCCCAAGGCACTCGACAGCCTGGTGCACTACACCACGGTGAAGCGTGGCGACGTGACCGAACACATGCTCACCACGCAAGAAGCGCTGGACGCCGTGAAGTTGGGCCAGGCCATCCCCAACGGCACACACGTGGTGCTGGTGGACTACCGCGACAACAAAGTCTTTCGCTACTTTGTGATGGAAAAGGGCGACGGCTGGGGCACCGACTTTGCCGCGTCACGGCGCACCGGCGACTGGCAGTTCCAAGCCTTCAAACCAGACAAAACGCTTAACTTGAGCGAAAACTCCGCACGCTGCCAATCGTGCCACCAAGGGCGCGCAGACAGCCAGTTTCTCTACACGTTCAACGACCTCAAGCGCTCGCCTTAAAGGCCGGATTCAAAAAACACCGGCATGGTCAACCACACGCTCCTATGGCGGCTGCTTTTGGCCTTGTGCGCGGGTGCCTTGTATCTGCTGGCGCTGGCCTACTACTGGCTGGAAAACACTGCGCACGAATGGAGTGGCACCGGCCTCTTTGGCTTGCTGATCGCGCACAACCTGCTGCACAGCCGCTGGTGGGGCAACGTCGCCCAACCACGTCGCGCGCCGGGTTCTCGGCTCGACCGGGTGCTGACCTTGTCGCTGCTCGCCACCATGTTGGCGTTGCTGGTCAGCAGCTTGGCGATTTCTCAAACCGTCTTTGGTTTTCTACGGTTGGACGGTGGTTTCACCGCGCGCCAAATCCACATCTTCGCCGCGTACTGGGGTGTGGTGTTGGTGTCGGTGCACCTTGGCTTTCGCTGGCAACGTGTCATGCACGCGGTGCGCCACGCACTGCAATTTCAGGCTGACAGCAAAGCCCGCACGTGGAGCCTTCGTGTGGCTGCCGCAAGCATTGCGGCTGTCGGGTTGCAGAGTTCTTTTGTGATGGAAGTGGGAACGAAACTCACGCTGCAAATGAGTTTGGAGTGGTGGGACTTTGCGCAATCGACGCTTGGTTTCTTTTTGCGCTGGCTGTCGATCGTGGGGCTCTACACCGCCGCCACGCACTATTTTTTGCGCTGGAAACGGGCACGTTATTAATTAGCAATGCTTCTAACCACATCCCGATTAAGCAGTCTAGTCATTCAATGCTTGCATCCCTAGACTTCCTGCCATGGACTCTAGACAACCCAATACCCACCCCACCCCCAACCTCAGCGCCGTGCTCGCGATCATCATCACCAGCTACCTCATGCTGGTGGTCGACATCTCCATCGTGCTCACCGGTCTTCCCAAAATCCAGGCTGAGTTGCAGTTTTCTTCGGCCAGCCTGTCGTGGGTGCAAAACGCCTACACGCTGGCTTTTGGTGGCCTGTTGCTGCTGGGGGCGCGGGCCGGCGACATCCTGGGGCGGCGGCGTATGTTTGTGACGGGCCTGATGCTGTTCACCGCCGCATCCTTTGCCATCGGCGTGGCGCAGTCGCCCGCCTGGCTGCTGGGTGCGCGGGCCGTGCAAGGTGTGGGCGCGGCCATCTTGGCGCCTTCTACCTTGGCCTTGCTCTCCACCCACTTTGCCGAGGGGCCTGCCCGTACCCGTGCCCTGGCCTACTACTCTGCGGCGGCGGGTGTGGGCGCCAGCTTGGGCTTGGTGATGGGCGGCCTGGTGGCCGACCTGGTCTCTTGGCGCGTAGGCTTTTTCATCAACCTGCCCATAGGGTTGGCGTGGGTGTGGGGCGCGCAGCGCTACCTGGCGGAAACGCCGCGCCGTGCGGGCCAGTTGGATGTGGTGGGCGCCATCACCTCTACCGTGGGTATGACCGCACTGGTTTACGGCATCGTGCGCTCTGCGGAAATGGGCTGGGGCGATGGACTGACTGAGTTGTCGTTCATCGTGGGCGTGCTGCTCATCGCGTTCTTCATGTTCCATGAAGCGCGCACTGCGCAACCCATTCTGCCGCTGCGCCTGTTCGCCAACCGCGAACGCAATGGCGCCTACGCGGCACGCATGCTGTTTCTGGGTGGCATGGTGGGTTTCTAGTTCTTCACCACGCAGTACCTGCAAGCGGTGTTGGGCTTTCGGCCATTGCAAGCGGGCGTGGCATTTCTGCCCACCACCATTCCCAACTTTGTGGTGGCCATGATGGTGCCCGTGCTCACCCGCAAGTGGGGCAACACACGCTTGCTGGCCATCGGCTTGGGCACCGCCGCCGTGGGCATGGCCTGGCTGGCGCAAGTCACCGCGCATTCGGCGTACCTCACCAGCGTGGCATTGCCGATGGTGTTGATTGGCGTGGGCCAAGGCGCAGTGCTCGGCCCACTCACGGTGGCTGCGGTGGCCGGGGTTCAAAAGGAAGACACCGGCGCGGCGTCTGGGCTGGTGAACGTGGCCCATCAGTTGGGAGGCTCGTTGGGTTTAAGCGTGCTGGTGGTGGTGGCCGCGTTTACGACATCGCAAACCTCAGACGCCACAGAGCACTTGGCGCACCGCATCGCCAACACCTTCAACGCCAGCACGTTGATGTTGTTGCTGTCACTCGCGCTGGTGCTGCTGTTCATTGCGCGCCCCGGCCGCAAGCCATCCCCCGTCACGCAAGCGTGAGCCCCCCCCTTAACACCTCTACAGAGTGACCGTCATGAAGAAATTCCTCGCCCCCCAAGTGGCCCACTGGCTCATGGCCCTTAGCCTGCCGCTGGGCGCCATGGCTGCGCCTTTGGTGGTGCAAGAACAAGGCAGCTTCGCCGTGGGCGGCACGGTGGTCACGGCACCGGGCAACTACAACCCAGCCAAGCCCGGCGCTGAAGGCGAAACGCTGCACGGCGACCACGCCTATGTGTTCTATCAAGTGCCTGAGAAGCCACGCAAGCTGCCGCTGGTGATGTGGCACGGCGCGGGCCAATCGGCTAAGACCTGGGAGAGCACGCCTGACGGCCGTGAGGGTTACCAAAACATCTTTCTGCGGCGTGACTTTTCGGTCTACCTCATCGACCAACCACGTCGCGGCAAAGCAGGCCGCAGCACCGTTCCCTTGACGATCTCGGCCGCCCCGGACGAGCAGCAATGGTTCAACCAGTTTCGTATCGGCGTGTGGCCCGAGTTCTTTGCCGGGGTGCAGTTCCCACGTGCGCCGGAGGCCATGGAGCAGTACTTCCGCCAGATGACGCCGAACACCGGCGCCTTCGATGTGGAGGTCACGTCCAACGCCACCGCCGCACTGTTCACGAAGATCGGCCCCGGCATTTTGGTCACGCACTCGCAAGCCGGCGGCCCGGGTTGGGTCACGGCCATGAAGTCGCCCAACGTGCGCGCGGTGGTGGCCTACGAGCCCGGCAGCGGCTTTGTGTTTCCGCAAGAAGAACTGCCCGCCACCTTGACCAGTTCCGGTGGTTCGCTTGAACCGGTGGGCGTGCCGCTGGCCGACTTCATGAAGCTCACCAAGATCCCGATCGTCATCTACTACGGCGACAACATTCCCGACCAGCCCACGGACAGCCCGAACCGTGACTCGTGGCGCATTCGGCTGGAAATGGCCAAACTGTGGCGTGACGCGGTGAACCGCCGGGGTGGCGATGTGACGCTGGTGCACTTGCCCTCCATCGGTATCAAAGGCAACACTCACTTCCCGTTTTCGGATTTGAACAATGTGCAGATTGCCGACCTGATGTCGGGCTATCTCCACACCAAAAATCTGGACGCACGTTGAACTGAACAAGGACAAAGAAATGCAAACACGCAAACTCGGCAACAGCCAACTTGAAGTCTCGGCCATCGGCCTGGGCTGCATGGGCATGAGCACCGCTTACGGCCCACCGGGCGACATTCAAGAGATGACGTCTTTGATCCACGCGGCAGTGGATCGCGGCGTCACCTTCTTTGACACCGCCGAAGCGTATGGCCCTTTCACCAACGAAACCCTGGTGGGCGCTGCGCTCGCGCCCTTCAAGGGGCGCATCGTCATCGCCACAAAATTCGGCTTCGACATAGACCCCGCCACAGGGCAACGCGGCGCTGGTTTGAATAGCCGCCCGGAGCACATCCGCACCGCCACCGAGGCCTCGCTCAAGCGTTTGAAGGTCGAGGCCATCGACCTGCTTTACCAACACCGCGTAGACCCCGCCGTGCCGATTGAAGACGTGGCCGGTGCGGTGAAGGACTTGATCGCGCAGGGCAAGGTGAAGCACTTCGGTTTGTCCGAGCCGAGTGCGGCCACCGTGCGCCGCGCGCATGCGGTGCAGCCCGTGGTGGCGGTGCAAAGCGAATACTCGTTGTTCTACCGTGGGCCGGAAGTCGACATGCTGCCCACACTCGAAGAACTCGGCATTGGCTTCGTTCCGTTCAGCCCGCTGGGTGCGGGGTTCCTCACCGGCAAGATGGACGAACACACACGCTTTGACAGCACGGATTTCCGTTCGCTCGTACCGCGTCTTGCCCCGGAGGCGTTAAAGGCCAACGTCGCGCTGGTCGATCTTCTGCGCAAGGTGGCAGAGCGCAAGGGCGCCACGCCCGCGCAGATCGCGCTGGCCTGGCTGCTGGCGCAAAAGCCGTGGATCGTGCCCATTCCCGGCACCACCAAACTGCACCGGCTGGAAGAGAACCTGGGCGCGGCAACGGTGGAACTCACGGCAGATGATCTGCGTGAGATTGACGTTGCGTCTGCACAGCTCAAGCTGCAAGGCGCGCGTTTGCCTGAAGCCGTTTTGAAAATGACAGGGGGCTGAAGCAGCCCTCAAGCCAAATCGGCCTCTAGCGCTTATGGCGTTTGCGGAAGGCGCTGCAAAAAATGCAGCAACAAGGCTTGCGCGTAAGGCCCGGCGACGGTGCGCACAAACTGCATGAAGTCGACATGCGCCTCGTCGTCCGCGCGGTCGGAGATGGTGCGTACCGCCGCAAACGGCACGCCGTAGTCGTGGCACACCTGGGCCACGGCCGCGCCTTCCATTTCTACCGCCAGCGCCTCGGGCAGCAGCCCGCGCAGCGTGGCCACCTCCGCAGCAGAAGACACGAATCGGTCGCCACTGGCCACCAAGCCCACATGCACTTGCGCCTTGCCCGCTTGGCTCATGGCTTCTGCGGCCACGAGCAAGTGCTCACGCAAGACAGCGTCGGTTGGAAAAAGCGATTGCCCATACAGCGGCACCTCAAAACGCGGGAACAGCGGCGAGGCATCCATGTCGTGCTGCACAAAGCTGGATGCCACCACCAGGTCGCCCACAGCCAAGCCCTGCGCCAAGCCACCGGCGACGCCGGTGAACACCACGGCGCGCACACCAAAGCGCTCGATCAGTGCCGTGGCTGTGGTGGCCGCCGCCACCTTGCCGATGCGCGACAACGCCAGCACCACAGGGTGGCCGTGCAGCGTGCCGGTTTGAAAATCACGCCCGGCGTGGCGTACCACTTGGGGCGAGGTCAACAGTTCGGCCAGGCCCGCTTGCTCGTCGGCCAGCGCGCTCAGGATGGCAATCGGCTTCATGGAACTTAATGCGGCGAGATCAGGCCTTGATTAGGCTTTGTCGCGCAGCATGCGGCGCAAGATTTTGCCCACGGGCGTCTTGGGCAACTCGGTGCGGAACTCGATGATCTTCGGCTGCTTGTAGCCCGTGAGGTTGGCCTTGCAGAAGGCCTTCACCTGTTCTTCGGTCAGCGCGGGGTTCTTCTTCACGATGACCAGCTTCACCACCTCGCCGGATTTTTCATCGTTGACGCCAATACAAGCGCACTCCAGCACGCCTTCGCATTGCGACACCACGTCTTCGATTTCGTTCGGGTAGACGTTGAAGCCGCTGACCAGAATCATGTCCTTCTTGCGGTCGACAATCTTGTAGAAACCGCGCGCGTCCACGGTGCCAATGTCGCCGGTTTTGAAGTAGCCGTCGGGCGTCATCACCTTGGCGGTCTCATCCGGGCGTTGCCAGTAGCCGGCCATCACCTGCGGGCCTTTGATGGCGATTTCGCCAGCGGCACCGGGGGCGACGTCATGGCCGTCGTCGTCCAGCAAGCGGAAGAAGGTGTTCGGCAACGGCAGGCCAATGGTGCCGGTGTATTCGGTGCTGTTGGTTGGGTTGCAACTGGCCGATGGCGAGGTTTCGCTCAGGCCGTAACCTTCGCAAATCGGGCAACCGGTTTTCTCCAGCCAGAGCTTGGCCACGGCCGACTGCACGGCCATGCCGCCGCCCACCGACACCTTCAAGTGGCTCCAATCCACGGTGTTGAAGTCGGGGTGGTTGGCCATGCCGTTGAACAGCGTGTTCACGGCCGGCAGGCTGTGGATCTTGTGCTTGGACAACTCTTTGAGCATGCCCGCAATGTCGCGCGGATTCGGAATCAAGATCAGCTTGCCGCCGATGCGCAGCGTCAGCATCATGCCCACGGTGAAGGCGAAGATGTGGTACAGCGGCAAGGCGCACACGGCCGTGGGTTGCACGCCTTCTGGCACCTTGTCCATCACCGGCTGGTTCCACGCCTGCGACTGCAGCGCATTGGCCACCACGTTGCGATGCAACAGAATGGCACCCTTGGAAACACCCGTGGTGCCGCCGGTGTACTGCAGCACCGCAATGTCTTCAGACCCCACCTGCACCGGTTTGAAAGTGGCTTTGGCGCCCTTGGCCACAGCGTCATTGAAACGCACGGCTTGCGGCAGGTGGTACGCGGGCACCATCTTCTTCACGTTGCGCACCACGTAGTTGACGATGGCGCCCTTCAAGAAGCCGAGCTGGTCGCCCATGGCGCACATCACCACGTGTTTGACCGGGGTGGACTGCAGGCAGTGTTCCAGCGTGGCCGCAAAGTTCTCTACGATGATGATGGCCTTGGCGCCGCTGTCCACCAACTGGTGCTCCAGCTCGCGCGGCGTGTACAGCGGGTTCACGTTCACCACCACCAAACCCGCACGCAAGATGGCCGCCACCGCCACCGGGTACTGCGGCACGTTCGGCATCATGATGGCCACGCGGTCGCCCTTGACCAAACCCAGGCTCTGAAAATACGCGGCTAACTGGCGGCTCAGCACATCGGTCTGCGCGTAGGTCACGTCCGTGCCCATGAAGCTATAGGCCGTGGCGTCGGCAAACTTCTTGAATGACACTTCCATCAGCTCGACCAGCGAGCTGTAGATGTTGACGTCAATTTGCGCAGGCACGCTGGCTGGGTAGCTCTTGAGCCAGATCGGGTCGGTCATGAAACGGTCTCCAAACGTAAAATTTTGTGCGGCGATTGTCGCGCACGCCTAAACGTCAAATGACGCTTAGGCGACATATGAGCGCCGCAGAAGCCAGAGCCTACTCGATGGCTTTGCCCATATCCTCCACGACCTTCTTAGCGTCCCCAAAGACCATCATGGTTTTGTCCATATAGAACAGCTCGTTGTCCAGCCCCGCATAGCCCGCCGCCATGCTGCGCTTGTTGACGATCACGGTCTTGGCACGGTAGGCCTCGAGGATGGGCATGCCGTAGATCGCACTGCCCTTGGTGTGCGCCGCCGGGTTGACCACGTCGTTGGCCCCCAGGATGATGGCCACATCGGCCTGGCCAAACTCGCCGTTGATGTCCTCCATCTCGAACACCTGGTCGTAGGGCACCTCGGCCTCGGCCAGCAGCACGTTCATGTGGCCCGGCATGCGCCCGGCCACCGGGTGGATGGCGTATTTGACGGTGATGCCGCGCTCGGTCAGCTTGGCCGCCAGTTCCTTCACCGCATGCTGCGCGCGCGCCACCGCCAGGCCGTAGCCAGGCACGATGACCACGGTCTCGGCGTTCGCCAGCACAAAGGCGGCGTCGTCGGCACTGCCGCTTTTCACCGGGCGTTGCACGGCGGCCGCGCCGGATGCGGCCGTCGCATCGCCCCCAAACCCACCCCCAATCACGTTGAAGAACGAGCGGTTCATGGCCTTGCACATGATGTAGCTGAGGATGGCGCCAGAGCTGCCCACCAGGCTGCCGGCAATGATCAGCATGCTGTTGTTCAGGCTGAAGCCGATGCCGGCCGCCGCCCAACCCGAGTAGCTGTTGAGCATGGACACCACCACGGGCATGTCGGCGCCACCGATGGGGATGATGAGCAAGACACCCAGCGCAAAACCCAGGGCGATGACCAGGCAGACGTCCATCCAGCTTTGGCTGTGCCAGAAACCGAAGATGAAGAAAGCCGCCGCCAGGCCGAGCACGAGATTCAGTTTGTGCTGGCCGGGGAAGCTGACCGGTGTGCCCTGGAACAGGCGGAACTTGTATTTGCCGCTGAGCTTGCCGAAGGCGATGACCGAGCCGCTGAAGGTCACGGCACCGATGAAGGCCCCCAAGGCGAGTTCGATGCGGTTGCCGCCGGGGATGGCTTCACCCTTGGCGGCAATCGCAAACGCCCAGGGTTCGGCCACGGCGGCCACGGCGATGAACACCGCCGCCAGGCCGATCATGCTGTGCATGAAGGCGACGAGTTCAGGCATCTTGGTCATCTCGACCCGTTTGGCCATGAGGGCGCCGGCCGTGCCACCGACCAGCAGGGCCACGACCACGTAGACCAGGCCTTCCACCGGGTTGCGCTGCAAGGCGGTGGCATGGGTGTAAATCAGGCCGACCGTGGTCAGCGTGGCGATCGCCATGCCGCTCATGCCGAAGAGGTTGCCACGGATGGAGGTCGTGGGGTGGCTCAAGCCTTTCAAGGCTTGGATGAAACACACGCTGGCGATCAAGTACAGCAAAGTCACCAAGTTCATGGACATTATTGGTTCTCCCCCAGGCTTGCCACTGCGTGTGCTTCACGCACCCCCAACAGGGGGCCCGCGCCTTCGGACGGCCGTGCGGCGCTCATGGCTTGGCTCCTTGTTCTGCGGCAGGTGCTTTTTTCTCTTTCTTCTTGAACATCTCCAGCATGCGGCGCGTCACCAGAAAGCCGCCAAAGACGTTGACCGCCGCCAGCGCCACGGCCAGCACACCCATGGTCTTGCCAAGCGTGGTTTCCGTGAGCGCAGCGGCCAGCATGGCGCCGACGATGACGATGGCCGAGATGGCGTTGGTCACGGCCATCAGCGGGGTGTGCAGCGCGGGGGTCACCGTCCAGACCACGTGGTAGCCCACGTAGATGGCGAGCACAAAGATGATCAGGTTGATCAGGGTGGGGGAAACAGCGTCCATGGTTTTTTATCCTTTTATTTGCGCTTGACTTCGCCGCCGTGCGTCATCAGGCAGGCGGCGACGATGTCGTCGTTCAAGTCCTGGTGCAGCGTGCCTTCCTTGGTGACGATGAGCTTGAGGAAGTCGAGGACGTTGCGTGCGTACAGGGCCGAGGCGTCGGCGGCGACCAGGGCCGGCAGGTTGGTGTCGCCAATCAGGGTGACGCCGTGCACGACGACCGTTTGGTCGGCCACGGTGAGCGGGCAGTTGCCGCCGGTTCCGTTCGCCCCCTTGCCAGCGGCCAGGTCAACAAGAACGGAACCGGGTTTCATCGCCTTGACCATGTCTTCGCTCACCAGCTCCGGGGCCGCTCTTCCGGGGATGAGTGCGGTGGTGATCACCACGTCGGCTTGCGCCACGCGTTTGGCCACTTCGATCTTTTGCCGCGCCAGCCAGCTCGGCGGCATGGGTTTGGCGTAACCGCCCACACCTTCGGCGGCTTCTTTCTCTTCCGGCGTTTCGTAGGGCACGTCGATGAACTTGGCGCCCAAGGATTCCACCTGCTCCTTGACGCTGGGGCGCACGTCGCTGGCTTCGATCACCGCGCCCAGGCGTTTGGCGGTGGCAATCGCCTGCAAACCCGCCACACCGACGCCGAGGATGACGACGCGGGCGGCCTTGACCGTGCCAGCCGCCGTCATCAGCATGGGGAAAAAGCGTTGGTAGGCGTTGGCCGCCAGCACCACGGCTTTGTAGCCGGCGATGTTGGCCTGGCTGGAGAGCACGTCCATGCTTTGCGCGCGCGTGGTGCGCGGGGCGGCTTCCAGGGCGTAGCCGGTGACGCCGGCAGCGGCGAGGCGTTGCAGGCCCTCGGCATCGAAGGGGTTGAGCATGCCGACGATGGTGGTGCCAGGTTTGAGGAGCGGGAGTTCAGCAGCCGTGGGGGCGCGAACCTTGAGCACCAGGTCGCAGCCAAAGGCGCCTGCGGCATCGGTGATCTCCACGCCCACCGCCTGGTACACGTCGTCCGGCGCACTCGCGGCCACGCCAGCCCCGCTTTGCAGCCGCAGGGTATGGCCCTGGGCTTTGAGTTTCTTCGCCGTCTCGGGCGTCAGCGCCACCCGCGTCTCCCCCGCCACCGTCTCCACTGGCACGCCTATCAGCATGGTGTCTCCTTGGAAGTTTCAGCAATCAAACCAATGTGGCTTTGTTTTCGCAACGTCAAGGAAAACAACCACTTATGCAGACAAGCTTACCTGAGTTGTCGCTAATTTCATGCATGTTCTAACAGGGGAATGCCCTAGACCCATTCCCCCACAATCGGTTGCACAGCCAATAATAGGCACATGAAAAATCGATGGAAACCCAGCGTCACGGTGGCGGCCGTGATCGAAAAAAACGGCCAGTTTCTGCTGGTGGAAGAGCACACCCCCGAGGGCTTGCGCCTGAACAACCCCGCAGGTCACTTGGAGTCCGGCGAATCCTTGGTTGAGGCTTGCGTGCGCGAGGTGCTGGAAGAAACCACCTACAGCTTCACCCCCACCGCGCTGGTGGGCGTCTACATGTCGCGCATCCAGCGCGCGGGGCAAAACGGCGCCGACGACCGCGACATCACCTACCTGCGTTTTGCTTTCTGCGGCAAAGTCGGCGCGCCCGACACCACGCGCCGCCTGGACCACGGCATCGTGCGCACCCACTGGATGACGGCCGCGCAAATCCAGCAGCACACACCGCGCCACCGCACGCCGCTACTGCAACGCGGGGTGCACGATTATTTGGCGGGCAAACGCTTCCCGCTGGATTTTGTGAACACTGACGCCTCGGTTTACCAAACGCTTTGAAGGTCGATTCGCTATCAAACCGGTAGCTGTTCACGTAATTCAGTAGTGCTGCAACGGCCTATTTAGCTTTGAAACGCTGCCCAGCGCCAAAGGCAGCCCATCGATAACGCCCCGTTATCACGATTCACTTCGCGGCATCTTCCGTGAGGCACCGAGCGTTTCTAGACTGGCGCTCTGCCCGCTCGCTCTGGCCGCTATGACGTTAGGGGCGCGCCCTTTTTTCCACCCCACGTACGTTCATCCCATGCCCCAGATCACCGGCTCCACACGTGTCTTCTATATTTTGGGCGACCCGGTCGCACAAGTGCGCGCGCCCGAGGTTTACAACCATCTGTTCCAGCAACATGGCGTTGATGCCGTACTGGTGCCTCTGAAGCTGCCCGCCGCCGCGCTCACCGGCTTTTTGGAACATGGCTTGAAGGCCGAAAACGTGGGTGGCTTTTGGGCCACCATTCCGCACAAGTCGGCCCTGGCCACTGCGTTGAAACCTTCTGACCCCGTGGCCAACATTGCGGGTGCGGTCAACGCCGTGAAGCGCCATGCCGATGGCCGGCTGGAGGCCGCGTTGTTCGACGGCATTGGCTTCGTCAAAGGGCTGGACCACTTTGGCATGGCCATCACCGGCCAACGCGTACTGGTGGTGGGCGCGGGCGGCGGCGGCCACGCTGTGGCGGCCGCGCTGGCCCAACGCAACCCGGCACACCTGGCAGTGTTCAACCGCACACGCGGCCGCGCCGCCGCCTTGGTGGCACGCCTGCAGCCCCTGATTGGCGACGCTGCCGTGGTGGCCGACAGCGCCGACCCAGCGGGCTTCGACCTCATCGTCAACTGCACCTCGCAAGGCCTGAAGGCCGAAGACCCCATGCCGTTTAACCCGGCACGTGTGGACGCTGGCGCCGCCGTGGTCGACATCATCATGAGCCGCGAACCCACCTCGCTGCTGCGCGCCTGCCGTGCACGGGGCATCCGTGCCGAAGCGGGTTTCGAAATGCTGGTGCAGCAAATTCCCGAGTACCTGCGCTTCTTCGGCTTCAACGACATTGCGCAAACCGTGCAGGCTGACTTGAGCGCCGTGCGTGCCTTGCTCTACCCAAAGTAAGCCCCCTCAAAAGCGACGACAAGAGCGCTTCTTTCTAAAAACCAAATGGAGACAACCATGCAATTCACCCTCCGAGTTCTTTTCGCCGCAGCAGCGTTGGCCTGCACCCTGAGCACCACAACCATCGTGGTCGCACAAACCGCGCCCATCAAGATCGCCACCACCGTCGAGCTGTCAGGCGCGGGCGCCACGTCGGGCACCAACTTCAAGAACGGCGTGGAGCTGGCGGCCAAAGAAATCAACGCGGCGGGCGGCATCTTGGGGCACCAGTTGGACGTGAGTTATGCCGACACGCAAAGCAACCCCGGCATCGCCAAAGGCCTGGCGACCAAGGCGATCGACGACGGTGTGTTCGCCGTATTTGGCCCGGTGTTCTCGGGCTCGATCTTGGTGAGCATGGCCGAGACGCGCCGCGCCGAAGTGCCCAACTTCACGGGTGGTGAAGCCGCAAGCATCACCAAACAAGGCAACCCCTACGTCTTTCGCACCAGCTTCACGCAAGACACGGCCATGCCCAAAGTGGCACGCTACATCGCTAACAATTTGAAGGCCAAAACCGTGGCCTTGATCTACGTGAACAACGACTTCGGCAAGGGTGGCCGCGAGTCGCTGATGAAGGCGCTGGAAGGTGTGGGCGTGAAGATCACCGCCGACATTTCCACCGACCAAGGCCAGGTCGACATGTCGGCCGCCGTGCTGAAAGCCAAGCAAAGCAACGCCGACGTGGTGTTTGCCTACAGCAACGAAGAAGAGTCGGCGCGCATCTTGCGCGAGCTGCGCAAACAAGGCGTGACCAAACCCATCGTCGGCGAAACCGTGCTCACCAGCCAGAAGGTGATCGAGCTGGCGGGCGATGCCGCCAATGGCGCCGTGGCCCACGTGGGCCTGACGGTGGACGCCCCGATTCCTGCGGTGCGCGCCTTCCGTGCACGCTTCGAGAAAGAGTTCAAGTACACGCCCGACCACAACGGCATCAAAGGCTACACCGGCATCTTCATGCTGAAAGCGGCGATTGAAAAAGCCGGCAAGCTCGACCGCAAACTGGTCGCGCAAACCTTGCACGGCATGAAGATCTCGGCCGCGCAAAACCCCGGTGTGTTGATGGACGTGAGCATCGACGCCAACGGCGACCTCGATCGCGAAAGCTTCCTGGCCGAAGCGCGCAACGGCAAGCAAGAGATCAAAGAACTGCTGCCGGCACTGGGCGCGAAATGACGCCCATCTGAGCTGCCCTGAGCCGCCCTGTTTCCCGAACGACTTGCACATGAGCATTTTTGACGAAGCCAAGATTGACTGCCACTGCCATGTGCTCGATCCATCCCGCTTTGCCTACGCCGACGACGTCGCCTACCGCCCCAGCGGGCAAGAGATGGGCACGCTTGCCCAGTACCAAGAGGTGATGGACGCCTACGGCATTCGCCACGCGCTGCTGGTGGGCCCCAACTCGGGCTACAACCTAGACAACCGCTGCCTGCTCAACGCCATCGCACAGGGCCAGGGCCGCTTCAAAGGCATTGCGGTGGTGCCGAACGACATCGCCCGCAGGGCCCTGCTGCAATTGCGCGACGCGGGCGTCATCGGCATCGCCTGGAACGCCGCCCTGCTGGGCACCGCACACTACGCCGACGCCGAGCCACTGCTACGCCGCCTGGCCGACCTCGACATGCTGCTGAGCCTGCAGGTAGAACACGACCAACTGCTGGCGCTGAAGCCCATGCTGCTGCGCAGCGGTGTGCGAGTGTTGATCGACCACTGCGGCCGACCCACCGCGGGAGCGGGGCTAGAACAACCCGGTTTTCAAGCGCTGCTGGGTTTGGCCCGCTCCGGACGCGGACGCGTGGCCGTCAAGTTGTCGGGCTTTCAAAAGTTTTCGACGGCCGCACCGCCGTTTGACGACGCCCTGCCCTACGTGCGCGCCCTGCTCGACCACTTCACACTCGATGCGTGTTTGTGGGCCTCCGACTGGCCGTTTTTGAAGGCGCCTTTTCGCCAAGACATGGGCCCGCTGCTGCGCACGGTTGAACGCCTGCTGCCGCACACCCGAGATCGCCACCGCCTGCTGTGGGAGACCCCGTGCCGGTGGCTCGGCTTTGAAGATGCATCCCTGCACTTGCGGCAGTTGTGGGTGAAGTTTCAAGCCGACAAGGTGCACACCCAAGCACTCACAAAAATGTAGCTGCTTGCGCATCTGCAGAGCGCGGCGGAGGCCTGTTTCACTAAAATCTGCGGTCAACATCACCGCAGAACGCCAGGCCTCAACATGTCCATTGAACTCAGCAAAGAAGACCGGGCCCAAGCCATCAGCTCCATCGAGCGCTACTTTGCGTCCAACATGGACGAACGCATTGGCAACGTCGCCGCCGGCGCATTGCTGAACTACTTCATCGAAGAGATCGGCCCCGTTCTCTACAACCGTGGCGTGGCCGACGCCCAAGAGCGCCTGCAAATGCGCGTGGCAGAACTCGACTTTGAAGTGCACGCCGAAGAGTTCGCTTACTGGAGCAAGGCTGACCGGCAGAAGAAGGGGCGCTGATTCAAACCCTTGGCGGCGGCGCTGCCGGCACCAAGCCGTAGCGCGTCATCACCGCCATCATGGCGGCCTTGTCGGGCGGGCCACCACCGGCGCTTGCCGCGTTCACCACGGCGCCCACATCCCGAAAATATTGCGCGCCTATGTCTGGCGACTGCACGATCAGCGCGCGTGCAGTCGTGGCAAATGGGTTGGAGAACTGGTGCACACTGCCGCGCGGGCTGAGCATGGTGTCGCCCACCGCCAGGTCGCGTGTCTCGGCGCCCACGGCGTAGCGCAGCGAGCCCTCCAGCACGTAAACACATTCGTCGTTCTTGGTGTGGCTGTGCGGCGGCGGCACGTTGGAGCCGGGCGGCACCGTCAACTCAAACATGCCCACGCTTTCGGTCTGCGAGCCGTCCACGAGATAGCGAATGGACAATTGACCTACGGCGATGGCAGTTGGGTCGGACATTTTGAGATCCTATGCGGAGCCAAGAGATGGCCCGCATCATGCCGGATTTAGTGACCGATGGGAATGACTCCGCTGAGCAGGCAGGCGCCTGCCGCAGCCCAGGGCAAGCCGCGCCGGCTTTAGCTGTACCTGAAGGTCAGGTACGCGAAGAGTGAAAACAGGCCAACCCAGAAAACCGTATCCAGGGCCATGGCCAAACGCCAGGCTTTTTGCGGTGCCGTGCCGGCGAACGTACGCAAACGCGCAACCTGTGGATGGCCATGCGGCAACATCGCGGCCACCACAAGCGAACCCGCAATGAGCACAGCGCCAATGCCTGCGGCGACAGCGACGACGGCGACAAAGCTCAACAGAATGAAAAGTGGCGTACTCATGCCGGGCATGATAGGCCGGGTGGCTTTCTCGGTGCAAGAACTGGCGCCTGTTTATCTCCGCCGCTTCTTCGGCAGCTTGACCACGCGCTCACCCATGCCCAACGCGGCGCGCGCCAGGGCATCAGCTTTGGCATTGCGATGCTGAGGGATCCACACCAACTGAGCCTCTTCAAAAGACTGGAACAAGGCACGCGCTTCGTCAAACAAGGCCGCGAGCCGGGCGATGGGTTTAGCGCCGTCGCCGCCCACCTGCGCCACCACTACGCTGTTGTCGCTGTGCACGACGATGGCAGTGGCCCCCACGCGTTTCAGCTCCGTCAACACCGCCATCAAGGCGCGTAGTTCGGCCTCGTTGTTGCAGCCGACGGTATGAGTGGCTTGCGACAGTGTGTGGCGCGCGCCGTCGGGCGCCGTCCACACGGCGCCCAGGCCCATGCGGCCGGGGTTGGGCGTGGCGCTGCCGTCCACGTAGGCCACCCACGGGCCCATGTTTTGATCGTCGTTCATCATCCTCGCTCAACACCACATCTGTAGGGCCATTGTGGTCTGCACAGCCCCACGCCAGCACGGCATTGGCCGGTTTTTTACAATCCAGGGTATGGGCACCCCACCAAGCAACATCACTTCCTCTTCTCAACGCGTCGTCGTCGGCCTCAGCGGCGGCGTGGATTCGGCCGTCAGTGCCTGGCTGCTCAAGCAGCAGGGCTACGAGGTGATTGGCATTTTCATGAAGAACTGGGAAGACGATGACGACAGCGAATACTGCTCGTCGAACATCGACTTCGTGGACGCTGCCGCCGTGGCCGACGTGATTGGCATCGAGATCGAACACGTCAACTTTGCCGCCGAATACAAAGACCGCGTGTTCGCCGAGTTTCTGCGCGAATACCAGGCCGGCCGCACGCCCAACCCCGACGTGTTGTGCAACGCCGAGATCAAGTTCAAGGCATTCCTTGACCACGCCATGCGCTTGGGCGCCGAGAAGATTGCCACCGGCCACTACGCGCGTGTGCGCCACAACGCCGCCACCGGCAAACACGAGTTGCTGAAGGGCCTGGACCCGCTGAAGGACCAGAGCTACTTTCTACACCGGCTGAACCAGGCGCAGTTGTCCAAAACGCTGTTCCCGGTGGGCGAGTTGCCCAAGACCGAGGTGCGCCGCATCGCCGCCGAGATTGGCCTGCCCAACGCGAAGAAAAAAGACTCCACCGGCATCTGCTTCATTGGCGAGCGCCCGTTCCGCGATTTTCTGAACCGCTACATCGCCAAAGAGCCCGGCCCCATCAAAGACGCGCGTGGCCGCGTGCTGGGCAAACACCAGGGCCTGAGCTTTTACACGCTGGGCCAACGCCAGGGCTTGGGCATTGGCGGCGTGAAAGAAAAGGGTGCACAACGCGGCAGCGGTGAACACGAGCCGTGGTTCGTCGCCCGCAAAGACATAGAAAAGAACACGCTGTGGGTGGTGCAAGGGCACGACCACCCGTGGCTGCAGTCGCACAGCTTCACCGCCAACGACACCAGTTGGGTGGCGGGTGAGGCACCCGCACCCGGCGCCTATGCGGCCAAGAGCCGCTACCGCCAGGCCGATGCGGCTTGCACACTGGTCAGCACCGCCACTGGCGGCGTGCAGCTCGACTTTGCCGAAGCGCAATGGGCCGTGACGCCCGGCCAGTCAGCCGTGCTGTACGACGGCGATGTGTGCCTGGGTGGCGGAGTGATCGACACCGTGACCGAAGCACCAGCGGTTCAACCTCAAACCACGTTGGCCTGATCCAGCGTTTTACTGAGGCTGCAGCGCGGCCACCAAGTGGTCGATCAGCACCCGCACCTTGGGCGTGGTGTAGCGCGATGCCGAGAACAGCAGGTACATCGTGCCCTGGTAGTCGTTGTTGTAAACCCAATCGGGCAGCAGGCGCACCACCCGCCCGGCCGCCAACGCATCACGCGCCACAAACTCCGGCACGCAGCCCACGCCTAAGCCCGCTTCAATGGCCTCCAGCCGCATCTCGCTGTGGTTGACGGTGTAGCGGCCGACGACGGTCACTTCCACAGCATCATTCACGGCATCATCACCGCGCACAAAGCGCCAGCGGTTGTCGTGCTCTTGCTCGCCGAGTGAGATGCAACTGTGGGCGATCAAATCCTCCGGCGTTTGAATGCGCGTGTGCGCCGCCACGTAGGCGGGGCTGGCCAGCACCAGTTGGCGCACGGGCCTCAGGGTACGCGCCACCAGGCCCGGCGGCGGGTTGTCGGTGAGGCGCACCACCAGGTCAACGCCTTCGCGCAGCGGGTCGACCAGGCGGTCGACCACCAGCAGATGCACGTCTACATCGGGATAACGTTGCATGAAGTCCAGCAAGGGCTGGTGCAGCAGGTGGCGCGAAACGGCCTTGGGTGCGCTGATGCGTACCAGGCCCTTGGGCGTGTCCATGTGGCCTTCGGCCACGCGCATCGTGGCCTGTGCGGCGGCCACCATTTCGCGCCCGCGCTCCAGCACTTCCAGGCCGGCTTCGGTCAAACGTAGTTGCCGCGTGCTGCGCTGTAGCAGCGCCACACCCATGGCTTTTTCTAAACGCGCGACTTGCCGGCTGACCGCCGATGGCGTGAGCCCGTGCAGGCGTGCAGCGGCAGAAAAGCTACCGGCCTCGGCCACGCGCACAAACGCCACCAGTTCGTGCACCACCTCAAGGAAGTCATTTGTTCTCACTGCGCATAGATCCTGTTCTGCTGACTAGTCTAGTCAATGCCGCGCGTGAAACGAACAATTCGCACATCCCCATTTTTGCGAGAGAGCGGTATGTCGGCGAGCGCGGTTCACAGTTCTCAAAATCTTCCTCGCCCGTGGCTAGCCCCTGTTGAGTGGCTGCTGCTGTTGGTGGCGGTGATCTGGGGTGGCAGCTACAGCGCCGCCAAGGTGGCCACCGAGCAACTGCCAGTGCTGCAGTTCCTGGTGCTGCGCTTTGGGTTGACCTTTGTGTTGCTGCTGCCCGCGCTGCGCGGCTTGGCCACACCCTCTTGGAAAGCGGCGCTGGCAGGGGCCACGATGCTGGGCATCAACCTGTTGGCCATCTTTGTGTGCGAGACGTTTGGCGTGTCGCTCACCACGGCCTCCAACGCGGCCTTTTTGATCAGCCTTTGTGTGGCCTTTACGCCGTTGTGTGAATGGTGGCTGCTCAAGGTGCGCCCCAGCCGCACCACGCTGGCAGCGGCTGCGCTGTCGCTCGCAGGCGCGGGGCTGCTGGCGTTTCAACACGGTGGCACGGGGGCTCTGGCTTGGGGCGACGGCCTCATCGTGCTGGCCGCCTTCTTGCGCGGCACGATGGTCTGCCTGACGCGGCGCCACGGCCAGCGCCATGGCCTGCCCGCGCTCACGATGACGGCGGTGCAGATGGGTGTGATGACGCTGGGATCGGCGGCGTTGATGTGGGTCGTGCCCGGCACCACGTGGACGCCGTTGCCGCACACGGCGTCGTTCTGGTCGGCCATGGCTTTCCTGGTGTTGTTGTGCACGCTGTTTGCGTTCTTCGTGCAGAACTACGCGGCGTCGCGCACCAGCCCTTCGCGTGTGGCCTTGCTCATGGGCAGCGAGCCGCTGTGGGGCGCGCTGATCGCCGTGCTGTGGTTGGGCGATCGCATCACGCTGCAGGGCTGGGTTGGCGGGCTGCTGATCGTGGCCTCTGCTTGGTGGGTGACGCGGCCAAACGGCAAGGTTTGACAAAACTTGATGCCGGTGTTCAGTCCCGCTGTGTGGCGATGAAATCGACAAACGCGCGCAACGGCGCTGGCAAATGGCGGCGGCTGGAATAGTAAAGAAACGGCCCGGTAAACGGACGCCACCACGACTGCAGCACGGGCTCCAACGCGCCGCTGTCGAGGAAGGGCCGCAGCCAATCTTCAAACAACTGGATGACGCCGGTGCCGGCAATCGCGGCGTCTACCGCCAGGTCGGTGGCCGCGCCTATGCCCACCACCAGTTGGCCGCTGGGGTTCAACACCACCACTTCGCCATCGCGTTCAAACTCAAACGCCGGCATGGCGCCACTGCTGAAGCGGCCACGCAGGCACGCGTGTTCCAGCAATTCGCGTGGATGCTCGGGGCGGCCATGCAAATCCAAGTACGCGGGCGATGCGGCGGTCGCCATGCGCTGCGCGCGCGGGCCGATGGGCACGGCAATCATGTCTTGCTCCAGCCGCTCTTCGTAGCGAATGCCGGCATCGCAGCCCGCCGCGAGCACGTCGACAAAACTGTCTTCGGCCACGATGTCGAGGTGGATGTCCGGGTAGGCCGCCAGAAACGGCGGCACGATGCGCGGCAGCACCAGCCGCGCCGCGCTCACGGGCACGTTGAGCCGCAGGGTGCCCGCAGGCCGGTCGCGAAAGCCGTTGACCACGTCGAGTGCAGCCTCTACTTCGCCTAAGGCGGGCCCCAGCCGGTCGAGCAAACGCGCCCCGGCTTCGGTGGCCGTCACGCTGCGGGTGGTGCGGTGGAGTAGGCGCACACCCAGTTGCGTCTCCAAGCGGCGCACGGCTTCACTCAGACTGGAAGCGCTGCTGTCCGTGGCGCGCGCCGCCTCGCGAAAACCACCTGCGCGGGCCACGGCCAGAAACGCTGTGAGATCACCAAGATTGGATGTCATGCCGCTGAGTCGCCAAGATTGTTCGCCATTCCGTACAGCCTGTACCGATTGAGCCATCTTATCGCGCGAGTCGATGCGGCCTACATTGGAGTTACTTCTAAGGAAACAGCATGACCAACATCTCCAACCTTGCTAACCTTGCTAAAGCAGGCACCTTCACCCTCGGCAACCGCAGCGTCAAACGCATGGGCTACGGCGCCATGCAGCTCGCCGGGCCCGGTGTCTTCGGCCCACCCAAAGACCGCGCAGGCGCCGTGGCCGTTTTGCGTGCGGCCGTCGAGGCCGGCGTAGACCACATCGACACCAGCGACTTCTACGGCCCGCACATCACCAACCAGATCATCCGCGAGGCACTGCACCCGTACCGCGACGACCTGACCATCGTCACCAAAATCAGCGCACGGCGCGGCGAAGACGGTTCTTGGCTGCCCGCCATGTCGCGCCCCGAGCTGATCCAGGCGGTGCACGACAACCTGCGCAACCTGGGCTTAGATGTGCTGGACGTGGTCAACCTGCGCAGTATGCTCGACGTGCACGGCCCGGCCGAAGGCTCGCTTGAAGAGCCGCTCAGCGTGCTGGCCGAACTGCAGCAACAAGGCCTGGTACGCCACATCGGCCTGAGCAACGTCACGCCCACACAGGTGGCAGATGGCCTCCGCATCTGCCCGATTGTTTGCGTGCAGAACATGTACAACCTGGCGCATCGCGGCGACGACAAGTTGATCGACGACCTGGCCGCACACGGCACGGCCTACGTGCCGTTCTTCCCGCTCGGTGGCTTCTCGCCGCTGCAGTCCACCGCGCTGTCTGACGTGGCCGCTGCACTCAACGCCACGCCCATGCAAGTCGCGCTGGCCTGGTTGCTGCAACGTGCGCCGAACATTCTGCTGATTCCGGGCACGTCGTCGGTGGCGCACTTGCAGCAGAATTTGGCGGCGGTGGAATTGACGTTGCCTGGCGAGGCGGTGGCCACGCTGGACAAGATTGCGGGTTAAGAGGCCACAAGCCAAATCTGCCTCTAACGCTTTCTGTGGCTGCGTGAGCAGCTACAGAATGGATACCGTTCTACGCCCCAGCAAACACGTGCGCTTGCCCGCGCACACTGATGCGTACCGTGGCGCCCACGGCGGGCACTTCAATGCCGTGGCTGCGCACCAGCAGGGGTGCGGTGTCAACGTCGGCGCCCTTGAGGTGCACGGTCAGGCCGCAGATGGGGCCGCCGTAGTCCACGTCGGTCACGGTGCCGTAGCAAGAAGGGTCTGCATCAACCGCGCCGTGTGCTGCAGGCGCCACGTCTTCCCACTCCAACTGTTCAGGGCGCACCATGATGTTGGCTTCGCCCGAGCGCAGCTTGTCGTTCACCGGCACGCGGCCGAGCACGCATTCGGCCCAGCCCGCGTCCAACTGCGCGGGCAGCACCACGGCTTCGCCCAAAAAACCGGCGGTGGCCGCATCGATGGGGCGCAGGTACAGCTCGGAGGGCGGGCCGACTTGCGCCAGCAGGCCGCCGCGCATCACGGCCACCTGGTCGGCAAACGACAGGGCTTCGGCTTGGTCGTGCGTCACCAAGATGGAGGTGATGCCGGCCGAGGTCAGCAGTTGCGCCACGGCCTTGCGGGTGGCGGCACGCAGGCCGGTGTCGAGTGCGGAAAAAGGTTCATCCAGCAGCATGAGCTTGGGGCGCAGCGCCAGCGCGCGCGCCAGCGCCACACGTTGCTGCTGGCCACCCGAGAGTTCGTGTGGACGGCGCGTGAGCATGATCTTGTCCAGCGAAACCATGTCCATCAGTTCTTCGATGCGCTGTTGGCGACCGGGGTCGTTGCGCGCCAGGCCGAAGCCGATGTTGTCGGCCACGTTCAGGTGCGGAAACAGCGCGCCGTCTTGCGGCACAAAGCCAATGCCACGGCGGTGTGCGGGCACGGCGTCCGGGCCTTCCGCCAGGCGTTGGCCGCCCATGGAAACGCGGCCGGTATCGGGCACTTCAAAACCGGCAATCACACGCAGCAGCGTGGTTTTGCCCGAGCCCGATGGCCCGACGATGGCGGTGCGGCTGCCCGCCGGCACGTTGAGGCTGACGCCGCCCAGGGCGCGCATGGCGCCATACGTTTTGGTGACGGAGTTTATTTCTAGAAAGCTCATCATCGTCCAGCAGATTTCTTGGATTGGGCGTACAGCAGCCAGGTCATGGGCAGCGACAACGCCACCATCAAAAACGCATAGGGTGCAGCGCGCATGTAGTCGATTTCAGCGGTCAGCGACCAGAAGGCCGTGGCCAGGGTTTGCGTGCCGTTGGGGGCCAACAGCAGCGTAGCGGTGAGTTCGTTGGTGATGCCCAGGGCCACCATGGCAAAGCCTGCGGCGGCGCCCGGCGCGGCCAGCCGCATGGTCACGCCCCACAGGGCTTGCGCGGGCGTGCGGCCCAGACTGCGGGCGGCGTGTTCCAGTTCGACCGGCGCCTGCGCAATGCCGCCGCGCAGGCTGACCAACGCGCGCGGCAAGAACAACATCATGTAGGCCAGAAAAACTGTGAACACGGTTTGGTACAGGGGCATGGCCACACGCACGGTGATGGTGACCAGCGCCAGCGCCACCACCACACCGGGCAACGAGCCCACCATGTAGTTGCAGGCTTCGAGCACACGTTGCGTGCGGCCCGGCGCGCGGATCGACAGCCAGGCCATGGGCACGGCCGCCGCTACGGTCAACAACGCACCGCCGACCGCCAGCAACAAGGTCTGGCCCAGCGTAGGCAGGATTTCAGACCATTGCCAGACTTCGGAGCCACCGGCCATCAACCAGCGGCCCAGCGTGACCAGCGGTACACCCAGCGACAACATGGCCGTCACGACCGGCAGCAGCAAGCACGGCCACATCCAACCGCCCAACACGCTAGGCGTGGGCATGCGCGCAGATCCCGTGCCCACACGCGCATAACGCTCACGGCCACGGGTGCTGGCCTCCAGACCCAGCAGCACAAAGCAGCACAACACCAACACGCCAGACAGCATGTTGGCCGCCGGGCCGTTGAAGGTGGACTGGAATTGGTCGACGATGGCGGTGGTGAAGGTGTCAAACCGGATCATCACAAACAAGCCGTATTCGGCCAGCAAGTGCAGGCCTACCAGCAAGGCGCCGCCCCACATCGGCAGGCGCAACTGCGGCAACACGACGCGGCGGAACACCTCCCACGGCGTAAGGCCAAGGGACGCGGCAGTGTCTTCCACGGCCGGGTCGAGCCGGCGCAAGGCGGCTGCCAGCGGCAAATACATGAAGGGGTAATAGGCTACCACCGAGACCAGCACCGCCGCCCACAGGCCGTGCATGCTGGGGATCAGACTGACCCAGGCATAGCTGTGCACGAAGGCGGGCACGGCCAACGGCGCAGCCGCCAGCCACGACCACCAGCGTGCGCCCGGCAGGTCGCTGCGCTCGGTAAGCCAGGCCATGGCCAGCGCCAGCAACGTGCACAACGGGACGACGATGACCACCAGCCAACTGGTGTTGATCAGCAACTCGCCCACACGCGGGCGGAAGATCAAGGCCGAGGCGGTGGTCCAGCCGGTTTGAAAGCCCACCCAGAGAATGAAGCCGAGCGGCAACAGCGCCAGCACCGTGACGCCCACAGCCAGTGCGGCCGCCCATGAAAAAGCCAGCCGACGCGCGACGGGGCGAGCATGCTGCGCGTTGCCGGCACTGGCCGAAGCGATAGAGAAGGAAGGTTCAGGCGTGGCCTGCATCAACAAGCAACGTGGCGGACAGGGCCGCCACGTTTTCCATTTTGAGTTTTAGATTTTCAGAGTGCTTTAGAACGTGTGCTCAGAGCAGTCCGGCCTGCGTCATCAGGTCAGTCACCTTTTTGCTGTTGAGCTTGGAAGGCTCCACCTTTGGCGCATGCAAGTCGGCCAAGGGTACCAGTTTTGGGTTGGACGCCGCACCCGCGCCCACAGCGTATTCAAACGAATCGCCGGTGCGCAAAATGCTTTGGCCGCCCTTGCCAGTGATCCACTTCACAAATGCTTGGGCTTGTGTTTTGTTTTTGCTGGAGGCCAACACGCCGCCGCCGGAGATGCTGACAAACGCGCCCGGATCTTCGTTCTTGAAGTAGTGCAACTGCACGTTGTTGCTGTTCTCGGCGGTCTTGGCTTGGTCGCCAAAATAGTAGTAGTGGTAGATGATGCCGCCGTCAATTTGGCCCGTGTTCACGGCCTTCATCACCACGCTGTTGCCACGGAAAGGCGTGGCGTTTTGCTTCAGGCCCTTGAGCCAGGCAGCGGTGGCGGCTTCGCCCTTCAACTCCAGCAAGGCGCTGACGATGGCTTGGAAGTCGGCACCTGCGGGCGCTGCGCCCCAGCGGCCTTTCCAGCTCGCGTCGGCCAGGTCGAGCATGGACTTGGGCAACTGTTCGGGCTTGAGCTTGTCTTTGTTGTAGGCGAACACGGTGGTGCGTGCGGCAATGCCCACCCAGCGGCCATGCGCAGGACGGAAGTTGGCGGGCACTTGTTCCAGCGTGGCGGGGTCCAGCGGGGCGAACAGGCCAGCGCTTTCCACCAGGCCCATGGCGGGGGAGTTCTCCGTCAGGAACACGTCGGCTGGCGAGGCTGCACCCTCTTGCACGATCTGGTTGGCCAGTTCGGTGTCGCTGCCTTTGCGCACGGTGACCTTGATGCCGGTCTCTTTGGTAAAGCCCTCGGCCCAGGCCTTGGTCAGGCTTTCGTGTTGGGCGTTGTAGACCAGGATGCCGTTGTCGGCTTGGGCGGAGGCGGCGAATGGCGCCACGGTAGCGGCCACGGCCAGCGACAAGTGCTGGACCAGACGAGAGAGGGAAAATTTCATGCAGACACCTTCAATACAGAGTTTGCGCCGGTAGATGCGGATGGATGCCGGTAGGGGCAACACCGTCGCAAAAGGCAAATAAAAACTATTTGCATTGGGTATTTTAGACAGGGCCACGCAGACCGCGACGGCCAAAGGGTTGCCGCCGCACCACACGGCGGCGGCGATGGCGCATCGGCAACTGTCAAGAAGGCCGGGGCGACACGGCAGCGTTGGAGGCAACACCTTCCCCACCCGGGGACAAGCCGCTAAGCTTGCCCTGCCCAATCGGCCCGTCCATTCAGAGAACAGAGAAGGAGATCATGTGTCGAACCATCTTTCTGACAACGCTCTCTCCCCCGCCATCAACACAGCAGGTGCCGCATGAAGGGCCTGCTGCGGTTCATCAAGGCCACGGTCATCGGTGGCGTGTTGTTCATGGTGCCGATCATCATTTTGATCATGACGCTGGAAAAGGGCATGCTGATCGCCAGCAAGTTCGTGGCGCCATTGGCGGCGCATTTTCCCGACAAGCCGTTGCTGGGCATGACAGCGGCCACACTGGCCGCGGCGCTGGTACTGCTGATCCTGTCATTCCTTGCAGGCCTGGCCGCACAGACGGCCATTGGCCAAAAATTTGTGGTGTGGCTGGAGAAGGTATTTCTCTCCAAGCTGCCGGGCTACGTGATGTTTCGCGGCGTAGTGGGCGACATGTCGAACGGCATGGACACGCTGGCTGGCGAATCCAAGGTGCGTACGGTGTTTGTGAGCATTGAAGACGCGTGGCAGATCGGCTTTTTGATGGACACGCTGGCGTCAGGCGAGTTGGCGGTCTACGTGCCAGGCGCACCATCACCGATGTCAGGCTCGTTGTACTTCATGGGCCCCGACCGGGTGCGCGAATCCAGCCTGACCGTGTTTGAAGCGCAAGCCATGCTGCGCCGCATTGGCAAGGGCTCGTCGGAAGCGATCCAACAGGCGGGGCCTTAAAGCACTAAGGCGACCGGCCCTGCCGTCGTCACAAGGGGTCAACCGCCCTTGGCCACCTGCGTCTTGTCGGCACCACCGGAGCCGTTCACTGCGTTCTTCTGCACGGCGTCCCAGGTCTTCTGGTCCATGGCCAGGCGAAAGCCCAGGTGCGACATGCTGGTGTAGGGGTCGGTGCCACGCCGGGCACTAGGGCGGTAGCTCAGGCAGAAGTCTTCGTTGCACAGGAAAGAGCCGCCGCGTGTGACGCGCTTGGGCGCGTTGGCGGGTACATCGCCTTCATCTGGGTCGAAGCTGTCGGTTGGGCCTTTGGGGTCGACTTGCACACCACCGGCTTTGGCCACGCGCACAAATTGGTCTTTGCGGTAGTAGTCAGCCACCCACTGCCAGGCGTTGCCTGTCATATCAAACAAACCGTAGCCGTTGGCCGGGAAGGTGCCCGCCGCACTGGTGCCAATGGCGCCACCGGCTTTGGCACTGACGATGGGGAACTTGGCCATCTGCTGGCCTTGCCAGACGTTGGCCATCTGCTCTTTGCCGGGGGCGAACTCTTCACCCCAGATATAGGTGGCCTGCTCCATGCCGCCACGCGCCGCAAACTCCCATTCGGCTTCGGTAGGTAGACGCTTGCCGGCCCACTTGGCGTAGGCCTGCGCATCGGCGTAGCTCACCTGCACCACGGGGTGATCGTCACGCCCGTCGATGTTGCTGTCGGGCCCATTGGGGTGCTTCCAGCTCGCGCCGGGTTTGTAGGCCCACCAGCGGTAGAAGTCGCGGTAGTCGACCATCTCTTTGGTGCCGATGAAAACCATGGCGCCCGGCACCAACTGGCTTTGCGGCGGCTTGGGTGTGCCAGCCGGGAGTTGTACTTTGATGGTTTCCCAGTCGGGCGCAGCCTCGGCTGTGGTGACGTAGCCCGTGGCTTCCACAAAGCGGCGGAACTCGGCGTTGGTGACGTGGTGCACATCCATCCAGAAGCCCGTGACACGCGCCGGGTGGGTGGGCTTTTCGTTGACTTGGGCCAGCTTGCTGTCGCTGCCCATCAAGAACTCGCCGCCTGGAATCCAGGCCATGCCCTTTGGACCTTTGACGCCATCGCCGAGCAGCACCTTGGGCGCGACGGCCAGCTTGGGGCCGGGCGCAGGAGTTGAGCGGCTCGCCAGCCACTTCACACCGGCAAATCCGCCCAGCGCGGGCACCAGCAGAGCCGCGCCCCAGAGCAGATTGCGGCGCATATTGCTTGCAGGGGTGGGAACTCCGGTGGGCGCTGCCGACGGGGTTGAGGCCACAGCATCAGCCTTCTGCGCTGGCTTTTTAGCGTCTTCCGCGGGAGTTTTCGCATTCGCACGACGACGTTTCGATCCGCTCATGTCTATCCTTTGGAAAATCTCAAGGGCTTTGAACCATGTGCGTTGATTTCGACACCGGTTCGCCCTGTAGGTTCAATAACAATACATCAAGAATGGGCAAGCTGCCTTGGCGAATAGCCTGCTGGCTCCAGGGCCATCTGGCCATCAGAAACTGACCGCCAACCCGAGCGAGACACCTTGCACGTGCTCACCGCGCATGAAACGCAACACCGCACGCGCACGCGACACATAAACCTTGTGCGCGCTCAAATCCAGCTCCAGCCCATAGCCCAGCGACACCAGGTTGCCAGAGCCCAGGATCAGGTTCTTGTCGCCCAGATAGTCGGTATAGGCAATTTCATACACGTTGCGCACCGGGCGACCCAACGCCGTCATGCCAGTGGGTGTGCGGTAACGCCCCCAGATGCTCAGGCTTTCAGAGGTGGTTCGGCTGTCCATGCTCGCAAAATTCTCAGCATGGCTGCGTAGCCGCACGTTGGTGTAACGCACCTCCAGGTCTTTTTCTTCATCCAGACCGGCATGCTCATAGTCCAACATCAGCGCGCCGCCAAAGCCTGCGGCCTTGAGCGTGCCGCCGTCGAGAAAGTCCAACTCCGTGCCGAGCTTGCGGTTCACATACCACGTGCCAGCCGTCAGGTCGCTGAACACGCGCCCGATGGTGGCCATGGCAATCGGGCGCAACACCCATTCATCGGCAATCGGGAAGTCCCAGCCCACACCAGCGGTGGCCGTCACGCTGTTCCAGCGCACCGGCAAACGACGCTCGGCTGTGCCGTCTGCGGCGAGAAATTTGGGGTCGAAACGCACGTAAGCGGCATTGCCCTCCAGGTAAACCGGCACACTTTTACTGACGGTGAAACCACCACCAAATTGCGTCATGTTGATGCTGGCGTCATCGGTGGTGGCGTTTTTCACCGACAGGGAACTGGTGGTCACATCCGGGATGATGGTGTAGGCCATCAGCTTCAGGATGTTGTTGGCCTGGTCTTTGACAGTGCCGACCTTGATGGTCGGTTGCAGATTGCTCGGCAAGGTGACGGCCCCACCGGACCCACTCTGGGCACAGACATCACCCGCGCCAAGTGCCCCCAAGCCGGTCAAACTGCCAAGCACCAGCGACGCCATACGGCGACGCGGCCGCATGGCAGCACGCCACCCTGTGTTTGCCCTTGGTCTTTCCACGAGCCGTTTCATACCCATGCTCCCTCGTATGACGCCGCCGTGGACTTACTTGGCCGCGGGCCGTTCAACGTTCAGCACTGCCGCTTCGATGATGGTGGCGTGTACTTCGTCACCTACCTTCAGCGCCTTGATGTCCACATCTTGTGGGACATCCAGCGTGGCCGTCCGCGTGGCGCCGCGCAGCGTCACCGTGCGGGCCTTGGTGTTCAAGGCGGTGACCTTGGCCAGAACATCTACTGTGCGCGCACCGGCCCTGCCTGGCAGGGCACCGGCGGGGGCGTTCACCTGTTCGGTTTTTTCGGTCTTTTCGCGAATGCCGCCGGTACCCGAGACCTTCTCCAGCTTGGCCACCACGGCGGCGGCATAACGGAACACCAAGTCGTCACCCACGCGCACCTGCTCCAGTCCTTTGACGTCGGCCGGAATGTCCACCATCACAATGTTGCCCTTGGGACCGCGCAGCACGGCGACACGGTTCTTCAGGTCGAGTTCCACAATCTTCGCGCGTATTTCTATCTCACCAGCCTTCAGCCGGCCGTCTGCGGCCTTTCCTTCCACGGCAGTAGTGGTAACACCCTGCGCAAACCCTGCGGCTGGCAACAACATCGCACTCGCGCCCAGCAAGACACCTACGATCAATGCAGCTTTCATGTTGGTTTCCTGGTTCTGTAGTTTGGAATTTGGCCGGTTGAATGTGCGCCATCAAAAACGACACCACTGCAGCAACTCTGAAACGCGCAAGGCCCGCACAGGTTTGCATACAAACACTCAACAGGACCGGGGCAGCATAACGAAATCACCCGGGCTTGACCAGAACAAGGTCGGTATCAAAAAGAAGCTGTGTTGCAGGTAACCCCGCAAAACAAAACGGACCTGTTCGTTAGAACAGGTCCGTGCTTGACGCTCGCGAAAAACTAGGCTTTAGCTAGGCTCTAGAACGGAATGTCATCATCCATGTCATCAAAGCCGCTCGAAGCCTGTGGCGCTGGTGCCTGGCGCGGTGCGGGCGCTGCGGCACGTGGCGCTGGGGCCGGAGCGCGACGTGGTGGAGGGGCGCTGTCGTAGCCGCCACCGTCGTAGCTGTCGCCACCGCCTTGGCCACCACCGCCACCTTGGCGGCTGCCGAGCATGGTCATTTCATTGGCGACGATTTCGGTGATGGACTTTTCCATGCCGTCTTTGTCGTTGTATTTACGGCTGCGGATCGAGCCTTCAACGTACACCTGCGAACCCTTGCGCAGGTATTGCTCGACGATGCCGGCCAAGCCGCCACGAAACACCACGCGGTGCCATTCGGTGGCTTCACGGCGCTCGCCGGTTTGTTTGTCTTTCCAGGTTTCCGTGGTGGCAATGGTGACATTCGCCACCCGGTCGCCACTGGGGAAAGTGCGCACTTCGGGATCTCGGCCCAAATTGCCGATGAGAATGACCTTGTTGACGGATGCCATGTTCTATACCTGTAAATCGAATCTGGGAAAACGGTGCGCCAGCCCCTTTTGGGGTTCGGCGCCGAACCCTGCATTGTGCCGCATCGCCCGCAGGATCGATACCGATATAGTCCAACACCATGCACCATGAACCGGACTTTCTACAGAATTTACGCAGCGAACTGTCGAATGGGCGTCTCTGGGTCGAGCGGGCCGTGGTGTTGGCCTACGCCGTGGCCGCGGGCCTGCTGGTCGTAGGCTTTACGCTGCTCAGCGACTGGACTTTTGGGCATTTTCAAACGCTGTTTCAACGTTTTAGCTGGGCCGTGCTGCTGTGGACACCGGCCGTCACCGTAGCGGTGGTATGGGCCACGCGCAGCTTTTTCCCCGGCGCGGGTGGCTCCGGTATTCCGCAAGTGATTGCCGCGCTAGACCCGCAACTACCCATTTCCGAGCGCCGCCGTTTTGTATCGCTGCCGTTGTCGTTTGCCAAAATTGGGCTGGCTTCTTTCGGCTTGCTAGGCGGCTTGTCGATTGGCCGCGAGGGCCCGTCCGTTCAGGTAGCGGCGGGTGTCATGCAGCACGCCCAACGCTGGCTGCGGCCCAGTTCGGGCATCACCGCCCACGCCTTGCTGGTGGCGGGGGGCGCGGCGGGCATTGCGGCGGCCTTCAACGCGCCGCTGGCGGGCGTGGTGTTTGCCATTGAAGAACTGTCGCGCAAGCTGGAATCGCGCAGCAGCGGGCTGATCATCACGGCCATTGTGCTGGCCGGTTTGGTGGCGGTTTCCACCTTCGGCAACGTGACCTACTTTGGCGTCATCAAAGTACCGCACCTCGGCTGGGACGCCTTGCTGCCCGGCTTGGTGGTGGCGCTGGTGTGTGGTGGCCTAGGCGGGCTATTTGCACGGCTGATGACGGCCTCGCTCACGGGCCGCTCTCCCGACCGCATCAGCCGCTGGCGCAGCCGCCACCCTTACCGTTTTGCGGCGGCGGGTGGCTTGGTGATCGCCATCATTGGCTTGGTGACGGGCGGCGCCACCTTTGGCGCGGGTTCACACGCGGTGCACGGCATGCTGGAAGGCGAATTCAACGCCCCGGCCTTTTACGTCACGCTGAAACTGGTGGCCACTTGGTTGACCGCTTGGTGCGGCGTGCCGGGCGGCATTTTTGCGCCTTCGCTGTCCATTGGCGCGGGCATTGGGCACAACGTGGCGGCGGTGTTTGGCGGCGACATAACGCCCGCGCTGATCGCCATGGGCATGGCTGGCTTTCTGGCGGCAGTGACGCAGGCGCCGCTCACGTCTTTCATCATCGTCATGGAGATGGTGGACGGGCACGCCATGGTGCTGAGTTTGATGTCGGCCGCGATGCTGGCCAGCCTGGTGTCGCGCATGTTGTGCCGACCGTTGTACGAGACGCTGGCCGAGCACATGGTGAGATTGGTTACCGCACAACCGACGGATGCACCGAAGCCGCTGGCCGAACACCCCACATCAGCGCCAACCACAAACCGCTCAACAGCAGAGTAGCCCAGAACAAGCCTTGCGGCCCGGCCTGCTTGATCAACAAGCCGCCCAAGGCACCGCCCGCAAACAAACCCAGCGACTGGCAGGTGTTGAACACCCCCAGCGCCGCCCCGCGTGCCGTGACGGGCGCCAGGCGCGACACCAAGCTGGGCAAGCTGGCTTCCAAACAATTGAACGCACAAAAAAACAGGAGCAGCAGCCACACCAGTGGCGCCAGCGACAGGCTATTTTGATCCGAATAAGCCACCCACAAAAACCCTGCCTGTACCAGCGCCAGTAATGCCACGGCCCCACGCAGCGCGGTGCGCAATTGGCCGCGCCGCTCCATCGGGAACAGCAGCGCCCCCATCACGCCAAAAGACAACACCACGGCCGGCAGATACACCTGCCAGTGGTCGGCGCGCACCAGTCCGGCCTGCACCAGCCAAGCGGGCAACGCCACCCACATGGCCATTTGCACGGCGTGCAAGACGAACACACCGGCGTTCAGGCGCAGCAGTTGGGCATCGGCCAGCACATCGGCAAAACGCGCGCGGGTGGGGGCGGTGTGGACGTGGCGCGGCGGCTCGGCCGGTACCCACCAGCACACGGCGGCAATGCCGCCTAAGGCCAGCAGCGCCGTCACGTAAAACAACCCCGGCAAGCCCACGAGCGCGGTGAGCCAGGGCGCCAGCACCAGCGCCACGGCAAACATCAGGCCAATGCTCATGCCGATGAGCGCCATGCCTTTGGTGCGCACCTGGTCGCGTGTGAGGTCAGCCAGCAGCGCCGTCACGGCTGCGGATACCGCGCCCGCGCCCTGCAGCGCTCGGCCCAGCGCCAAGCCCTGCAGGCTGGTCGCCCAAGCGGCCACCAAACTGCCCAGCACAAACACCAGCAGGCCGATGACGATGACCCGTTTGCGGCCAAAACGGTCAGAAGCCATGCCAAACGGCAGTTGCAGCACCGCTTGCGTCAGCCCGTAAAGCCCCATGGCCAAGCCCACCAGAGCCGGGTTGTCGCCGCCGGGGTACTTTTGCGCTTCCAGCGCAAACACCGGCAACACCAAAAACAAACCCAACATGCGCAGTGCAAAGATAAACGCCAAGCCCTGGCTGGCGCGGCGCTCGGTGGGTGTCATCAGACTGGCAGTAGCTTGGGGAGAAGGGTTGGGTTTTGGCACGTCTGAACGCGAAACAAGGTGGGCTTAAGAACAACAAGCAACCCTGGATTCTCACCGATCATCCAGCCGCCACGCCGCACAACAGCTAGCGATTCACTATCATGGCGGGTTACCCTTTTTCAGGCCAGCTCTTGAACTCACTCCACGACGACACGGCACGCGACGACGGCATTTACCAACGCCTGGTTCAGCAGCAACGCATCAGCATCCGCGGTGCGCGCACGCACAACCTGAAGAACATCGACCTCGACATTCCGCGCAATCAGTTAGTGGTGATCACGGGCTTGAGCGGTTCGGGCAAGTCCAGCCTGGCGTTTGACACCTTGTACGCCGAAGGCCAACGCCGTTATGTGGAGAGTTTGTCCACCTACGCGCGGCAGTTTCTGCAGCTGATGGACAAGCCCGATGTGGACATGATCGAGGGCTTGAGCCCGGCCATCTCCATCGAGCAAAAGGCCACCAGCCACAACCCACGCTCCACCGTGGGCACGGTGACCGAAATCCACGACTACCTGCGCCTGCTGTTCGCCCGCGCCGGCACGCCCTACTGCCCCGACCACGACCTGCCGCTGCAAGCGCAAACGGTGAGCCAGATGGTCGACACCGTGCTGGCCCTGCCAGACGACACCCGGCTGATGGTGCTGGCCCCCATTGCGCGTGAACGCAAGGGCGAGTTTTTGGAAGTTTTTGCCGAGCTGCAAGCCCAGGGCTACGTGCGCTTTCGGGTCGACGGCCAAGCCTACGAGTTTGAAAACCTGCCCAAGCTGAAGAAAACCGAGAAGCACAACATCGATGTGGTGATCGACCGCCTGAAGGTGCGCGGCCCGGCCGACCCGCAGGCGCGCGACCAAGTGCGCCAGCGCCTGGCCGAAAGCTTCGAGACCGCGCTGCGCCTGGCCGAAGGCCGCGCCCTGGCGGTGGAGATGGACAGCGGCACCGAGCACATGTTCAACGCCAAGTTTTCGTGCCCGGTGTGCAGCTACTCGCTGGCTGAGCTGGAGCCGCGCCTGTTCTCGTTCAACTCGCCCGCGGGCGCCTGCCCGTCGTGTGACGGCCTGGGCCAGACCGAGGTGTTTGACACGACACGCGTGGTGGCGTTTCCCACGCTGAGCCTGGCCAGCGGCGCCATCAAGGGCTGGGATCGGCGCAATGGCTACTACTTTGCATTGCTCGAATCGCTGGCCAAGCACTACAAGTTCAACATCGATGCCGCGTTTGAAAGCCTGCCGGCCGAAGTGCAGCACGTCATTTTGTATGGCTCGGGCGAAGAAGAAATCAAGTTCAGCTACGTGCTCGACTCGGGCCCGTCTTCCGGCAAAAAGCTCACCAAGAAGCACGCGTTCGAAGGCATTCTGCCGAACCTGCAACGCCGCTACCGCGAGACCGATTCGGCCGTGGTGCGCGAGGAGTTGGCACGCTACCGCAACACCCAGCCCTGCCCCGACTGCATGGGCTCGCGCCTGCGCCGCGAAGCACGCTTTGTGAAGATTGGCACGGGCGACCAGATGCGCGCCATTTATGAAATCAGCCGTAGCACCTTGCGCGAGAGCCTGGCGTATTTCCACAGCTTGTCGCTGCAGGGCTCCAAGGCCGAGATCGCCGACAAAGTGGTGCGCGAAATCGGCTTGCGCCTGAAGTTCTTGAACGACGTGGGCCTCAACTATTTGAGCCTGGACCGCAGCGCCGAAACGCTGTCGGGCGGCGAGGCGCAGCGCATCCGCCTGGCCTCGCAAATCGGCTCGGGTTTGACGGGTGTGATGTACGTGCTCGACGAGCCCAGCATCGGCCTGCACCAGCGCGACAACGACCGCCTGATCGACACCCTCAAACACCTGCGCGACATTGGCAACAGCGTGCTGGTGGTGGAGCACGATGAAGACATGATGCGTGCCGCCGACCACATCATCGACATGGGCCTGGGCGCCGGCATCCACGGCGGCCGCGTGATTGCGCAAGGCAACTTTGACGAGGTGCGTGACACCCCCGAATCGCTGACCGGCAAGTACCTGGCGGGCACACTGCAAATTGCCGTGCCCAAGCGCCGCACACCCTGGCTGCCAATCGTCGGCCAAAGCAACCCGCCCCCCGCAAAAACAAAAGGCAAAAACAGTGGCGAAGGCGCACATGAAGCGCCCGAGTCGGGCCTGCAAACGCTGCGCATCGTGGGAGCTAGCGGGCACAATTTGAAGAAGGTCAGCGTCGACTTTCCCGTCGGCCTGTTCACCTGCGTGACCGGTGTTTCGGGCTCGGGTAAATCCACGCTGGTGAACGACACGCTCTACGCCGCCGCCGCACGCCAGATCTACCGCGCACACGACGAACCCGCGCCGCACGACGAGACCATCGGCATGGAGCACTTCGACAAGGTGATCAACGTCGACCAGTCACCGATTGGCCGCACGCCGCGCTCCAACCCTGCCACCTACACGGGCCTGTTCACGCCCATCCGCGAGCTGATGGCCGAAGTGCCCACCGCACGCGAACGTGGCTACGGCCCGGGGCGCTTCAGCTTCAACGTGGCCGGCGGCCGCTGCGAGGCCTGCCAGGGCGACGGCATGGTGAAGGTGGAGATGCACTTCTTGCCCGACGTCTACGTGCCCTGCGACGTGTGCAAAGGCCAACGCTACAACCGCGAAACACTGGAAGTGCTCTACAAGGGCAAAAACATCGCGCAGATTCTGGAGCTGACGGTCGAAGCCGCGCACGAGTTTTTAAAGGCCGTGCCCACCATCGCGCGCAAGCTGCAAACGCTTCTCGACGTGGGCCTGTCGTACATCAAGCTCGGTCAGTCGGCGACCACGCTGTCGGGCGGCGAAGCGCAGCGCGTGAAGCTGGCGCTGGAACTCAGCAAACGCGACACCGGCCGCACGCTCTACATCCTGGACGAGCCCACGACCGGCCTGCACTTTGCCGACGTGGATTTGCTCTTAAAAGTGCTGCACCAGTTGCGCGACGCGGGCAACACCATCGTCGTCATCGAGCACAACCTGGACGTGATCAAAACAGCCGATTGGCTGATCGACATGGGCCCCGAGGGCGGCTCGGGCGGCGGCATGGTGGTGGGGGCGGGTACGCCGGAGCAGTTGGCCGAAAATGAAGACAGTCACACGGGCCGGTATTTGAAGCGGTATCTGGGGGCGGCTTAAGGACTCACCCGCCAAAGGCGATGAGCATCAGGGGTTTGCCTCCACACGCCCCAGCCTGACCAGCCGCGACCTGATGCCACCCTTTGTTCGGCCGTGAGCAAGGGCCAGTTCGTCCATCGGCGTACCGGCATCAAATGCTGCGAGCAAGCGTTGCGCCTCTTCGTCCGTCCATGGTTTGCCCGCCTGCTTCAGGCTCGGGTCTTTTTCTTTTTCGGGCATTGCGGCGCTTGGGTGAGCCCCTAGCGCACGAGACGCGAGAAAAAGAGCCCGAATGACGGCTGACGACTGAACGACGTTGTCGCTGGGCAATAGCTCACCGGAGTCAGGGTCAATACCCTGGGCAAGCAAATCGAGTATGCGAGCGGCTTCTTGAGGTGACATAGGCAGCCCCGAAAAAGGCTTGAGCAATTAAAGGTCAGCTCAAAAAAATCTACGCAAAATATTCAGCCAACCCTGCGGCTGAAATTGCCGCACCACCTTGGCTGTGCGCCACAACATGAAGCCGCGCTTGGCCCAACGCCATGCCGTGCGTGGCCGCACCACGGCGACCAGCAAGCCTACAGCGGCCAGCGTCTGCGGGTTGGTTTTGACGAAGACGATGGCACGGGCGAGCAGGTCGTTGAAACGGTCAGTGACGTCAGAGGCGCGCTGCACCGGCGCCAATTGTTGGCGCAGCGTTTGCCGCTGCACGGCAATGCGCTCCAGCAGCAAGGTGCGCTCGATACGCAGTTCAACCAGGGTTTTTTTGCTCATTGGCTGCGCGGGTAGCCGCCTTGAGTTGACGCAGGTCTTCCTGCAGTTCTGCCAGGCTGGAGGCAAAGATGTGCGTGTCGCGCTGGCCGACCTTGCGCATGGCCAAAACAGCCACGATGGTGCCAATGAGAGACACCGCCAGCAGCCCGCCGAGTACGGCCACACGCTGATCCCAGAACAACACCAGCACCAGCACAACGGCAAGGCAGAGCGCAATGGCGACGCAGATGAGTGCGATGCCGAGCAATGCAAGCTGGTGCAACGCACGGTGCTTCTCGATCTGGATCTCATTGCCCAGCAACTGCAGCCGGGTGTGGCCGGAAGTGATCAGCGTGTCGAGCACACCCCGCAGGGCTGAAAAGGGGCCGCCTTTAAACATGCTGCGAAACATGCCACTGAAGTGAAACGGTTCCCTTGTGCATGGCGTCGTCAGCGTGGTGAGTTTTAACGACGGCCAATGATCAGCCCGACCAACAGACCGACCGCACCAGCCACGCCAATCGCCGTCCAGGGCGATTCGTGCACATAGGCGTCGGTGGCCTTGGCAGCAGCCTTGGTCTTGGCCAGCAGCACTTCTTCGGCATGCACCAGGCGTACTTTGGCGTCATGCAAACGGGCTTGCACGCGAGCGCGCAGCTTGACGACTTTTTCGCCAGCTTGGTCGGCGGTGTCGCTCAGCATTTGCTCGGCGTCAGAGATCACGGCCTTGATTTCGCTGACCAGTTGTTCTTGGGATTCGATGCCTGCTTGGTTACTCTTTGACATGGTGACGCCTTTCAAGTTTTAGGAGAAGAAACTGCGAATAAAGCGTAGCAGAAACACAGGTATGGTTTTCGCTTGCAAGGTCATTTCTAACATCTTGACACATTATTGGAAACAGTTACACACCAGTTGAACGCAGATTGAGCGCAATCAATGCAGCACTCGCAAAAATCTAGCAACCAACCATGGTGTTACGGTCCACAGCAAAACCAAGATAATCCGTCGCAAATGCAAATTGGGTCATCTTTTGGCTCATTTTCACGAATACGACCCCCACAACCATACTCCTTTCGAGAGATTTTCATGTCAGCCATCACCTTGCGTTTTCTGGCCGAACCCAATACCGTCAACTTTGGAGGCAAGGTGCATGGTGGCACCGTCATGAAGTGGATTGACGAAGCCGGTTACGCCTGCGCCACCAGTTGGGCCAAGCGTTACTGCATCACGGTCTATGTGGGCGGCATTCGCTTCTTCCACCCCATCATGATTGGCGACTTGGTCGAGGTGGAAGCGCGCCTGGCCTACACCGGCAACACCAGCATGAACATCTCGGTGGAGGTGCGCAGCGGCGACATGAAGGGCGGGAAGATGCAAACCACGACCGAATGCATGATCGTGTTTGTATCGGTGGATTCACACGGTCGGCCGATGCCGATCCAACCCTGGACACCCGAAACACCAGGCGACATCGCACTGGCACAGCGCGCCAAGGCGCAACTCGACGCCTCGCGCAGCAGCGGCGCCAGCGCCTAAGCGTCCAGATTCGGCCTTGCTTTAGCCGCGCGGCAGGTGGAACACCTGCACCGCGCGCTGCAACGTCACAGCGCTGCTGTTCAGCCCTGCGGCCGACGCGGCAGACTCCTCCACCAGCGCGGCGTTTTGCTGCGTCACGGTGTCAAGGTGGTTCACGGCTTCGTTCACCTGGGTGATGCCCACGGCCTGCTCTTTGGTTGCGGTGCTGATCTGCTGCACCAACTCACCCACGGCCTTCACCGACACCACCACTTCGTCGATGGTGGCGCCTGCGGCCTTCATCTGCGCCGTACCGCGCGTGACCTGTTGGACCGACTTGGAGATCAACCCGCGAATCTCTTTGGCAGCACTGCCGCTGCGTTGCGCCAGTGCACGCACTTCAGAGGCCACCACGGCAAAACCACGGCCCTGCTCCCCTGCACGCGCCGCTTCGACCGCCGCGTTCAGCGCCAGGATATTGGTCTGGAACGCAATGCTTTCGATCACACCAATGATGTCGCCCACCTTGGCAGACGAGTCCTGGATCGCGTCCATCGCCATGCCCACCTGGTGCACAGCCGCGCTGCCGCGTGCCGCCACTTCGGTGCTTTGCGCGCTTTGCTGCGACACCTGCGCTGCCGTGTCGGCCGTGGTGCGCACGGTGCTCGACAGCTCTTCCATCGACGCCGCCGTTTGCTCCAGGCTGCTGGCTTGGGATTCGGTGCGTGAAGACAAGTCCATACCACCCGCAGCCACCTCGGCAGCGGTTTGGTTGAAGCCGCTGATCTCGCTGCGTACATCGCCCACCACGGCGCGCAGGTTCACTTGAATTTGCCGCAGGCGCTGCATCAAGCCGCCCACAGGCTGCACAAAATCAACCGGCACGGTGCCCGCCAGATTGCAGGCCGCCAAATCTCCAGCCAAACGGCTGGCCTCATGCATGGCACGTGAAAACTGGCCATGGAACCAACCCAAAACCACGCCGCCGCCCACCAGCAAGACCAGTAGTTGCGCCGCAGCCAGCACCATGCCCGTCAAGCCCAGCGCCACCGGCACCATGGTCAACACGGCCACCAAGCACAGAGCCAACACCAGCCACTGTGTGAGCGACATGCGTGACAAGCGCCCCACCCAGCCGGCCACGCCATGTGGAATCACCTCGCCGGCTTGCAGGTGCAGCGAAGCTTTGCCGGATTCGCGCTCGCGGCGCATCTTTTGGTACAGCGCCTCGGCCGCATTCACTTGTGCATCGCTGGGCTTCACGCGCACCGACATGTAACCACGCGGCTTACCGTTGGCCATGATGGGTGTGACGTTGGCTTGCACCCAGTAGTGGTCGCCGTTTTTGCGGCGGTTTTTCACCAAGCCGGTCCACGGCTGGCCGTGGCCGATGGTGCTCCACATATCCTTGAACGCCTCGGCAGGCATGTCCGGGTGGCGGATGAGGTTGTGCGGCTGTCCAATCAGCTCGTCATAGGTGTAGCCGCTGACTTCTACAAAAGCGCTGTTGCAGTGGGTGATGTGGCCGCGGGTGTCGGTAGTGGACACCAACATTTGGTCTGCCGGGAAGTCATAAAACTGCCCGGTAACCGGCAAATTCGTTCGCATAGAGCCTGTAAACCTAGTTACATGTAGAAACTTTATTCTCTCGTATGCCCCGGTTTTACCTGTTCCGGTCATCGGCAAAGCCCCAATAAGGTGCGCGTTATTGATCTACATCAAGGTTTACCCAGGCGTTTGGCCACTGGTTCTTTTTCCAGGGAAGACTAAACTAGGTTGTAACAGCCTGTCTGCTTTTGCAGCCGTGCATCGGACTGGAGGAGCCTATGAAACAGAACCACAACGAGCATCAACATTTTTGGGAAGTTGACCTACGCATCCTGCTGCTGCAGTGGTGGGAAGACATTTCGATGTTTGTATTGACCGCGTTCACCTTCGTGATCCTGGCGCTGCCGGTGATCATTCCGGGCTTGATCATGTGGTACTTGCTGGTCAACAACTTCAGCTTTGGGCCTTAAAGCTCAACCGTAGATTTTTCAAACCAAAAAGCAGCTACACGCGCATCTGGTATGCGCAGGTAGCTGCTTTTTTTATAGCTAACGGCTTATTAACTTACTTCGTCGCGCGTGCGGCTTGCAAGGTGTCGCGGGTTTTGATGGCTTCGCGGCGGGCCGCGTCGGCAAAGTCGTCACCAGACGAGGCATAAAGAATGGCGCGCGACGAGTTCACGATGATCTGGCCGTTGGCGCGCCAGCCCGCCTTGACGGTGGCCAATGCGTCACCGCCTTGGGCGCCCACGCCGGGAATCAACAAGGGCACCGTGGGCGCCAATTCGCGCACACGTTCAATCTCGGCAGGGTAGGTCGCGCCCACCACCAGGCCGAGCTGGCCGTTCAAGTTCCACGGGCCTTGGGCCAGGCGCGCCACGTGTTCATACAGCAGGGGCTGGCCTTCCACCGACGACAGGCGTTGGTTCTGCAGGTCGTCACCACCAGGGTTGGAGGTACGGCACAGCAAAAACGCGCCCTTGCCGGGATATTGCAGATAAGGCTGCACCGAGTCAAAACCCATGAAGGGCGACAGCGTCACCGCATCGGCCTTGTAGCGCACAAAGGCTTCGGCGGCGTATTGCTCTGCCGTGGAGCCGATGTCGCCACGCTTGGCGTCCAGAATGATGGGCACGTGGGGCGCCACTTGTTTCATGTGGGCCATCAGGCGCTCAAGCTGGTCTTCGGCGCGGTGCGCGGCAAAGTAGGCGATCTGCGGCTTGAAGGCCATGCTGAGGTCGGCCGTGGCTTCCACAATGCGGGCGCAGAAGTCGAAGATTTTGCTGGCGTCGCCCCGCATGGCGCCGGGGAATTTGGCCGGATCGGGGTCCAGCCCCACGCACAACATCGAGCCATTTTTTTGCTCGGCGTCGTGGAGCATGTCGAGAAAGGTCATGTCTCCGATTTTAAAGCCAGTGCCTGCTCGGCGATTTCATGCGCTGTCGCACCGGGACGGCGGCGCTTTTCGCGGCGCACATAAGCACTCGGCGTCACCCCCGACCAGCGGCGAAACGCGCGCGCCAACACCTTGTCGGACTCATAACCCACATCTTGCGCAATCTGCGCCTGCGACTGTCGTCCACCTTCCAACTGTTCGGCCACCAAGGCCATGCGGTGCGAGGTGAGGTAGTGGATGGGCGTCACGCCCACCAGCTCTTTGAACGTGCTGGCAAAACGGGTGCGCGACATGCCGGCTTCGCGCGCCAGCGACTCCACCGTCCAGCCCTGCCCCGGCTGCTGGTGCATGCGCATGATGGCGCGCGCAATGCCCGCATCAGACAAGCCCCGCAGCCAACCGGCGCCCAGCGCGCTGGTGCCAGTCAGTTCCAAATGTTCACGCACGATGTTGACCAGCAGCAACTCGCCCAGCCGCGCGGTAGACAAGCGCCAGCCAGGGCGCTGCGCCAAGGTCTCCACCACCAAGGCTTCCATGGTGGTGGCCAGGCAGTTGGCCACGTCCAGGTCGCGGTGGCGAATGTGGATGCACGGCGGCAAGATGCTCAGCACCGAGTGACGGCAGTAGGCCGAGAACCACACCTGCGTGGTGAACATGTCGGTCAACGCGCCGCCGCCGCCATGCGCAAAGACCAGCGGGTTTTCGTCCGGTGCGCCCACGCGGTGGCGCGCAATCAAATTGGCGAACGGCTCGGCAAACACACCCGGCTTGGAACACAGGATGTGTGGCGCCCCCAGCGGCAGCATCACCAAGTCGCCGGCTTCCACGCGAAACGGCTCGCCACCTTTGACCTGCATCCAGAACGGCGCACCGCGCGCCACGCGGATCAGCGAGCCCGGCACGCCGCTGGACTGCAAGCCCCACGGTGCGGTCAGCGCAAAGCGCGCAGACACCGCGTGCTCAGACCGGCAGACCGACAGCACATCACTCAAGACATCCATAAAACACCCATACCGCATCGTACCCAAATGCGGCTCTTTCAAGCAGGAAACGCGCCGTGCTCAAGTCACTCAGCGGACGTTCAACCCTTGGCACAAAACCGCCTGCAACAGACCCCAGTCTGCTTGCGCAAACCACCAGTAAAACAAGTGAATGACGTGGGTGTGTCCGGTAAAGAACTATGTACGAATAGTGTCTAAATCTAGCGTCTTGGTGGTTTCGCAAAGACACGTGCGCTTAAAGAATCTGCTGTCCCCATTCAGCCGGCTGCTTCCCCTGCAGACCGATTTTTTAGTTCACCCCAAAGTTCGCCACCGATGAAACAAGCTCTCTCGTTGACCGCTGCCGCCATGGCCGTCCTGACGTTCTGCGCCACCAGCGCGCAAGCCCAATCCAACAACGTGCAGTTGTATGGTTTGCTCGCCCCCATGGTCGACCACATCTCGGTGAGCGATGTCGCCAGAACCGCGCCCGCAGACCGCCCTTCAATGCTGCCCGCCAGCACCTACAACGGCGCAGGTGCCTACACGGTGACCCGCATGCAAAGCTCCACGTCGAACTTCGGCATGCGCGGCACCGAAGACCTGGGCGGCGGTCTCTCCACCATCTTCCAACTGGAAAGCGGCATGGGTGTGGACGATGGCACGTTGACGGGTGGCCCCGCAGCGGCCAACCGTTTCTTCAACCGCAACACCCGCGTGGGCCTGAGCTCGCGCACCCTGGGTACTTTCTTCGCCGGTAGCTGGGACTCGGCCAGCGCATGGTCGCACCTGGGCCTGACCAACGGCGTGCGCAACCCCTACGCCGGCGACAGCTCGGTCATCTTCGTCACGCCGGGCTTCAACGTCACCCACTCGGTGACCGCAGACACACGCACCAACACGTCGAGTGACGCCACCTTCAACCGCCGCCAAGGCAACTCGCTGCAGTACTGGACACCCAACTGGGCCGGCCTGTCGATGCGCCTGGCCTACTCGCTGCCCGAAGGCGAAAAGACCGCGGCCAACGGCACCAAGTACAAGCCATCGGTGGCCGGCTTCGGCGCTGAATACGTGACCGGCGGCCTGATGCTGCGCTACGCCTACCAACAACAAAACGACTACTTCGGTGTGGCCTGGATCGGCTCCAACGGCGCCGCCAACCCCGACACCGCTGGCTCCACCGCCACTGGCTCCAAAGACACCAACCATCGCCTGATCGCACGCTACAGCGTCAACCAAAGCTGGACCGTGCAAGGCACGTTCGACCGCGTGGAATACACCGCCGACGGCGTGGCCGCTGGCGGCATCAACAACTACAGCCGCAACGCCTGGGCCGCGCTGGTGCAGTTCCGCGACGGTGCCCACAGCCTGTGGGGCAACTACGGCATGGCGTCGGACGGCAGTTGCAGCCGCAGCGGCGCCGCTGGCTGCAGCACCACCGACCTGGGCGCCACCTCTTGGGCCCTGGGCTACCGCTACGACTTCTCGAAGCGCACCGACGTGTTCACCTCGGTCTACCAAGTGCGCAACCGCGCCAACGGCCAATACGGTGTGTTCCCACGCTCGGTGGCAGGCATCGCCCCCGGCAACACGCAAACCGGCTTGACGGTCGGCATCGAACACTCGTTCTGATGAAGACGCCAGCAGTTAGTGAATAGGTAATAGGAGACAAACCATGAGCGCACTCAAAATCGGCATCGTTGGCGGCGGCATTGGCGGCTTGGCAGCGGCCAACGCCTTGCACCAAGCGGGTCACGACGTGACCGTGTTCGAGCAAAGCCAACAGTACCTGCGCGTGGGCGCAGACATCAACCTCACGCCCAACGCCGTGCGTGCGCTCGATGGTTTGGGCGACGGCATTGCCCGTGCCGCGCGCGCCTCGGCCGCGCGGCCCACACACCGCATCAGCCGCACCTGGGACAGCGGCGAAGAAACCTCGCGCCTGGTGATGGGCGATGAAGCCGAACGCAAGTACGGCGCGCCGCAACTCACCATCCACCGCGCCGACCTGCTGGCCGCGCTGGCCGATGCCTTTCCCGCCAGCCGCGTGCAGTTTGCCAAGCGCGTGAAGAGCATCGAGACGCGTGACAACACAGAAGGCCACGGCAATGTCGACGTGCATTTCACCGACGGCACCAGCGCCACCGATCTGGACGTTTTGATCGGCGCCGACGGCATCCACTCCGTGGTGCGCAACGCGCTCTTCGGTGCCGAAAGCCCACGCTTCACCGGCGTGGTCGCCTTCCGCGCCGTGGTGCCCACCGAGCGCGTGAAAGACGTGCCTAACATCGGCGCCTTCACCAAATGGTGGGGCCCCACGGCCGAGAGCCAGATCGTCACCTTCCCGCTCAACCAAGGCCGCGACACCTTCATCTTCGCTACCACCGCGCAAGACTCGTGGCACGAAGAATCGTGGACTAGCCCCGGCAGCGTGGAAGAACTGCGCGGCTTCTACGCCGCCTTCCACCCCGACGCCCGCGCCCTGCTCGACGCCTGCGACACGGTACTGAAAACCGCCCTTTACGAACGCGACCCGCTGACGCATTGGTCGCGCGGCGCCATCACCCTGGTGGGCGACGCCTGCCACCCCATGATGCCCTTCATGGCCCAAGGCGCCGGCATGGCGATCGAAGACGGCGTGGTGCTGGCCCGCTGCCTGAGCCACATCAACAACCGCACCGACGTGCCCGCCGCCCTGGCCACCTACGAGGCCCTGCGCCTGGAACGCGCCAGCCAGATCCAGATCGGCTCACGCGGCAACAACTGGCTGCGCGCCGGTGGCAATGCAGATTGGGTGTATGGCTACGACGCGTGGAAGGTCGAGCTGAACGCAGAAGCCGTCACCGCATGAGCAGCGCCCTCCCCAGACGCACACTGCTGAAGGCGGCCACCGGCACCGCACTGCTCGCCGCCGGTGTGGCGCGCGCCCAGAGCCAGCCAACGCCCGCCCAACCTTGGGCCCAGGGCACGCGGCTGGTGTTGCTGGGCACCATGGCCGGGCCGGTACTGCACCCGTCCCGCATGATGAGCAGCCAAGTGGTGTTTGTGAATGGCCGTGGTTTCCTGGTCGACTGCGGCTACGGCACCATCGCCCGCATGACCGAAATGGGCATGCGCCTGGGCGAGCTGAGCAACATCTTGGTGACGCACCACCACTCGGACCACACGGCCGACTACCCGGCGCTGCTCAACCTGGCGTGGATTCTGGGCATCAAAGGCCAGCTCGGCATCTACGGCCCGCCGCCGATGCTGAAGATGCACCAAGCGGCCCTGGCCGTGTTCGAGGAAGACACCGACATCCGCATCAACGCCACACGCCGCGAGCCGGTAGCCAAGTCGTTCGCGGTGCACGAAGTGCGCGGCTCGGGCTTGGTGTTTGAAGACAGCAGCGTGAAGGTGACCGCCGCGCTGGCCGACCACGCGCCGTTTGAAGTGGCACTGGCCTACCGCTTCGACACCGCCGAGCGCAGCATCGTCATCTCTGGCGACACCGCCCGCTCCGACGCCGTGGCCCAACTGGCCCGCGGTGCCGACGTGCTGGTGCACGAAGCGATGTATGAACCCGGCATCGAACGAATGCTGGCCAAACGTCCCTACGTGCCACCCACGCTGCGCGAGTTTCTGCGCAAAGGCCACACCTCCGCCGAAGACGCCGGCCGCGTGGCCGCACAAGCCGGCGTGAAAACCTTGGTGCTGTCACACCTGCTGCCCGGCGATGAACCTGTGCCCGACAGCGTGTGGATCGCCGAAGCCTCAAAACACTTCAAGGGCGAGATCATCGTCGGCCGCGACAAGATGGTGCTGTAACAGCCCGACGATTGCCACGCTCCCAGGCCGAGCGAAGCAAAGGCCCGAATGGTTTCCACTCCCGTCAGGCCGGGCCTGCGCTGGGTGGGGTTGGTGGGATCAGGGCTGGTGGCTGTCTGAGCGGAACGCGAGTTCCACCAGACCCCCACCAACCGCACCCATCGCAGGTTTGCCCTTCGCTCCGCGAAGGGTCCCGGCATGCGGGTCGCCTTTTCTTGCTGACTTCTTTTTGGCGAAGCAAAAGAAGTTAGTCGCCCGCCGGGGCGAGACCCGGCCAGCAGCGCCAACCGAAAATCACCCCTCCCGCCACACCCTCTGCGCCAAACAAAGGTCGGCCCAAGCCTTGGCCTTGTCGGGCAGATTGCGCAGCAGATACGCAGGGTGGTAGGTCACCACCACGGGCACGCCGTGGTAGCGGTAAGGCGTGCCACGCAGGCGGCCGAGCGGTGCTGATTGCACGTCGGGCACCGATTCGGCCAGCAAGGCTTGCACCGCAAAACGGCCCATCGCCAAGATCACTTTGGGCTGCAGCAATTCCACCTGGCGGCGCAGGAAAGGCGAACACAACGCCACCTCTTCGGGCGATGGATTGCGGTTGCCCGGCGGGCGGCACTTCAGCACGTTGACCACGCAGGCCGCGTGCTGCGGTTTGCCGTCCACACCTTGACGGGACACGCCCAGCGTCTTGAGCATGTTGTCCAACAAGCGCCCGGCTTGGCCAACAAAAGGCTCGCCCTGGATGTCTTCGTTTTCACCAGGCGCTTCGCCCACGATGAGCCAATCGGCATGTGGCGGCTGGCCTTCGGCAACCGGCGCAGGGCCCACGCCAAAGACGGTGTTCTTGCGCGTTTTGCACAGGCTGCAGGCCTCGCACTGCGACACGGCGGTTTGCAGCTCGGCCCAGTTGAGCGTGGCGACGGGGCCGCTGAGCGGCACGGCTGGTGCACGTTGAGATATAGAGCCAATTTGACCTCCGGCGCTTTGCACACCTGCGGCGGCAGCTATTGCTTTCGCAGCAAACTCCGGCGTCAAGGCTTGTGGGGCCTGGGGTGCGCGCACGGGCGCGGGCGTTACGGCGGGCGCTTCAACGGCGGCGGCAACGACGGCAACCATGGGCAGGGGCGGCATCTCTTCCGGCGGCAAGCTTTCCGGCCACCACACGGGCACACCCATTTCGGCCAGCATGGCGCGCTGGCGGTTGTCCAGATCCATCATGCGGGGGTTCTCATATTCGGGTTCACAACTTCAGGCTCATGACGATGGCGTCTTCACGCGTGCCATGGGCATCGGGGTAATATTTTTTACGCAAGCCTACACGTTGGTAGCCGTGGGCCAGGTAGACCTCCAGCGCGCGCTGGTTGCTCACGCGCGCTTCCAGCCACAGCCACTGCATGCCCTGCCCGCGCGACCACAGTGCCAGCGCGTCGAGCATGATGCGCGCCCAACCCTGGCCTTGGTATTGCGGCGCCACGGTGATGTTCAGCAGGTGTACTTCGTCCACCCCTTTCATCGCGACGAAGTAGCCGATCACGCGGCCATCGGCCACCAGCATCTGCGCCTGGTAGCCGGACTTCAGCGCGTCGGCAAAGTTGACGTGGCTCCACGGGTGCGCGTAGGCGGCCAGTTCCACCTCGAGCACGGCCGGGAGCCATTCGAGGGTCATGGCCTCGAAGCTGGCTTCTTGCACGGCTGGCGCAATGGGATTGGCGCTCATGGTTTGGCGGACTCCGTTGCGGCCAGCGCATCGGCAGCCGCTTGCTTGATTGCCATGCGCTCGGCGGTGGTTTGCGCGACCTTGTCGCGGATGTAGAGCGGCAACGCTTCGCTGGCCGGCACGGCACCACCTGCGGCCAGCAAGGCCGGCGCCAAGCGCAGCATGGCGGCAGCGGTGGGCAGGGCCACCACATCGGCCGTGGAGCGCGCGGGCAGGCGCTCGCCATAAGCGGCGACGGCGTTGCCGGCGAGGGTCCAACCGGCGGGCACGTCGAGCGCTTCAGGGCGCACCAGCACGTAGTCGCCATGGGCGTGCCACTGCTGGCCGTCCCAGGTGTAGCGGCCGGTGTAGATCTCGTCCATGCGCGCATCAATGGCGGCCACCACCTGGTGCACGCCGTGTTGCAGACGCGCTTCTTCGGCCACAGCCAACAGCGTATCGACCGGCAGCACCGGGCGGTTGGCACCGAATGCCAGGCCCTGCACCACCGAACATGCGGTGCGCAGGCCGGTGAAAGAACCCGGGCCGCAGCCAAACGCCAGCGCATCCAGGTCTTGCAGCTTGAGGTCGGCCTGCGCCAGCAGCGCCAGCACGGCAGGAATCAACGTGGTGGAGGCTTTGGGGCCGCCCGCACTGGTGTGTTGCCACACCTCGTCACCGTGCAACACGGCAATCGACAGCACCTCGGTGCTGGTATCAAAGGCCAGCAACTTCATAAACTAAATCCCTTGCTTACAGCCCCCGTATCATGGGGGGCTGCTTCATTTTTAATAGTAGATATTGCCACCGGAACGGGTTTGCCCTGGCGTACGCCAAACAAGATACCCGCCGTGACCAACGCCAGCCCGGCCAGCAAATTCCAGTACAGCGGCTCGCCCAAAAACAGCACCGCGCCCAGCGCGGAGAGGCCGGGCACCAGCGCCGTGAGCATGGTGGAGCGCACGGGGCCAAACTGCTTGATCATCATGGTGAAGGTAATGCCCGAGATCACCACCGAGCCCAGGCCTTGAAAGACCATTTGGAACACGATCTCGCGCCACGGTGCCGCCGCCAAGCGCGAGGGCATCACATCCAACGCGGTCAACAGCAGGTAACTTGGCACGTAGACCATGGTGGCAAAAACCGTCAAAGCCACCGTGGACTTCACGGCCTCCAGCCGGTAGTGGCGCGCCACGATGCTGAAGGCCGCCCAGCAAATGGCAGCACTCATGAAAAACAGGTCGCCTTTCCACACATCGCCACCGTCAAAGGCGTGCAGCAGGCTGGGCCCACCGACCATCAAGTCCCCACCCACAATGCACAGCAGGCCCACGGCGCGTGTCGGGGTGATGCGGTCGCCCAGGCACAGCGCGGCCAGCAGCGCCGTCCACAACGGCAGGCTGCCCGGCATCAGCACCGAGGCGTGCGCCGCCGGTGCAAAAAAGAAACCCGCGTACGACAACATGGCGTAGCCCAGCCCGGCCAAACTGCCAGTGATGGCCGTGGTGCGCAGCGCCAGCGGCGACAAGCCAAACAACGACGGCCCGCCTTGCAGTTGCCCGGTGCGCACCAAATACCACCCCAACGGCACCAGCACCACACTGGCGCCCAACATGCGGCACAGCGCAATGTCGAATGGCCCTAGCGTGCGTCCCGCAGAGGCGCGGGCCACCACGATGAAGCAGCTCCACATGGCCACCGTGACGACGGCAGCCACCACGCCCTTGGCCTTGGAGGAAGGCGCGTTGAAGGCGCCCAGGATTTTTTGCATCTGCCGATTATCGGTTGCGCCCCGCTTTGCCGTCGGCGCCGGGACATGCGGCGGTAGACTTGCCCGCAACACCTCCGCCAGTCTCAACCGCGATCTTCCTGTGCCTGCATTTTTCTTTTCGCCCGCCCGTCTTAGCTCCCGCCTTAATCCCCGTCTTTGCGCCACTCTTTTAGCGTTCGTTTTTTGCAGCCCCAGTTGGAGCGCCCCGGCCGAACAGCCCTTGCCTGCCGAAGTGGCCACCGCCCTGGCCCGCGCCCGTGTGCCACGCGATGCGGTGAGCTTCGTCGTCGCCCCGGTCGATGGCCAGCGCGCGCCCCGGCTAGCGCACCGCGCGAAGGTGGACATGAACCCGGCCTCGGTGATGAAGCTGGTGACCACTTACGCCGCGCTCGACCTGTTGGGCGCCGACTACACCTGGAAGACGCGTTTTTATGCCGATGGCCCCGTCAGTAACGGCGTGCTGCAAGGCAACCTGTACGTGCGCGGCGGCGGCGACCCCAAGCTGGTGCTGGAGCGCATCGACGAAACCTTCAAGGCGCTGCAGGCGCGCGGCGTACAGCAGGTGCGCGGCGACATGGTGCTGGACCACAGCTATTTCGAGCCCATCAACCGCGACCCGGCCGAGTTTGACGGGGAACCGCTGCGCCCCTACAACAGCACGCCCGATGCGCTGCTGGTCAACTTCAAGTCGCTGATCTTCACGCTCACGCCCGATGCCAATGGCAAAACCGCCACCATCAAAACCGAGCCGCCGATTGCCGGTGTGCAAATCGACACCAGCGTGCCGCTGTCGCAACAGCCCTGCGGCGACTGGCGCGCCGGCTTGCAGGCCGACTTTGCCGACCCGAACCGCGTGCGCTTCGCGGGCGCCTACCCCGCCAGTTGCGGCGAACGGGTGTGGCCCGTGGCCTATGCCGACCCGGCGAGCTATTCACGGCGCGTGCTGCAAGCCATGTTTGCCACGGCGGGTGGCAGCTTGAGCGGCACCGCACGCGACGGCAGCGTACCCACCCAGGCGCGCTGGCTGATGGATGCGCCCTCGCTGCCGCTCTCAGACATCATTGCCGACGTCAACAAGTTCAGCAACAACGTGATGGCGCAACAGTTGTTCCTGACGCTCAGCGCCAAGAGCCGGGGTGTGGGCACGCTGGAAGGCTCACGCAGCGCCGTCAACACCTGGTGGCCGAAAGCCGTGGGCGCCGAGGTGCCAATCCCCAACATCGAAAACGGCTCGGGCCTAAGCCGCGATGAACACACCACCGCTACGGCCCTGGCCACGCTGCTGCAACGCGCCGCGCGCCACCCCCAGGCAGCGGTGTACGCCAACTCGCTGGCCATCGCTGGCGTGGACGGCACGGTAAGCCGCATGGGCGCCCAACCCGGCATCAAGGAAGCGCTGGGCAATGCGCAGCTCAAGACGGGCTCGTTGCGCGACGTGGCTTCGGTGGCGGGTTATGTGACCGGGCGCAGCGGCCAACGTTATGTGGTGGTGGGGATCGTCAACCACCCGCTGGCCTCGGCGGCACGCCCGGCACTCAACGCCTTGGTGGAATGGGCTGCAAAAGATCAGTGAAGAAACCTGGGAAGCGCCAATAATGGAGCCTGGTCACTGCTTCCCTATCTCACCTCCCCGAGATCACCATGCAGGCTTCTGAACTCATTGGTTATGCCGCTGCGGCGCTCACCACCGCCAGCTTTGTGCCGCAGGCACTGCACACCTTTCGCACCCGCGATGTCAGCGGTATTTCGCTTGCCATGTACAGCGCGTTTGTCTGCGGCATCAGCCTGTGGCTGCTGTATGGCTGGCTGATGCAGGCCTGGCCCGTGGTGGTCGCCAACGCAATCACGCTCGGTTTAGCGGCCACCATCCTGGCCATGAAGCTTCGTTTTCGGCGACAACAGTCCAACGCATGAAGACGCAATGTACCCCTGGCAAACGCTTCAGGACTTACCCTGATGCAGCGCAATTCCGACACTTCAAGCGTAAGATTCGTGACCGTACAAAAGCGAACGATCGTTCGTAAAACCACTTTGTATACAAAACGCAATAACAAAGGACACCCATGAAATTCATAAAGGCCACGATGGCTGGTGCGGTCATCGCACTGTCGTTAACAGCTTGCGGCGGCGGTGGTGGTGGCGATCAGTCCACCAAGGTCAAGTTCACGTCCCTGGTGTCGTTTGGCGACAGTTTGAGCGACGTGGGCAGCTACAAGACCCCGGGCATCGCGTCTGTGGGCGGCGGGAAGTACACCGTCAATAGCGCCACTGCGCAGATCTGGGTCGAGCGCATCGCCAGTCAGTTGTCCTTGCCCGTTCCGTGCGCCGCCCAGACCGGGCTGAACGCCAGCGGCCCGTTGGCCGCATTGGCCGGCCCTGTTGTCAACCATGCCGAGTGCACAGCCTATGCCCAGGGCGGCTCGCGCGTGACCAATCCCATCGGCCCCTACAACGCCGCACTGCTGGCGTCACCCGACCCAACCACCGCTGCACAGGGCCGCGTCGGCCAGTTGACGGTGCCCGTGGTCACGCAGATCAGCAACCACCTCGCCAAGACAGGCGGAAGCTTCAGCGGCAGCGAAGTGGTGTTGATCCTGGCCGGCGCCAACGATGTGTTCTTGAACCTAGCCACCGTGGGCGTCACCACCACGCCCACCCAGGCGGCCACCGCCATGGCCACGGCAGCGGTCGAGCTGTCGAACCTGGTGAAAACACAAGTGGTGGGCAAGGGTGCCAAGTACGTGGTGGTGGTCAACCTGCCCAACATCAGCCTGACCCCCAGCACGCTGGCAGCAGAGGCCGCCAAACCCGGCAGCCAGGCCTTGACCGATGCGGTCACCCAGGCCTTCAACACCCAACTGGCGAGCAACCTCAGCGGCGTGCCAGGCGTGGTGCTGGTGGACTCGTACACCCAAAGCACCGACCAAGCCAAGAACCCCAGCGCTTACAGCCTGACCAACGTCACCACACCGGCGTGCAGCAGCACCTCGACAGCCAACCCATTGGCTGGTTACTCGCTCACCTGCACCGCAGCCAGCACCATTGCCGGCGACGTATCGCATTACCAATACGCCGACAGCGTGCACCCCACGCCTTATGCCCACGACTTGCTGGCGCGCCTGGCATCGGTGGCCATGGCACGCGCTGGCTGGCTGTAAAGCTCTGAGGACTCCACAATGAAAACAAAACTGCATTCGATTGCGCTGGCAAGCGCTTTGACCAGCCTTTTGGCCGCCACTGGCGCCGCCCAGGCCCAATCCGCCGGGAGCTGGCTGGTGCGCGCTGGCGCCACCCGTTTGATGCCCCACGTCGACAGCGGCAACATGTCGGCGCCCAGTCTGCCAAATACGAAGGTCGACATTGGCGATGACACCAAGCTCTCCGGCGGCATCACCTACATGGTGACCGACAACTGGTCGGTGGATTTCCCCCTGGCACTGCCGTTCAAGCATGACATCGTGGGAGCTGGCGCCATCGCCGGTGTGGGCAAGCTGGGTGAAGTAACCGCCCTGCCCATCACGCTGTTTATGCAATACCGTTTCAATGAAGCCAGCACGGCGTTCCGTCCGTACCTGGGCGCAGGTCTCACCTACTCCAAGCTGTACGACGAAACTGGCTCGGCCACGCTCAGCGCCATCACGGGCGGCTCGCCCAGCAACCCGACGACGCTGTCTTCTGACTCGCGTTTTGGCGTAACACTCCAAGCCGGTGTGACCTACAGCTTGAACGAACACTGGTTTGTCGACGGCGCCGTGGTGAAATCGTTCGTGAAGACCAAGGCCACCCTGTCGACCGGCCAGACCATCGACGTCAAACTCAACCCGGTGGCCGTGATGTTGGGCATTGGCTACAAGTTCTAAAAACGCAGCGCTCAACAAAAAAGGCTCCTGAGGAGCCTTTTTTGTACCCGCCTGACCGGCCCAGATGGCCAGCCGAGGTGAATATCACCAGCGATTGCGCAGCTTGTCGTAGGCGTAGCTGCCAAACAAGCGGTTGGCGTTCGGCGTGAGATACAGCTTGTCGGCATAGAGGTAGGCATCGTAAGTCGCGCCGCTCAGAATGGTGGACGTTGTGCACAGCGACGAATTGACTTCATTCGCGCCCACGCCAATGCCCACGCCAGCATCTACCGAGGTACACACCACGTTCACGACGTTGGTCATCGAATAACCAGCTGGCGTGCCCACCACCAAGTTGTAGTAGTACGTTGCATCGATGTACAGCACATTCGCGCCGAGGTCGTTGATCGCCACCAACATGGCTTGGTTGAACGCGGTGGTCGCTTCGGTCAGCACAGACCGTTGGTCCAGCGCAATGGCCCAGGGTGAGTTGCCCAGGTTGTAAGGGCCAACCACGACCACGTGTTTGCCACCAGCCGTCACCAGACGGCGCACCTGCGTCGCCAGGTCTTGGCCGGCCTGCTTCACGTTGGCCGTGAACTGGTCTTGCGTGATGCTGCCAGCGTTGAGCGCCTTCATTTCCGCCACGATGTCGCTGGCACCAGCGTTGACGACGACGATGTCGTCATTGGCCAAAGCGTTCGAGGCCAGGAAAGCATCAATCTGTTCTTTGACCGTGAGGCTGGTGCTGCTACCCACGAGATCCGGCTTGGCTACCACACGCACGTTGGCGCGGGCATAACCCAGTCCACCCGAAGCAGAAGGCGTGATGCTCTTGTTGTAAACGCCGGCCATTTGCACGACCCAGTTGTTCACGGAACCGTCGTTCACGGTGTACTTGGAGCCGCTTTGGCCGACATCGGCAAAGCCATCACCAAATGCGATGAAACGGGCGGGGGTGACCTGGGAGTCGACCGTGCTTGAGCCGCAAGCAGACAACAAGGCAGCCGATGCACAGGCTGCAACCACCATGGCGCGCCGCAAGCTGAAAAATTTCATTGATCACTCCAAAATACAAAAGGGGACGAATCCAAGCGGGTCCGTATCCGGCAACAGGATAGTTTAACGAGCATGGGCAAGCCCTCGGGTAAAGATTGTTGTCTGGCCATGTGCCGGGCGCTATTGGCCACCAGATCAAACGAATGCAGATGTTTTTGCGCTTCTGCGCAAATGCCCGTTTCCCCGCGCCGCGCTTAGGTTTAAACTGCGCCGTCGTCGAGCGTAGCAGGCCTCCTGTTGCTGCGACTTCTCCCCCGACATCGTTCAACCGATTCATCCCCCCAGGCGGCACTTATCTGTGTACCCACGGGTCTGAGTGCGTCTGCATTCGGTTGTCGGCCCCAATTGTTCAAGAGAGTGAGGAAGGATTTCGCCATGCGTTTCAACAAATTCAAAATGACAACGGCCGCTGTTTTGGCCGCACTGGCACTCGCCGGCTGCGAGACCACTGACATGAAGATGGGTAGCTCCGACGCCAAGACCATGGCCACCGGTAGCGCTGGCGGTTCGGCTACCGACAACGCCAGCAGCCAGCTCGAAAAATGCGCATCGCCGCTGGGCACTGTTTCATTGGTGGAAAACCAAGACGCCGGCTGGTACACCATTCTGCGCAACGAATACAAGCTGCCCCCCACCGCCAACCTGCTGCGCCTGCTGGTACAGCAGTCGAACTGCTTCATCGTGGTGGAACGCAGCGCCGCCGGCATGAACGCCATGGCGCGTGAACGCGCGCTGATGCAGTCGGGCCAGGCACGTGCCGGCAGCAACATGGGCGCGGGCCAAATGGTCGCCTCTGACTACGCCCTGTCGCCTGAAGTCATCTTCCGCAACAACAACGCCGGTGGCGCTGGTGCGTCGCTGGGCGGCATTTTGGGTGGCCGTGGCGGTAGCGTCCTGGGCGCTCTGGCCGGCAGCATGAACACCAAGGAAGCCAGCACCATGCTGACCCTGGTGGACAACCGCTCGGGTGTACAGGTGTCGGCCTCTGAAGGCAGCGCCTCCAAGACCGATTTCGGCATGATGGGCGGCCTGCTCGGCGGCTCGGCTGGCGGCGCAGTGGGTGGCTACACCAACACGGCTGAAGGCAAGGTGATTGCGGCGGCCTTCATGGATGCCTACAACCAGATGGTGCGTGCCCTGCGCCAGTACCGCGCACAGTCGGTGCAAGGCCAAGGCCTGGGTGGCGGTGGCCGCCTGGGTGTGGACGGCGGCGCCGCTCCATCGCAAACCTCGGCACCTGGCGCCGGTGCGGCCGTCATGTCGGTGCGCGACGCCCAAAACCGCCTGAACCAGCTTGGCTACAACGTCGGCGCGGCAGATGGCGCAATGGGCGGCAAGACCTCGGCGGCGCTGCGTGCGTTCCAGAAAGAGCGCGGCATTCCACAAACCGGCCGTGTCGACGCCACCACGTCAGCCGAACTGGCGAAATAAGTCACACCACCTGGCCTTCATGTGTTGAAGGCCAGGTGCACAAGACTCCAGGGCTTGGCTGCCACTCGGCGGCCAAGCCCTTATTTTTTATTGAATAAAATCAGCCGCTGGCGCAATTCAGACTTGCGTCAACAGCTATTATTTTTGAATACCCGCAGCCTGCTCAGCGCAATGCCCGGCGCCGAACAGCGCCCGAGCCGACCTGCGACAATGCCCGCCGTATGAATAACGCCTACATCCTCACCCTGTCTTGCCCGGACCGCACGGGCATCGTCCATGCTGTTTCTGGTTTTCTGCTTGAGCGGGGCGGCAACATCGAGGAAGCAGCCCAGTACAACGACCACGACACCGGTCTGTTCTTCATGCGTGTGCAGTTCGCCTGCGACCAACTCAGCCACGAAGAACTGCGCAGCCAACTGACGCCTTTCGCCGAAGGTTTTGCCATGCACTGGCGCCTGCACCCCACGTCGCAGCCAATGAAAACGGTGCTGATGGTCAGCAAAGAGGGCCATTGCCTGAACGACCTGCTGTTCCGCTGGAAGAGCGGCCTGCTGCCGGTCGACATCCGCGCCATCGTCTCCAACCACCGCGACTTCTACCAACTGGCGGCCAGCTACAACGTGCCGTTCCACCACATTCCGGTGACCGCCGCGACCAAGGCACAGGCCGAGGCCCGCGCCTACGAGGTTGTGGAGGCCGAAGGTGCTGAGCTGGTGGTGCTCGCGCGCTACATGCAGATCTTGAGCGATGACCTGTGCCGCAAGCTGTCGGGCCGCGCCATCAACATCCACCACTCGTTCCTGCCCAGCTTCAAGGGCGCCAAGCCCTACTACCAAGCGCACGACCGTGGAGTGAAGCTGATCGGTGCCACCGCCCACTACGTGACGGCGGATCTGGACGAAGGCCCGATCATCGAGCAAGACGTCGCCCGCGTAGACCACAGCCGCACGGTAGAAGACCTGACTGCCCAAGGCCGCGACACCGAGAGCCAAGTACTGGCCCGCGCCGTGAAGTGGCACAGCGAACACCGCGTGTTGATCAACGGACACAAGACGGTGGTGTTCAAGTAACGCGCCCTCCCCGCAAAGCAAAAAGCCGGCAATCAAGCCGGCTTTTTTCATTCTGAGCGGTACAACGTTAAGGGCGCTGCGCCATCTCTTCACCAAGGCGGATCGCACCGCCGGGTGCCCACACCGGGTTGAACTGCAGCGGCCCTTTGGGGAACAGCATCACCACGGTGGAGCCGAGCAGGAAACGTCCCATCTCATCGCCCTGCTGCAGGGTGATGGGCTTGTTGTCGTACCGCCATTCGCGCACCGGGCCGCGCGGCGGGTTGATCACACCTTCCCACACCGTGGCCATGCTGCCGACGATGGTGGCGCCCACCAGCACCAGCACAAAGGGGCCGCTCGCCGAGTCGAACACACACACCACCCGCTCGTTGCGCGCAAAAAGCCCGGGCACACCACGCGCGGTGGTCGGGTTCACCGAGAACAAATCGCCCGGCACATAAATCATGCGCGTCAGGCGGCCGGCACACGGCATGTGGATGCGGTGGTAGTCGCGTGGGCTCAGGTAGAGCGTGGCGAAGTGGCCGTTTTCAAACTGCGCGGCCAAAGCAGCATCGCCGCCCACCAGTGCGGTGGTCGAATAAGCGTGGCCCTTGGCTTGAAAGATCTGGTCGCCCGCGACCGCGCCGAACTGGCTGATGGCGCCGTCCACAGGGCAAATCAAATCAGCCTGCGCGAGTGGTCGCACGCCAGGGCGCAGTGCACGGGTAAAAAATTCGTTGAACGAGCGGTAGCTGGCCGTGTCGGGGTTGGCGGCTTCGGACATGTCCACGCCGTATTTGCCCACAAACCAATTGATCAAGCGCGTCGTCCAGTCGCCGGCCTCGGCCGAGGCAATCAGGCCGCCAAAGCTGGTCAGCCCTTTCTTGGGCAGCACGTATTGAGACAGTACTTTGAGTTGGTCTGACACTGCGGGGCCCGTGAACAAAAAGGGGTTGATTCTAGAGGCTGACGAGGCACCTCTGCGGCGCCTCTGCCTCGCCTTCAAGGCAGCGACAATAGCACCATGGCCGTCGCCCGCATCCCTCCGATCCAATGCCTCTTGACCTTCGAGGCGCTGGCACGCCTGCGCAGCGTGACGCAGGCCGCTGAAGAGCTGTGCGTGACGCCCAGCGCCGTGAGCCACCGCGTCAAGCAGTTGGAGCAAATCATCGGCCTGCGGCTGTTTGGTCGGGCCGATTATTCACTCACCACCGAGGGCAACGAATACCTGGCCCACGTGCGCGAGGGGCTGGCGATTTTGGAGCGTTTCCCCAGCGCGCAGTCGGCCCCCGGCAAACGCAAGCTGCGCCTGGCGGTCACGCCCACCTTTGCGCGCTCGATCTTGATTCCCCGGCTGCGCCAGTTCACCGAGGCCTACCCCGAAATCGACCTGACGCTGCAGGTGTCCATACCCCTGCTCGACGTGATTGCCGAAGACGCTGATTTGATGATCCGCTTCGGCACCGGCCGTTATGCCGATGTGGAACACGTCTGCCTGATGCACGACGAAGTCACGCCACTGGCCTCACCCGCCTTCGTGCGCGAGCACGGGCCGTTTGAAGCCGCCGAAGACCTGCAAGCCCTGCCACTGCTACGCTCGCCACTCGACCCGTGGCGCACCTGGTTCACCGCGCAAAAGCTAGACTGGCCCGAGCCTCTGGAAGGCTCGCAGTTCAACGACGTGGGCCTGATGTGCGATGCCGCAGCCGCCGGCATGGGTGTGGCGCTGGTGCGCCTGAAACTCGGCGCGCCGTGGCTCGACAACGGCACCTTGGCCCGCCTGGGCACCAGCCCCGCTTTCGCCCAACAAGTGCCCAGCCCGCACGCCCACTACCTGTGCTGGCGCACCGGCACCATGGACCGCTGGGAATGCACGGCGTTTGCCGAGTGGCTGAAAAAGGTCGTTGTTTAGAACGTGCAGGCTTGAGGTTCGAAGGCGCTTTTTTCACAAAGCCGCGCCGGATTCTTCAATCCTGAAATGAGGCGATTGGCGTAAAGTGACCGCTCCACTTGCCGTCCCCACACATGAACGCAGCCGCCACCCCGTCCCACCAGGAATTGCTACAAAGATCAGAGCTGCAGGCGCAGGTAGTGAAAGCGCTGGGCCTCGATTTACCTTCACACGCTTTGTTGTGGCACACGGAAGACACCACGCCCTACGAGTGTGATGGCCTCACCGCCTACCGCCAGCGCCCGCTGGTGGTCGCGCTACCTGAAACCTACGCCCAGGTGCAGGCCGTGCTGCGCACCTGCCACACGCTCAACGTGCCGGTGGTGGCGCGCGGTGCGGGCACCGGCCTGTCGGGCGGCGCCATGCCGCATGCGAATGGCGTCACGCTGTCGCTGGCCAAGTTCAACCGCATCTTGAAGGTCGACCCGACCAGCCGTACCGCTGTGGTGCAGGCTGGCGTGCGCAACCTGGCCATCAGCGAAGCCGCCGCACCTTACGGCCTGTATTACGCGCCCGACCCATCGAGCCAAATCGCCTGCACCATTGGCGGCAACGTGGCCGAGAACTCGGGCGGCGTGCACTGCCTGAAGTACGGCCTTACGGTGCATAACGTGCTGAAGGTCGAAGGTTTCACCATCGAGGGCGAGCACGTCACGTTTGGCAGCGACGCTTTGAGCAGCGCGGGCTACGACCTCCTCAGCGTGTTGATCGGCTCTGAAGGCATGCTGGCCGTGACCACCGAGGTCACCGTGAAACTGGTGCCCAAGCCGCAACTCGCACGCTGCATCATGGCCAGCTTTGACGACCTGCAAAAAGCTGGCGACGCTGTGGCCGCCGTCATCGCTGCCGGCATCATCCCTGCGGGCCTGGAGATGATGGACAAGCCTATGACCGCCGCCGTGGAAGACTTCGTCCACGCCGGCTACGACCTCAATGCCGAGGCCATTTTGCTCTGTGAGAGCGACGGCACGCCCGAAGAGGTGGAAGAAGAAATCGGCCGCATGAGCGAGGTGCTGCGCCGCTGCGGCGCCACCGCGCTCGCCGTCAGTTGCGATGAGGCCGAACGCATGCGCTTCTGGAGCGGCCGCAAAAACGCCTTTCCCGCCTCCGGCCGCATCAGCCCCGACTACATGTGCATGGACTCGACCATTCCGCGCAAGCGCCTGGCCGACATCTTGCTCGCGATTCAGCAGATGGAAAAAACCTACCAACTGCGCTGCGCCAACGTGTTCCACGCGGGCGATGGCAACCTGCACCCGCTGATCCTGTTCGACGCGAACGACCCCGACCAACTGCGCCGCTGCGAACTCTTTGGTGCCGACATTCTGGAGACCAGCGTGAAGATGGGCGGCACGGTGACGGGCGAGCACGGCGTGGGTATCGAAAAACTCAACTCAATGTGTGTGCAGTTCTCGGCGGCTGAAAACGCGCAGATGTTCGGCTTGAAGCGCGCCTTCGATGCGAAGGAGTTGTTGAACCCCGGCAAGGTCATTCCCACGCTCAACCGCTGCGCCGAATACGGCAAGATGTTGGTGCGCGGCGGGCAGATCAGCCACCCCGACCTGCCTCGCTTCTAGGGCCAGCACCACAGATGCTGGCTCTGCGCGGAATGGCTTGGTTGCTAGCGCTGCAGTCGCTGGGTGAGCTGCTGGCGCGCGGCCTGCAATTGCCATTTCCGGGCCCGGTGGTCGGCATGATTCTGCTACTGATCGCGCTGCGTTGGCCGTTGGTGCAAGCGCCTGTAGCCGCCTGTGCGGACTTCTTGCTGTCGCACCTGTCGCTGCTGTTTGTGCCGGTGGGCGTGGGCGTGATGACGCACTTGTCGCTCATCAGCACTTACGGCGCACGCATTTTGTTGGTGTTGGTGTTATCCACATGGATCGGACTGGCGGTGACTGCATGGGTGCTGCAGGCCACGCGGCCTAGTGAAGTTGAAGCCGACCCGGATCCAGACTCTGGCAGGTCGACCTAAAGCCCCAAACCACCAAAATCACCAAAATCATCACCCCATGGCCGATTTCGTTCAACTCTGGGTCTACCTTTCCGCCAGCCCTTTGTTTGGGCTCACAGCCACACTGCTGGTCTACGTGTTCGCCCAAGCCGCCTATGCGCGGGTGCACCAGGCGCCTTGGGCGAACCCTGTGTTGTGGAGCGTCGTCGTCATCGCCACCGTGCTGCTCGCCACGCGGGTGCCCTACCCCACCTATTTTGCGGGCGCACAGTTCATCCATTTCTTGCTCGGGCCTGCTGTCGTCGCCTTGGCCTGGCCGCTATGGCAACGGCGTGCTGAGCTGCGGCAACGCTGGGGCCGCTTGTTGCTGGCCGCATTGGCCGGTGGCACGGCCGCCAGCCTGTCGGCCTACGGACTGGGCCGTCTGCTGGGTTTACCGCCTGATGTGGTGTTGTCGCTGGTGCCCAAATCGGTCACTGCCCCCGTCGCCATGGGCATTGCAGAAAAGATTGGCGGCGTGCCGTCTCTGACTGCCGTGTTCGCGGTGCTGACGGGCCTGATCGGCGCGTTGAGCGGCAAGTATTTGTTTAACGCCTTGGGCATCACCACTAACGCTGATGGCTGGCGTGCGCGGGGTTTCGGATTAGGCACCGCCGCCCATGGTATTGGCGCGGCGCGGGCACTGCAGGTGAATGCCGATGCAGGCGCTTACGCAGGCTTGGCGTTGGGCCTGCAGGTGGTACTGGCATCGTTGCTAATGCCGCTGATCTTTCGGCTGCTGGGCACCACGCCCTGAACAGCCAAACCAACCGGCAGCAGCCCATAGGCGCCACCGGTTGTTTCGAACTTAAGCCTTGGCTTGGCTCAGCATCGTGGCGCCGTCGCTGACTTCAAACTTGCCAGGCGCTTCGATGTTCAAAGTCGTCACCACGCCGTTTTTCACCAGCATCGAATAACGGTTGCTGCGCACGCCCATGCCTTTGCCCGTCAGATCCAGAGTTAAGCCGGTGGCTTGTGCAAAAGCAGCGCTGCCGTCGCCCAGCATACGCACTTTGCCAGCGGTCTTTTGGTCACGCGCCCAGGCGCCCATGACAAAAGCGTCGTTCACGCTGACGCACCAGATTTCGTCGACGCCAGCGGCCTTCAGCGCTTCAGCGTTGGCCACATAACCCGGCACGTGTTGCGCCGAGCAGGTGGGCGTAAACGCGCCGGGCAGCGCAAACAGCGCGATCGTTTTGCCAGCAGTGGCCTTGGCCACGTCCACGGGGTTAGGGCCAATGCTGCAGCCATTGCCTTCTACTTCTACATATTCCATCAGCGTTGCGGCTGGCAGGGTGTCACCGACTTTGATCATTGAATGCTCCAGTTCTGTTGCTCAAAAGTTACTTAAAACAAGCCACGCAAAAAAGCGTCGCCAAAAAACAAAAACGACCCACATTGTGGGTCGTTTTCTATGCGTTTGCTGAGAGGGCCAGATTAGGCCCAATCGACATTCGTCTTAAGCTCAGTCAACAATCGCTTTTTGCACCAAGCGGGACACAACCCAGTTCTTGGTCTTTGAGATTGGACGGCTTTCGGTGATTTCGATCGTGTCACCGATCTTGTATTCGCCGTTTTCGTCGTGTGCGTGGTACTTGCTGGTCTTGGCAACGATCTTGCCGTAGAGCTCGTGCTTCACGCGACGTTCGATCAAGACCGTAACAGTCTTGCTACGCTTGTCGCTCACAACCTTGCCAATCAAGGTGCGCTTGAGGGATGTCTTAGCTTCCGTCATTTTTCGCTCCTTACTTGGCGGATGACTCAGCCGCTTGCTTCTCGGCAAGAATCGTCTTGGCGCGAGCAATGGCGCGGCGCGTATTGCGCAGCGTGGCTGTGTTGTTGAGTTGTTGCGTGGCTTTTTGCATACGCAGACCGAAGTGGGCCTTTTGCAAGGACTTCACTTCAGCTTCGAGGCCGGCGACGTCTTTGGCGCGCAATTCAGTAGTGTTCATTTCTGTTTCTCCTGATTACTGACCAACCATACGGGCCACGAAGGTGGTGCGCAAAGGCAGCTTGGCGGCAGCCAAACGGAACGCTTCACGAGCCAACTCTTCAGGGACGCCGACGATTTCAAACACGATCTTGCCGGGCTGAATTTCAGCCACGTAGTACTCGGGGTTACCTTTACCGTTACCCATCCGCACTTCAGCAGGCTTTTGGGAAATCGGCTTGTCGGGGAACACACGGATCCAGATACGACCACCACGCTTCACGTGACGGGAAATCGCACGACGTGCGGATTCAATCTGGCGGGCCGTCAGACGGCCACGGTCCGTGCACTTCAGACCGAAGTCACCGAACGCAACCGAGCTACCCCGGGTTGCGATGCCGGTATTACGGCCTTTTTGCTCTTTGCGGTACTTACGACGCGCTGGTTGCAACATATTTATTCTCCTTTACCGTCAGCCGCATCGGTAGCGGCAGGCGCGGCAACTTTACGTACGCGCTGAACGGTAGATTTCGGTGCAGCAGCACCTGAAGCTTCGGTTGGCTTGTCGCTGCCATCCGCAGGAGCAGCATTGCCACCTGCAGGACGACGTGCACCACGCGTCGAAGGACGATCGCTGCCTGGACGGCCACCGCGGTCATCGCGACGAGGACCACGTGGGCGACGTTCTTCGTCAGCACGGGGTTCTTGCGCAACTGGGGCATCGTTACGACCCAGCGTGTCACCCTTGTAAACCCAGACCTTGACACCAATGATGCCGTAGGTGGTCTTGGCTTCGGACACGCCGTAGTCGATATCAGCGCGCAGCGTGTGCAGTGGCACGCGACCTTCGCGGTACCACTCGCAACGTGCGATTTCGATACCGTTCAGACGGCCGGACGACATGATCTTGATGCCCAGGGCACCCAGACGCATGGCGTTTTGCATGGCACGCTTCATGGCACGGCGGAACATGATCCGCTTTTCCAGTTGTTGCGTGATGCTGTCAGCGATCAGCTTGGCATCGATTTCAGGCTTGCGCACTTCTTCGATGTTGACGGCCACAGGCACGCCCAGCTGTTTAGCCAGTTCGCGCTTGAGGTTTTCGATGTCTTCGCCTTTTTTGCCGATCACAACACCCGGACGTGCCGAGAAAATCGTGATACGGGCATTCTTGGCGGGGCGCTCGATCAGAACGCGCGACACGGATGCGTTTTTCAGCTTAGCCTTCAGGTACTCACGCACCTTGATGTCTTCGGCCAGCATACCGGCGAAGTCGGTGTTGCTTGCGTACCAACGGCTAGACCAGTTACGGCTGACCGACAACCGGAAACCGGTTGGATGGATTTTTTGTCCCATATCTTCCGGACCCCTTAGTTGCCAACCGTCACGTACACATGGCACGTGGGCTTGCTGATACGGTTACCACGACCCTTTGCACGGGCTGTGAAGCGCTTGAGCGTTGCGCCTTGTTCGACGTAGATGGTTTTCACCTTCAGTTCGTCGATATCGGCACCGTCGTTGTGCTCAGCGTTGGCAATGGCAGATTCCAGAACCTTCTTGATAATCACAGCAGCTTTTTTCTGCGTGAACTGCAAGGTGTTCAGGGCTTGGTCTACCTTTTTGCCGCGGATCAAATCTGCGACCAGGCGGCCTTTGTCTACAGACAAACGCACGCCGCGAAGGACTGCACGTGTTTCCATGGTCTTTCCTTATTTCCGCACGACTTTTTTGTCGGCTGGGTGACCCTTGAAAGTACGGGTGAGTGCGAACTCGCCCAACTTGTGGCCCACCATTTGGTCGGTGATATAGACAGGGACGTGCTGCTTGCCGTTATGCACAGCGATGGTCAGGCCGATGAAATCGGGCAAGATCATGGAGCGACGCGACCAGGTCTTGATTGGCTTTTTGTCTTTGGTAGCAACGGCCTTTTCAGCCTTAGCCACCAAGTGATGGTCAACGAAAGGACCTTTTTTGAGTGAGCGAGTCATTGCCTAGCCCTTACTTCTTGCGACGCGACACAACCATCACCTGGGTGCGCTTATTGTTACGGGTGCGATAGCCCTTGGTCAGATTGCCCCAAGGATCGACTGGGTGACGGCCTTCGCCGGTCTTACCTTCACCACCACCGTGTGGGTGATCCACAGGGTTCATGACCACACCGCGAACGGTAGGACGAATACCCATCCAGCGCTTCACACCGGCCTTGCCCAAACGGCGCAGGCTGTGTTCTTCGTTGGCGACTTCACCGATGGTTGCACGGCATTCGATATGGATCTTGCGAACTTCGCCAGAGCGCATACGAACTTGAGCGTAAGTACCTTCACGGGCCAGCAGCGTCGCGGAAGCACCAGCGGAACGGGCGATCTGAGCACCAGCACCGGGCTTGAGCTCGATGCAGTGGATCGTCGAACCGACGGGGATGTTGCGGATCGGCAGCGTGTTACCAGCGCGGATCGGGGCTTCAGCACCGCTCAACAGCGTTGCACCGGCTTCTACGCCACGAGGTGCAATGATGTAACGACGTTCGCCGTCTGCGTAGCACAGCAAAGCGATGTGCGCAGTACGGTTTGGATCGTACTCAACGCGCTCAACCTTCGCAGGAATGCCATCCTTGTTGCGCACGAAATCGACCACACGGTAATGGTGCTTGTGACCACCGCCGCGGTGACGCGTCGTGATGTGACCGTTGTTGTTACGGCCGGCTTTCTGGAATTGTGGTTCCAGCAAAGCTGCGTGAGGCGCGCCCTTGTACAGGTGATCGCGCGTCACCTTCACCATGCCACGTTGGCCTGGTGAAGTTGGTTTCATTTTAATAACAGCCATGATTACGCGGCCTCCCCGGTCAGGTTCAGCTCTTGACCTGGCTTGAGCGTCACATAGGCTTTGCGAACGTTGTCGCGACGGCCGATGGACTTGCCAAAGCGCTTGGTCTTGCCCTTGGTATTGACCACAGAAACGCCAACCACGTCGACCTTGAACATCAATTGCACAGCGGCTTTGATTTCAGGCTTGGTAGCGTCTTGCAGCACCTTGAACGTCACAGCGTTGGACTTCTCGGCAACCATGGTGGCCTTTTCAGACACCACAGGCGCGACCAACACTTGCATCAGACGACCTTCGTCGAACTTAGCGGTGCTCATGCAAACATCTCCTTGAGTTTGTCCATGGCAGCCTTCGTGACAAGAACCTTCTTGTAATGCACGAGCGACACGGGATCAGCGTAACGTGGCTCGACAACCAGGATGTTCACCAGGTTGCGCGAAGCCAGGTACAGGTTTTCGTCGACTTCGTCGGCGATCACCAACACCGACGCCAGGTTCATAGCTTTGAACTTGGCAGCCAGAGGCTTGGTCTTGGGGGAGTCAACGGTCAGCGAGTCAACCACAGCCAGGCGGCCTTCGCGTGCCAGCTGCGAGAAGATGGCGGCCATACCGGCGCGGTACATCTTCTTGTTGATCTTCTGCGTGAAGTTTTCGTTAGGCATGTTCGGGAAAATCCGACCACCGCCACGCCACAGAGGCGAAGACGTCATACCTGCACGTGCACGGCCAGTACCCTTTTGTTTAAAAGGCTTCTTGGTCGAGTGACGAACTTGTTCACGATCCTTCTGGGCGCGCGTACCTTGACGAGCGTTGGCCTGGAAGGCCACGACCACTTGGTGTACCAGATCTTCGTTGTAATCACGACCAAAAACGGTTTCAGGCACGTCGATCTTCGACGCTGCTTGACCTTGGTCGTTCAGGAGTTCGAGCTGCATCAGTTCGCTCCTTTAGATGCTTTGACCTTGACGGCTGGACGCACGGTCACGAAGCCGCCCTTAGAACCGGGGATGGCACCCTTGATCAGCAACAGCTGACGGGCTTCGTCCACTCGGATCACGTCGAGGTTTTGGGTGGTCACGGTGACGTCGCCCAAATGGCCCGTCATGCGCTTGCCCGGAAACACGCGACCTGGGTCTTGTGCCATACCGATCGAGCCAGGAACATTGTGCGAGCGGCTGTTACCGTGCGATGCACGTTGCGAGCTCATGTTGTGGCGCTTGATCGTACCGGCGTAACCCTTACCAATCGACGTACCTTGCACGTCAACCTTTTGGCCAACAGCAAACACGGCGTTCACCGGCACGGCAGCACCAGCTTGGTACTGACCTGCGGCTTCAGCGGTCACGCGGAATTCTTGGGTGATTTCACCGGCTTCAACACCGGCTTTGGCCAAGTGGCCAGCGGCTGGCTTGGTGACGCGGGAAGCCCGGCGTGCGCCAAACGTGACCTGCAAGGCCACGTAGCCGTCGTTCTCTTGGGTTTTGATCTGGGTTACGCGGTTGTTGGATACATCCACCACCGTGACAGGCACTGCGTCCCCGTCATCGGTGAACAGACGCATCATGCCCACTTTGCGACCCAGCAACCCTAGGGAGTTGCTTTGACTCATTGTTTTCTCCATGACTCTCACCCAAGCAACTGCAATTGGCTACTTGGTTTTGTATGTGAGAGAGGTTAATAAAACTCTGCAACTCGGTACGCACGAATGCGCATCCGGCACAGAGCCAAAAATTATAACGCGAACTATGCTTTTCAGCAAGTTCGCGTTATTTAACACCTAGACCGGCCATTGCGGGACCGGCCTACTGTCTTATTGCAGCTTGATTTCGACGTCGACGCCAGCTGGCAAATCGAGTTTCATCAGAGCGTCAACAGTCTTGTCCGTCGGATCGACGATGTCCATCAGACGTTGGTGAGTGCGGATTTCAAACTGGTCACGGCTCGTCTTGTTGACGTGAGGCGAACGCAGAATGTCGAAACGCTTCATGCGCGTCGGCAGTGGCACGGGCCCCTTGACGATAGCGCCGGTACGCTTGGCGGTGTCCACAATTTCAGCGGCCGATTGGTCGATGAGCTTGTAGTCAAACGCCTTCAGGCGGATGCGGATTTTTTGCTTGGTAGACATGGTAATTCCTTCTTTGAATTACGCGATGATCTTGGCCACAACGCCAGCGCCAACGGTCTTACCGCCTTCACGGATAGCGAAGCGCAGGCCTTCTTCCATGGCGATCGGAGCGATAAGCTTGACCGTGATCGACACGTTGTCACCAGGCATGACCATTTCCTTGCCTTCTGGCAATTCGATGGCGCCGGTCACGTCGGTCGTACGGAAGTAGAACTGAGGACGGTAGTTGTTGAAGAAAGGCGTGTGACGGCCACCTTCGTCCTTCGACAGCACATACACCTCACCCGTGAAGTGGGTGTGGGGCTTGATCGAACCGGGCTTGCACAGCACTTGGCCGCGTTGCACGTCTTCGCGCTTGGTACCGCGCAGCAAGATGCCGACGTTGTCGCCTGCTTGACCTTGGTCCAGCAGCTTGCGGAACATTTCCACGCCGGTGCAGATGGTCTTTTGCGTGTCAGAGATACCGACGATTTCGATTTCTTCGCCGACTTTGACGATACCGCGTTCAACACGGCCGGTCACCACGGTGCCGCGACCGGAGATCGAGAACACGTCTTCCACGGGCATCAGGAAAGCACCGTCCACAGCGCGCTCAGGCGTGGGGATGTAGCTGTCCAGTGCTTCGGCCAACTTCAGAATGGCGCCTTCGCCGAGGTCGCCCTTGTCACCTTCCATGGCCAGCTTGGCGCTGCCGTGGATGATGGGGGTGTCGTCGCCTGGGAACTCGTATTTGTCGAGCAGTTCGCGCACTTCCATTTCAACGAGTTCGAGCAGTTCGGCGTCGTCGACCATGTCGCACTTGTTCAGGAACACGATGATGTAAGGCACGCCCACTTGGCGAGCCAGCAAGATGTGTTCACGGGTTTGGGGCATTGGGCCATCAGCGGCCGAACACACCAAAATGGCGCCGTCCATCTGGGCGGCACCGGTGATCATGTTCTTCACATAGTCGGCGTGACCGGGGCAATCCACGTGGGCGTAGTGGCGATTGGCGGTTTCGTATTCGACGTGGGCGGTGTTGATCGTGATGCCGCGTGCCTTTTCTTCAGGAGCTGCGTCGATCTGGTCGTAGGCTTTGGCTTGGCCGCCGAACTTGGCTGCCAAAACGGTGGTGATGGCTGCGGTCAGCGTGGTCTTGCCGTGGTCCACGTGGCCAATCGTGCCAACGTTGACGTGCGGCTTGGTACGTTCAAACTTTTCTTTTCCCATTTTTCAATCTCCAAAAGAGCTATACCCGTGTACGGTTTAACGTCTGCACAGCACTGCTGAATCGCCTCGCACGGGGGACAAGGCGGCGCGCTGTCGCAGACAAACTTAAATTACTTCGCGCGGGAAGCCATGATGGCTTCAGCAACGTTGCGAGGAGCTTCGGCGTAGTGCTTGAACTCCATCGTGTACGTTGCACGGCCTTGCGACATCGAACGCAGCGTGGTGGAGTAGCCGAACATTTCGGACAGTGGCACTTCAGCCTTGATGGCCTTACCGCCGCCGACCATGTCGTCCATGCCCTGCACCATACCGCGGCGGGATGACAAGTCACCCATCACGTTACCGGCGTAGTCTTCAGGCGTTTCCACTTCGACGGACATCATGGGCTCCAGGATAACCGGGTTGGCCTTGCGGCAACCTTCCTTGAAACCGAAGATGGCAGCCATCTTGAACGCGAGTTCGTTCGAGTCCACATCGTGGTACGAACCGAAGTGCAGCGTGACCTTGACGTCCACAACGGGGTAACCAGCCAACACGCCTTGACCCACGGCTTCGTTGATACCCTTTTCCACCGCTGGGATGAATTCGCGTGGCACCACGCCGCCCTTGATCGCGTCGACGAACTCGATGCCCTTGCCGGCTTCGTTGGGTTCGATCTTCAGCACAACGTGACCGTACTGGCCCTTACCACCGGACTGACGCACGAACTTGCCTTCGGCTTCTTCGACGGTCTTGCGGATGGTTTCGCGGTAGGCCACTTGTGGCTTACCAACGTTGGCTTCAACGCCGAATTCGCGCTTCATGCGGTCAACGATGATTTCCAAGTGCAATTCGCCTTGGCCACCGATGATGGTCTGACCGGATTCTTCGTCGGTCTGCACGCGGAAAGACGGATCTTCAGCAGCCAGACGGCTCAGGGCCATGCCCATCTTTTCCTGGTCAGCCTTGGACTTCGGTTCAACAGCCTGGCGGATCACCGAGTCAGGGAACACCATGCGTTCCAGCGTGATCACGGAGCTTGGATCGCACAAGGTTTCACCGGTGGTGACGTCCTTCAAACCCACGCAAGCAGCGATGTCGCCGGCGCGAATTTCATCAACTTCTTCGCGGTTGTTGGCGTGCATCTGCACGATACGGCCGATACGCTCTTTCTTGCCACGCACCGAGTTGTACACCGTGTCGCCCTTCTTCAGCACGCCGGAGTAGACGCGCACGAAGGTGAGCTGACCCACAAACGGGTCGGTCATCAGCTTGAATGCCAGAGCAGAGAACTTTTCGTCGTCATCAGCCTTACGGGTGACTTCTTTTTCGTCTTCGTCAAAGCCCTTGATGGCTTTCACGTCGAGAGGCGAAGGCATCAGTTCGATGACGGCATCCAGCATGCGCTGCACGCCCTTGTTCTTGAACGCGGTACCGCACAACATGGGCTGAATTTCGCCGTTGATGGTGCGCGTGCGCAAGCCTTGGGTGATCTCTTCTTCCGTCAGATCGCCTTCTTCCAAGTACTTGTTCATCAGCTCTTCAGAGGCTTCGGCAGCAGCTTCAACCATCTTCTCGCGCCACTCCTTGGCGGTTTCGAGCAAGTCAGCTGGAATTTCTTCGAAGTTGAACTTCATGCCTTGCGAGGCTTCATCCCAGATGATGGCCTTCATCTTGCGCAGGTCGACCACGCCGGTGAAGTTTTCTTCAGCACCGATTGGGATGACGATTGGCACAGGGTTGGCCTTCAGGCGCAACTTCATCTGCTCCACAACCTTGAAGAAGTTGGCACCGGTACGGTCCATCTTGTTCACGAAGGCCAGACGTGGCACTTTGTACTTGTTAGCCTGACGCCACACGGTTTCAGACTGCGGCTGCACGCCACCCACGGCGCAGTACACCATGCAAGCGCCGTCCAGCACGCGCATGGAACGCTCCACTTCAATCGTGAAGTCCACGTGGCCGGGGGTGTCGATGATGTTGATGCGGTGCTCGGCGAAGGAGCTGTCCATGCCCTTCCAGAAGCAGGTCGTGGCAGCCGAAGTGATCGTGATGCCGCGCTCTTGCTCTTGTTCCATCCAGTCCATGGTGGCAGCGCCATCATGCACTTCACCAATCTTGTGGTTCACACCGGTGTAGAACAGGATACGTTCGGTGGTGGTGGTTTTACCAGCGTCAATGTGCGCCGAAATACCAATGTTGCGATAACGCTCAATGGGGGTAGTGCGAGCCATGATTCTCTTTCGTTAATGCAACAAGCCCGCCATCCGATAAACGGTGGAACGGGCTTGCCGACTTGAGCTAGGGGGAATTGATTAGAAGCGGAAGTGCGAGAACGCCTTGTTGGCTTCTGCCATGCGGTGCACTTCGTCGCGCTTCTTCATGGCGCCGCCACGGCCTTCGGTGGCTTCCATCAATTCGTTAGCCAAACGCAGCGACATGGATTTTTCACCACGCTTGCGAGCGGCTTCCTTGAGCCAGCGCATCGACAGCGCCAGACGGCGCACAGGGCGCACTTCAACAGGAACCTGGTAGTTGGCACCGCCAACGCGACGGGACTTCACTTCAACCATTGGCTTGACGTTGTTGATCGCCAAGACGAAGGCTTCGAGCGGGTCTTTGCCAGGGTTCTTCTTCTCAATAAAGTCGAGGGCGCCATAAATGATGCGCTCTGCAACTGCTTTCTTGCCGCCTTCCATGATCACGTTCATGAATTTGGACAGCTCGACATTGCCGTACTTTGGATCGGGCAGAATTTCACGCTTAGGGACTTCGCGACGACGTGGCATTTTTCACCTCTTAATTTGCTTCAGTTGGCGTCTTGGCAGACACCGCAAAAACCATTTTGGTTTTTACTTACTCGACCCACAGCGGGTCACTACGCTGCATCTCCGCGCCACGCGGAAAACAGCACCGAAATACTCTAAAAACCGAGTGCTTACTTAGCCTTAGGCTTCTTGGCACCGTACTTGGAGCGCGCTTGCTTGCGGTCTTTCACGCCTTGCAAGTCGAGCGAACCGCGCACGATGTGGTAACGCACACCTGGCAAATCCTTGACACGACCACCGCGCACCAGCACAACACTGTGCTCTTGCAGGTTGTGGCCTTCACCGCCGATGTAGGAGATGACTTCAAAGCCGTTGGTCAAACGAACCTTGGCGACCTTACGCAAAGCCGAGTTAGGCTTCTTAGGCGTGGTCGTGTAAACACGGGTGCAAACACCGCGACGTTGCGGCGAATTTTCCATCGCCGGGCTCTTGGACTTGATCGTTTCGACCTCGCGTCCCTGGCGAATTAACTGGTTGATGGTTGGCACTTAAGCCTCCTTGTAACGTGAAACGTCCCTAAACGTTCGAAAAATGAATCTCCCCCGCCCCAATAGCGGGAAAGCCCTCCAGTATAGCCCGATTGGCAAAATTGCTCAAGCCGTAAGCAGAATTGGCGACTTCGTGCCGCCGCATCCACTGTTTTTCGGGCTATTTCGCCGCGTGGCATCACCTTCAGAAGGCGTGCCATACAGCTAAAAACTTACTTAATCCAGAGTCGGATCGCATCCCAGGCGCGGCCAAAAATGCCGGCCTGGTCAACGGTTTCAAGGGCCAGCAGCGGCACCTCTGCCAGCGGTTGGTCGTTCAGTGTGACCTTGAGTACGCCCACAGCTTGGCCCTTGGTGAACGGTGCCACCAGCGGGTCTGGACGAACGATTTGCGTCTTGATCTTGGATGCGTTACCAGCCGGCACCGCCACCACGATGGGCTCAAAACGACCGAGCTTCAGCACATTGGAAGCGCCTTTCCAGACCTGCGGCGTGCCAGCGGGCTGATTGGCGTCAAACAACTTGACGTCTTCGTAGGCGGTGTAGGCCCAATTGAGCAGCTTTTGCGACTCATTGGCGCGCGCGTTTTCGCTTGCGGTGCCCAATACCACGGTCAAGATGCGGCGGCTGCCGGTGGTGGCACCCGCGCCCGCCAGGTTCGGGAAGTCGCGCTTGGCGGTGGCGATCAGGCAATAACCCGCCGCATCGGTGTGCCCGGTCTTCATTCCGTCCACGGTGGGGTCGCGGAACAGCAAGGTGTTGCGGTTGCTGTCGTTCGACTTGGGCGTACCGGCGTAGTGGTACTTCTTGATGGCGTAGTAATGCGTGTACTCGGGGAAGTCGCGCAGGATGCGCGTGGCCAGAATGCTCAAATCCCGCGCCGTGGTGGTGTGCCCGGGAACAGTCAACCCTTCGGGGTTTTGATAAGTCGTGGACTTCATGCCCAGCGCCTTGGCCTGCTCGTTCATGAGCTGCACAAAGCGCTCTGCCGTGCCGCCTACGCCTTCGGCCAGCGCCATGGTGGCATCGTTACCCGACTGCACGACCATGCCCTTGATGAGGTCGTCGATAGGCACTTGCATTTTGGGGTCGATGAACATACGCGAGCCGGGCATCTTCCAGGCGCGCTCGCTGACGGGCAGGGTTTGCGTCAGGCTGATTTTCTTGGACTTGAGCGCATCGAACACCAAGTACTGCGTCATCAGCTTGGTCAGCGATGCCGGCTCCATGGGCGAGTCAACATCTTTCTCCAGCAGCACTTGGTTGGCCGTCACGTCCAGCACCAGATACGACTTGGCAGCGACCTCGGGGCCTGCCACGGGCTGGGCAAAAGCCAGGGCACAAGATAAGGCGAGGAAAGGCGCTGACAGCGCCCTGAAGAGACATTTCATGGATACGGGATGGCTAACGAGAGAGTCTGGAAAAACGGGAGACGAAAACGGCGGCCGCTGACGGTTCAGGGCGCATGACGTCGGGTCAGCATTGCATCACCAGGGGCAATAGCAAAGATGTATGGACCACACCGACGCCAGGTTGTGACCAAGCTCAGCCCACAAAGTTCATGCTCGCAGGTGCCTAATCACCAAACTTTTCAACAGCGGCAGTTGCCCGTGAAAGAAATGCTCGCCCCCAGGAATTACCGTCACAGGCAGCGACTGGGGACGCGCCCAGTCCATCACGCTGGCCAGCGGTACGGTTTCATCTTGCTCGCCGTGCAGCACCAAGGTTTGCTCGTGCGCCTCGGCTGGCACGTCAGCCACTTTGAAGCGCGATGCGGCCGTGCCCACCAGCACCAGCTTTTGCACCGGGCGCGTGGGCCACAGTGCCTGCACGGCCTGGCTGGTCACAAATGCGCCAAACGAGAAGCCGGCCAGCGCCAACGGCTCATGGGCCGGGGCGGTTTGCTCCACCACGCTTAGCAGGTCGGCCATTTCGCCACGGCCTTCGTCGTACACGCCAGCGGTAGCGCCCACGCCACGGAAGTTGAAACGCACGGTGCGCCAGCCGCATTGCACAAAGGCGCGCGCCAAGGTCTGCACCACCTTGTTGTCCATGGTGCCGCCAAACAGCGGGTGCGGATGCGCCACCACCACCGTGCCACGGGCTTGCTCGCCATCCGCCAGCGCGGGGGCATCCACCACGGCTTCAATCGCGCCAGCGGCGCCGGTGAGGGTCAGTCGCTCGGTCGATTTGTTCATTTGATTTACTATTAAAAATAGAGCTGTCTACGCTTATGTAGAAAGCTCTAGAGGCCGATTTTGCTTAAAGCCTTGGTTGGATCAGCGGCCGAGGTGCGGCGGCGTCACTAAACGTTCCACCACTTCGCCATTCTTGAGGTGCGACTCGACGATTTCGTCGATATCGCTCTCGTCGACAAAGCTGTACCACACCGCCTCGGGGTAGACCACCGCCACCGGCCCGGCCGCACAACGGTCCAGGCAACCGGCTTTGTTGACGCGCACCCCGCCAGGGCCCGCCAAACCGGCTTTTTTCACCTGCGACTTGCAGCGGTCAAAACTGGCCTGCGCGTTGTGGTGCGCGCAGCTGTCTTCCCCGTTGGTGCGGTCGTTCAGGCAAAAGAAGATGTGCCGTTCGTAGTACGACTTTTGGGGAGGCTGTGGGGTTGTCTGTGGGGTTTTGGTGGCGTCGTTCATCACGCCATTCTAGTTTTGCGGCTCGCGGCGCGACACGCGTCCCAGTACATAGACGATAGCCGCATAGGGCCACAGCCAGCCCAACCACTGCACCAGGCCATGGAAGCGGATGAAGCGGCCTTGCTCCCACGTGGCGAGTGTTTGCGCAAAGTAAGCACTGGTGGGCGCTGTGTTCAGAATGCTCAAGTGCAGCACCAGGGCCACCAACGCCAGCGCAGCGCAGCCCCGGCGCGGCACCGGGAGCAACACGGCGGCGAACATGTAGGCGGCCCACAGGCCCACCTCCACCGGAAAGCTCACCCAATCCATCGCATGCATGGGCCCGTAGCTCAACGTGGCCGACAAGGCCGAAGCCGCCACACCCAGCCCCAGCATCACCACCGCGAACAGCGCACGTTGACGAACACTGCGAATCACGCCGTAGCCCAGCAGACAGGGCACCAGCGCGCCCAGCATCACACACACCAATTCGGCGCTGGGCACCAGGGGCTGCAACTCCACATCGCGCACCGGCAGCCACTCCAGGAACGGCGTGTCGATCAAGGCCTCTGCCAGCGAAGACTCCAAGCGCTCCAGAACCTGGCCCAAGCCAAACGGCACGGCTGGCGGAAACAGCAATGCCACCGGCCACAGCACCAACAGCACCAGCACCCCCTGCGCATCGGCCACAAACCAGCGCGCGCGAAACTGGCTCCAGGCACTGACGAGGCCAGCCCAATCGAGCGCCCACGCTAGCCATGCGCCGACCAGGGTGCCGGCAAAGTTGAGCGCAAAGTCCACGTTCGACGGCACGCGCACGGGCAGATAACTTTGCGTGCCTTCCATCAGTAGCGACAACACCCCTCCACCCAGCGCCGCCCAGACAATCGGATGCTTAGTCGCCTGCGAACGCACCGCACTCAGCGCGAGCAAGAAGCCCAGCGGGGCATAACCGGTCATGTTGATGGCCACATCAAAGCCGGTCCAGTATTTGGGCAGGGGCGCGGTGAGAAAGGCCCAGGGCGCAATGCCTTGGTCGCGCCAGTCGGAAAACGGATACAGACTGGCATAGACCACCAGCACGGTGTAGACCAGCGCCAGCGGCCAGGCGGAAGTTCTGCGGATGGAAGACATGCTGAACGCTACCCTCCTCTACAAGCTAAAACGGCTTGACGACCACCAATACCACGGCGATCAACAGCAAAACCACCGGCACCTCATTGAACCAGCGGTACCACGTGTGGCTGCGCATGGGCTTGCCGGCGCGCATTTTGCGCAGCAGCACCGCACAACCATGGTGGTAGCCAATGACCAGCAACACAATGGTCAGCTTGGCGTGCATCCAACCATTGCCCGGCCCACGGCCAATGCCATACACCCACCACAGCCAGCCACCAAAAAACAGCGCTGGTACGGCGAGCATGGTGGTAAAGCGCAGCAACTTGCCCGCCATCAACAACAACCGCTCGCGCTCGGCCACAGAATCTGCGGGCACCAGGGCCAGGTTGACGAAGATGCGGGGGAGGTAGAACAGACCAGCAAACCAGCTGGCGACGAAGACGATGTGAAAGGCTTTGATCCAGAGCATGGGTGCAGTTTAGGCCCTGGATACGTCGAATGTATTCACAAGAAAAAATGCCCCGACCAAATAGGCCGGGGCGCCAAGCCTGTAAGTTGTTACACCGCTAGGCGCCCGCTCAGGGAGGTAAAGCGGGAGGGCAGCAAGCTGCCCCAGGCGCAATCTAGCAAACCGTTTGTGGCTTCGCAGGGGGATTTCCCCTAGGTTAAAGGCCTCAGCCGCTGAATGGGGCACAATTTTCGACTCCCTCGGCATTCCCCTGCATCCTCCTGCCCACACTTCCTATGACGCCTTTTGCCCAGTACCCCTTCGGTCGCCCCCGCCGTCTGCGCCGCGACAGCTTCACCCGCAACCTGGTTCGTGAGCATGCCTTGCAAGTGCACGACCTGATCTACCCGGTGTTTGTGCTGGACGGCCAGAACCAACGCCAAGCCGTGGCGTCGATGCCCGGCGTGGACCGCGTCAGCCTGGATTTGCTGCTGCCCGTGGCAGAGGAATGTGTGCGCTTGGGGGTGCCGGTGATCGCGCTGTTCCCGGTGATTGACGCCTCACTTAAAGATCCCGAAGGCCGCGAAGCCTACAACCCCGACGGCCTGGTGCCACGCGTGGTGCGCGCCTTGAAAGAACACTTCCCCGATCTGGGCGTGTTGACCGACGTGGCCCTTGACCCCTACACCAGCCACGGCCAGGACGGACTGCTCGACAAGCACGGCTACATCCGCAACGACGACACCGTCGAAGTACTGAAGCTGCAGGCGCTGGCCCAAGCCGAAGCCGGCGTGGACATCGTGGCGCCCAGCGACATGATGGACGGCCGCATTGGCGCCATTCGCCAAGCGCTGGAAGCCGGTGGCCACGTGCACACACGCATCATGGCCTACAGCGCCAAATACGCCAGCGCCTTTTACGGCCCGTTCCGCGACGCCGTGGGCTCGGCCAAAACCCTGGGCAAAGCCGATAAGAAGACTTACCAGATGGACCCCGGCAACACCGACGAAGCGCTGCGCGAAGTCGCCATGGACATCGCCGAAGGTGCCGACATGGTGATGGTCAAACCCGGCATGCCTTATTTGGACATCGTGCGCCGCGTGAAAGACGAGTTCCGCGTGCCCACCTTCGCCTACCAGGTCAGCGGCGAATACGCCATGCTGAAGGCCGCCGCCCAAAACGGCTGGCTCGATCACGACGCCGTGATGATGGAAAGCCTGCTGGCCTTCAAACGCGCGGGTGCCGACGGTGTATTGACCTACTTTGCGCTCGACGCGGCGCGTAAACTGCGTCAGGAATAGCTATTGATACCGTAGCGGCCTACGTTGCTACGCCAAGCGCTATCGGCCAATTGACTTAAGAATTCACATGCGCATCTTCCACATCGTCAGCGAAGGCCAAGGCGTCACCGAAACCGACGAGTGGCCCACCGCGCCCCTCCCCGGTGGCTTCTACTGGATGGCCTGCACGCGTGAAGAACTGCAGCTGCACCTGCCGCGCATCCAGGGCACTTTGCAGCACGTGTGTGGGCTGCAGTTGGTCGACCTGCACGTCTCCGACCTGCTGAACCACCACTTACCCTCCCGCTACGACTTCACCTCGCAATACGACCTGCTGGTGTTTCGCCGCCTAGCCACCGCACACACTGCGGCCAACAGCGAAAACCTGCTGCCCGAGGGCGCCAAAAGCGGCCCACCGGTGCTGCGGCAAATCGACACCAGCGCCGTGGGGTTTGCCGTGTTCGACCAACTGCTGCTGACCGTGCACCCCAGCGACTGCGCGGTGCGCGATGCCTACGCCGCGCGGCTGCTGCAAAGCACCACGCCTGAAATCCGCCACGGTGTGAGCTTGCGCGTGCCCACGTCGCCCGCCGACTTGATGCTGCGCATCGTCAGCCAGATCGTCGACGCGTTCCTGGAGCTGCGCCGCGAACTCACGCGACAGATCGACCATTGGCAGTTCGAGTTGCTCAACCCACGGGCACGCTTTCAGAACTGGTCGACTCTGCTGGACGTGCGGCTGTCGCTGCACCGGCTCGACGAGATCTGCGAAGACCAGCGCACCGCCGTGCAAGACTGGATCGACAGCATGGAAACCTGGCCACCCGCCAGCACCCCCTTGGGCCAGCGCGACCGCGACCTGCTGGCCGTGCGCAGCCGCGACGTGCAGGAACACATTGAACGCGTGGTACACCACGTGCGCCGCCTGGAGCAAAGCGTCGAGACCACAGTGCAGATGCACTTCAGCGCACAGGGCAACCGCACCAACGACATCATGCGCACGCTGACGGTGCTGACCGCCATCTTCTTGCCGCTGAACCTGATCGCCGGCATCTTCGGCATGAACTTCGAATACGTGCCGCTGCTGCGCGTGCATGCCGGCTTTTGGTGGGCACTGGGCGCGATGCTGATCATCGCCATAGGACTGACTTGGTACTTCTGGCGCAAACGGTACTTGGCGCGCACGCGCTGAGCAGCCGCCCCTCGGCCTCTCTCGCCGCAAAGGATGCGGCCCATAAAAAAACCGGCGTAACGCCGGTTTTTATCTATTCAAGACCTTCAGCTCAAGGCGTTGGCAACCAGCCGCCATTGGCTTTGCGGACGGCATCCGTATCCGCCACCACCTCGGCACGCGTCTTAGTCTTGCCCGCTTCGGCCATATCGCCTTCGACGTTGGCATGCGAGTTTTGGCTCAACTCTTCCACTTTGTTGGCGCGGGCCAGTTCCGCTTGCACGTCGGCACGGGTCTTCGTGGACGAAACGTACGGGTTCCACTTGGGCAAGCCGCCGTCGCCACCGTCACCGGCATCGCTGGCAAAAGCGGTAGAAGCCGATGCAGCAGCCACGGCCATGAGGGCCGCGCAGAGAATTTTGGAGGTATTCATGTGTATTTCCTTAGTGTTCAGGTGGCAGCACCAGATGGGCGCTACCTTCCGATGCCGCTTCGAGTAACCGAGATATCCCATTGGGGATGTGCGAAACGACATCATTTGCATACAAAGTCATCAAAAACAGCAAGATGACTACATATGGGTATGCGATGTTAATTTGAATCACCAAATCCAATATGAACACTTGAATTAGATTGTCATTAATTGTTTTTTATTTTTATTTTCTCATTTTTAGAAATAAAAAATGATTCTATTATTTCAACAAATACACCTATTCGAATGCGTTCACCTGTTTGAGAGGCTGCAATCTCCTCAGATTCACATCACCAATAAAAAACCGGCCACAAGGGCCGGTTTATTCTGATCTTGAGCAGAGTGCTTTTATTCTTTTGGCGTTTTCAGCATACCGCCATTGGCTTTTCTGGCTGCCGCGGTTTCGGCTTTGACTTCGGCACGGGTCTTCTTCTTGCCTGCGTTGGCCATGTCACCCGCTGGGTTGGCGTGCGAGTTTTGGTTCAACTCGCCTTCTTTCTTGGCCTCGGCGGTTTCAGCCTTGACATCGGCACGGCTCAGAGGAGTGGTGTTCACTGGCGTTCCGGTAGGCAGGTCAGCATCGCGTTGGGCGAATGCACTGGAAGCAGCCACTGCGGCCATAGCGACCAGGGCCATGGAGAGAGCTTTGGATAACGTCATGGTGATTTCCTTAAACAAATCAGTCGAACGGCGCGGAATATGAACAATTCAAAAACCGCCTGTCGTCCTTCGTATGCACATATTGAATGTTCATCATAAAAAACATACGGCGCATCACATGTTCTGAATTGGTAAATCACATTTAATTGTGAAACAATTTTTTATTAAGCTGTTTAGTCTATTGTTTCGATCGAAATCCATTGGAGACCTTAAATCAACACTGACACCCAATACTTGTATCAGCTAAATTCTTTTTGCCTAGCCAAAACTTCAGCCTCGATCGGTTTCCGAACTTCAAAATATCGCCCCCACAACGCAAAACAGACCCGAAGGTCTGTTGAATGCAAGGTCACCTCATCGAGGTGCCTTCGTTCGGCTTGATTCACCCAGCGCCAGAGCGGCGCGTGCAGGTCTTAGCTGCGCAGGTCGTCCAGCGTACCGGCCTTGGCGGCGGCGCTGAGTTCAGCACGCACTTGTTCGCGGGTCAGTTGGCTGGTGGCAACAAAACGTTCGTCTAGGTTACGGGCTTCGTTTTGGTTCAGTTCGCCAGCCTTGTAAGCGCGTTGCAGATCGGTCTGCACAGCAGCGCGGGGGGTAGAAGCCGACACGTAGTTGTTCACCACTGGCAGGCCACCGTCGTCGGCAGCAAAAGCGCTGGAAGCGGAAACGGCAGCAACGGCAACCAGGGCGGCGGAGAAGAATTTAGATGCGTTCATGATGATGTCCTATCAGTTCAATTTGGTTCAGCGGCAAGTGTCTTGCACACGTCGAACCCTGGTGCCGCTATGCACGGGGCTCGGCGTTGGCACCCGACCTACAAAGGCCTGCGGTGCATGATTTGGCTTAGCTACGCAGGTCGTCCAGCGTGCCGGCCTTGATGGCGGCGTTCAGTTCAGCGCGCACTTGTTCGCGGCTGAGCTGGCTGGTGGCGACAAAACGTTCGTCCAGGTTGCGGGCTTCGTTTTGGTTCAATTCACCGGACTTGTAAGCACGTTGCAAATCGGTTTGCACAGCAGCGCGGGGGGTCGAAGCCGACACGTAGTTGTTCACCACGGGCAAGCCACCGTCGTCGGCAGCGAAAGCGCTAGAGGCAGAAACGGCAGCGATAGCAACGAGGGCTGCGGAGAGGTACTTGGATGCGTTCATGATGATTTCCTTGTCAATTTAATAGCGGCAATGTTTTTCTTGATTGACGTCGGGCCCTGATGCCGCCAGAGGCAGGGTTCAGCGTTGGGTTTTGTGTGATGAGGGCGGTTGGGCTCGCATCACACAAGTGATCTCTGAGTGGTTTACCAGTGCACACCCACTTGGCCGTTTTGCTGCGCAGCGACCAACTCGGCGCGCACTTGGTCGCGGGTCTTGGTGCTGGCGGCAGCAGCCAGTTGCGGGGCGAAGGCGTCTTCGCGGTAGGTGCTGATTTCGCCGGCCTTTACAGCCGCGACATATTCAGCCTGCACTTGCGCGCGGGTCTTGGTGCTCACCACGGTGTTGTCCACCACTGGCAAGCCGCCGTCATCTGCAGCGAACGCGCTGCCAGCCGATGCTGCCGCGATGGCGATCAAGGCGGTAGACAGAATTTTTGATGCGTTCATGATTTCTTATCCTCTATATATTTCTTACAACGACTACGCGCGGAACCTATGGCTAGATGCAAGCTCTATGGAGCTGGCTGGGTCACTGGTCTGTCGCGTACAGGGTTTGCAACCTTGCACTCTCTGTGAATAAAAGATAGGCCCGAAGTTTCAGGAATAAACGGGTCTAAAACGAACTAGACTGTTTCGGGCCCGGAAACAATGGACACCTTAGAACTCCTACGCACCTTCAAAGCCGTCGCCACGCGCGGCAGCTTTTCCACAGCCGCCCGTACGCTGGATGTCTCCAAAGCCAATGTCAGCAAATATGTAGCGGAGCTGGAAACCCGCCTGGGCACACGCCTGTTCAATCGCACCACACGCACCGTCAGCCTGACCGATGCGGGCGAACTGTTGCTTTCTCGCTGCACGCCGCTGATCGAGATGATTGAACTCACGGCCGATGAAATCCGCCATCGCTCCGACCAGCCGAGCGGACGCGTGCGCCTGACCGCGCCGCATGGCTTGGGCGCGATCCACGTGCCGGCGTTGCTGGCCGAGTTCATGAAGATGTACCCGGAGGTGACGGTCAGCCTGGATCTGAACAACCGCATGGTCGACATCGTGGAGGAAGGCATCGACATCGCGCTGCGGGTAGGCCGCATTGGCGAGTCGAACCAGATCGTGCGCAAGTTGCGCCGCGTTGAGATGATGGTGTGCGCCACGCCCGCCTATTGGGCCGAGCGCGGCATTCCCCAGCACCCCGACGACCTGGGTGACCACGATGCGCTCACCTATTCGCTAGCAGGCCCCAACCCTGAATGGCGCTTTCTGGTGGATGGCGAGGTGGTGCGTGTGCCGCTACGCAGCCGCATGGACTCGACCGATGCGGTGCCCTTGGTGCACATGGCGCTGCAAAGCTTGGGCGTGATCTGCTTGCCACGCATTCTGGTGCACGAATTATTGGACTCCGGTGCGCTACAAGCGGTATTGCCCGGTACCAGTCCTGACGATATTTGGTTTTACGCAGCCTATGCGCAGCGGCGCCACAACAGCGCCGCGCTCAAGGCCTTGCTGGCGCACATGGAACTGCGCTGGCGTAACACCTAAACCCTCAGCGCACACAAAGCTGGCTCAAACCAAGGGCGCAGGCAACTCTTCTCGCGCGATGACGCGCTGCACCGCTGGCCGCTCCAGCAGTCGCGTCAGGTAGTCGCCCAACTGCGGCAGGCTGCGCGCAGGCCGGCCGAAATCGCGTGTCCAGCGGCACAACATCAGCGCAAACGGGTCCAGCGCGGTGTATTGGTCGCCCAGAAGCCAGAGGCCACCGTGGCGCGCCAGTTCAGCGTCCAATTGGTCCAACAGCATGCCGGCCTTGGCTTCTGCCCGGGCCTTCAACGCGGTGGCACCCTGGATCTGGTCGGGAGAAGCCCAGCGTTCGGGATAGAAATACAGCAGCAGGGTCGACTGCAGGGTATTCGTCATCCAGATCAGCCACTTGTAGAAATGCGCGCGCTCGGGCGACCCCAACGCTGGCGCAAGGCCCGCTTGCGGATGTTTGTCGACCAGATGCAAACAGATGGCGGCCGACTCGTACAGCACCAGGTCGCCATCAACCAAAACCGGAATCAAGCCGTTTGGATTAAGCGTCAGGTACTCAGGCGATTTGTGTGCGTCGCGGGTACGGTCCACCTTGGCCAGACGAAACGGCTGGCCGATTTCTTCCAGAAGAATATGCGGCGCCATGCTGGCGTTGCTGGGGTAGTAATGCAGTTCCATCGAATGCCGTGTGAAAGTTCAACTGAGCCAGAGATACGCCACTGGCGCTGGTCTCTGACTGATCTTTGGCTCGACGCCAACTTTAATTTTTTGACGTGTCTGGCGCCACGTAAGGCTGCTCTGAGCGTTGATAACGCGGGTCGGGCTGCGGTGCTCTCTGCTGCGCCCTGCCATCATTTTGCAAGTTGCGCTTCACTTGGTCGACGAGCGGAGGCTGGCTGTAGCCCTGCTGCGGACGCGCCTGTGGCGGCTGCTGGGGCTGAGGGCGCGCCTGCGGCGGAGGACGGCGATCATCGCGGTCGTAGCGGTCATTCCGGTTGTCGTTGCGGTAGCGATCGTCATACCGGTTGCCGCGGTTGTCGTAGCGGTAGTACGGCTCACGCTCCACCACGATGGGACGCGGCTCTACATACACCGGGCGTGGTTGCACATACACCGGCTGCGGTTGCTGATAAACCACCGTTGGTGGCTGGTTGTAAACGTTGCCGTAGCCACTGCCATTGTTGTAAACCGTGCCATAGGCCGGGCTGTCGGGGTAAACCGCGCAACCGCCCAGGCCTGCGGCCAGGATGATCAGCAACGAGGTGTTCAAAAATTTCACGGTGTCTCCTATCGCGGGGTAGCGCAGGGCTCGTGCGGAGTGGCGGGATGCCACTCAAGGTGCGCACGGAAGCGCTTTGCTGGTATGCAGTTTGGATCAATCCACAACGCTTTAAGTTCAGCCTTCGTGCACAGCAAGCTGCGTTCTATGGTTTTTAGATGAGTCTAGATGCCAGGATTTAAAGCGCAGTGGGCACGCACATGCGGCGCCTGTAGGACATCGGCGCAAATACACGCCGAAACAATCAGGTGGGTCAACCAGCCTGATAGATCAGGGCAGTCCAAACAAAACTGCCGCATTGCCCCAGGCCACCTTTTGCGCCAGCGCGGGCGGCAGCTCGCCCAGCCAGGTGCGGTAGCCTTGCATGGTGTCGTCATAACTGGCCCAGCGTTCGTTCACCCAGGTGTCCGAGCCGACCATGAAGCGGTCGGGGTACTTGGCCAGCAACGTGCGCCATTCGGGGCACAACTGGCCGTTACCACACGTCAAACCTGGCCGGTACGACAACTCGCCACGCAAGCCCGGGTAACGCGCCAGCAAGGCATCGACACGCGCCACCGGGGTGCCGCCAATGCCGGTGTGCGCCCAGATGAGCCGGGTTTTGGGGGCGTGGGCCAACAGCAGGTCGATGGCCACGTCGTCCACGTGCGCCAGCACCACCAGATCTTTGGCCTCGGCCAACTGCATCAGTTTGCGTGCCACGGGCCCATTGGCATTGGCGCTGTCGTACAAGTGGAACTCGCCAATGCCCTTGTAAGGCCCGCTGGCCGTGCCTTTGGCCAACTCGGCCTGCACCATGGTGTAGATCGATTCGTCGCGAAACCAGTTGCTGTAGTCGGCACGGTTGCGGTACAGGCGCACCAACGGTACAACCTGCACGCCGGCCGCGCGCACGGCGCCATCGGCCGCCAACCACTGTGTGCCGTCGTTCGGGCGCGAGTTGGCGACAAACGCCTTGACGCCGTTACGTTGCAAACGCGCCAGCACTTCGGCCGGTGGATAGGGGCCGCTCTGGCCGTTCCAAGCCTCGACGTTGTAGTGCAAGTGGGCGTCGAACAGCGGGCCGGTATAGGCCTCTGCGCGCGCCCCGGCGGCGGAAAATGCTATGAATAAAAGAGCTGTCTGCGCCAATCCAGCAAGCGCTAGAAGCCATTTTTTCTTCAACATTTGCCGCTTCCTTTGGGTGATCAGCCGACGTGTTTGGCGAAGAACGCCAGCGTGCGTTCCAGCGCGGTCGCGGCTGCACCGGCGTTGTACGAGCCACGGTGGTCGCAGTTGAAGCCGTGGTCGGCGGCATACAGGTGCACCGTCACTTCGGGGTGGGCTTTTTCAAAGGCTTGCACCGATGGCACGCTGATGTGGGCATCTTGGTCGCCAAAGTGCGCCAGCACGGGCACCAGCGGCTTGCGGGCGATTTCGGCCTCGGTGGTGACACCGCCGCCGTAGTAAGGCACGGCGGCGGCCAAGCCCTTCACGCCACCCACGCCACAGGCCGCGCGCCAGGTCAGCAGGCCGCCCCAGCAGTACCCGACGATGCCCACCTTGCCGCCGCTGGTTTGGGCGGCGTAGTCGATGGCGGCTTGGATGTCTTGCAACACGCCAGGCAGCGGCAGCGCTTCAACGGCGGCCTTCAGGGCCACGCCGGCTTGCATGTCGGGGCCGGTGTAACCCAGTTCCACATCGTCTTGCGAGCGGGTGAAGGTGGCAGGCGCCACAGCCAAGTAACCGGCGGCAGCGTAGCCGTCGGCCACGGAGCGGATGTGTGCGTTCACGCCAAAGATTTCTTGCAACACCACGATGGCGCCCTTGGGCGTGCCAGCGGGCTTGGCCACATAGGCGGGGAAAGCTTTGCCGTCGGCGGCGGTGAGTTGAACGTAAGTCGACATGGTTTTCCTTTGAAGGTCAGACGAAAAATAAAAACGGAATAAAAACAGATCAGCCGGCCGCGAGCCGACGTTGCAGAAAATCAAGCCGGTCTTGGCCCCAGAACAGCTCGCCGTCGACCACGTAGGTCGGCGAGCCAAACACCCCGGCGGCAATGGCTTCTTCGGTATGAGACTGATAGGTGTGCAGCACTTCATCGGTTTGCGCTTGTGCCAGACGCTCTGCGGGCAAACCGGCTTCGCGCAGCAACCCGGCCAAGGCTTCGCGCGCGGCAATGTCGCGTTGTTCGGCCCACACCGCAGCGCCCACGCGCCCGGCCAAATCCAGCGCGGCGGCTTCGCCATCTTGCGCGGCCACGGTGGTGATGAGCTTGGCGGCAGGGTCGGACGCCACCGGGAAATACTGTGGCTGCACATGCATGGGCAACCCCAGAAATGCGCTGTAGCGCTTCAACTCCACCAGGCGGTACGCCTGCCGTTGCGGCGCGCGCTGGGCCAGCGGCAAACCGCCAGACACCGGGAACACTTGCCCCAAATCTACCGGGCGCACACGTACTAGCGCCCCCGTAGATTTGGCCAATGCAACGAAGCGGCTGTGGCCCAGGTAGAACCAGGGGCTGTGCGGAGCGAAGTAGTAGTCAATGGTGGGCATGAGATCTCGCTAGGCTATGGGGACGGCGGATTTTGGAGCGCGCTCCACTGTAATAGTTTCAGCGCCGTCTCGCCTTCAACCTGCCGAAGACCCGACCCCGCAACCTATGATCGCAGCCTATGATGTAACGCGCAGTAAAGCACGCCATTTGCTCGCGTGTCATCCCTCTTTCGTTATGGAGCCTTGCCTTGAGTTCATCGGATTCTTCTCCGCAAAAAGTCTTGCTGATCACCGGTGCCAGCCGTGGCATCGGCGCCGCCACCGCTCTGCTGGCGGCACAAAAAGGTTATGCCGTAGCGGTGAACTACACCGCCAACTCGCTCGCTGCCGATGAGGTGGTGCGCCAGATCCGCGCCCTGCCCGGCGGCCGCGCCATCGCCGTGAAGGCCGACGTGGCCAGCGAAGAACAAGTGCTGGCCATGTTTGCCCATGTGGATGCCAAGCTCGGCCCCCTGAGCGCGCTGGTGAACAACGCTGGCGTCGTCGACCAACCTTCAGATGTGGTCGACATGACCGGCGAACGCCTGCGCCGCATGTTCGATATCAATGTGCTGGGCAGCCTGTATTGCGCGCGTGAAGCCGTGCGCCGCATGAGCACCCGGCTGGGCGGCCAGGGCGGCGCCATCGTCAACGTGTCGAGCGCGGCCTCGCGCCTGGGCTCGCCGCACCAGTATGTGGACTACGCGGCCACCAAGGGCGCGATCGACGCCTTCACCATTGGGCTGGCCAAAGAAGTAGCCGATGAAGGCATTCGCGTGAATGCCGTGCGCCCGGGCTTGATTGAAACCGACATCCACGCCAGCGGCGGCCTGCCCAACCGCGTGCGCGACCTGCAGCACCTGGTGCCCATGCAGCGCGGCGGCACGGCCGAAGAAGTGGCACAGGCCATCGTCTGGCTGTTGTCGCCCGAGGCCAGCTACACCACCATGTCGCTGGTGGACGTGTCGGGCGCGCGTTAAAACACAACCTCACAGGCCACCCCATGGACTTCAAACCGCTGATCACGCTGCTGGCCATCGTCAACCCGCTGGCCATCGTGCCGTTTTTCATCCACTACACCGAGAACTTTTCCGATGCGCAGCGCCAGCGCACGGTGTGGGTGTCGGCCTTCAGCGCGTTTTGTGTGATTGCGGTGTGTGCCGTGTTGGGCCTGCAGATTCTGGACTTCTTCAACATCTCGCTGGCGAGCTTTCAGGTGGGCGGTGGACTGCTGCTGATGCTCAGCGCCATGTCGATGCTGAAGGCACAAACGGCCGAGACCAAATCAAACGCCGAAGAGTTGCGAGCGGCTGAAGACAAGGCCTCGATGGGTGCGTCTATCGCCGTGGTGCCGCTGACGATTCCGCTGCTCACCGGCCCGGCCACCATGTCTACCGTGGTGATTTACGCCGACAAGGCCAAAGACCTGTGGCAACTGGCCACGCTGGTGGGATACGGCATGGTGATTGGCCTGGCCACGGCGCTGTGTTTCTCGCTGGCCGACCCGATTGCGCGTGTGCTGGGCAAAACCGGCATCAACGTGATGACGCGGTTGATGGGCTTGATTTTGGCCGCGCTGGCGGTAGAAGTGATGACCGACGGGCTGCACAAGCTGTTCCCCATCTTGGGCAAAGGTCTGTAGTTCCGGCCGGCACGGCTGAGCCTTTTACAATCACGCCCCTCTTTCCGCATTTCCGGCGCCGCCTTGCGCGCCGGGAATCTCACCTTTTCCCCCTTTCCCGCCTTTCCCCTCCCCATGCAAATCACCGTCAACGAAGACCTGCTCGCCTACATCGACCCCCTCACCCCCGACGAATCGGCCGCGCTGGAGCGCAGCATCCTGAATGAGGGCTGCCGCGATGCGCTGGTGCTGTGGGGCGACGTGCTGGTCGACGGCCACAACCGCTACCGCATCTGCACGCAGCACAACATCCCGTTCCAGACGGTGCAGAACACGCGCTTCCAATCGATGGAAGACGTGCACCTGTGGATGATCGAGCAGCACCTGGGCCGCCGCAGCGTCTCTGACTTTCAGCGCGGCGTGTTGGCCCTGCGCAAGAAGGAAATTCTGTTTGCACGCCAGAAGGCGGCACCAGCACCGGCGGCCTCGGAGCCCGCACCCGCCGTTGAGGCTGTGGCCGACGCAGCCACCCCGCAAGAAGCCCCTTTTGACACGACCGATGCCAAGGTGGCATCGCCCACGGAAGTCGCGGCCGCCATCCAGCCCTCGCTGTCACGCGAAGCCCTGGCCCGCGAAGCACGCGTGAGCAGCGCCACCATCAGCCAGATCGAAAAGATCCAGAAGTCTGCCGCGCCTGAACTGGTGGAAGCCATTCGCACCGGCACCATCTCCATCAGCACCGCCGCCACCGTGGCCGACCTGCCAGTGGAAGAACAAGTGGCCGCCGCCGCCGGTGGCAAAAAAGAACTGCAACTCGCCGCACGTGAAGTGCGCGCCGCCAAGGCCGTGGCCCGCACCGAACCCGAATCGGCCGAAGGCATGATCGCGCGCCTGAAGCAAACCGTGGCGCGCCTCTCGGCCGAGAACGCCGCGTTGAAAGAAGAACTGGCCGCGTTGAAGGGCACGAGTTGATCGCCCTACAGCGCTCATCACAACAGCCGATCCTGGGGTCGGCTTTTTTACGCCCTACGCTGTCCTACACGATGTTCATCTTGAACTGACAGCCCTCATCCACCCATCGGCCTAAAGTGAAACCACGGCACCACCAGTGCCTTGTTTTCAAAACCATTCAAGACCGAAAAGGACGACATCATGGGTACGGCTGAACTACTGAAGAACGACGCAACGCTGGGCGTGAACCAATTTGGCACGACGCTGCACAACACCATCGACAAGGTGGCAGACCCGACGCGCGCCGCCATAGACCGCGTCTCCAGCACCGCGCACGAGTCGGTGGACCGCTGGTCGCAGCGCGCCGAAACCGCCGCCGAGTCGCTGTATGACAAGCGCCAGCGTTTGGCCGAAGCGCCACGCCAAGCGCTGACACAAGCCAAGGAATTTGTGAGCGACCATCCGTTGCAGGCGGTTGGCGGCGCACTGGTCTTAGGCCTAATTGTGGGCTGGCTGCGCGGACGCTAATTTTGAGACAACGTGCCGCGGGCATTCACCGTCACGTGTTCAGAGCAAAGCCGACCTCACGGGGTCGGCTTTTTTGCGCCCGATGGATGCGCACACGAACAACCTCTCAACAGGTTATTTGGCAGAACGATTGATTCAATTTGTTTCTGATTTTGTTTTTAAATTACCCGGCATTCGCAGTCTTTCAACTTCCCAAGATCACATTCAAAAATGTATACAGAATTGAGACATCGTCAAAACGCTCGCACATGGATGTGTCTCACCCGGTCATGAGTGGCACCGGGCGCCAGTGGTAAAGCTGCTTGTGATCTTCACCAGGAAGTACCATGAAATCGTCCAAATTGCTCTTTGCACCCTTGGTGGCGGTAGCCGCCCTTTCAGCCTCCAGCGCTTTTGCCCAGCGCGACCCAGAACTGCCTGTCGGCAGCCCCCTGGTCAGCACGCCCAAGATGCGTGCCGACGTACGCACCGAGACCGCCATGGCCAAAAAAGAGGGCGAGTTAAACCAAAACTCACACGCCAATCCAGAAGGCGCTATGGCTGAAGCAGGCACCATGAAAACACGCGCCGACGTGATCGCTGAAATGAATGCAGCCAAGAAAGCCAATGGCGGTTGGCTGCCATAAAAGTCAAAGCGCGCGGTCAACACGGTCGCAGGCCGCATCAAAACAAAGCCCCCACTCGGTAAAAGCGGGGGGCTTTGTTGTTCTGACGAAGTGACTACGAAAACTTACTGCATCAACGCAGTGTGCCCAACCATTGGTCCAGTTCCTGCGCCAGCCCATCGGTAGCGGCCGCGAGTGCGCGCACACCGCCAGGCGCGTCCGCGCTCGGCGCATCACGCTGAACGCTGAACTGGCGTTGAGCCAGAAACTTTTCACCGTCGGGGCTTAGCTCTACCACCGTGGCGCGCAGCCGCACTACACCGGCGCTGGCGGTAGGCGCGGAGAACACTTGGCCAAACTCCAACAGTTCCATGCGCAAACCCCGCGGCAGTGGCCCCGTATTGTTCAACTGGGCCTGGCCTTCGGACTCACTGATCACCGGGCGGTTCTGACTCAGCAGATTGCGCAAGCGCTGGTCTACCAGCAACGCTGGCGCCATGGCCCAACGTGACTGAGCATAGGGTCGCAACTGCTGGCTGTCGGCATAGGCCAGGCGGTACAACATCGAAGTGCTGCCCTCCAGTGGACCGCGCGAATCGATGGCCGACATGGCCACCGGAATGGCCGCCGTTGCATTTTGTGCAGCCGGCGTAGGCACGGCGTTCGGCGTCACGCCCAAATCAAACAGCGTAGGCCGCGCGGGCTTGTCAGGCAGTACCGAGCAGGCGCCAAGTGCGACGACCACACTGGCCATTAGCGCAGAGCGCCATAGACGCTTGACGCGGTCAGAACTTCGAGCGGGCACCGTTGCCGCCTCGGGCACGGTATTGAACAGCGTGTTCAACCGATGATGGTTCATGGCAGCTTTCATGGTTTCACCTCCGGCGCCACAAAGCCACTTTCACCGGGGCCGGGCAGCAGAGCGCCGTCACCAAACAGCAGGCTTTGGGGGTTGTCATTGATTTGGGTGGCCGTGCGGCCCAAGCGGCGTGCGGTAGCGGCCGTGGAGTCGGCGGCGCTGTTCACACGCGGCAGCGTGATGGTGTTGAAATTGCCAGCCGCGCGGCCAAACTGCGCGGCACCGTCGTTCAGGCGATCGATGGCGCCACCTTTCACGCTCAGGCGGCGAATCACCTCGTCCACATCGGCCAAGGTTTTTTGCGCTTCTGCAGCGGCACTTTGCAGCGAACTCATGGCTTTGCGACTGTCGGCCGCCAGCGCGGGCACCTCGGCCAGCGCCGGAGCGATCTGGTTGTTGACCGCATTGTCCAGGCCCAGAGCCAGCTTGTTAAGGCTGCGAGCCGTCTGGCCAGCGTCTTTGGCCAGGCTGGCGGTGTTGGCCAGCACTTCGACAAACACTTTCTGGTTGCTGTCGTTGAGCAGCTTGGCGAGTTGGCTGGTGACCTCTTCCACCTGCGACAAGATTTGTGGCGCCTGGTCGGCCAGCTTGGCCAGTTGCGAGCTTTCCAGCGGCAAGCGCGGAATGCCGCTGCTGCCGGCCGGAATGGGTGGCACGGGGCGTGGGCTTTCGTCCAGCAGCACAAAGGCCAGGCCGGTAATACCTTGGAAGTTGAGCGACGCCACGGTGTTGGGGCTGAGCGGTGTGGTGTCGTCTACGGTGATGCGGATGAGCACGTTGCCCACCACATCGGGGTCGAACCCGATGTAGCTGACCTTGCCCACCGACACGCCGCGAAAGCGCACCGGCGCCTGCAGTTGCAAACCGGTCACCGAATCGTGCGACGACAACTCATACAGATGGCTACTGCCTTTGTCGCGCGTCAGCCAGACGGCCAGCGCTATCAATAAGGCCGTGACCACCAGCACAAAAGCGCCGGCGGCCATGGCATGGGACTTGTTTTCCATCAGACGTTCTCCTTCGTTGGCAGCGCGGGCAACTCTGACATGGCCCGCCGCCCGCGTTCACCCAGAAAGAAATGCTGGATGAACGGATGTTCCAGCGCCACCACTTCTTGCGGCGGCGCGACGATCAAAACCTTCTTTTCCGCCAACACGGCCACACGCGTGCTCAGTGCGAACAGGGTGTCAAGGTCGTGCGTGACCATGATGACCGTGAGACCCAGCTCTTTGTGCAACGAGCGCAGCAGTTCGACGAACTCGTCCGAGCCATTCGGGTCCAGCCCGGCGGTGGGCTCATCCAGCAGCAGCAGCGGCGGATCCATGATCAGGGCGCGCGCCAAGGCCACGCGTTTGATCATGCCGCCCGACAAGTCGGCCGGCATTTTGTCGGCATGCTCGGGCCCCAGGCCGACCATCTGCAGCTTGACCAAGGCCGCATCGCGCACCAGCGCCTCAGGCAGGGTTTTCAGTTCGCGCAGGGCAAAGGCAATGTTCTCGGCCACGGTGAATGCCGAGTACAACGCGCCCTGCTGGAACAACATGCCCATACGGCTGGCCGCGTTGTTGCCGTCGCTTTCGCTGAGTTCACCTGAGGGCTCCCCCATCACCGTCACGGTGCCTTTGAACGGCCGCTCCAGCCCCAAAATTTGCCGCAGCAAAACGGTCTTGCCGGTGCCCGAGCCGCCCACCAGTGTGAGGATCTCGCCCTTATGCACCTGCAGCTCCAGATCTTTGTGGATCACCACTTGGTGGTCGCCCGTGCCGAAGGCCGTCCACAGTCCTTGGATATCGACCACGTTATCGGCAACGGTATCGGCCACGTTATCGATGGCATTTTCGGTCGTGGTGGTGGATGGGTCTGCAGCCATCTAGATCCCCACGTTCTTAAACAGAATGGCAAACAAGGCGTCCACCAAAATCACCACGGTGATCGAGGTGACCACCGACGCCGTGGTGCCCGCACCCAGGCTTTGGGTGTTGGGCTCCACCCGCAGGCCATAGTGACAACCCACCAAGGCAATCAACACGCCAAACACCGCAGATTTGCCCACAGCCAGCGACAGGTTGGACACGTTCACTGCCGCAGGCAACGCCGACATGAAATACGCTGGCGAAATGCCCAGCGACAGGTCCGACGCCAACACGCCGCCCGCCAAGGCCGCGAGAGAAGTCCACACCGCAATCAACGGCATGCCGATAGCCAGCGCAATGGCGCGTGGCATCACCAGCCGGTAGCCGTGCGAGATGCCCATCACGCGCATGGCGTCCAACTCTTCGGTCACACGCATCACGCCAATTTGCGCGGTGATGGCCGAGCCCGAGCGCCCGGCAATCAAGATGGCCGCCAGCAGCGGGCCCAGTTCACGGATGAGCGAAATGCCCAGGATGTTGACGATGAACGCCTCGGCGCCAAACTGGCGCAACTGGGTGGACATCAAATACGCCAGCACCACACCAATCAAAAAACCCACCAGCGCGGTGATGGGCAGCGCCATGGTGCCCATCTGGAACAAATGCCCCGACACATCGCGCCACGGCCCGGCCGCAGGTTTGCGCACCAGCCGCATCAAGTCGAGCAGCAACTGGCCAACGATACGCACCAAGTCGCGCATGTGGTCCACACCACCCAGCACCCACAAGCCAAGATGGTTGACGATAGACATCAGCCCACCAGCCCGCGCCACGGGCACCGGTGCCTGCGTGAAGCGTGCCACGCGCTCCAGCATGCTGCGTTGGTCGGCAGAGGTGGTCAGGCGCTGCGGCCACTGGCGCCCCCAGTGGTTCCACAACAGTTGTGCGCCCACATGGTCGAGCCGCTCAATAGGTTCCAGGTCCCAACCGAGGTTGGCACCGGCCGACTGTGCCGCCAGCGCTTTGGCCACGCCGCGCCACACCTTGGGTTGCGCCAGTTCGGCCGCCGACCAACGTCCGCTCAAGCGCGCCACGGCGCCTTCGGCGGTGTCTTGTCTTGCGATTTGCGGCGACATGTCCTCGTTAGGCAAGCGCAGGTTCCCAATCAAAAAAGAGGTGGTGCATGGGCGTATCCTATCAACCCCTTGCTGCTGGTTGGTAAATGACCATCCAAGCACAGACCTTTAGCCATGCCTCAAACCCTATCCGCCCCCGCACAAACCGAAATCATCATCCGCAAAAGCCGCTTCATTGGCTGCGTGATGCCCGTGTCCGACCGTGCCAACGCACAAGCCGAAGTGCTTCGATTGAAGCAGTTGCACCCATGGGCCGCGCACGTGTGCTGGGCCATGCTGGCCGGTGGAGATTCGGCAGCGGTGGACGATGGCGAACCCGGCGGCACCGCTGGCCGCCCCATGTTGGCGGTGTTGCGCCACCATGACCTGGATGGCGTCTTGGCCACCGTGGTGCGCTACTTTGGGGGTGTGAAGCTGGGTGCCGGTGGTCTGGTGCGCGCCTATACCGACGCGGTAGCCCAAGCCCTGCAGGCTGCACCCAAGGTGCCGTTGCAACGCCAAAAGCAGTTGTGCTTCAGCGTGCCATTTGCGCTGGAAGGCTTGGTCCGCCGCGAGATCGACAGCGCGGGCGCGACCTTGGGCGAAGTGTTGCACGGCAGTGTGGTGCAGTTGCGCATCACCCTGCCCGAGCCCGCCGCCGCCGCGTTTGTGGCGCGGCTGAACGACCTGGGCCAGGGGCGCGTAGGCTGGGTGGATTAGGACTAGGCCTCGGCCTTCACCGTCAACGCATCCAGCCGCGCGATCAGGTCCGTACGCGAGGGCGTCCACACCGACAACAGTGCGCCCCCTTCGCCAAGATCGGCAATGAAGTGCTCGGTGTTGGGCGCAATGGTCAGGCTTTCACCGGGCCCCAGGGTATGCAGCACGCCCGCCACCGTGAAGGCAAAGCGCCCAAAAAACACGACGTTGACCTCTTCGTGCGGATGTTTGTGTTGGGGCGAAACCGCGTTGCGGGGAAAGTCGATTCGAGAGACTGTCAGCGCATCGCTATTGCTCAGGATCTGCAGCTTGATGCCGCCCGATAGTGGGATCGCGTTCATGGGAGTCTCCGTTTTGGGGCTTTAAAGCGGCCTGAAGCCGCAACCCATTAGAGCCCTAGAAAACAGCCTCTCTTTCACCGCAGATGTGACCAAGCATCTCGTTGTCGCAACGCCTGAAACCACCGGATACCGCAGCACCAACGTTGTTGCGCATTGAAAAAACACGCCGAAGAATCTCCCATCACCCGTGAATTGAACTTACCGGCCATTACACATTTGATGCGCGAGGCCGTGCCTCAAAACAGCCTAAGGTTCGGCAGGCACGGCACGCAACCGCGCAATATCGGCAGGCAAGTCTTTCCACGCGGGCTTGCCGGGCGCAAAGCGTTGGCGCATGTAGACGGCCAAGCTCTCAATCTGCGTATCGCTGAGGTTGTGGCGAAACGCGGGCATGAAGCCGATGTCGCGGCTGGCCGGATGCTGTACGCCGTCGAGGATGGTGCGCAGCAGGTTGTCGGGCCGGTCGCTGTGCAGGTTGCTGTTCAGTGCGAGCGGCGTGTTCACCCCCAGCAGCTTGGGGCCGTCGCCATCGTGGTGGCAGGCGCTGCAGGCGCCATCAAACAAACGCTGGCCCGGGCCTAACAACTTGGCCTGCTGTTGCGCGGCTTGCGCCACAACCTGTTGAGCCTGCGCTGCGGCGTCTTGGGGGGCCGTGTTGAACGAGCCGAGGTAGGTCGCCATCGCCCGGATGTCTGCATCGGGCAGCGCGGCCAGCTCGCGCACCACGGGCGCCATGGGGCCGTTGGCCACGCCGTGTTGTTGGGTGTGGCCGTAGCGCAGGTAGCGATACAACTCGGTCGTGCTCCACGGCACCGGCGCTTTGGACAAGCCGGTCAACGCGGGTGCTTCCCACCCGTCGATCAACGCGCCCGACAAAAAGGCTTGGCCGCCCTGCTCCGCGCCCAACGCATTGCGCGGTGTGTGGCAGGCGCCGCAGTGGCCCACGCCATTGACGAGGTAAGCACCACGATTCCATTCGGCGCTTTGCGTGGGTACGGGCTGGTACGGCGTCGCGTCAAGAAACAACGCATTCCAACCGGCCATGAGCGGGCGCACGCTGAACGGAAAGCGCAGTTCGGACGGCGGCGTGGGCGCGTGCACGGCCGGCTGCGCCATCAGGTAGGCGTAGAGCGCTTGCAGGTCGTCGTCGTTGATCTTGGCAAACGCGGTGTACGGGAACGCCGGGTACAGATGGTGGCCATCGCGCGAGATACCTTCGCGCATGGCGCGCTGGAACGCGCTGAACGACCACTGGCCAATGCCGGTGGCCGCATCGGGCGTGAGGTTGGTGGTGTAGAGGCGGCCAAAAGGGGTCTCCATCGCCCGGCCACCCGTGTTGGCTTGGCCGCCCGGCGCGGTGTGGCACACCACGCAGTCACCGGCCGCCGCGAGCAGGCGGCCACGCTCGATGGTGGCGGCGGTGTAGACCGATGTGCTACTGGTCTGCACGATGGGCGCGATAGCGGGCCGCCAGCCGAGCACACCTGCCAACACACCCACAGCGCCCGCTGCCAGAGCACCCGCCCAGGCCCAACGATTGCGCACACGGGGCCATGGCGCGTTGGCTGGCAACGCGGCAGGCAAGGGTAAAGGCGCAACAGGTTTCAGCTCATCCGCCGCTTCAGGTGAGGACTCCGGCGATGGCAGCGGATTCAACGCCGCGCGCACCACCTCGGGCGTGAACGGCGGCTGCCGAAAGCGCACCCCCGTCGCATCAAAAATCGCGTTCGCAATCGCCGCCGTGCCAGGCACCGAGGCCGACTCGCCCGCGCCCAGCGGGGGCTCGCCGGGGCGCGGCATGGTCACCACTTCGACGACAGGCACCTCGCGGAAGCTCAAGATCGGGTAGCTGCCCCATTCGCGGTTGGCCACCACGTGGGTGTGCGGCTCAAACGTCACCTGCTCTTTGAGCGCACGGCTGGTGGTCTGCAGCACGTTGCCATGCACCTGGTGCTGCACGCCTGCGGGGTTGACCATCAGGCCCGCGTCGTGCCCCACCACCACGCGGCGCACGTGCACCTCGCCGGTCTTGCGGTTGACTTCTACATCGGCCACCCAGGCGGCCCAGGCGGCACCGAAGCCGGGCCATTTGCTGTGGACGTAGCGTGCGTAGGCGAAGCCCTGACCGTGCAGGATGTCGCCCTCGTTTGGTTGCTGCTGCGGCTCGGTATGCGTTAACCACCCGGCGCGGTCGGCGGTGGCCTGCACCAACTCGGCGGCGCGCGGGTCTTGCAGGTAACGCAGACGGTACGCCACGGGGTCAACCCCGGCCGCGGTGGCCAGTTCGTCGATGTAGGACTCGTGTGCAAACGAGTTCGGCAGCGCTGACACGCCACGCAACCACGAGGCGCGCACGATGGGCGGCATGTCGTTGACGGCGACGCGCAGGTTCTCAAACGCATACGGCGGGCGCGCCGTGCGGTCGCCCATTTCAAACGCCTGCGCCACCGGCTCTATGGTGCGCGTGAGCAGCAGCGCCAGCGTGGGCGCGCCGTTGGAGGGGTACGAGGTCTGGAAGTCGTACGCGGCCACCGAGCCATCGGCCTGCAAGCCGCCGTTCACCTCCATCAACTGCGCGGCGCCTTTGGGTTCCCACAGGTGTTCTTGCTCGCGCGTGAGCTGCACCCGCACCGGGGCACCTACGGCACGCGACAGCAACACCGCATCGGCCGCCACGTCGTCGGCGCCGTTGCGGCCATAACAACCCGCAGCCTCCATGCGCACCACGTCGATGGCCACATCGGCCAGGCCGGTGAGGCGCGCCAGGTCGGCCCGCAGCACGTGCGGATTTTGTGTGCCGGCCCATACCGTCAAAGCTTGGCCCTGCCAGTCGGCCACGGCGCATGACGGGCCGATGGATGCGTGCATCTGGTACGGCCACACATAGGTGCGCAGCATGGCCTCGGCCACACCGGCCATGGCCGCTTCTACATCGCCCTCGTTCACCAGTTCGCGGCGCGTGGCGGGGTTGGTGCGAATGGCTTGCGCCAGGTCTTGCGTATTGGGCAAACCAGGCCAGGGTTTCCAGTGCACCTGCAACTCAAGCAGCGCTTGTTCGGCCTGCTCTTCACGCTCGGCCACGATGCCCACAAAGTCGCGGATCACCACCACCGCACGAATGCCGGGGATGTGCGCGATGGAGCGTTCGTCCACCGAGGCCAAGGTGTTGCCGATGAAGTCGCCGTGGTCGGCCCCCGCATACGGCGGGCGCACCACGCGGCCGTGCAGCATGCCGGGCACCCGCATGTCATGCACAAAGGCGAGTTCACCAAAAGCCTTGGCCGGAATATCAACGCGTGGCACCGAGGTGCCGACCACGCGGTAGTCGTCGGGCGACTTCAGCGGTGTGCTGGGGTCGAGCAACAATTCGGTGTGCTGATTGCCCACCAGTTCGCCCAGGCCAATGCTGCGCTCGGGCTGAGTGCTGCTGGTCACCTGGCCGGCGTGCAGGGTCAGGCTTTCCAACGGCGCCTTCAGCGCCACGCTGGCACAGGCCAGCAGCCAGTGGCGCGCTTGCGCCGCCGCAATACGCAAGGGCTGTGCGTGGATTTGCAGCGAAGAACTGGCGATGGTGGCGCCCTGGTTGGGCACGGCGCCGGTATCGCCCAGGCGCATGAACACTTGGGCCAGGGGCACATCCAACTCTTCGGCCACCACTTGCGCGAGTGCGGTGCGGATGCCTGTGCCTAAATCCACATGGCCGTTGAGCGCGTTGATGCTGCCATCAGGCCACACGGCCAGCAGAATCTCCAGCCCCTCTACCGGGTTGGCCGGCACCGCAGCGGGCTGGCCTTTGGCGGGTGGCGGTGGGGCGGGTGGGTCGCGCACCACCAGCAGCACGGCGGGCGCGGAGCGAAAGTCGGCGCGGCTGCGCGGGGTCTCTGCCGCCAGGATCATGACGCGGTGCTTCCTGCAGTGGCCATCAACAGCGCCGCGCGGTGCACCGCCTGCAGAATTTCCAAGTGCGTGCCACAACGGCACAGGTTGCCCGAGAGTTCACGGCGAATGTCGTCTTCCGTGGGCGTGGGGTTGCGCGCCAACAGGGCCGCCGCCATCATCACCATGCCGTTCAAACAGTAGCCACACTGCGCCGCCTGCGCATCGATAAACGCTTGCTGCACCGGGTGCGGTTGGCCCCGGTGGCCCAAGCCTTCGAGCGTGGTGATCTCGCGCCCACACACGCCGTGCGCCGGGATCACACAGGCGCGTGCGGCCGTGCCGTCCACCAGCACCGTGCACGCACCACACTGCCCCAGGCCACAGCCGTATTTGGGGCCGTTGAGCCCCAGGTCGTTGCGCAGCAGTTGCAGCAGCGTGACTTGGGCCGAAGCCTCCAAGGTACGCGCTTGGCCATTGATGACGAGGGACAGGGGGGCAGGCACTGCGGGTTGAGCTGACTGGTTTAAACGGTGATATCGGCCGACTGAATGCGCTTCACACCGGCCTTGGCAATTTGCTTCCACGCGGCGGCGAGCGACCCGTTGAGGTCGATGGCGCGGGTCGCGTCTTCGATCACATACACCTCGAAGCCGAGCTTGCGTGCGTCCATGGCCGTCCAGGCGACGCAGAAGTCGGTGGCCAGGCCGGTGACGAAAACAGTTTTGATGCCGCGCTGCTTGAGGTAGCCAGACAAGCCGGTGGATGTCTTGCGGTCGGCTTCTTCAAAGGCCGAGTAGCTGTCCACGTCTTTGTGGAAACCCTTACGCAGAATGATTTGCGCGGTGGGCAGCTTCAGGTCTTTGTGCAGGGCCGCGTCTTCCGTGCCTTGCACGCAGTGGTCGGGCCAGAGCACCTGGTTGCCGTACGACAGCTTGGTGGTTTCAAACGGCTTTTTGCCGCCGTGGCTGCTGGCAAAGGATGCATGACCGGGGGTGTGCCAGTCTTGCGTGACCACGATGTTTTCAAACGCGGGCGCCAGGCTGTTGATCACTGGCACCACTTCAGAGCCCTTGGTCACGGGCAGCGTGCCACCTTCGACAAAACAGTTCTGCACATCGACCACGATGAGCGCGCTGTTGCCAGCGGGTTTGATCTTGGTGGCCGCAAGGGCGAGACCCGACAAGCCCAATGCGCCCAGCGCGGTGGAAGCTTTCAACAAGGCGCGGCGATCTAGTGTTTGCATAACGAGACTCCTGGGATGACGTTAAAAAACCGGGTGTTCAAACGCTGAGGTAGTTGCGCCGCACTTCGTCGTTCGCGGCCAGTTCGGCCATCGAAGCCTGGTAGCGGATCTGGCCTTTTTCCAGCACGTAAGCGCGATCAGACACCAGCTCGGCAAAGTGCATGTTTTGCTCGGACAGCAGAATGCTCACGCCCTGTGCCTTCAGCGCCAGAATCATGTGCGCCATCTGCTCGACGATGACAGGCGCCACACCTTCAGAGGGCTCATCCAGCAGCACCAGATAGGGGTTACCCATCAAGGTGCGCGCCACGGTCAGCATCTGCTGTTCGCCGCCACTCATGCGGCCACCGGGGCGCTGGGGCATTTCGCCCAGGTTGGGAAACAGCTTGAACAGGCTCTCGGGTGTCCACACCGGTGCGGCGCTGCCATCGGCCCATTGGCGCGCCGGCTGGCGGCCCACTTCCAGGTTTTCCATCACCGTCAAATCGGTGAAGATGCGCCGGTCTTCGGGCACGAAACCCAGGCCCAAACGCGCGGCCACGTGAGGCTCGCTTTTCGACAGGTCGTGGCCCAGAAAACGGATGTTGCCTTTGCGCTTGGCCAGCATGCCGATCAGCGCTTTCAAGGTAGTGGACTTGCCCGCGCCGTTGCGCCCCATCAGCGCCACCACTTCCCCACGGCGCACGTCGATGTCCACGCCAAACAAGACTTGTGCGGCGCCGTACCAGGCGGTCAGGCCGCGCGCTTCGAGCAGGGTTTCAGAAGGGGCTGCCATCACACCGCCTCCGCCGTGGCGGTTGATTTTTCAAACGTTTTGCCAGTACCAAAATACACTTCTTGCACCTTTGGATGGTCGCGAATTTCCAGGGGTTTGCCTTCGGCAATGAGGCGGCCGCGCGCCAGCACAATCATGCGGTCGGCATAGGCAAACACCACGTCCATGCTGTGCTCGGTGAACAGCACCGCCATGCCGCGCTGCACCACCAACTCTTTGGTCAGCGCCATCAGGTTGTTGCGCTCCTTGGGCGCCATGCCGGCCGTGGGCTCGTCCATCAACAACAGCTTGGGGGCATTGGCCATGGCGATGGCCAACTCCACACGCTTCACGTCGCCGTAGGCCAGCTCGTTGCAGGGCCGCTCGGCTTGGGCTTTCATGCCCACTTGGTCGAGCAGGGCCAAGGCAACATCGCGTTTGTGGTCGGCCGCACGGCGCCACATCGAGAACAGCAAGCCATCGTGCGACAGCAACGCCATCTGCACGTTTTCCGCCACCGTGAGCGAGGCAAAGGTTTCGGCGATCTGGAAGGTGCGGCCCACGCCCATGCGCCAAATCTCGCGCGGTTTGCGGCCCACCAGTTCCTGGCCGTTGAGTTGGATGGAGCCTTGGTCGGCCTTGAGTTGGCCGTTGACCATGTTGAAGGTGGTCGACTTGCCCGCGCCGTTGGGGCCGATGAGGGCGAGCAACTCGCCCGGCGCCAAATCGAAGTCGATGCCGTTGACGGCTTTCACACCGCCAAATGATTTGCCGAGTTGGCGTACCTGGAGCAAGCTCATACACGCACCTCCTCAGCTTTAGTTGACTGACTAGGTTTGCTCTTCCATTTGTCCACCAGCGCCTTGATGGAACCCGCAATGCCCTGCGGGAACAACAACACCAGCAGCAAGATGATGCCGCCCAACATCGCGCGCCAATAGTCGGTGTTGCGCGCCACCGTGTCGTGCAACCAAGTGAAGGTGACCGCGCCCACCACGGGCCCCGCCAGCGTTTGAATGCCGCCCAACAGCACCATCACCAAACCATCAACCGACTTGCCCACGGCCATCGATTCCGGCGAGATGCTGCCTTTGGAAAACGCGTAGAGCGCGCCGGCCAAACCAGCGACCACACCCGCCACCACAAAGGCAGCCCACTGCATGCGCTTCACGTCGATGCCAATCGCGTCCGCGCGCAAAGGTGAATCGCGCCCGGCACGCATGGCGTAGCCAAACGGCGAGAACAACACGCGGCGCAGCCACCACACGCCCAGGCCGACCAGCAGCAGCGTGACCCAGTAGTAAGCGCGTTTATCGCTCAGCCACGCGGCTGGCCACACACCGGTGAGGCCGTTGCTGCCGCCGGTGAAGCTGTCCCACTGGTAGGTGATGGCCCAGGTGATTTGCGCAAAGGCCAGCGTCAGCATCGCCAGGTAAACACCCGACAAGCGCACGGCAAACCAGCCGTAGATGACCGCGCCCACACCGGCCACCAGCGGCGCCAGCACCAGCGCCACTTCCATCGGTAAACCGGCTTGGCGCACCAGCAAGGCCGCGCCGTAAGCCCCCAGCCCAAAGTAGGCCGCGTGGCCGAAGGAATGCATGCCTGCAGGGCCCATGATGAAGTGCAGGCTCGCGGCAAACAGGGCGGCGATCAACAGGTCGATCAACAACACCGTGGTGTAGGGCGACTGCGCGGTGAGAATGGGCGCGGCCGCCAGCAGCAGCGCAAACACCGCCGTGCCCACCACGTAGGCGCGGCTCGGCAAACGTAAAGGTTCTTCAGGCAAGCCAGTGTTGCGGCTGGCGGCTTGGGCGCGGCCCATCAAGCCCCAAGGGCGCCAGACCAGCACCACGGCCATCACCAAGAAGTCGACCACCAGCGTCATCTTGGAAAACGACACACTCACGCCCAACACATCGACCACACCGAGCCAGATGCAGATGGCCTTGATCTCGGCGATCAGCAGCGCCGCCACATAGGCACCGGGCAGCGAACCCATGCCACCCACCACCACCACCACAAACGCGGCGCCAATGGCGTTCAAGTCCATCTCCAGCGTGGCCGGTTCGCGTGGCAATTGCAGCGCGCCACCGAGTCCGGCCAGCAAAGCACCGAGCGCAAACACGGCTGTGAACAACCAGGCCTGGTTGACGCCCAGGGCGCTGACCATCTCGCGGTCTTGCGTGGCGGCGCGCACCAAGGTGCCGAAGCGTGTGCGTGTCAGCAGCAGCCACACCAGGCCCAGCACCACAGGGCCCACCACAATCAAAAACAAATCGTAGGAAGGGAATTGGCGACCCAAGATCATCACGGAGCCCGAGAGGCCGGGTGCGCGGGGGCCGAGCAATTCATCTGGCCCCCAGAGCCACAACACCGCGTCTTTGATGACCAGCACCAGCGCAAACGTGGCCAGCAGTTGGAACAGCTCGGGCGCCTTGTAGATGCGCCGCAGCAGCAAGATTTCAATCAGCGCGCCGAGCACGCCCACCACCACGGCGGCGATCAGCAACGCGGGCCAGAAGCCCAGGCGCACGCCCAGCACTTCCACCAGCGAATACGCCACGTAAATGCCCAGCATGAAAAACGAGCCGTGGGCGAAATTGACGATACGCGTCACACCAAAGATCAACGACAGGCCGGCCGCCACCAGGAACAGCGACGAGGCCGACGCCAGCCCGTTGAGCAGTTGAACAACAAAACCAGAAAAGCTCATGGCCAACAGACTTTCAAACGGCGCAACACAGCAAGGTTGGCGCCAACGCGGGAGGCAGTTGTTCTTACGGTCGATTTCAGCGGGGCAGATGGAGCCGCCCCGTCGGCACGGCAGAAGACTGCCGGCCGCTGGTTCCGTTTGCTTCTTAGTCGGTGCTACGCGACTTCTTCACATCCGCGGCAGACGGTTGGTACTTGGCGTCGGCGCCGTCCAGGTATTGGAAGTCGACCATGATGCCCTTGCCACCGTCGTTCTTGGTGCGGCCCACAAAGGCGCCCATGGTCGATTGGTTGTCTTCGGCGCGGTAGCTGATCTTGCCGAAAGGCGTGTCGACTTGCAGGCCCTTGAACGCGGCCACCAGTTTGTCGGTTTCAGTGCTCTTGGCTTTGGCGATGCCGGCGGCTGCCGACTTGATCATGCTGTAACCGACCACCGAGCCCAGGCGCGGGTAGTCTTTGAACTTGGCCTGGTAGGCTTGTTCAAACGCCTTGTGCGCGGGCGTGTTGATGGCGTACCAAGGGTAACCGGTGACGATCCAGCCGTTGGGGGCTTCGTCTTTCAGCGCGTCCATGTATTCGGGTTCGCCGGTCAACACACTGACCACTTCACGGCCTTGGAACAGGCCACGCGTGTTGCCTTCGCGCACAAACTTCGACAAGTCGGCACCGAACAACACGTTGAAGATGGCATCGGGTTTGGCATCGGCCAGGGCTTGCACCACGCTGCCCGCATCCACCTTGCCCAGCGGCGTGGCTTGCTCGGCCACAAACTCCACGTCCGGCTGCGCAGCCTTCAGCAATTGCTTGAATGCGGCCACGGCCGACTGGCCGTATTCGTAGTTGGGGTAGACCACCGCCCAGCGCTTCTTCTTCAGCTTGACGGCCTCGGGCACCAGCATCGACGCTTGCATGTAGGTGCCGGGGCGCAGGCGGAAGGTGTATTGGTTGCCACCTTGCCAGGTCATCTTGTCGGTGAGGGGTTCACCGGCCAAGAAGAAGAACTTCTTTTGCTTGGCGAAGTCGGCCACGGCCAAGCCGGTGTTGGAGAGGAAGGTGCCGGTGAGCACATCGATCTTTTCGCGCGACACCAGTTCTTCGGCCACACGCACGGCGTCACCGGGATTGGCGTTGTCGTCACGCGTGATGAGTTCGATCTTCTTGCCGTTCACACCGCCTGCAGCGTTGATCTCGTCCACGGCCAGTTCCATGCCCTTCTTGTAGGGCTCCAGAAATGCAGGCTGCGCCTTGTAGCTGTTCAGCTCGCCAATCTTGATGACGCCCTGCGCGTACGCCGGGACAGCGGCGGCCACCAGCGCGGCAACGCCAGCGGCACCGGCGAAAGAGAAAACGGTTTTGACCATGTGAGACTCCAAAAGAAAGAAACAAATAAACCGGTGCGGGGCAAACTTGGGAACGCTTAACGTAAGCCGTCTTGCCCCTTGATCTCATGCGCTTGCAAACCGCCCACGCGCGGCAGCGGGCGGCCGCTGTCGGTGACCACCACGGCCACCACAATCTCGTTGGCGCGCGGTGCGTCGTTCACGCGGGCTTCCATCGCGTCAAAGTGGCTGCGCACAAAGGCGGCATCTTTGTGGCCCAGCGGCACGTCAATCGCCGTGCCCAGCCCGCCAATCTTTTTGCTTGACGGCACCAGGGCCGCACCCTTCTCTACCGCCACTCGCAGCGGCGCGCCTAGCTTGGGGTGCAGGATGGCGGCCGCGTGCTCCAGCTCACCGGCCTCGCCCACAATCGCCGCCTTGCCATAGCTGTGCGCTTGACCGGGCTCGATGCCCAGGGCTTGCACACAGCGTTGGCCCAGCAGGCCGCCGAGCTCCTCACCAATGGCGATCAGCTCGTCGAGGTTTTCGGCATAACGCCCGGCGTAGGGGTTGTCGATCACGGCCATGGCCAGCGCTTTGCGCACGGGCGGTATGACGGGCTGGCCCATCACGATGCGGGTCTCATCCACTTGCACAATCAGTTTGCGAATCTTGGCGGGCATGTTGCGGTTCCTGTTGATCGTTGTGATGGTGACGGGGTGCGGCTCAGCGCAGGCCATCCCACTGTTTGATGTCTGCCGCCGCCAGCCCGCCCACACGGGCATGCACGCGCGCGCCAGCGCCCATCACCAGAATGAAGACGATTTCATCGGCTGCCGGTGCACCGGGCACACGCACTTCCATGGCGTCGAAATGGCCACGCACGTAGCTGGCGTTGATGTGGGTCAGGGGCACGTCGAGTGCCGTGCCGGGCGCACCGACTTTTTTGGTGGACGGCACGATGGCCAAGGCGTTCGCAGGTTGGCCGGTTTTGACCTCGCCCTGGCCTTTGGCGTAGGCGTTGCGGTCGCCCTTCCAGCCCAGCAGCTCACGCATGGCGTAACCGCCGGGCACGTGCCACAGAGCGCCATGCTCCAGTTCACCAGCGGCGCCGATGATGGCGCCCTTGCCGTAGCTCTCGATGCGGTCGGTGCTGACGTTCATGGCGGCCAGCAGCGTCCGCGCCATGTCGATGCCCACGGGTTGCAGCGCGTCCATCATCGGCAAGATGTTGGGCTCATAACGGCCGGCAAACGGGTTCTTCAACACCGCAGACACGGCACCGCGCAGGGTGGGGGTGCCGGCCAGGGGGCCGAACTCGTGGTGGATTTCTTCCACCTGGGTGATCACGCGCCGAATTTCAATCATTTGTTAAGCCTCGATCTCATCATGTCTCTTAAGCAAAACCTAAACCAGCTCACCTGCTAACCAACCTGCCGACCTGTCAACGTCGCCGAATTGTCGCGCAAGCGGAGGCGGTGTTGGCACCCTCGCCGGAAGTTCTGTGCTCACGCGCTGCCCCTGGCAGACCAGCACGGCCGCTTCGATGTGTCCCGCATGCCATAACGCTTCAGCCCGCCGCAAACCATGCTGCAGCGCAGCATGCACTTGCTCGGCCGGCAATGGCGGCACGTGCACGGTGACCAGCCGCTCGCCCAAGTCCGAATCATCGCGCACTTGGGTTGCGGGCAGGCGTTCGATGCCAGCGTGTTCTATGTTCACTGCGTTCGCAATGATGGTGGCTGCCGCATCGGCCTGCGCGGCGCTACGCGCCAGCACCGTCACGCTGTCGGCAATGCCCATCGACAAACTGCGCCCGCGCCAGCCGCTGGTGGCAATGCCGCGCACACGCATATCGGCAAACACCTGGAATCGGCCGTCGAGTTGCAAAGGCTGCGTTGACGCCAAGCGCCCCAGGTCGGCAAACAAGCCCACCTGCACCGATTGCCCAGGGGCCAAATGCAGCGCAATGTCGCCACCGTTGTTGATCCACGCACGCTGCACACCGGGCACTTGGTAGAAGGGCAACAGCTCTTGCGCCACCGCGCCCGCCACGGCGGCCATGGGGGTGATGAAATGCGCGGCGAAGGGCGAGCAGGCCTGCCACATGCGCTGCGCCACCACGCCTTGCAAAGGGCAAACCTCTGCCACGGGTTGGCGTAACAGCGGCAGCTCGGCCACCAGTTCGGTCAAGATGGTTTGAAACCGGGCCCAGGCGCGTGCGTGTGCCGCGTCCAACACATCGTCAGCGCCCACAGCCGCATTCGCCCCGATGACGATGTCGATCGGGCCGTGCTGGAAATGCCAGCGGCCATCGGGGAGTTGAGCTCGTTGCGCGGTCATATGGAGTAGTTCAGCCGACTTAACCTACTTAGCCAACTTAACCGAGTAAGGGCTCACGCCCCAGCGGCCACGGGTTGCCACCGGCACCGCCCAACCAACTGCGCGCCGTGGGGGCGCCATCGGCTTGCCAGGCGCCCGTACGCAGCACGTCTTGCAGGCTGCGCACATAGTCCATGTGGCCGCCCAGCACGCGGTAGTCTTCAAGCTGCATGCTGAATTCAATCGGTGCCACGATGGCCGGCGTGGGCACGGTGCCAAAGCTGTTGTCGGGCATGCGCGAAACATCGGCCATCACCGTGATGCCACCGCCGGGCCACACATAGGCCGGCGCGCCGCCGCAAGTCACGTTGACCAACGCACGCTTGATGGCGCGGGTGAGCAGCACCGGGTTGTCCGTCACGCCCGCGCGCAAACTGCCGCCGGCACCGCCGAGAAACAGCACAGTAGAAAGCGAGGGTTCGCAGTTCTCGCCAATGCGTTCGACGATGCGGCGCACGTCGGCCGGCATGTCTTGCTCTACCGGTTGCAGCGCGTCATTGAGCACATACCAACTCGCGTGTTCGCCGGTGGTGGAGGTCATCAACAAGGTGCTGCCCGCATGCGCCACGTCGGCATCCCAGCCTTCGATGATGGACAACGGATCGGCAATGTCGGTGCCGCCCCAGCCGTTGCCTGGATTCGCCACCTGGAAGTAGCGCCCCGGCGTGGACTTGCGCCCGCGCATGCGGATGCCGGAGCGCGGCATGTCCAGGCAACGCCCGGCCTGGTGCTCGGTCAACACGCCGGTGATGTGGTCGTCCACCACCACCACTTCGTCGACCAAACCGAAAAACTGCCGCGCAAAAATGCCGATGGCCGCAGAGCCACAGCCGACGCGCATGCGTGTCTCTTCCACGCCGTTGACGATGGGCGCACGCCCGGCCTGAATCACCAATTGCGAGCCGCCATCGATGGCCAACTCCACCGCTTGTTTGTTGCCCAACGCAGCCATCATCTCGGCGGTGATGCGCCCTTCTTTCTTGCTGCCGCCGGTGAGGTGATGCACCCCGCCTAGCGACAACATTTGCGAGCCGTACTCTGCGGTGGTGACGTGCCCCACCACCTCGCCCTTGCAGCGCACATTGGCCTGCTCGGTGCCGAGAAAACGGTCGGTGTCGATCTTCACTTTGAAGCTGCAGTAGCTGAAGATGCCCTCGGTCACCACGGTCACCATGTCCACGCCTTTGGCGGTGGAGCCGACGATGAACGGCGCGGGTTTGTAGTCGGGGTAAGTGGTGGACGAACCCACGCCGGTGACGAACACTTCGTCGGCCAACAACAGGTCGCCGCTCCAGTTGACTTCGGCAACTTCGGTCGCAGCTTCCTCGGCTGGAAAGGCCGGAATAAAGGGTACAACCGCGCCATCTCCTTCAGCCAAAGTGCGGCGCAACAGCACCACCGGGTCGACCCGCACCAGCACACCTTCGCGGTTGGCGTAACGGTCGCAAGCACCCGCACGACCAAGCGAAATCTGGCACAGCACCGGGCACGCGTTGCACTCCACCTTCTCGGTGTTCATGCGTTCGTTGCGCGGTCGCGCACGCTCCAGAAACTGTGCGGACGACTCAGGGGAAGTCGTCACATCCAGGCTGGGCAAACCGTCTGTTTTCGTGTGTTCGGTCATCGTGGCGCCTACATCTTGCAACGCGCAAACATGGCTTGTGGTTCAAATTATTTTTATGTAGCATTCACTCCAATTTCATGTTGTGTTTGCTACATGAGTGGCGAATCTAGCGGAATAAAACAGCGATGGCAATAGCGTTTTCAACAGGATTTTCGGCAAGCGTTTTTCGCCCCAAATCAGCGCAGAGCGTCGCCCCAAAATGAACACACAAATGCCGCAGTGCACCATTTCAGACTGCGTGCGGCAGCCCATTTTTTAAACTCTCACATCACACCATGAGCGCATTCAACGAAGAGAAAGTCCTCACCGTTCACCACTGGACGGACCGCCTGTTCAGCTTCACCACCACGCGCGATGCGTCGCTGCGTTTCTCCAACGGCCACTTCACCATGATTGGCCTGCGCGTGAACGACAAGCCGCTGCTGCGCGCCTACAGCATCGCCAGCGCCAACTACGAAAACCACCTGGAGTTTTTGAGCATCAAGGTGGAAGACGGGCCGCTGACCTCGCGCCTGCAGCACATCCAACCTGGCGACACACTCATCGTCGGCCGCAAGCCCACTGGCACGCTGCTGACCGACTACCTGTTGCCCGGCAAGCGCCTGTACCTGCTGTCCACCGGCACCGGCCTCGCACCGTTCTTGAGCGTGGTACGTGACCCAGAAACGTACGACAAATTTGATCAAGTGATTCTGGTGCACGGCGTACGCCAAACCAACGAGCTGGCTTACCACGACCTGCTGACGCACCATCTGCCTCACCACGAGTTCCTGGGCGACGTGGTGAAAGAAAAGCTGCTGTACTACCCCACCGTCACGCGCGAGCCGTATCGCAACACCGGACGCATCACCGACCTCATGGCCCACGGCAAACTGTTCAGCGATCTGCAGTTGCCCGAGTTGGACGCTGCACAAGACCGCGTGATGCTGTGCGGCAGCCCCGGCATGTTGACCGACCTGAAGCACATGTTGGAGGCGCGTGGCTTCCGCGAAGGCAATACGTCCACGCCAGGCGACTTCGTGGTCGAGCGGGCTTTCGCCGAAAAATAAGCCACGGCACAACCATGGCAACCCGCCCTGCCGACACCACCGCCGAACCCACACGCCGCCCCGGCGTGCGGGAACAGTCCGCACAAGCCACCAAAGAAAAGATCCTGCGCGCGGCGACCAAGGTATTTGCCAAGTACGGTTACGACGGTGGCAGCGTCGAGAAGATCTCGCGCGCCGCCAAGTCGTACGACCGCATGATCTATTACTACTTTGGCTCGAAAGAAGGTTTGTTCATTGCAGTAATCGAAGAGATGTACCGCAAGATGAACGAGGCCGAACTGGCGTTGACGCTCAATGTCGAAAAGCCCGAAGAGGCCTTGCGTGTGGTGATTGGTTTTGTGCTCGGCTACTACCGCGCCAACCCCGAGTTCGTCACGCTGCTGAACACCGAAAACCTGCACAAGGGCCGTCACATTGCCAAGTCGAGCCGGGCGCGCGACTACTCTTCACCGGCCGTAGGCATCATCGAGCAGATCCTCGCGCACGGCGTGTCGCAAAAGAAGTTTCGTGCTGAGTTGACCGCACGCGACGTGTACTTGTTGATCGCCGCAACCGGCTACTTCTACATGTCGAACCGGCACACGCTGTCGGTCTTTCTTGGCGAGCGGCTCGACACGGCGGAGCAATACACGCACTGGGAACGCTTTGTCGTCGACACCGTTTTTCGCACCGTACGCATTCCTTGAATTCAAATAGATAAACCCCACTAAGGAAACCCCATGGCAGAAGCAGCAAGCGCCGGTGCGTCCGGCAAAGTCGTCATCAAGAACATTGGCCTGTTGTTGTCGGGCGACTTGGAGCAACCTATTCTGGATGCCGACACCATCGTGGTGCAAGACGGCCTGATCACCGCTTTTGGCAAAGAGAAAGACTGTGACCTGGAGGGCGCCAAAACGGTGGTCGACGCACGCCAGACCTGCGTGGGGCCAGGCCTGATCGACAGCCACGTGCACCCGGTGTTTGGCGACTGGACGCCACGGCAAAACCAGATCGGCTGGATCGACTCGACCATGAACGGCGGCGTGACCACCATGGTCTCGGCCGGTGAAGTGCACCTGCCGGGCCGCCCCAAAGACATCGTCGGCCTGAAGGCTCTGGCCATCACCGCGCAACGCGCGTTCGACAACTTTCGCCCCGGTGGCGTGAAGGTGATTGCCGGTGCACCGGTGATCGAAAAAGACATGACCGAGCAAGACTTCAAAGACCTGGCCGATGCGGGTGTGACGCTGCTGGGCGAAGTGGGCCTGGGCTCGGTGAAGGCGGGCTACGAGGCGCAGCAGATGGTGGCCTGGGCACGCAAGCATGGCATCCAAAGCACCATCCACACCGGCGGCCCGTCGATTCCCGGCTCGGGCCTGATCGACAAAGACGTGGTGCTGGAAGCCGATGCCGACGTGATTGGCCACATCAACGGCGGCCACACCTCGCTGCCCTGGAAGCATGTGTGCGAGTTGTGCGAGAAGTCGTCGCGGGCGATTGAGTTGGTGCACAACGGCAACGAGAAGATCGCCATTGAAGCCGCGCGTGCCGCCATGGAACTGAAGTGCCCGCACCGCGTGATCTTGGGCACCGATGGGCCTGCGGGCTCGGGGGTTCAACCGCTGGGCATGCTGCGCATGTGGGCGCTGATCTCCAGCTTTGCCAACATTCCGGCCGAGCTGGTGTTCTGTTTTGCCACCGGCAACACCGCGCGCATCCGCAACCTGAACTGCGGCCTGATCGAAGTAGGCCGCGCCGCCGACTTTGTGTTCATGGACAGGGCACAACACACCGCCGGCGCCACGCTGCTGGAGAGTGTGCAACTCGGCGACATTCCCGGCATTGGCATGGTGATGATCGACGGCATCGTGCGCTGTGGCCGCAGCCGCAACACGCCACCAGCCACCGAAGTGCCGGTGGTGGTAGGCCATTAAGAACCTAAAAACTTATAACTGCGCGCAGACCATCACCAGGCCGACGAGTACGAGTAAAAGACCCAGCCGTTCCGCGCGGCTGAGCTTTTCTTTGAACAGGCGGCGCGACACCAAGTAGCTGAACAACACCTCCAGCAAACCCAACGTGCGCACATCGGCCACGGGGCGCATGGCACCTGCGGTAAACCAGCCAATGGAAGCGGCCGCGCCCATCATCCCGGCCACCAGCGACAGGCGCCAGGCTTTGGCCACCGCCACCAAGGCACTCGGTTGGCGCAGCGCCAGATAGCCACCCAGCAGCACCGACTGCAAAGCCTGCGCCCACACCACCGCCCACACGCCCACCAAGAGCGGCGAGAAGCCCGGCAACTGCAGCGCGGCGCCACGAAAGCCCACGGCCGACAACGCAAAACAGGCGCCCGAACCCAGGCCGTACAGCACCACCTTGTTGCGCAAGCCGTCTGGCGCTAATGCTTGCCCGCCCTTTGGCCGCGACAGCAAAAACACACCGGCGGTGGCCAGCACCATGGCCGCAACCGACAGCACCGTGGGCAATTCGTGCAGGAACACCGCGCCAAACAGCGCCACCTGCAGCACTTCGGTTTTGGAGAAAATCACCGCCACGATGAAGTTGCGCTCTTTCATCGCCATCAACAACAGGGCCGTGGCACACAACTGCGCGATGGCCCCCAGCGCCAGCCAGGCGACGTACTTCAACGTGACCGGCGGCAAACCCGCTGGCGCGCCACCCAAGGCCACCAAGACCATCAGGAACAGCAGCGCAAATGGCAAGCCATACAGGAAGCGCGCCAAGGTGGCGGCGAGTGTGCCGGTGGCCGCCGTCAGGCTGCGCTGGGCGGCGTTGCGAATGGTTTGGGCAAAAGCGGCCCAGACCACAAGAGGGATCCAGGCCCAGGCGGGCAGCGAGGTGAGTGACATGGGGTGCGTGGGGAGAGATGGGACGAGGTTAACCGTAAGCGCACACGGATGTGGCGTACGGGCACCTCGCCAACACCTCGTGATTGGCGATCTCAAACCACGCGGATGCAGCAGACCTTAATTTCCCACTCAGTTGATAGCGGCCGTCAGTTCCACTTCCACCACCGCGTTCTTCGGCAACTGCGCCACACCCACGGAGCTGCGGCTGTGTTTGCCAGCCTCGCCCAGCACGGCGACCAGCAGGTCAGAAGCGGCATCGGCCACCTGGCTTTGCAGCGTGAAGTCAGCCGCACTTTGCACAAACACGGTGATGCGCAGCACTTGCTCCACGCGGTCGAGGCTGCCCAGGTGTTGGTGCAGGATGGTCAGCACGCGGATGGCGCTGATGCGCGCGGCGCGTTGCGCCTCTTCCAACGTGACGTCACGCCCGGCGCAGCCCAACACCACCACGTCTTGGCCGATGCGCGGCACCTGGCCGCTGACGTGGGCCACGCCGTCGTGCACGATGACCGGGGCGTAGTTGCCACCCAGGCGCAGCTCGGCGGTGATGTCGAAGCCCAGGGCTTGGGCGTGTTGTTGCAGTAAAGATGTTCTGGTCGTAGTCATGGTGGGCATTCTCAGTGAATCAACAAATCAAAAGGCAATCAATCGGCAAACTTTTGCGGGCGCAGGCCCAACCAAGCGAGGGTGTTGTGCCACAAGGCTCGCGCACCACGCACGGCACGCAGTTGCACCGCAGGCGCTGGTGCCGGGCGCACCACACGCAACACCGCATCTTGCCCCGCACGCACCACCACCCAGCCATCGCGGCGCAGGATGTGGCTCGCGTGGTTTTGCAGCGTGAAGCTTGGGCGCAACAAGGTCTCACCTTGCCACTCGGGTGTTTCGGTCAATTGCACCTGGCCACGCAAGGCCACCACGTGCGTACCGGCCGACCAGCAAAACATTTGCGATTGGTGTGTGGACACACGGATCAGTTCCACCAGCCCTGAGGCTTCGTGGGCGAGGTCTGGTGTGTCCCGGTTTTCAGGGGCCGGTAATGCGGGTGACTGGGGTAGCGGCAGCATGGCGAGAGTCCTTTGGGCAAAAAGCTGGAACGGCCCTTAAGCGTAAGTTTTGCCCCTTGTTCCCAACAGACACACGCCGGGGCTTTCTGTATCGCTACAGACGCGCCAGCCCGCTTCTGTCACGGTTCACTTTTGCCCCATCTGTACCTGTGCCCCGCTTGCCAGAGCCAGGATGATCGCCCCATGAACCCGTTTCCCGCATCTGCCGCCGCCAAAGCCTCGCCGCCCACTTCACCTCTTTACCAGCGCTTGGCCAGTCACTACCGTCAAGCCATCGAGTCGGGTGTGATGGCGCCGGGGGAGCGCATGCCGTCCGTGCGGCGGCTCACACAGTTGCACAAGGTCAGCCTATCCACTGCGGTACAGATTTGCCATCGGCTGGAAGACGAGGGTTTGCTGGCCTCGAAACCGCGCTCGGGTTACTTCGTGCGCCAACCACGCCGCGCCACGCTGGTGCCGATGCGCGAACCCGAAGTGGGCCGCACGCTCGACGCGGCGCAGTTTGTGGGCATTCACCACCGGGTGTCGGCATGGGTCACGCAGTGCGAGCAATCCAACGTCAAGACCAATCTGGCGGGCGCCTACGCAGCCGCCGAGGCCTACCCCGGTGAGGCGCTGAAGGCCAGCGGCATCCGCGCGCTGCGGTTGAACCCCGACCTGCTCACCAGCCCGGCGCGCGGCCAAGGCGACCCAGCGCTTTGCGCGGCGCTGGCACGCCGGGCGCTGGCGGCGGGCATCCACATCACGCCAGATGAAATCCTTGTCACCTACGGCTGCACCGAAGCGCTCAACATCGCGCTGCGCGCCGTGGCCCAACCCGGCGACACCATTGCCGTGGAGTCGCCCACGTTCTACGGCCTGCTGCAGATCCTCGAAAGCCTGGGGTTACGCGCGCTCGAAATCCCCACCAGCCCGCGCCACGGCCTGTCGATTGAAGCGCTTGACCTGGCCCTGCAAACACACCCGTCGATCAAGGCGGTGGTCACCATCCCCAACTTGCACAATCCGCTGGGCTGCACCATGAGCGACGCCGACAAGGCCCGCCTGGTTGCCCTCTGCGAAAACAATGGCGTGCCGCTGATCGAAGACGACACCTATGGCCCGCTGTGTGACGGCGACACCCCGCTGCGCGCGCTCAAGTCATGGGACACCAGCGGCAACGTGATCTACTGCGCCTCGCTGCGCAAAACGCTGGCCCCCGGCATGCGCCTGGGCTGGATGGTGGGCGGCCGCTGGCAGGCGCGCACACAAATGCTTAAGTTTGCGCAGAGCCGATACAACGACAGCTTCCAACAGGTGGCTGCGGCCGAATACCTGAGCACCAGCGCCTACGACCGGCACCTGCTGCGGCTGCGCCAGATGCTCAAGAGCCAGCGCGAGCAAACCGCCGAAGCCATCGCCACATACTTCCCCAGCGGCACGCGCCTCAACCTGCCACAAGGCAGCATGATGCTGTGGGTGGAGCTGCCCGACCAACACCCGGTGCAGCCCGTGTTCGAGGCCGCCCTGCAGATGGGCATACGCGTGGCCCCCGGTTCGCTGTTTTCCAACACCAACCGCTACGACCACTTCATGCGCATCTGCTGCGGTGACCCGTACTCCAAGGAGATGGACGGTGCACTGCGGCAATTGGGTGCTCTCTTAGGAAAGACCTAGCTGCCGTATCAAGAGGCGTTCTTGGCTAAAGTAAGGGTCTATACCTATAACAGCAAGGATTCCCTCATGTCTACGGATACCGCCGCTACCGCGCCACCAGGCGACGCCCCCACCCAATACACCAGCGCCGAAAAACGCCACCGCGTGTTCGCCATCATGGCGGCCTCTTCCGGCAATCTGGTCGAGTGGTTCGACTTCTATGTGTACGCGTTTTCTGCGCTGTATTTCGCGCCCGCATTCTTCCCCAAGTCTGACCCCACCGCGCAGTTGCTCAACACCGCCGGTGTGTTTGCCGCCGGCTTTCTGATGCGCCCCATCGGCGGCTGGCTGTTTGGCCGCATTGCCGACCGGCTGGGCCGCAAAACATCTTTGCTGATCTCGGTGGTGATGATGTGCGCGGGCTCGCTGGTCATTGCCTGCTTGCCCACCTATGCGCAAATTGGCGCGTGGGCACCATTCCTGCTGCTGGTGTGCCGCTTGTTCCAAGGTTTGTCAGTGGGCGGTGAATACGGCACCACGGCCACCTACATGAGCGAGATTGCACTGCGCGGGCAGCGCGGCTTTTACTCGTCGTTCCAATACGTCACGTTGATTGGCGGGCAACTGCTGGCGGTGCTGGTCATCGTGGTGCTGGAGCAATTGCTGACCGAAGACGACCTGCGCGCCTGGGGCTGGCGCATTCCATTCGTCATCGGCGCCATTGCCGCCGTGGTGGCCTTGATGCTGCGCCGCACACTGCACGAAACGCAAACCGCCGAAGCGCGCAACAACAAAGAAGCCGGCACCATGGCCGGCCTTTTTCGCCACCACAAAGCGGCCTTCTTCACCGTGCTGGGCTACACCGCCGGCGGCTCGTTGATCTTCTACACATTCACCACCTACATGCAAAAGTATTTGGTGAACACTGTGCATCTGCCGATCAAGACCACCAGCTACGTGATGACTGCCGCGCTGTTCGTCTACATGTGCATGCAGCCGCTGCTGGGCATGCTGTCCGACCGCATCGGCCGGCGCAACAACATGCTGCTGTTCGGTGGTCTGGGCGCGCTGTGCACGGTGCCCATCATGACGGCCCTGCAACACGTCACCAGCCCGGTGATGGCGTTTGTGCTGATCATCGTGGCGTTGTTCATCGTGAGCTTCTACACATCGATCAGCGGCATCGTGAAGGCCGAGATGTTTCCCCCGGAAGTGCGCGCGCTGGGTGTGGGCCTGGCCTACGCCGTAGCGAACGCCCTCTTCGGCGGCTCGGCCGAATACGTGGCGCTGGGCCTGAAGACGCTAGGCCACGAGTCGGCGTTTTATTGGTACGTGACCGGGATGATGGTCATCGCCTTCTTTGTCAGCCTGCGCTTGCCACGGCAGGCGAGTTATCTGCACCACGATCATTGAGACCCGAAGCTTTTGCGGTGGTGCTAGCGACTATTAATTTAATAGCTGCTTGCGCTACTGCAGCAAGCGCTGAAGGCCGATTTCCCTTAAATCGATTGCGCCTTTAAACTGCAAGGCATGCGCCCTTCTGAAGCCCTTTCCCTACACCGCACGCAGATCCGCGAGATCGCCTTGCGCCATCGCGTGAGCGACGTGCGGGTGTTTGGCTCGGCGCTGCACGGAGACGACACGGCCGACAGTGATTTGGATTTGCTGGTCGAGCCCACTGCGCAGACAACGCTGATGGACATTGGCGCGATTCGGTTTGAACTCAAAGAACTGCTGGGCCTGGATGTGGATGTGCTCACCCCCAACAGTTTGCCGGCCAGCTTCAGAGAACAGGTGTTGCGCGAGGCCATGGCCTTATGAGCCGGATGGGCCGCTCGCCCACCTTGCGGGTAGCGGATTACCTGCGACACATCATGGACGCCATCGACCACATCCAAGACTATACGGGCGGCATGGCGCTGGACGATTTTTTGTCAGATCGCCGAACCTGCGACGCCGTGATTCGCAACCTGGAAGTGATTGGCGAAGCGTGTAACAACATCGCCAAGAAGCACGCCGACTTTGCAGCACAACATGCCCACGTGCCTTGGGGCTTTGCCTATGAAATGCGCAATGCGCTGGCCCACGGTTACTTCACGGTAGACCTGGCCATCGTCTGGCAAACCATTCAAAACGATTTGCCCAAGCTGAAGGCGCAAGTCTCAGCGCTGGTTTAAAACGTCGCCACAATCGCAGCGCGCAGCGCAGGCGTGATCTCTGGCATCACGCCAAACCAGGCATTGAACGCGGGCCGCGCCTGGTTCAGCAGCATGCCCAAGCCGTTTACCGTGACGTGGCCGCGCGCCTTGGCGGCTTGCAGCAGGGGCGTTTCCAGCGGGGTGTAGATCACGTCGCACACCAGCGCGTGTTTTGGCAAAGCATCGAGCGCCAGTTCCAGCGCGGGTTGACCCACCATGCCTTGGTTGGTGGTGTTGACCAGCAGCGAGGCGTCGGCCAAGGCATCGGCGCGTTGCTCCCAGGGGATGGCGCGCACGGGGATGCCGAATTCATCGGCCAGGGCTTGGGCTTTGGCGGCGGTGCGGTTCAGCAAACGGATTTCTTTGGCGCCACGCTCGGCCAGGCTCACCACCACGGCGCGTGCGGCGCCACCAGCGCCCAATACAACTGCTGGGCCGGTGTCGGCACGCCATTCGGGCTGCTCATCGAGCAGGCTCTGGATGAAACCCGCGCCATCGTTGTTGAAGCCGTGCAGGCTGCCGTCGGGCTGGACGACGATGGTGTTGAGTGCGCCCATGCGGCGCGCGGTGGCGTCCACTTGGTCGACCAGCGCCATGGCGGCCACTTTGTGCGGGATGGTGAGGTTGCAGCCGGCAAAACCTAGGGCGCGCAGGCCACGCACGGCGTCGGCCAGGTTTTCGGGCGCGACCGGCAACGGTGCGTAGCTGCCCTTCAGACCGTACTGGGCAATCCAGTGGTTGTGGATGATGGGCGAGCGCGAATGGGAGATCGGCCAGCCCATGACGCCGGCCAGGCGGAAAGTGGATGCGTGCGACATGGAATCAAACTCAGCAAAGCGAAAGGGCAAAGGGCGAACGCTGGGGCGAGCCCCCAGCGGACGCCAAGTGTACTTGGCGGCTCTCCACCCCCACTGGGGCAGGCCCGGGCTTGACCGCCAACCGCCACGGGGCTACGGTGGCAGTACTCGCACGCCCGTAGTCAAGGAGGTTCGCCATGCGCATCAGTGACGAAGAGTATTTCCGTAGCTGCGTTGCCAAGGAGCGCCATCTGGCGCATTTGCTCGGCCATCACCAGATTGAAGAGTGCTACGAGAACGCCGGCACGCTGTGGGAGAACACCACCCAGTTGCCGAAGTGGACGCGCGACTGGCACGCCTGTGGCCCGCTGCTGGCGCAGTACGGCATTGACCTGGTGTTTGTGCGCGAGGATGGCAAAGACAGCGAGCCGAACCTGGTGCGCGCGGGCGCCACCACCATCCACATCAAAGACCACCCGAACGTGGAACGCGCGACCATGGTGGCCATCGTGCGCGAGGTGATCTACCGGTTGGAACACCACCAAGCCACGCCAAAGCACTAGCAGGCTGTTGAAAAACTACTGCGGAGGTCATCTGCGGCGTTGCGCGGTGCTCGGAATCCTCACGTACTAAAAGTACGTTCCGGTTCCTGTGCTCCGGGCGCCTTGCATCTGACCTTCCTCGCTACGTTTTTCAACAGCCTGCAAGCTGCGTTTTCGCTAGATTTGTGCCACCGAGTAAACGGTGCCCGCAGCCCTTGTGCGCCGGTGCTACATTCCACGTCGCCATGCGCGGCGCGGAGACAAATCAACGCCCAAAAGCCGACGCATTGGCACTGTTATTGCACCGGTTTTCTTCTTTGAAATTTCGTTGGGAGCGTTTCATGGGTGGTCTTTTTTCGCGTCAAATTTCGCGTCGCACGTTGGGCGTTGTCGCCCGTTCCTTGGCTGTTGGCGCGCTCGGCGCGGCCATGTTCGCGGGCGCTGCGCAAGCGCAAAACAACACGGTGCGATTGCTGGTGGGCTTTCCACCCGGCGGCGGCACCGATGCCATCGCCCGCATGCTGGCCGAGAAGCTGAAGGACCAACTCGGCACCTCGGTGATCGTGGACAACCGTGCAGGCGCCGGTGGCCAGATCGCCGCGCAGGTGTTGAAGACTTCGCACCCCGACGGCACGACCTTCTTCCTCACCCACGACCACACCATTTCGATCTTGCCCCAAGTGGTGAAGAACCCGGGCTTTGAGCCGGCGAAAGACTTCGTGGCTGTGGCCGGTTTTGCCACGTTTGTGAACGCGCTGGCCGTGTCTGGCGGCACACCGGCCAAGTCGGTCAACGACTACGTGGCCTGGGTGAAGAGTGCACAGGCTGGCAAGGGTACGGTGGGCGTGCCCGCACCGGCCTCGGTGCCCGAGTTTCTGGTCAAGCTGATCGGCCAAAAGTATGGCGTGGACCTGCAAGCCGCGCCCTACCGTGGCAGCGCACCCATGATTGGCGACATGCTGGGCAACCAGATTGCCGCCGGCGTGGGCTCCATTCCCGACTTCATTGAAAACCACAAGGCTGGCAAGCTGCGGGTGGTGGCTGTACTGGGTGGCTCGCGCCAAGCCCTGCTGCCCGATGTGGCGACCTTCGCTGAACTCGGCCTGGCCGGTTTTGAAGACCTGCCCTACTACGGCATCTTCGCGCCCGCTGGCACGCCCAAGGCCACGATCGACAAGTTTGCCGATGCCGTCTCCAAAGTGGTGGCCATGCCTGACGTGCGCGACCGCTTGACCGCCATGGGCCTGACGGTGGGCTACATGTCGCCATCGCAACTGGCCGCACGTGAACAGGCGTACACCAAGGTGTGGACCAAGATCATCAAGGACAGCGGTTTCCAACCGCAATAAGTCAAAGGTCTAGTCGTCTGACGTGAAACGCGCCGAATTGCCCCGCATTTCGGCTGCTTTGCGAGCGTTTACAAGGGGCATGAACTTTTAGGATGCGGTTCATGCACTCCTACAAGCTATTCCACGAGTCGCCCTGGCACACCGATCTGCTGTTGCCGCGCCTGACGGACGACGCCACACTGGCGGATGTCCAAGTCTTGCTCGGTGGCTTGTCTTTGGTGCTGAGCCGAACCATCCCGGTTGCGACGCCGCAAACCCTCAACACGTTCCCGGCCACGCGCCGTCTCGCGGCCCGGCTCACGCTGGCCATCGAGACCGACGATGCCAAGCAAGCTCTTGCGCCGAGCGAAGAACTCTGGGCAGCGCAAGACGAATGTGGCCAAAAGCTCGACCCCAGCACCCTCTCGGTGTTGCGCAAGCTGCTGGCCCAGACGATACGCGACGAACTGGCCTATACCAGTTACACCGCCAGCATGCGCAGCTTGAAGAACGATTTCAAGGATAGCGGCTTTGATGCGGCTGCCGAGCCAACGAGCACACTGCCGAGCATCCCGCCCATCGCCACGCGCCCCAACGATCTGGGCAACGGCCCGCTGGGCGCAGCCGCTTCTTGATCACCAAACAGCGGCGAGCGCATCCCACGCGCCGGCCACCACCGGGTCGTTTCGGCGCTGCGTCAAGCACACAAAACACAGGCTGCAGTGCAGCAGCACCCGGTCGGCCACCACCAGGCCATGGGCTTGGCTCTCGCGCATGGCGATCGAGTCGCGCACCAGGCTCAAACCCACGCCTGACTTCACCAAATCCAGCATCGACGCTTCTTGGTCGACCAGCGCCACGCGCGGCGGCTCCAAGCCGGTGAGCGACTGCGGGCCAAACACCTGCGCGAGTAGACGTGAATGGGCCGACGCCTCGGGCGTGGCCAACCATGGCAGCGCCGCCAAGCCGCGCCAGTCGCGCCCCAGTACCTGCGGCCCCCAGCCCTTGGGTGCCAACACGCGGTAGGTGAACGCGGTCAACACACGGCTGACAAAACGCTCATCCATGCGCGGGGGCTCAACAGCACTTTCCGCATTGCCGGCAAGCGCGGGCGGCACTTCCAGATAGAAACCAACATCGAGCGCACCATCGCCCAACTGCGCCAACACGCTGCCGCTCATGTCCTGGCGCAACTCCGTCGCAATCTGCGGCGTGCGCTCGACCAGCTCACGCAAAAAGGCACCCAGGCGGGTGAACTCGGGGTCCAGAATTGTGCCGATGCGCAGCCGCCCACGCGTGGTGCTGTGCAGGCGCTGCGCCGCGAAGTTGAAGTCGGCCAGCGCGGCCAGGCTGCGCTCCGCTTGCGGCAGTAGCGCCGCACCGTCGGCCGTCAAGACCAGGCCCTGCGGCGTGCGCGAAAAAATCGTCAGACCGGTGTGTTGGGCCAGGCTCTTCAGTTGCAGACTGACGGCCGGCTGGCTCAGATGCAACGCCTGCGCAGCGCGCGAAACGTTGCCCATTCGCGCCACCATCACAAAGGCTCGCAGGGTTTGAGGGTCAATCGTGTTCACAGGCACTACGGGTTTGGTTGGATGGGCATTGTTTATTAGCCATTCAAATAATGGTCCTGAGCCGAAGTCATTGGAATGACGCGCATTCCATGGGCACACTCAGACAGTTGACAGCCATTTATTGGGACATACATTCATGAGTTCAGCAAATATTGATCATGTTGTGGGCGAGTGGCGTCAAGCGCGACCGCTACTGGGTGCGTCATGCAACGCTGGCCTGAAAGTATTGCGAAAGGCGCAGCGTTTGTAATGCCCACAGCAACGTAGCGCCCTCCGGCTTTGCACGCCGCTCAGCGGCGTGTCATTCGCTACCTCCCGAGAAGGGGCGGCGGCCTCATTCCTTTAATGACGATCCATAGAAGCCGGGAGACACCGGCCCATAAAAATGCGGAGACAACGTGAGCGACAACAGTTTTGACTACATCATCATCGGTGGGGGTACGGCAGGCTGCCTGCTGGCCAACCGCCTCAGTGCTGATCCGCGCTTTCGCGTATTGCTCATCGAAGCCGGGCCCAAAGACGACTACCACTGGATCCACATTCCCGTGGGCTACCTCTACTGCATTGGCAACCCACGCACCGACTGGCTCTACAACACCGAGCCCGATACCGGACTGAACGGTCGCAGCCTGCGCTACCCGCGGGGCAAGACGCTGGGTGGCTGCTCCAGCATCAACGGCATGATCTACACGCGTGGCCAGGCACGCGACTACGACCAGTGGGCTGACCTCACTGGCGACGACACCTGGAATTGGCGCAATGCCCTACCGTATTTCAAGGTGCATGAGGACTACTACAAAGGTGCCGACGCGCTGCATGGCGCCAAGGACACCACGCCTGAGTTGTTGCACGGTGCAGCCCAAAGCGCCGACCCTTATCTGAAAGCGCTGGCCCGCCGCAAATCGGGCGGCGAGTGGCGCGTGGAAAAGCAACGCCTGCACTGGCCTGTGTTGGACGACTTTGCCCAAGCCGCGCAACAAGCCGGCATTCCTGCCACCAGCGACTTCAACCGTGGCGACAACGAGGGTGTGGGTTATTTCGAAGTCACGCAAAAAGACGGCTGGCGCTGGAACACCCCCAAGGCCTTTTTACGGCCCGAGTGTTATGGCCGCCCCAACTTTGAACTCTGGGCCAACGCACAAGTCACCAAGCTGCACCTGAAAACCCTGCCCGATGGCACGCAGCAATGCACTGGCGCCACGGTGTGGACGGGCAGAGACATGGTGGAGGTACACGCCGCGCACGAAGTGATTTTGAGCGCAGGTGCTGTGGGCTCGCCGCAGTTGCTACAACTCTCGGGCATTGGCCCACGCGCTTTGCTACAGCAGCATGGCATCGCCACTGCAGTAGACCTGCCAGGCGTGGGCGCCAACCTGCAAGACCACTTGCAAATCCGCGCAGTGTTCAAGGTGAAAGACGCGCTGACGCTCAATGTGCTTTCCAGCACCGCCTGGGGTAAAGCGAAGATCGGCCTGGAATACGCCTTCAAACGCACTGGCCCCATGAGCATGGCGCCATCGCAACTGGGCGCGTTCACCCGCAGCGACCCGGCGCAGCCCTACCCCAATATCGAATACCACGTGCAGCCTCTGAGCCTGGACGCCTTTGGCGAGCCGCTGCACAGTTTTCCGGCCATCACCGCCAGCGTGTGCAATTTGAACCCTACCAGCCGTGGCACGGTGAACATCCGCAGCGCGCGTTTTGAAGATGCGCCCGCGATTGCGCCCAACTATCTCAGCACCGCAGAAGACCGCAAGGTGGCCGCCGACTCGCTGCGTGTCACACGCAAGATCGCCGCGCAACCGGCGCTCCAGAAGTACCAGCCTGACGAATGGAAACCGGGGGTGCAGTTCCAGACCGATGAAGAACTCGCCAAGCTGGCAGGCGACATTGCGACCACCATCTTCCATCCTGTAGGCACGACCAAAATGGCACCCGCCAGCGACCCCATGGCCGTGGTCAACACACGCTTGCAGGTAGTCGACGGGCGCGGTGGCGTGGTGCGCGGCCTGCGCGTGGTGGATGCGGGGGTGATGCCCACCATCACCAGCGGTAACACCAATGCGCCAGTACTGATGATTGCCGAGAAGGCGGCGCACTGGATCTTGCAAGACGCGCACTGAACAGCCCTGGAGGTTGGCGGATGGCCTATTCGCGCACAAACGAAATCAAATGCGAACCTAAGCGCCGCTATTCGCGCAGCACAGATCGCCCAAATGGGAGGGAAACCCCCAATGCACTGAATATGTGCGCCGGATAAAGTCTCGTCACTCGCTTACAGGGGCCTACAAAGCTCCTGATAAGCACGAGGGGCCGAGGAGACAAACCTAGCCACACGACCAAAAATATTCAGCTAACATCCGCACGAGATGTATTCACAAAGCGCCGCATCGTCGGCGCTTTTTTATTGCCCCCGGCCGCCCAAGGCCCGTCTGGCGCCACATCCCCACGTTTTTCACTTCGCTTCTTTGCCTTCGGGCCGCTTGGTCATGGATCTGTTTGTTGTTTCCCTTGCGTCGTTACTGGCGGGTTTTGTAGACGCTATCGTCGGCGGCGGCGGCCTGGTTTTGGTCCCCGCGTTGTTCGCCACCTTCCCTTCGGCTCACCCTGCCACTTTGCTCGGCGTGAACAAAGGTGCATCAATTTGGGGCACGGGTTTCGCCACCTGGCAGTTCAGCCGCCGCGTCGAAATGCGCTGGAAAACGCTGCTGCCGGCAGCGGGCGCCGGGTTCTCCGGCTCGTTGGCGGGCGCGTGGATGGTGACCGTGATGTCGCCCGACTTTCTGCGCAAGCTGCTGCCCCTGGTGCTGGTGGCCGTGCTGGCCTACACCCTGGCCAAGAAGGAACTGGGCCGCGTGCACGCGCCGCGTTTCAACGGACGGCAAGAGGTTTGGGTGGCCAGCATCATCGGGCTGACGATTGGCGTGTACGACGGCTTTTTTGGGCCGGGCACCGGCAGCTTCTTTGTGTTTTTGTTCGTGCGCTGGTTGGGCTACGACTTTTTGCACGCCTCGGCTGCCGCCAAGCTGCTGAACGTGGCCACCAACCTGGCGGCACTGATCTTGTTCACGCTGAAGGGTCACATCTGGTGGCACTTCGTGGTGGTGATGGCCATCGCCAACGTGGCCGGCAGTCTGATCGGCACACGCTTGGCGATGAAACATGGCGCAGGTTTTGTGCGCATCTTCTTCATCATCGTGGTGTCCGTGCTGATCCTGAAGACCGGCTACGACGCGTTCTTGCGCTGAACTTCACGCACAGCGCTGGCCCCAGGGAGCCAACGCTGTAGGCTGGGTGCTTAGCGCACCATGCAAGGACGCTTGGCGTCAAACTTCCAGCCGGGAATCAAATATTGCATGGCAATGGCGTCGTCGCGAGCGCCCAGACCGTGGTCGAGGTACAGACGGTGTGCCCGCTCCACGGCGTCCATGTCCAATTCCACACCCAGGCCGGGCTTGGTCGGCACCTTCACTTTGCCGCCCACAATTTGCAGCGGCTCCTGCGTGAGGTACTGGCCGTCTTGCCAGATCCAGTGGGTGTCGATGGCCGTGATGTGGCCTGGCGCGGCAGCCGCCACGTGAGTGAACATGGCCAGCGACACATCAAAGTGGTTGTTCGAATGCGAACCCCAGGTAAGGCCCCACTCGTGGCACATCTGCGCTACACGCACCGAGCCCTGCATGGTCCAGAAGTGTGGGTCTGCCAGCGGAATGTCTACCGCATGCGTTTGGATCGCGTGTCCCATTTGGCGCCAGTCGGTGGCGACCATGTTGGTGGCCGTGGGCAGGCCGGTGGCCTTGCGGAACTCGGCCATCACTTCGCGGCCGCTGAAGCCGTCTTCGGCACCGCATGGGTCTTCGGCATAGGCCAGCACGCCGTGCAGGTCGCGGCACAGACGGATGGCGTCTTTGAGCAGCCAGCCACCGTTGGGGTCCAGCGTCACACGCGCCTCAGGGAAGCGGGCGTGCAGCGCGCGGATGGCTTCGACTTCTTCGTCGCCCGACAACACACCGCCTTTGAGTTTGAAATCGTTGAAGCCGTAGCGCGCGTGTGCGGCTTCGGCCAGGCGCACAATACTGTCGGCGTCCATGGCTTTCTCGTTGCGCAGACGGAACCATTCGTTGTCGCCATCGGGCTCGGTGCGGTAAGGCAGCTTGGTGGCGTTGCGGTCGCCGATGTAGAACAGGTAGCCGAGCATTTCGACTTCTTCACGTTGCTGGCCTTCGCCCAGCAGTTGCGCCACGGGCACGCCCAGGTGTTGGCCCAAGAGGTCGAGCAACGCAGCTTCAAGTGCCGTGACGGCGTGCACGGCGATGCGCAAATCAAACGTCTGGTTGCCACGGCCACCCACGTCCAGACCCGAGAAGGCGTGGCGCGCCTTGTTCAGCAATTGCTGATAACGGCCAATGGATTCGCCCACCAGCAGGTCGCGCGCGTTTTCCAGGGTCTTGCGAATGTTTTCGCCACCGGGCACTTCGCCCACGCCCACACGGCCAGCGCTGTCTTTGAGCAGCAACAGGTTGCGCGTGAAGTACGGCGCGTGGGCGCCGCTGAGGTTCATCAACATGGCGTCTTGGCCAGCGACGGGAATGACGCGCAGTTCGGTAATCAACGGCGTAGAAGACATAGGTTGTGCAGGCATGGGCAACTCGGGCTCAATTAGTGGCAAAAGAGTTAATTGTTAACGATAACAATCAATCGCGCAAGCTCAGAATCTACCCTTATTGGGGGTTTACACAAGCTAAACAGGGAAAACCACAAGCGCCCCGCTGATTCCCCCACCTTGCGCCGCACGCGTCAAATGGCGTTTAGGGAGGTGGTGTCGGTGAATCAGGGCGCGGGTAAGTTGATGTCGCTGACAGCGCGAGGGGCGCCTATGGGCGCCGCGCCCAAGCCCTTGCGCACGTTGGCAATGTCTTCTTCGCTGGGGTAGATACCTTTGACCCAGTAGTCAAAAACACGTCGCGCAATCGGAGCGGCCACGCCAGCGCCCCAACCGGCGTTTTCCACAATCAAGGCCAATGCGATTTGCGGGTTGTCTGCGGGCGCATATGCCATGTACACGCCGTGGTCGCGTTGGCGTTCTTCCATGCGGGCACTGTTGTACTTTTCTTTGGCGCCGATGGTGACGGCCTGCGCCGTACCGGTTTTGCCGCCCGACAAGTACTGCGCACCCGCAAACACTTTGGTCGAGGTGCCCTCTTGCGTCACCCCCACCAGGGCGCGGCGCACGATGTCGACGTTTTGCGGTTTGTAGCCCAGGTTCACCGGCGCAATCTTCTCCACCGGTTCATGTGCGTGGGTGATCGGGTCGATCAGCGACAAACCCAGGTGCGGCTTGTACTGCACACCGTAGTTGACCAGGGTTGCCGTGGCCGAGGCCAACTGCAGCATGGTGAAGTTGTTGTAGCCCTGGCCAATGCCCAAGGAAATGGTTTCGCCCGCATACCACTTCTTTTGTTCGGCACGTTTGTAGGTTTTGCGTTTCCAGTCGGTGCTGGGCAACACGCCGCGCACTTCGCCGTTGACGTCGATGCCGGTGATCTGCCCAAAGCCCAGCGGCTTCATGAAGTCATGGATGGTGTCGACGCCCATGTCGTTCGCCAGCGAGTAGAAGTACACGTTGCTCGAATGGATGATGGCCTTGTTCATGTCGACCGGCCCCAGCGCGATATCGCCGTGGCTGCGGAAAGTGTGTCCACCAAAAGTCCACGAAGCGTTGTCCATGATGATGGTGCCGGGCGCACGTTTGCCGGTTTCCAGCGCTCCCAGTGCCATGAACGGCTTGTAGGTGGAGCCTGGCGGGTAGGTGCCGCGCAGGGCGCGGTTGAGCAACGGCTTGTCGATGGATTCGTTCAGGGCCTGCCAGTTTTCAACGTCGATGCCGTCGACAAACAGATTCGGGTCGAAGGTAGGTTTGCTGACGAAGGCGAGCACCTCGCCGTTCTTCGGGTCGATGGCCACCAGCGCACCGCGCCGGTCGCCGTACAGGTCTTCCACCAGCTTCTGCAGTTTGATGTCTAGCGACAGCACCACCGACTTGCCAGGCGTGGCAGGGTTGCTGGCCAACTTGCGCACCGCGCGCCCGCCTGCCGAGGTTTCCATTTCTTCGGCACCCGCCATGCCGTGCAACTGCGACTCGTAGCTTTGCTCGATGCCGAGCTTGCCGATGTATTCGGTGCCCCGGTAGTTATCGGCTTCATCCGATTCATCGATGCGCTCTTTCTCCGCGCGGTTGATGCGGCCGATATAACCCACCACGTGGCTGGCCAGTTCGCCATAGGGGTAGGTGCGGAACAACCGTGCCTTCACGTCCACGCCAGGGAAGCGGTAGCGCTGCGCCGCGAAACGAGCCACTTCGTCGTCGGTCAGGCGCGAGCGAATCGGCAACGACTCGAAGTTGCGCGAATCTTCCATCAGCTTCTTGAAGCGCTTGCGGTTGCGCGGCTGGATATCGACGATCTTGGAGAGTTCATCGATGGTGTTTTCCAGGTTCTCCACTTTGGAGGGGGTGATCTCCAGCGTGTAGGCCGAGTAGTTGGAAGCCAGCACAACGCCGTTGCGGTCCAGAATCAACCCACGGTTGGGCACCACCGGCACGATGGCGGTGCGGTTGTTTTCGGCTTGATCGCGCAGGTCCTGGTAGCGCACGATCTGCAGATACACCAAGCGCGCCACTACGCCCGAAAACGCCAGCACCACGGCCAAACAGGCCACCAGCACGCGCCGGCGAAAACGCCCAAGCTCGGCCGCGACGTTTTTGAGCTCGGTCATAGCGGCCGATCAGCGTCGGGATTCGGCGCTTTGCGCTGTGGGGCCAACAACAACACACTCACCACCGGCCAGAGCACAGCCTCCAGCACCGGTGCCAGAATCGCTTGCCACCCAGGAAACATGCCGCCGCCCAGCATGCGCAACGCGGCCTCGATCAGGTGCGCGGCCAAAAACAGCGGAAAAACCTGCAACGCCTGTGAAGGCACGCTAAACCACAGCAGTCGGCGGTGAATGGCAATCGCCATATAGGTCAACACCGCATAGGACAACGCGTGCTGGCCCAACAGGGTGGACTGGTGCACGTCCATGCACAAACCATAGACGAAGGCCGTGCCAATACCCACGCGTTGCGGCTGGTGCACCACCCAGAACACCAACAACATGGCGACAAAATCGGGCACCCAGGGCGCACGCCCCCACAGGCCCATGTTGCCAATCATGTTGAGCAACAAAGCCACGACGAGACTGGAGCCAATGAAGATTGGCTTCGCCGGCAGCAGGAGCTGCTGGCCTTGCGGCATGATCATGGCGAACCCCGCAACAAATGCAGCATCGACGGCATCATTTCTTGGCGCCTTTAGCGTGTGAAGCCGGTGCAGAAGCAGGCTTGGCAGGTGCTTTGGCGTCTGCCGCCAGACCCGGCATGTTCACAGCCGTCGGTTGTAGCACGACGACATGCCGAACGCCAGACATCTGCCCCATGGGCTTGCAGTAAATACGCGCAAAAGCCGAGTCGGCGCGCCGGTCGATACGTTCCACTGTGGCCACACGCAAACCACCGGGGTAGACGCCATCGGCGCCGCTGGTGGTCAACATGTCACCCACTTGCACATCGGAGTTGCCCGCCATGAAACGCAGCTCCAGCAAGCCGCTGCTCGTGGCATCGCTGTAGCCATAAGCCACGCCGCGCACACCGGTGCGTGCGTTCACCACCGGAATGGCCTGGTCTTTGTCGACCAACAGCGTGACCTCGCTGACCACCGGGAACACGCGGGTGACTTGCCCCAGAACGCCCGATTCGTCCATCACCGGCGAGCCAGCCTCTACCCCTTGGGCAACACCTTTGTCGATGATGACTTTGCGGGTATAGGCATCAGCCGTGTCGTACAGCACCTCGGCCGCCTGGCTTTGCACGGCCAACTGCTCGCGCAGCGACAGCAATTGGCGCAGCCGTTGGTTTTCTTGTGTGAGTTGCTCCACCTGGCTGGCACGCACCGACTGCAGCGCCAACTTGTGTTCAACGTCATTCACCGCAGCCTGGGCTTTGGACAAGGACTCAAAGTAGCTGCCGCCGCCCTGCACCAGGCGCACCGGGCCCATGGCGAGCCATTGCAGCGGATACAAAGCCGTGGCAATACCTGCCCGCAAGGGCTGAATCAGCTTGAAACGCGCATCCGCCACCATCAGAAACAGGGCCAATGCGCTGAACACCATCAGCTTGGTCAGGGCCGAAGGGCCCTGCTTAAAGAATGGCGGTGGAGTTCGGTCCAGCGTACCGAGTGGCATCGCTGCGCCCCAACGTTATTCGCTGGTGAAAATCGAGCCGCCCAGGCGCTCCATGCGCTCCAGGGCAATGCCGCATCCACGCACCACGCAGGTCAACGGATCTTCGGCCACCAGCACGGGCAAGCCGGTTTCCTCGGCCAGCAGACGGTCCAGGTCGCGCAGCAAAGCGCCGCCGCCGGTCAGCATCATGCCGCGTTCGGCAATGTCTGCGCCCAGTTCGGGAGGCGTTTGTTCCAGCGCGTTTTTAACGGCGGCGACGATGTTGTTCAGCGGGTCGGTCAGGGCTTCGAGGATTTCGTTGCTCGAAATCGTGAAACTGCGTGGCACACCTTCGGAGAGGTTGCGCCCCTTGACTTCCATTTCCTTGACTTCAGAGCCAGGGAAGGCCGAGCCAATTTGCTTCTTGATGGCTTCAGCCGTGGGCTCCCCAATCAACATGCCGTAGTTGCGGCGGATGTAGTTGATGATGGCGTCGTCAAAACGGTCGCCACCCACACGCACGCTACCCTTGTAGACCATGCCGCCGAGCGAGATCACGCCCACTTCGGTGGTACCGCCGCCAATGTCGACCACCATGGAGCCGCTGGCTTCGCTCACCGGCAGGCCTGCGCCAATGGCGGCTGCCATCGGTTCTTCGATCAGGTAAACCTCGGATGCACCTGCGCCCAAGGCCGATTCACGGATGGCACGGCGTTCAACCTGGGTGGAGCCGCAAGGCACACAGATGATGATGCGCGGGCTCGGGCGAAAAATGCCACGAGGATGCACCATCTTGATGAACTGCTTGAGCATTTGCTCGGTGACCGTGAAGTCGGCGATCACGCCGTCTTTCATCGGCCGGATGGCTTCGATGTTGCCGGGCACTTTGCCCAACATGGCCTTGGCTTCTTTACCAACCGCCTGGATCGTCTTTTTGCCTTGGGGACCACCTTCGTGGCGAATGGCCACAACAGACGGTTCGTCGAGCACAATGCCCTTGTCACGTACAACGATCAGGGTGTTGGCAGTGCCAAGGTCGATCGCCAAGTCGGTAGAAATGTACCGACGAAAAGCTCCAAACATGAAATTCCTCTCGGGCGCGATCGGCACTTCGGCAGACCGCCACCACTGTAAAACGGGTAAAAACCTAGATTTTTGATGCTGTTGTGACCGAATTCGCAGCCGTTACACCAAAGGCGGGATAATACCGCATCCCCTGTGAATAACCATTGCCGCCCTGTCGGCAGGCGCAGATTTACCTGTGCTTTTTAATGTAATTTTTTATGGCTCTGACTTCCCAAGATCTTGACCGCATTGCCAATTTGGCAAGGCTGGAGCTTCAACCCTCAGAAAGTGAGCACATGCTCACGCAATTGAACGGGTTCTTTGACATCGTGGAACAGATGCGGGCTGTGGATACCTCGGGTTTAGAACCCCTGGCGCACCCCGTTGCCGTGATCCAAGACATCACTTTGCGCCTGCGCGCCGACGCCGTTTCCGAACCCAACCAGCGCGATCTGAACCAGCAGTCTGCTCCAGCGGTGGAACGCGGCCTGTTCCTGGTTCCCAAAGTGATCGAGTAAGTGAACGAATAAAGCCAACATTTCATGACCTCTGAAGCACACACTTCTTCTGGTGCCACACCAGACCTACACGACCTGACCGTCACCGCGCTGGCAAAACAGTTGCGCGACGGCAAAGTATCGGCCGTTGAAACGGCCCAGCATTTCCTGGCTCGCGCCAAATCCAACGCCGCATTGGGCGCGTTCTTGAACCTCGACGAAGCCGCCACGCTGCAGCAAGCACAAGCCGCCGATACACGTATCGCCGCTGGCACCGCTGGCGCGCTCGAAGGCGTGCCGATCGCGCACAAAGACATCTTCGTCACCAAAGACTTCCCCACCACCGCCGGCTCGAAAATGCTGGAGGGCTACCGCTCGCCGTTTGACGCCACCGTGGTGTCCCGCATGGCGAACCTTGGCGCAGTGACGCTGGGCAAGCTCAACTGCGACGAATTCGCCATGGGCTCGGGCAACGAAAACTCGGCCTACATGCCCGCGTTGAACCCCTGGGACACAACACGTATTCCTGGCGGTTCGTCAGGCGGCAGCGCCGTGGCCGTGGCTGCGCGTTTGGCCCCTGCGGTGACCGGCACCGACACCGGCGGCTCGATTCGCCAGCCGTCGTCGTTCTGCGGCATCACCGGCATCAAACCGACCTACGGCCGTGCCTCGCGCTACGGCATGGTGGCGTTTGCCTCCAGCCTCGACCAAGCCGGCCCCATGGCCCGCACGGCCGAAGACTGCGCGTTGCTGCTCAGCGCCATGTGTGGCCCCGACCTGGACCGCGACTCCACCTCACTCGACGTGCCCGCTGAAGACTACAGCCTGCGCTTGAACGACTCAATCGAAGGCCTGCGCATCGGCCTGCCGAAAGAGTTTTTCGGCGAAGGTCTGTCGGCCGACGTGCGCCAAGCCATCGACGCGGCGTTGAAAGAATACGAAAAGCTCGGCGCCAAGCTGGTCGAGATTTCGTTGCCACGCACCGAGCTGTCCATCCCGGTGTACTACATCATTGCGCCGGCCGAAGCGTCGAGCAACCTGAGCCGTTTTGACGGTGTGAAGTTCGGCCACCGCGCCGACCAATACACCGACCTGCTCGACATGTACAAGAAGAGCCGCGCCCAAGGCTTTGGCGACGAAGTAAAGCGCCGCATCATGATCGGCACCTACGTGCTGAGCCACGGCTACTACGACGCGTATTACCTGCAGGCGCAAAAGATCCGCCGCATGATTGCCGACGACTTCCATCAAGCCTTCACGCAGTGCGACCTGATCGCCGGCCCCGTGGCGCCCACCGTGGCGTGGAAGCTCGGCGCCAAGTCCGACCCGCTGGCCAACTACCTGGCCGACATCTTCACCCTGCCCTCGTCGCTCGCCGGTCTGCCCGGCATGAGCGTGCCCGCAGGTTTGGGTGAAGGCGGCATGCCCGTGGGCTTGCAGCTCATCGGCAACTACCTGCAGGAGTCGCGCTTGCTCAACGCCGCGCACCGTCTGCAGCAAGCCACCGACTTTCACCTTCGCCAACCCTCTGCTTCCAAGCTGGTTTCCTGAATGAACAAACCATCCACCAAAGACAGCAAGTCGACCACCAAGTCGTTGTTGGTGCAGGGCTACGAAGTCGTGATTGGCTTCGAAACCCACACCCAGCTCTCCACCGCGAGCAAGATTTTCAGCCGCGCCTCCACCGCCTTTGGCGCCGAAGCCAACACCCAAGCCTGCGCTGTGGACATGGCCTTGCCCGGCACCCTGCCGGTGATGAACGTGGGCGCTGTCGAGCGCGCCATTGAGTTCGGCCTGTCGGTCGGCGCACACATCGCGCCGCGCAGCATCTTCGCGCGCAAGAACTACTTCTACCCCGACCTGCCCAAGGGCTACCAGATCAGCCAGTTCGAAATTCCGGTGGTGCAAGGCGGCTCGGTGGAGTTCTACCTGGGCGACGAGAAAAAGTCGGTGCGCCTGGTGCGCGCCCACCTGGAAGAAGACGCGGGCAAATCGCTGCACGAAGACTTCATCAACCAGACCGGCATCGACCTGAACCGCGCTGGTACACCACTGCTGGAAATCGTCACCGAGCCCGACATGCGCTCGTCTGCCGAAGCCGTGGCCTACGCCAAAGAGTTGCACAAGATCGTCACCTGGATTGGCATCTGCGACGGCAACATGCAAGAGGGCTCGTTCCGCTGCGATGCCAACGTGTCTGTGCGCAAGCCTGGCGACCCGCTAGGTACCCGCCGCGAAATCAAGAACCTGAACAGCTTCAAGTTCATGCAGCAGGCCATCGATTTCGAAGTGCGCTGGCAAATCGAACAAATCGAAGACGGCCTGGCTATCCAGCAAGCCACCGTGCTGTTCAACCCAGACACGGGTGAGACCCGCGCCATGCGCACCAAGGAAGACGCCGCCGATTACCGCTACTTCCCCGATCCAGACCTACCGCCGCTGGTCATCGCTGAAGAATGGGTAGACCGCGTGCGCAACGCCATGGTCGAGTTGCCGCGTGTGATGGCCGCCCGCTTTGCCAGCGAATACGGCCTGTCCGACTACGACGCCACCATCCTCACGCAAAGCCAGGCCACCAGCAGCTACTTCGAAGCGGCCGCCAAGGCCAGCGGCCAAGCCAAGCTGACCGGCAACTGGATCATGGGTGAGCTGTCACGCCGACTCAACGCCGACGACCTGGCGATCGACCAGTCCCCCGTCAGCGCAGAGCGCCTGGGTCAGTTGATTGCGCGCATTGCCGACGACACCATCTCCAACAACGCGGCACGCCAAGTGTTCGATGCGTTGTGGAGTGATGCGGCGGCGGAGGTCGATGCCGTGATCGAAGCCAAGGGCTTGAAGCAGATGAACGACACCGGCGCGCTGGAAGCCATTGTCGACACCGTGATCGCCGCCAACGCCAAGAACGTGGCCGAGTTCAAGGCCGGCAACGACAAGGCGTTGAACGCGCTGGTCGGCCAAATCATGAAAGCCAGCGCCGGCAAGGCCAACCCAGGCCAGGTGAATACGCTGCTGAGAGCGCGTTTGGGCTGATGCAAACAAAGTTCTAGGCTAGGCATCTGGCCTAGAACTTTGCGCTACGTTGGGCTACTGCCCGCCACCACCCCAGAGCGGCTTCAAGCGCCCGAGTTCTTCGTCAAAACGTTCGTTGATGCGTTTCTTTTCTTCCTGCTGGTCGTCGATGAAGCGCTGCTGCCCGCGCACGCTTTCTTCTTGCTCGGTGATTTGCCGACGCACCTTTGCAGGCGCCTTGCTGGGGTCTTTTTTGTAGAACTCCAACTCGGCATCGATCGCCACGCGCTGTTGGTTCAACTCCACCATGCGTTTGTTGGCCGCGTCGATCACCTCGTCCACCTGCTTAAGCGCGGCCGCACGTTCACGGTCATGCGCGGCACGGTCGGGATAACGCATCAACAGCGCGCGGTTGCGGCGGCGCTCTTCGTTGACGCGCGCGGCCTGCTCGGCTTCTTTGCGCTTTTGCGCTTCGACTTGGTCACGCTCGGCCGCTGTCAAGGACGGGCCAACGGCGCGTTTGGTGGAGCCACTCGGATTGAGCTCACGTTGCTCCCGGTCGAGGCACTCCTGAATGGGCCGGTCCGACGTGAGCTTGCGCCCCTTGGAATCGGTACAGCTGTAAATGCTTTGGGCCTGGGCTATCCCTGCGCAGCCCGCAGCTAACAAGAAAATTGTTCTAAGTTGCACCGTCCAGCCAGCCACACAGCCCCTTAATTTACGCCGTAGCGTTGTCGGTATGCCAGTACACGCGCGTGGTGCGCTCCCAAGTCTGGCGTTTCATGATGGGCGAGATACTGCAACAAATCGTCCAATTTCGCAATCGAACAGACGGCCAACCCGAGCTGATTCTGCACATATTGCACCGCACTGTGCGGCACGTCCTGGCCGTTCTCGGTGGCCATTTCCTGGCGATCCAACGCAATGACCACGGCGTGCGGCGTAGCACCTGCGGCCTGGATGATGGAGATGGATTCACGCACGGCGGTGCCGGCCGACATCACGTCGTCCACCACCAACACACGGCCCTTCAAAGGCGCGCCCACCAGGTTGCCGCCTTCGCCGTGCGCCTTGGCTTCCTTGCGGTTGTAGGCAAACGGCACGTTGCGGCCCAGGCGCGCCAACTCGATGGCGACCGAAGCACCTAGCGGAATGCCCTTGTAGGCAGGCCCAAACACCATGTCAAACTCGATGCCGCTGTCGAGCAGGCGACGTGCGTAGAACGTGGCCAGGCGGCCCAGCTTGGCGCCGTCGTCAAACAGACCCGAGTTGAAAAAGTAGGGGCTCATGCGCCCAGCCTTGGTTTTGAATTCGCCAAAGCGCAACACACCGGAATCGACGGAGAATTGCACAAATTCCTGGGCCAATGCGTCTTGTTCGTTTGGCGTTGCGCTCTGAGCCGCGCCCTTGTTGTCTACCGTCATGGAGAAGTCCTTGTTCAAATTAACCAGCCTTAACCTCAACGGCATCCGCTCCGCCACCACCAAGGGTGTGGAAAAGTGGATTGCTGGTATTGCCCCAGATTGTATTTGTGTGCAAGAAGTGAAAGCCCAGGCCGCCGATGTGGAAGGCAAGTTTGAGCAACTCGCCGGCTTGCAAGGCCACTTTCACTTTGCTCAGAAGAAGGGTTACTCGGGCGTGGGCCTCTACACGCGCCACGCGCCCAGCGAGGTGATCGTGGGCTACGGCTCCACCGAATTTGACGCCGAAGGCCGCTACGTCGAGGCGCGTTTCGACACGCCCAAACGCAAGCTGTCCATCATCAGTTGCTACTTCCCCAGTGGCTCCTCCGGCGAAGAGCGCCAGCAGGCCAAGTTCCGTTTTCTGGCGGAATTTTTGCCGCACCTCACCGAATTGAAGCGCACACGTGAGTTCATCTTGTGCGGCGACGTCAACATCGCCCACCGCGAAATCGACTTGAAGAACTGGCGCAGCAACCAGAAGAACAGCGGTTTCACGCCCGAAGAACGCAGCTGGATGACCCACCTGCTGGCCCGCGCCGACCTTGACCCGTTGGCCGCCAAAGGCCTGGGCCTGATCGACGTGTACCGCCAACTGCACCCCGACACCACCGACACCAGCTACACGTGGTGGAGCAACCGTGGCCAGGCCTACGCCAACAACGTAGGTTGGCGCCTCGACTACCACCTGGCCACCAAGGGCGTGGCCGACAAGGCGCTCAACGCGTCGATCTACAAGGACGAGAAGTTCTCCGACCACGCGCCGCTGACGATCGAGTACGACTGGAGCATTTAAAAGCTTCTAAGCGCCTACGATTGCGCCGATGAGGACGACGTGCCAATCTTGCGCCGCAGCCAGCGCAGCACGGTGCCCAAGAGCGGCAGCTTCTCGTACAACTCGGCCGCCGCGTCCCAGTAGTCGCGGTGGTACTGGATGCGCCCCGCAGGGCTCAAGCGCAGGTGGCTGCTGCCATGTACGTTTTGCGGCCGGCCGCGCAGGCTGAAGCTGAAGTCCCAGATGAGGAAACACTGGTTGCCGTCGACCAACACGTCCAACACCTTGAAGCGCGGCGCCTCCAAGCCATCGAACATGTGCTGGTACACCGCCTGAATGGCGGGCAGGCCACGCACTTCGTTGAATGGGTCTTTGAAGTAGGCCTGGCGGTCGTAATACAGGTGCAGCCGGTCCACGTCCGAGGGTTTCATGTGCTCGAACATCGTCACGATCAATTTGACGCGTGGGTCCATCTTCAAAGTCCTCAGAGTCCGGTGATGCGGTGCACCGCGCGAAAGTAGAGCCCATACGGCAGCAGGCGCATGAACTTGAGCCAGCGCGTAAAACGTTTCGGAAAGTGGATTTCAAAACGCCCTGCGGCCCAGCCGTCCATGATGGCCTGCGCGGCCTCTTCGGGGCTGATGAGCGCGGGCATTTTGAAGTCGTTGCCCGCAGTGAGCGGCGTGGCCACAAAGCCTGGGTGCACCACCGACACGCCTAGCCCCTCAGGCGCCAGATCCAAATACAGTGACTCGGCCAAGTGGGTGAGTGCAGCCTTCGTCGGGCCGTACGCCATCGACTTGGGCAAGGCGCGGTAGCCCGCCACGCTCGACACCAAACTGATGTGCCCGCCCTGCCCCGCTTTCGCCTGGCGCAGCAGTTGCGGCAGCACCGCGTCCAGTAAATTCAACGCGCCCACGTAGTTGATGTATATGTGGCGCAGGGCCTCGTTCAGTGAGAACTGTTGGGCTCTCATGTTTTGATAGTGGCCTGCGCAATAGATACAAGCGTCAATCTGCTTTTTGAGCACCAAAATTTCGGCTACTGCGGTGCGCAACGCGGCGGCGTCTTGCACGTCTAGCGGCAGGGCCAGGCAACCACGATGGGTTTCCGCAAACTCTTGCAGCACATCGGCATTGCGCGCCGACACCACCACGCGTGCGCCCGCTGCGTGCAGCGCCTTCGCCAGCGCCAGCCCGATGCCGCTGGACGCGCCCACGACCCACACCGTTTTGTCGCGCCAGTGGTGCAATAAAGGGTTGTTTGCCATGGTGCGATTTTTAGAGCTTGGTGAACGACAACGTGATGTCGCCCACATGGATGCCGAACTTGGTCATCTTGGTTTTGTTGAGCATGATCTTGTCGTCCATCAGGTACATCCAGTCGTCGAAATCGACGTCGTATACCGTGGTGCCCACCGGGACTTGCAAGGTGTAGCGCCAGCGCAAGACGTTGCCTGCGGCTTCGCCGCGCGCCTCGCCCACCACGTCGTCGGCACGGCCGGTGTATTGGCCGCCGCCGAGATGGCGCAGGCGCCACACGCGGCGCTGGATTTCGCCGTCGCTGTATAAAAAGTCTTCTTCCAGCGTGCCGTCGTCGCCTTGCCAGGTGCCTTTGAGCTGCACGGTAAAACGTCGCAGCACCTTGCCTGCGCGGTCGGTCACCAAGCCATAGGCGACGAGCTGTCCATTGAAGTACTGGCGCAGGTCGAGCACCGGTTTTTGGTCGGCGTAGTCGGCCGGTGTGGGCGCGGACGCACAGCCCGACAGCAACAGCGCAGCACCGCCCGCAACCAGCAGGCCACGGCGATTGAGGTAGGGGCGCATTACGTTGGAGCGCATAAGGCCTCCTTTTGATGTTGGATGAACAGGCGGTACAGCAAGACTGCAGCGCCGAGCTTTAAAACACAGGGCAACACGCAATAGGCTAGGGTCAACGCGTGCAGCGCCTGCGGGTCGCGCTGGCCTGGCGTGTAGCCCAGCCCTTGCAGCAGCGGCAAGGCCAAGCCTGCGGCCACGGCCAAGTTGAGCTTGGTGGCAAAGTTCCACCAGCCGAAGAAAGCGCCCTCGGCGTGTCCCGCCAATCCCGCGCGTTGCACCACCCGCGTCAGCATGGCGCCCGGAATGGCGAGGTCGGCACCCAGGGCCACACCGCTACCCAGGCAGACCAGCAGAAAACCCATTTGGTCACCAGCCGAGAGCAGCGCCGCCCAGCCGAAACTGACCACCGCCAGCAGCATGGCTGAACCCCAAGCACGCGCCTGGCCTACACGCGCCACCCTGCGCAACCACAGCGGCAACGAAAGCGCGGCGGCCACAAAATAACTCGCCAAATAAAGCGCTTCAGACTGCGGGGTTTGCAAACGGTCGCGCACAAAAAACAGCAACAGCGTGGCGGGAATAGCCGCCGCAATGCCGTTGAGTAAAAACACCGCCAGCAGCGGCTTGAAGCCTGGTGTGCGCCAAGCCAGACCGGCGTCATGCATGCCGGGTTGTGCCACATGCTCGGCCCTTGGCGCGCGGCGTAACAGCGCCAGCCCCACCAACAGGCTGATGGCCAAAGCTGCGCTGGTGATACCCAAGCCCGCCAACGAGGGCAACACACTGGCGCACAACACACCCGCCAGAGCCATGCCCTCGCGCCAGGCCACCACGCGGGTTTGCTGCACGCCGTCGCCGCCCAGCCGGGCACCCCAAGCCTGGTGCATCACACTCAGCACGCTGTAGCCCAGGTAGGTGAACAGTAACGCCACCGTGCACCAAGCCAACAGCCCTGCTTGGCTGAGAGCAGGTGGGAAGAACAACAACACAAAGCTGATGGCCAGCAGCAGTGCAGCCACAGCCATGGGGCGTAACGGAGTGGCAGTGCTGAGCCAGCCATCGGCCAGGCGGCCCATCCACGGGTCGACCAGCGCATCGGCCAAACGCGCGCCCAGCAGCACCAGGCCTAACGCGGCCAGTGGCACACCGTAGTTTTGCGCGTAATACGCGGGTAGCGTGACGTAGAGCGGTAGCGCCACAAACGCCAGCGCAAAGCCGAGCGTGCCGTAGCTTAGGCCGTCTCTCTTTTTCATGACGGCAACCCCAACAGCTTTTTGCGCAGCGCAGGCTCAGACGTTTGCGGCGCCAGCCAGATGCCGAAGAACAAGCGACTGAACAGTGGGTCGGCCACGCTGCGCGAGGGTTTGCCGTTGACCCAAAACGCGGCGCCCACGGCGGGGTCGTGGCGGCCGCTGATGCGGTCGCCCTCTTTCACATCGGGGAACGCGGCCTCCATCTCGACCAGCCAGCGCTGCCCCGTGGCGTCGTCAATGGTTTGCTGGCGGCGCATTTCTTCGAGCGAGCGTTTGGCGATTTCCTTACCTTGCAGGCTGCGCGCATAGGTGAGTTCCAGCGCCAACGGTTGCGACCACCACTGCGGGCCCACAGGGGTAGGTGCCCACAAGCGAATGTCGTAGACCAGCAGGCCGAAGAAGCGCAGTTGCCCCTCGCCCTGCAGTGGCCAGCCTGCCAACGCTGCCGGTTGCGCGCGCAAGCTCAGCGGCAATGCGGCCAACGCCGCCAAGCCCATGAGCGTGCGCCGCCGGTGCATGTCAGTCTCGCACCAGGGTGAACTGCATGACGTTGGTGTTGCCCGCCGCAAATGCCGCTTCGCAGTACGCCAGGTAGAACTCCCACAGCCGCATGAAGCGGGTGTCGAAGCCCAGTTGCCGCACCTCGGCATCGCGGTGCATGAAGTCTTCGCGCCAGCGGCGCAGGGTCTCGGCGTAGTCCAGGCCAAACGCCAGCTCGTTAACCACGAGCAGGCCGGCCTTTTCGGCTTGCGCACGGAACACGCTAGGGCTGGGCAGCATGCCGCCCGGAAAGATGTACTGCTGGATGAAGTCGCTGGAGCGGGTGTAGCGCTCGAACAGGTCGTCCCGGATGGTGATGCTTTGGATGCAGGCGCGGCCGCCGGGCTTGAGCTGCTGATGCACGGTTTGGAAGTAGCCGTCCCAATAGGCGCGGCCCACGGCCTCGAACATTTCGATCGACACCACGGCATCGAACGCGGGCTCCTGGATGTCGCGGTAGTCTTGCAAGCGCAACTCGGCCTGGTCTTGCAAGCCGGCATCGGCCAAGCGCTTTTGCCCCCACGCCAACTGTTCGCTCGACAGCGTGACGCCGGTGAGCTTGGCGCCGAAGTCGCGCGCCGCACATTCGGCTAACGCGCCCCAACCGCAGCCGATTTCCAGCACACGCTGGCCCGGCGCCACGTTGCATTCGCGCAGCGCGCGTTGCATCTTGGCTTGCTGTGCCTCGCCCATGGGGCGGTGCAGGTCGCCATCGAACCAGGCGCTGGAGTAGTTCATGCTCGGGTCGAGCCACAGCTTGTAGAAGTGATTACCCAGGTCGTAATGGGCGTGGATGTTTTTGCGGCTTCCCGCGCGGCTGTTGCGGTTCAGCCAGTGCTGTACGCGGTGCGCGAGCGCGCCTAGCCAACTGCCGTAGACCACTTCCTCCAGCGCTTCGCGGTTACGCACAAACACCTCCAGCAACGCGCGCAGGTCGGGCGTGCTCCAGTGGCCGGCCACAAAACTCTCGGCAAAACCGATGTCGCCGGAGCGCAGCGCTGCTGTGCAGACGGCCCAGTCCTTGATGCGGATGGCGGCGCGTGGGCCTTCGGCACCGCCGAAGTGCGCCGCGCCACCATCGGGCAACTGCACATCAATGCTGCCGTACTGCAGCCGCGCCAACAGTTTGAACACGGTACGCGCGGCGGCGGGGGCACCTTCAGGAAGGCGAAACGAGGAAGTGAGGGTGGAAGAATTCATAACCATACAGCGTCAGTTCGCGCAGCCTCAACGAGTCAAAAAATGGTGTGGTGCCACAGGCTTGCCAAAAAACGGCGTGCGTTTAACCCACAGGCGCAAGGCCTGCCAGTGGATGCGTGCCATCAGCATCAGGCTGAAAGCGGGCAGCGCCCAAAAGGCCGCGCGCGCAGAAGTTGGCGTGAGCTGCTGCAAGCGGCCGGAAATGCTGGTGAGCAGCAGCGGGCCGGTGGCATCGTCATGGTCGATGCGCGCCACGGTGCGGTCGCCGCTGTGCAAGAAGCGAAAGCGGTAGCCGCCCTCCACCGCACAGAAGGGCGAAACGTGGAACACTTTGGCGGCGGTAAGTTCGCGGCCATAGGCCAGCGCGGGCCCGGTCAGCAGATAACAGTGACGCTCGCCGAAGGTGTTGTTGACCTCCACCACAATGGCCGCCAACGCGCCATCCACGCGGTGGCAATACCAAAAGCTCACCGGCTTAAAGGCGTAGCCGAGCACTCGGGGGAAGCAATGCAGCCAGACCTCACCGGTAGCATCGGTGATGCCTTCTCTGGCCAGCAAGGCATCAAACCAGGCCAGCGCATCGGGGCCGCCATCGCCATGGTCGGCATCGTGAAAACTCAGCCAGCCCCAGCCATTGCGGTTCAACGCGGCACACGCTTGGGCACGCAGTGTGCGCATGGGCAACATGAGGAAGTAGCTGTTGTAGCGGAACCGATGCACGCGCGGCCGCAGCCGCTTGTGCAGCACCGGGCCGCGGCCGATCAACGCCTGGGCAGGCCGGTCGGCCATGGGTGTCATCGACTTCATGGATGTCATGAAAGTCCCCTGCGTTGCAAGGCCAGCGAGGCTGCCACTTTTTGGGCCACACGCAGGCCCGATAACAAGCCATCTTCGTGAAAGCCATAACGCGTCCAGGCGCCGCAGAACCAGACGTTGCCGTTGCCCTGGATATCGCCCAGGCGTTGCTGCGCCTGGATGGCGGCCTGGTCGAACACCGGGTGTGCATAGTCGTATTCGCCCAGCACCTTGACGGCAGAGGGCTCGCGTACCGGGTTCAACGACACCACCGTGGGCTGCTGCCAGGGCAGCGGCTGCAAGCGGTTCAGCAGGTAATGCAGGCACACGGCCTGGCTCTCTTGCCCGCCCGCGCCGCGCTCGTAGTTCCACGCGGCCCAGGTGCGGCGGTGGTGCGGCAACAGCGATGTGTCGGTGTGCAGCACCGCACGGTTCTGGTGGTAGCGCACGGCGCCCAAAATTTGCTGCTCTTCGCGCGAGGCATCCGATAACAAGCGCAGCGATTGGTCGCTGTGGCTGGCTAGCACCACGGCATCAAAATGCTCCACGCCTTGAGCGGTGCGCAGCATCACGCCATCGGGCTGGCGTTGCACGCCGAGCACGGGCGTGTTCAGCCGCCTCTCGGTGATCTTGGGCAGCATCTTGTCGACATAGTGGCGCGCCCCACCGCGCACGGTAAACCACTGCGGCCGGTTGGCTACCTGCAGCAGACCATGGTTGTGGCAGAAGCGGATCAACGTTTGGATGGGGAACTGCAGCATCTGCGACGTGGGGCACGACCAGATGCAGGCCACCATCGGCAGCAAATACCAATCGCGAAACTCGGCACTGAAGCCGTGCGCCTGCAGAAACTCGCCAATGGGCTGGGCTAGTTCTGCTTCTTGTCCTTCTTCCGCCAGCGCGGCGGTGATGCGGTTGAACCGCAGCAGGTCGCGCAGCATGCGCCAGAAGCCGGGGCGCAGCATGTTGCTGCGTTGCGAAAACACGCTGTTGAGGTTGCTACCGCTCCACTCCAGCCCTTCGTGGCCTAATAAGTGTGGAAGCTGCACCGAGAACGACATTTCGCTAGCCACCGTCTCCACGCCCAACTGCGCAAACAGCTGGATCAGCAGCGGATAGGTGCGTTCGTTGAACACCAAAAAGCCGGTATCGACACCGCAACGGTGGCCCTCCAACGCCACGTCTACCGTGTGCGTGTGGCCGCCGAAATAGACACCCGCTTCATACAACGTGACCCGCGCTTGCTGGCTCAGCGTCCAGGCGGTAGACAAACCCGCGATGCCCGAACCCACCACTGCCACGCGCGGCTGATAACCCGCACCAGCCCAGCCGGCTCGCTGGCCGAGACCCAGCAAATAGGCGGACAACCCCACTGCATGCGCTGCCGGGCCTTGGGTTTGCGGCACGCGAGAAGCGGTCAGCGCCTGTGCGCCTTCAGCCACGGCCGGCTGCCCCGGTATGGCGCCAGCACGCCCCATGGTGGGCGACAATGCGGGAATTCTGTTCATGCTTTGTCCTAGTCAAACTGGCTTTGTGACGCTATATTAAGTAAAAATTCATGTTTTGTCTCATGTTTGTCCAAGACAAACTACCCTTAATGGCAAACCAATACCCGCTTCAACCCGCCCACGCGAGGTGCCCCCATGGCTGACTCCGCCGCTTTGCTGGGGATTGCGGCGGTGGAGCGCGACACCGGCATCAGCAAAGACAGCCTGCGCATGTGGGAGCGGCGCTACCAGTTCCCGCAGCCGCAGCGCGACGCGCAAGGCGAGCGCGCGTACCCGTTGGAGCAGGTGCACAAGCTGCGGCTCATCAAACGCCTGCTCGACCTGGGCCACCGCGCCGGGCGGCTGGTGCCTACCGATGTCGACAGCCTGCAAGCCCTGCTGGCGCAAGCGCAGCAGCAAAGCTTTGGCACGGCCCCCGCGCGGCCGGAGCTCACGCCGTTTTTGGATGACTTGCGCGCTCATGACGTGGACGGCCTGCGGCGCAAGCTGACCCAAGCGCTGCTGCGCTCGGGTGTGGGAGATGGGGTGATTTCGCTCATTGCACCGCTGACTACGCAAGTGGGCGAACTTTGGATGCGCGGCGAGCTACAAGTTTTTGAAGAACACATCTACAGCGAGTCGCTGCAGCTGGTTTTGCGCCAAGCCATTCTGAGCATGCCGCAGTTGGCGCGCCACGAGCGCCCGCGCGTCTTGCTGACTACGCTGCCAGACGAACAACACGGCCTGGGCCTGCTGATGGCCGAAGCCCTGATGGCGCTGGAGGGCTGCGAGTGCCTGTCGCTGGGTGTGCAAACCCCCGTGGCCGACATCGTGCTGGCCGCCGCTGCGCACCGCGCCGATATCGTCGCTTTAAGCTTTAGCGGCTACCTGGCGCCCAACCAGGTGACCGAATCCTTGGGCGCATTGCGCGCGCAGTTGCCCGCAGCGGTGGAGCTATGGGCGGGCGGCAACAGCGCCGCATTGCAAAAGCGCAGCGGCCACGCACGGCTGCTGCACGTGACCCAGTTGACGCAGATTGCCGAGCAGGTGCAACGCTGGCGGGCCGAGGTCACCACTGCATAGCAGCGTAGGGCGATACAAAGCGCAACGGTTTCGGCGCCAGATCATGGGGTGATCGACTACGATGCCATCCCCAGCCCGATGCCGTTGAAAAGAGGCCCACCATGTTCCCACTCGACACCCTTCTCGCCTACCTGGCCGCCTGCGTGGTGGTGGTGCTGTCGCCGGGGCCAGACAACATTCTGGCCATCAGCCGGGGACTCAGCCAGGGGCGCATGGCGGCGGCGTTGTCGTCCATCGGCGCAGGCATCGGCATCATGTGCCACGCGCTGGCGGCGGCATTCGGGCTGTCGCTCATCATCCAAAGCTCGCCGCAGGCGTTCTGGGTGGTGAAGGCGGTGGGCGCGCTGTACCTTTTGTGGCTGGGCTACAAGGCGCTGGCAGCAGGCAACCTGATCTCGTTCACGCCCTCGGCCCACCTGCCGCTGCGCAAGGTGTTCATCACGGGGGTGTTGTCGAACGTGCTGAACCCCAAGCCCGGCCTGTTTGTGCTGGCGTTTTTGCCGCAGTTTGTGCACGCCAGCCGGGGCTCGGTCACGCTGCAAATGCTGGGCTACGGTGCAATCTTCGCGGTGATGACCGCCATCATCTTCACGCTGATGGGCGGTTTTGCTTCGCGTCTGGCAGGCTGGCTGCAGGCCCGCCCCCGGGTCATCAAGGGCGTGAACATCGGCGCCGGACTCACATTCATTGCGGCCGGTTTGTCGGTGCTGACGTTGAAGCAGCGCAGCGTTTAAACCTTGCCGGCAAGCTGCGCCACCAGCGCACCCACACCGGCCAAAGCGGCCTCCTTCACGTCCATCGTCGCCTGGCTCTCGGCCAAGTAAGCCGTGACCAGCCAAGGCTTGCCTTGTGCGGGCACCACAAAGCCCACGTCGTTGGCCCCCGTTTTGTTGGTGCCGGTTTTCTCACCCACACGCCACTGTGCTGGCAACCCAGCGCGCAGGCGTTTGCCCCCCGTGGTGTTGTCTTCCAGCCATTGCTGCAACTGCGTGCGTGACGTGCTGGAAAGCGCAGTGCCGAACAGCAGCTTCTGCACCGTGGCGGTCATGGCCTTGGGGGTAGTGGTGTCCTGGGGTTCGCCTTTGGCGGGCACGTTCAGACTCGGCTCGGTGCGGTCAGTGCGCGTCACGGTGTCACCCAGGCTGCGCAGAAACTGCGTTAAACGTTTGGGGCCCCCGTAGCTCTGCAAGATCAAATTGGCGGCGGTGTTGTCGCTGGTGGTGATGGTGGCGTGGCACAGCTCGGCCAGCGTCATGCCCTCGCCGCCCACGTGTTTTTCGGTGATGGGCGACCAGTCGACCAAGGCGTTTTTCTCGAACCGTATGCGGCGCTCCAGCGATTCTTCCTTGCGGTCTACGCGCGCCAGCACCAGCGCACTGGCCAAGGTTTTGAAAGAGCTGAGCATCATGAAACGTTCGTCCGCGCGGTAGCCGTAGTGCTGGCCGGTGGCGGTGTCGAGGATGTACACGCCCAAGCGCCCTTGAGCAGATTCTTCCAGGCGGACGAGTGTGGCTTGCACGTCGATTGCGTCTGGGGCTGACGCCAAGCTAATCTGGGGGCTCAGGCCAAAAACGGTGCCCATGCCCACGGCGCCGGTGGCGATGAAATTGCGTCTGTTGAACATTTTTTGTCTCTCTGAAAAAGAGGCAAATCGTAGTCAGCCGAGGGCACTCTCACAAACGGGATTAATTTTGATCAGCCCTGCAGAAAACTTGGCCTGTAAGGCCCTATCCTCCGGCGATGGATCTGCCCCTGAACGCCCTGCGCGCCTTCGAAGTCTCGGCCCGCCACCTCAGCTTTACGCGTGCCGCTGAAGAATTGCACCTCACACAAACCGCCGTGAGCCAGCACGTTAAAAACCTGGAATCCCGTCTGGGCGTGAAGCTGTTTCGCCGCCTGCCGCGCGGGCTCACCCTCACCGACGAAGGCCAGGCGCTGCTGCCGGTGCTGGTGGAGTCATTCGAGCGCATCGCCACCACGCTGCAGGTGTTCAAAGGCAAACAAAAACGCGAGGTGTTGTCGATTGGCGTGGTGGGCACCTTCGCCGTCGGCTGGCTGCTGCCGCGCATGCGCGACTTTCAAAACCGCCACCCGTTTGTGGAGCTGCGCCTGCTGACCAACAACAACCGCGTGGACTTGGCCGGCGAGGGGTTGGACTTCGCCATCCGTTTTGGTGACGGCAACTGGCACGGCACTGCCGCGCTGCCGCTCATCAACGCGCCGCTGGCCCCGGTGTGTGCGCCCGCCTTGGCCGAGCGTATTCACCACCCCAGAGATTTGAGCCGCGAGGTGCTTCTGCGCTCATACCGCTCCGACGAATGGCCCACGTGGTTCGCTGCCGCCGGCCTGCCACCACCGCTGGTGAGCGGCCCGATGTTCGATTCGTCTCTGGTGTTGGCCGACGCCGCAGCGCAGGGCGCGGGCGTGGCGCTGCTGCCCACCAAGCTCTTCAGCAACGCGCTGCAAAGCGGGCGCTTGGTACGCTTGTTTGAGGTGGAGGTGCAGGTGGGGCAATACTGGCTGACGCGGCTCAGCACACGCAAACAGACTGCCACTATGCGGGCGTTCAGCGAGTGGATCACGGCCAAGGCCGCAGCTTAATACTATCAATATCGTAGCTTCTTACGCTTATGTAGTAAGCGCCAAAGGCCAATTTTCCTTAAGACTGGATCAGCGCTTTTGCGACTGCTCATACAGCCCCTGCACCTTGGGCAGGTTGGATTCCAGCGTGCGGATACGGTTAGGCCCTTGTGGGTGGGTCGACAAAAACTCCAAGCCCTTGGACTGGCTGGCCTGCGCCATCTTCTGCCACAGCGTGACCGAAGCGCGGGGGTTAAAGCCCGCACGCGCAGCTAACTCCAGTCCCACCAGGTCGGCTTCACTCTCGTCGTCGCGGCTGAATTTCAAGGTGAGCAACTGCGTACCCATGTTGGCGGCGATATCCCCCAACTGCCCCAGTCCCAGCAACTGCGCACCAAGCGACAAGCCAAGCGCGGTCCCCTTGCTTTTGGCAATGCGTTCACGCGCATGCTCGCGCAGCGCGTGCGCCATTTCGTGGCCCATGATCATGGCCACTTCGTCGTCGTTGAGCTGAAGCTGATCGAGGATACCGGTGTAGAACGCGATCTTGCCGCCCGGCATGCAAAACGCGTTGATCTGCTTGCTGCCAATGAGGTTGACTTCCCAACGCCATCCGCGCGCGCGGTCGTTCCACTGCGCGGTGTACGGGATGATGCGCCGCGCAATGCCACGCAGCCGCTGCAGTTGTGCATTGCCCTCGGGCGCCAATGCACCCTTGCTACGCGCCTCAGCCAGCATTTCGCTGTATTGCTTGGTGGCGGCGCTTTCCAGCGTCTCGGCCGGCACCAACTGGCGCAGCGCGGAAGAACTGCCCACATCCACCTGCGCAGCCGCTGGCGGCACCACAGCGCCCGCCGTGGCCGCAGCACCGAGGTGTAAAAACAGACGCCGACCTGCCCCGGGTTGAGCGCCAGGTTTGGATTTAGCTTGGCATAGAAAACACATGGCTAATAATAGTCATGAAACCTCGTGCCACTATGTCAGACAAAGTATCTACCCCTTCAAAACCCCCGATCCCCTGGCACACGGCACTCAAGGTCTATGGCGAACGCGCCACGCTGCGCATGTTGGCGCTGGGCTTCTCCGCCGGGCTGCCGCTGCTGCTGGTGTTTGGCTCGCTGAGCTTCTGGCTGCGCGAAGCCGGCATCGACCGCACCACCATCGGCTACCTCAGTTGGGTGGGCCTGGCCTACGCTTTTAAATGGGTGTGGGCGCCGCTGGTCGACCGCGTGCCGCTGCCGGGGCTGACGCGCTGGCTGGGCCGGCGGCGCAGTTGGTTGCTGCTGTCGCAGTTGGGCATTACTGCCGGCTTGGTGGGCATGGCGCTGACCGACCCGCGCATCGCCCTGCCGCCGATGGTGTGGTTTGCGCTGGCAGTGGCGTTTTGCTCGGCCACGCAAGACATTGCGCTCGATGCCTACCGCATCGAATCGGCCAACGCCGACCGCCAAGCCGCGCTGGCCGCCGCCTACCAAACCGGCTACCGCCTCGCGATGATTTGGGCCGGTGCGGGCGTTTTGTGGATTGCGGCACGCGCCGAGGTGGCCGATGTTTCAGCCTACCAGCACAGCGCCTGGCGCACCGCTTACCTGGCCATGGCCGTGAGCATGCTGGTCGGCATCGTCACCGTGCTGCTGTCGCCCGAGCCACAAGCCGCTGTCATCAAACCTGCACGCAACGCCGCTGAATGGCTGCAAACGGCGCTGGTCGATCCATTTGCCGACTTCTTTCGCCGCTACCGTCTGCAAGCCGTGCTGATCCTGGCGCTGATCGCCACTTACCGCATCAGCGACGTGGTGATGGGCATCATGGCGAATCCGTTTTATGTGGACATGGGCTACACCAAGGACGAAGTGGCCGCCGTCACCAAAGTGTTTGGCGTGGTGATGACGCTCGTGGGCGCGTTCATTGGCGGCGTGTTGTCCATGCGCCTGGGCGTGATGCGGGTGCTGATGCTCGGCGCCGTGCTCAGCGCCGCCAGCAACCTGCTGTTCGCCTGGCTGAGCGGCCACGGCCATGATGTGCAGGCGCTGGTGCTCGTGGTCTCGGCCGACAACCTGGCCGGCGGCATTGCCTCGGCGGCGTTCATCGCCTACCTCTCCAGCCTCACCAACATCAGCTACTCGGCCACCCAGTACGCGCTGTTCAGCTCTTTGATGGTGCTGCTGCCCAAGTGGCTGGCCGGGTTCTCGGGCGTGGCGGTCGACAGTTATGGCTACAGCGCCTTCTTCACCGGCACGGCCCTGCTGGGGGTCCCTGTGCTGCTGCTGATTGCGCTGGCCGGACGGTTTGCGCCGGCACAGGTGGCTCCGCGTGCAGAATCCGCTGCAAACGCCATCTCGCCCTGACGTTTACCCAACTTTACAGAGGCGACAAACCAACGCGCGGCGCTGCTGGGAACATCGGTTATCCCTTATTCCCTGCCCCGGGTAGGCCCACAAAAACCGCCCCCGGGACTAAACTGATCCCATGAGCGCACAACTTCTGATGATTGAAGACGACACCCGCCTCTCCCACATGGTGGGTGAGTACCTGGGTTTGTCGGGTTACACCGTGACCGAATGTGCTACCGCGCAAGCCGGTTTGACACACCTGGAAGAGCCTCCCTCCGGCCAACGGCCCGACTTGGTGATCCTCGACCTGATGCTCCCTGACATGGACGGCCTGGAAGTGTGCCGCCGCATTCGCGCGGCCGATGGCGACCTTGCACGTATTCCCGTGCTGATGCTCACCGCCAAGGGCGACCCGTTGGACCGCATCATCGGCCTGGAGCTCGGCGCTGACGACTACCTGCCCAAGCCTTTTGAGCCACGCGAACTGCTCGCGCGCATCCGCGCCGTGCTACGTCGCCGTGTGGAAGGCGCACCGGCCAACGCCAAGACGCTGCGTTTTGGCTCGCTGGAAATCGACCGCGATGCCCGCGCCGTGACCGTAGCCGGCCAACCCTGCGACCTCACCGCCTACCAGTTCGACCTGTTGGTGACCCTGGCCGAGCGCGCCGGCCGCGTGTTGTCGCGCGACCAGATCATGGAAGCTGTGCGTGGCCGCGAGCTCGAAGCCTTTGACCGCTCCATCGACGTGCACATGGGCCGCATCCGCGCCGCCATTGAAGCCGACCCGAAGAACCCGAAACGCATCGTCACCGTACGCGGCGCGGGTTACGTGTTCGCTAAACAGCAAGATTAAGGGCCCCGATGCCCAAGTCACCCGAGGGCCATGCCGCCCTGCCCGCCGTACTGCAACGTTTGTATGTGCGCATCTGGCTGGCGGTGCTGCTGGCCGTGGCGGTGTTGACCATTCTGGTGGGCTGGGCCTGGCGCGCCGCCACCGACCCACCGTTGCGCGATCTTGTGGTGCGCAACGATGCGGGTCAGATCATCGGCCAGGGCATCTCACGCCGTGGCCACAACCCAGAAGACGAGGGCCCAGAGGCTGACGCCACACCGGTGCCCTCCAGCCCCGACGAAAACCGCGACATCACCCGCCCCGGGCCCCATGGCCCAGGCGGCCTGTTGCCGAACATCGACCCCGACCTGCCCCCGCCGCCACCGGCCTACACCCGTGGCCCCGAGTTCGTGGTGCGCATGGCCGATGGCCAACACCTGCTGGTGCACCTGCCACGTCCGCCGCGTGCGCAGTGGAACCGCCCACCGTTTGGCTTCTTCTGGATGCTGGGTCTGGTGGGGGTGGCAATGGCGCTGGCCATGTACCCCATCATCCGCCGCCTGACGCGTCGGCTTGAATCGCTGCAGCGCAGCGTCGACCAATGGGGCCAGGGCGATTTATCGGTGCGCGTACCCATCAAAGGCAACGACGAAGCCGGTGTGCTGGCACAACGTTTCAACGATGCCGCCGACCGCGTGGAAAGCCTAGTCAAGTCGCAAAAATCGCTGCTGGCCAATGCCTCGCACGAACTGCGCTCGCCCCTGGCGCGCATCCGCATGGGACTGGAGCTGATGGGTGACGGCAGCTCTTCTGCCAAGAACGAGATCAAACGCAATATCGGCGAACTCGATGAGTTGATCGAAGAAATCTTGCTCGCCAGCCGCCTTGATGCACATGAAAGCGACCTCGGCACAGTCGAAGAGGTCGACATGATTGGCCTGGTAGCCGAAGAATGCGCACGCACCGGCGCGGGCTTTGTGACCGGCGCCAACCCCGACCCCGATGCCGAATTGGTGAATGAAAGCGACGATACCGGCGGCCACCCGGTCATCGTGCACGGCGTCACCAAGCTGCTGCGCCGCGCCGTGCGCAACCTGCTGGAAAACGCGCGCCGCTACACCACCGGCCCGGTCACGGCCACGCTGCAACCCACGGGTGATCACGCGGTATTGCGCGTCTTTGACCGTGGCCCGGGTGTGCCAGCAGAACTACGTGACCGCATTTTTGAACCGTTTTACCGCCTGCCCGGCGCCAGCGAACGCGATGGCGGGGTTGGCCTGGGACTGGCCCTGGTCAAGTCGATTGCCGAACGCCATGGTGGCAGCGTGCGCTGCGAAGGCCGCGAGGGCGGCGGCGCGTGTTTTGTGATCGACCTGCCGCGCCAAGCCTGACCCCTGGGCCCGCATCGTGCGGGCCCTTTTTTTTGATCTGCGCAGTTGATACTTGCGCATTGTTCCTCAAAGGTTCTGACATGGAAAAATCCGTGCTCTCGTTGGCACTTTCTCTGGCCGCCGCCCGCCGCTCGCATACGCCGCTGGACGCCACAGGGTGGGACACCGTGGTGCCCGACATCGCCACCGCCTACGCCGTGCAAGACGCCGTGGCCGCCACACTGGGTTGGTTTCCAGACGCGGTGCCGCAGCATTGGAAAGGCGGCGCCCCCAATACCAGCAGCCCCGCCAACCACGCGCCACTGCCGCCCGATGGCGTGCAAGCCTCACCCGCCACCAGGTCTTGGAACGGCCACTTCATGCATGCGATCGAAGCCGAGGTGGCCGTGCGCGTGGGTCAAACCGTCAACACCGAACAAGCCGCCAGCATCACCGTGGCCAACCTAGCCGATGTGCTCGACGGCATGGCCGTGTCGATTGAACTGGTCGACAGTCGCTGGCAACAGATCACCGACGTGGCGCCTCTGCTGCGCACCGCCGATATGCAAGTGCATGGCGCCCTGACGCTGGGCACCTGGCAGCCCTTCACCGCTCGCAGCGAAGGCGCGTGGGCGGCGCAGACCTGCGAGGTCTACGTCGATGGCAAAGCCCAGGGCGAGCATGGTTTCTATACCGGTTCGCACCCCACCGTTGACCCGCTATGGGTGGTGCCGCTTTGGCTGCGCCATGTGGCCGAGCGCTTTGGCAGCGTGCCCGCAGGTACTGTGATCACCACCGGCAGTTGGTGCGGTCTGTTGAAGCTCAATGCGCCCGGCACGGTGCGCACGGTGTTCCCTGGCATTGGCGAAGCCAGCCTCACGCTGAACTGATCATTCGGCAACACCAGGGCCCGGCAACACCGCCAGGGCAACCAGTTTGCGTCAAAAGGCTGGGGGCATGGGCCGCTGCGCAGGCAACAAAGATGGTTGGCTGCAGGCCAGGTGTTCCCCAAACCCTTTGGCGTCATGGAACACACCGTCGCGCCACACCACTCGGCCCCGCATCAACGTGAGAGCAGGCCAGGCCTTCAGTTCCGTGCCCTCGTAGGGCGTGTAGTCGACGTCGTGGTGCAGCGTGCTGTTGTGAATGGTATGCGCCGCCTGGCGCCAGATCACCAGGTCGGCATCGCTGCCGATGGCGAGCGTGCCTTTGCGCGGAAACAGACCGTAGGCTTTGGCCGGGTTGGTTGACGTGAGTTCCACAAACTTGTGGATCGACAGTCGGCCAGCCAAAACGCCTTCTGAATAGAGCAATGGCAAACGCGTTTCCAGGCCCGGAATACCGTTGGGAATGTGGCGGAAAGCGACTTCTTCGCCGTTTGGTTTTTTGCCGCCCGGCGCGTCGTATTTAAAGGGCGCGTGGTCGGAAGAGAACACGGTGAACAGGCCATCGGCCAGGCCGTTCCAGATCACCTCCTGGTTGGACTTGTCGCGCGGTGGCGGGCTGCACACACAGCGCGCGCCGTGGTAGCTGTCGTCAATGCCCAAATCCTCGGCCGTCAGGAACAGGTATTGCGGGCAGGTCTCGGCCAAGATCTGCAAGCCGAGCGCACGCGCCCAGCGGATTTGCTCCACCGCCTCGCGCCCCGACACGTGCACGATCAGAATCGGCACGTCCACCAATTCAGAAAGCGCAATGGCGCGGTGCGTGGCTTCACGCTCCACCAGCATGGGCCGCGAATGGGCATGAAAGCGCGGTGCGGTACGGCCAGCGGCTTCAAGCCGGCGCGTGAGCCATTCAATGCAGTCGGCGTTTTCGGCGTGGATCATGGCCATGGCGCCGTGCTCGCGCGCCACTGACAACACGTCCAGAATCTGCCCGTCGTCCAGGCGCAGGTCGTCGTAGGTCATGTAGATCTTGAACGAGGTGTAGCCCTCGGCAATCAGCGCAGGCAACTCGTGCTGCAACACCTCGGGCGTGGGGTCGCTCACGATCAAATGGAAAGCGTAGTCCACGTGCGCCTGCCCTTCGGCACGGCGCTGGTAGTCTTCAACCGCCGCACGCAGCGACTGGCCTTTGGCCTGTGCCGCAAACGGAATCACGGTGGTGGTGCCGCCACAAGCAGCAGAGCGTGTGCCGGTATCAAAACCGTCGGCCATGCGCACCGGTGGCTCCATGGGTTGGTCGAGATGGCAGTGGGCATCCACACCACCCGGCGTGACCACCTTGCCGGCCGCGTCAATCTCTTCGGCGCCGCCTGGCAAATCCAGGCCCATTTGCACAATGCGCCCGCCACAGATGCCGATGTCGCAGGTAAACAAGTCGCTCGCAGTGGCGACTTGGGCATTACGGATCACCAGATCAAAAATGGCGGCAGCAGTGGTTTCAGTGGGCATGGAAAAGCAAAATGGTTTAACTTATGTGGACAGTGGCGTCGGCACACGGCCGATCACGCAAACGCCGTGCCAATGAACTGATATTGATCTCGGCCCTGCGCAAATGCAGCGCTCGCCTTCGAGGCTGAACCCCTGCGGGGCAGACGGCTTTGCACGAGCCGTCACGCAGGTGGAAAACGCGCTCCCTAGAATGAATTGACTACATTCCATTCACCTGCAGGAGACACCCGCATGCCGTACACCGCCGCCGCCAACCGTTATGACACCATGGCCTACCGCCGCAGCGGGCGAAGCGGGCTCAAGCTGCCCGCCATCACACTAGGCCTGTGGCATAACTTTGGCGACACCACGCCGTTTGAGAACCAACGTGCGATGCTGCGCACAGCGTTCGACCTGGGCATCACCCATTTCGACCTGGCCAACAACTACGGCCCCACCGCCGGTGCGGCCGAGATCAACTTTGGCGAGCACCTGCGCCGCGACTTCCTCCCCTACCGCGACGAGTTGCTGATCTCCACCAAGGCTGGCTACGAAATGTGGCCCGGCCCTTACGGCAAAGGCGGCGGCTCGCGCAAATACGTGCTCTCCAGCCTGGACCAAAGTCTGAAGCGCATGGGCCTGGACTACGTGGACATCTTCTACTCGCACCGCTTCGACCCCGACACTCCGCTCGAAGAAACCATGGGTGCATTGGCCTCCTCCGTAAAACAGGGCAAGGCCTTGTACGTGGGGTTGTCGAGCTACTCGGCCGGCAAAACCCGTGAAGCCACCGCGCTGCTGCGCGAGATGGGCGTGCCGTGCCTGATCCACCAGCCTTCGTACAACATGCTCAACCGCTGGGTGGAAGGCGAGCTGCTCGACACGCTCGAATCGACCGGCACCGGCTGCATCGCCTTCAGCGCCTTGGCGCAAGGCCTGTTGACCACCAAGTATCTGAACGGCGTGCCGGCCGATGCCCGCATCAACCGCCCCGGCGGCGGCAGTTTCAAGCAAGACCATTTGAGCAGCGAGAACATCGCACGCGTCAAAGCGCTGAACGACATCGCCGCCAGCCGTGGCCAAAGCCTGGCGCAGATGGCCGTGGCCTGGGTGCTGCGCGACACGCGTGTCACGTCCGCACTCATTGGCGCCAGCCGTCCCGAGCAGATCACCGAACTGGTGGGCGCGCTGAAGAAGACCGACTTCACGGCCGAAGAGCTGGCGGCGATTGACTTGCACGCCGTGGATGGCGGGCTCAACCTCTGGCAACGTCCTTCGACGGACCAGCAGTTGGCCTAAGGCATAGCAACACAACGCCGGGCACCGCTCAGCGATGCCCGGCTGGATGGCGTTATTTCGCAGCCACCACAGGTGCGGCGTCGAGCAGCGTCAACACGTCTTCCTTCTTCTCTGAACTAAAGCCCATCTGCGCCGTGACGGCGATCTTGCCGTCCTTGCCTTGCACGGCGGTGAACGAGGCGATGCCCATGGCGCGCTCGAACAGCGGGGTTTTCTTGCCGCTGTCGAGGTCGGCTGCCACCACTTGTGTCAGGCCACCCTCTTGCGACACCAGGATCGCCCGGCCACCAGCGTTGAACCAGTTGATGCGCCAGAAGTAGTGCGTCATGTTGGGCGCGCCGTTGGCTTGAAACAGGCTCTCGTACGAATCCATGTGCTGGCATTCAGCCATGAGGAAGTTGCGCTGGCGGCAGGCGCTCATCACCTGCACCTGCTTGTCTTCCATCGCAATGTTGATGGGCACCAGCTTGCGGTTGTCTATGTTGAGCAGCGCGTAGTCGTCCTTGCGCGTCATGCCCAGCGTGCTGCCCAGCGCCTTGACGCTGCCGATCAGCGCACCCAGGCTATTGCCGGCGCCGGCCTGTTGCTCGGGGTTGCGCTCCAGCAGCAGGTAGCCGGTGCCCGACACGTTGCCGCTTTGCAGCGACGCAATGGAGAAGGCTTCAGGCGCAGCAAATGAGGTCATGCCCTTGCCCGGCACGTAGCGGTAGCCGGTGTTGTCGCGCGCCACGATGAAGCCCCGCGCCAGCGGAATCAAACGCTTGCCCGAAAATTTCTTGCCCGTGGCGGACACCACAGTCCACATGCCGCCGCGTGATTCGGCCTTGGCAATCTCGATCGGTTCGGCACCATTGGCCGCGCGGCCGCTCTTGAGCACGAACTGGCCCGCGCCGGTTTGTGCCAGGTAGGTGAAGTCGCCGGTGCTGGCGTCAAAGCCATAGGAGGTGATGCGGCCTTTAGGGTCCAGGTAACGCGCACCATCGATGGCAAAGCCGTCGCGGAAACGCTCGAAGCTCACGCCTTGCGCCAACGCGGGCCACTTGTCCATGGCGGCGGCCAGATCCGCTTCGCCTTTCTCGGCCACAGGCGCTACGGCTTGTACCTGCGGCGCGGCCAGCGCCACGGGCTGCTGGGTTTGAATGGCCGAGGCCAACGCGAGCGCGGCAACGGGAACGGGAACGGCTACTGGCGCAGGCGCCGCAGCGGCCACAGGTTCATCACCGGTTTTGCCGGTCATGAACCAGTTCAACAGCTTCACGCGTTGCTCGGTCGTCAAGGGCGCGGCGCCACTGCCGTCAACTGCACCGGCCTGCCCAGGGCGCGTCTTCAATTCTTCTTGCGACTGCAGGAATTTGTTCATCATGAACACCCGTTGCTCGGGTGTCAGGAAGTCCAGCGGGTGGGCCGCGTAGGCCAGGGCGGAAAGACTCAGGGAAGCGGCGAGCGCAGAAAGCTTGAAGGCACGACCAAGGGTCAAAGGCATGAAGAAAAGCTCCGTGAATGAAGGACCGACATTTCAAATCAACGGGCATTCGACGGCGCCAAAACAAAACCCGTGGCCAAAGGATGGCAACGGGCTTGGTTTCATGCGTGAGGGCGCGATGCGCCCTGCAGCCCCGCTACCGTGGACGCCGATGAAAGCGTCTTTAGGTGGTGGCTTTGCGTCGCCTCTTTTCAGAGGGTATGCCCAGTGTCGATAGTAACGTTGTTGTTACAACTTTCACACCGGAGGCATGCATTCGTGCACTATTTGGTGCGTCGATTGCGGAACAAATTCACATGCCCACAACGGCTTGAACGGTTGCTTCAATCCAGCACCACCGACACCGCCTCGGTCGTCGCCAGCGACGCCAGGCTGGCATCGTCGGCGTGCCGATCATGTGATGCGGCGCGAGCATTTGCCATCAGCTCACGCTTCGTGTCCATGATGTGCCGCTCCAGCAGTGCCACCACGGTGGGCACATCACGCGCACGGCAGGCGGCCACCAAGGCGCGGTGGTCGGCTTGCGGGTGGTCTTTGCCAGTGGCCACCGACATGGCGACGTGGGTGTAGCGGTCGGTGTTCAAGCAATACTCTTCGATCAAGCGGCGCAGGCGGCGGTTGTTCGCCGGGGCCGACAACGCCAGGTGAAACCGGCGGTTGTATTCGGCCCATTCGGAGACATCGGTCGAGGCCTGGTACGCGTCCAGAATCTGGTCCATCGCCTCGAAGTCGCGCTCCACCATGTTGGGCACAGCCAGCTTCGCAGCATGGCATTCCAGCGCAACGCGGATGTCGAGCAGTTCGCAGATTTGCTCCACCGTCATCCGCGCCACGGTCACGCCACGGTTTTGCTGGTGGATCACCAAACCTTCGAATTCAAGCTGCCGCAAGGCCTCGCGCACGGGGATGCGGCTCGCGCCGAAACGCGTGGCCAGCGTGTCTTGGCGTAACGCCGTACCCCCTGGTAACACGCCGCTGAGGATTTCCGCGCGCAACACGCTGCGGATGGTTTGGTGGACGGGCTGCTGCCCTTTGGTAATCGCCATGCTGCACCTTATCACCGGAATGTGCCTTTATTGAACCCTGTGGTTCATGGATGGCACACCCAAGTCGTTCATTGGATTCGGTATTGACTTCGTGTGGTGACCGCTGATTATAATTGGATCCAATTTTGTATCTATTGGATTCAAAGATACAAAATTTGGCTACCAAATTTATTAACTTGGATATTTTTCTGCCGGAGAACCTTATGAACGCTCGCCTTCGTCCTGTGCTTCTGTCGCTGCCGTTGTTGTTTTCGCTCTGCTCCCTCGCACCTGTGGCGCACGCCCAGGACACCGTTCAAATGGGTGCCGTCTTGTCGTTGACCGGCTCGAACGCCACCGTGGGTGAAGACGTGCGCCGCGCCGTTGCGCTGGCCGTGGAACACGTCAACGCCAAGGGCGGCGTGCTCGGCAAGAAGTTCAACGTCATCGTCGAAGACTCGGGCGGCAACGCCACCACCGCCCTGAACGCCGCACGCAAGTTGGTGAGCGTGGACAAGGTGCCAGTGGTGATCGGCGAATATTCGTCCGGCATCACCCTGCCCATGGCGCAGTACCTGGTGAAGGAAGGCGTGGCGCACATCAACATTGCCAGCACCAGCGTGAAGATCCGCGACCTGGGTGCCACCTCGTTCAACCTCATCGGCCTGGAAAACTTGGGCAACAAGTTCTCTGCCGCCGACACCTGGGCCCTGGGCTACCGCAAGGTGGCGCTGCTGGCCCCGAACAACGCTTACGGCCAAGGTGTGGTGCACGGCTTCAAGGAAGAGTTTGAAAAGCTCGGCGGCAAGATCGTCACCGAACTGCTCTACACCCAAGGCCAGTCGACCTACCGCCGCGAACTGCAGCAGATGGCGCGCAGCGAACCCGATGCCTACATCTACTCGGCCTATGGCCAAGAGTCCGCTGTGGTCAACCGCGAAGCCATGGAGCTCGGCCTGCGCGCCAAGCCCTGGTACGCCATCTTGATCAGCATGAGCTTGTCAGACACGCCGGCCGACATCGCCAAAGGCCAACTCGGCATGGAAGTCGGCAGCGTTTACGGCGACGCCGGCAAGGCCTACGCCGATGCCTTTGCCGCCAAATACAAGGAAGGCATGAAGACCTCGTACACCGGCTATGCCTACGACGCCGTGCTGCTGACCGCCGCCGCCATGAACAAGGCCAAGTCCACCGACACCGCCGCCGTGCAAGCCGCGCTCAAAGAGATCGGCAAGGGCGGCTATGTCGGCGTGACCGGCCCGATCGCGCTGGACGACAACCGCCAGCGCATCGATCCACCCTACGCCAAGCTCAAGTTCGACGGCAAGGTGGTGCCGCGCTAATCGATTCGGCGCGCTGATGCCCGCCGACTCATCACGTCTCATCACCACTTCTCACGCTTCTCCTAGCGGCCCGGCTCCACGGGCCGCTTTTTCATAAGTTCTTCTTCCATGTTTCAATTTTTGGTCGACACGCTCCTGCGCGCCTCCGACCTGGCGCTGATCGCGCTGGGTCTGAGCATGGTGTACGGGCTGGTCAAGTTTCCCAACATCGCCCACGTGCAGTACGCCATGCTCGGCGCCTACGTCACCTACGCGTTGCACGCTGTTGGGGTGCCACTGGTGGGCGCCATCGTACTGTCTTGCCTTATCACCGGCATGCTCACGCTGGTGCTCCACCTCTTGGTGTTCCGCCGCCTACTGCGCGGCGGCCCTGCCATTGCCATGATCGGCTCGCTCGCCGTGGCCATGCTGGCCGTGGCGTTTGCACAAGGCATTGCGGGCTCGTTCCCGCGCATGTTTAATCTGCCGATGGGCAGCGCCGTGGTCATCGGCTCGGCGCGCTTGTCGCACACCCAGCTGTATTTCGTCGGCACGACGCTCGTGCTGTTGGTGCTGTTCACGCTGCTGCTGTTCTTCACCCGCACCGGCCGCGCCATGCGGGCGTTGTCCAGCAACCCCGCACTGGCCGCTGCCTCTGGCCTGCACTCGGAAAGCATCACGCACCTGGTGGCGTTTGGCAGCGGCGCCGTTGCGGGCTTGGGCGGCAGCATGCTGGCCCTCTCTACCGGCGCGCACTTGAACCTCGGGCACGACTTGCTGCTGCCGGTGTTTGCCGCCGCCATTCTGGGCGGCCTGGGCAACCCCATGGGCGCGGTGGCTGGGGCGGTGCTGATCGCCTTCACGGAAACCGTGGTCACCAACGCCAACTTCGGCTGGCTCGTCGGCCAAGACATGGCTTTCTTGCCCGTGGCCTACATCAGCGCCGCATCGTTCTTGATTTTGTTGCTGGCTTTGCTGTTCAAGCCTTACGGCCTGTTCGACCGGGAGGTGCGCCGTGTTTGATTTCCTCATCTCATCACTCACGGTGGCGGGCATCTACGGCCTCATGGCCTTGGCGCTCAACCTGCAAGCCGGTTACGCCGGTCTGCTCAACTTTGGCCACATCGCCTTTGCCGGCCTGGGCGCCTACGCCACCGGCATCGCCATCCAAGCAGGTTGGTCACCGTTGACGGGTGCAGCCTTTGGCGTGATGGCGGCCATGGTCTTGGGCTGGTGCATCGCGCGCCTGGGCCGCAAGCTGGCGTCCGACTACTGGGGCATTGCCACGTTGGCCATTGCCGAAATCCTGCGCACCGTGGCCACCAACGAAGGCTGGCTGACCGGCGGCGCCAACGGCATTGCGGCCATTCCTTCACCGTTCGACGGCATGACGCGCCAGAGCGGCTCGCTCGCCTTCCTAGCCTTGGTGCTGGTGATGGTGGCGGCGTTTGCGCTGGTGTGCAGCCGCCTGGGCAATGGCCGCTTTGGCCGCGCCCTGCGCCTGATGCGTGAAGAACCGCAGCTCGCCGCCTGCATGGGCTACGACCTGCGCTCGCTCAAGACCCGCGCCATCCTCGGCAGCGCTGCGCTCACCGCGCTGGCTGGCTCGCTGTACGCGCACTACATGAGCTTCGTCGGCCCCGACTACATGCTCGCGTCCGAAACCTTTTTGCTCTGGACCATGCTGATGATCGGCGGCCTGGGCAACACCGCCGGCGTGCTGGTGGGTGTGCTGCTGGTGCAAACCGCCTACGCCGCCGTGCCCTTTGCCAAGGACTACTTCCAATTCGGCACCGACCTTGCCGGCGCACTGCGCCTGGGCCTGATCGGCCTCATTCTGCTGGCCTGCCTGATGTGGCGCAGCGAAGGCCTGGTGCCCGAAAAACTGCGAAAGATCGCATGAACACGCATTCAAACTCCAAGACCCCAGCGCTGCTGCAGGTCACGTCCGTCGCCAAGGCCTTCGGCGGCAACAAAGTGCTGCAGGACGTGAGCTTTGACATCGCCCCCGGTGAAGTCGTCGGCCTGCTCGGCCCCAATGGCTCGGGCAAAAGCACGCTGCTCAACACCACCACCGGCTTTGAAGCCGTGGACCACGGCCAGATCGTCTACAACGGCCAGCGCATCGAAAAGCTGGCGCCGCACCGCATCGTACAAGCGGGCATTGCGCGCACCTTCCAGTTGCCGTCCATGCCTGCAAAGATGTCGGTGATCGAAGTGGCCATGGCTGCCTCCACCCGCGCCCACGGCTTTTGGGGCACGCTGATGGGTACTGCCGACACGCGCTTCGCCGAAGCCGAAGCGCGCGAGAAAGCCACCGGCCTGCTGGACCAACTGCTGCTGTCGCACGTGCGTGACTTGCCGGCCTCGGCCTTGTCGGGAGGGCAGAAAAAGCTGCTGGGCATTGTGTGCGCGCTGATGGCCGAGCCACGCCTGTTGATGCTTGACGAGCCCACCGCCGGCGTGCACCCCAATCTGCGCCGGGACATCGTCACCGCGCTGCAAAAGCTCAACACCAAGGGCATGACGCTGGTGATCGTGGAGCACGACATGCATTTCATCCGCGAGGTGTGCACGCGCTGTGTGGTGCTCGACCGGGGTCACATCGTGGCCAGTTGCGCGCCCAGCGAACTGGCCTCGAACGACCGGGTATTGCAAGCCTACCTTGGCGGATCTGGTGGCTCGGCCGTCGCGCACTCCCCAAAAGCTGAACTGGAGACCGCATGATCGAAGTCCAACACGTCGTCGCCGGCTACACCAGCGAGGTCGACATTCTGCGCGGCATGACCCTGCACGCGCGGCGCAAAGAAATCGTCACCTTGCTAGGCCCCAACGGCTGCGGCAAGTCCACGTTGCTGAAAACCATCGTCGGCTTTTTGCAGCCGCGCAGCGGCAGCATCACGCTGAGCGGCAAAGACGTCTCGCGCCTGCCCGCCCACCACAAGGTGCGGCACTGCGGCGTGGGTTTTGTGCCGCAGACCGAAAACGTGTTCAGCGCGCTCACCATCCGCGAGAACCTGCAGGTCGGTGGCCACTACATGGCCAAGACCGACGCCGCACAGCGCAGGGAAGAACTGTGCACGCTCTATCCCATCCTGGCGAAGAAGTTCAACGCACCAGCGGCCTCCATGTCGGGTGGCGAGCGGCAGATTCTGGCGCTGGCCCGCGCGCTCATGCCGCGCCCGCACCTGCTGCTGCTCGACGAGCCCTCGGCCGGCCTGTCACCCAAGGTGCTGCTCGAAGTATTCGAAGCCATCCAGGCCGTGCGCAAACAAGAAGACGTAACCATTCTGATGGTGGAGCAAAACGCCATGGAAGCCCTGCGCATCTCCGACCGCGCCTACGTGTTGTCGATGGGCAGCGTGGCCTTGACCGGCGACGCCGCCACCTTGATGGCCGACCCGCAAGTGCGCGAGCTGTACCTGGGCGGGAGGGCCGCATGAGCCCGACAACGCAAGCTCAGCGCGTCGCCTTCGTTGGTGGCGGCAGCATGGCCACGGCGCTGATCAGCGGCCTGGTCAAACAAGGGTTTGGCGCGCACCATATCCACGTGGTCGAGCCATTTGAAACCGCCCGCGAGGCCCTGCGGCGCGGCTTTGGCATCGAACCCGCCGCCTCGGCCGACGACGCGCTGTGCACCTGCGATCTGGTGGTGTGGGCCGTGAAGCCGCAGCAGTTTGAGCAAGCGGCGCGCGAGGTGGCGTCGTTTGTGCAGCACGCGCTGCACCTCAGCGTGGCCGCCGGCATTCCGGTGCAGGTGCTGCAAGATTGGCTGCGCAACGACCGTGTGGTGCGTGCCATGCCCAACACGCCTGCCCTCATCGGCCAGGGCATGACCGGCTTGTATGCCCCGGCCAGCGTGTCCAGCGACGACCGCGTCCGCATCGACCGGTTGCTGTCCAGCACCGGGCAGTGTCTGTGGGTGAAAGAAGAGCGGTTGATCGACGCGGTGACGGCTGTGTCGGGCTCCGGCCCGGCCTACGTTTTCTACTGGATGGAGAGCATGCTCGCCGCCGGGCTGGAGATGGGCCTGACGCTAGAGCAGGCCCGCACCTTGACCCTGGGCACCATGGAAGGTGCCGCCGCCCTGGCCGCCGCCTCCAGTGAAGACCTGGCGACGCTACGCGAACGTGTCACATCCAAAGGCGGCACCACCTTTGCCGCCATCAGCAGCATGGTGGATGAGGGCTTGCAACCCGCCATCATGCGCGCCATGTGGGCTGCACACCGGCGTGCGGAAGAAATGTCGCAGGAGTTTGGGACGGGCAAGGGTTAAGGTGGGCCGGGCGTGACGCAGCGCCTCATCTTCAAGACGAAGCAATCTCGTCGTACCCGCGCCCGACAAACTCCACCAGGCAAAAGCCGTTACCAAATGGGTCGGCCAGCAGCGCCAGCTTGCCCCAGTTGCTGGCTTTGGCAGGTTGCTCCAACCGCGCTCCTGCCGCCACCGCGCGGGCGACGGCTGCATCGATGTTCGGCACCACAAAATCCAAATGCACCGAAGTCCAGTGCCGGCCATAGTCACGGCCATGCGGCGCGTGCACGAAGGGTGAGGTGCCGGCGGCTTTGACCAGCAGGTAGATGGGCGCCGAGGTGCCCAGCAATTCCACCCCGCTTTCACCAAAGCGGCGGCCCACATGGAGATCGAACGCTTGCGTGTAGAAGTCGATGGCGCGGGGGAGGTTGTCGACGTCGATGTTGACCAAAAGATCCATGACACCTCCCTTTAGTGCTTGATTTCTGCGTGATGTGTGCGTGATGCCGCGCAGACGGTCCCGGCGATTCAGCCGACGTTGGTGGACGTCCCCTGTGAGTCGACAAACACGATGTGGCCACCGGGATCAAACTTGAAGGCCCCCGCCTCGTAAGACTTCTGCAGGCGGCGTGAGCGCTTGCCGAAGATCAGCACCACCGAGCCTTCAACGCCGCGGCTGACTTCGACTGCCGCCCCCTGGAACAGCGCCAGTTTTCCCTCGATCTTGAGCTTTTCCGCCAGCCGTGCGCCCCAGACCTGCAAAGCGTTCTGCAAGGCCGCCTGGGCGCGCGGCAATTGGTGGTTCTTGTCGCCATTGGTCTTGAGATGCTGGACGACCTTTTTCAGATTGGCCTGCTCGGTCTCGGCCTTGGCGATCTGAACCTCAATCTCGACCAGTTCGGCTTCCAGAATGGGGTTGTTGCCCACCTGCACCGTGGTCAAGCCGCTGGCCTCTTCGGACCCAATCTGCGGGGCATGCACCTTCATCATGGCGCGCGTGGTGCCGCCGACAATGCGGCCACGCTTTTGGGCCTTGATGCCAACGATGACCTGGTTGAGCGCCTGCAGTTCGCTTTGCAGCACCATGTCGTCCACCGAAATAACGGTGCCGGCCGAGACCTCGGAGTTCTCCACGAAACGCGCCGAAACCGAGCCACCCGCCTTGACCTTGGAGTGGGCGATGATGCCGCTGCCGATCTGGATATCGCCACCGGCTTCCAGCTCGGCAGCCTCCACCGTGCCACGCACGACGATGTTGCCCGTGACCTTGATCTTCATGTGGGCCACCACGTCGCCCTTGATCTGGATGCTGCCGTCAAAACTGACGTTGCCGGTGTCCATGTCCACCTTTTCAAGCGACAGCACATCCTCCACCAGCATGCCGTTTTCCACGAGCACGGGCTGCCCTTTGGTGTCGGCCTCCAGCAACTCCGGGTCGTCGGAGGCGAAGCGCACACCCTTGAGCGTGTTGGCGTAGGGTGTGTTGATGCCCGGCGCCGGGGTGACAGGGTTGCCACGCACATCGCAGCCGGCCACGCCCAATGTCGCGGGGTGGCGGCGCATCAACGGCGTGCCGGGCTGGACGAAGGGAATATCGCCCATCTCGCGAAAATCGATCAGACCGTCTTCATTGACCTTGGGTGCGCGCTCGGCCACCGTCTGGATGAGCAGTTCGAATGTGCTGTCCGCGCCCTTGAGGGGGGGTCTCTGGGTGGCCAGTTCGATTTTGACGGGCATCAGCGCAGCGCAGGCTTGCGGAATGGCGTTTTCATCAATACCAAACACTACCCCGGCCTGGCGTATGGCCTCGGCCACGTCCGTGCCCAACAGGCTCTTGCCACCGCGTGGTGGCGAAACCTGCAGCCAGGCCATGGCGGCGTCTGCCGCAATATTCACGGCTACTGCGGCATCGCGCTTTTCGGCAACTTCAACCTGGAATTCAGCCGGGTCGCCGCTCCAGCGCTCGACCAACAGGTCGACGCTGTCGTCCAGCACCACCCAGTCTCCAAAACCTGACTGTTCAAGAACGTCGCGCACAGCTTTAGCGGTCAGCGGCGCACGGTTTTCCGCCGCCGTGATGTGCGCCGTCACGCGTATGCCCTGCTCGGACAGCGTCAGTCCCTCTCTCAACACTTTGCTTTTTTGGGCGCCTTCGGGGCCCTCTGGATCTGACATGAGGAAGCCGTTCCGTTGTTGTCTTTACATTGTATGGTTACGAAGTCGTACTGAGGAGCGTGTTGCACCCCTGCGACTTATCCATCACGCACGTTCCCTCAAGTCCCGCAAAACGTCTGGTACCCATGGGCCTGCGCCTGGGTGGCGGGTTGTGCGTAGGCAAGCCATTCGTTTTGCGCCGTGAACGGCTGGCTCAGCACCGCCAGCAGTTGCTCGAAAGGTGCATAGTCGCCCCGTTCCACCGCCGCCGTCAGTGCTTCTTCGACCTTGTGGTTGCGCGGAATGTAGACCGGGTTGACTTGCTGCATGGCCGCAGCGCGCGAGCCGGGCGTCGCCACGTCTTGCGCCAGGCGTTTGTGCCAGCGGCTGGCCCAGGCGTCGAATGCGGCGATGTCGAGAAACAGGTTGCGCGCGTGCGCTGGGCTGTCTACGGTTTCGCCCAGGCCACGGAATGCCTGGGTGAAGTCGACGGCCTGCGCTTGCAGCAGGGCCAGGAAGTCGTTGACCAAAACGAGGTCGTCGGCATGTTCGCTCACCAAGCCGAGCTTCTTTCGCATTTCGCCGAGCCAGCGTTGTTCGTACTGCACCGGGAACGCGTGCAGAACTTTGGTGACGGCCGCCACAGCGCGGTCGCGGTCGGCATCGACCAGGGGCAACAAAGCCTCGGCTAGGCGCGCCAGGTTCCACTGCGCGATGGGTGGCTGGTTGCCGTAGGCGTAGCGGCCGTGGTGGTCGATGGAGCTGAACACGGTGCTCGGGTCGTAGGCGTCCATGAAAGCGCACGGGCCGTAATCGATGGTTTCACCCGAGAGCGTCATGTTGTCGGTGTTCATCACGCCGTGGATGAAGCCCACGGCCATCCACTTGGCAATCAACGCCGCTTGCCGTTCGCTGGCACCGACCAGCAGCGCCAGGTAAGGGTTGTCAGCCTGGGCCGCCACCGGGTCGTGGCGTGCGATCACGTAGTCGGCCAGTTGGCGCAGTTTGTCCGTGTCGCCACGCGCGGCAAAGTATTGGAAGGTGCCCACGCGGATGTGGCTGGCGGCCACACGCGCCAGCACGGCACCGGGCGGCAGGCCTTCGCGGTTGGCTTGTTCGCCCGTCGTCACCGCAGCCAAGGCGCGCGTGGTGGGAATGCCCAGCGCGTGCATGGCCTCGCCCATCAAATACTCGCGCAGCACCGGACCAAGTGCAGCCTTGCCGTCACCACCGCGAGAGAACGGCGTGCGGCCAGAGCCCTTGAGCGCGATGTCACGGCGCTGGCCGTGGATGTCGATGACCTCACCCAGCAACAGCGCCCGGCCATCGCCGAGTTGCGGCGAGAAGCCGCCAAACTGGTGACCGGCGTAGGCCTGGGCCAATGGCGTAGCGCCTTCGGGCACTTGGTTGCCGGCGAAGATGGCTGCGCCGTCGGGGCTGTCGAGCGCGGCAGCATCCAGCCCCAACTCGGTGGCCAGTGCGCGGTTGAACTTGACCATGGCCGGCGCAGGCACACGCTCGGGCAACCAGGACACAAAAAAGCCGTCGAGGGAACGTGCAAACGTGTTGTCGAACGGGAAGCTGACGGGCATAGCGGTCATGGCAAATAGCCTTTTAAACGGCCCTTTGAAAAGCCTTGGAAGAGTTGCCGCCGATTGTCCGCCAGTGTGGATGACGGCGCTACTTGTCAGGGCTTACGCAGGCACCAACGCTTGCAACACCCGCTCGGGTGTCACGTCCACAAGACACCGCGTATGCCCCAGCGGGCAGGTGCGCTGAAAACACGGCGCGCAGTCCAGCGGCGGCTGGTAGCTCGGGTCGTTCTTCAGCCAGAACACGCTGGCCAGCGGGTTCAGCGGCGGCGTGTGCAAGGGGCTGCTGGAGCCAAACACGGCAGCCTGCGGCACGCCAAACGCTGCGGCCACATGCATCAGGCCCGAGTCATTGCTGACCACAAACCTGGCCGCCGAGATGGCCGACAGCGCTTGTTCCAGCGTGGTTTTGCCGGCCAGGTTTTGCACGCTGCCGGGGTGCTGCCCCAGCACCGGCGCGGCGATTTCTTCGCACAACGCGTTTTCTTTGCCCGAACCGAGCAGCAACACCGGTACACCTTGCGCCGCCAGTGACGCGGCCAGTGAAGCGAAGTGTGTGGCCGGCCAGCGCTTGGCCGGGCCAAACTCGGCACCGGGGGCGAACACAGCAAAGCTGCCCCGCGCCACGCCCAGGTGCTGCAAGGCTTGCGCCACCACCTCCTCGGGCAGTTGCAGGTGCGGACGGTCTTGCACCAGATCGCTGATGGCACCCTCGCCGCTCAGCGCCGAGTAGTAGGCCACCATCGGCGGGCGTTCGCCCTTGGGGTTGGCCAGGCGTTCGTTCAGCAGCACGACGCGGCTTTCGCCCGAGTAGCCCACGCGGCGGCGGATGCCGGCCAGGAACGGCAGCAGCGCGCTCTTCAGCGAGTTGGGCAAGACGTAGGCGTTGTCGAACTGGCCGCGCAGTTGTTGAGCCATGGCGCGGCGTGCCTGCCATTGCAGGCCACCGTGGCGGAACGGGAATTCAACCACCGCGTGCACGTGCGGCATGGCGCGGTACACCGGCGCCACCCAGGGCAAGGCGCCCACGGTGAGCTGCTCGCCACGCGCGTGCAGGCGGCGCATCAGCGGCTCGGTCATGACCGCGTCGCCAATCCACTGCGGCGCGACGATCAAGGAAGTAGAAGCCACGCGGGGTTCAGTTCAGAAGAAGAACAGAAAGATAAAGGGCCCGGCACAAGGTGCCCGGCCCAGGCCAAACTTAGTGGCCGCCGCCGAAATGCTCACCAGCTTTTAACTGATAGAGCGTGCCGCAGTAAGGGCACTTGGCGGCACCGCTGCGGCCCACGTCCAAGTACACCTTGGGGTGGCCGCTCCACAGCTTCATGTCGGCCTTGGGGCTGGGGCAGAACACGCCGCCTTGGTGGTTCAGGTCTTTGGCTAACAACTCAACCGTTGCTTTGCTACTCGTGGTGGTGCTCATATTGTTTTAGACCTTGGCGAGCCAGTGGGCGTATTTGGGATTGCGGCCGTTGACGATGTCAAAGAACGCAGCCTGGATTTTTTCGGTGATGGGGCCACGCGAGCCGGCGCCGATTTCCACGCGGTCGAGTTCGCGGATGGGCGTGACTTCAGCGGCGGTGCCGGTGAAGAAGGCTTCGTCGGCGATGTAGATTTCGTCGCGCGTGATGCGCTTTTGCACCACTTCAATGCCCAGGTCTTTGGCGATGTGCATGATGGTGTTGCGTGTGATGCCGTTCAGGGCACCAGCCGACAAGTCGGGCGTGTAGACCACGCCGTTCTTCACCACAAACACGTTTTCGCCAGCGCCTTCGCTCACGAAGCCAGAGGCGTCGAGCAGCAGGGCTTCGTCGTAGCCGTCGTCCAGCGCTTCCATGTTGGCCAGAATCGAGTTGCTGTAGTTGCTCACCGCCTTGGCTTGCGTCATGGTGATGTTGACGTGGTGGCGCGTGTAGCTGCTGGTTTTCACGCGGATGCCGCGCTTCATGCCGTCTTCACCCAGGTAGGCACCCCAGGCCCAGGCCGCCACCATCAAATGGATGGTGTTGCCCTTGGGGCTGACGCCGAGCTTTTGCGAGCCGATCCAGGTCAGGGGGCGCAGGTAGCAGCTTTCCAGCTTGTTCTCGCGCACCACGGCTTTTTGCGCTTCGTTGACCTCTTCCTTGGTGAAGGGGATCTTCATGCGCAGGATCTTGGCGCTGTTGAACAGGCGCTCGGTGTGCTCTTCCAGGCGGAAGATCGCCGTGCCGTTGACGGTGTTGTAGGCGCGTACGCCCTCAAACGCGCCGCAACCGTAGTGCAGGGTGTGTGTCAGCACGTGGATCTTGGCGTCGCGCCAGTCGACCATTTGGCCGTCCATCCAGATTTTGCCGTCGCGGTCGGCCATGGAGGGAGCTGGGGGGATGAGGCTCATGCAATCTGTCCTTTAGTTCTGCCCGGGTTCGGCTTCGAATTTCGGTGAGTCTTGAATTCTACGGCTGGACGGGAGTGTCTTCCACCGGCGCTGCAGGCTCGGCGGGCCGCTCGAGCACCCACTTGGCCAGTCGGCCGTCTACAAACTCGCAAGTCACGTGCGACTGCGTGGCATCGGTCCAGCGAAAAATCTCGGGTTGGGTATCTTTGGGCGAACGCGGCTCACCCAGCGAGCGCGTCATGGCCATCACGTGCAGCAGGTTCACGCCGGGCTTGAGTTTGGCGTTCAGCATGACCGCACTCGCTACAAACCCCACCGGAAATTCAGCCGCACGGTTGAGCACTTGCATGGTGCGGTTGATGTGCAGCAGCGCCCACATCACCAGGCCGCCGGTGACAGCGGCCACGCCCATCCAGCCAAAACGTTGAAACGAAACGACCAGCATGACCACGCCGATCAAGGGGAAGACAAAATTTTTCCAATTCATGCGCGCATTTTCGCAGCCTGCTGAAAGCCCCGGCTTGTGGGCACTGCGTAGGGCAAAACCCATGAAAACCCTGCAGTGAAACCCTGGATCAGGTGAGCCCGCGCACCACTTCCATGGCCTCTTCCACACGCTCCACGGCGTGGATGGTCAGGCCTTCAATCGGCTTTTTCGGCGCATTCGCCTTGGGCACCACAGCCACGCTGAAGCCCAGCTTGGCGGCTTCTTTCAAGCGCTCCTGGCCGCGCGGCGCGGGGCGCACTTCACCAGCCAAGCCCACTTCACCAAAGGCGATGAAACCTTTGGGCAGCGGTTTGCCGCGCAGGCTGGAGGTGATGGCCAGCAGCACCGCCAAGTCGGCCGCCGGCTCGCTGATGCGCACGCCGCCCACGGCGTTGACGAACACGTCCTGGTCCATACACGCAATGCCGGCGTGGCGGTGCAGCACAGCCAGCAGCATGGCCAGGCGGTCTTTGTCCAGCCCCACGCTCAGGCGGCGCGGGCTGGGGCCACCGGTGTCCACCAGGGCTTGAATTTCCACCAGCAGCGGGCGCGTGCCTTCCAGCGTGACCATCACACAACTGCCGGGCACGGGCTCGGCATGTTGGCTCAGGAAGATGGCGCTGGGGTTGCTCACACCCTTCAGGCCGCTTTCGGTCATGGCGAAGACGCCGATTTCGTTCACCGCACCAAAGCGGTTTTTGATGGCGCGCACCAGGCGGAAGCTGCTGTGGGTGTCGCCCTCAAAGTACAGCACGGTGTCGACCATGTGCTCCAGCACGCGTGGGCCGGCCAGTGCACCTTCTTTGGTGACGTGGCCCACCAGCACAATCGCCACGCCGCTGGCCTTGGCCGCACGGGTGAGGTGCGCCGCACATTCGCGCACCTGCGCCACCGAGCCGGGGGCCGAGGTGAGCTGGTCGGAATAAACGGTTTGGATCGAGTCGATCACCGCGATATGGGGGCGGTGGCTTTGCAGCGTGTGCAGAATTTTTTCAAGCTGAATTTCGGCCAGCACCTGCACCTGGCTGTTCAAGATGCCCAGGCGGCGCGAGCGCAAGGCCACTTGCGCGCCGCTTTCTTCGCCGGTGACGTACAGCGTTTTCTGGCCCGCGCGTTGCAACGCGTCCAGCGCCTGCAGCAGCAGGGTCGATTTGCCAATGCCGGGGTCGCCGCCAATCAACACCACACCGCCTTCGACAATGCCGCCGCCGAGCACGCGGTCCAGCTCGTCCAGCCCGGTGGGCGTGCGCTCCATGTCGGTGGCTTCAATATCGGCCAGGGCCATCACCTCAGCGGTTTTGGCCAGAGCGGCAAAGCGGTTGTTTTTGCTGGGCGCTGCCGTTTCGGCCACCGACTCGACCAGCGTATTCCAGGCCTGGCAATGCGGGCACTTGCCCAGCCACTTGGGCGTGGTGCCGCCGCATTCGTTGCAGGTGTAGATTGTTTTTTCTTTGGCCATGACCCAAGTGTAGGGCTCGCCCTTTACCGGCGGGCCGGGCACGCTGGCGGCGCAATCAATAGAATCAATTCACATCAACGCGGCACCCCAGCCGACATCAGCCCTGCCAGGAGACAAGACTTGCAAACCCCCCAAAACCCCTTCAAGTTAGCCATGCAACAAGGCCGCAGCCAAATTGGCCTGTGGGTGGGCCTGGCCGATGCCTACTGCGCCGAAATTTTGGCCGGCACGGGCTACGACTGGCTGCTGGTGGACGGGGAACACGCACCCAATGACGTGCGCAATGTGTTGGCGCAACTGCAGGGCATCGCCAGCGCCGCGAGCGCAGGCTCCTCATCGCATCCCATCGTGCGCCTGCCGGTGGGCCAAACCTCGCTGATCAAGCAATACCTCGACCTGGGCGCGCAAACCCTGCTGGTGCCCATGGTCGACACCGCCGAACAAGCCGCCGAGTTGGCCCAGGCCATGCGTTACCCGCCAGAAGGCATTCGCGGCATGGGCGCAGGTTTGGCGCGCGCCTCGCGCTGGCAGCGTTATCCCAACTACATCCACGAGGCGAACGGCCAGGTGTGCCTGCTGGTGCAGGCCGAAACGGTGGAGGCCATGCAAAACCTGGATGCGATTGCGGCCACGCCGGGCGTGGACGGCGTGTTCATAGGCCCGGCTGATTTGTCGGCGTCGATGGGGTTCCCCGGCCAACTCAACCACCCAAAGGTGACTGCAGCCATCGAAGACGGCATTGCCCGCATCTTGCGCGCCGGCAAAGCGCCGGGCATTCTGGCCACGACCGAGGCGCAGGCTAAAAAGTGGCTGGATGCGGGTGCGCTGTTTGTGGCGGTGGGCATCGACACCGCTTTGTTGACCCGCGCCGCTTCTGAGCTGCTGGCCAAGTTCAAGACGCTGCCTGAAGCCGCGCGCGGCGGCAGCACCTACTGATCTTTTGCTCTGTTAAAGATAGCTGCTTGCGCTCTTGCAGATTGCCTGAAACCCCTATTTGACTTAAAGACATGTCTACCACTCCTAACTTCTCGCGTGTGTGTATTTACGGCGCCGGCGCCATTGGCGGCTGGATCGGCACCCTGCTGGCAGAAGCCGGTTGCCAAGTCAGCGTGGTGGCCCGCGGCACCACACTCGACGCATTACAGACCCACGGCCTGCGGCTGCAAACCAAGGACGGCAGCCGCAGCGTGCCCGTTAAAGCCAGCGCCAACCCGGCCGACCTGGGCGAACAAGACTTGGTGGTGGTGGCCGTCAAAGCCCCGGCACTACTCGACGTGGCGCGCCAGATCGGCCCGCTGCTTGGCCCGAACACCGTGGTGCTCACCGCCATGAACGGCGTGCCGTGGTGGTTCTTGCAAGGCTTTGGCGGCGAGTTTGCAGGGCACATGCTGAAGTCAGTAGATGCCACCGGCGAGATCACCGCAGCCATTCCGGCGCAACACGTGATCGGCTGCGTGGTGCACGCCAGTTGTGCGCTGAATGGCCCCGGCCATGTGCAGCACAACTTCGGCCAGAAGCTCATCATCGGTGAGCCCAGCGGCCAAACCACGCCGCGTGTGCAGGCGCTGGCGGCGCTGCTGCAGCGCGCCGGGTTTGAGGCACCGGTGGCCGAGAACATCCAGCAAGACACCTGGTTCAAGCTGTGGGGCAACATGACGGTCAACCCCATCAGCGCTATGACCGGCGCCACCACCGACCTGATCATGAACGACGACCTGGTGCGCGGCTTGGTGTCGGCCGTGATGCTGGAAGCCAAGGCCGTGGGCGCCAAGCTCGGCATCGTGATCGACCAGGCGCCAGAAGACCGCCACGCCGTGACGCGCAAACTCGGCGCGTTCAAAACCTCGATGCTGCAAGACGTGGAAGCCGGACGCAGCGTGGAGCTAGATGCGCTGGTGAACGCGGTGCGCGAACTCGGCGCCATCACCGGCGTGGCCACGCCCTACACCGATGCGCTGTTTGGCTTGGCGCGGGTGCATGCGCAGGTGCATGGGCTATATCCCAAGCCAACGGCTTAGTCCCCGTTCAAACCTGGCGCGCGGCGAACCAGTCTTTTAAAAACGCCACACAGGCCGACACCTTGCCCGGCACCAGCCGGCGCTCGGGGTAGACGGCGTACAGCACCAGCGCCGAGCGCGCTACTTGGGGAAACAGTTCGACCAGCGCGCCGGTGTGGATTTCGGGCCGCGCCACAAAGTCGGGCAACACCGCAATGCCCTGGTGCGCCAGCACCAAGCGTTTCAAGAACATGGTGTTGTTGGCCCGCGCACGCGGGTGCACGCTGACGTGGGTGGCGCCATCCCAATGCAGCGGCCAGCGCGCACCGGCCGTGGCGTAGGCATAGGCGAAACAGGCGTGGTCGGCCAGGTCGGCGGGCGACTGGGGCTGGCCATGTTGTTGCACATAGCCCGGCGACGCGCACACGTGCAGCGCAAAGCTGGCGATGCGTTGCGCGGTGTAGCTCGAATCCTTGGGGTCGGTGGTGGCGCGCAGGCCCAGGTCAAAACCTTCGGCCAGCAGGTCGACGTGGCGGTCGCCCAACTCCACGTCCAGCTCGATGCGCGGGTGCGCCACAGAAAAAGCGGTGAGGGCCTCGCCCAAGTCGGTCAACCCCAGCGCCATGGGAATGTTCAAACGCAAACGGCCAGTGGCGGCTGAGGCCGCGCCCGAGGCTTCGGCATCGGCCTCTTCCATGGCTTGCAGCAGGCCGTGGGCGCGCTCGGCGTAACGCTGGCCGGCCTCGGTCAACGCCAAGCGCCGTGTGGTGCGCTGCACCAGGCGCACGCCCAGCGTCTTTTCCAGATCGGCCACGGCCTTGCTGACGGCGGAGGCTGAGAGGTTCAACTCATTGGCGGTGGCCGAGAAGCTTTGCAGATCGGCCAGACGCACAAACAGGCGCAGCGTGCTCAGGCGGTCCATGGCGTTATTCTTTCCATGGCGTGCATTATGTGTGCACGTCCAGGCTCTTTATGCCTTCGGCGCGGCGGCTTATCTTCGGTACCTCTCAACACCCCAACATTGGAGAAACACCATGCAAGACCTCATCATCGTGGCCCGCGTCGAAGCCAAACCCGGCGCAGCCCAAGAACTCGTCGCCGCCCAAGCCGCCCTGGTGCAGGTGGCGCGCCAACAACCCGGCTGCATTCTGTACGAGCTGTTTGAAGACGACACGCAGCCCGGCAAGGTGATTTTTTTCGAGCGCTGGAAAGACCGCCAATCATGGGACGCCCATATGCAAGGCGCGCACATGGACGCCTTCCGCGCCAACGCCGGGCACCTCATCGGCGCGTTTGATCTGCTGCGCATGAACCAAGTCGCCTGAGAGTTCCATAGACCCATACTGAAAAGCTGAGATAAGCCCCATGTTTTCCGCTTCGTTCAAACGCCTGTTCACGCTCTTGCCTTTGGCCTCACTCGCAGCCAGCTTGAGCCTTGCCCCCAGCTTCTCCCAAGCCGCCCCACCAAAAGCCAACTTCTCCATCTGGCGCAGCTACAGCGGCGTGACTTGGGACAAGGCAGCCAACCCCGCACCATTTGCGGCCTCAGCCACCACCCCGGGTGCACCCATCGCCGGCCTGCACTTCGCGGCAGACGGCTCGGCCTTTGTGAGCACGCCACGGCTGATTGCAGCCAACACACCCGCCACGCTCAGCCGCCTGGACACCACGGCCACCAGCGGCCCGGCGCGCCTCACGGCGTTTCCGTCGGTGGAAGGCAACGACGCCACCATTGCCCCCGCAGAGCACCTGCGCAACGTGCTGGGCTTTTATGTCGACCAACGCAACGGCTGGCTCTGGGCATTGGACATGGGCTTTGTGGCCGGTGAAGCCACAGCCCCCGCTGGCGCGCAAAAGCTGGTGGTGTTGGCGCTGGACACGGGCCGGGTCGTCAAATCCATCGCCCTGGACGGCATGGCCGACCGCAGCGGCAGCTTCTTGAACGACGTGGTGGTGGACGAAGTGCGCCGTGTGGCCTATATCTCCGACAGCGGATTGCGCAGCGCGCCGAAAAATATGGCGGGCCTGGTGGTGGTGGACTTTGCCAGCGGCCAGGCGCGTCGCGTGCTGAGCCAACACCCCAGCTTGATGCCCGAAGCTGACGCCAAAGTGGTTTCGCACGGGCAAGAGGTGTGGCCCGGCAACCCGCTGGTACTGGGCATCAACGGCATCGCGCTGTCACCAGACGGCGCCACGCTGTACTGGACGGTGACCACCGGCACCAACCTGTGGTCACTGCCTACCCAGCTGCTGCGTGACGCCAAAACCAGCGACACGCAACTGGCCAGCAGCGTGCGCAACCTGGACGCTGTAGGCGGCAACACCGACGGCATTACGGTTGACAAGCAGGGCCGCGTCTACATCACCGACGTGACGCGTAACGGCATCGTGCGCTACGACCCAATCGCCAAAACGATGCGCTTGCTCGCAGCCGACGACGGCGTGCACTGGCCCGACACCCCAGCCATCACGCCCGATGGCGCGCTGGTCTTCACCGCCAGCGCCTTGAACGACCACTTTGCCGGCGCTGTGAAACCGGGGCAAGAGCGCTATCAGCTCTGGCGTTTGCAGTTAAGAAAAAACTGAGCGGCAAGTACGGATGTCGCTGGCAAAACCAGCGACGTCAACTCAAGCAGCCCGTTTCACTGAAGAGCCCCAGGTGTAGACAGAAGTGACGGCGTAGTTCCACACCGCCCCCACCAAGATGCCCGACAGCGCGGCCAGAATCCAGCCGCCACTGCGGCCATAGAAGTAATTGGCAATACCCACATTGGCAAAAGCGCCCACGCTACAGGCCAATACAAACGACAACAACCCGCGCATCCAAGCCGTGCCCTTTAAGCGCCGGTCCTGGTAAGTGATCACGTTGTTCAATGCAAAGTTGAACACCATGGCCACAGCTGTGGCGACGGTTTGGGCCGCCATGAATTCGAGCTGCGCCCCTTTGAACATGGCCGCAAGCACCGCAAAGTGCACACCCAGACCCAAACCGCCAATCAACGCAAATGAGAAAAAGCGAACGGGAATGATGTGCCCGACCATTTTGTCGAGCAGCAACAGGACGTAATCCAACGCCACCTGGTTATCTAATTTGCTTTCGCCGGCAATACGGTTCTTGAAAACAAATGGGATTTCTTTAAAACGCAAAGGCTTGGGCGCCGAGGCGAATAAATCGACCAGAATTTTGAAACCCATGCCGGAGAGATGGCGCGTGCATTGGAGAAACACATCGCGGCGCATCATGAAGAAACCACTCATCGGGTCACGCAGATCCGACGGCACCACCAAATGGCTCAAACGGGTGGCAAATTGGCTGATTTGCGCCCGGGCTTTGCCCCATTCGCCAATGGCGCCGCCAGAAACATAGCGGCTGCCCACCACGATATCGAGCGCTTCGGTCTGAAGGGTTCGCAGCATCTGCGGCAGGATGGTTTCGTCGTGCTGAAGATCGGCATCCATCACAGCCACATAGGGCGAACTGCTGGACAAAATCCCCTCAACACAGGCCGAAGTCAGGCCACGCCGGCCAATGCGTTGAATGCAACGCACCCGCGAATCACGCTGCGCCAGGGCACGAATTTCTTCGGTTGTGCCGTCTGGGGAATCGTCATCGACAAAAATGACCTCCCAGTGGACATCCACCAGACTGACCGCAATGCGTTTCACGAGCTCACCAACATTTTCTCGCTCTTTAAATGTTGGAATGACGATCGATAAATCCGCACCCTGCCCGGCTTTTGCGCTGCCTACCCAAATATTAGGATTTTCCAAAACAACGCACCTCGGTTTAAAAATTAGTAACTGAATGATACGTTTTGGGGCGTAAACCAGTCACATCACAAACTTGGGAAACACAAATTTGTACGCATGTTTGTGTCATTTTTCCTGCCGCCATTCCGTTTCGCCCCCGTCAATATGGCTAAGCACCACGACAGCAGGACGAAAAAGAAATACGGAAGGTCAGCGCAAGCGTTTTTATCACCGCGATGTCGCCAATTCGGGCACATCGTCCACAACCACATGCACACGCTGTGCCAGGGCGCACATCAGCTCCCAGCCCACGGTACCGGCCTTGGCGGCGACTTCGTCGATCGACACCACCGCGCCGTTGGCGGCCTTGCCCCACAGCGTGACCATGCTGCCCATGCCGGCCTCAGAAAGGTGGGACAGGTCGACCACCAGCATGTCCATGCTCACCCGGCCCAGCGTGCGGCTGCGCACGCCATCGACCAGTACCGGCGTGCCGGTGGGGCACAGGCGCGGATAGCCGTCGGCATAACCACAAGCCACAATGCCAATACGGGTGGGCTGCTCGGCCACAAAATTGGAGCCATAGCCCAGAGCCGCACCGACTGCCATTTCTTGCACCCCAATGATGCGTGCTTGTAGCGTCATCGCGGGCTGAATGCCCCAATAGGTGGCATCGTATTCAGGATAGTCGGGTGAGCCACCATAGACCATGATGCCGGGGCGAATCCAGTCACCGGCGACTTGTGGCGCCAAACCAGGGTCTTGCAGCGGGCCACCCACCGTATGGCGCAAAGTGGCGGCGCTGTTGGCCACCGTGCGTTCGCCGGGTAAATCTTGCGTCACGGCGTTGAACACTTCCATCTGACGGGCCACCCCTTGCGGACCATCGGCATCGGCAAAGTGCGTCATCAAGGAAATTTCTTCGACCTGCGGCAGCAGGTTCAGCCGTGTCCAGGCGGCACGGTAACGCTCGGGGGTAAAGCCCAGGCGGTTCATACCTGAATTCATTTTGAGAAATACGCGATGCGGCACATTCGTCTTGTGCGTGGCCAGCATGTCGATTTGTTCATCGCAATGCACGGCGTGCCACAGGCCCAGGCGCGAACACAACTCCAGGTCGCGCTGCTCGAACACACCCTCCAGCAGCAAGATCGGGCCACGCCAGCCCAGGTTGCGCACACGTTGGGCTTCTTCCAGGTCAATCAACGCAAAGCCATCGGCGCCGCGCAGGCCTTCAAACACGCGCTCAATACCGTGGCCATAAGCATTCGCCTTGACCACTGCCCAAACCCGCGCATCCGGCGCCGCCGCTCGGGCGCGCGTCAGGTTATGGCGTAAAGATTCGGTATGGATAACGGCTTGTATGGGACGCGGCATGGTGCTTGGGGCTTGAAAAGTACAACTTAGAGCCCCACGATTTGAGGGGGATCGGTTTATTTTGTCACCACCCCGCGTGATATAACCCGCATTCTTTACTGCAGCACCGGATCAACCGAACTTATCACCTGCGCCAGCCCCACTGGTGCCGTCGACAGCCATTAATGAAGCGCGGTTTTTTCACCATCATGTCAGCGCAGTTTTTCAGCTCGCTGGCAGACAACGCCCTATTCGTAGGTGCTGTGCAGTTGCTGCGATCTGGACACGGCCCGGCTTGGCAACAAGCGGCGTTGGTGCCGATGTTTGCGCTCTTTTACGTGATCTTGGCGCCCTTTGTGGGCGCTTTTGCTGACGCCTTGCCCAAAGGCAAGGTCATGTTCTACAGCAATGCCATCAAGATCGTTGGCTGTTTGATGATGCTGTTTGGCGTACACCCGCTCATCGCTTATGCGGTGGTGGGCCTGGGTGCCGCGGCCTATTCACCCGCCAAATACGGCATCTTGACGGAGCTGCTGCCCGCGTCACAGTTGGTCAAGGCCAACGGCTGGATCGAGGGGCTGACCATTGGCTCCATCATTCTGGGTGTGCTGCTGGGCGGTCAATTGGTCGGGCCGGTGATCTCCCGCAAGCTGCTGGCCATCGACATCCCATTTATCGACACCGGCATCACCACCGCCCCTGAAGCGGCGATTGCAGTGTTGATTCTGGTCTACATGCTGGCCGCCTGGTTCAATACCCGCATTCCCCATACCGGCGTGGAAATGCGCGCCATGCCCAAGCGCATGATCGAGTTGCTGCCCGACTTCTGGAGCTGCAACCTGCGCCTGTGGCGCGACCGCCTGGGCCAAATCTCGCTGGCCACCACCACGCTGTTCTGGGGCGTGAGCGGCAACCTCAAATTCATTGTGCTGGCCTGGGCTGCCGCAGCGCTGGGCTACAGCACCACGCAGGCCTCCAGCCTGGTGGGTGTGGTGGCCATTGGCACGGCCGTGGGCGCCGTCGTGGCTTCGGCCCGCATGAAGCTGGACATGGCCACCAAGGTGATTCCGCTGGGCATTGCCATGGGTGTGCTGGTGATTCTGCTGAACTTCATCACCAACGTCTGGGTGGCAGCCCCGTTCCTGGTGTTGCTGGGTGGCTTGGGTGGCTTTTTGGTGGTGCCGATGAACGCGCTGCTGCAGCACCGAGGCCACAACCTCATGGGTGCAGGCCGTTCGATTGCCGTGCAAAACTTCAACGAACAAGCCTGCATCTTGTTCCTGGGCGCCCTGTACACGTTCTCCACCGGCATGGGTTTGTCGGCATTTGGTGCCATCACATTGTTTGGCTTGGTGGTGGCAGGGTTCATGTGGCTGATCCAGCGATGGCACGCCCGCAACCTCGTCCACGACCGCGAAACGGTGGAGCACCTGCTTGACATCGCGCGCAACGACAACACGCACTGACCCATCACTGATCTCATAGGAGGTGCCCATGCCAAGCACTCCAGACCTCTACAGTTTTGAAGCGCTCGACATCACGGGCCACCCCGTGTCGCTGGTCGATTTTCGCCACCAGGTGCTGTTGATTGTGAACACGGCCAGCGCCTGTGGCTTCACGCCGCAGTTTGCCGGGCTGGAAGAACTGCACAAGACATACGCTGCACGCGGCCTGGTGGTGCTGGGTTTTCCGTGCAACCAGTTTGGCGCGCAAGACCCGGGTGCCAACGAAGAGATCGCCAGCTTCTGCCAGATGAACTACGGTGTGAGCTTCACCATGATGGGCAAGATCGACGTCAACGGCCAAGAGGCCCACCCGCTGTACCAATGGCTTACAGCGCAAGCGCCAGGCGTGCTGGGCACCAAAGCCATCAAGTGGAACTTCACCAAATTCTTGATTGGCCGCGACGGCCAGGTGCTGCAGCGTTATGCGCCGCTGGACACCCCGGCCAAGCTCAGCGGCGACATTGAAACGGCGTTGGCGGCGCCGACCTCTGCCTAGTCCTAGTCTTTAAAACTTGCCGTGGCGCAGGTAGGCCTCTTGCGGGTCTACACCTTCCAGGATGGCGGTGCGCACTAAATTCTCTTGGCCCATGGCCGTCTCGGCTTGGGTGATGATGGCCTCCGCCTGGGAATGCGGCAAACAGACCATGCCATCGGTATCGCCAAACAAATAGTCGCCGGGCTGGATGGTCACATCGCCAATCACCACGGGCACTTCGAAGTCTTCCGGTAGCCAGTAGGACACGATGTCGCGCGGCGTGAAGTAGCGGTGCCACACTTGCAAGCCGATCTTTTGAATGAACTCGGCGTCGCGCACGCCGCCGTCGGCCACCACCCCGCGCACATGGCGAAACTTCAGCGTCTCGGCCGACAACTCCCCCATATGCGCCACGGTGGAATCATCGGGCTGGATCACCAGCACGTGCCCGGGCTTGGCGCGTGACAGCAGACCCGTCCAGGCCAGCAGCGTGGCATGCGGGTCAGCCGTGGTGTCCACGCGGCCCTGCACCGTGCTGGCTGGGCCACACAGCTTTTGTCCGGGAATAAGCGGACGCAAGGTGGGCGGCAACGTGAAATCGCTCAGGCCCATGGCGCGCATCACATCGTGCAGCACGCCGGAATAACACTGCTCCAGCCGGGGAACCAAGGGGTCGTTCATGTCTTTTGTCTCCTGATTTTTATATATAGAAAAACATGCTCTTACGCTTTCTGTATATGCGCAAGAAGCTGCGATTTCAATAGCAACAACGATTGGTCACTTCATCGTCAATGCCTGCCACCACCGTGGTGACCGCCGCCGCCACCGTGCCCTCCGCCACCACCACCGGGTGGCCGAGGCCCACCACCGGGTGGCCGAGGCCCACCTCCATTCGGTGGGCCTCCGTGATGCCCGCCGCCGCCAGGTGGACGCACCTGTGGGCCGCCATGACCGGGGCCTCCTGGGCCTCCAGGCCCCCCGGGACGACCCGGCCCGCCCATGCCGGGCCCACCCGGGTGGTAAGGCGGACGCACAGGTGGCCGCACCATCGGTGGCGGACGGCCCCAGCCCGGAGGTGGGCGGCCGTACCAAGGACGATCAGCGTAATAGTTGCCCCAGTAGGCGCCCAGGCTGAAGGCCACCAGCGGCACACCAATGCCGATGGCAGCCGATGAAAACGGGACGACCTGTGGCCCACTGGGGTAGCTGAGGTATTGGGCGAAAACCCAGCCGCGCACGTTGCCGTCGACCACCACGTCACACCAGCTGTAGCCGGTGGTGCAACCCTGCACCGCCAGCGCCACACCGGGCTGCAGTACGGCAACGACAGGAAAATCTGGACTGGGGCCGGCCCGCAGATTGAGCAGCGCGCTGGTGTAGGCCGTCTGTTGGGCGCTCGCCAGCGCGGGCACGGCCAAGGCCGCAGCCACCAACGCTTGCATGACAAAGGAACGGGCCATGGAAGACACTCCTCAAGGTTGAGGAACCATCCTACACCGGCCTTGTCAGGCCAACGTGTAGGCCAAACGCCAGGGAGCTGTAGCTTTAAACCGCTTCGGCAGGCTCGGCATAAAACAAGGGGCGCGACTTGGTCGACGCCACCGCGCGGCCAATGGCGCCGATGTGGTCGGGTGTGGTGCCGCAGCAGCCGCCCACCACGTTCACCAGCCCGGCGGCGGCGAACTCGTGCACCAGGCGGCTGGTGACGTCTGGCGTTTCGTCAAAGCCGGTGTCGCTCATGGGATTGGGCAGGCCGGCGTTGGGGTAGCAGCTGATGAAGGTGTCGGGTGCGGCGCGGTTGAGCTCCTGGATGTAGGGGCGCATCAGCGTGGCGCCCAAGGCGCAGTTCAGGCCGATGGTCAGCGGCTTGGCGTGGCGCACGCTGTTCCAAAAGGCAGTGACGGTTTGGCCCGACAGGATGCGGCCCGACGCGTCGGTCACGGTGCCGCTGATCATGATAGGCAGGTATTCGCCCGTGACCTCAAACGCTTCGTCGATGGCAAACAGCGCAGCCTTGGCGTTGAGCGTGTCGAAGATGGTCTCGACCAGCAATACATCCGAGCCGCCTTCGATCAGCGCCAGCGTTTGCTCCAGGTACGAAGCGCGCAGTTGTTCAAAGGTGACGTTGCGCGCACCGGGGTCGTTCACGTCGGGGCTGATGCTCGCGGTCTTGGGCGTTGGGCCCAGGGCGCCGGCCACGAAACGCGGTTTGTCGGGCGTACTGTACTTGTCGCAGGCGGCGCGCGCCAGCTTGGCGGATTCGAGGTTCATCTCGCGCGCCAGGTCGGCCATGTCGTAGTCTTCTTGCGCCACGGTGGTGGCGCCGAAGGTGTTGGTTTCGATCAGGTCGGCACCGGCGGCCAGGTATTTTTCGTGGATGTCAGTGATGACGTCGGGCCGCGTCAGGCTCAGCAACTCGTTGTTGCCCTTCACGTCTTTGTGAAAGTCTTTGAAGCGTTCGCCCCGGTATTGCGCCTCGTTGAGCTTGAAGCGCTGGATCATGGTGCCCATGGCGCCATCGAGGATGGCAATGCGTTGGGACAAGATGGTGGGCAGCTGGGCTGCGCGGGTGTAGGGGCGGGCTTGCATCCCCGCATTTTAAGGACGCTGGCTTGCCCTTACCGCCCAACCGACTCTGTTCGCCCCTGTTACGCCACCACTTGTGGAGTACGCGCCACGCACCGCGCACAATAGAGGCTTGTCGGCTGCCGCCCATCGCCTCTTGTTTATAGAGCCCAATCGGCACCCAGCGCGCTGTTCACCAGCGCACCCAGCTATCAAATCAAGAGTATTTCGTTTGTCCACCGCGCATTCCGTTCTGCACGAAGTCTTTGGCTACGAGCAGTTCCGTGGCCCGCAAGAGGCCATCGTCCAACACGTCATCCAAGGCGGCGACGCCCTGGTGCTGATGCCCACGGGCGGCGGCAAAAGCCTGTGCTACCAGGTGCCGGCCATCGTGCGCCAGCAGATGGGGCACGGCATCACCATCGTGGTGTCGCCGCTGATCGCGCTGATGCACGACCAGGTGGGCGCGCTGCACGAGGCCGGGGTGGAGGCCGCGTTCCTCAATTCCACACTCGACTGGCAAGCCGCCCTCGACGTGGAGCGCCGCCTGGCGCGCGGTGAGATCACCATGCTCTACGCCGCCCCCGAGCGGCTGACCACGCCCCGCTTCCTCGACCTGATGGACGGCCTGCACCAGCGCGGCCAACTGAGCCTGTTCGCGATTGACGAAGCCCACTGTGTGAGCCAGTGGGGCCACGACTTCCGCCCCGAATACCGCGGCCTGACGGTGCTGCACGAACGCTACGCCGGTGTGCCGCGCATTGCGCTGACGGCAACGGCCGATGCGCTCACGCGCGCCGACATCATCGAGCGCCTGCAACTGGAAGACGCTGGCCAATTTGTCAGCAGCTTCGACCGGCACAACATCCGCTACACCATCGTCGAGAAGAAAGACGCCACCACACAACTGCTGCGCTTCATCGAGCGCGAGCACCCCGAAGACGCGGGCGTGGTGTACTGCCAGTCGCGCAAACGGGTGGAAGAGCTCGCCAGCACGCTGCAGGAGTCGGGCATCAACGCCCTGCCCTACCACGCCGGGTTGCCTACCGAGCAGCGCCAACTGCACCAGGACCGTTTTCTGCGTGAAGACGGCATCGTCATGGTGGCCACCATCGCCTTCGGCATGGGCATCGACAAGCCCGACGTGCGTTTTGTCGCCCACGTCGACATGCCCAAGAACATCGAGGGCTACTACCAGGAAACCGGCCGCGCCGGCCGCGACGGCCTGCCCGCGCACGCCTGGATGGCCTACGGCCTGCAAGACGTGGTGAACCAACGCCGCATGATCGACGAAAGCCCCGCCGCCGACACCTTCAAGGACGTGATGCGCGGCAAGCTCGACGCGCTGCTGGCCCTGGCCGAGGCCACCGACTGCCGCCGCGTGCGCCTGTTGGGCTACTTTGGCGAAACCTACGGCCTGGGCGCGCCCGGCCAAGCCAACCCCGAAGGCCGCGTGGCGCAGATGAAATGCGCCAGCTGCGACAACTGCCTGAACCCGCCCGCGGTCTGGGACGGCACCGACGCCGCACGCAAACTGCTTTCCACCATCTACCGCGTGCACGAGGCCAGCGGCCTGACTTTCGGCACCGGGCACATCATGGACATTCTGCGCGGCAAAGACACCGACAAGGTGCAGCAGTTCGGCCACGAAAAGCTCTCCACCTTTGGCCTGGGCAAAGACTTCAGCGAGCACCAGTTGCGCGGCGTGCTGCGCCAGTTGCTAGCGGTGGGTGCCGTGGGTTTGCAGAAGGTCACCACCGATGCCGGCTTCAGCTTCGACACCCTGTGCCTCACCGAAGGCTCGCGCAGCGTGCTGCGCGGCCAGGCCGCCGTGTTGCTGCGCGAAACCAGCGCCGCCCCGGCACCCAAACGCACGCGCCGCAGCACCCAAGCCGCTGCGGCCGCCGCCGCCAACCTGGGGCCAGATGCCGAAGTGCGCTTCATCAACCTCAAGGCCTGGCGCGCCGAGGTGGCCAAGCAGCACAACCTGCCGGCCTATGTGATCTTCCACGACGCCACGCTGGCCGCCATCGCACAGCGCGCACCGCAGTCGCTGGACGACCTGCAGGGCATCAGCGGCATTGGTGCGAAAAAACTCGAAGCCTACGGGGCCGAGGTGCTGCGCGTGAGTTCTATGTAGGGCCGCAGTAGCGGCAGGCGGCGCCCTCGCTGGCGTCCACTGCCGCATGCAAGGACTCGTGCCGCAGCCACTCGCCAAACAGGCGGTAACTCTCCAGATCGGTCTGCGAATTGGGCGCACACAGGTAGTAGCCCAGCGGGCTCTCGAAGCGGCGTCCCAAGGGCTCGACCAGTTCACCCGAGGCCAGCTCGCGTTCAATCAAACACGTGGGGATCAACGCCAGGCCCATGCCCGTGGCGGCGGCCTGGATCAACATCGAAAACAGATTGAACCCCGGCCCGAAACGCGCCGACTCATAACCACCGACGTAAGCCGCAAACCAGTCCTCCCACGACAGCGGCAGCTCAATATGCTGCAGCAGCACACAACGTTTTAAATCCTCGACATCGCCAATCTGCTGCTCATCGCGGTATTGCGGCGAACACACCACGCAGGTTTCCTTGCCCGCCAAATACGTGGCCTCGGCACTCGGCCAATCGCCGTAGCCGTATTGGATGGACGCATCGCAATCGGTCTCGACCTGCATGTTGTCGATGGTGCGATAACGCACGAAGTTGATCGAGATCAGCGGATGGGCCGCCCTGAACGCATTCAACCGAGGAAACAACCAATTCGCGGCAAACGTTGGCGCCACCGACAGGTTGAGCGACTGCGATTGGGGCGCCGTGTACATCACCTGCGAGGTGGCGGCTTCCAGCGAATGCATGGCCGGACGCACCAGCTTCAAGTAGGTGCCTCCCATCTGCGTCAGCTCCAGCCCATTCACGCCACGGATGAACAAGGCGTGGCCGAGGTAGCTCTCCAGCGTGGCGATATGCCGACTGATGGCGCTTTGCGTGACGAACAATTCCTTTGCGGCCTTGGAAAACGACAAATGCCGCGCCGAGGAAATAAACGCATTCAATTCCGAAATAGTGGGGCACCGTCTACGCATGGCGGGTATGAGTGGCAGTCATAGGGGTACGAATTTTTGGCTCGGCCAACACCGTAAATGGATGAACTTTTTCATAACGTTGCCTTTAGAGTCAACGCCATATCAGGTGTCTATGGCCATCCATTCTGGCCCAATTCAATATGCAAGCGATCGTTCTTCAAAACGTGCGGATTCTGGATACCCGGAATCTTTCCCTCACGCCTCTTCAACATGTGCTGTTGGATGAAGGCTTGATTCAACGCATCAGCGCCGAGCCGCTGAGCGTGGAAGGCGCACAGGTGATTGATGGGCGCGGCATGACGCTGATGCCCGGCCTGATCGACTGCCACGTCCACGTGGTGGCCTCGGCCTTCAACCTCGGCACCGTGGCCAATTTGCCCAACGCCTTGGCCTTGCTGCGTGCGCTGCCGATCATGAAGGGCATGCTCGACCGCGGCTTCACCTCGGTGCGCGATGCCGGTGGCGCCGACTGGGCTCTGGCCGAAGCCGTGCGTACCGGGCTGGTGCCGGGGCCGCGCCTGTTCTGCGCGGGCAAGGCCTTGTCGCAAACCGGCGGCCACGGTGACTTCCGGGCGCGCAACGACACACTCGACCCCTGCTCGTGCGCCTACAAGATTGGCAACATCGGCCGCGTGGTGGACGGTGTGGACGCTTGCCGCCTGGCGGTGCGCGAAGAAATCTTGAAGGGCGCCACCCAGATCAAGGTGATGGCCTCGGGCGGCGTGGCCTCGCCCAACGACCCGATCAACAACCTGGGCTTCTCTGAGGCTGAGTTGAAAGCCATCGTCGAAGAAGCGCACAACGCCAACACCTACGTGATGGCCCACGCCTACACACCACAAGCGATCTCGCGCGCGGTGCGTTGTGGTGTGCGCACGATTGAACACGGCAATTTGGTCGATGCCGATACCGCCAAGCTCATGGCCGAACAAGGCGCCTACATGGTGCCCACGCTCATCACCTACGAAGGGCTGGCCAACGAAGGCGCGAAGTACGGCCTGCCCGCGGAGTCGGTGCAAAAGATTGCCAAGGTCCGCACCAACGGCTTGAAGGCGCTGGAAGTGCTGGACGCCGCTGGCGTGAAGATGGGCTTTGGCAGCGACTTGCTGGGCGAGACGCACTACATGCAGTCCGATGAATTGCTGTTGCGCAGCAAGGTGCTGGGCGGCGCCAAGACGCTGCAACAGGCCACGCTGATCGGCGCCGAGATCCTGAACCAGACCGGCTTGCTCGGCGAGGTGCTGGAAAACGCCTATGCCGACCTCTTGCTCGTGGACGGCAACCCGCTCGAAGACATTGCACTGCTGACGCAACACGACACCGCGATCAAGCTGATCCTGCGCAATGGCGAGATCCACAAAAACACGTGTGACTGAAACGTCAGCACACATGCCCGGCTAGTGAACCCCATCTCTTAACCCAAAGGCTTCCCTCATCATGCACACCGTCTCAGAACGACTTGAGCGACTACCGTTCAGTAGCTTTCACTTCAAGCTACTCATCATTGGAGGTCTGGGGTTGGCCTTTGAGGCCTTGGACGCCGGCATCATCGCCTTCATCATCCCGTCGCTGCGCACGCAGTGGGGGCTGACGGGCACCGAAGTGGGTTGGATCGCCAGCAGCACCTATGTGGGCTTCTTGGTGGGCGCCTTGCTCTCCGGTATTTTGGGCGACCGTTACGGCCGCAAGACGGTGATGCTTTGGGCGCTGGTGCTGTTTTGTGTGGCCACGTTTGCCAATGCGTTTGCGCACAACTTCCACTCGTTCTACATCCTGCGCATGATCGCCGGCGTGGGCATGGGCGCTGAAGGCGCCATCATCGCGCCCTACTTGGCCGAGTTTGTGAGCAGCCGCTACCGGGGCCGTTTTACCGGCGCGTTGGCGGGCTTCTTCTCGTTTGGTTTTGTGTTGTCGGCGCTGCTGGGCTACTTCATCGTGCCGCTGAGCGACGATGGCTGGCGCTGGATCATGGTCATCGCGTCCGTGCCGGTGGTGTTTCTGCTGTGGTGGCGCCGTTCGTTGTTCGAGTCGCCACGCTGGCTCGAAGACGTGGGCCGCAAACAAGAGGCTGCCGACATCTGCACCCAGATTGAAGCCTCGGTGCAACGCTCCACGGGCCAGCCGCTACCGGCGCCCGTGACAGGGCCACGCATCACCAGCGGCGCTGCCGCCTCGGGCACGTGGGCCAAGTTTGCAGCGCTGTTTGGCGCCGAACATGGCAAGACCACCATGGTGATCTGGATCCTGTGGATCTCGGTGCTGTTCTGCTACTACGCGTTCTTGGTGTGGATTCCGAGCTTGCTGGTGGCGCGTGGCTTCACCATCACCAAGAGTTTCTCGTTCACCATCCTGATCTACCTGGCGCAGATTCCGGGCTACTACTCGGCCGCCTACTTCAACGACAAGATTGGCCGCAAGTACACCATCCTGGCTTACATGGTGGTGTCGTGCCTGGCGGCCTTGGGCCTGGCGTTTGCCGGCGCCGAGTCGGACATCGTGGCGCTGAGCATGCTGCTGTCGTTCGGCATGAACGGCATCATCGCCGCGCAATACACCTACACCGCCGAGATTTACCCCACCTCCATCCGTGCCACCGGCATGGGCGCAGCCTCGGCCTTTGCACGCATCGGCTCCATCGCTTCACCCACCATCGTGGGGGCCGCGTATCCGGTACTGGGCTTCGGTGGCGTGTTCGCCATGATGACCGGTGTGTTGTTTGTCGGCGGCCTGGGCATCCTGATCTTCGGCAAGAACACGCACGGCGTGTCGCTGGAAAAGATTGCGGCATGAGCGCCGCGCAGGGCCGCCCCAAGCAAGCTCGCTCCCGCTTGGCGGGACAGGCCGCAGGCCGAAGGGTGCACCAATGAGCTCGGCTGTGTTTCCTCAGGTACGCCTGGCCAAGGCCGCGCACGAGCTAGGCCAGGCCGAGACGTCCGAACGCCGCTGGGCGTTGATCTCTGAGCTGCTGCAAGACCTGTTCGGCCACCGGCTGTTCACCGCCTTGGTCTACCTCAAGGCGCAGCGCCTGATGGGCCGCATCTACACGTCGGACGGCAACATCAGCCCCCTGGGCGGCTTCAAGGCCACGGGTAAGGGCCCGTGGTCGAGCCGGGTGCTGGACGAAGGCCTGGTCTACGTAGGCAGCCATGAGAACGACATCCGCAGCGTGTTTTCGGAGTCCGAGATGCTGATCCAGCACGGCCTGCACTCGGTGCTCAATATCCCGATCTGGTTTGGCGGCGAGGTGATCGGCTCGCTCAACCTGCTAAACCATCGCGCGGCCTATGACCAGGTGAGCTCGCCCTTGCTGGAGTTGATTGCCGCCATGGTGGCGCCGGTGTTCCTGGCTGAGAAGGCCCATGCACTGGAAGCTGTGGCCGGGCTGGACACCAGCAAGCTGGACAGCGTTTGATCCGGTTCAAGCCACCTTTGCCGGTGGCGCTACTGCGTTCTCGCCATAGGCTTGCAAGAACGCCTCGAACTCCGCCAGCGGCAGCGGGCGGCTGACCAGATAGCCCTGGATGCTGTGGCAGCCGATCTCGCGCAGAAACTGCTGCTGGCGCACCGTCTCCACCCCCTCGGCGATCACATCCAGACCCAGCGTCTGGCCCAGCGTCACCACCGTTTGCGCAATCGCCGCGTCATTGGGGTCGGTGAGCACATCGCGCACAAACGATTGGTCGATCTTCAACTGGTCCAACGGCAGGCGCTTGAGGTAGTTGAGCGACGAATAACCGGTGCCGAAATCGTCCATCGCAAACTGCACACCCAGCGCCTTGAGCGCAGTCATCTTGACCACCGTATCCTCCACGTCGTGCACCAGGGAGCTTTCGGTCAGTTCCAACTTGAGTCTCTTGGGGTTCGCGCCTGAGGCATTGAGCACGTGCACCACCTGCTCAACATAGTCGGGCTGCGCCATCTGCCGTGCGCTGACGTTGACGGCGAGGGTGAGATGCGCCGTGTGCGGCGCGCCCGCCCAGCGCACCAGGGTTTTGCACGCGGTCTCCAGCACCCATTCCCCCAGCGGCAAGATCAAGCCGCTTTGCTCGGCCAGCGGAATGAACTCGGCCGGCGACACCATGCCATGTTCGGGCAGCGGCCAGCGTAGCAAAGCCTCGGCGCCAATCACTTGTCCCTCGGCGCCGACTTGCGGCTGGTAATACAACACAAACTGGCGGTTAGCCAGGGCGTTGCGCAGGTCGATCGACAACGAATGCCGCTCCACCATGCTTGACTGCATGACCACCAGCAAGGCGTACAACACGACCAAACCGAAAACGTTGATGCCCCAGGCCCACGGCCCGCGCAGGGTGTCCGGCACCGGCTCTCCTTGCGGCCAGCCTGTGGAAGAACTGGCAAAGAACAGAAAGGCCGAGAAGCTGATGAGCGTGAGGCCATGGCGCAACGACCAGCCCTCTCCCTTGAACATCAAGAATGTGGCCATGCCCATGGCCAGAAAAAAGATGTGCGAGGTGCGTGGCACCTTGGACGTCGCGAGATCCTGGGTGCCACAAACCACGCAGAGGGTGAAAAACAGGCTTGCCATCATGGCCAAAGCCGCGTACCGGGGCTGGTCATGCCGCGCCAGCCAGAAGGCCAACACAGCCGTCAACACCAGTTGCGCTTCCACCGCCGTCATGAACCAATCACCGCGCAGTGCGAGATTGATGCCGAAGAACGAGCCGCCCAGAATCATGCCGGTGGCCCAGATCTGCAATACGCGCCGCATGCGGCGCAATTGCCGGGCCTTGTCGCCACTGATTTCCTGGGTCACGCGCGAGCTTTGCATAGTTGTTCTATGTTCTACATAAGAGGGCCTCTGTCACCCCCTGCCATCACTCCGCACCCCGGGCGGGCGTGGAGTCGAAACGCGCCTGCGCAGAACTACGGAACGAAACCCATGCTACGGGCATCGCGCACTTCGGGCTTGATGCGGTGTTCGGCCTCCAACTGTGCCATGAATTCGTCGGCCTCAATCAACACGTCCAGAATTTCCGCCTGGCGCTTCACGGCGGCAAAGTCGCCGGGGCAAAGCTGGTCGAGCTTCAACAGGCGCGTGGCCAACTCAGCGCTGAACTGGCCACTGTCACCCGCCAACGCTTCGGTGACGAACATGGTCTCGCGTTGGGCGCGCGTCAGCGGCAAGAACTTGATCTTGAACGCGAAGCGGCGCAACGCCGCCTGGTCGATGCGGTCGAGCAGGTTGGTGGTGCAGATGAAGATGCCGTTGAAGCGCTCCATGCCTTGCAGCATCTCGTTGACTTCACTGACCTCGTAATTGCGCTGCGCGCCTCGGCGGTCTTGCAGAAAGCTGTCGGCTTCGTCCAGCAACAACACCGACTGCTCGGCCTCGGCTTCCTTGAACATGGCGGCCATGTTCTGCTCGGTCTCGCCAACAAACTTGCTCATCAAGTCGCTGGCTTGCTTGATGAGCAACGGACGGCCCAGCGACTTGGCAATGTGCTCGGCCAGCGCGGTTTTGCCGGTGCCCGGTGCGCCGTAAAAACACAGCGTGCCGTGGCCGCACGCCTTCAGCGCCTGCACCACGCGCGGGATCTCAAAGCGGCATTCCACGTTGAGCATGTCCAGACTGTAGGTGGTGACGCTGGGGCGCGCCTCAAAGCCGCTGTGGTGGCCGCCCAAGGCTTTGTCGGCGTTGGTCAGTTGGCGTTCGATCAGGCTCTCCAACCCGAGTGCATCGGTTGTTGCCAAGTCGGCAAAACGCACGGCGGTGCGGATCTGCGCGGGCGTCAGACCTTTGCGCTCGGTGAGTTTGGCGACGAACGCATCCGACACCGCCACGCCTTCAAGCGTTTTGCGCACCAGGCCTTCACGTGCGCCGGGCGGTGGCGAACGCAACTCCAGGTGGTAGGCAAAGCGGCGGCGAAAGGCTGGGTCGATTTGCTCGATGCGGTTGGTGATCCAGATGGTGGGTACGGTGTTCGATTCCAAAATCTGGTTCACCCAGGCCTTGCCGCTGACCGAGCTGTTGCTGGGCGCGGGCACTTGCTCGGCGCGGGCAATCAACTGCGCGGCTTCGGAGCTGATGGGCGGGAAGACGTCTTCCACTTCGTCAAACAACAACGCCGCCTGCACGCTGCCTTTCAAGAACACCTGGGCGATTTGCAGCGAGCGGTAGCGGTCGCGCCCGCTGAGGGAGTTGCCGTCGCGGTCGGAATATTCCACCTCGAACAGGTCGAGCCCGGCGGCATCGGCGGCCACACGCGCCAGCTCGGTTTTACCGGTGCCGGGCGGGCCGTAAAGCAGTACGTTCACACCTGGCTCTTTGCGCGCCACGGCATTGCGCAAGAGCGACACCATCACCTGCGCGTCTTCGTCCACAAACGAGAAGTCTTGCAGCTTCAGCGTGCTGCGCGTGGCCGGGCGCGTGAACACGGCCATCAGCTCGTTTTGGTTGCGGTATTCACGCATCAGCACCGGCGGCAGCTTTTCGCTGACCTTCATCAGGTCGGCCAGGTCGGTGATGTTGTGCTCGGAGATCAGGTTCTCGACCAGGCCGATGCGCTCCAGCCGCGAGCCCGCGCGCAAGGCCTCACCCACATCGGACGGGCTCACACCCGCCAGCTCGGCTATCGCGGCGTAAGCCTCGGGCGCGTTGTTGACCTTCACTTCCACCAAGATGGTGCGCAGGTCGCGCTGGTAACGCGCCAGCGTGCCGTAGAGCAGCAACGCACGCTCGGCTTTGTTCAGCAGCAGCAGGCCCGAGAGCGCATCGATGTTTTTCTCGACCAGGGTCGATTGCTTCTTCAACACCTGCGTGAGCCATTCGCCGGTGACGGTCAGCGCCGAGAGCAGGTCTTTGGGTTGGTCTTTGGCGTATTCGTCCAGATAGAAGAACAGCGTGCCTTCTTCGTAAGGGCCGCGCCAGATGCCGTGGCGCTCCAGGAATTCAGCCGTGTCGAGGGCCGCATGGCCGCGCCAGAATTCATTGTCTTTGCAACGCCGCCCCAGAAACTCGCGCAGGCGGGTGAGCACGGGCAGCGGCCACACCAGGTGGCGGCCGGCCATGGCCAGCAGGCTGTTCAAGTCGCGGCGGACGTTGAACTTGGCACCTTGCCGGGCCACCAGGGTCAGCACAAAGTGGGAACACATCAAATCCAGCACAGGCGCCTGCTGCAGTCCGGGAGACGGAATGAGCAGGGCGCCAGCGGCGGTCGACATCGAGCGTTTCACCATGGAAAGTGCTCCCAGGAACGGAATACGTTGGCCGCACCATAACGCAGGCCGCAACCCTTGGGAAGATACTTCGCAGAATTTCCCAGGGGTCCAGCGGCAACGAGGTCAAACGGGCATGTCATCATCGCGCCAGCGCAAAAATTTGTCACACTCTTCGCCATGACCACACTTGCAGATATCCACGCCGCCGCCTTGCGTCTGAAGGGCCAGATTCTGGACACGCCCTGTGTCGATTCGCGCACCATTTCGCAGATCACCGGCGCCGAGGTGTTCTTGAAGTTTGAGAACCTGCAGTTCACCGCGTCGTTCAAGGAGCGCGGCGCCTGCAACAAACTCGTGCAACTGGCTGAGGCCGAGGCAGCGCGCGCCAATGGCACAGCGCCCGACACACCGGTGTTGCGCGGCGTGGTGGCCATGAGCGCCGGCAACCACGCCCAGGGCGTGGCCTACCACGCACAACGCCTGGGCCTGCGCGCGGTAATCGTCATGCCGCGCTTCACGCCCGGTGTGAAGGTAGAACGTACACGTGGCTTTGGCGCCGAGGTGGTGCTGCACGGCGACACGCTGGAAGAAGCCCGCACCCACGCCTACGGGCTGGCCGAGCGCGACGGCTTGGTGTTTGTGCATCCGTATGACGACAACGACATCATTGCCGGCCAGGGCACCGTAGGGCTGGAGATGCTCACACAGGTGCCACAGCTCGACATGCTCGTCATTGCCGTGGGCGGCGGCGGCATGATTGCCGGCATCGCCACGGCAGCGCGTGCGCTGAAACCCGATTTGCACATTGTGGGTGTGCAGACCAGCCAGTTCCCGGCCATGGTGAATGCCGTCAAGGGCACGGCGTTCCCCCAGGGCAGCAGCACGATTGCCGAAGGTATTGCCGTCGGCATGCCCGGGCAGCTCACCCAGGAAATCATCCGCGAACTGGTGGACGACCTAGTGCTGGTCGACGAAGGTGACATCGAGCAGGCCATTCTGATGCTGCTGGAGATTGAAAAGACGGTGGTGGAAGGCGCTGGAGCGGCTGGGCTGGCGGCTTTGTTGAAATACCCGGAGCGCTTCAAAGGCAAAAACGTGGGCTTGGTGCTGTCAGGCGGCAATATCGACCCGCTGTTGCTGGCGGCCATCATCGAGCGCGGCATGGTGCGCGCGGGGCGGCTGTCGCGGCTGCGTGTGGGCGCACGCGACAACCCGGGCTCGCTGGCCAAGATCACCGCCACGGTGGCGGGCGCGGGCGCCAACATCAACGAAGTGCACCACCAGCGGGCGTTTACCGCGCTGTCGGCGCAGAACGTGGACATTGAGCTGGTGATCCAGACACGTGGCCGCGCCCACGTGCAGGAGGTATTGGCGGCTTTGCGTACGGCCGGTTTTGAGGCCAACGAACAAATTTGAATCACCAGTGAAAAAGCCCCACTAGAATCCGAACACAACTTAGACAAAAGAGCAGAAAAGGAGTCGCCATGTCCGAACCCACGCAAAACCACGCTGCAGCCGAGCATCAGCCGGCGGACGCCATTGAGTCCATCGTCCCGCTGATTCCAATCGTGTTGCCGGTGGTGGGCGGTGTGTTGATCTTCTTGCTCGCGTTTATCGCTGTCTTCATGGCCTGATTCGGCCAGCGCCCTCGGGCGCACCCCTCGTTTCTCGGCAATGCCGGTGATCGCAAGGTCACCGGCATTTGTCGTTTTGGGCCCAGGAACCTTCTTTTTCACGCAGTGCACAAAACGCGCTTTTCTCCTACAGAGGCCGATACAGAAGCACATAACATGATGCATGTTCGGCATAAAGTTGGCCTGTAATCGTTTGGTAACTTTAGAACCACTCCCTAAAATCGGCTCCCACGACGCTGACAACGGGTTCTCATCCTGCGCCACGGAAGACGTCTTTTGAAAGGCTGCATCGCCCCTTGGGCAGAAGCTGTTTTTGATAAGACGATTTTTTACTTTGGAGCTTTACCGATGAACGCACCCACGATGCAGGGCCTGGCCCTGAACGAACCCAAATACGTCAAAAACGCCAAGCTCATCGCTTGGGTGGCCGAAATGGCCGCGCTGACCCAGCCTAAAGACATCTACTGGTGTGACGGCAGCGAAGAAGAGTACGCGCGCCTGTGCCAGGAACTGGTGGACGCCGGCACTTTCAAAAAGCTCAACCCCGCCAAGCGCCCCAACTCCTTCCTCGCCCAAAGCGACCCAAGCGATGTGGCACGTGTGGAAGACCGCACCTACATCTGTTCTGAAAAGAAAGAAGACGCCGGCCCCACCAACAACTGGATGGCGCCTGCCGAAATGCGCGCCACGCTGGCGCCGCTGTTCAAGGGCAGCATGAAGGGCCGCACCATGTATGTGGTGCCTTTCAGCATGGGCCCGCTGGGTTCGCCTATTGCGCACATCGGTATTGAATTGTCTGACAGCCCCTATGTGGCAGTGAACATGCGCACCATGACGCGCATGGGCGCCGCCGTGTACGACGTGCTGGGCGTGGACGGCGACTTCGTGCCTTGCGTGCACACCGTGGGCGCGCCGCTGGAAGCTGGCCAGGCCGACGTGAAGTGGCCTTGCAACAAGACCAAGTACATCGTGCACTACCCTGAAACCCGCGAAATCTGGAGCTACGGTTCGGGTTACGGCGGCAATGCCTTGCTGGGCAAGAAGTGCTTCGCGCTGCGCATCGCCTCCACCATGGGCCGCGACCAAGGTTGGCTGGCGGAACACATGCTGATCCTGGGCGTGACCAACCCCCAAGGCAAGAAGTACCACGTGGCAGCGGCCTTCCCCAGTGCTTGCGGCAAGACCAACTTCTCGATGCTGGTACCCCCTACCGGGTTCGAAGGCTGGAAAGTCACCACCATCGGTGACGACATCGCCTGGATCAAGCCTCAAGCCGACGGCTCACTGCGCGCGATCAACCCCGAGGCTGGCTACTTTGGCGTGGCCCCCGGCACCAACTTCAAGACCAATCCCAACTGCATGCGCAGCCTGGACAAGAACGTGATCTTCACCAACGTGGCACTCACCGATGACGGCGACGTCTGGTGGGAAGGCATGGAAGACGACGTGGCTGGCAAGGCCCTGCCAGCACACCTGATCGACTGGCAAGGCAAGGACTGGACGCCACAAATCGCCAAGGAAACCGGCGCCAAGGCCGCCCACCCGAACGCACGCTTCACCGTGGCTGCCATCAACAACCCGGCACTCGACGAAGCCTGGGACGACCCGAAGGGCGTGGCGATCGACGCCTTCATCTTCGGCGGCCGCCGCTCCACCACCGTGCCGCTGGTAACCGAGGCGCGTAACTGGACCGAAGGCGTGTACATGGCCGCGACCATGGGCTCGGAAACTACCGCCGCGGCCGCTGGCCAACAAGGCGTGGTGCGCCGCGACCCGTTCGCCATGCTGCCCTTCATGGGCTACAACATGGCCGACTACTTCCAGCACTGGCTCAGCCTGGGTAGCAAGCTGGAAGCATCAGGCGCCAAACTGCCCAAGATCTATACCACCAACTGGTTCCGCAAGGGCGCCGACGGCAAGTTCGTTTGGCCTGGCTACGGCGAAAACATGCGTGTGCTGAAGTGGATGATTGACCGCATAGAAGGCGCCAACACCGGCAGCGAACACATCTTCGGTGTGAGCCCAGCCTACGCCGACATCAACTGGACGGGCCTGGACTTCACGCCAGAGCAGTTCGACACCGTGACCAGCATTGACCGCGCGGCTTGGCTCAAGGAACTGGAGTTGCACACCGAGCTGTTCCAGCAACTGGCCTACCACCTGCCTGCTGAACTGGTGCAGACAAAGGAAAAGCTGGCCAGCCAACTGGCTGCGTAATCCGGTCGGGCCTTCGGGCCTGTGGAGTGCAAAAAAGCCCGGTTCGTCCGGGCTTTTTGCTGCCTGCAAGTTTCAAGGTGAAAGAGGCCATTGGCGCTTATCCAGCAAGCGCACGCCGCTATTTTTTTCCATAAAAAAAGCTGCCCGAGGGCAGCTTTCGAAAATGTCCCCCGTAAGGGACATGGAGACAATCAGGCGTAGTACGCGAAGTTGGGGTGACGTGTGTACAGGGCATCACGCGCCACAGCTGCTTTTTCCAGCTTGAAAGGCGTTGCAGCAAGTGGCTTGCTCGACACTTCGCTGGCCACTTCAACGCGGCTTTGGGCAGCCATCAGGTCGGCCATCACACGGCTGTCGTGTTGGGCGACTTGCCAGAGACGGGCGTCGGCACGGGCACGGGCGTTCTTGGCTTGCCATTCAGCAACCACCTTGGCCAACGAGAAGCTGGTGTCAGCGGCAGTGACTTGCATGGCGCGGCGGGCGACGGCAGGTGCTTCAACGTTGCTGCGTTCGATGGCGGCCATCACGTCTTCCATGACGGAGGGCACTTGCTGTGCGGTTTCCCACAGACGTTGGTCAGCGCGCTCTTGAGCGACACGTTGCGACCAGCCGTCAGCGGCAGCCACCACACGGTTGGCCACGCGGCGAACAGTGCCTGCGCTCAGAGCCAAAGCAGCGAAAGCAACGGCCCACATGATCACCCAAGCGGTGAACAAGTGGCCTTCAGCCCAGGTGTCCACCATCTTGTCGGCGACCACCATACAGGCGGCAACGACGCCAGCCAACAAAACGGCCGACAGACCCTTGGCGCTGTCGAAGCCTCCTTGACGCAGCTCACGCGCTGCAGCGTAGACCGATTCCGCACGTGCAACGCCAGGGTGCACGGTGGACATATTGGTGTGGACAAAGCTGGTCATGATGTATTTCCTTTTCATTTATCCCCGCCAAGTTGGCTTGGGATGACCGAATCTTAGGGTTACCCCTAGTACTTTTCCACTTTATCTTTGTGATGGAATTCATTCACAATAGTGATGTATTGGTCAGATATGGCTTACAGCATCTAGGCGGGATTGAGCACAACTATGGTGCGTGTGATGCTTTCTTGTCTAGATATTTTTAGCCCATTACGAATATCTAGACTGAATATCTAGCTATTAAATTTAGCGAATCTTCACACGCAAAAATGGTGCATCGCAACATCACTACGGTGTATTTCGAGGATGGAACAACGCATTGCCTCAACAGCCTCTTGCTGGAGTCCAAACTCTAATTTGCGTTTTCACAACAGTTTGTTGTCTGACATCGCACCATCGTTCGTGAACTAGTTCACAACCCCATCACTGCAGGTGCCCGCTATGCCATCCCACGAGCCCAACTTCCGCACTCTGGATCTGAACCTGCTGCGGGTTTTCAACGAAATCATGTCCGAGCGCAGCTTGACGCGCGCCGCACACAACCTGTCGTTGACCCAGCCAGCAGTGAGCAACGCCTTGCGCCGCTTGCGCGAAGCCTTGGGTGATGAGTTGGTGCGCCGCAGCGGCCAGGGCATGGAGCCCACGCCGCGTGCCGTGGTGTTGTGGCCGGCGGTGCGCGATGCCTTGCTGCAACTGCAGCAGTCGCTCACACCGCAAAACTTTGTGCCAGCGGAGGCCGACGACACCTTTGTGATCGCCATGGCCGATGCCACCGCCGCCGCGTTGATTCCCGGCCTGGTGGGCATTGTGGAAGACGAAGCGCCCGGTATTTCACTGCGTGTGGTGCCGCTGACCACACGCGACCCGCGCAAGCTATTGGAAGAAGGCTCGGCCGAACTGGCCGTGGGCTTCTTCCCCGCCATGGTGGCCGATTTAACGGCGCGCGCGCAGGTCGGCAAAACCAGCACCTTCGCCACTCTGCGCCTGTACGACGGCCAATATGTCTGTGTGATGCGCAACGAACACCCCCTGGCCGATGGCCCGCTCACGCTCGACCGCTTTTGCGCCGCGCGCCACTTGCTGGTGAGCTTTTCGGGCCGGCCTTACGGCTTCATCGACGAGTCGTTAGAGCGCCTGAAGCGCGACCGGCGTGTGGTGCTAACGGTGAACCAGTTCTTTACTGCTGGGCGGGTGGTGCTCAACTCCAACTTGCTGACCGTGCTGCCAAAGCACTTCGTGGAGGAGACCGGCATTGCCACGCGATTGGTGCAACGCGAATTGCCGTTTGCTGTACCGGCTGTGCATGTCGATGCCGTTTGGCACCTGCGCCATGAACACAGTGGCGGGCACGCTTGGCTGCGTGACGCCTTATCCCGTTCGGCCCACAAAGCTTTTGGTGCGGGAACGCCGGAATGGCGCGAACAAATGGACTTGAAGATCTAGGTTCGGAAGGCTGTTTGCGCTTCTTAGCGCACAACGCTCAGGTAAGCACGGGCGGCATCGCGCAATTCAGCGGCGTGGCGTGGATCCAGACCGGCGCGGGTGTCGGCCGATTCAAACAGCTCGTTGGCCACATCTTGCTGGGCTTGTGCCGCATTGGTGTTGGACAAAAAGAACTTCAGGGGTTGCACTTTGGCGATGAAATTAAACATGGTGGAATCTCCAACGAAGCAGCTAAAACTGCGATGTTTGAAGAATAAGGGTTAACCCTAGAAACGCAATAGCCGATCTATGCAGTTTGCGCATAACCCCAAACATCGCACCTTCAACTGGGCGAAACCAGTTCGCCGTGCGACATTTGTCACAGTGCCTCTAAACTGCTGGCGTGCCCTGTTTCAACCTACCACCCGCCCGCCCACATGAAGATCCAGCTGCTGTCCGACCTGCACCTTGAACAGGCCCCGGACTACCAGCCGCGCATCGCCCCGGGCGTGGACGTGCTGGTGCTGGCCGGCGACATAGGCTCGTACCAAGACCGCTCGCGCCTGCGCGAAGACGACTTCGGTCTACGGCGCTTTTCGCCCGCCGCGAACGGCCCGAATTGGCCCCGCACGCTGTACGTGCCCGGCAACCACGAGTTTGATGCGCTGGAATTTGACGCCACCACCACCCGTTTGCGCGCGCTGTGCGCCGAGTTGGGCGTCGAGTGGCTGGAGCGCGAAGTGATCCACATCGGCGCCGTGCGCTTTGTGGGCACCACGCTGTGGAGCGACTTCGACGCCCTGGCCAGCCGCGCCACCACCCTGCCCGACCTGCTGCGCCAGCGCGACAAGGCCTTTCGCGCGGCCAACTACTACCTGCGCAAAAACACCACGCTGATACAAGGCCTGCCGATGTTGGCGCAGGAGATGCGCGAGCTTTCGCTGCAGTGCCAGGCCTGGCTGGTGGATGCGCTCAACACACCACACTCCGGCCACACGGTGGTGGTCACCCACTTTGCGCCCAGCCTGCGCAGCGCTGACCCACGCTATGGCGAAACGCCAGGCACCGCCGGGTTTTGCAATTCACTGGACAGCCTGCTGCCCAAGGCTGACTTGTGGATCCACGGACACCTGCATTGCCCCATCGACTACACCTTGACCACTGAGGTTGACGGGCAGCCCCACCGCTGCCGCGTGGTGGCCAACCCCCTCGGTTATGCCGCCAAGGGCGAGCAGGTCGACTTTCGCGACGAATTTGTCGTACAGGTCAACGAAACGACCTAACCTGTCGCAGTTGACGCGCTCATCTGGCCCATCGCCGCGATCAGCGTGTCATACACCAGGCGTACGCGCGCCGGCACCGGCGCACGCTGCGAGCGGTAGACATACAGCGTCCACGGGTCTGGCGCTTCTTCGTCGAACAGCCGCACCAGGCGCCCTGCCCGGATGTGTGGCTCGGCAAAGAAGCTGGTGAGCTGGCCAAAACCAAAACCCGCCAACACCGCCTCGCATTCGGCCTCGGCGTGGTCGGTCACAAACGCTGGCGCGCTGGGCGCCACTTGCCGCCCGCTTTTGAACAGCCAGGGCCACAAACGGCCAGTATTGCGGTCGACCAGCGCGGTAGTGGGCTGGGTAAACAACGCCTCCAGGCTGGCCGGGCACCCTACGCGCTCAATCAACGCCGGTGCGCCCACCACCACAAAGTCCACTTTGGACACTGGCCGCGCCACAAAACGGCTGTCGCGCATGAAGCCGATACGCACACCCACGTCGATCTGCTGATCGACCACGTCGGCAATCGCTTCTGACAGCCGCATGTCGATCACCAAGCCCGGGTGTTGCGCCGCCAGCGGCGCCAGGTGCCCCATCACATACTGCCGCCCAATAAAGGTGGGCGCGGCAATGCGCACCACGCCGGCGTGGCTTGAGGCCGTGCGCCGGTCGCTGCGGTGAAACAGACCGTCCACACCGCCCACGGCTTCGCGCGCCTTTTGCACCAGTTGCTCGCCAAAGCTGCTGAGCTGTACGCCGCGTGTGCTGCGGTGGAACAGAGGCTCGCCCAAGTCGTCTTCCAGCTCTTTGACCACACGCGTGACCACTTGCGGCGACACCGCCAGCCGCGCGGCGGCTTCGCGAAAGTTACGGGTTTCGGCGGCCACACAAAAGATGCGCAACGCTTCTAGACGGTTAGCCATGGCGACGGGGCGGAAAAGTTAAACACCGCCAGTGTGCCATTTTCTGGAATTCTGAACTCGCGGCATATCAATTTACGGAGCACGCAGCAAATTTCAGAATTCAGCCCATGTCCTCCCCGGGCATGTAACCAACCAAGAACCAACCAAGGACTTGCCATGAACACCACCGTCAACGTTGCCAGCAACATCGAAAACAAAGTCGTCATCATCACCGGCGCCAGCAGCGGCCTGGGTGAAGCCACCGCCCGCCTTCTGGCCGCACGCGGCGCCCGCTTGGTGCTGGCCGCACGTCGCACCGACCGCCTGCAAACGCTTGTGAAAGAGCTGGAAGCCACCGGCGCCCAAGCCATTGCCGTGGCCACCGACGTGGTCGACATGGCCCAGGTGCAAGCCCTGGCCGACGCCGCCCTCAAGCGCTTCGGCCGCATCGACGTGTTGGTGAACAACGCCGGTGTCATGCCGCTGGCGCCCATCGCCAAAGGCAAGGTGGACGAGTGGAGCCGCATGATCGACGTCAACATCAAAGGTGTGTTGCACGGCATCGCCGCCGTGTTGCCCACCATGACGGCGCAAAACAGCGGCCACATCATCAACATCGCCTCAGTGGCTGGCTTGAAGGTGTTCACGCCGATTGGCACCGTGTACAGCGCCACCAAGTTTGCCGTGCGCGCCATCTCCGAAGGCCTGCGGACGGAGGCACCCGCCGGTGTGCGCACCACCATCGTCTCGCCCGGCGCTGTGGAGTCTGAGCTGAAGCACGGCAGCACGGACGCAGATGCCGTCGCCGGCGTCGCGGCCTTCTACGAAGCGAATCAGATCCCGGCGGATTCCGTGGCCCGCGCCATCGCCTACGCGGTGGAACAGCCGGCTGAAGTGGACATCAGCGAGATCGTGTTGCGCCCCACCGTGCAGGAGTTTTAAGCACCTGCGAACGCAGGCATCCCTTACAAGTTTGACCAGTATTAAGGCGGACTTTTCATGCGCGTGCCTACACTGATGTTTTCAATCAGGAGGCATCGCATGAAGATTTTTCTCGCTGTGGATGGCAGCCCGTACACCAAGAAGATGTTGGCCTACTTGGTCGCACACCCTGAGCTGTTTGGCCCTAACCCGCAGTTCACGGTGTTCAACGTACAGACCGCGTTGCCACCGCGCGCCAAGGCCGCCTTGGGCTCCGAAGAAGTGGACAAATACCACACCGAAGAGGCCAACAAGGTGCTCAAACCCGTGAGCAAGTTTTTGACGCAAAACGGCATCGCCGCCAAGACCGGCTGGAAGGTGGGCTCCACCGCCGACGTGATCACCAAGGCGATTGAAACCGGCAAGTTCGACATCGCGGTGATGGGCTCGCACGGCCACAGCGGGCTGGCCAAGCTGGTGATGGGCTCGGTGACCGCGCAGGTGCTGGCCAAGTCGGTCGTGCCGGTATTGGTCGTCCGTTAAAACGAAGCTGTTCTTAAGTTGTTCCCAGGGTAGCCGCGGCGGCGTCGATCAAGGCGTCGCTCAGGCTGTCCAACGCATCGGACTGCAGGTTCCAGCAGTGCCAATACAACTGCACGGCTTGGTGGTGTGTGGGCAGCACGTTCACCAAAAAGCCCTGCTCCAGCAGCCCGCGCACCAGCAGCTCGGGCACCACGCTGATGCCCCAACCCGCCAGCACCGCGCGCACCTGGCCTTCAGAGCTGGGCACAAACAACTGGTTCAACGTCACCCGTTTCAAGCCAAACGCGGCGCCGACAAATTCGGTTTGCATGTCGTCTTTGCGGTTGAACGCCACAAACGGCACCCGGCGAAAGTTGTGCGGTGTGAGCTGGCTGCCCGCCAGCTTGTCGCGCACCAAGTCGGCGGAGGCCACGGCCACATACCGCATCGACCCCAGTGGCGCCACGCGGCAGCCGCGCAGGGCTTGTTTCAACGTGGTCACGCAGCCCATCACATGGCCTTCACGCAGCCACTCTTGCGTGAAATCCTGGTCGTCGGCAATGATCTCCAGTGGAAAACCCTGCTGCACGATGCCTTCCAGCGCGCCCATGGCCCAGGTGGCAATGCTGTCGGCGTTGATGGCAATCGAAATACGCTCTTCGTCGCGCGTGCCGCCGGCCAGGCTGGGCGCCAGGTCTTGCATGTCGCGCTCCAGGTCGGCACGCAGCAGGCGTAGTTGTTTGGTGTGCTTGAGCAATAGACGGCCCGCCGCCGTGGGTTTGAGCGGGCGGCTGCGCACGATCAACACCGTGCCGGCCTGCGCCTCCAGCGAACGCAGGCGCTGCGACACCGCCGACTGCGTGATGTTCAGGCGCTGCGCTGCGCGCTCGAAACCGCCCTCTTCAACAATGGCGGCCAGGCACTCCAGCGCGTCCGGGTCAAAGATACTCATAAGGGCTTGAACACCGCTTGGATGACCGCTTGCATTATTAGGCCGACTGATAAATTCATAATTAGTTTAATTCTGCTGTTATTTCTCGGGCCGTCAAATCACACTTCGGTCTATGAAAATCATCGTCTTAGGCGCCGGCATCATTGGCATCAGCACCGCTTGGCATTTGCTCGAACGTGGCCACGACGTCACCGTGGTCGACCGCCAGGGCGACGCTGCGCTGGAAACCAGCTTTGCCAACGCCGCACAAATCTCCGTTAGCTACTGCGAACCCTGGGCCAACCGCGACGCGCCGGGCAAACTCCTGAAGTGGATGTTTCGCAACGACGCCCCGCTGTTATTCCGCCCGCAACTCGACTGGCAGCAATGGCGTTGGGGTCTGCAATTTCTGAGCCAATGCAACGACACCGCCTTTGAACGCAACGTGCAGCAGATCGTGGCACTGGGCAGTTACAGCCATCAAGCGCTGAAAGACGTGGTGCGCCAGACCGGCATTACTTACAACCGGTTGGAACGCGGCATTGCCCACTACTACACCGACCAAAAGGCGTTTGACGCGGCTGGTGACGCCGCTGCCTTGATGCGCAAATTTGGCGTGGCGCGCGACGTGGTGAGCCGCGACGAGTTGCTGCGCATCGAGCCAGCTTTCAAGCCATTTGGTCACCGCATCGTGGGCGGCACGTTTACCGCCAGCGACGAAAGCGGCGACGCCCGCGTCTTCACCCAGGCACTGGCCCAACGCTGCAGCGCACGCGGTGCCGAGTTTTTGTACCACCACGATGTGGTGCGGCTTAACCGCCAGCAAGACGCTATTGAATCCGTAGCTGTGCGCACAAACGCAGCGGGCGCTGGTGGCCAATTAAGCTCTCAAATTAAAACCCTCAAAGCGGACGCGGTCGTGGTGGCCTGCGGCTCGTACAGCGCGCCGCTACTGCGCAGCGTGGGCGTGGATTTGCCCATCTACCCCGGCAAGGGTTACAGCGCCACCTTCAAGCTGTTGCGCCCCGAACTGGCGCCCATGGTGTCCACCATCGACGACGAAGTGAAGTGCGCCATGAGCCGCCTAGGAGACCAGTTGCGCGTGGCCGGCACCATTGAACTCGGCGGCTTTGACCTGTCACTCAACACCCCGCTGGCCCAAGCCCGCTGCCGCCTTTTGGCCGAACGCATTGAGGCCGTGTTGCCCGGTGTGTGCGACACGCGCAGCGAGGCTGAAGGCGGCCAGCCGCGCTTCTGGACTGGCCTGCGCCCCGCCACCCCGACCAACGTGCCCTATATCGGGCGCACCAAAGTCGGCAAGTTGTGGGTCAACGCCGGCCATGGCACGCTGGGATGGACGCATGGTGCGGGCTCGGGCAAGGCGATGGCGGCGCTCCTCAGCGGCGAAATGCCGGCCATGCCGTTCAACTTTTACGGCTTTGAGCGCGCCCGGCACGCGATGCGGACGATCGCCGCCTAAGCAGGCTGTTTTTGATGCGCCTCGCGCAAACACGCCTGAAACGCCAGCGTGACGCGTGACGGCTCGGGTGAACGCCGCACGATGCTCAAGAACCGGCAGTCGTAGCGAAACAGCGCCGGGCGCACCGCGCGCATCAACCCGGCCTGCACAAAACCTGCGGCGTAGTGCTCAGGCAAAAAACCCAGGTAACGGCCGGACAAGATCAGCGTGGCAATCGACTCCTGGTCAAACCCCGTGGCCGTGCGTTGCAGGTGCACTTGGCGGCTGATTTCCATGTTGGGCGAGTGGTAGCCCAGGCCCGCAAACGCGTGCGCGCGGATGTGCGCCCATTCCAGCGCGTCATGCTCAGTCGTAAACAGCGGGTGCGCGGCGCCGCAATACAGGTGCATGGTTTCGCCAAACAGGTCGTCGTAGGCCAGGCTGTCCGAGTCGCGGTGGCCGGGCACCACGCCGATTTGAAACCGGCCGTCCATCACGCCGCGCTCGATGGCGTTGATCGGCGCCACGTGTAGGTTCAGCGCCACCTCGGGCGCCAGCGCGCCAAAGCGGGCAATCGCCTCTCCCAATCGCGCCTCGGGGTTGCTGGCGGTTTTGTCGAACACGGCGATGTGCAACTGGCCACCCATGCGGCGGTGGATTTCGTCCACGCGATGGCGAAACGCGTCCGCCCCGGCCAGCAAGCGCAAGGTTTCGTCGTAGATCTGCTGGCCTTCAGGCGTGACCGCAAAACCAGCCCGGCCGCGCCGGCACAAGGTCAGGCCCAAGCGGGTCTCCAGGTCTTTGACGTGGCGGCTCACGGTGCTGATGCCGATGTTCAGCTCCAGCTCGGCTGCGGCCATACCGCCGCACTCCACCACCACTTTGAACACGCGCAGCAGGCGCAAGTCCATGTCGCTCAACTGGCCCAGCAAGGTATTCAAATGCACACCCTCATTACTTTCATAAACCCGCAACTAAACAGTGATGATTATCTATAGATAAGAGTATCCGCACCGCCCAGAATCGTGGGATTCCCTCTCAACACCCACCCAAACCCTATCCGCAGGAGCCCTCATGGACATGACCGATGCCAACCGCCTCGCAGCCCCGCGCACCGACGCCGCCTGGCTCGACGCCCACTGGATGCCCTACACCGGCAACCGCGACTTCAAAGCCAACCCACGCCTGATCGTCGGCGCCAAGGGCGTCTACTACACCGACGCCGATGGCCGGCAAATCCTGGACGGCCTCTCCGGCCTGTGGTGCTGCGGCCTGGGCCACGGCCGTACCGAGTTGGTGGAAGCCGTGACGCGCCAGATGGCCACGCTGGATTACTCGCCCGCGTTCCAGTTCGGCCATCCGCTGTCGTTCGAGCTGGCCAACAAGCTGAAAGAACTGACGCCCGATGGCCTCGACCACGTGTTCTTCACCGGCTCGGGCTCTGAAGCCGCCGACACCTCGTTGAAAATGGCCCGTGCCTACTGGCGCGCCAAAGGCCAGGCCAGCAAGACCTTGCTGATCGGCCGAGAAAAGGGTTATCACGGCGTCAATTTCGGCGGCATCTCGGTGGGTGGCATCGCGGCCAACCGCAAGGTGTTTGGCCAAGGCGTTGCCGCCGACCACCTGCCCCACACCCAACTGGCCAAAAACGCGTTCTCGCGCGGCATGCCCACTCAGGGGGCCGAACTGGCCGACGAATTGCTCAACGTGATTGCGCTGCACGACGCCTCGAACATCGCCGCCGTGATCGTCGAGCCCTTCTCTGGCTCGGCTGGTGTGGTGATCCCTCCGCAAGGCTATCTGCAACGCCTGCGCGAGATTTGCACGGCCCACAACATCCTGCTGATTTTTGACGAAGTGATCACCGGCTTTGGCCGCGCAGGTGCCATGACCGGCGCCGAAGCGTTTGGCGTCACGCCCGACATCATGAACGTGGCCAAGCAGATCACCAACGGTGCGCAACCCATGGGCGCGGTACTGGTGAAGAAGGACATCTACGACACTTTCATCAACCAGGGCGGCCCCGACTACATGCTGGAGTTTCCGCACGGCTACACCTACTCGGCCCACCCCGTGGCCTGCGCCGTGGGCTTGGCCGCGCTGGACATTCTGGTGCGCGAAAACATGGTCGACAAAGTGCGCGCCATCGCGCCACATTTTGAAAACGCCGTGCACAGCCTCAAGGGCGCGAAGCACGTCACCGACATCCGCAACTACGGCCTGGCCGCCGGCATCACCATTGCCGCGCTACCCGGCGAACCCGCACGCCGCCCCTACGAGATTGCCATGGCGATGTGGAAGAAAGGCTTCTACGTGCGCTACGGTGGCGACACCATCCAACTGGCGCCGCCGTTCATCATCGAGCGCGGACAGATTGATAGTTTGATCAACGCGCTTGGCGAGACGATTAACGAAACGGCCTGACCATCCATTGAAAAAGCCCCTGACAGCCATCTGAGCTGCCAGGGGCTTTTTGCTGTGCGCGGTTCAAATCAGTCGTAAAGCACGGCCGAAATCTTCGGGTCGTTCATGTTGCTTTTGTCGTAGTAATAGAAGCCGGTGTCGATGATCTTGGGCAAGGTCTCGCCCTTCAGCGCTTTGACGGCGGCCTCAACCGTTTTGTAGCCGATGCCTACGGGGTTCTGCGTGATGGCGCCAGCCATCAGCCCGTCGCGGATGGCGTCTTTTTGTTGCTTGCCCGAGTCGTAGCCGATGATGACCACTTGGCGCTTGAGTTCGCGCACACCGTTCACCACGCCCACGGCCGAGCCTTCGTTGGTGCCGAAGATGCCCTTGAGTTTGGGGTAGGCTTGCAAGATCGACTTGGTGACTTCTGTGGACTTCAAATGGTCGCCATCGCCGTATTGCACGCTGACGATTTTGATCTTCGGGTAAGTGGACTTCATGCGCTCCACAAAGCCATCGCGCCGGTCTACGCCAGTGCGGCTGGTCTGGTCGTGCGCCACCACGGCCACCTCGCCTTCGCTGCCAATCAAAGCAGCCAGTTTGTCGGCGGCCAGGGCGGCGGCGGCTTTGTTGTTGGTGGTGGCGGTGGTCACGGGAATGGGGCTGTCCACACCCGAGTCAAACGCCACCACAGGGATCTTCGCAGCCTGCGCCTTCTTCAGCAGCGGAATGGCGGCTTGGCTGTCGAGTGCGGCAAAGCCAATGGCGGCGGGCTTCTTGGCCAGCGCCGCCGAGAGCATGTCAATCTGTTTGTCGACCATGGTTTCAGACTCTGGCCCGTCGAAGGTGATGGTGACTTTGTAGTCCTTGGCCGCTTGCTCGGCACCGCTTTTCACGGCCTGCCAAAACTGGTGTTGAAAGCCTTTGGACACCAGCGGAATGTAGGGCTGCGCTTGGGCTGCAGCGTTGCCGGCCAGGCCCAATGCAGCGGCGCCCAGGCCCAGCGTCAGCGCGGTGTTGAGGGTTCTTCTTTTCAGCATGTTGTCTCCTTGTAGGTTCTTGAATGTTCACGCCTTGCCACGGCGCACGATGTCGGTGTAGACGGCCAGGATGATGATCACGCCCGTCACCACGGTTTGCCATTCTTGCGCCACCGACATGATGCGCAAGCCGTTGATCAACACACTCATGATGAACGCGCCGATGATGGTGCCCATGATGGTGCCCGCCCCGCCCGAAAGCGAGGTGCCGCCGATCACCACCGCCGCAATCGCGTCCAGCTCATAACCTTGGCCCAGCGCCGGTTGCGCCGAATTCAGGCGCGACGCAATCAACAAGCCGGCAATGCCGCAGATGCCGCCGCTGAGCGCGTAAACCACCACTTTCCAGAACACCACGTTCACACCCGAGAGGCGCACCGCCTCTTCGTTGCTGCCGAGCGCAAAGGTGTAGCGGCCGATGATGGTTTTGTTCAGGATGATGCTGGCCAACACCGCCACCACAAACAGGATCAACACCGCGTTGGGAATCGGCACCGAAGGGATGAAGTAGCCGATGAGCGAGTCTTGCGAAATGGCCGGGAAGTCCGGCGTGTCGTTGAAGTAGATGGGCTTGGTGCCCGAGATGACGAGCGACAAACCTTTGAGCAACATCATCATGCCCAGCGTGGCGATGAACGGCGGGATCTTCAGCTTGGCAATCAACAAGCCCGAGACCGTGCCGCACAAGGCACCAAAGAAGATGGCCGCCGCAATGCCCACATAAATCGGCAGGCCCCAGTAGGTGAGCACCACCCCGGCCATCACAGCGCAAAACGTCATCATGGTGCCCACCGAGAGGTCGATGCCCGCCGTGATGATGACGAAGGTGCACGCCACGGCCAGCACACCGTTGACGGCCGTGCTTTGCAGAATGCTGACCAGGTTGTCGGTCTGCAAAAAGTTGGGCGAGGCTACGCTGAAGAACACCAGCAAACCCAGCAGGCTGGCAAAGGCCAACAGCTTTTGCCGGCCCGATCCGGCGCCTGGCGGCTTCGTTTTAGGCGCGACGTTCGCCGCCGCAGACCTCAAAGTGTCAGTGTTCATTTTTTGTCTCTTTTTTCTCTATGGACTCGCGCTCACATTCACGCCGGGTCACACCGCCTCAGCAGTTTCGCGTTGCGTGGCCAGTTGCATGATCTGTTCTTGCGTGGCGCCCAAGCCGGGCAACTCGCCGGTGATGCAGCCTTCACACATCACCAGAATGCGGTGGCTCAGGCGCAACACTTCGGGCAGCTCAGACGAGATCATCACAATCGCTTTGCCTGCAGCGGCCAGGTCGTTGATGAGTTTGTAGATTTCGCTCTTGGCGCCGATGTCGATGCCGCGTGTGGGCTCGTCAAAAAACAGCACGTCGCAGTCGCGCAGCAGCCATTTGGCGATCACTACCTTTTGCTGGTTGCCGCCCGACAACAGCCGCACCTGCTGCTGCACCGAAGGCGTTTTGACCTTCAACTGCTGTACAAACTTTTCAGCAGCAAAGCGTGTGCCACGCGCATCGACCACGCCCAACGGGTTGACGAAGCGCGGCAGGCTGGAGAGCGCGATATTCGTCTCCACGTCCAGCCCGGTGGCCAGGCCGAAGTGTTTGCGGTCTTCGGACAAATAACCAATGCCGTGCGCCACCGCTTGCTGCGGGGTTTGGATGTGCACCCGCGCGCCGTGCACCCACACCTCGCCAGAGTCCAGCCGGTCGGCACCAAAAATGGCGCGCGCCACTTCGGTACGGCCCGCGCCCATGAGGCCGGCAAAGCCCAAAATCTCGCCCTTGCGCAGGCTGAAGCTCACGTTGCACACCGCGCGGCCGCGGTTCAGGCCACGCACCGCCAGCGCCACGGGCTGGGCCGAGGTGTCGGGGATGTGCTGCGCCATGGCGGCCAGCTCGCGGCCCACCATCATGCGGATGATCTCGTCCATACTGGTGGTCGCCATGGGCACGGTGGCCACGTATTGGCCGTCGCGCATCACGGTCACGCGGTCGGCAATCTGGCGCAGCTCGTCCATCTTGTGCGAGATGTAGACCACGGCCACGCCGCGCGCCTTGAGCTGGCGGATGATGCGAAACAGGTCGGCCACTTCGGCATCGTTGAGCGCGGCGGTGGGTTCGTCCATGATCAACACACGCGAGTTGAACGACAGCGCTTTGGCAATCTCCACCAACTGCTGCTTGGCCACGGTGAGGCCGCCCACGGGCGTGCGCGGGTCAAGCTGCAAGCGCATTTCGTCAAAGATAACTTGGGCCTGGCGGTTGAGCGCTTCGTCGTCCACCCACACGCCCCAGCGGCGCGGCTCGCGGCCGATGAACATGTTCTGCGCCGCGCTCAGGTGGTTCATCAGGTTGAGTTCCTGGTGCACGATGCCAATGCCCAGCGCCTGCGCAGCAGCCGGGCTGGGCACATGCACCGGCTGGCCGTCGAGCAGCACCTCGCCGGCATCGCGCTGGTACACGCCCGCCAGGATCTTCATCAGCGTGGACTTGCCCGCGCCGTTTTCGCCCATCAACGCATGCACCTCACCGGCCAGCAGTTCGACCTGGCCGTTCTGCAGCGCCACCACGCCGTTGAAGGCCTTGGTCACCTGCCGCATCTGCACGAGGGGGATGGATCGAGGGTCAGGCGTATTCATTAATGGACACCTTGTTCATTTGCGAATATTGTTGGAACCACCACATTCGAGCAGCAGTGGAAACCCTCGGGTTGTTTCCCTTTGCGTTCCCTTTGCATTTGCGCTTTTTGAAGACCCATCGCCACCATGGACTCCGACGCGAACCAAGACCGCTACCGCGCCCCCGCCCTCGACAAAGGACTGGACATCCTGGAGCTGCTGGCCGAGCAGGCCCACGGCATGACCCGCGCCGAGATCGTCAAGGCCATGGGCCGTGGCCCGAGCGAGATCTACCGCATGCTGGAGCGCCTGGTGGCCCGCCACTACGTGGTGCGCTCGGCCCAGGGCGACCGTTATGCGCTGGGCATGAAGCTGTTTGTGTTGGCCCACCGCCACCCGCCGGTCGATCGCCTAGTGGCCCACGCGCGGCCCGAAATGGAAGCCTTTGCCAAGGCCGCCCAGCAGTCGTGCCACCTGGGCATTTACGAGCGCGGCCATGTGTTGGTGGTGACCCAGGTCAGCAGCCCGGGGCAGTGGGGTTTATCGATACGGCTGGGTGCACGCGTGGGTTTGCTCGACACCGGCTCGGGCCACGTGCTGCGGACATTTCAATCGGCCGAACGCGTGGCCGAGATGCTGGCCGAGCTGTCATCACTGACAGGTCAAGGCCCTGCTGCCAACGCCAACCCAGCGACCAAAACCGTGGAAGCCCACATCCGCAGCCATGGCTACTGGCAAGGGCCGAGTCAGCAGGCGGTAGGGGTGGAAGACATCTCGGTGCCCATCCTCGACCCCCAAGGCCACGCCACGGCAGTGCTGACTTGCCCGTTTGTGCGCAGCCCGGCATCCGCATCGCGCCCCCCGGCCACATCGGCTACAAAGGCTAAAGCGTCCAGCCCCGATATCGACGCCACCCGCGCCCTGCTGCAGCGCACGGCGGCTCGCCTGTCGATGGCCTGAAAGCAACATCAATCCCACCAGTAAAAGCGGCATCGTTGCTACACTGCGTTACAAGTACGCGAGGGTGGCGAACGTTGGCTGCAGCCTCGAAATGGCAGGCTGACTCGCCGCCAACACCCCGCCCAAAGTCTCTCCTTCGACGGCAAAACTACAGGTGCATGCGCCTGTCTCTGGAGTGAATCCGAATGGCCGAACCCAGCCACTCTGCGACCCTTGTCCCCCCTGAGCCCGCGCGCACCAGCCCTGGTGCGCCAGCCTCACCCGCACAACGCTCACAGCGCACACGTTGGCCGCTGATGGCCGCCGTGGTGTGGCTGGCCATGGTGGCCACGGTGGCGTGGTGGCTGTCGGGCCAGATCATCGGCGCCCACGTGAAAGGGCTGGCCGTAGCGGCGCAGCACGACGCCACCATCACCGCACAAATTGTCGACCGCACCTTTACCGAGGTCTCTGCCATCACCCAGATGGTGGCCGGGCAAGGTGCCATACGCGACCAACTGGTGCGCTATCCGAACATCGCCGCGCTGAAGTTGCCACCCGGTGTCCCCACGGCCAGCGTGCGCCAAAAGCTCTTGGCCGACCCGCAGTTGATGGACATCAACCAGTATCTGGAGGGCTTGTCGGGCAGCATGAGCTATGAACGCATCCACGTCATGACCATGACGGGCTTGAGCATTGCCAGCAGCAACTGGCGGGACCGGGCCACGCAAGTGGGCACCTCTTTTGGAACAACGCCCGAGTTTGAATCCAACATCCACAAAAGCTCTGGCCACGTCTTCACGCAGGGACAGTTCAACGGTTCACCGGGTTTCTTGTTTTTCAACCGCGTGACCGACGGCCCCATGGGCCTGGGCGTGGTGGTGATCCGCAAAGAGTCATCTGAGCTATTGCCTCAACTGCCGGGCGAACAGCAAGCGCTGGTGGTCGACCGCAACAACGTCGTGGTCAGCGCCTCAGTGGCCGATTTCATCTTGCGCCATGTGGGCCCCATTCCGCCAGAAATGTTGGTGCCCCAGGCAGGCGAGCGGCCAGATGCGATACGCCCCCAAGACATGCCCATCATCGAGATGACGCGGCCCGAAAAGGTGCTTGACCGCGACCATTGGGTGTTGAACGGTGTGCCCTCCATCGTCACGCGTGTACCGCTGGCCGACGACACCTATCGCTTGATCACCGTGCGTCCGATTGGGCCGGTCACCCTGATGCAACGTTGGCACACGGGTGTGGCGGTGGTGGTAGGGTTTCTGGGCCTGATCTTGATTTGGCTCAGCAGCAAAATCGTGCGCCAGATCGCTGCGCGCCGCCAAACCGAGCAGCGCATGAACGCCGAGCACACAACCTTTCTGCAAGGCATGATCGATCGCATCCCGATCCCGGTGTTCTACACCGGCGCAGATCAACGTTTGCGCGGTTGCAACCAGGCCTACACCGAAGCCATGGGCTGCGACGCGGCCTCCATCATCGGCAAAACATTGGCGCAGATTCCCGGGGCCGGCATGGCCGAACAACATGCACTGCTCCAAGCCGACCAGTTGCAATTGGCACGCCCCGGTGGGCAGGTGCAGCAAGAGGCCGTATTCACCTTCGCCGACGGCAAACCCCACACCACCTTGTTTGCGGTCAGTGCCTTCGCTGGCACCGGTGGCCCCAACGAAGCCCCCGCCGGCATGGTGGGCACCATCGTCGATGTGTCCACCCTGACCGAAGTGCAACGCGAGCTGCGCCTGGCCAAAGAGGTGGCCGAAGAAGCCACGCAAACCAAGTCGATGTTCCTGGCGAACATGAGCCACGAAATCCGCACGCCGATGAACGCCATCATCGGCCTGTCGCACCTGGCGCTGAAGACCGACCTCACGCCGCGCCAGCAAGACTACGTGTCGAAGATCCACAAGGCGGGCTTGTCGCTGCTGGGGCTGATCAACGACATCCTCGACTTCTCGAAAATCGAGGCCGGCAAACTCGACCTGGAAACCGTGGACTTCCACCTCGACCGCGAGTTTGAAAGCGCCAGCGCCATGGTCGCCAACAAGGCGGCAGACAAAGGCATCGAGCTGGTGTTCGACATTCCGCAAGACGTGCCGCAGTCCTTGCGTGGCGACCCGCTGCGCCTGCGCCAGGTGCTCACCAACCTGCTGAGCAACGCGGTGAAGTTCACCGAGGCCGGCCACATCACCGTGACCGTGCGTGTGGCACAGGCGCTGGAGCACCGCGTGCAGTTGCGCATCGAAGTCAGCGATTCGGGCATCGGCATGACCCCGGCCCAGCAGGCACGGTTGTTCAGCGCTTTCACCCAGGCCGATGGCTCGGTGACGCGCAAGTACGGCGGCACCGGCCTGGGCCTGGCCATCACGCGCAGCCTGGTGCAGATGATGGGTGGCGACATCGACATTCAATCCACCCCCGGCGTGGGCAGCACCTTTGGCTTCAACGTGTGGTTTGAACACGGCCAGCCGGTGCTCGCCAGCCACGTGGTACCGCCCGCGCTGAACCACGCCCGCGCCCTGGTGGTGGACGACAACGAATCCGCCCGCCTGATCTTGGCCAGCCATCTGCGCGCGCTGCATCTGAACGTCAGCGAGGCCGACTCCGGCCAGAAAGCGCTTGACGCCGTGCGCCATGCCGACGCCGACACGCCTTTCGACGTGGTGTTTCTGGACTGGCGCATGCCCGGCCTGGACGGCATTGAAACCGCCCTGCAACTGCAGGCCGACAGCACCCTCACCAAGGTGCCACGCCTGGTGATGGCCACCGCCTTCGGGCAGGAAGAAGCCCGCGCCAACGCCGAGACCGCCGGCATTGAGGCCTTTTTGGTGAAACCTGTGAGCCCTTCCACGCTGATGGACACGCTGGTGGAGTTGTTCTCCGGCCCGAAAGCAGAGTCGATCGACCTGTCGCTCAAAGAAGCCCAAGTCAACCTCACCGGCCTGCACCTGCTGCTGGTGGAAGACAACGAGATCAACCAACAAATTGCGCTGGAACTGCTGCGCGGTGCGGGTGCCAAGGTCGACTTAGCCGACAACGGCCAAGCCGCAGTCGACCTGGCGAACGCAGCACCAGCCGACACCTATGACGCCGTGCTGATGGACCTGCAGATGCCCATCATGGGCGGCCTGCAAGCCACACAAATCATCCTGGCCAACCCACGCCACCAAGGGCTGCCCATCATCGCCATGACCGCCAACGCCATGACCGAAGAACGCGCAGGCTGCTTGCGTGTGGGCATGGTCGACCACGTGGCCAAACCGCTCGACCCCGAGCACATGATGCGCACGGTGTTGAAGTGGTCGCGCCGCAAGCCCAGCACAAGCGCAGCAGTCGTCACAACGCCCCCGAGCGCGGCGTCGGCTGCAAACGTACCGAGTGCCGCAGCCACTCTCCCCGTCACGGCAGAAATCGACCTGCCCTCCGGCCTGCGCCGCGTCGGCGGCAACCAGGCGCTGCACGAACGCCTGCTGGCCAAGTTCATCGACCACCACGCCCACGCCGGTCAGGAAATACGCCATGCCTTGGCCCGGGGCGACATTGCCACCGCAGAGCGTGCTGCCCATACCGTGCGCGGCGTGGCCGGAAACGTGGGCCTCAACGGCGTGGCCGTCACCGCTCAGGCGCTGGAAACCGCCTTGCGCGAGGGCGCCGACACCTTGACGCCGCAGTTGGCTCTTGACGCGGCCATTGCCCACGCGGTGCAGGCGCTGAAAAGGGAGCGGCCCGCCAGCCCTATGGAGGCGGCGCTGCCCGAAACCCGCGACGCCGATTTTGATCACCACCTGAAGCAACTCACCACCCTGCTGCGCGACAGCGACAGCGCCGCCATCGACTTCATGCAGGCCCACCAAGCCAGCCTGCGCAGCGGCCTGCCCCAGGAGCGCTTCCAGGCTCTGCAGCATGCGCTGGAGCAATATGACTTTGAGCTCGCGCTAGAAGAGGCGCTTACCGCAGCCGCCTGATTCTTCGTACTCTGCAGGGGTTATGTGCCTGGTTCAGAATGCGGTGCATCTCCTCTTCACTGCTCTACCGTCTATGTCCCGTCACGTTCTGTTCCTCGTCGCCTCTACCCGCGAACCCGGCCACCAGGGCAACACCGAATGGCTGGCCCGCCAGGCCGCCGCTGCCCTGCCTGCGGGCACGCCCACCACCTGGCACCAGATCGCCCAAATGCAGTTGCCCGCGTTTGTCGACCAGCGCCACACCACCGGTACCTACGCGCCGCCTACCGGCGACCTGAAGACCCTGCTGGATGCCACGCTGGCCGCCACCGACATCGTGCTGGTGGCCCCGGTCTACTGGTACAGCCTGCCCGCCAGCATCAAGACCTACATCGACCACTGGAGCGCGTGGATGCGAGTGCCCGGCCTGGACTTCAAAGAGCAGATGACAAAGAAGACGCTGCGCCTGATCACCACAAGCGGCGACCGCACCAAGGCCCAGCCGATGATCGACTCGGTGAAGCTGTGCGCGCAGTTCTTGTCCATGACGGACGGCGGCGTGTTGTGGGGCAAGGGCGGCCCACCGAAGGCGGTTGAAGCGGATGCTCAGGCAGCCACTCAAGCGGCTACGTTTTTGCTAGCTTGATACGCTGATCTATAGAGCGCTAGAGGCCAATTTCATACATAAGCTTTGACCACGGAGAAACACCCCATGTCGACAACACAAGAAGCCCCAGAACTGGTCATCGACATCGTCTCCGACGTGGTCTGCCCCTGGTGCTACATCGGCAAGCGCAAACTCGAAGCCGCGCTGGCCTTGCCTGAGGCCGCGGCCCTGCCCAAGCCGGTGCTGCGCTGGCACCCGTTCCAGCTCAACCCCGACATGCCGCTCGAAGGCATTCCGCGCCAGCAGTATTTAGAAGACAAGTTCGGCGGCCCGGAGCGCGCGGCCACCATCTACGCGCGGGTCAAAGCCGCTGGCCTTAGCGTGGGGCTGCAGTTGAACATCGACACCATTCCCCAGCAGCCCAACACCCTGGCAGCACACACCCTGCTGGCCTACGCCCAACAAAACGGCCGCGACGGCACCGACGTGAAAGAGCGCCTGTTGCGCGCCTACTTCACCGAGAACCGCAACATCGGCGAGCTTGACGTGCTGGTCGCCATTGCCGAAGAAGCCGGGCTCGACGGTAACGCCGTGCGCCACTTCCTAGGCACCCTGGAAGCCCGCGCCGCTGTGGCCGAGGGCGATCAACGTGCACGCGAAATGGGCATCAACGGCGTGCCGTTTTTCATCGTCAACCACAAGGTGGCGGTGTCGGGCGCACAAGACCCGGCGCAGTTGCTGCAGGCGATGCAGCAAGCCCTGCTGCCCACCGCCACCGCTTGATCGTTAGCAGACATACCGTCTGCCGACTGCGCAAGGGCTAGACCCGATGCGCCCTCCCTCGCGGTGCGCCTAGAATTCGACCGCCTTAATGCAAGTGAAAGCCTGCTGTCGCCCTGGCGGCCGGCGCATCTGCACACATTCGAGACATCACCATCATGCTGAAGAAAATCCTGTCGCTGGCCATCGTGGCCGCAGCCGTCGCGGCGCCTGCCGTGTCGTTCGCCCAAAGCTACCCCGCCAAGCCGATCCGCCTGATCGTGCCCTTCCCACCCGGCGGCGGCACCGATATCTTGTCGCGCCTGGTAGCCCAGAAGCTCACCGAATCTGCCAAGTGGACGGTGATTGCCGACAACCGCGCCGGCGCCGGCGGCACCATCGGCATCACCGAAGCCACGCGCGCGGCCCCCACCGGCTACGACCTGGTGATGGGCCAGAAAGACAACCTGGTGGTCGGCCCCTGGCTCTACAAAAACCTGCCCTGGGACCCCACCAAGGATTTGACCGCCATCGCCCACGTGGCCTACACGCCCATCGTCATCGCCACCAGCGCCAACTCGCGCTTCAAAACGCTGGAAGACGTGGTCAAGGCCGCCAAGGCCGCGCCCGACACCATCACCTACGGCTCGCCCGGCAGCGGCACCACCATCCACCTGGCGGGCGACCTGTTCGAAAAAGCCGCCGGCATCAAGATCCGCCACGTGCCGTACAAGGGCTCCAACCCGGCCATGATCGACGCGTTGTCGGGCAACGTCGACCTGCTGGTGTCGTCCGTGCCGTCGGCCATCACGCAGATCAAGAGCGGCAAGCTGCGCGCTCTGGCCGTCACCTCGGCCAAACGCAGCACCTCGTTCCCCGACGTGCCCACCGTGGCCGAGTCTGGCTACAAAGGCTTTGACGTGAGCACCTGGTACGGCATCTTCGCCCCGGCCAACACGCCGAAAGACGTGGTCGCCACCGTCAACGCCGAAGTCAACAAACTGCTGGCCACCAACGAGATGAAGGACGCCATCCACGCCCAAGGCGCCGAGCCGCAAAGCATGACGCCCGAGCAGTTCTCGACGCTGATGAAAACCGACTACGAAAAGTGGAAGGGCATCGTGCAGGCCTCTGGGGCAACGATCGAATAACCAGCGTTAGCGCTACAACCCAAAAGGGGCACGCCTGCCAAGGGCGTGCCCCTTTTGTTTTTTGTGCTGTTTTGTGCTGCCCTCGCATGCACAGTAAACTGTGCAGAATTTCGCAACCTCAAAGGCCAGCCATGTCCATTACCGCCAGCGATGTCGTGCCCTTCACCCAGGCACGCGCCAACCTGTCCGAACTGGCCGACCAGGTCAAGGCCGGGGCCGAAAAAATCATCACCAAAAACGGCGAGAGTTACGTCGCGCTCATCGACTCTGATCGGCTGGACTACTACCACCGGCTGGAGCGCGAACGCATCCACCTGCTGTTGCTCGACGACGCCCAGCGCGGATTTGAAGACATCGCGGCCGGCCGGACGCAAAACGCCGACGCCGCTCTCGCGGGGCTTCAACAGCGTCGAGCCAAGAGCGTGAAGCAACGTGGCTGAGCCGATTTACCAAGTCGAGCTGACCGCCAGTTTCCTGGAACGGCTTGAATCCATTGAGGTCTTCCTCACAGAAGCGGACGCCAGCTTTGCCTATGACGACCTGCTGGTGGGTTTGCGCGGCATCGTGGTGCCGAACCTGGCACGCTTCCCCCGCATCGGTAAGCGTTACCTCGACCAACCGCCGCAGTCCACCGAGGCTTTGGCCCAATTCGCACGGCTCCCACGGGGCACCGCCGACAGCCTGCGCGTCTACCTGCATGGCGACTATTTGATTCTGTACACGCTGGCCGAATCGGTGGTCTATTTGCTCTCCATTCGACACCATCGGCAACTGTCGTTTGACTTTGCACGGGTGTGGCCGTCATAGCCACAGGGAGCGACACAAGTCATTCGCTCCGTGCGTTGGAACAAGTGCAACAGGCGTGACTTTTCACTCCCCGCGCGCCAGCCGCTCACTCTTCCAATACACATCGTCCCCGCCATCCATGCGGTTCAGCACGCGCGCCAGCACAAACAGCAGATCGCTCAGGCGGTTGAGGTAGTGGCGGGGCGATGGGTTCAGCGTTTCTTCTTGCTCCAGCGCGACCACGGCGCGTTCGGCGCGGCGGGCCACCGTGCGGCACACATGGGCCTGGCTGGCAGCGCGGCTGCCGGCTGGCAGGATGAACTCCTGCAGGCGGGGCAACTGGGCGTTGTGTGTGGCCAGCGCCTCGTCCAGCGCCAGCACGGCTTCGGGTTTGAGCAGCTCAAAGCCCGGCACCGACAGCTCTCCGCCCAGGTTGAACAACTGGTGCTGAATCTCCACCAGCAGCGGGCGCACGTCTTCAGGCAGCGGTTCACACAGCAGCAAGCCAAGGTGGGAGTTGAGTTCGTCCACATCACCCATGGCGTGCACGCGCAAGTGGCTTTTTGAGACGCGGGTGTTGTCGCCCAGGCCGGTGGTGCCGTTGTCTCCGGTGCGGGTGGCGATTTGGGTGAGGCGTTGGCCCATGGGGGTTCCTTTAAGGCAGAAGCAAGGCGAAAAACGAGCGAAAACGAGCGGTTAGGTTGGAATTGGCCGTTTTATGTAATCAATTCTTTGTATTTTGGTTACACAAAGACAGCAAATGTATGAGCCGCAACAGCAGGCAAGAGTGCTCGCTTTGTGCGGCGCGCTGGGGTGCAATGGCCGAATGTTTCACTTATCAGCAATAGCAATATGACCGAAAAGCGAAAAAACCTCGCCTCTGTAAGCGCAACGGCCAGCAAAACGGCCAAACAAGCGACGGTATACCTCACCAATTTTGAAGTCAGCAGTGTGGCCCTGCTCGCCACGTTGGTGCTCGGCGGCGCAGCCACCCTGCATCTGCGGGCGCGGGCGGACGAAGCCACGAATGCCAAAAATACGCCTTATGTCCAGGTTTCGGGCATCAGCAGCCGCAGCGGCACCGTGGCGTTTCAGCGCGCCGATACCAATCGCGACGGCAAGCTCAGCCGCGAAGAGGCCGAACGCCTGCCCGCCGTGGCCGAGGTCTTTCAACAGCATGACCTCAACAAAGATGGGTATTTGCAACCAGAGGAGTTTGAACAGGCGATTCGGCAATAGAGCCCAGCAGCGCTGGTTCAGAGGCCATAACTCACATGTAAACCACCGGTGAAATGCCGCATCGGCGTGAAGAAATTTCACACATACGATGTCTGCCGTGCCAACACCGATTCGCTCACATTGGTTCACAATGGCGGTCTACAGGAGACCCCATGAACGCCCCCAGCCACCCCTCGCACCTGCAACCCGAAGCCCATGCCCGTGACGTGCCCCAGGCATTGATCGACGCGCTGAAACAGCGTTTTGCCGAGCGTTGCTCGACGGCGATGGCGGTGCGCGAGCAGCACGGGCGTGACGAGTCTTCGTTCACCATGCCGCCGCCCTCGGCCGTGGTGTTTGCCGAAAGTACACAAGACGTGGCCGACGTGGTGCGTCTGGCCGGCGAATACGCCGTGCCAGTGATCCCCTTCGGCGCCGGTTCGTCGCTGGAAGGCCACCTCCTGGCAGTGCAAGGCGGCATCAGCCTGGACGTAAGCCGCATGAACAAGGTGCTCTCGGTCAACGCCGATGATTTGACCGTGACCGTGCAGCCCGGCGTGCTGCGCAAGCAGTTGAACGACGAGATCAAGAGCACCGGCCTGTTCTTCCCCATCGACCCGGGTGCCGACGCCTCCATCGGCGGCATGTGCGCCACGCGCGCCAGCGGCACCAATGCCGTGCGCTACGGCACCATGCGTGAAAACGTGCTGGCCCTGGAAGTGGTGACGGCCAGCGGCGAAGTCATCCGCACCGGCACGCGCGCCAAGAAGTCCAGCGCAGGCTACGACCTCACGCGCCTGATGGTCGGCAGCGAAGGCACGCTGGGCGTGATCACCGAAATCACGCTGCGCATCTACCCGCTGCCCGAAGCCATCTCGGCCGCAACCTGCTCTTTCCCCAGCATCGAAGCTGCGGTGCGCACCACCATTCAGGTGATCCAACTCGGCGTGCCGATTGCGCGTGTGGAACTGATCGACGTGAACACCGTGCGCATGGTCAACGCCTACGCCAAGCTGGGCCTGCGCGAAGAACCCATGCTGTTGATGGAGTTCCACGGCTCGCCCACCGGCGTGAAAGAGCAAGCCGAGCTGGTGCAAGAAATTGCCTCTGAATTTGGCGGCAACGCCTTTGAATGGGCCAGCACCCCCGAAGAACGTACCCGCCTGTGGACCGCACGGCACAACTCGTACTTCGCGGCCGTGCAATCGCGCCCTGGCTGCAAAGCGATCTCCACCGACACCTGCGTGCCGATCTCACGCTTGGCCGACTGCCTGCTGGATTCGGTGGCCGAGGCCGATGCCTCGGGCATTCCGTACTTCCTGGTGGGCCACGTGGGCGACGGCAACTTCCACTTCGGCTACCTGCTCGACCCGAACATCCCCGAAGAACGCGTGACGGCCGAAAAGCTGAACCACGACCTGGTCGCCCGCGCCCTGAGCCTCGGCGGCACCTGCACCGGCGAACACGGCGTGGGTTTGCACAAAATGGGTTTCCTGGTCGATGAAGCCGGCGACGGCGCGGTGGACATGATGCGCACCATCAAGAAGGCGCTGGACCCGAAGAACATCCTGAATCCGGGCAAGATCTTCTCGCTGTGACCCAGTGGGTGACGCTCCTATTAGAGGAGCCTCTTGCGCATATCCAGTAAGCGTTAACGCCAATTTGATTCATAAAAAGCGATTCTTTCAGAGTCGCTTTTTTATTGAGCGGTTTGCCTAAAATGAGCGGAATATCCATAATTCGCTCATATTTTCATAAATCGCTCAATCAATGAGCGATTTAGCGTTTACACATGCCAACCGCTCAGCTTGACGACCTCATCCTTGAACTGCTTGCAGAGTTCCAAAGCCTCCCCGGCCAGGAACAAGTCGCGCCTGGCGTGTTGGCGCAGCGGCTGAACGCTCCCGAAAGTACGCTGCGGCGAGCGCTCGTTCGGTTGGTGAATCAGCAGCGCATCACACGCCATGGTGGTGGCCGGTCGACACGTTATGCCTTGGCTAGCGCGTCAACAGCCCTCTCGAAACAGGCTACGGCAACCGCCGAGGGCTCTCCTTCACTTGTGGCGTGGTCTCCCGCCTCGCAAATCGCGCGGGCACATTTGCGCGCCCCCTTGGGATCGCGCGAGCCTGTAGGCTACACGCGGGCATTGGTCGACGCGTACGTTCCCAACAAATCCTCACTGTTGCCCGCCGCACTCGCGGACGAGCTGTACCAACTCGGGCGCATGCACGACCAACAGCCTGCCGGCACCTACGCCCGCCACGTGCTGGAACAATTGCTTATCGACCTGTCTTGGTCATCGTCGCGCTTGGAAGGCAACCGGCTGACCAAGCTCGACACCGAAGAGCTGTTCAAGTCAGGCGCCACGGGCGGCGACCGTGATGCCGTGATGCTGTTGAACCACAAGCAGGCGATTGAGTTCATGGTGGAGACCGTGCCCCTGCGCGGGCTGAAGCTCGACGTGGTGACCAACCTGCACGCCGTGCTGATGCAAGACCTGCTGCAAGACGACGCCTCCCTGGGCGCCATTCGGCGCAAGGTGGTGCGCATCAGCGACACGGTGTACGTGCCCACCCAAATGCCGCAGTTGCTGCAAGAGATGCTGGAAGCCACGTTGCACAAAGCCGCACAGGTGAACAACCCATTGGAGGCAGCGTTTTTCCTGTGGGTCAACTTGGCCTACCTGCAGCCGTTTGAAGATGGCAACAAACGCGTGAGCCGCTTAGCCGCCAACATTCCGCTAATGGTGTTCAACTGTGCGCCACTGTCGTTCCTTGACGTAGACCAGAACGATTACACCGACGCGATGCTGGGGGTGTACGAGCTGCGTGATATGGCGCCAGCCGCCGACCTGTTCGCCTGGACGTATCGGCGCTCTTGCGCCAAGTACGTGGTGGTGCAGCAGTCTGTGGGGGCACCAGACCCGGTGCGGTTGAAGTTTCGCCCGCACCTTACGGAAGCGATGGGCCGCATCGTGCGCGACAAGGTGGCCTTACCGCAGGTGCTGACCGACATGCAATTGGACGCCGCACACGCGCCCGAATTTGAGCCGCTGCTGAAGCGCGAACTGGCGCAGTTGGAGGCCCACAACTGTGCCCGCTACCGGCTCACACCCACAGCGGTGCAAGCCTGGATTGAAGCTGGGCGCCCGGCATAAAAACTTACTTTGGCGCCAGCACCGACACTGTCAACCGCGAGGCACACACCATCTGGCCCGCTTCGTTCACGATGTCGATCTGCCACACCTGTGTGGTGCGCCCCAGGTGCACCGGGCGCGCGGTTCCGGTGACCCAGCCGCTGCTGGCGCCGCGCAGGTGGTTGGCGTTGATGTCCAGGCCCACGGCGCGGTGGCCGTCGGGTACCGAGTAGGCGGCGCCGCATGAACCCAGTGTTTCTGCCAGGACAACGGACACCCCACCATGCAGCAGGCCATAAGGTTGCACGGTTCGTGCATCCACCGGCGCACGGGCACGGATGAAATCGTCACCCACTTCTACGAACTCCATACCCAGGTGGCTGATGGCCGTGTTCTTGCTTAGTTGGGTCAAGATTTCCACGGAGATGGGTTGTTTCCAAATCGACATTTTTGCGGCTTCCTTTTTGCGTGGACACCACTATAGGACGACTCGTCGATAACATCTGTCACCCCTGCATTCCGACTTCGCAGAGCCCCATTTGAAAACCATCCACGCACACCACGAACCGATCTCCGAACCTGTTCTCGAACGCATGCTCGCACCGGAACATCTGCATCGCGAGCCGCACTTGAGCCTGTTCCAAAAGGTGCTGTTGACCACCGATGGATCGGTCACAGAGTTGCTCAGCCTTTACGCCGGTGGCCCCATCCGCGCGAGCAAGCTTTTCCAGACTGTGAGCACCGGCCCTTTTCCTGGCTTGCTGAAGGCGATCGATGCACCCGCAGGCGCGTCGTTGTTGCAACGCGAGATCATGCTGATGGATGGCCCCACGCCATTGGTGTTTGCCGCGTCCACCTTTGTGCTGGCCCGGCTGTCGCCCGCCACACGCGCGGGCCTGGTCGACACCGAAGTGCCGATTGGCCTGCTGTGGCGCCAAGAGCAGGCCGAGATGTACCGCGAGATTGTCGACATGCGCCTGGAGCGCCACGCAGCGGTGGCGGCGCACTTTGGCCTGCCGGCCGATACCCTGCTGCTGTCGCGCAGCTACACCCTGCGCCAGGGTGGGCAGGTGATGGGGATGATCACCGAGAAATTCCCCACCACCGGGTTTCGCTAAGGCTGCGAGATCAAGCTGACTTTTTGAGGTTCAGCAGTTGGTACAACAGCACCGCGCCAAACGTGGCGGTGCCGATGCCACCGAGCGCAAACTCACCAAACTTCAGCGTGAAGTCGCCCGTGCCCAAGATCAGTGTGATGGCGGCCACGATGAGGTTTTTGTTGTCGCCAAAGTTGACGCGGTTTTCCACCCAGATGCGCGCGCCGGCCACGGCGATCAGGCCGAACACCACAATGCTCACGCCGCCCATCACCGGCAGCGGAATGGCCGCAATGATGGCGCCAAACTTCGGCGAGAAACCCAGCACCACGGCCAACAACGCCGCCACGAAGAAGATAGCGGTGGAGTAGATTTTGGTGGCCGCCATCACGCCGATGTTCTCGGCATAGGTGGTGACCCCCGTGCCGCCCACGCTGCCCGACACCATGGTCGCCACGCCGTCGCCCATGAAGGCACGGCCCATGTAGCGGTCCAGGTCTTTGCCGGTCATGGCGGTCACGGCCTTGATGTGGCCCAGGTTCTCCGCCACCAGAATGATGGCCACGGGCGCCATCAACAACATGGCGTTGGCACTGAACGTGGGACCGGCAAACTGCGGCAAGCCAAACCACGCGGCATTGGCCACACCGCTCAAGTCCAGCGGCTTGCCCAGGCCCAGGCCGTTGGTCAACACAGCGTAGGCCACACTCGCCAAAATCAGGCCAGCCAAGATCAGCAAGCGCTGCAACATGCCACGCGTGAACACCGCCACCAGGCCAATACACACAAAGGTCAGGGCCTGCATCCAGCTCTCGAAGTTGCTGGCGGCCATGTTCTTGATGGGCACGCTGGCCAGGTTCAAACCGATCACCGCCACCACCGCCCCGGTGACCACCGGCGGCATGCAGCGCTCGATCCAGCCGGTGCCCACCAGTTGCACCACCAGGCCAATCAAGAAGTACAACGCACCGCAGGCGATGATGCCGCCCAGTGCCACCGACAGATTGGCATTCGCCCCACCGCCCTTATAGGCCGTGGCCGCAATCACCACCCCAATGAAGGCGAAGCTGGAGCCCAGGTAACTCGGCACCTTGCCGCCGGTCATCACAAAGAAGATCAGCGTGCCAATGCCGCTCATCAAGATCGCAATGTTCGGGTCAAAACCCATCAAGATCGGCGCCAGCACCGTAGCACCAAACATGGCCACCACGTGTTGCACACCCATGATGGCGGTCTGCGGCCAAGGTAAGCGTTCATCGGGTCCGATCACGCCGCCTTGCGCCAGCACATCGGCGCTTTTCTCCGTCCAGTCAAACATCCCCATTAGGTTTTTCTCCATTTAAAAAGTGGAGCGATGCTAAGGGTAATTCCTGTATTGCGAAATGATCGGCAACCCCAATCCTCTCGCCTATGTCATTGCCGTCGTTATCGCCTGCTGAGAGCCTCACGCTCCCCTCTGTTTTAAACCCCCATCGCACCCCGCAAATCCGTCTGTACCAACAGTGGTTACAGGCCGAGCGGGGCCTGACGTTTGCCAACTACCAAGCCCTGTGGGAATGGTCGACCACCGACCTTGATGGTTTTTGGCAAAGCATTTGGGATTACTTCAACCTGCAGTCGCCCACGCCGCACAGCGCGGTGTTGGCCAAGAACGCCATGCCCGGCGCGCAGTGGTTTCCGGGCGCGCAGTGCAACTACGCGCAGCAGGTGTGGCGCCACGCCGAGGCGGCCCATGCGGCGGGCCAGCCCGCCATCATCAGCGGCGACGAAACCGGTGCGCTGCGTGAACTCAGTTGGCCCGACCTGCGCCGCCAAGTCGCCTCGCTGGCCTTGCACCTGCGCGCCGAAGGCCTGCAGCCAGGTGACCGCGTAGCGGCCTACCTGCCGAACATTCCCCAGGCCATGATCGCCTTTCTGGCGGTGGTGAGCCTGGGTGGGGTATGGAGTGTGTGCGCACCCGACATGGGCACCCACGCCGTGCTCGACCGCTTCAAGCAAATCGAGCCGAAGATCTTGATTGGCGTGGACGGGGTGCGCTACGGCGGCAAAGAACACGACCGGCGCGACGTGCTGGCCGAGTTGCTGGCCGAGCTGCCCAGCGTGCAGCACGTGGTGGTGCACCAAGCCATGTACCAGGCCGCATCTGCGCTGATCGCTTCGAACTCTGCCGCTGACTGCGCCATCTTGTCGCGCGTGGCGTCCCGGTGCGATGCCGATGTCGATGCCTTTGAGCCCACGTGGCTGCCATTCGACCACCCGATCTGGATCGTCTATTCCAGCGGCACCACCGGCCTGCCCAAGCCCATCGTGCATGGCCATGGCGGCAGCATTCTGGTGGCGCTGGCGCTCAACGTCCTGCACAACGACGTGGGCTGCAGCTACGCCGAGAGCACGCGCGGTGAACGCTTCCATTGGTTCAGCTCTACCGGTTGGGTGATGTGGAACGTGCAAATGGCTGGGCTGCTGAACGGCACCACCGTGTGCCTGTTCGACGGCAACCCAGCAGGCGGCACACTCGATGCCGAGACCGGCAAGCTGCGGCCCGACTGGTCAACGCTCTGGCGTTTTGCCGCCGCCAGCGGCACCAGCTTTTTTGGCGCGGGCGCGGCGTTTTATGCCAACTGCGCCAAGGCAGCGTTGCGGCTGAAAGATGTTGGCGACCTGACGCGCATCCACGCCCTCGGCAGCACCGGCTCGCCCCTTAGCCCCGAAGTGCAGGCCTGGGGCACGGCGCAATTTGCCACCCTGCTGCCCGCTGGTGCGCCCGAAATGTGGTGGTGCAACATCTCGGGTGGCACCGACTTTGCAGGCGCCTTCATCGGCGGCAACCGCGAGCTGCCACAACGCGCAGGCGTGATGCAGTGCCGCATGCTGGGCGCCGCCGTAGAGGCCTGGAACGAACAGGGCGAGCCGGTCATTGACGCGGTGGGCGAGTTGGTGTGTGCGCAGCCATTACCGTCCATGCCGCTTTATTTCTGGGGCGATGTCGACGACAAGCGCTACCTCTCCAGCTACTTCGACAGCTACCCCAGCGGCCTGGGCCGGCATGGCGGCACCGGCAGCGTGTGGCGCCATGGCGACTGGATCAAGATCGATGCCGATGGCAGCTGCACCATCTACGGCCGGTCCGACGCCACCATCAACCGCCACGGCCTGCGCATGGGCACGAGCGAACTGTACCGCGCGGTCGAAGCCCTGCCCGAAGTGGTCGACGCCATGGTGGTCGACCTCGAATACCTGGGCCGCGAAAGCTATATGCCGCTGTTTGTGATGCTGCGCGAAGGGCTGACGCTGGACGAGCCGCTACGCGAGCGCCTGCGCCAAGCCATTCGCCAAGCCCTGTCGCCGCGTTTTGTGCCCGATGAAATTCTGCAGGTGCCCGACATTCCACGCACCCTCACTGGCAAGAAACAAGAGCTGCCGATCAAGAAACTGCTGCTCGGCCAGCCGCTGGAAAAGGTGGTGAACCGCGATGCGATGGCGAACGCCGCTTGCCTCGATTGGTACGCGCAGTTCGCCGCGCGCCGGGCACAAACCAGCTCACCGAGCTAAAGCAACCCTCTTACAGCGGATGCTCGGCGTAGAAGCGCCCGCCGTGGTACAGCAGCGGCGACGCGCCGGGCGTGTGCTGGCAGCGCTCCACCTCGCCCACAAAGATCACGTGGTCGCCCTCTTCGTAGCGGCTGCGGTTGAAGCATTCAAAAGACGCCACCGCGCCTTCCAGCAACGGTGCGCCGGCCACGCCTTCGGTGAACGCGACGCCGGCCCAGCGGTCTGCACCCTTGGTGGCAAAGCGCTGCGCCAGCTCTTGCTGCTGCGCCGACAAAATATTGATCGCGTAGTGCGAGCCCGTGCGAAAGGCCGCCATGGAGCCTGCAGCTTGGGCCAGACTCCACAACACCAGCGGCGGGTTCATCGACACCGAGTTGAACGAGCTGGCTGTGAGCCCCACCAACTGGCCCTCGGCGGTGCGGGCGGTGACGATGGTCACCCCCGTGGCGAACATGCCCAGCGCCGAGCGGAATTCCGGCGACGAGAAACTGGGGGGACCGGCCTGGCGCCGGGGTGCTGACATCGACATGCCCGGGATTCTGCCCGAAAGCAATTGATGAATAATGGATTACACCAACCAACCCCAGCGTAATCAGGGGTAGGTTTCGTCTTTATTGAGCCCTTTCCTTGAGCTCTTACTTCTCACCTGAACGAGAACCTCACCGCATGCCTTCAGTGATCCCCACCTTCACCAGCCTGGGCGCTGGCCCCACCCTGCTGATGCTGCACGACATTACCGGCGGCTACCGCGCGTTTGCGCCGCAGGTGGAGAGCTTTGCCAACAACGGCTACCGGGCCGTCGCCTGGGACATGCCGGGCTACGGCCACAGCGCTCCCATCGAGCCCTACAACTTCAAAGGCTTGGCGCAAAGCTGCATCACGCTGATCGAGGGCATCCTGCAGCCACGCGATGGCGGCAGCCTGATCCTGTTGGGCCACGGCATGGGCGGCATGGTGGCGCAAGAGGTGATGGCACGCCGCCCCGAACTGGTGAAGCGGCTCATCCTGTGCAGCACCAGCGCGGCGGTAGGCCCGCACGGCCAAGACCTGGCGGCACGCGAGGCCTGGCAAAAAAGCTACATCGACGAATGCCTGGCGCCGCTCGACGCGGGTCGCAGCATGCAGGAGCTGGCATTGCAAGCCGTGCCGCAAATGGTTGGCCCCGACGCCTTGCCCGAAGGTGTGAACCTGGCGCAGCACGTGATGGCGCAGGTCTCTGTCGCCACTTACCGCCGCGCACTCGAGGCGCTGGTGACCTTCGACCGCCAGGCGACGCTGGAGCACATCCACGTGCCCACCCTGCTGATCAGCGGCGAGCTCGACACCGCCGCCCCGCCCGAAGTCATGCGCCAGATGGCCGGCGCCATCATCGGCAGCAGCTTTCAAGAACTGGACGGCGTGGGCCAACTGCCGCAGTTGGAAAACCCCGATACCTTTGACGGCCTGGTGCTGCAGTTTTTGGCCGACGCGCGTCGGCTACAGTAATCCGCCCCTGGCCTAGTCTTGCCCCAGCAGCCGCCCCGCCACCGCCGTGGCGGCCGAGCGGGTCTCGACGCCCAGCTTCTCAAAAATGTGCTCCAGGTGTTTGTTCACCGTGCGCGGGCTCATGCCCAAGATGTCGGCAATGTCGCGGTTGGTTTTGCCTTTGGCCAGCCAGGCCAGCACCTCGGTTTCGCGCGGGGTGAGCGGCACATCGGGCTGACGCGGCGGTGCGGCGTGGGCTTGGGCCGGGCCCATGCGCAGCAAAAGCATGGCTTCTGACAAACCACCGGCCCCCATGTGCCGGGCTTGCAGCGCGCGGCCATCGGGCAGGCGGATGTGGGCCTCGCCACTGGCGTGGGCTTTTTGCAGCCAGGCGCGGCCATCCGCATCTGCGGTTTCAGTCCCAAAAGCATCGCCTAGCCAACGTGTGGCCTGCGGCGAGCGCCAAGCCACACGGCCCTGGCCGTCGAGCACCACCACGCCCATGCCGGCCACGTCCACTGCCTCGCGCGCCAGACGGGCGGCGCGCGCGTTCTGCACGTGCGTGGCCAGGCGCGCCAGCACCTCGGGAATGCGCAGCGGCTTGACCACGTAGTCGACACCGCCGCTGGCAAAGCCGTGCAGGATTTGTTCGGTCTCCGACAAACCGGTCATGAACACCACCGGCACGTGCGACCACTCGGGCGTGGCCTTCAAGTGACGGCACAACGCAAAGCCGTCAATGCCGGGCATCACCGCGTCGAGCAACACACCGTCGGGCACGGTCACGTCGAAGCGCGCCAGGGCTTCATCGGCGTCGCGCGCCACCAGCACCACGTAGCCTTCGCCCGCCAGCGCGTCGCACAACATGCGCAGCGTGTCGAGCGCGTCGTCCACCACCAGAATGACGCGGCGGGCCGGTTCTGGCGAGGGCGCACCAGGGGTAGCGGGGGCGGCAACAGGAAAGGCGTCAACTCGGGTCATGTTCGGGCTCGCGCAAGGCATCCATCAGGGACTGAAAGTCAAAACGGTCGGCGTAGGTCTTCAAACGGTCAAACGTGGCTGCATGCTCTGGCCATTCGACCTGTGCGGCGCGCAGTTGTTCCCGCAAAGCCCCGCCCTGGCCCTGGCGCGCCAGGCGGCGCAGGGTGTCGCGCAGGTCTTCGGGCAGTTGGCTGGCATCGGGCACCACCCTAACAGCTTCCGCAATGTCCACACCCGCCACCCCCGCACCCCCTGCCACACCCAGCGGCGCATCCATCGGAATGTGCACATGGCCGCGCGCCAAGCCGCCACCGGCCATCAGCGCCATGGCGGGGATAGACATAGGCGTGTTGTCGCGCACCCACTCGACTTGCAACGTGCGCTCCAGCATGTCGAGCAGCTCCGACTCGACCACCGGCTTGCCCAGAAAACCCTGGCACTGCGCGTCGCGCAGCCGTGCGGGCTGGTAGTCGAACAGGTTGGCCGAGACAAACACAATGGGCAGCGCATGCGACGGCAACATGGCGCGCAGCCGGGCGGCCGTTTCCCAGCCGTCCATTTCGTCCATGCTGATGTCCAGCAGCACCATGTCTGGCGCCTGGCGCTGCACCACCTCCAGACACTCGCTGCCGCTGGCGGCCTCGCGCACATCAAAACCCAGCGGCACCAGCAGGCCGGCGAGCAACTGGCGCTGCACCGGCTGGTCGTCCACCACCAGCAGGGTGCGGCGCGGCGCGATGTAGCCAATCACCTGGCGCAGTGGCACGGCTTTGAGCGGCGGCCGGCTAGGGTCTTGTTCAATGCCCGGCAGGTACAGCCGCACGGTAAAGGTGCTGCCCTGGTTGGGCACGCTGTGCAGCGTGAGTTCGCCGCCCATCAACTGGGTGAGCAGGTGGGTGATGGTCAGACCCAGGCCCGTGCCCACCTCGCTCACCCGCCGCCCACCGCTGCCGCGTTCAAACGGCAGGAAGATGCGCTCCTGGTCTTGCGGCGCAATGCCAATGCCGGTGTCTGATACCTCGATGCGCGTGACGTGTTGGCGAAAGTCCAGCCGCAGGCGCACCTCGCCCCGTTCGGTGAAGCGCACGGCGTTGCCCAGCAGGTTGATGAGGATTTGCCGCAGCCGTTTTGGGTCGGCGCGGATCCACGTGGGCGCCGGGCCTTCGATCTGCACCTTGAAGCGCAGGCCCTTGGCCTCGGCCTGCGCGCGCAGCATGCCTTCGATGTTTTCCAGCAGCTCGGCCAGCGGCAACGGCACCGGGTCGAGCTTCAAGCGGCCGGCTTCGATGCGCGCCAGGTCGAGCGAGTCGTCGATCAGCGCGTGCATGTGTTGGCCGCTGTGCTGCACGGTGGTCAAGGTTTCGCGCAGCGGGCCGGGGATATTGGGGTTCTTCAGCAAGATTTGCGTGTAGCCCAAGATGCTGTTGAGCGGCGAGCGCAGCTCGTGTGTCATGCCCACCACGTAGCGCGTCTTCGCCTGGTTGGCGGCGTCGGCGTGGTCTTTGGCGGCTTGCAGTTCGGCGTCGGTTCGGCGGTGCGCGTCGATTTCTTCGAGCAGGCGCTGCGTTTGCCGCTCCGACTCGTCTTGCGCCAGGCGCCGGCTGTCGGTGCTGAGCACCACCCACCAGGCACACACGGCGGCCATCAATGCCAGCAACGCAAACACCTTCAGGAATGGCATGCGCAAAAACTGCGCGGGCGTGCTCAAGCCCTCTTGCACGTAGACCACGCCCACAAAAAACGCCATCACCGCACACAGCGAAACCGTCACCATGAGGTACTGGCCCAGGCGGAAGTTCACCTTGGCGGCCCAGCGCGGCGGCAGCAGGGCGGCAGCCAAAGCGCGGATCTGGTCGCTGGCACGCGAGCCGGTTTTGCAGCGGTCGTGACACCGCGATTCAAGCGAGCAACACAACGAACAAATGCCCGCGCCGTAGGCCGGGCAGCGCGCCATGTCTTCCGATTCAAACTGGTTTTCGCACACGGTGCAGCGCACCAGTTCGCCGGGTTGCCAGGTGGTGTCGGCCGGCCGTGCCAGATAGTACTTTCCGCCCGTGGCCCAGGCCAGCAGCGGCGACAGCAGCATCGACAACACCAGCGCAATGAACGGCGAAAACGCCGCCGCCACTTCGCCCAACAGCCCAGCATAGGCGCAGCACGCCACCGTGGTGGCCAACAGCATGGAACCCAGGCCCACGGGGTTGAAGTCGTATAGATGCGCGCGGCGAAACTCGATGCCCGGCGGCGACAAACCCAGGGGTTTGTTGATCACCAAATCCGCCACCAACGCGCCCACCCACGCAATCGCCACGTTGCTGTAGATGGCCAGCACTTTCTCCAGCGCGCCAAACACGCCCAGCGTCATCAGCAGCGTGGCAATGCCGACGTTGAACACCAGCCACACCACACGCCCGGGGTGGCTGCGCGTCACACGCGCGAAGAAGTTAGACCACGCCAACGACCCTGCGTAGGCATTCGTCAGGTTGATCTTGATCTGCGAGATCACCACAAACACCACCGTCACGGCCAGCGCCAGCCCGGGCAAACCTATGGCTTGGGTGAAGCCGGCGAGGAACATTTGGGTGGGCTCGGCCGCGCGTTGGGCGCCAATCTCAAACTGCAAGGCCGCAAACGCCAGGAACGCGCCGCCCGCCATCTTCAGCATGCCCATGATGATCCAGCCCGGCCCGGCCACCAGCACCGCGCCCCACCAGCGCTTGCGGTTGGCGGCGGTGCGCTCGGGCAAGAAACGCAGGATATCGACCTGTTCGCCAATCTGCACCACCAGCGAAAAAATCACCGCCGCCGCCGCGCCAAACATCAGCGGCTGAAACCCACTGCTGCCGCTGCGCAGGCCCGACAGCCCGGCGAAGTCGCGGTAGAGCTGCGGCTGGCTGAGGGCGATCCACACAAACGGCAGCAACAGCAGAAACAGCCACACCGGTTGCGTCCACGCCTGCAACTTCGAGATCAGGGTGATGCCGCGCATCGCCATCGGCAAGATCACCACCGACGACAGCACGTAGCACCACTCCAGCGGCCAGTCGACCACCATCTGCAGCGCCAGCGCCATGATGGCCGCCTCTAGCGCAAAGAAGATGAAGGTGAAGACGGCGTAGATCAACGAGGTGATGGTGGAGCCGAGGTAGCCAAAACCGGCGCCGCGTGTGAGCAAGTCCATGTCCAGCCCATAACGCGCGGCATAGTAGGCGATGGGAAAGCCGGTGAAGAAGATCACCAGGCCCACACACAAAATCGCCCACATGGCGTTGCTGAAGCCATAGTTCAGCGCAATGGCGCCGCCAATGGCCTCCAGCGCCAAAAACGACAACGAGCCAAATGCCGTGTTCGCCACCCGAAATTCGCTCCAACGGCGAAAGCTCTTGGGCGTGTAGCGCAGCGCGTAGTCCTCCATCGACTCGTCGGCCACCCAGCTGTTGTATTCACGGCGGAAACGAAAGATCGTTTGCGGCGTGACCTGGGTGGCTTTTACGTCTTGGGGGGAGGAAGTGACCATTCCAGGCCCCATGCAAGAACCGTTCTAGGGCGGCGCAACCGATCACACAGCGCCTTTCCACCAAAGTTCCGTGCGTAGGAACCGGCCTACGTTAAATGACGTATGTGCGTAGGAAAGGGTTCTCCCTAACCTTCGCTCAGCGCGGCACAACCCCTCAAAACCGTCGCCAACAACCTCAACCCGTCTGCTGCAAGGAGCGCCTCTATGAAGTCACATTCCGACGCCAACACCCCATCCCCGATGGATGCCAACCGCCGCCGCATCCTGCAGGCGATGGGCGCCGCCTCGGTCGCCGGTCTGCCCGCTTGGTCGTTTGCCCAAGCCACTGCGCAAGTCAACACCACCAAGCTGGCCGTGACGGACACCGAAGTCACCGTGGGCCAGTTGCACTCGGCCACGGGTACGATGGCGATCTCGGAAACCGGCTCCATCCAAGCCGAGCAGTTGGCGATTGACGAGATCAACGCCTCGGGCGGCATCTTGGGCCGCAAGATCAAGGTGATCAAGGAAGACGGCGCCTCCGACTGGCCCACCTTCGCTGAAAAAGCCAAGAAGCTGCTGATCAACGACCACTGCGCCGCCGTGTTCGGCTGCTGGACCAGCGCCTCGCGCAAGGCCGTGCTGCCGGTGTTCGAGAAAGAAAATGGCCTGCTCTACTACCCCACCTTCTACGAAGGCCTGGAGCAGTCGAAGAACGTGATCTACACCGGCCAGGAAGCCACGCAGCAGATTCTGTACAGCCTGGACTGGTCGAAGAACGAGAAGAAAGCCAAGACCTTCTTCCTGATTGGCTCGGACTACATCTGGCCACGCACCTCGATGAAGATTGCGCGCAAGCACATCGAAAACTTCCAGAAGGGCAAGGTCGTCGGCGAAGAGTACTACCCGCTGGGCAGCACCAACTTCGGCTCGTTGATGAACAAGATCAAGGTGCAAAAGCCCGACTGCATTTTTGTGGCCGTGGTGGGCGGCTCCAACGTGGCCTTCTACAAAGCATTGAAGGCCGCGGGCATTACCGGCGACAAACAACTGTTAGTGACGCTGTCGGTGACCGAAGACGAAATGACCGGCGTGGGCGGTGAAAACTTCCAGGGCTTCTACTCGTCGATGAAGTATTTCCAGTCGCTGGAAAACGAGAACAACAAGAAGTTTGTCGCCGCCTTCAAGGGCAAGTACGGCAAAGACGCGGTGATTGGCGACGTGACCCAAGCCGGTTACCTCGGCCCGTGGCTGTGGAAGGCTGCGGTTGAAAAAGCCAAGAGCTTCGACGTCGACAAAGTGGTGGCCGCATCGCCTGGCATTGAACTCAAGACCGCGCCCGAAGGCTACGTCAAGGTCGACCCGAACCACCACTTGTGGAGCAAGTCGCGCATCGCCATGGGCATGCCGGATGCGACGTTCAAGGTCGTATCCGAGTCGCCGGAATTGATCAAACCTGATCCGTTCCCAAAGGGGTATCAGTAACACCCCCAGGCTACGCGCACTGCGTGTCGCTACGCCAACCCCCTTGCAGGGGGCGATGCCTGCGGACTGGCGGAGCCAGATCCGCGGCATCCCATGACTTTTTCCGAACCATCCGTCCCCCTGTTGGAGCCGACCCATGAGCTTTTCTGAAATGATGAACATTGGCCTGATGCAGGGCTTTGCGGGCTTAAGCCTGTTTGCCGTGCTGCTGCTCATGGGCTTGGGGCTGGCCATCATCTTCGGCCAAATGGGCGTGATCAACATGGCGCATGGCGAGTTCATGACCATTGGCGCCTACACCATCTTCCTCGGCTCTGAATTGACCGCCGCACACGCGCCGCAGTTCATGCCGTATTACTTTCCGATCGCCATTCTTGCGGCGTTTGGCTTTGCCTTCATCGCTGGCTGGGTGGTGGAGTGGGCGCTGATCCGCCACCTCTACAAACGCCCGCTCGACACGCTGCTGGCCACCTGGGGCGTGAGCCTGGCGCTGCAGCAAAGTTTTCGCACCTTCATCGGCCCGAAGGAAGTGAGCCCCACGCTGCCCGACTGGCTGCTGGGCTCGTGGGCCCCGTCTGAAGGTCTGGACATTCCGATCAACGGCTTGTTTGTGTTGGCCTTGACCGCCGTAGTCACCTGCGGTGTGCTGCTGGCCTTGCACAAGAGCCGCTGGGGCCTGCGCGTGCGCGCCACGGTGAGCAACCGCATCATGGCCAACGCCATCGGCATCGACACCAAGAAGACCGACCGCCTGACCTTCGCCATCGGCTGCGGCATCGCCGGTGTGGCGGGTGCGGCGTTCACCACCATCGGCTCCACCGGCCCCACCTCGGGCTCGCTCTACATCGTGGATGCCTTCCTGGTGGTGACCTTCGGCGGCGCGGCCAGCTTGCTCGGCACCGTGGTCTCGGCTTTCGGCATTGCGCAAACCCAGTCCATCACCGAATTCTTCTTGGCTGGCTCGATGGCCAAGGTGATCACGCTGTCGCTGATTGTGCTGATTTTGATGATGCGCCCACAGGGCTTGTTCGCCTCCAAAGTGCGTCGCTGAGTGTCATTAAGCGCCACGAAGCACCAACGTTTGAACTGTCAGGGAGCCTTCCAATGAAAACACTGAAGTTATGGATCCAACGCTACCAGCTCGCCAGCATGCTGCTGTTGCTGGCCTTGTTGGCGGTGGTGCTGCCACTCACACTCGACATCTTCCGCCTCAACCTGGTGGGCAAGTATCTGACCTATGCCTTCGTTGCCATTGGCTTGGTGATGGTGTGGGGCTACGGCGGTGTGCTGAGCTTGGGCCAGGGCGTGTTCTTTGGCTTGGGCGGTTATGCCATGGCCATGTTCTTGAAGCTGGAGGCCTCTGACCCGATCACCACCAAGATCCAATCGACCCCCGGCATTCCAGACTTCATGGACTGGAACCAGATCACCGAGCTGCCCGCCTTTTGGCTGCCGTTCAAGAGCCTGCCACTCACACTGATTGCCGTGATCGCCGTGCCCACGTTATTGGCCTGGATTGTGAGTTTTGCGATGTTCAAGCGGCGTGTGGGTGGCGTGTATTTCGCCATCATCACGCAGGCCGTGGCGCTGATTTTGACGGTGCTGATCATCGGCCAGCAAGGCTACACAGGCGGCGTGAACGGCATGACCGACCTGAAGACCGTGCTGGGCTGGGACACCCGCACCGACAGCGCCAAATACATCCTCTACTATTTGTGTGTGGCACTGCTGATGGGCGCCATGGTGTTGTGCCGCTGGATCCAGACCAGCAAGCTCGGCACGCTGCTCTTGGCCATGCGCGACAAAGAAGACCGCGTGCGTTTCTCCGGCTACGACGTGGCCAACTTCAAGATCTTCACCTTCTGCCTGGCCGCTGCACTCTCGGGCATTGGCGGCGCGTTGTTCACGCTGCAAGTGGGCTTTATGTCACCCAGCTTTGTCGGCATCGTGCCCTCCATCGAGATGGTGATCTACGCCGCCGTGGGGGGCCGCATGAGCCTGGTGGGTGCGGTGTACGGCACGCTGCTGGTCAACGCGGGCAAGACCTACTTCTCGGAAAGCTTTCCCGACATGTGGCTGTTCTTGATGGCCGCCCTATTCATCGGCGTGACCATGGCCTTCCCCATGGGCTTGGCCGGTTTGTGGGAGAGCCATGTGGTGCCATGGTGGAAGGGCCGCCGCGAAGCACTGCGCCAAGCCTCCGTGCAAGCCCCGAAGGTCGCCAAAGACCACACCCCACCGAACGACCCGCCACCGCCTTCCAACCCCGCTGTGCTGCCCGATGGTGTGCGCAGCCAGGGCGCCTAAGAAGACACAAGGAAGCACCACATGAGCAATACCGACTTCGCCCTGGCCGTGGAAGACCTCACGGTGTCGTTCGACGGTTTCAAAGCCATCGACACCCTGACCTTGTACGTCGACAAAAACGAGTTGCGCGTGATCATCGGCCCCAACGGCGCCGGCAAGACCACGCTGCTCGATTTGATCTGCGGCAAGACCCGCGCCAGCGCCGGCAGCATCAAGTTCAACAACCAGGAACTCACGGCCATGGCCGAGCACAAGCGTGTGCGCTTAGGGATTGGCCGCAAGTTCCAAACGCCGTCGATCTACGAAAACCTCTCGGTCTTTCAAAACCTCGAAGTGTCGTACCCCACCGGCCGCACGGTGTTTGGCGCCCTGGGCTTCAAGTGCACCGACGAAGTGAAGGCACGTGTGCAAGTGGTGGCCGAAGACATTGGCCTGGGCGACAAGCTCGACACCGAAGCCGGCCTGTTGTCGCACGGCCAGAAGCAGTGGCTGGAGATCGGCATGTTGCTGATGCAGGAGCCGGAACTGCTGATGCTGGACGAACCCATTGCCGGCATGAGCGCACGCGAACGTGAACTTACCGCCGAGCTGCTGCAGCGCATTTGCAAGAACCGCGCGGTGATCGTGATCGAGCACGACATGGAGTTTGTGAAGCGCATCGCCCACAAGGTGACCGTGATGCACCAGGGAAAGATCCTCGCGGAAGGCCCCATGGAACAGGTGCAAGCCGACCCCAAGGTCATCGACGTTTACCTCGGCCACTAGTGGCCACGAACACCCCCAGTCTTGCCCACTTCGTGTGGCCGCCAACCCCCTTGCAGGGGGCAACACCAGTGGCCCGGCAAAGCCGGTTCCACGGTGTTCCCAGCAAGAGACAGCGGGCCGCCGTCAACCATTGAAGGGATTCTGAGCATGTTGGAAGTCAAAGATCTGTTTGTGGCCTATGGGCAAAGCGAGGCGCTGCACGGCGTGTCGTTCGAAGCGCGCGCCAACGAGACGGTGGCCATCATGGGGCGCAACGGCATGGGCAAGACCACGCTGTTCAAAAGCCTGATGGGCATCTTGCCGGTGAAGAGCGGCCACATCAGTGTGGCGGGCCAGGACGTCACCAAAGACGAGAGCTTTCGCCGCGTGGCCAAGGGCATTGCCTACGTGCCACAAGGCCGCATGATTTTCCCCACGCTGACGGTGGAAGAAAACATCCAGACCGGCTTGGAGAACGCGGCCGTGAAGCGTATTCCCGAAGAAATCTACGCGCTGTTTCCGGTGCTATGGGACATGCGTGGGCGCAAGGGCGGCAACCTCTCGGGCGGCCAGCAACAACAGTTGGCGATTGCACGCGCGCTGGTCACCGACCCCAAGGTGCTGCTGCTCGACGAGCCGACCGAAGGCATTCAACCTTCGATCATCAAAGACATCGCCAAGGCGCTGAACGAGATCCGCAAGATGCGCAAGATCACCATCGTGGTGTCCGAGCAAGTGCTGTCGTTCGCCATGGACGTGGCCGACCGCTTGTTCGTCATTGAAGGTGGCCGTTTAGTCCACGAAACCGCACGCGACAAGACTGACCTGAACCACATCAAAGCTTACCTCTCGGTCTGATGTTCAGGCTGATCTATTTCTTCACCACAACCACCCAGGAGCCATTGCAATGACGGACACGCTGATCAAAGTCGACCTGACGAAGTCGCCCACCGAGAATGAAAACATCCACAACCGCTGGCACCCGGACATTCCGATGGCCTGCTGGGTCAATCCGGGTGACGACTTCATCTTGGAAACCTTCGACTGGACGGGTGGCTTCATCAAGAACAACGACAGCGCGGACGACGTGCGCGACATCGACCTGACCACGGTGCACTACCTGTCGGGCCCGGTGGGCGTGAAGGGCGCTGAGCCCGGCGACCTGCTGGTGGTCGACCTGCTGGACATTGGCGCCAAACAAGACAGCCTGTGGGGCTTTAACGGCTTCTTCTCGAAGAACAACGGCGGCGGCTTCTTGACCGAGCACTTCCCGCAGGCACAAAAGTCCATCTGGGACTTCAAGGGCATGTTCACCAGCTCGCGCCACATTCCCGGCGTGAACTTCGCCGGGCTCATCCACCCCGGTCTGATCGGCTGTCTGCCCGACCGCAAGATGCTCGACCTGTGGAACGAGCGTGAGCAAAATCTCATCAACACCAACCCCACGGGCGGCTTGGCCAACCCGCCCTCGGCCGGCACGGCACACATGGGCAAGCTCACCGGCGAGGCCAAGGCCAAAGCCGCCGCTGAAGGCGCACGCACCGTGCCCCCCCGCGAGCACGGCGGCAACTGCGACATCAAGGATTTGTCGCGCGGCTCCAAGATCTTCTTCCCGGTGTATGTGGACGGCGCCGGCCTGTCGGTGGGCGACCTGCACTTCAGCCAGGGCGACGGCGAAATCACCTTCTGCGGCGCCATTGAAATGGCCGGTTGGGTGCATATGAAGGTCTCGCTGATCAAGGGCGGCATGGCCAAGTACGGCATCAAGAACCCGATCTTCAAGCCCAGCCCCATCACGCCCACCTACAACGACTACGTGATCTTTGAAGGCATCTCGGTCGACGAGGCCGGCAAGCAGTACTACCTGGACGTGAACGTGGCCTACCGCCAAGCCTGCTTGAACGCCATCGAATACCTGAAGAAGTTTGGCTACTCGGGCGCACAGGCCTATTCGATTCTGGGCACGGCTCCGGTGCAGGGCCACATCAGCGGCGTAGTCGATGTGCCCAACGCCTGCGCCACCTTGTGGCTGCCCACCGGCATCTTCGACTTCGACATCAACCCGAACGCGAGTGGGCCGACGAAGTTCATCGATGGCAGTGTCGACATGCCGCTGTCGCCCGACCTGAAGTAAGCCCACCCTAAGCCGCCCGAGGAGACCGCGCGATGCCGACCTATGACTACCAGTGCCACGACTGCGGCGGCTTTGAAGCCCGCCGCAGCGTGAGTGAACGCGACGCCGCCATCTGCTGCCCCGACTGCGGGGCCGCATCAGAGCGCGTCATGTCGGCCGCGCCGCGCCTGGCGCTGATGTCCGACGGCACGCGCCGCGCCATCGCCGTGAACGAACGCGCAGCGCACGAGCCCAAACGCTCGGGCGACTACGCGCGGCTGAAGAAGCACCCCTCGGGGTGCGGCTGCTGCAGCACCAGCAAACGCGGCGCGACAGTGACGGCGCCGAACGGTGCCAAGAGCGCCCCCAATCGCCGCCCTTGGATGATCAGTCACTAGCAGAGCAACTGCTAAATCCGCCCCGGTTTTATGCCAGGACAACGCGGAACTGGCTTTGCCAGGCCGCAGTTGTCGCCCCCTGCAAGGGGGTTGGCGTAGCGACACGCAGTGCGCGAAGACTGGGGGTAAGCCAAACCTTTAGGAGCCAATCATGATGCACGGTGATATTTCCAGCAGCAAAGACACGGTGGGTGTGGCCGTCGTCAACTACAAGATGCCACGCCTGCACACCAAGGCCGAGGTGTTGGCCAATGCGCGCAAGATCGGTGAGATGCTGGTCGGCATGAAGGCTGGGCTGCCCGGGATGGACTTGGTGATCTTTCCCGAGTACAGCACGCACGGCATCATGTACGACGGCCAGGAGATGTACGACACGGCCACCACCGTGCCGGGTGAAGAGACGGCCATCTTTGCCGAAGCCTGCCGCAAGGCCAAGGTGTGGGGCGTGTTCTCACTCACCGGCGAGCGGCACGAGGCGCACCCGCACAAGGCGCCGTACAACACCTTGATCCTGATGAACGACCAGGGCGAGATCGTGCAGAAGTACCGCAAGATCATGCCGTGGACACCCATCGAAGGTTGGTATCCCGGCGACACGACTTACGTGAGCGACGGCCCCAAGGGCCTGAAGATCAGCCTGATCATCTGCGACGACGGCAACTACCCCGAGATCTGGCGCGACTGCGCCATGAAAGGTGCGGAGTTGATCATCCGCTGCCAAGGCTACATGTACCCCGCCAAAGAGCAGCAGATCCTCATCAGCAAGGCCATGGCCTTTGCCAACAACACCTACGTGGCGGTGGCCAACGCGGCGGGCTTTGACGGCGTGTACAGCTACTTCGGCCACAGCGCCATCATCGGCTTTGATGGGCGCACGCTGGGCGAATGCGGCGAGGAAGAAATGGGCGTGCAATACGCCGCGCTCTCCAAGAGCCTCATCCGCGATTTCCGCAAAAACGGCCAGTCGGAAAACCACCTGTTCAAGCTGCTGCACCGTGGCTACACCGGCATGATCAACTCGGGCGACGGCTCACGCGGCACCAACATCTGCCCGTACGATTTCTACAAGAACTGGGTGAACGACCCCGACGGCACACGCAAAGCCGTAGAGGCGATCACGCGGCCGATGATCGGCACAGAAGAGTGCCCAATCGAAGGCATTCCGAACCCGAGCAGCAGCCCGGGGAATTTGTGATTCTGGCGTGGTTTCTTAAGACCTGCTCATCAATGTTTTGAGCGCCGCTGCCGCCTCGAACAGCGCGCGCTCAAACGAGGCGGCCAAGGGGTTTGTGGCGCGCAGGTTGGGCAGCACCAGGCCCACCTCAAACGGAATGGACGCCATCAACGGCCGGATATGCAGGCCGTGCCCCGCCAGCTCCAGCGCGGTCAGCGGGTTGACGATACCCACGCCCAAGCCTTGGCGCACCAGCGCGCACACCGCGACGGCACTGGTCGCGTCTACCGCCATCACGCGTTCTACGGCGTGTTCGGCAAACAGCGCGTCTACCGTGCGCCGGTAGGGGTCGGTGGGGGCAAAGCTCACGAACGGCTGGCCGGCGAAGTCTTTCAAGCGCAGACGACGGCGCGCCAGCAAGGCATGGCCTTCGGGCAGCACCGCCACCTCGTCGGCCTGCAGCAACGGCTTGAGTGCGGTAGCGGGGGGCGTCTGGCGGCTTTCGATGAGGCCGAGGTCGAAGCGCTGTTCACTCAACTGCAATTCGAGCAAAGGCGATTCATGCGTGGTGATGGACACGCCAGCCTTGGGGTGCTTCAGCGCAAAGCGGCGCACGGCATCGGGCAGCAAGGCGCCTGAGAGTGCGGGCAAACACGCCACCGTGAGGCGGCCTTCGGCAAACTCGCGTAGGCCTACTGCGGCGGCGGCTATGCGGTCTAGGCCGATGTAGGAGCGCTCCACCTCTTCCAGCAGCGCCATGGCGCGCACCGTGGGCTGCAAGCGGCCGCGCACGCGGTCGAACAGGGTCATGCCCAACACCTGCTCTAACCGTGCCAGCTCGCGGCTCACGGTGGGCTGTGAGGTGTTCAGCGCGTCGGCCGCCAGCGTGACGTGGTGGGTGGCCATCACGGTGCGGAACACGTCGATCTGGCGGTGGGTGAGTTTCATGGGCATATCCGTTTTGCATGCATGACGTGAATCTTAGTCATTGAGTGAATGACGTGGTACTTTCAGAATCAAGTCCATGAACTCTTTGAAAACCCCTTTTCAGCCTGCGTTGTTGCAGCAGCTCGCCACGCAACACGGCACCCCGCTATGGGTTTACGACGCCGCCACCATTCGCCAACGCATCGCGTCGCTGCGTTCATTTGACGTGATCCGCTTTGCGCAAAAGGCCAACTCCAATACACACCTTCTGCGGCTGATGCGCGATGAAGGGGTGCTGGCGGATGCCGTGTCGCTCGGCGAGATTGAGCGTGCGTATGCGTCCGGTTTCAAAGCCACGGGGGCAGGGTCGAGTGGCGTGGTGCTCACCACCGACGTGCTCGATGCCGCAACCTTGGCCCGCGTGGTGCAAGACCGCATTCCGGTCAACGCAGGCTCCATCGACATGCTGCACCAGTTGGGCGCTCAGTCACCCGGCCACCCCGTGTGGCTGCGCATCAACCCCGGCTTTGGCCACGGCCACAGCCAAAAGACCAACACCGGTGGCGAACACAGTAAACACGGCATTTGGCATGCCGACCTGCCCGCCGCCTGCGAGGCCATCACCCAACACGGGTTGAAGCTGGTGGGCTTGCACATGCACATCGGCTCGGGCGTGGACTACGGCCATCTGCAGCAGGTGTGTGGTGCGATGGTGGAACTGGCGGCGCGTGTGCCGCTGCCGATTGAAGCCATCTCTGCGGGTGGCGGCTTGTCGACGCCGTACCGCGCGGGCGACCAAAGCGTCGATGTGGCCCACTACTTCAGCCTTTGGGATGCGGCCCGCCGCAAGATCGAAGCCGCACGCGGCCACGCCATTCAGTTGGAGATTGAACCCGGTCGTTACCTGGTGGCCGAGGCCGGGGTATTACTGGCCGAAGTGCGCGCGGTCAAAGACATGGGGTGCAACCACTTTGTGTTGGTAGATGCCGGATTCAACGACCTGATGCGCCCCGCCCTGTACGGCAGCCACCATGCCATGAGCGTCGTGCCCCAAGACGGCGTGGTGCGCGCCATGCGGCCCACCGTGGTCGCCGGGCCGTTGTGCGAAGCGGGCGACGTGTTCACCCAAAGCTCGGGCGGTGAAGTGCAGCAGCGCGACCTGCCCGAGGCACGGGTGGGCGACCTGCTGGTGTTTCACGATGCGGGGGCGTATGGCGCATCGATGTCATCCAACTACAACAGCCGGCCGCTGGCAGCAGAGGTGCTGGTGGATGGCGCGCAGGTGCGTTTGATCCGGCGCCGGCAGCGCATGGACGAGTTGCTTGCGCTGGAGCAGGTTTAAAGAAAATTGGCCGTTTACGCACACTAGATAAGCGTGAGCAGCTATCAAATTAATAAACCCCAAAATGCAAAGAGCGCAGGCCGCTATGTTGTGCATAGCCGCCTGCGCTCTTAGATTTTGAAAGGGTTAACCGCTGCGTCGTGCCGAAGCCAGACGGCGTACCACCGCCACCAAACGGTCGATCTCGTCAAAGGTGTTGTAGAACGCCAGTGACGGGCGCACCGTGGTTTCCACGCCAAAGCGGCGCAGGATGGGCTGCGCGCAATGGTGGCCGGTGCGCACGGCAATGCCTTCTTCGTTAAGGGCCTGGCCCACCTCTTCGGTGCTGTAGCCAGCCAACACAAACGACATCACGCTGGCCTTGTCGGCGGCGGTGCCGATGAGGCGCACGCCTTTGATGGCGCCGAGCTGCGCCATGCCGTAGACCAGCAGGTCGTGTTCGTAGCGGGCAATGTTTTCAATGCCCACCTTGTTCACGTAGTCGATGGCGGCGCCCAGGCCCACGGCGTCTGCAATGTTGCCGGTGCCGGCTTCGAACTTGTTGGGAATGGGCTGGAACACCGTCTTTTCGAACGTGACGTCGGCGATCATGTTGCCGCCGCCTTGCCACGGTGGCATGTTTTCCAACACTTCGCGTTTGCCCCACACCACACCGATGCCGGTGGGGCCGAACACCTTGTGGCCAGAGAACACAAAGAAGTCGGCGCCAAGGTCTTGCACGTCAACGCGCATGTGCGAAACCGACTGCGCGCCGTCCACCAGCGCCACCGCGCCAGCACGTTTGGCCAGCGCGACGATTTCCTTCACCGGCACCACGGTGCCCAGCGCGTTCGACACTTGCGTGACGGCAACGATCTTGGTGCGGTCGTTCAGCAGCTTGCGGTATTCGTCCAGCAGCACCTGGCCCGAATCATCCACCGGAATGACGCGCAACTTGGCACCCTTGGCGGCAGCCAACTGCTGCCAAGGCACGATGTTGGCGTGGTGTTCGAGGTTGGAGACGATGATTTCATCGCCCTCGCCCACGTGTTGCCCGCCCCAGCTTTTGGCCACCAGGTTGATGGCCTCGGTGGTGCCACGCACGAAGATGACCTCGTCCACCTCGGGTGCGTTGATGAAGCGGCGCACCCGGTCGCGGGCGCCTTCATACGCATCTGTCGCACGCGCAGCCAAGGCATGCGCGGCGCGGTGGATGTTGGAGTTCTCGTGCTCGTAGAAGTAGGCGATGCGGTCAATGACCGACTGTGGCTTGTGTGTGGTGGCGGCGTTGTCGAACCACACCAATTGCTTGCCGTTCACCCGCTCTTGCAGGATGGGGAAGTCGCGCCGGATGGCGTTGACGTCGAACGGTGGGTGTTGGCCCTGACCAGCTTGCGGTGCGGCGTTCACACCGTGGGGGTATGGCGTGGCGGGCGTGACGTAGCCGCTGGTGAGGCGCACCGAATCGACGAAGTAGAACTTGGGCTCAGTGCTTGGCGCTGGTTCTGCAGGAAACGCTTGGCCAACCGGCGCAGACACCGGCGACAAAGGCGCCACGGGCGCGCGGCCTGCAACGTCAGCGTCTGGGTGACCGAACTGGTGGTTCAGAAAGTAGAACGGCGAAGCGTCTGGCCGGGTGGCCGTGGGCGCTGCTTGCGCAACCTGCGCCTTGGGCTCGCCCAGCAACACATTGCCAAAGCGCGGCTCGTAGGCTGGCACGGCGCTCAGCACGTGGTCGGGCACTCCGTTGGGCGCCACAGCGTGTGGCACCAGCGCGGGCGCGCGGTTGCCCAGCGACAGGGCTTGGGTGGGCGAACCCTGCACCAAGTTGCTGCCGGGAATTTGGCCTTGCGGAATAGGCGTGCCGGGCACACCGGGGCCAAAGCCAGCAGGGTTGGCCAAGGCCGAGCCGGGCGGCGCGATGTTCACGGGTACTTGCGCACCCGGTGCACCCGGTAAGCCCGATGCACCCGGTACAGCGCTGAAGCCCGCCGGAGACGGAAAGCCGTCTGGCTTGGCCGCAAACAGCTCGGTGGCCATGCGCGCCAGCAGGGCTGGATCGAATGGCGCACCTTGCGGTTCAGCAGAAGGAAAAGAGGGAGACGTACTCACCGTACTGCTTTATTTGTAGGTGTCTGGATAGTCGTGGTACTTGCCGATTTCGACATCGTCGAGCACGGCCAGCGCGTCGGTGGTCAGCACCGCCAGCGAGCAATACAGCGAGATCAGGTACGAGGCAATCGCGTGGTTGTTGATGCCCATGAAGCGCACCGACAAACCGGGGCTTTGCTCGCCGGTCAATCCGGGCTGGAACAGGCCGACCACGCCTTGGCGCTTGTCGCCCACGCGCAGCAGCAGGATCTTGCTCTTGCCATCGGCCACGGGAATCTTGTTCGACGGGATCAGCGGAATGCCGCGCCAGGTGATGAACTGCGAGCCAAACAGGCTGACGGTGGGCGGTGGCGTGCCACGGCGCGTGGCTTCGCGGCCAAAGGCGGCGATGGCCAGCGGGTGGGCCAGGAAGAACGCGGGTTCTTTCCAGACCTTGGTCAGCAACTCGTCCAGGTCGTCGGGTGTGGGCGCGCCGGTCAGCGGGAAGATGCGCTGCTCGTCGGTCACTTGCGCCAAGAGGCCGTAGTCGGGGTTGTTGATGAGCTCGCTTTCCTGGTTCTCTTTAATGGTCTCGATGGTCAGGCGCAGTTGCTCTTTGATCTGGTCATGCGGGCTGCTGTAGAGGTCGGAGATGCGGGTGTGCACGTCGAGCACGGTGCTCACGGCGTTCAGGAAGTATTCGCGCGGATGCTCTTCGTAGTCCACCCAAGTGCGTGGCAACTGGTTTTCTTCTTCACGCGAGGTGCAGGTGACCTTGATGGACTCGGGGTTCTTGACCTTGTTGACGCGGTAGATACCGGCCTCGACGGGCACCCATTGCAGCAAGTGCGTGAGCCAGCGGGGCGAGATGGTCTCTAGCTGGGGAACGGTCTTGGTGGCGTTTGCTAGTTGTCTTGCGGCGTTGTCGCCCAAAGCGGTAGTGCCGCCCACGGTTGCTGTCATGAAAACCCCTGATTGAAGTGAAATGTCGAAAACGAAATGCGCTGCGTCAGAGTGTCGAGCGCGGGCCGTTTGCCCTCAACCGGCTATAGCCGTCAACGGTGGTGTGCGGCCAACGGCGGTGTGCGCATGCAGGGAAAGATGCTCGCTGTGCGCCACCAAGGCACTGCACGCCAGGCCCAAGGCTTTGGCCAGTTTTTGCAGCGTGACCAGCGAAGGCACGGCACTGCCGCGCTCGATCTCGCCCACGTAGGTGCGGTTTAAATCAGACTCAGCGGCCAGGCGCTCTTGCGACCAGTTCTTTTGCTCGCGCAGTTGCTTCACGGCCTGGCCAAAGCTGGCCCCAAGGTTGGCAGCGCTCATGCACGCCTCTCTTCCTTTGGCGCCAGCTCTTGCTGCACGTCGGCCTGCGATACATTGCCGCCCGGTGGCACGCTGTGCGTCAACCACACGTTGCCGCCAATCACCGCGCCGCGCCCCAGGGTGACGCGGCCCAGCACCGTGGCACCGGCGTAGATCACCACGTCGTCTTCCACAATCGGGTGGCGCGGCTGGCCTTTTTGCAGATGGCCTTCGGCATCGGTGGGGAAGCGCTTGGCGCCCAGCGTTACGGCTTGGTAGATGCGCACACGCTGGCCGATGACAGCGGTTTCGCCTATCACCACGCCCGTACCGTGGTCAATGAAAAAGCCGCCGCCAATCTCGGCGCCAGGGTGGATGTCGATACCGGTTTGCGCGTGCGACAACTCGGCCGCAATGCGTGCCAGCAGCGGCAAGCCCAAACGGTAAAGCTGGTTCGCCAACCGGTGGTGGATCATGGCCAACACGCCGGGATAGCACAGCAATACTTCATCGACACTGCGCGCGGCCGGGTCGCCGTGGTAGGCGGCGAGCACGTCGCTGTCGAGCAGCGTGCGGATGGCAGGCAGCGCGGCGGCGAAGTCGTGCACGGCGGCGCTGGCGCGGGTGGCGATGGAGTCGGTGGCGCTGCGTGGGTCGTCCGCGCGGGCGTGGCGCTCCTGGTAGGCCAGCTCTAGCTGCGCTTGGGCGTGCAGGCCGTGCAGCGCGGTGTCGAGCGTGTGGCCGACGTAGAAGTCTTCACTCTCGTGCCGCAGGTTGGGCGGGCCCAGGCGCATGGGGAACAACGCACCTTTGAACTCTTGCAGAATTTGCGCCACCGCATCGCGCGAGGGAAACTCGCGCCCGCCGGGCTCGCCCGAACGTTTTTGGGCGGCACGCCAGTCGCGGCGAATCTGGCCGAGGGACTGGACGATCGGTTCGACGTTGAATACAGCCACGTGGAGATCTTTCTTCTGCTTGCTTCTACTTGCGTCTACTAAAGATGGAGTTTCAGGCGCTCAGTCTTGCACCCAGGGCAACTGGTGGAACTGCCAGCCATCGGTGCCAGCGCGGTGTTGCTTGGCGTCCAGCTCACCTTCAAAACCTTCGAGCACGTTGAACACGCGGGTAAAACCGCCCTTGGCTGCCGCTTCGGCTGCCAGTGCCGAACGTTTGCCGCTGCGGCACAACAACAGCACCACAGCGTCTTTACCGCCCACCTTGGCCTCTAACTCGCGCACAAAGCGCGGGTTGCGCGTGAGGCTGGTGCCTGTGGCCCAGGCGACGTGGGCGGTGTCGGGCACATGGCCCACAAACTTGCGCTCTTCGGTGGTACGTACGTCGACCAACTGCGCAACGCCGCTGGAAAACAACTCCCACGCCACGGCCGGCGGCACGCCACCCGCGTAGGGCAGGCCGGTCGACAGCGCCAGCACGCGCGCAGATTCCAGCGCGGCGGGCAGGCTGGTGGTGGCAACACTTTCAGAAGACGAATCGGACGACATACACACTCCAGTTGAACGAGCCGCTTGGGGAAACACCGGGGATGGGTTGCGGCTTTGGATCACTTTAGGGGTGTGCTGCCCGATCTCAAACGATTAAGAATCTACTTCTAAATAACCATTGCCTCTATAGAGACCCAAAAGGCTTGGGTGGGCAAACCCATCCAAGCCTTTGACAGGGAACCAAGCCGTCAACAATTGCCCTAGCGTGCGGGGCGTAACTCCGCACGTTCGGCTTCTTCGCCAGACGGGGTTTGCGGATCCAAGCCGCGGTCTGGCGACTCGGCCACCTGCGTGGTATCCGTGGCGTGCTCGATCAGTTCTTCGATGATGAAGCGGCCGTACAACTGCGCGCGCTCGGCGCCGAAGGCATGGGCGGTATCGGCCACGCGGCGGGCTGCTTCGTCATCTTTGACGCGCACCACCAGCCAGTGGTAGCCACGCACGGCCAATTCACGGTGCGCCTTGATCAGGTTGATTTCTTGGCCCAAATTCGCCAGCGGGCTGGCATTGGCCAAGTCGTCGTCAATTTGCGCGAGCATTTCGTCAGCGGTGTAGGGTGTGACCGCATCTTCGGTAAAACCATCTGTGGCGAGGGCATCTCGCGCATCGTCGGCCTGCGCCTCCGATGGAAAAGAGATCACGACATGGCCGACAGGCTTGAAAACGCCAAAGCTGGTGGGGTGGGCTTGCAGTTCCATGGTCGCCTCCTGACGGATGTGGCAGACACACCAACAAACGGGCGTGTCTGTTGTCCTAGCATGGACGCTGCCGCACGCCCTGGGTGTGGGAGCTCGGGCCAAGTGCTTGTAGGCTGGGGCCGTTCAACCGTTCGGGAAGAGAGTGCTGCAAAAAAAGAAGAAGTCGTCGAGCTCGGTCGACTTGTCGAAAACGGCGGTGGCACCCAAGGCCAGGCACTTTTGCCGGATGTCGGCGGTGGCGTAATTGGTGAGCACCACCACATGTTGGTCGTCTCGCCGCGTTTGGCAGTGGCGCAGCACCTCCATGCCGGAGCCTTGCTTCAGAAACAGATCCACAATCGCCAGCCGCCAGGCATGTGCGGCCAGTGTGTGCACGGCTTGCGCTGGCGTGTCTGCCACAGCCACGACTTCAAGATCCGCAAGCTCCTTCATCGTGGGAATCAGGGCTTCTCGGATCGTTTGGCTATCCTCGATGAGAACCGTCGCGATGGACATTGTGGGATCCGCCAAGCTTTGCCGCCAATAGCGGTAGAGCGACAAAAATATGTCGCGTCACCATTTGAACCACGGCAGAATCCTTTATTCGTAGGACGGCAACCCATTCGACAGTCGTTATTGCACTATCTCTCTCGCTACACCGCTTTTGCAAGGATTTCAAAGTGCCCAAAAAATCCCAAAGTGCCCAGGTCAGCAAGGACCTTTCTTTGAAAGAAGCGGCCAAAAAGACGAAGCAAGTCACCGAGGAAATTGTCGTGGCGGAGGAAGAGCTCACAGTAGCGCACGCCGTGCTCGACAAGCACATCCCAGAAAACCCGAAGGAGCCGGATGTCCGGCAGGCTGTCGAGGCGACCGAGCAGGTGAAGAAACGCTTGCGCAAGTCCGCAAAAGATCTTGCCAACGTGCAGGCCACATTGGAAAAGAAGTCGGCCGAGCAGGCCAAGGCCTGAGCTAACCGCTGGCCCAGCGGTTCACTGACAATTTCCCCGCACTTCAGAGAATCGGCCGCAGCGTCTCCGCCACCTCGCGCAGCACGGGCAGTAGCTGCGCCACCAGTTGGTCTTCAGGGTACATCTGGCGCTGCACAGTCACGCTCAGCGCGTATTGGCAACGGCCTTTTCTATCCTTCAACGGTACGGCCAGGCCGCTGAGGCCGAAGCTCAAATACTGGTCGGCCTGCGCGTAGCCCAACGCGCGCGCGGCCACCACGTTGCTGCGAAAGGCCACCGGGTCGTCCAACGTGGCACCGGTGAAGTTGGTGAAATCGTGGCGTGCAATCCAGGCGTCCAGCGCTGCATCATCCAGCGTCGAAAGAATCGCAAAACCTTGTGCCACCACGTGGGCCGGCACACGCGCGCCGGGATGAAAACCGATGGAGATCAGCCGTGGCGCATTGCTGCGCGCCAAGTAGACGATTTCTTGCCCATCGAGCGAGCCGACGTTGAAGGTCTCGCCACACTGCATCGACGCACGCTGGATGTAGGGCTGCACCAGGCGCGGGATGCGTGCCGCCTCCAGATAAGCCTGGCCCAGGCGCAGCACGCGCGGCAGCAGCCAATAGTATTTACCATCGGTGGCGGCATAGCCAAAGTGCACCAAACTCAGCAGGTAGCGCCGCGCGGCGGTGCGGGTCAGGCCGGTCAACACGCCGGCCTCGGTGGCCGTGAGGCGCGGGCGGTCGTCGGAGAAGGCTTCGATCACGCGCAAACCCTTGCCCAAGCCCTCGATGAGCAGCTTGCGGTCGATCGGCGCGGGGTCTGAAATGGCGGGTGTGGGGTCGGTCATACGGTAAGCTCAACCCTAGCGGTTACCCTAGGTTTGGGCGCATAGTGTACGTCTGCGGTCAATCATCGATCGCCGAGGTGCTTTTAGTTCAACCGCTGGAACGTGCTCGCGCCTACATTTCTGCCACCTTCCGCCGCCCGCAGCGGACCTTGCCCTCTCATCAGGAGACACCCATGGCTTCTTCAGCCTCATCAACCCACGGCACGCCACACGGCAAAGACCAGTCGAAAAAGGCCACGGCCAGCGGCTGGATTGGCTCCGCGCTGGAGTACTACGACTTCTTCATCTACGCCACGGCGGCGTCGTTGATCTTTCCGCAGATCTTCTTCCCCAACACCGACCCCAAAGTGGCCATCATCGCCTCGCTGGCGACCTACGGCGTGGGTTACGTGGCGCGGCCGATTGGCGCGTTCTTCCTGGGCCACTGGGGTGACACCCATGGCCGCAAACAGGTGCTGATCCTGTGCATGTTTCTGATGGGCTTTTCCACCGTGGCTGTAGGCCTGCTGCCCACCTATGCCCAAGTGGGCCTGTGGGCACCCGCGCTGCTGGTGATTCTGCGTTTGATACAGGGCTTTGCCGTGGCCGGTGAAATCTCGGGCGCCAGCTCGATGATTCTGGAGCACGCGCCGTTTGGCCGGCGTGGCTTCTTCTCCAGTTTCACGCTACAAGGTGTGCAGGCCGGACAAATTTTGGCTGCCGCCGTGTTTCTGCCCTTGGCGCACTACATGCCTGCCGAGCAATTCAACACCTGGGGCTGGCGCATTCCGTTCCTGCTGAGCTTCCTGGTGATTGTGGCCGGCTACATCATCCGCCGTGAAGTGGACGAAACGCCTGCCTTTGCGGTGGAAGACAAAAAGGGCGAGTTGCCCAAGGCACCGGTAGTGCAAGCCGTGCGCGAAAACTGGCGCGACATGCTGCGCGTGATGTGCTGCTCGCTGATGAACGTGATCCCGGTGGTAACCACCATCTTTGGCGCGGCCTACGCGGTGCAACCGGGCTACGGCATTGGTTTCGAGAAAGACGTCTACCTGTGGATTCCCGTGCTGGGCAACATCGTGGCCGTGGCGGTGATTCCGTTTGTGGGCAACCTGTCCGACAAGATCGGCCGCCGCATCCCCATCATGGTGGGCTCGGTGGGCGCAGGCCTGCTGTCGTTTGGCTACCTCTACGCCATCAGCGTGCACAACGTGCCCATGGCCATCGTCATGTCGCTGCTGATGTGGGGCGTGGTGTACCAGGGCTACAACGCGGTGTTTCCTAGCTTCTACCCCGAGATGTTCCCTACCCGTACCCGCGTGTCGGGCATGGCGATTTCGCAAAACCTGGGCACGCTGGTGACGGCTTTGTTGCCTGCACTGTTTGTGGCGGTGGCGCCTCCTGGCACGGCCAACATTCCGCTGCTGATTGGCGCCATCACGCTGGCCATCACCATCGTGGCCGCGATTGCCGCCTGGACGGCGCGCGAGACCTCGCGTGTGCGCATGCAAGACCTGGGCAACGTGAACGCCGTGCCCGTGCCTGAAGGCGAATACAAACGTCTGCGTGAAGAGGCTGTACTGCAAGGTCGTATGACCGCTTAAAGAGCGACTACCCCAAAACAAAAGCGGCTGGCGCCTGATGAAGGCCCCAGCCGCTTTTTCATGCCTGATGCTTTTTAGTTCAGCGGCACGCGCACACCCTCTTTGTTGTAGGTGTAGAGCGTGACCGCCGGATGTGTGAGTTCACCCTTGTCGGTAAAGGCGATGTTGGCCGTCACGCCCTTGTATTGCGTCTTGGCCAAGAAGGGCGTGTAGACCTTGGGGTCAGATGAGTTGGCGCGCTTCATGGCATCGACCAGCACAAAGGTGGCGTCGTAAGCATAGGGGCTGTAGACCTGGAATTGGCCGGGGAACTTGGCGTCGTAGCGCTTCTTCCACTCAGAACCGCCCTGCATCTTCTGGATGGACGCACCACCCGTGGCACAGGTCACTTGGCTCACGTTGGGCGATTTAGACGCCAGCTCAGACAACTTTTCGGTGCACAGCGCATCGCCACCAAAGAACTTCACATCGCCCATGCCCAACTGCACCATTTGGCGCAGCATGGGGCCGGCCTGGGCGTCCAGGCCGCCGTAGAAGATGGCATCGGGCTTTTTGCTCTTGATGCTGGTCAGGATGGACAGGAAGTCGGTCGCCTTGTCGGTGGTGAACTCTTGCGCCACCACCTTGATGCCTTTTTGCTCTGCCGTGGCCTTGAACACATTCGCCAGGCCCTGGCCGTAAGCCGTGCGGTCGTCGATCACGGCCACGGTTTTCAGCTTGAGCGCATCGGCCGCGTAGAACGCCACGGCGGCACCCAAGGCGTTGTCGTTGGCAATCAAGCGGAAGGTGGTCTTGTAGCCGGGCTTGGTCACGTCCGGGTTGGTGGCGGCCACGGTGATGTGTGGCAGGCCACAACGGTTGTAGATGCTGGCTGCCGGAATGGTGGTGCCAGACTGCAGATGGCCCACCAGGCCGGCCACACCCGCGTCGCAAAACTTCTGCGCCACGGCGGTGGCTTGGCGTGGGTCGCCACCGTCGTCTTCTGCGGCAATTTCATAACGCACGGGCTTGCCGCCAATGGTGGGGTTTTGCGCGTTGATTTCGTCAATCGCCATGCGCACGCCGTTTTCGGTATCTTTGCCGATGTGCGCAATGCCGCCCGACGTAGGGCCAGCGTGGCCGATCTTGATGATTTGCACGTCTTGCGCTTGGGCCAGGCTGGCGACCAATGCCATGGCTGCAGCCGCACCAAGGCGCAATGTCAAAGACGAACGGGTGGAAAGAGAAAAAGCGCGTGCACGCATGGGATGCCTCCTGGTTCTAGCAACGGAAACCCCGAAGTCTAGAGTCCCAAAGCAAGCCCATGGCGCAGCGGGTGTAACAGTACGTCAATGCCGACGGACGGCTCCTCCGATGAGCCTTTGGGTCAACGCCACACCTGCTGCGCCACCCGTGCCATGTTGCCGCCCAGCACCAGCTCGGCCTCATCCGCCGTCATGCCTTCAGCCTGCAGCGCTGCGCCCAGCGTTTGCCAAGCCTCTGGCGGTGGGTAATAGGCACGCGTGATGGCGCGGTCGTAACCCGCCGACTTGGGCCACCAGTAGGTGGGGTCGTAGTCGCCGGGCGGTGTGTCATTGAGTTCGGACTGCGAGAAGCTGATGTCCAAGCCAATGCCGGTGTGCTGCACGCCCACCAGGTTGGCCACGTAGGCGGCGTGGCGCGCCACGTCTTGCGCGGTGGGCTGCGCCGTGCCGACGAAGAACGACACACCCGACACACACACCACACCACCGGTGACGGCGCAGGCGCGGATTTGTTCGTCGGTGATGTTGCGGCCGTGTTCGATCAGCGTCAGCGGGTTGGCGTGGCTGAAGATCACCGGTTTGCTGGACGCGGCCATGATGTCCAGGCTGCAGCGCCGCCCGGTGTGTGAACAGTCCATCAACATGCCAGCGGCATTCACCGCTTGCACCATTTGCTCGCCGAGTGGGGTCAAGCCGCGCGTCTCGTCATGGCAACCATCGGCCACGCTGTTGTTGCGGTTGTAGGCAAAGTGGATTTGCCGCACACCCAAGCCGGCGTACAGCGCCACCATGTCGGGCTGCTCCATCAGCGGCATGGCGCCTTCCAGGTCAAAGCCGATGGCGATGCGCCCGCTGGCGGCAGCGGCCTCGATGTCGGCCACACTTTGCGCCAGCACATAGGCATGGGGGTTGGCGGCGATGGTGGCGCGAAAGCCGGCCAGCACGGCCATCACCTGCGTGACCGGGTTCATGTCCATGCCGACGTTGATCGACACGTAGTGCACACCCGCCGCGCGGAAGCGTTCGATGGGCGCAAAGCTGGCTTGCGGGTGCAGGGGTAAGCAGGCGTGGGCTTCCCAATGGATAGGTGGGGCGTTTGTTGTGGTTGTCATGCAATGGTCTCCTTGCGCTGGAAACCGCGCGAGGCCTCCATCAACTGCCGAGTGTAGGACTCGCTGACGCGGTGCGCGGCCAGGTCAGCGGCGGCCAGCATCTCCACGGTTTGGCCACGCTGCATCACCATCAGCCGTTCACACAAGTGGGTGACCACGGCCAGGTCGTGGCTGACCATGATGAAGGTCAGGCCACGGCGTGCACGCAGCGTTTCCAGCAGGTTCAGCACCTCGGCTTGCACCGAGGCGTCCAGCGCGGAAGTGGGCTCGTCCAGCAGCAAAATTTGCGGCTCCAGAATCAGCGCGCGCGCAATGGCGATGCGCTGGCGTTGGCCGCCGGAAAGCTGGTGCGGGTATCGAAAACGAAAGCCCTTGCCCAAGCCCACTTCGTCAAGCGCGCGCTCGATGCGCGCTTGTTCGTCGCCCATGCCGTGGATGGCCAGCGGCTCGGCCAGCAAACGATCCACCGTATGGCGCGGGTGCAGCGAGCCATAGGGGTCTTGAAACACCATCTGCACCTGGCGGCGGAAGGCCTTGCTGCCAGGTAACGGGAGAGCGGGTTGTGCAGCGCCGTCGCGGCTGATGAGTTGCACCGTGCCGGCTTCACGCGCGGCCAGGCCGCAGATGGCGCGCAGCACGGTCGACTTGCCCGAGCCCGATTCACCCACGATGCCGAAACTCTCGCCCGGCTGCACGGTGAACGAGGTGTCGGCCACGGCCACGAAGTCGTCAAAAATGACGCACAGGTTTTGCACGGCTAGGCCGACGGATTGCGTGTTGAAGGGTGTGGATGTCGTCATAGCGCCCACTCCGGTTTCCGGTCGAGTGTGGGCAGCGGGTGCTGGTCTGCGCCGAGTTTGGGCAGGCAGTTCAACAGGCCCAGCGTGTACGGGTGCTGCGCCTGCGCCAGCCCTCCGGCCGGCAACTCTTCCACCACGCGGCCGGCGTACATCACCAAAATGCGGTCGCAAAAGGTGGAGACCAACCGCAGGTCGTGCGAAACAAAAATCAACCCCATGCCGCGCTCGGCCACCAGCTTGTCCAGAATGGCCAGCACCTGCAATTGCACCGTGACGTCGAGCGCCGAGGTGGGCTCGTCGGCAATCAGCAGATCGGGGTTGGCGATGAGCATCATGGCGATCATGGCGCGCTGGCCCATGCCACCCGACACCTCGTGCGGGAACAACTGATACACCCGCTCGGGGTGGTCGATCTGCACAGCGGCCAAGGCCTCCAGCGCGGCCTTCTTGGCTTCACGGTTCGATGCCTTGGTGTGCGCCTGCAGCGCTTCGACAATTTGCGCGCCGATGGTCATCACCGGGTTGAGCGAAAACTTCGGGTCTTGCAGCACCATGGCAATGCGCCCGCCGCGCAGCGCGCGCCGTTGTTTGGGCGGGCAGTTCAGCAGGTCGATGCCGTTGAACGCCAGCCGCTTGGCCGTGACCTGGCCGCCCGGCGCCGTCAACCCCAAAATGGCCCGGCCGGTTTGCGACTTGCCCGAGCCCGACTCGCCCACTATGCCAAGGCGCTCGCGCCCCAGCGTGAACGACACACCACGCACCACTTCCACGCGGCCGCCTTCGCGGTTGGGGAAAGAGACGCGGAGATCGTCGACTTCCAAAACGGGCTCTGTCATTTCACACCCTTTGGATCTAATGCATCGCGCAGGCCGTCACCCACAAGATTGAAAGCCAGGCTGACCAAGAAAATCGCCGCACCAGGCGCCGCCGCCACCCACCATTGGTCGAGCACATACTGCCGCCCGTTGGCAATCATGGCGCCCCACTCCGGCATCGGCGGCTGCGCGCCCAGGCCCAGAAAACCAAGGCCGGCAGCAGTGAGGATAATGCCCGCCATGTCGAGCGTGACACGCACAATCACCGACGACAAACACAGCGGCATGATGTGGTGCAGCACGATGCGCCAGGGCGAGGCGCCAATCAAACGCACGGCGGCAATAAAGTCGGTTTGGCGGATGGTCAGCGTCTCGGCACGGGCCATGCGCGCGTACGGCGGCCAAGCCGTAAGCGCGATGGCGATGACGGCGTTTTCAATGCCCGGCCCCAGTGCAGCCACAAAGGCCAGCGCCAGAATGAGGCGCGGAAACGCCAAGAAAATATCGGTGATGCGCATCAGCGCTGCATCCACCAAACCACCAGCGTAACCCGCCACCGTGCCCACCAGCAAACCAATGGGCGCGGCCAGCACGGCCACCAGCACCACCACAAACAGCGTGATGCGCGAGCCGTAGATCAGCCGCGACAACAGGTCGCGGCCCTGGTCGTCGGTGCCCAGCCAGAACTGGCCCGAGGGAGGCAACAAACGTGTGGTGCGCAGGTCGCCCACCGTGGGTGAATACGGCGCCAGCAGCGGCGCAAACAAGGCCACCAAGATCAGCGCCAGCACAATCACCAAACCGGCCATAGCCAGCTTGTTGCGCGCGAACACACGCCAGGCGCCATAAGCGCGGCCCCAAGCGGCTTGGCGGCGAGAGGCTGGTTGGTCGCTCATCAACCAACCATGTAAACGGACGTGCCAGCGAGCAGACCTACGAGTCGAAGTAGAAGTCATCGGATGCGGGTACGCGGGTCTAGCGTTTTGTAGAGCAGGTCAGACAGCAAGTTCAGGCCGATGAACACCGAGCCCACCACAATCGTGCCGCCCAGCACCGCGTTCATGTCGGCGTTTTGTAGCGAGTTGGTGATGTACAGGCCCAGGCCCGGCCAGGCGAACACGGTCTCGGTGAGCACCGAGCCTTCCAGCAAACCGGCGTACGACAAGGTGATCACCGTGACCAGCGGCACCATGGCGTTGCGCAGCGCGTGGCGCCAGATGATGCGCGCCTCGCTCAAGCCTTTGGCGCGCGCGGCCACCACGTATTCCTGGCCCAGCTCGTGCAACATGAACGAGCGCGTCATGCGGCTGATGTAGGCCATGGAGAAGAAACCCAGCAGCGTGGCCGGCAGCACCAGGTGCGAGAGCACGTTGGCAAACGCGTCCCACTGCCGCGCCATGGCCGCGTCGAGCAGCAGCAGGCCGGAGACATTGGTCAGCGTGTATTCATAGACCACGTCCAACCGCCCCGGGCCGCCCACCCAGTCGAGCTTGGCGTAGAACAACACCAGCCCCATCAGGCCGAGCCAGAAGATCGGCACCGAGTAACCCACCAGGCCCAGCACACGCACCAACTGATCCACCCAGCGGCCTTGGCGCACCGCCGCCCACACGCCCATGGGCACACCACACACCACGCCAATCAAAATGCCCAGCGTGGCCAGCTCCAGCGTGGCCGGGAAGGCGCGGCGAATGTCTTGCATCACCGGGTTGGACGTGAGCACCGAGGTGCCAAAGTCGCCCTGCAAGGCCTTGACTATGTAGATATAGAACTGCTGCCACAGGGGTTTGTTGAACCCCATTTCTTCGCGCACGCGCGCCACCAGCTCTCCGGAGGCGCGGTCGCCCACAATGGCCAGCACCGGGTCGATGGGCATGACACGGCCGATGAAGAAGGTCACGGCCAGCAGCCCCAGGTAGGTCAACACGATGACCAGCAAGAAACTGCCAACACTCTTCAACGCACGAGAAGAACCCGAGAAACGGGCAGGCCTGCGGCCACCCGCCTTGCGGTCAACGGCTTTCAAACCAGTTCGTTCGCGTTAGTGTTCGGATTAGTTCTTCGTGACCTTGAACATGTAGTTCGTGTCAAACGTCGGGCCGAGCTTGAAGCCCTCCACGTTGTTGCGCACACCGGCCACTTCCACCTGCTGGAACAGCATGATGAACGGGCTGGTCTTGCGGAACTCGGCCTGCATGTCTTCATACAGCTTCTTGCGTTTGCCGGTGTCGCGCTCCAGCACGGCGGCGTTGGCGGCCTTGTCCAACTCGGGCACGATCCAGGCGTTGCGCCAGGCCAGCGGTTTGGCCTTGGCGTCGTCGCTGTTGTCGCTGTTTTGCACGAAGGTGGCGTTGGTGTGCGGATCCCAGTAGTCGGCGCCCCACTGGCCGATGTACATGTCGTGGGTGCGGGCGCGGTACTTGGTCAGCACTTGTTTGCCATCGCCCGGGATGATTTCAATGTCAATGCCGGCGCGCTTGGCAGTCTGCTGGAAAGACTCGGTAATGCCTTGCACCGGCTGGATGGTGCGCATGTCGATGGTCACCTTGAAGCCATTGGGCAAGCCGGCCTTCACCAGCAGCGCCTTGGCCTTGTCAACGTCGAGCTTGTAGGGCATGGCGTTGCTGGCACCCAGCAGGCCTTGCGCCATGAAGTTCTGGTTCACCGCGCCAATGTTCTTGATCAGGGTGTCGCCAATGGCCGAGTAGTCGACCAGCCACTTCAGCGCTTCACGCACTTCGGGCTTGGCCAGGTTGGGGTTTTTCTGGTTCAGGCTGATGTAGTACACCGTGCCTTTGGAGGCAGAGGTGGTTTTGATGTCTTTGTTGGCGGCCAGCGCGGCCAGGTCTTGCGGCGACAGGTTGCGCGCGATGTCCACGTCGCCCTTCTCCAGCATCAGGCGCTGCGTGGCCGACTCTTTGCTGTGGCGGTACAACACGCGCGCCAGCGGCGACTTGGTGCCGTAGTAGTTGTCGTTGCGCTCCAGCATGATGACTTCGTTGGCGCGCCATTCACGCAGCTTCATGGGGCCGGAGCCAGCGTAGTTGGTCTTGAGCCAGGCGTAGCCCATGTCGCCATTCACTTCTTTGCTGGCGATGAGCTTTTTGTCGACGATGGAGCCAACGTTGGCCGTCAGGCAGTTGAGCACAAACGACGGCGCATAGGCCTTGTCGGTCTCGAGCGTGACCTGCAGCGCGCCGGTGGCCTTGATCTTGTCTTTGACGCTGTCTTTGGTGAAACCAAACTGACCCAGGATGAACGCGGGCGACTTGTCGAGCAGCACCGCGCGTTGCAGCGAGTAGGCCACGTCTTCGGCGGTAAGCGGGTTGCCAGAGGCGAATTTCAGGCCGGGCTTGAGTTCAAAGGTGAAGGTCTTGCCGTCGGCCGAGATGGCCCACGACGCGGCGATGTCGCCGACAATTTTCGATGGATCGCTGGTGTCCAGCCGCACCAGGCGGTCGTAGACGTTGCCAATGATTTCACCAGCGGAGAGCTCAAACGCCTCGGCCGGATCCATGGTGATGATGTCGTCAAAGCCGAAGGCCAGCACCAGCGTATCTTTGGGCGTGGCGGCCATCGCCGGGGTCAACCCGGCCGTCAAGATCAAGGTGGAAACAGCGGCGGCGGCGAGCACGCGCCGGGTGAACAAGGGAGACGAACCACGCATGAATCTGTTCCTTCTGTTGTAAACGTTAGTCTGAGAACCGGGGTAGCTTGGCAGACCGTTGACAACGCAAGAACCATGCTAACCCTAGCTTGTCAGAGCACCCTCGGCATGCATCACTGGGCTCAAGTCACCTAGCAAGCGGCTGTCGATCAAGCTGTAGCGCGGGTGCGCGGGCAGCGCGTAGTGCCACCATTCATGCGCCAGGTGTTGAAAGCCGGCGTCTTCCATCACACGCAGCAACACCAGCCGATTCGCTTGCGCCTGGGGCGACACCGCCGTACTGAAATGGTGCGAGGCGACGGTCATGTCGTCGAAGCCGGTGCCCATGTCGACGTCTTGGCCGTGGGCATCGACCAAGGTCAAGTCCACGGCTGTGCCGCGTGTGTGGTTGGAGCCGATGGAGGGGTCGGCCACAAAGGCCTTGTCGGGCGCGGTATCCCACAACACCTGCTGTGCCGCTTGCGGGCGGTAGGCATCGAAAATCTTCAGGCGGTACCCGGCTGCTGCGGCGTTGGCCACGGCTTGGCGCAGGCAGACTTCGGCATCACGGTGCAGCAGGCATTCAGCGCGGTGGTAGATGATTTGGCCGGCCACGTTGTGCACAGTGGCATAGGCCAGTTCGAGCAGGACGCCGTGGGTTTGCGGGGTGATATGAACCAGGGGATGGGCTGAAGACTGCATGAAGGCTGGGCGCACGAAAACAACAGAAGCCGGCAGGATAAACCACATAGGGAAATCAGCACTTGGCCGGTTGTAAAATCGCCCCTCCCCCAAGGAGCGTTGCAGCGCAGCCCCCAGACATTCGTCGGTTGGCAGCGTCAGGCTTGGGACATTCGGCCTTGCCGAACAGAAACGACGCTCACCTGAAAAGCTGTTCCTCACAGGTGAGTTGTATGTCTGAAATTTCCGTCCCCCAAGTCCCGCCATTGAAGTTATCCGGCCTGGAGCCCGTCTCCATTGGCGAGGGCACGCTGTTCGTCAACATTGGCGAGCGCACCAACGTCACCGGCTCCAAGGCTTTCGCCCGAATGATCTTGAACGGCGAGTTCGACCAGGCCTTGTCGGTGGCGCGCCAGCAAGTGGAAAACGGCGCCCAGGTGATCGACATCAACATGGACGAGGCCATGCTCGACAGCAAGGCCGCCATGGTGCGCTTCCTGAACCTGATCGCCTCCGAGCCCGACATTGCACGTGTGCCGATCATGGTCGACAGCTCGAAGTGGGACGTGATCGAAGCCGGCCTGCGCTGCATCCAGGGCAAGGGCATCGTCAACTCCATCTCGATGAAAGAGGGCGTAGAGAAGTTCAAGCACGAAGCCCGCCTGGTGCGTCGTTATGGTGCCGCAGCTGTAGTGATGGCGTTTGACGAGGTGGGCCAAGCCGACACCTACGCCCGCAAGATCGAAATTTGCGAACGCGCCTACCGCGTGCTGGTGGACGAGGTGGGTTTCCCGCCTGAAGACATCATCTTCGACCCGAACATTTTTGCCGTGGCCACCGGCATCGAAGAACACAACAACTACGCGGTCGACTTCATTGAAGCCGTGCGCTGGATCAAACAAAACCTGCCGGGCGCCAAGGTGTCGGGCGGGGTGTCGAACGTATCGTTCAGCTTCCGTGGCAACGACCCCGTGCGCGAAGCCATCCACACCGTGTTCCTGTACCACGCGATCAAAGCGGGCATGGACATGGGCATCGTCAATGCCGGCATGGTGGGCGTGTACGACGAACTTGAGCCGGTGCTGCGCGAGCGTGTGGAAGACGTGGTGTTGAACCGCCGCCCCGACGCCGGCGAGCGCCTGGTGGAAGTGGCCGAAAGCGCCAAGAGCGGCGCCAAGGACGAAAGCAAGAAATACGACTGGCGCGGCACGCCAGACAACCCGGTGTCGGTAGAGCAGCGCCTGAGCCACGCCATGGTGCACGGCATCACCGAGTTCATCGTGCCCGACACCGAAGAAGCCTACCAAGCCGTGCTGGCCAAGGGCGGCCGCCCGCTGCACGTGATCGAAGGCCCGCTGATGGCTGGCATGAACATCGTGGGCGACCTGTTTGGCCAGGGCAAGATGTTCTTGCCGCAGGTGGTGAAGTCAGCCCGCGTGATGAAGTCCGCCGTGGCACACCTGATTCCCTATATTGAAGAAGAAAAGCGCCAGGACGAAGCCGCCGGCCGCGACGTGCGCACCAAGGGCAAGATCATCATCGCCACCGTGAAGGGCGACGTGCACGACATCGGCAAGAACATTGTCACCGTGGTGCTCCAGTGCAACAACTTTGAAGTGGTGAACATGGGCGTGATGGTGCCCTGCCACGAGATCCTGGCGCGCGCCAAGATCGAGGGCGCGGACATCGTCGGCCTGTCGGGCCTGATCACGCCGTCGCTCGAAGAAATGCAATACGTGGCCGACGAAATGCAGAAGGACGACCACTTCCGCATCAAGAAGATTCCGCTGCTGATCGGCGGCGCCACCACCTCGCGTGTGCACACCGCCGTGAAGATTGCGCCGCACTACGAAGGCCCCGTGGTCTACGTGCCCGACGCCTCGCGCAGCGTGGGTGTGGCGCAAAGCCTGCTGTCCGACCAGGCCGCGCAGTACATCAACGAGCTGAACGCCGACTACGAAAAGGTGCGCGAGCAGCACTCCAATAAAAAGCAGGTGCCACTGTGGCCGCTGGCCAAGGCGCGCAACAACAAAACACGCGTGGATTGGGCGGCTTTCACGCCCACCACGCCGAAGTTCATCGGCCGGCGTGTGTTCAAGAACTTTGATTTGAGCGAACTGGCCAAGTACATCGACTGGGGCCCGTTCTTCCAGACCTGGGACTTGGCCGGCCCGTTCCCGGCCATCTTGAAAGACGAGATTGTGGGCACCGAGGCCGTACGCGTGTTCAGCGACGGCCAACGCATGCTCAAGCGCGCCATCGAAGGCCGCTGGCTCACCGCCAACGCCATGATCGGCCTGTACCCCGCCAACACCGTGGGTGATGACGACATTGCCTTCTACACCGACGAGAGCCGCACCGAAGTCGCCATGACCTGGCACGGCCTGCGCCAACAAACCGAAAAGCAAGCGGTAGAAGGTGTGATGCGCCCCAGCCGTTGCCTGGCCGACTTTGTCGCCCCTAAAGACAGCGGCATTGCCGACTACGCCGGTGTGTTTGCCGTCACCGCTGGCATCGGCGCCGAGAAGAAGGAAAAAGCCTTTCAGGACGACCTGGACGATTACTCTTCCATCATGCTCAAAGCCATTGCCGACCGCCTGGCCGAAGCCTTCGCCGAATGCCTGCACCACCGCGTGCGCACCGACTTGTGGGGCTACGCGCCGCAAGAAGCGCTGAGCAACGAGGACATGATTGCCGAGAAGTACCGTGGCATCCGCCCTGCACCAGGCTACCCGGCCTGCCCCGACCACAGCGTGAAGCAAGATCTTTTTGCGTTGTTGCAATGCAACGAAATTGGCATGTCACTGACCGAGAGCCTGGCCATGATGCCAGCCGCAAGTGTGAGCGGTTTTTACCTGGGCCACCCCGACAGCGCCTATTTCAACGTGGGCAAGATCGGTGAAGACCAAGTGCAGGACCTCGCCACACGGCGCGGTGTGACAGCTCAGGAGCTGCAACGTCTGCTCGCGCCCAACCTCTGAAGGCAGCCCGATCTACAGCGTGAAGCGGCTGTTAAGGCCTTGATTTTTAAAGATTAAGGCCTGATCGCTCGGCCTTCTCAGAAAGAATCTCCCGTGGTCGGTCAAGGCTTTTTTGGGCGTTTCGGATGCAATACGAGCATCCGGAAGCCAATTACTGCTCGCTTTTATGACGAAAGCTGTAACAGATTTTTAGCAATTTCTACGGTTTCCCCTAGAGCTTTATAAAGTTGTTACAAAAGTGGTGCACGCGTCTTCAAATTGTCATAACCTCGGCGCTCCAATCCGGGTTAACACCGACAAGATGAACGCGCCGAAGAGCCAAACGATGACCCCACCGAATAGCCATTCCTCAGCCCGCCCGCCAAAGACATCGCCCTGGGTCGTGTTTGCCACCGTACTGGCAGCACTGCTGACCACGGGAAGTGCATTCGCCTACATGTGGACACAGGAGCGCCCACCGAGCACGGGCAATGCATATTCGAGCACATCAACCGGCTCAACTTCTGGCCATACGCCCTGACCTCTGCATTCCTTTTCTGTTGCCCTGATAAGCGCCCCATGGGCGCTTTTTTGCGTCTGCATGGCATTCCCCAAGCCCGCGCACAATGCGCCGCACGCTGACACAAGTGCGCCCATCGCGTGGCTATGATGAAGTCATGAAAACGCCTGCACAGCCTCCCTACAACGCGGATTGGCGATCTCTGTTTGGCACCGGGCAACGCGCGGTCAACATGTGGCTCGACGCCGACGGCCTGCGCATGAGCGCGGCCATGTCGTTCTACGGCATTCTGAGCCTGGCCCCTCTGCTGGTGGTGATTGTGGCGCTGGTCGGTTGGTGGGTAGACCGGGCCATCATCGAGAACAACCTGATCACGCAAATCCAGGATCTGATCGGTGCACGCGGCGCGGAAGTGGTGCAACAGGCGCTGGCCAGCGCCAAACAGCCCGTGCAGGGACTCGTGGCCTCGGTGGTGGCGTTTGTGTTGTTGTTGTCGGGCGCCACCGGCGTCTTTGCCGAACTACAAAACTCGTTTGAGCGCATTTGGCGCCATGGCCGCACCGACCCTGTGGTGGCGCCACCTGCCTGGTGGCGCACCGCCTCGCTGCGTTTGCGCGGCATTGCCTACATTCTGGCGTTCGGCTTTTTGCTGCTGGTGTCGATGGTGCTAACGACCTTTTTGAACATGGTGGGCACTTGGGCCAGCCAGTTTCTGCCGGTGGCACCCTTGCTGCGCGGGCTTAACGAAGCGCTGTCGTTCTCGTTTTGCGCTGCCTTGTTTGTGGCGCTGATGCGCATCAGCACGGGCCCCAAGCCTTCACTACGCTACCTGCTGGCCGGCTCCATCGTGGGCTCGACCTTGTTCAGTGCCGGCAAGTATGGGCTGGCGGCCTATTTGTCTGGCGCGGCGGCGGTGTCGGCTTATGGTGCAGCAGGCTCGCTGGTGGTGATGCTGATGTGGATCTACTTTTCATCGGGCGTGCTGTTATTTGCTGCGGCCTGTGCACGCTGTTTGTCGGATGCGGCCCAGGCCCCCTCCGTTGAGACTAACTCAGAATCGCTCGGCGCTGAGCCATCCACAAACCGATAACCGCTGCCACACTCGCCGACAGCAACACCCACAGCCCCAGCGCGTAGCCCCAGGACTCGCTCCACCACAGGCCCAGCAGCAATGGCGCGGCAGCCCGCGCCAGTGCAGACGGCATGCCCAGGGCACCGTTCAAAGCCGCCACATGGTTACGGCTCACATACTGCGCCATGGCCGTGCCTTTGACGATGGTCATCATGCCGTTGCCCATGCCGTAAAGCAGCACAAACAGCACCACAAAGAGGCCGCCCGCCACCGCACTGGTGCCCGTGTGCAAGCCAGCGATCAGCGCCAGCAGCCCCAGAGGAATCAAACAGGGAATGATGCGGTTGGCCACATGGACGTCGAATCGGCGCTCAAAGACGTACAGCAGCATGCGCCCGGCCACTTGCACCAATCCGATGGAGGCGGGAATGGCCACCACCCAGGCCGATCCCAAACCTGCCTCGCGCAACAAACTCACCATGTGGGCTGGAATGGCCGTGGTCACGCCCATCATGAGCACGACAAACACGCCGATCAACAGAAATGCGGGGTGACGCAACAGGGGGCCCAGCGGCTCAGGTGGGGGCGCTAGCGGACTGTGCCCCGTCGACAAACGTGGCACCGCGTGCCCCGGCGCGGCACGCAAAACCCGCCAATGGATAGGCGCGCAAATCAACAGTTGCGCTAAACCGAGTGCCCCTACCGCCCAGCGCCAGCCGTAGACACGCACCATCCAATCGCACAGCGGAATAAATACGGTACTTGCCAAACCACCCAAAAACGTCAGGGTGATGATGGCGCGCCGAAAATCTTGCGGAAACCGGCGCGTCACCACGGCAAACGCAGGGCTGTACAGCGTGGCGGAAAGCGCGGCCCCCAACAGCATCCACACCGCATAGAACGCAGCCTGGCTGTTGACCAAGCTGTGAAGTCCCATGCCAAGCGCCAGCACCAGCGAGCCCCCCGTCATGAGAGCACGCTCATGTCCGCGGTCGATCCAGCGGCCCACAGGGTAGGCGAACAAGCCCTCCGCCAAAAGACCCAAGCTGAAAGCTAACGACGATTCGGCACGGCTAAGACCCAGCTCCATCTCCACGGGCTGCAACAACACAGAGAACGCGTAGAACACACCGCCCCAGGTGATGAGTTGTGCCACGGACAACCAGCCGACCAAAGATCGGTCGTAAGCATGCGATTTAAATGTGTCAATAGGTGGAACGTGTGCTGCCATGTAACGGATAGAACAACCAACGGTGAAGAAAATGAAGCGCAGCCAAAGCATATGGCCCAGCGCATGGAGCGGACATTCCAGAAATGCGCCCAAAATTCGTAGCCAAACAGGACTTCAAGCTATATAAAATCGGCGAAAAAAGCTATCTTTTAGATAGCATTCACTTCCTAAATTCAGCATGAATGCCATGCCCACGAGCGTCTTAAATGGCACAACATATGCTGCGGACCTACCCGCTCCCTAGCAAATTTCCTACATACACGCACGTGAATTTGTCACGTTTACTGACAATTTCGTCACAGAACCTGTGAAATTTGCCGATAGCATTGGCTCAACTATGGCAACAAATAGAGGGAGTTTGCCGTAGCTCCACACCATTTTGGAACTGTCGTGGCATGTTAGAAGTCGCAAAAAAGATTACAGCGGGGGATCGATTCAGCCGGTATTTCACGGTTGGTCCGGCCCTGAGCGACGCATTGCGCCACGAAGTTTTTCGTATCCGCCACGAAGTTTACGCCCGGGAATTCGGTTTTGAGCCGGTCCGTGCCGACGGCCAAGAAACGGATCATTACGACGCCCATTCTCTGCAGTGCATCGTGCGCACTGCTGGTGTCGCCAGCAAACCGGTGGGTTGCGCGCGGTTGATCATGACCAACCCGCAGGATCCACACGCGCCACTGCCCTTCGAGTTGGCCTGCCGCCACTCGCTGAACCGGGCGTACCTCGACCCCGCCAAGCTGCCACGCGGCCGCATCGCAGAGGTTTCACGTTTGGCTGTCATGGCCGACTTTCGCCGCCGCAAAGGCGAAACCGGTTCGGCCTTGATGCTGCAAGACCACGACTTTGGCGGCGCTCCGATCGAGCGCGTACCGAACATTCCACTAAGCCTGTACATCGCCTCGGTGATCATGGCGCAACGCCACGGTATCGACTATTTGTTTGTGTTGACCGAGCCCCGCTTGTCCAAGCACTTTGCCAAGCTGGGCGTGCAGATCACCTCCATTGGCGCGCCGATCGACCACCGTGGTATTCGTGTGCCGTCCGTCATGCGTGTAGCCGATGTCTATGCCGGCCTGCGCAGCCTGGTCAAGCCCGTGTGGCATGAAATCTCGGCACAAGTTGAAGCCGCGTACAGCGCGGCAGAGGTTTTTGCGGCTGCGCAAGCAAGCCTGCAAAGCGGTCAGCGCGATACCGATTCAGACTTCGTCTACTTGTAAACCGAGTGGCGAGCTGGCCCCTGGCGAGCCGCTTATCCACTTACGGCCCCAACCAACACCCTTCGATACTGCACCGCCTCGGCCACATGGCTGACTTCGGTATGCGTGGCACCCGCCAGGTCGGCAATGGTGCGGGCCACTTTCAGCGTGCGATGAATACCACGTGCCGACCATCCAAGCTTGCTCGCCGCCGTTTGAACGAACTTGGCGGCTGACGGCTCCAGCAGTACATACGCATCAATTTTTTGGCCTTGCAATGCCTGGTTGGGTTGCCCTTGACGCGCCAGTGCGCGTTCACGCGCCGCCACACAACGCGATTGAATTTCGGCCGTCGTCTCACCCGGTGGCGCATGCAGCAGTTCTTCGGCTGGCATGGCCGGCACTTCTACGTGCAGGTCGATGCGGTCGAGCAATGGCCCGCTGAGCCGCCCTTGGTAACGCGCCACTTGGTCCGGCGTACAACGGCAAGTGCGATGGGTGGCGCCACGGTAACCACAGGGACATGGATTCATGGCCGCAATCAGTTGAAAAGCGGCGGGGAACGTGGCGCGCCGTGCGGCTCTGGAGATCGAGATGTGGCCGGTCTCCAATGGCTCGCGCAGAGCCTCGAGAGCTGTTCTTGCAAACTCCGGAAGCTCATCAAGAAAAAGCACCCCATGATGCGCCAAGGAAATTTCCCCAGGTGGGCATCACCAGAGTTAGGCCGTCTCACCACCAAACTTGCGCTGCAACTGTGGTGACTGGATATCAAGCAAATGCACAAAAAAATGGTACTGCTCATTCAAGTCTGACAGGCTCACACGGCAATTTGTAACTCCAATTTATCAGCGATCACAGGCGGCTCGACGAGCTTTCACTTTTCTCCGCGTCTTCAGCGGGCAACTCATGCGCCAACCTCTCTTCTGTAAATGCCCAACAGAGTTGACCGCACTCCTTTAATACAACGTTCAGATTGCTCCAAAGTGGTGCGGCCGACGCCCGCGGAAGATTGACGTAAACCTGCTTGTTTTAAGGAAACTCCCGGCATCCACGCTGGGCTAGCCTTGCCCCATCCGGGTTTTGGTTCTTCCTAACATATTGCTTAATTTGCAACATATTGCTCAATTACTGCGAGCATTCGTAGCTTATTGCTAGGTGAATTGGCATCTCGGGAAGCATAAGAGCCCTGCCAAACTCATCGAAGGGCGGTTGTTTCCATCTGGATAAGTTTTCCTTTATACTGTTCAAATATACAGTAAACGGAGCTCATCATGGAAATGGTGACCAGCTTTTACACCGTCGCGTTGCGTGATTGTCCAGACGTATTGCCTCGCGAGCGCATCGCTGCGGAAACACGCTACGCCCACGTACTGGAGCGACTGTGCGGTGGGCCGGAAGGTGTGGCGGCCGCGCTCCGTACGATTTACAGCCTTGAAGATTCACCACCATTTGAATTGACCGCTCACGAGCAAGCTACAGCCCGTTTGTGGAGCAATGCGGCGTTGGCTGCGCGCCAGGCCGCCTATGACCTTTTGGACGAGCCCGAAGGGGCATATTTTGATGTCCGCCTTATTTAAATTCGAGCCATCTTGTTGAAGACCTTTTCATTGAAATCTAGGGCGCTATGTGTGGTGTCCATCCTCGCTTGGGCATTGTCTGGGTGCAGTGCCTCGGCTCGCACACCAACGCCGATTGCCGATCTCTGGACTCAAGTCACGGCTCTACCATCGAGTTTTGCCAGATGCCCGCAGTTCTTCGCCAATGGCCAACCGCCCGTCATGGCGGCCAAGCCGAAGCAGCGCGAACTTTGTTATGAAGCATTTGCCATCTTGCACAGCGGCGAGACCCGAACACCGGTGTATGTGGCGCAAAAATTGAACCGACAGAGTGTTGAAGACGCGGGAGAGAAACGACACGACAAGTTCTTTGCAGACGCTCGTTTGCCAAGGAGCGAACGCGCGGAACTCGAAGACTACAAAGGATCCGGCTACTCTAGGGGGCACATGGCACCAGCAGGTGACATGCCATCACCGACCGCGATGGAGCAGAGTTTTTCGCTGGCCAACATGGTGCCGCAAAACGCCGTAAACAACAGTGGCCCTTGGGCCAAGATTGAACAGGACACGCGACGCTATGCTTTACGCGCGAAGGGCGATATCTACGTGATTACCGGCCCTGTATTCACGAAAGACAGTCCCCGCATTGGTGCGAACGGTGTTGCCGTGCCAACCTACCTATTCAAGCTGGTCTACGACGCAACCTCTGGCAGATCTTGGGCTCACTGGCAAGAAAACCGGTCAGGTGAACGCGTGGGCCACCCGATCAGCTATGAAGAGTTGGTGCAGCGAACTGGCATCGATTTCTTACCGAGTGCGGCCTCGCAGCCCTGATCAGTTGCTGGCAATGACCACTGGCCATTACGGCAGCTGTGCAGCGATTGGAGCCGGTCACAGATACGGCGCGAACAGGTACTATCGGCCGATTCTGTTGAAAAACTCAAATTTCGAGCATCGCACAAAATCCCCGAAGCGTCGTTGCAACCGGTGTCGATGAGGTTGAAGCCGCCGTCCTCAGGCTAGGCGGGCCATACAGGCATTTTTGGATGTCGCACACGGTGCATCGCTTCCCGAAAATCTCAACGCCGCTAAAGCCCGGATTTTTTCTGTGAGTACCTCCAAAAGGAGTTTTTCAACAGAATCGGCCATTAGGAGACGTTCGTCGGGGCGAGCCGATACTGAATAAAAGGTCGCCCGCATGCCACGACACAAGGAGGAGCGGATGGTTTTCGGCTGGTTTAAGAAAGACAAGAAGCCGGCGGCCAAGCCAGCCGCACTAGTGCACCCAAGCGCAGAGCTCTCTGACGAAATGCACGAAGAGGTAAAGCGGTTGTGCTCAGAAGGGGACCAGCAGGCGAACAGTAAACATTGGGCAGCCGCGCTGGCGCTGTATTGGCAGGCGTTTGATTTGCTGCCGGAGCCCAAAACGCAATGGTCTGCCGGTACGTGGGTTTTGGCGGCCATCGGCGACGCCAATTTCTTGGCCGGCGACTTCGAAGCTGCACTCGACCTCGGACGCACGCCTGGCTCCATCAGCCTGGCGCTCCAGAAGTTGGAGCAACGCCTGGGCGTGCCGCTGTTCCACCGCACCACCCGCAAAATGGCCCTGACCGAAGCGGGCGAGAACTTGCTCTTGAGGGTTGCCATTCCTTCAAAAATAGCCGGCTTCGTGGAGCCCAAGATCACATTGAAACCACCGCGCAAAGCCAAGGAAAGTCACAGCCTCTGATACAAATTCCTGTTTTGGTGCAGTAAAGCACCATATTGAGCCAGCCTCGGTGACACATGCGCGTGTTTGCTCCCCTGGAAAACACGGATATAGCCCGCAAAAAGTTTCGTATATTCTTTCGTATCCTCTCTGATACACGAGCGAAAAGCACCTAGCCAGCCTTGGAGCCGAGGGTTGAATCCAACCTTCCGATTCAGGGCTGGCATATGTTTTGCAATCACCATATACGAACATATATACAAAGGGATCAGTTATCGAACGCTAAGCACCTTCGGTCTCAGCGCCAGCACGTGAGCGGCGGCGAGACCAAATCACCAGATCACCACTCAGCACGTGACGCCCGTGGCGTTCGCTGTTTTCTTTTCATTTTTGAAAGTCTTCCATGCTCTATTACTTTGCTTACTGCACCTGGCTCAACGACCCAGAGATTCGCCGCTTCTGGCCCAACGTCCGGGCCATCACCAAAGGCTACGCTGCCAACCACCGCCTTCAGTTTCATGCCGCAGCCGATCGTAAAGACCGCGGCTGGTGCCATCTGAACGGCGTGTCTGACGCCGTGGGCGTGAACGCGTTGGGCGTGGTGTTTGAACACGAGGCCGACCAGTTCAATGAGGACTACGACGACTTCGAACGCTTCTTTCTCACGGTGCGTGGTGACGACGGCAAGGTCTACGACTGCTGGACCTACCGCCTCATCGACCCCGGCATGGCCATGCGCCCACCAAACTTCTACTGGGAGCACATCCCCACAGGTTTGCATGCATGGCAATTCCCTGCCGACTACATCGCCTCGGTGCAGGCTACATTCGACGCCGCCGCCGAGTGCCCGCGTGCCGACCGGCCGAACCCTTCTGCCATTCCGGGTAAATCGGCCGAGAGCCGCTAAGCCGGTTTCTTGATTCACCCCGCCCCAACCCCGCGCACCCTTACCTCTCCGAAAAGGATGTCACCATGAGTTCCTTGAAGCACACGCTCCGCTGCCACACGCTGCTGCTCGCAGCCGCCTTACCGCTGTTCGTGTTTGCCCAACCCGCCAAGACCGTTTCTGCAGACGTGCTGGCGGCGATCCCGGCCGAAGTCAGGGCGCGCGGCGTGTTGCGGGTGGGTTCCCAACAAACCTTTCCACCCATCGAATTTCGCGAGCCCGGAAAGACGGAAGTCACGGGTGCCAGCAAAGACCTGCTGGTCGAAGTGGCGCGTCGGCTCAACCTCAAATTGGAATATGTGCAAGCCGAATACTCGGCATTGATTCCGGGCCTGGAAGCCGACCGCTTTGACCTCGCCTCCGGGGGCATCAGCGATACCGAAGAGCGTGAGCAAAAGGTCGACTTCGTCAACTACATGTTCTCCGGTGCCAGCATTCTGTCGCTCGCGGCAGGCAGCGAAAAACTCGAAACCATTGACGACTTCTGCGGCAAAGGCGTGGCCACGCTGCTCGGTAGCCGCGTCATCATGGCGCAGGTGGAAGCGGCCTCTGAACGCTGCGTCAAAGCCGGCAAACCCGCCATCCGTGCTGAGCAATTGCCTTCCGCCCCCGATGCGCGCATGCAGTTGGATCTGAAACGCGTGGATGGTTATTTGGGCGACTTTCCTGCGCTGGTTTTCATGGGGCAGCAGTTTCCGGGCCGCTACCGCATCGTTGGCGGCAATTACATGCTGACGCAGTACATCACCTCCTGGGGCTTTGCCAAAAACCGCGTAGGCCTGCGCACCGCAGTACAGAAAGCCACGCAATCCATGGTGGACGACGGCACCTATAAAAAGCTGCTCGACAAGTGGGACGTGGGGGGCGCCGCCTTGCCCGAGATCACCATGAACCTGCCTGCATCGAAACGCAAGTAGTCGGGTCCTTGTTGCTGCGCCTGTGATGACCGCAGGCGCAGCAACAGGATCATTCCCATCGGAGCCATCGCGTGCATTCTGCTGTTTCTACCGTGTCAAATTCCTCCGCTGTATCTCATACTGCCACAGACATTTCGGCCAACCGTCGCGTTGTGCACCGGCGCCAATGGGGGCCCTGGCTCTTCGCGGTGCTGGTGTTGGCTGCACTGGCCACGGTTGGTCACGCCGCCTTCACCGCCAAGGTGCTCGACCCCGCCGTTTTTCTGAAATACCTGTTCAGCCCCATGGTGCTGGAGGGGGCCTTGAATTCGCTGATGCTCGGCACCACCGCCTTGTTTCTCGCGGCGGCGGTAGGGCTGGTGGTGGCCTTGATGCGCGTGAGCGGCAATCCCATTCTCACGGCCTTTTCGTCCACCTACGTCTACCTGTTTCGCGGCACGCCGATGCTGATCCAGTTGATCTTCTGGTTCAACGCATTCCCCATCATGTTTCCGCAATTGCATATTGCCATCCCGTTCACCAGCGGGGTGCTGCTGGATGCGCCCATGACATCGGTGATCACGCCGCACATCGCGGCGCTGGTGGGGCTTAGCCTGGCGGAAGGCGCGTACATGGCGGAGATCATCCGTGGCGGATTTCTGGCGGTGGACAACGGCCAGCGCGACGCCGCGCGCGCCATTGGCATGCGCCACAGCGTGGTGATGCGCCGCGTGGTGATTCCGCAGGCGGCACGCATCATCGTGCCGGCGGCGGGCAACCAATACATCCTTCTGCTGAAGTCAACGTCGTTGGCATCGGCCATTGGCTACCTGGAGTTGCTGCGCATCTCCACAGACATCTACGCCGCCAACTTCCGCGTCGTGGAGTTGCTGGCCGTGGCCGGCTTCTGGTATCTGGTGATGACAGCCTTTGCCACCGCGCTGCAAACCGCGCTCGAAAAATTCTTCCCGCACCGCTGAGTCTGTATGTCCAACCTCAATCCAAATGCCATTGAACTGATGCAGGTGACCAAACACCGCGGCCCGCAATGTGTGCTGCGCAACGTCAGCGCCAACATTCCGCGCGGCCAGGTGGTGGCCGTTCTCGGCCCATCTGGTGCCGGCAAGTCCACGCTGCTGCGGTGTGTGAACCATCTGGAAACCATCGACGGTGGAAAAATAGTCGTCGACGGCAGCCTGGTCGGTTACCGCGAACGCGGCGCAGCCTTGCACGAGTTGAGCGACCACGAAATCAGCCAGCAACGCCGCCGCACGGGCATGGTGTTCCAAAGCTTCAACCTGTTTCGCCACATGTGCGTGCTCGACAACGTGATGTCGGGGCCGCTGCATGTGTTGGGCACGCCGCGTGCACAAGCGCGCGACCAGGCCCTGGCGCTGCTGCGCCGCGTGGGGCTGAAAGAAAAAGCGCAGGCCTACCCGCACCAACTCTCCGGCGGCCAGCAACAGCGCGTGGCCATTGCCCGTGCGCTCGCCATGCAACCCTCGGTAATGCTGCTGGACGAGCCCACCAGCGCCCTCGACCCCGAACTCGCCCAAGAGGTGATTGCCGTGATTCGCCAACTCGCCGAAGACGGCATCACGATGATGATGGCCACCCACGAGATGGCCTTGGCGCGCGATTTTGCCGACCGCGTGCTGTTCATGGTGAACGGCGAAATCGTCGAAGACGTGACACCCGCGCGCCGGTTCTTTGAAGCACCGGCCAGCGAGCGCGGGCGCCAGTTTTTATCGCGCCATAGCCATTGAAGGTTTTGACCCCTTTGAATACACAGCATCAAAAAGCATCTATTGAGCCTTATGACCAACACTGTTCAACGCACCGCCGCCATGCGCCACCCGTTTCAACAACTGCACCACGTCTGCATCGTCGTGCACGATCTAGAAAAAGCCGTGGCCTATTACGAAACCCTGGGCATGGGCCCGTGGTTCGACTATCCCAAGGGCCAGGCTTACGTGACGTTTGAAGTCCCCAACCGCGCGGCCTCCGACGCCATACGCTACAAATGCCTCGATCTGGAGAATATACAAATCCAGCTGTGCCAGCCTTCCTTGCTAGACTCGCCGCAAAGACGCTTTTTGGACACACATGGAGAGGGGGTCTACCATCTCGGCTTTGAGGTTTCCGATTGCGACCAAGCCGAGGCCATGGCCCAGGCAGCAGGCGTTGCGATCACCGCACGCGGCCGCCGCGCCGACCACTCCGGCTTCACCTACTTCGACACCGCAGAAGGTGCAGGAGTGGTTCTTGAAGTCCGCCGCACCGCCTAATCCTGTTGTCCATCAGAGCTCCCAATCAAGATAGCCACGCCTCAATGGAAACTTCATGACGCGCACAAAAAACGGTACGGCCCTGATCGCCCACGACGTGCACCAGCAGTTGCGCGACAAGATCCTGTCGCACGAAATCAAGCCCGGTTACCGTCTCGTCGAAGACGACATTTGTGAGCTGCTGACCGCAGGGCGCACGCCTGTGCGCGAGGCGCTGCTCCGCCTGCAAGGAGAAGGGTTGGTCAGTCGCAATCGCGGCTGGGTGGTGGGCAACAGCGCACCGCTGGCCTTTCGCAGTATCTTTGAGAGTCGCATGGCCATCGAGGGTTTTGCCACACGCTTGGCTTGCGAGCGTGCCCCGGCCCAAGCGATTCAAGAGCTGCGCAAAATTTTGGAAGCCATGGACCGCGCCGAAGCCACCTCGCGCAGCGAAGTCAACCGGCTGAACCAGATCTTCCACCGCCGAGTGGTCGAGCTATCGGGCAACCCGTATTTTGTGGAACAGCACGAACATACCCAGTTCCAATACTGGAGCTTGCGCCTTCCGGTCATTTTTGCCAAGGACCAGTTGGCCCATTCAGCGACAGAGCACCAAGCGATTCTGGAGGCGTTGGAGAAACGTGACGGTGACCGCGCTGAACGGCTGACGCGCGAACACATCGCCACCACCATGCGCATCGTGGCAGAAGTGCTGGACGAACGTTGAGACGCGCGGTGCCGATGCCTTCTCGCCATGCGCCGCCGTGGGTGTTTGAGGCCACCAACAGCCACCTCTACGCCGGTGCCCACCTGCGTTCCGCTGCCCCTGTGGCGCAATTGCCCTTGCGCGTCGGCGATCCGGTAGTCATCACTTTTGCCGACCAGACCGTTGGCACGGGGGAGGTCAGCCAGGTGCAGACGCCGCAAGATTGGACTCTGCACTTGCACTCTCGCACTACCGCCAAAGGCACGCCGATTGCGTCACAGACCTGGCGCGTCAAAGTCGACTTACACGCCGCCAATGCCGAGTCACCTGATTCACCCGACGCTGCCCGCACCCTTCGCGTGCGCCGCCCTTAGCCGCAGCACCTCCAGCCCATGCGTCAGCCATCACACCTCGCAGGCTGCCTGCTTTTGGTGGCTGCCATGGCGGGGTTCTCGTTGTCAGATGTATTGGTGCAAAAAGCCGGCGTCGGTTTACCAGCCTTAGAACTGGCGTGCCTGCGCTACGGCATGTTGCTGCTCACGGTGTTGCCGCTGCTCGCCCGCCAGCGCGGCCTGTGGCGTTCGCAACGCCCGTGGCTGCAAGTGGCACGCGCCACCGGGCTGGTGGGTTCGGCCGTCTTGTTTTTGCAAGGCTTAAAAACACTGCCGATTGCAGAAGCCACAGCGTTGGTGTTCGCCTCGCCACTGTATGTGACCATCCTCTCTGCGTTGCTGCTACGCGAACGCATGCGCCTGTGGCGCAGCCTGCCCGTTCTGCTGGGTTTTGTGGGGGTACTGGTCGTGGCTCAGCCAGGGGCGGCAGGGGTCAACCCCGCCATGGTCTATCCACTGTTGTCATCTGCCGCTTGGGCTGGTGCAGTCATTTGTACGCGCCTGTTGGGCGGCTCAGACTCCACCGGCACCACGATGTTGTATTCGTCGGCATTGGGTGTCTTGGTGCTGTCGCCCGGTTTGGCAAGTGCCGATTTCGGTGTGATGGTGTTGCACTGGCCGTGGCTGTTGGCCATGGCCGCCAGTTGGTGCGTGGCCCAGTGGATGGTGGTGCTGGCCTACCACCAGGCCACCCCTTCGGCCATTGCGCCGTTTTCTTATACCCAGTTGATCTGGGCAGGGCTGCTGGGTTGGCTGATGTTCGACCAAGTGCCCGCGCCGCATGTCGCCACCGGCATGGCCGTGATCGCGCTGAGCGGAGCGCTTGCAGCGGCAATGGCCCACCGCACATCCGTAACCCAGGCGGTAGGCGTCAGAAAATACGCGAGCGGTTCGCCAACGGCACCAACCCGTCTAAAGCGATAGGCCAAAGCCGCTCGACGCATCACATCCCATCAAGACATTCCACAAATGCAGTCGTCAGTGCGGACTCTGCCTGCTGTTGTGCCATCAGGATGTAGCGTGCAAACCTTACTTCAGGTTCGAATGGCAAAGCCTTTATGCCGGTGAGTTCCAGGTGGCGCACGACGAGCGGATTAACCACGCTCACGCCCAAGCCTAAGCCCACCATGCGGCAGATGACGGCCTGGTAGGGGGCATCTAACGTCAGTCGTCTCTTGTCAGGGTTAAAAGCAGCATCGACCACCGCACGCGTGCCGTCACCCTGGGTCAGCGAGATGAACGGCTCATGGTCCAGGTCCGAGCTTTGAATCGAGCGTTTCTTCGCCAGCCGATGACCTTTGGGCACGATGCACACGCCCTCTTCCTGGGCCCACAACGTGGCGTTCAGCCCCGGGGTGTCATCCAGGTTGGTGACCAAACCCATATCGACGTAGCGGTTGGCGGTCCACTTCGCCACCGTCGATGAGTCGGCTGTGTGAATCGAAACCGATGCTTCAGGGTACTGGCTGCGAAAGGCGCGCATGGCCTCAGGCATGACACTCATGGCCAACGAGGCCACAGCTCCAATGCGCAGCGTGCCTGTGCCGATTTCGCGAATCTGCTTGGCCGAGTCGGTCAGCGCTTCCATGCCAAGAAACCAGCGTTGCACCGACTGGAAGAACGCCTCTGCCTCGGGCGTAGGCGTCAGGCGCCCGCCAAGCCGCACAAAGAGGCGAAAGCCGACCTCGGCTTCCAGTTGCCCGATGGCCCGACTGATGTTGGGCTGCGAGGTGTGCAGTTCCTGCCCTGCCACCGTCATTGATCGCGTCAGCATCACTGCCCGAAAGGTCTCAATCAGTTTCCAGCGCATACGTTTCGTCCGTCAGTTGATGGGATCCAGTATATCTATTGAGATATGAAGTAGGCCAATAGTCTGATTTGACGACATGACAGTCGACTTTTATTCTTTCGGACATCAACCACTTACGTTCGATTTAGACGACCAAGCCCATGACTTCCTCTTCCACCATCCTCATTGAGCGCCGCGGGCCTGTTGGCCTGATCACGCTCAACAAGCCCTCCAAGCTCAATGCTTGGGACAAGCCCATGCGCGACCTCATCGTCGCCGCATTGCGCGACTTCGACCAAGACACCGCGATCGGTGCGGTTGTGATGACCGGCGCGGGCGAACGCGCGTTCTCCGCCGGGCAGGATTTCGCCGAGGCCCATGACTTCGACGCGGATGCTGCCGAGGCCTGGATCCGCGAGTGGGAGACGTTCTACGGTACCTTGCGACGCTTAAGCAAACCTATCGTGGCCGCGCTCAATGGCGTGGCTGCAGGCTCCGCGTTTCAGGTATCGCTGTTGTGCGACATCCGCGTGGGCCACGATCAAGTCACCATGGGACAACCCGAGATCAACTCCGGCATCGCCAGCATCACCGGCCCCTGGATCATGAAAGAAATCCTTGGGATGTCGCGCACGGTCGAGCTCACGTTGACCGGCCGCATGATGCAGGCCCAGGAATGCCACGAGATCGGTCTGCTGCACCATCTGGTGCCGCGCGAACAAGTGCTGGCCAAGGCGCTGGAGATCGCGGAGCATCTCGCTGCAAAGGCACCCTTGGCGATGAAGCTGGACCGGGCCTGGTTCGCCGACATGACAGAAGCCGGTTTCCGCCAAACCATCGCGGCAGCCATCCGCGCGCACCGAGCCTCTTACGCCTCCGGCGAGCCCGCTCGCAACATGGAAAGCTTCATGGCCGCACGCGGCCACGCGCAGGAAGGGGCCAAGCCATGATCGCGATGCCCTCTGTCGGTGACGAAACACTGCGCCGCATCATGGACCGCCGTGCGCTCGAAGACCCGAACCACGTGCTGCTCAAATTTCAAGACCGAAATTTCACCTTTGGTGAGATTGATGCGCAAGTCAACCGCGTGGCCAACGCATTGCTTGCGCGTGGCCTCCAGCCCGGCGACCGCGTAGCGCTGATGCTGCCAAGCCACCCGGACCATCTGGTGGCGATTCTTGCGCTGGCCAAGATCGGCCTGGTGCGGGTGCCGATCAATACCAGCTTCAAGGGCGCGTCGTTGGCCTACCCATTCGAAGCCTTCTCACCACGCGCGTTGATTGCTGATATCGCTCACAACGACGTGTTGGCAGAGGCGCTGCCCGCCAACGCCTTGGAGATGACCCTGTGGCGCGGCGGTGTAGCGGACGACTTCGCCGCCCTGCAGGCTCACCCCAATAGCGCCCCTCCAGCATTGGAGCCGGGGCCAGACGACATCATCGCGCTCACCCCAAGTTCGGGCACCACGGGAGCACCCAAGGGCGTGAACAAGTCCGACCGCACCTTGCGTGCCGGTCCCATGGGTACGTTGCGCCTCACCGGGGCACAGCCGGGTGATGTGTTCCTGCTGTGGGAGTCACTGCACCATGGCGCAGGTGTGGCTGTTTGCATCGCCGCCATCTTGCAGAAGCTGACGCTTGCCATGGTAGAGAAGTTCAGCGCTTCGCAGTTTTGGGACCAGTGCCGCCGCTATGGTGTGACGCACATCCATTACCTCGGTGGTGTGCTGCCGATGCTGCTGAAGCAGCCACCCCGCGACAACGACCGTGACCACGACGTGCGGATTGCCTGGGGCGGCGGCTGCCCCCCGGAGGTATGGGACGTGTTCTCTGCGCGTTTCGGCGTAGAGATGCGCGAGGGCTACGGCCTGTCGGAAATGATCACGTTCGTGACGGTGAACCCCCAAGGTCCCAAATTCTCGATTGGGCAACCACTGTCGTACTTCGAACTCAAACTCACCGATGCGCACGGCAACGAAGTGCCCGTAGGCCAGCCTGGCGAGATCTGCGTACGCTCTCGCGTTCCGGGACTGCAGTTCCTGGGCTACTTTCGCAACGAAGATGCCACACGGGCGGCGTGGAGCGGCGACTGGTTCTGCAGCGGCGACCTGGCGCGCCGCGATGAGGCCGGCTACTACTACTTCGCCGGGCGCCAAAAGGACACGGTGCGTCGGCGCGGCATCAACATCTCGGCCTGGGAGGTCGAGCGCGTGATCGGCGAACACCCCGCCGTCGCCGAGTGCGCTGTGGTCGGTGTGCCCAGCGAACTTGGCGATGAAGAGCTGAAACTATTCGCCCGCCTGACTGATGGCGCAGAGCTGGCACCGCAAGCGCTCGTGGATTGGTGCAAACCACGCATGCCAGCATTCCAGGTACCGCGCTTCGTCGCTTTCATCGACGAGTTTCCTAAAACTCCGACGCAACGCATCCGCAAGAACGAGCTCCCTCGCAGCCTATGCGGCGCTTGGGATGCTGAGCAACCCCGCTTCTGAACAGTACGAACATGATGAATCGATACCTCAAACAAGTTTTCGCAACCTGCGCTGCGGTTCTGGCCAGCACCGCAGCAGTGGCGCAAGACTATCCAGCACGCCAAGTCACGATGGTGGTGGGCTACGCCGCAGGTGGTGCTGTGGACGCAGTGGCACGCATGGTGGCGCAGAAACTGGGCGACGCTTTGGGCAAGCCCGTGGTGGTAGACAACAAGGCCGGTGCCTCGGGCAACATTGGTGCGCAGTTCGTGGCCAGGGCGCAGCCAGATGGCTACACCCTGCTGATGGCCCCCGTGACCACTTATGCCATGAACTCGGTGCTCTACCCCGCCACGGCCGGCTACCAGCTCGACAAGGATTTCGCGGGCATCTCGCTTGTGGGGTCGCTGCCCCTGGTGCTGGTGGTGAACGAGAATGTGCACGCGCAGTCGGTGGCCGAGCTCGTGAAGGCGGCCAAGGCCAAGCCTGGCAGCCTGGACTACGGTTCCTCGGGCAACGGCTCCATCGAGCACGTGGCCGGTGAGATGTTCAAGCAGCAGGCGGGCATCAGTATGGTGCATATTCCCTACCGCGGCGCGGCGCCTGCCATCATCGATTTGATGGCCGGGCAACTCAACCTGATGTTCGCCACGGTGACGACGGCCGTGGCCAATTTCAAGAGCGGGAAGCTGCGCCCCTTGGCGGTGACCACGCCTGAACGCATCGGCGCGCTACGCGACGTGCCCACGGCACGGGAGGCGGGTTATCCAGGCTTCGAGGTGGCGTCAGCCTACGCTCTGCTGGCCCCCACAGCCACGCCCCGCCCGGTGGTGCAGAGACTGAACCAGGAGGTCACCAAGATCCTGCAAATGCCCGACGTACAGGCACGCTTCCAGGCGCTGGGCATCGAGCGTGCGAGCTCCACCCCCGAGGAGGCCACTCAACGCCTGGGCCAGGAACTTGCCAAGTGGGGCAAGGTCATCAAAGAGAGCGCCATCAAGGCAGACTGACGATATGCATACATCTTCCAGCATCCGGGTTGACCACCAAGGCGACGGCCGCGCCCTGGTCACCATCGCACGGCCCCATCGGCGCAACGCCTGCGACTTCGCCGCCTGGACTGACCTCAAAGCCGCGTTCGAGTGCCTGGGTGCCGATCCGTCGGTCAAGCTCATTGTGCTCACCGGCGCCGACGGGCATTTTTGTGCGGGCGACGACGTCAAAGCATTCTCTGCAGTCTCCGATGAGGCGCAAAAAGACCGTTGGCGGGTGCGCATTCAGGAGTGTTATGCCACAGTGCAGGCCGCCCCCAAACCGGTGATCGCTGCAATATCGGGCGTGTGTGTTGGCGGCGGCTGCAGCCTAGCCATGTGCTGCGACTTCCGTGTGGGTGACGCTACGGCACGTGTCGGCGTCCCCGTGGCCAAGCTGGGGCTGGTCTACCCAACCATTCAACTGCAGCGCCTGGCTTGGCTGATCGGTGCATCCAACGCACGGCGCTGGCTGTACGAAGGAGCGCTTTATGATGCCGCCGAATCGCATCGTGTGGGCTATCTCGACGCGTTCGAACAGGGCGACGCGGTACAAGCCGCGTTCGCCTTTGGCGCAAACATGGGACAGGCCGCGCCACTGTCCATCGCGGGATCCAAAGCGCAGCTCAACGCTGTGCTGGCGGGCCGTGTAGAACAGGAGCGCGAAACACTCGACGCGATGGTGCAACGCGCCGACCGCAGCGAGGATTTCCGCGAGGCGGCGCGTGCCTTTTCGGACAAGCAGCAGCCAGTCTTTAGAGGCCACTAGAAGACGGTTGCTGAATGACGCAACAGGTCTGCACTCTGTCCAGTATGTAGAGCGCGTAGCCTAAGCAGTCGAAGGGGCACCGGATCCGCCGGTAGGCGTCGGCTTTGCAGCGATAGCCGCCGGTCAAGCTACCGCCGCGAACGACGCACTTGCGTAGAAAAGGCGACAACATAGGGCCTAGACAGAAATTCGATCTCTCCTAGTGCCGTTTTCTGGAACAAGGAGATGGGCATAAGTTTTTTCAGTGCTCCTCGAACGGATTTCAACCCAAAAAAATGCGGCCTTTTCCTTTTTTCTTACCGTCGAGCATGACTTGGTCGGCGCGGTTGAGGATATCAACATCTGATTCTTGCGGGGATGACAGAACCACACCGAATGTTCCGCTGACGCGCACAACGGCACCGCTTTTCAGCCGAATAGGCTCTTCAAGCGCGACGGCGATTCGTTCCAGCACCGAGCGCCATTCATCGGCGACCACTGTCGAGAGGATCAACACAAATTCGTCGCCTCCCATCCGCGCAGCTGTGTCCGACGGGCGCAAGTTAGCCAGCAAACGCTGCGCAACCTCTTTCAGTAAGTCGTCACCTGCGTCATGGCCGTGGGCATCGTTGATGGCTTTGAACCCGTCAAGGTCGAGGTAGCAGACCGCCACCCTTTTAGATTCACGCTCAGCAATGGAAAGCCCCTGCCGCAAACGATCCGAGAGCAGCAACCGATTGGGCAACTGGGTAAGGGGATCGTGAAAGGCGGTGTGTGCAAGAAGATCATGGGCCTGTTTGGCAGCAGTGACATCGACGGCCATCAAGAGGATTTGGGCGTCGTTTAACTGCACCGCACCGAAATCCACCCAGACGGAGTCGCCATTCTTCTTGACCATGCGCAGCTGCGCTCGACGTTGAGCCCCCGTCTTGAGTTGCTCGTACGCATTGCGCCCGATGAATTCGTAGGCCGCGTCGTCCACATGCACCACTCGGACCAATTGGCCGTGCAGTTCTCCCGGCGAGTAGCCAAAGAGCAGTTCAAAGCTCGGATTCACCCATGTGAAGCGACGGTTTTCCACCTTGGCCATGCCCACCAAAGCACTCTCTAGCATGGCCGTTTGTTCCCTGGCCAGGCGTTTAACCTCTGTCACATCACGACCGGCTCCGAAGATCAGGAGCTCGCCGCCGATTTCTGCAACCCTCAATTGAAGCTCAACATCGATGATAGTTCCGTCTTGTCGGCGATGTTGAACTTCCACGCGTTGGTGATCTTTGTTCTTCAGCGAAGCCAGCCAAGTCCCGATGCGCTCTACGTTTTGGTTGGCGTCCCATGTCGAGATATGTTTACCTATCAACTCCTCGCGTGTGGAGCAGAGCATTTCGGCAAAAGAGTCGCTCATCTCCACCAGCATACCGTGGCGATCGACGATGTGAATGCCGTCGCCTGCCACACGGAGAAGTGTCTGGGTCCGTTTGCTCTGGTCGGCCAAAGCTTGCATGGCGACCGACTCTCGGAGGCTGGCCCTGTACATCAGAAGCGTTGCCAAAGCCACGAGACACCACGACAAGGCGGCCAGCAAAGACACCTGCAACACCTGTTGCTCCCAGGCCTTGAAAAAGCGTGCGTGGCCAATCCCCGCGTACACCGTGAACGGCCAGCCCTCGACCGCTCTGTAGGCGGACGTACGCAATATGCCATCGCTCGCGACTTTAGACACAAAGGAGCCACTGCGTGGATCGGCCTGTACAGCCAGCCGTAGTTCATTCGAGACCGTAGTGCTGCCGACCTCAGTTGTGGCCGCGCTGCCCGGGGAGTGGCGTGCAACCAACCGCAGGTCGGAACTTCTCAGGGTGATGGCATCGCCCTCATCAAGTTCGTAACGAGAGAACATTTCACGAAAATGATCCGCTGTAGCGGTGACATAGAGAACGCCACCGAAAGCACCATCGATCCGGAGGGGACGCACGAACGCCACGACCCAATTGCCCGAGACTCGAGAACGCAAGGGACCGGCGACGATGCTCTGGTCGTCACGATGTTCCTTGGCTTGTTCAAAAAAAGCCCTATCTGAAACCTCCACTGGCGGACCAGATGGCAAGTTATTTCCCCAACGAACGCGCGCTACACCATCTGTCAATCTAAACGCTTCGACGCCACTGATCAACTTCAAGCGAGACACCAACACCGCGTTCACCAACGCGTCGGGGGCGTCACCAGGTTTGAGACGCTCGAGTTCTTCCACTGTGGCCTGCATCACAGCATCGGCACGACTCAACTCACCCGCAATACTGAGTTGGACCATGGCTGCAATACCTTCGGCGACGCCGTTTGCCTGTTCCTCGTAGGAGTGCTTTGACGCGGATAGAACTGAGTACACCAGCACGCAAAGCAGCAACGCTACCCCCGCATTCGCGACCGCAACTAAGCCGATCAATTTCTGTCGCTTGCTTGCCAAATGGTCAACAAGCACTTGGGGGTTGGCCAACGGCATGTGGCACCTCATCTTTGTCAAACTTCAACCCGCAGCAAGCGTCCGACATCGCCAGACATTGTGGCTTGCTGCTCTTACTTCAGGCTCGATCCACACCTGAAACTTCCTTGCTGCCGTCACGGATTTCGTCTACCAAGCTTGTCAGTAGGCGCGCTCCTCGTTTCAGGAACAGTCTCCAATGGTTTGAGGGGCCGTGGGCTTAGGGTATTCACGCCTCGCGCCCAACCGACATACTTTGGTCAAGATATGGCTCATTCAGACTTTGGCCAATCTGCACTCTTTTGGGGCAACTTGCCCTGCTTATTCGTGCGAATGCCGGTTGCGTCTGATTCTCTTTTGCGAACTCGTTCGGAATAGCGTGTCGACCATCTATCCCCGAAGCGCAACACCGTGCGCGTCAATGCCTCAAACGGTCACGCTACCCGTGTAATCGCAGAGAGTTTTTTTCCATGGAGGGCTTGAAAGCTAGAAATCTGGCACCTAGATGACGTGCGCATCGCTTTACCTGCAACACCTTGAAGACCTTAGAAAGGAGTTAATCATGTCGACACGGTTTGGTGTTTCCACCTCTGGCAATGCGCACCTGGCTGTAGGTGTCACACAGCCCCGCCGGGGATTGCGCTGGATGAGCGAGAGGCAAACCGAAGCTTATCTTATGACCCGTGACACCTTGCGCCGCATCCAAAGAAGTTTGCCGTCGGTACCGCCCATTTCGATCGAGGGACAGGCTGCCCAGGGACGTCCCGAAGGGAGGACGTGATGAGCGATCTCACAACGCTCGAGCGATCGCCAACGCGGGCAGCCAAGACGATCTTCACGATCCTCGGGGGCACCACCATTCCAGAACGCGCGGCGACTGTGCGGGCGCACTGCAGAGAAGGGTCACACGTAGAGCTGCGACGTCAAACCGACGCAAAAGGCGATGGCTCCCGCATTGACGTCTGGTTGGAATGCCGCTCGCTCGTGGGATTCATCAAGGCGTGGAAGAAGATTGGCCACGTTCCGCTCGACACGGCGGCGGCGCTCCTCCCGGCCGATGATGCGAATTCCACGGTCGTGGCGTATGGCACGGTGAAATCCGTATATGCCCCTGAAGGCAGAGGCGAGGCTGCGGTATCCGTGGAAATCAGCCCCCTGGCGGGAAGCTGATGAAAGCCAGCAGCACCAAACATTCTGATTTGGCACCAGGCGGCTTGAGCAATCAGGCGGCCTGGACCGCGATACGTCGCGGCTTAGCGTCTGCCTGCTTGGGTACACCTCCCGGAGTAGAACGCCACGCGCAGGATGAAGCCATACTGGTTTCACTCATTTCTTCGACGCAGCTTTCGATGCTCTTCAGTCGCCACTAGGTTTCTAAAGGCATCGAGGCGAAAAAAACCGGCTCCGAGGTGCCGGTCTTGCAGAAGACGTTACGCAGCTCAGTAACGACCGCCACCATACCCACCGGTGCCATAACCAACGTCCGAGCGTTTGCCCGCACTGTAACCAGTTGGGCTGTAACCACCGGAGCACGCTTAGCAGTGCCGGCGGCACTGTTAGCTAAACGTTTTGAGATTCTTTTGCAGAAAGAAGCTGAATGGTCTATCGGTCGCCAACTGAACCGCAGTTCGCAAAGCTTCAAGGTGACCTAAATCGCTGTGAATTAGGTAGGCCAGAGCAGCCATTTCCGACATGTTCTTTATAACCCGTGCGTCCTCCGCATCGAAACTCTTCTTCCCTTGTGAGGTAACCCACACGGTCCCCACGGGAAGGCTCTGCACGTGGAAAGGTGCTATTAAGATTTCCCGAATAGGTGGCGATATGCGCGCGGCTGATTTGTAAGCCTTACCAGGTGCCACCATCAACATTATCGAGTCAGCGCTGAGGACTGGGCCGGAGGGACTTTCGTCGTATCGAACCGTGCTGCCCAGGTACTGGCTGCACGAGCCTGCCGCCGCTTCCCACAAGAGCACATGATGGCCCGCAAGGCGCCCCAGCAAACTCACACCGGCAGAGTCTGCCTCCGTCAGCTGAAGCATCGAAAATGCCAACACGTCGAGCGCTATTTCAGGGGTTTCCCTCAACGCTTTGACGACGGAGGTGGTCATTTCCATTTCTGTCGAAAGGTCGGGTTGCTTACGGGGTCGCTTATTCAGCCGGTCATTGGCGATGACCTCTTGAAATGCCAAAGGAAATTCGGGAAAGTGAGTTACGAACTGCTGCATCTTCACCTTTCAAGAAGGGCACTCCACAGTTTCCACTTGCATCAGTGCCATGACGCACCGGAGGGCCAAGACGGCCAAGAGACTGACTAACATACCGCAGAGTTTGGCGAGTGGGTAAGAGGATATCTACCAAACAATTGGGCAGATGCCAGCTCCCTTACGGCTCCTCAGGCAAGTCCGAATGGCTAAACTTCAGCGCTCTTGCCTTGACCACACTGTGCCATCGCACGATGTCCTCAGAGTGGCTAGTAAACAAGTGCCCCACGTTCTCCGGCGCTTCGATTTATGAAATCGTTCGCTTAGATACGAGCAATTCTGAAAGCGCTGACACGTCCAACGGCTTATGTAGAAAGTGGTCGAATGCCCGTTCACGCCTCGCGTTGGCCAGCGCCATAATCTTTTCCGATACCGCGATGAGTACCGGGAACGAGCGCTGGGGAAACGCACGACGCACGGCCCGGGCAAACTCGTTTCCGCTCATGCCAGGCATCTCGAGGCTCACAATAATCACGTCAGGGGGTTGGCTTAATGCCGCCGACAACGCTTCCTGGCCACTATAAAAAGGCTGACACCTTGCTTGCGGGGCTCTTTGACTCAGCGTCATGGCCAATGCGTCAACGGCCCCACGGTCGTCGTCGAGCAGCAGAATGTTCAGTGATGTCATATCGGATTTTGGATTTCTGGTTTCCCCGGGACAGAAGCCCTATCACCACGTGAAGGTCACCTGTAGGACATCCACATAGCTGCCAGGGGACAGATTGCCCGGGTTCGTCTTGTTGATACGGCCATGCACCGGAAGTGCCATGGGCATTCCGTTGCTCGGCAACGTAAAACCGACTGGGGCTGCGTTAGCGGGGTAGGCCGTTTTGAGAGCCGCATCGCTATAGACCTCGTAGGGAAGGAAGTTGTCGCCCTGCTTCACAGCACGCGACCCGGTCCCAATGGAGGTCCCTTGCCCCGCGTTGTTCCCCGGGCTCACGGAGACCGAAAGGGATGTGATTTCTGGAGAGCAGATGATTTCAGTATTGTCGCCGCTGCCCGCGGAACCTGCAGTGACGACGCCAGTGAAGCCACGTGGTTGAACGCCAAAGTCCAAGGTCTCTAGTCCTGGGGAACGTCCCGCCGGAGCCGCGGCGCTCTTGATAAAGCACCCACCGTAAAGCACCATCTTGGCGAGCAGCTGGCCGGAAGTATTGCCAGCGGGTTGTGCGTGAAGACTGACCAGGACCGCGCCCAGGGTCACAACGGCAACTGTTGCAGCCGCATAATTTCTACAATTCATATGAACACCGTCAATCACATGACGATGCGTCCCTCAGTGTCGCCAACCCACCTTGGATGTGGGGGCTTGGGCTATAGGCCGGCAGGGGAACCTTCATCCATCCGGAGTCGTCGGTCTTCTTCAACCCGATAACCCAAATTATGTGGGCAAGGAGATGACAAACTGTGTCCCAATTGTTAAATCACAACCGACATACGGCGCAGCGACTGACAAGTTCACAACAAATCCAGTTCGTCCCCTGAAGCCAACAAGCTGCTTGCGGAACTTCCGGTCTCGCACTGGGCGTCAAGCCAGCACTAGCCATCGACTAACACCGCATGATTGAGAGTCATTCGCGGTGTCCAAGTTGCAAGCCCGTAAGCTATCGTTTGAGCAGGTCCGCATCGGGTGAGCTCCGCAAGGTTTAGCTTTATGACAGCCTCGAAGCTTTTCTTAGCGTTTACCCACTTGCTCGCTCAACTCCTTCTGGGCACTCTCAAGCGCAGCAGTTGCATCCTCTAACTGCTGACTTGATTCTTCCAACTTTTTTTCTAGCACCTCGGTACGCTCGATGGCAGCATTAACGTCGGCCGAACGAACAGAATCGGCCACCTGAGTGTCAAGAACGGCATGGACTACCTTCAACTCAAGAGCTGCGTCCTGGATGTCACCAGAAACCTTGCGGTTCGTCTTTAACACGCTGGCGACCACTGGCTGTGCCTTGGATGGGCGTACGATTCTTTTGGGCATAAGGCAATTTTACGCCGATGTAATTTGTAGATGCCGCGTCTGCTGCACTTGGACGAGTCACTTCGTCGGCTCAATATTAAGGAGGAAACCCGCGGTCCTTCATAAAACCCATCGTCTGTTGACGTCACTTGAGAGTAGTCGAAGGTGAGGAGCCGCTGCTTCAAGGATAGGCTTTTTTCCTACAAAGAAGGTTTTGGAGCACCGTCAAAATCCAGCACCCGATGAGCCGCAGCCGCCAGCAAACATTAACCTTCCGGTTCAGCCCATGCATCTTAAAGCCATCATTGTGGAAGACAGCTCGACTATCCTCGAGACGCTCATCCCTGCCATGTCGGAATTGGCCAACCTCGAGGTGATTGCGATAGCCGGAACGGCGGCCTCCGCCATCAATGCCCTCGCCCAGTACGCAAACGAGTGGGACGTGGCGGTTGTAGACCTGTTTCTAAAGCAAGGTTCTGGTCTTGAAGTGCTGAGAGCATGCAAAGTGCGAAAGATGAACCAAAAAGCCATCGTCTTGACGAACTACGCCACGGCGGACATTCGACGAAGTTGCCTGGTACTGGGAGCAGACGCTGTTTTCGACAAGTCCACAGAGCTGGACAGATTTTTTGACTTTTGCAATTCGCTCGGGAGTTCCAGACAGCAGAATGATTCTGGCCTTGGCGATATAGCCTCATAACCCAAATCTGTCTCTGACTTGGCTATGTTGAATCTCCACGAGGAGGCAGCCGTCTATTTGGTCTGGCGGCCGAACGTCGGGTATTGGCAGAGGCCCGTCATCTAAAGTTGGTTGTGGTACGGCCCATCAACGTTCAAGCTTTGCCTCTTGCCAATATTCACTGAGTGCTCGACCCGCCATGCGAAACCGCTCGATCAAAATAACCTCATCGCTCGAGAGCCCACCAAATGGTGACGTTATAGGTACGCCGGTAATCAGATAAGTGACATCGACGCCATGAGATGCCAGGGCTTCGAGATAGTCCGTATTCGGTTTTCGTATGCCGGTTTCATAGTGACTCTGCGAGACTCTTCCCACACCACCCATCGCACCGAACTTGGACTGCGTGAGGCACCAGTTTTTACGAACGGCTGTTAATCGCTCTGGAAAAGAAAGTTTTTTCATCGCACCAATTCCGACAAGTCCCCTTTGCGTACAGAGCTCAAAACTTCCGCCTCTCTCTTCTGTCACCAAAAAAACAAGCCGACCAAGAAGCAAACCCCATCACCGTTGCAGTAAACAGTGCAGGCACAGCCAGCTCTCGTCGGTGAACCATGATTGCTGAAAGGGTTCAATGATGAAACCGAGCACCGCCGCGAGCGCAAGCCTGGGGGACGACATAGACGATTCCAACACCAGTTTTCCCTGTGCGCACCCAAATAGCCGCAGTCGGTAAAGGCCGTGTGAAAACGCATCTCAGGTAACGCCACATCGAAAGTCGACCGCTCAGATGAATCCAGAGTAAATTTTCTTCAGTATGCCAAGGGTCGCCCCACCAAGAGAACCGCTGCGGAGGGCTGCCCAACGCAGGCTCAAAAGGAACCGCGATGTCAAGGCTGCAGAGTTGACAGTTGCGTCACGTTTCGCCGCCGCCTTGCCCCGACCATGGCCTTCCAGAACACCGGCAGCGAAGGGACACCATGGCACCTACCAATATCAACAAACGTGGCCTGTCCAGGAGCGCTCCGACCAACGATTATGAAATATGGTCGGGCTTCACCGGTTTTGACATGGAAACGCAGCGGACGGGCCATTTCGCACACGATACGCTAGTGGTCTTGCTCATCGCAGCCATCACACTGTGTGGTGCGGCACTGGTCGCCGCAGCCCTGTGGATGACACTGCACTAGCGACTACACGCTTCCCTCTCCTGCGCTTTACGCTCACAACGCCCATAGAGCCGGTGCAATTCCCAGAGGCCGGCTCCCTGCCCGCCATGTGCGGGCTTTTTTCAGCTTGCTTCTGATGCCTTTGCCGTGTTGGAAAGCGATGTGTCCCCCGACTTCCTTTTTTTCTTGAGGTGCTGCAGCGTCTGCCCCTCGCGGTAGATGCTCGCCAGGCCGGGACGTCCCTGTAAGCGCACGGGAGCCAGACGGAGACCCCGGGCCTTGAACCAGGCGTCTGCCAGTTCGTCTGTCGGAAATGCATCGTCTATCAGTTGCTGCGACATCAGGATGCGGCCAAATCCAGTGGAGTGGCATAGGATGGAGTTGATACGGTCAAGTGAGTCGGTCTTTCTCAGGGTTTTCATTTTTCTGAATGGATGGTGACTTGGGCTTTTCCGCTTTCGGCGTGGCCTGCCGTGGACCTTCGGGAAAGATTTGGGCCACCGTAGGCGCACCACGCACGCGCCCTGGCACCAGCTTCATGCCGACGGCACGGAACCAAGCGATGGCCTCGTCCTCTTTGGCGAAGGCTTCGTCGACCAGGGCCTGCGGCAGCACAATGCGGCGCCGTGCACCCTGGCTGGCCAAGTGCTTCTTGATGCGCACCAGGGCATTGCTGCTGGTCACCGTCTGGAACCCGGCAGCAGAACGCAGGCCGTCCACCTCGTCAAACACCTGGCCCAGTAGAGCTTCGAACATGCTGTTGTCTTCCTCGTCCAGGCAGTAGGTCAGTGCCAGCAAGGTGAGGGGATGCACCTGCAGGGTCTCCGCCAGGCTGTCGACCATGGTGAGCGAAGGTGTGTTGACGTTGCGTTCCAACATCCGGAAGTATTGGGCGGTCGCCACCGAGCCCATGTCGGCTCGTTTAAGGTCACGCGCGGCGCGCAGGAACGCCAGGGCTTTGCCGAAATCGCGGGGCGGAAATTCCATAGCAGACCTTGAGCGATAACCCCGAAGGAGTAAGTAATCTGAAGCACGCTTCTTCGCGCTACACCGCCTAGATTACCAGTTGCATGCCCCTGCGCTCAAGGTTCTCCCGGGAAAACCTTCTTCCAGTCGTTCTTCATGTCGACCACGGTCCAGCCCTTGGCAGCGGCCTCATCCAGGCCCTTGTCGAGCTTGCCGATGTGCGACTTGCGGTCGTAGGCCCACTCGCGGTCGGCGTCGGTGTGGTGCACGTAGAGCGCAAAACGGGCCCCGCTCCCCGCGGTGGTCCATTGCAACATTTGCAGGTCGCCATCTGAGTTGCCAAACGCGGCGATGGGGCGGCGGCCGATGTGGCGTTGGATACCCACGGGTTTGCCTTCCTTGTCGTCGTTGAGCACCAGACTAGGCAGCTTGACGAGCACCGGCACGTTGCCACGCATCTCAAACTTCAAGCCGCCCGAGGAGCCCACCACTTGCTCGGGCGGGATGCCATAAATCCGCTCGGCCCAGGGGCGCATGAATTCGATGCCGCCGCCGGAAACGATGAAGGTCTTGAACCCGTTGTCGCGCAGATAGCCCAGTAATTCCAACATGGGTTGATACACCATCTGGGTGTAGGGCTTGCCGGTCTTGGGGTGTTTGGCGGTGACGACCCAGTCGTTGACCACCTGCTCGAATTCGTCGGTGGTCATGCCGGCATGGGTGGCGGCCAACAGGGCCACAACACCTTTTTCTCCCGAGGCCATCACGCCCTTGAGGTGGCCCTTCAAGACCGACGCAAAGGGCTCTTTGGTCTTCCACTCCGGGTGCTGGGGTGCCATCAGCTTGATGCGGTCGAGCACAAAAGCCAATTGAAAGTAGATGGGCTGTTCGGCCCACAACGTGCCGTCGTTGTCAAAGGTAGCGATACGCTCTGGCACCGGCACAAAGTCCGCCGAGCCTTGTGTGGTGACCTTCTCGACAAACGCGACGATGGCCTTTTTCGGGCCGGTGTCGTTCCAGGAGGGCAAGGGGTCGGCGGCCCACGCGGTGAACGCCAGCAAGGTGGTGGCCAGTGCAATCACATACTTCTTCATCTCAAAACTCCTATTTGGGATTTTCAAAAAGAATAGGCTGGTCTTCGGGAGGGCGGCCCCCCGCTGCATTGTCAAAGTCTTTACCGGATTTGTCGCCGTCATTTTTGCGAGCTGTCTTCGGGCAAAACCAAGGGTGAGAGCCACGGCCCAGTACAGGTTAGGCGCGCGCTCGTGTATGAATAGGCGGTTCGAACATTTTTCGGCCGACCGCCAGTTTTAACTTCCGGGATGTCGTCTGCTGACAAATAATGGTGCGTGAACAGTCGATTCCGCTATGTTGTTTAACCACCGCTGCCTGATGCCATGACGCGTGCCTATACCCGCCGTTCCAGCCCCTTTGGGCGAGCCCTCAGATTCACCCGGACCACTCTTCAACTACAGCGATACGATTTGGCTGGGGCGGCCAATAAACAATATGTCGGTAGCCTGGAACAAGGCTTGAAGTCTCCCACCTTAAATATGGTGGAAAAGCTGGCCGACGTGATGCAGGTGCATCCGCTCACCCTGCTGGCCTTGACGTACGGCGTCCACGCTAACGAAGGGCCCCTGGAGGATGTGTTGGTCAAGGTGCATTCGCAAATCCTGGCCTTGCAAGACCTCAGTCTGCAGTCCGATGCCTGACGCTTTGGACCGGTTGAGCCAGAAGGTTCAGCGCTACCGGCACGCACGCCGCTTCGTGTTGCCTCAGCGGCTCATCGACGATGCCTTCAGTAACGATGAATTGGCTAAAGCCTGGTTTGCAGTATGGGGGTTGACCCTGGTTCCAGGGCGGCTATATGGACAGCCCGCCATGGCCAATGTGTTCAGGGTCGTCCAGGGTCTTGGAGCCGAGGCAAAGTGAACCCGTAGGGCCACCCCGCTGGGCGAGAGGCCGTCCCCGGGAATGTGGGGCAGACTGTTGGCAGAACTAACGGTGTCTGCTCCGGCATTTTGCTAGATGGCCAAAAGTCTCGTAGAGGTTTTAAACGCGGCCTTGCTCCGTCAGCGCACTCCAACCTTTCGCCGTAATGGCCCACACCCTGGCCTTTTGCACCGGGGCGGTGGGGTGCGGTAACTCGGCTTCGATATGAACTGCGGCCTGGAGAACCCGCAGCTTGTCTACGTCGCCAGTGGTTTCCACGTCCCAAGGCAATTCTTGCTTGGCAATTTCTCGCAGCAGTTCTAGTGGCATGGCTTGGCACCCCTCATGTGTTGTTTGATATTTGGGCCGCCTTGGACGGCTCCCAGCGCCAGTCCATTTCTTCGACGCCCCTCCCTGGCTCCAAGCATAGCGCACCAACATTCTGTTGACATCGTGAAAGCACCGGACGGGGTTCGCCTCTTGGCCCAGATTCATGGATGCAGTCACCGCCCGGGCTAAGGCGTCGCCAAAGTGAAAACCTAAACGTGGCCATCGATTGACCATCAGGGGACATTGGATGTCGAGGCCAGAGTGTTACGGCTCGACCGCAATGCCTAGAAACGACATGACCGCGACAAAGTTGGCGCGCATCTTTGCCTGCTTTTTAGAGGAGTGTATTTCCGATGACCCATCCCATCGGGCGAAAGCGCTCGGGTCGATGGAAACCCCTGGCCACTTGCCCATGAAGTTTTCTTGAACGCGCTCGGTCACCACCCTCGCGCCCTCCCGGTACTCCACAACGGAGGCGGTCACCCACTCGACTTCAAAGCCGTCGCTACAGCCCACACCCGTTTTGCTTAGCCTGATGAACATCCAAACTCTTTACGAAAACCTCAGCGGCTCGTCGACGAGGCTTTCGGCGATGACGACCAAGCCAAAGCCTGGTTCAAAATTTAGGGACTGACGGTGCTCCCAGGACGGCCTTACGGCCCACCCACCATTACAATTTTTTTCAGAGATAACAATAGAACTAAAGACCGAGGCACGCTGAACTCCCTAGGCTACACCCGGAGATGTGCCGCCCAAGCTGAAGTTGGACAGACTACTAGAAACTGCTGAAGGTACCATCGTCACTCGTCTGTCTGTGCAATGCATTGCTTCCCGCCTCCCAAAATGCCAGTTGCAACTCGCCGAAGGCACGTCGTCACATACTCCGACTAGCGCTCTCTGACGATTGGATGCCGGGCGTCTGAAGCCTCCTCCGACAATCTGCCGGCTGACTGTTGTTGTCGTAAGACGGCTACCATGGTTTGGGAATGAGTCGCAACAAAAATCTGCAATTACTGTATTTCTCTATAAGCGGTCAGGTCGCTACTGATCTACTGGATCAGACCAACGCGCCGATGAATTACTACAGATGTCAACGAATCATGCCCAAAACTCGTTAGTTGATTGACTCCGTTGGACAGGCCAAAACCACCAAAGTTTTGTCTATTAGCGTTCCGTGAGGGAAATAGGAGGAGAAGCTCAGCAAGGGTCGAAATGCTTTCCACATCGATATTCGATTTCAGACGTTACATAGAGCGTATTTCTTTACAGTTCGAAGCTTCCGTCACCTTTGGGAACAGTTATCACGCGATGCAGTGCCACGAGAGGTAATTTTGACGCTATTCCAAACCATCACTAATGCGGCGGGAATAGTCGGGAGCCAACGCAAGCTGGCGGCATTGCTAGATGAACCCGAGGCCCACATCAGTTCGATGAAATCCGGTCGTCGTCCTTGTACGCCACGCATGCGAGCCATGATCGCAATCATCGCGGGTGAGAGTGCTGCTGCAGCTGCCTTGGAAGGGATTTTGGAAACTTTTGATGAATCGAATGCGCTACAGAAGAAGGCTAAGCAAGAGATTCTCGCAAGCATAAAAACTTTCTCGCAACCATCCGACTGAAAATCTCACCATTTCGGCGCAGTCCATCGCAGTCGATGATCGACTGTCATTGACTTGAAGGACGCGGGCACCGGGAAAGCCGCGACGCCCTCCATCATTCAAGACTTTCCAATTTAACTGAATCGCGCAGTCAAAGCGCGCATGCCTCGACCCGACACTGTCAACCTATTGGCCGGTTCGGCAGCGCTCAGGCGGAAGAAGGCCACGGTGCGCGTCAACTGCTCGGCCTGTTCACGCAGGCTTTGTGCGGCAGCTGCACTTTCTTCCACCAAGGCCGAGTTCTGCTGCGTCATCTGATCCAGGTTGCCGACCGACTGGTTGATGCCGCCAATGCCCGCGCTTTGCTCGTTGGCTGCAGCGGAGATGTCGCCGATGATGTCGGTCACGCGCTTGACCGACTGCACGATGTCGCCCATCGTCGCACCGGCTTGGTCGACCAGGCGCGCACCCGATTCCACCTTTTCAACCGAGCTATTGATCAAGCCCTTGATCTCTTTCGCGGCTTCGGCGCTGCGCTGCGCCAAGCTGCGCACTTCGCTGGCCACCACCGCAAAACCACGGCCCTGCTCACCCGCGCGGGCGGCTTCTACGGCAGCGTTCAGCGCCAGGATGTTGGTCTGGAACGCGATGCCGTCGATCACACCAATGATGTCGGCAATCTTCTTGCTGCTGTGGTTGATATCTTCCATCGTGGCCACCACGTCTTTCACCACCGCACCGCCCTTCTCGGCCACAGACGAAGCCGTGGCTGCCAAGGTGCTGGCGGCGCGGGCGCTGTCGGCGCTTTGGCTCACAGTGCCGGTCAGTTCTTCCATCGATGCGGCGGTTTGCTGCAAGTCGCTGGCGGTTTGCTCGGTGCGCGTCGAAAGGTCGTTGTTGCCGGTGGCGATTTCGGCACTGGCAATCGCAATGCTGTCGGTGCTGCGACGCACCTGGCTCACCATTTCACTGAGCGAGTTGTTCATGGTCATGAGCGAGCGCAGCAGTTCACCAAACTCATCTTTGCGTGACGAGTCCAGGCGCATCGTCAAGTCGCCTTCTGCAATGCGCGCAGCCAAATCGTTGGCCTGCACCAGCGGCTGTTGAATGCTGCGGATGAGCCAACAAGCCCCCGCCAACAAGGCCACCACAATCACGAGTAGCGCGACAAAGGTCAGCTGCATGGTCACAGTGCGTGCGGCCTTGGCTTCATCCTGTGCAGCGGCCGATGCCTCTTCTTGCAGCTTCACGAAGTCAGACAGATCGCCCAGATATTTCTTGACCGAAGCGTTGTAGCGGCTGCTGACCAAGGTGGCGGCCTCCTCGGCCTTGCCAGCGGCCTTGAGCTTGACCGCATCGGAGCGCAGGCCGACCATCGATTGACGGCTTTCGGCGATTTTGGCCATCTGGTCTTTATCGACCTGGCGCAGGTTCATGCCTTCGATGCCTTTTTGGACCGTGGAGATTTGCGCGCTGGTGGCAGCGATCACGTCTTTGAACTCGTTTTCGATCACCGCCTCGCTGCTCAAGATCAGCGCCTGCGTGCGCGCAGCATTGGCGGTGGTCAACCCGGCCCACTGGGTGGCGGCCTGCACACGTTTGGTCATCTCTTGTTGAACCGTGGCGTTGTCGTCCTGCAAGCGCGCCGAGCGCTCACCGGTCGCCAAGATCAACGCGAGCAACGTCGCAATGATGACTAAGACTGCTCCCCAGAGTTTTGTGGCGATGCGCACATTGCTCAACTTCATGGCAGTCCTTCGCAGTTGTAATATCAAGGGGTATAGCACTGCCATACGCGTCAATCAATCAGTTTGCTTTCCATGCACGAGCATAAATGCCAGGTTTAACCTGATCGTTTACACAATTTGGGCCACCAGGCCCGTATTAAGAATTAGTTCATGACTTTCCCGCTCGATGAGTTGAGCCGCTCCATGGGAAAAAAATAGCCTGCGCTCAAGCGCAGCACGTTCGTTATTCAACAAAATGGATGTCCAGTATGGAGCCTCAATGTGGTGACTTCATCAACATCGCCTAGATAAAATCGCGTCGCAGATCCAGTACACCGCGCATGCGTAATGTGAACGCCGCCATCACCTGGAAGAGTTCAGTTGTAGAGCCCCAGGGGGCATATTCGGAACCTTCGATGCATCGGACCCGACACAGGAGAGACCAACCCGGAAACCCCCGTCCGCAATCAAAGCCTCTAGCCTAAACCCTGTGTGTTGAGCGATCTTCATCGTCCCCTGCTGTCCCACCGCGTTCGATGTGCGCGCGTGAACGCCCCGTCCTTTTCGCGACATACAAAGCCGCGTCGGCTTTTTGAATCAGAACCTCGTACGAGTTGGTCGACCCCGGCATAAGACTGCACCCACCTATGCTAAGGGTCACATGGGGGGCGACTAAGGATGTTGCGTGTGGAATAGCGGCCTGTGCCACAGCGTCGACACAACGTTGCGCCAGTAACGAGACAGCTTGTACATCTCCGCCGAACAGCAGCACGGCAAACTCTTCTCCTCCATAACGGGCCAGCATTTCATCAGCGCGCTGAACGCAACTCGCCAACACATGGGCGACGCGTCGAAGGCATTCATCACCGCCCTGATGACCATAGTGATCGTTGTAGAGTTTGAAGTGATCGATGTCGATCATCAACAAGCCGATCGGCTGCGGCTTGCGTACCGATCGAGCCCATTCGGCTGCAAGCGCTTGGTCGAAGCGTCGTCGATTGCCGATCCCTGTCAATGCGTCCGTTAGCGAGAGCGCCTCGAGTTGCTCGTTTGCGAGTTTAAGTTTCATCTCCGAGGTGACCCGCGCGCTGACATTGCGATACGTCACCATCACACGTGTGGGGGTGCCATCTTGCTCACGCTCCACGACTTCTGCCCGCACGTGCAACCAAAGGTAATGGCCACGCATATGGCGCACTCTGTACTCGATGTTGTACGCGTAACTTGGATCGCTTAACAGATTCCGTATCGCTGCTTCCACACGTTCTGTGTCATCAGGGTGGCGTAGCTGTTGCCATCTGGAATAAACCAGCTCGTCGTGGGACTCGTAACCGAGAATCTCCCGTGCCAACGTATTCAAGACCAACTCCCCCGTCAGCAGATTCCAGTCCATCAAGCCGACGCTTCCGCAACGCAGGGCCAATTCAAGCCGCTTCAACGTTTGATTCAAACCGTCCTCCGCCGCTCGTCGCTGCGAGACATCCAAATGGGTCCCCAAAATCCGGCTGGCTCTACCTTCCGAGGTACGTTCCATTACCATTGCTTGACTCAGTACCCAAACGGCATGCCCCTCCTGGTGCAACATACGATGTTCCAGTTTGTAGGCCTCAGCTTTTCCTTCGCGAAGCTCACTGAATTTGAGCTGCACCGCTGCCCAATCGTCTGGGTGAATGCGCCACCGCCACGCTTTAGCCGAATGAACCATCGTTTCCTGGTCAAGGCCGAGGATCTCCGCCTCTCGCAGATTTATGGTTAGCCTGTCCTCGTCTAACTCCCAATCCCAAAGTCCTAGATCCGCTCCCGTGAGGCCAAACTCAAATCGCTTGGCGCTTTGTTCCCTCAGTTGATGAACGGATCGCCGGACGGCAGCCAGAGTCTTCCTGCGCCACTGGCTGTAGAAGAGGAGCGCGCCAGATCCTAGAAAAAAAAGGAATGCCAAAATGATGGCAATCCTGACCTCTGAATACCATGGCGCGTAGACCGCGCTGCGTAGCCTGCTGACGCTGATCACCAGTGGTTTGTTCATCCAAAGCTCGGCAGGTTGCATTGTCCGGACCGCGACCATGCGATCCTCCAATGGTTTGGCGGCGGCGCCTGTACCCTCGTAGAAGTTCACAACCTCGCCTGACTGCTTGTGACGCTGAAAGATGGAACCCGGCTTGTCGACGTCAATGCCGAGTAAGTTGGGATCTGTTGGCTGGACCACAACAATTCTGCCGTCGCCATGCACGATCCCTGCGGCCATGTCGGATGTGTAAAACACCGAGCGCATCAGCACATCAAAATATTCGGGATCTAATGTCGCGACTACAAGACCCGCAAAGGCGCCGTCGGGCGAATGCAGGACTTTCCCCAGGCTGATCGTCACACCCGAAATTGGCGACTGGAACGGAGGGGAGACATAGAGCTTGATCGGATCGCCCTCGGCTGCTGGGACTCGAAAAGATTGCGCTTCTCGGAAATTGCGGCCAACGAGATCTCTGCGATCTGCGTCCACAATCGTCCCGAAGTTGTTCAGCACCGCAATGGCTCTGACCCCTGGCATTGAATCGCTCAATACCTTTAGACGAAGAGGCGCAATGTTCTGCTGTGGATCACGATCTCCAGACATCAGATCATAGCGAACCCCTGTCAGTGCAGCGGCAGCTCCTCGAAGTTGCCGCGTCAAATTGTCCTCGATGACCCTGGCTTGGGTGCCTAATCGATCACGTTCGGCATTGGCTTGGTTTTCCCGTTCAGCCACCAGATACAGGCCCAGGGATCCGCAGATAAAGATCCATGATGTGATCAGTGCCACCCATTGCTTGACAAACCGATGATCGGCTACACGCTCGATGGCGTCGTCGGGTATGACAGATTTAGGTACCTGTGTCACGTCGAAGACCCATGTTGAAGACCTTTCACTAGGACAATCTATTCGCAGCTTTTTTAACGCATCTGCTAAGTGATGAATGACAAGCGCTCGCAACAGCCAGGAGGGCGGTGGCCGAGACCAAATTTCCCTTTCCCTTTAAGACCCAACTCACTCCGTAGATATGCGCATTTACCTAGGTTCTACGTATACGCTATAACAAGGTCAAGCTTCGGAAATTTACATATTTGGGGTTCGTCTCCTCCCTGCTACACCATGCACTCCAGTTTCCAGGCCAAGGTTGCGACGGCATTTGGCGCCGCAGTCTTTGTTGTCGGCTTTCTGACAACCGTTTCTTGGAACTTCGCACAGGATGCGGTGGAGTCCGCCGAGCTTGTGTCCAACACCCAAGAGGCATTAAAACGCCTGGCTCAAATCCGAGCCGATACCCTGCAAATTGAGTTCACGACCCAAAGTTATCGTATCTCAGGCGAAAGGGGACTGATCGAAGAACGCGATCGCACCATAGCCGCGCGTGAAGAAGCTATGAACCGTGTGAGGGAGTTGTTACACGCGGACACGCAACAAATGGCACGCTGGAGGCTTTTGCGCCAAGTCGTGGATGAACGCGTGGCGATCGCCAAGAAAATCGAGAATCTCCGCTCGACTCAAGGTTCAGACGTGGCCAGTGCCTATGTCGCAACAGCGCCTCTACGCGAGACACGCGAGCGACTGTATGGACTGCTGCGGGAACTGGACAAAGACGCAGAAACGGCGCTGACACGTAGTATAGCTGCGCGCTTAGAAAGCCACCGTGTCGTCACCGCTGCTGGTGGGTCCGTTGCCATCCTGCTCATCGTCTTGTTGCTGAGCATGTACAGCCTCATACGCCGTCAGTTACGCGACATCGAAAGAAGTCAATTTGCTCTTGCAAAGAGTGAAGCCAGTCTGGCGACGACGGTCCGCTCGCTCGGGGATGCGGTGCTGGAAACGGACGCGGCGGGCCGCGTTGTGCGGATGAATCCTGTGGCTGAGCGTTTGACGGGATGGTCACAAGGCCAAGCAGCGGGACGATGGGTCGGCGAAGTGTTCAGTATCCTAGACGAGGAGTCGCACCAGCCATCACAAGACCCCGTTGGCCGAGTACTGCAAACAGGCGAAATCCAAGGGCTGGACAATGACTCCGTGCTGGTCAGACGCGATGGTACAAAGTGCCCCGTGGGTGATAGTGCGGCCCCTATCCGGGGCATCGATGGCGCCCTTCTGGGGGTCGTTTTGGTGTTCCGCGACGTCAGTACCGAACGTCAAGCAAAAAGGCTAATGCGGGAACAGAATGCTTTGCTTGAAAGGCACGTGCTCGAACGTACACGGCAGTTAGAGGAAACTCAAGACCACCTGCGAGCTGTCATGAACAGTGCGCCCGTCATGATTGCCTACGTGGATGCAGACCAACGTTACGTCTATGTCAACGACCAATATCTGGCAAGGTTCACGCCTCAGCCGTCTTCAGTAGTTGGTCGGGCCGTCCTGGAAATCCTAGGCGAGGAGATGTATTCAAACGCCCGTCCCCACATCGAAGCGGCATTGCGGGGTGCTGCGGTGCATTTCGATCACCAACCCGCCGTGGGAATTTGGAAATCAATTGAGTACGTGCCCAAGCGAGACGTTCAGGGTGCAGTCATTGGTTACTACGTTATGGTGGCCGATATCACTGAGCGCAAACTGGCCGAAGAGAAAATTGTTGATTTGAACGCTGAACTGCTTCACCGCGTGAACGAATTGGAGCGCGTCAGCCGGGCGCTGAAAACACTCAGTGCTGGCAACAGTACGATGTTGCGGGCAACGGACGAAGACCAGTTGCTTAGGACAATGTGCCAAGCCATCGTGGATGCGGGGGGCTACCCCATCGCCATGGTGTGGTACCGCATGGATGATGAAGCGTGCTCAACCCGAGTGATGGCCGAGAGTGGTTATCCGGGCGGACTCGATCGGTTGCGACAACTCAAATCGAGCTGGGCTGACGGACCTTACGGTCGAGGCGCAATCGCCTTAGCCATACGGACCGGCAATACGCAAGTCGTAGGGAACATGCTCACAGATCCTGCCTATGTCCCTTGGCAAGATTACCTTATCGGCAACGCATCATGTATTGCCTGTCCGATCAATGTGAATGGCAGTGTGATTGGCACTTTGACGATCTATGCAAAAGAGCCCAACGCCTTCGGCGAAGACGAGATTCGTTTGCTGACTGCATCGGCGGAAGATTTGGCATTTGGCATCGCCAGTCTTCGAGCACGCGCAGCCCAGGCCCAATCTGAGATGGAGGCTTTTCGGCTCACCCACATCGACGTTTTAACCGGCTTAGCCAATGGAACCTTGTTCATGGAGCTTTTGGCGGAAGCCATTGCGCACGGGGCCCAAACACGCCAACCCTTTGCATTGATTCAAAGCAATATTGAACGATTAACAGAAATCAACGACGCGCTGGGTTTTTCGCAAGGAGACGAGTTGCTCCGTGAGTTCGGTGAGCGGCTTAGGGCCGTCGTCCCTGACGATGCGGTGGTAGCGCGGTTGCGCGGCGACGAATTTGCAGTGATGCTTAGAACGAGTAACCAGGCGACTGCGGAATCAGTTGTTCAGCGCATCGAAGGCATGTTAAATAGGCCATTTCCATTGGGAGACATTCTCATCGACGTCTCGTGTAAAACCGGTGTCGCGCTGTTTCCATCACACGGCACATCCACCCACGATCTGCTGCGCCACGTCGACATGGCGGTCCGCCAGGCCAGGAAAAGTGACCAGGCGTTTGCTGTCTACGATCCGTCGGCCGACAGCGGCCGCCCACAGAGACTCAACATGGCTGGCTCGCTGCGCCGCGCCATTGAAGGCGGCGATCTTCTACTTCACCTGCAGCCGAAGGTCGACATGTCCAATGGACGTGTGCTCGGCGCAGAAGCACTGGTGCGCTGGAAGCATTCAGACCATGGGCTAATTCCACCTATCCAATTCATTGAGTTGGCTGAGCACACCGGACTGATCAAACCCCTGACCGAATGGGTGATCGACACGGCGATGCGCTTAGTTCGGAGTTGGCACTGTGAGGGAATTGATTTCCCCATTGCCGTCAATCTTTCAGCGAAAAATTTACGCGATGAAGGACTTGTCAGTCGCATTCGTCGCCTGCAAGCAGAGTTGTGCTTACCGCGAGGACTTTTGGAATTCGAGATTACCGAAACCGCGCTGATGGATGACGCGAAGTTGGCCATGCGTGTCTTACGGAATTTAAAGGACGAAGGTATCAGCCTCTACATTGATGATTTTGGGACCGGATACTCATCGCTCAGCTATCTGCAAAAGCTACCAGTGGACTACATCAAGATCGACCAGTCATTCGTGCGTGGGATGGCGCTGGACAACGACTCAGCGTTGATCGTGCGTTCCACCATTGAGTTGGCTCACGATTTGGGACGTAAAGCGGTGGCGGAAGGCGTAGAGACGTCGCAAGATTGGGATCTGTTGGCTCGGCTCGGCTGCGACGTTGCCCAGGGTTACTTCATAGCCAAGCCAATGCCGTCCGAGTTGTTCTTGGGGTGGGCCGAGGACTATGCTATGTCTGCATGGATCGGCAATCCATCATGAATAACTTTAGAAGTACGTGAAATCGATGTAAGCGCGCAGTTTACCCATCTTGAAGTGACTCTCTCCGTCTCGCAACATCGCGTGCACGCAACTCATCGTGCACACCATGCTCAAAGACTCAGACATTGCGAGATACACCACCAGGCGCGCCCACCGGACCTACACCCCAGCCTTCAAGGCGCAGCTGGTTGCCGCCTGCCTGGAACTGGGAGCTTCCACCGTGGCCCTGGCCAGCAGCCATGGTATGAACGCCTATGATGGATGCATGGCAACCTCGACAAGATTCCCCGCTGATGGGGGGTGCGAATGTGGTTATGTCCGCTATCGTGTGACTACAGCACCGATGGTCGTCCACTGCTGCCACTGTCGCTGGTGTCAACGCGGCAGTGGGGCTTCGTTTGCACTGAACGCCATGTACGAGGCTGACCGCGTGCTCAACATCGCAGGAATGCCGGAGGTCGTGGACACGCCATCTGCAAGCGGTGCAGGGCAAAAAGTGGCTCGCTGCCCTCGCTGTCGTACTGCGGTGTGGAGCCATTACGCCGGTTCAGGGCCGGTCACGAAATTTGTCCGGGTTGGCACCTTGGATGCCCCCGACGCCATGCCGCCTGATATCCACATTTTCATGGCATCGAAACAGCCTTGGGTGGTCATACCACCAGACAAACTGGCGTTTGAAGAGTACTACGAAAGGGAACTGGCCTGGTCCCGCGCAAGCCTACTACGGTTCAACGCTTTGCTGCCGCAGATTGAAGCTTATCGAGCCGCGCGCTAAAGCACTTGAGGCCCATTGGCTCGGAGTACATGGAAGCCTTAAACGTGCTCAATGAAGCAGTGATTTCAATGTCGGCTTGTGGCCGGGGGGGTCAGCAACATTTTCACAGTTTGGCCGCATCATCTAACTCTTTTATCGCGGCCCAGCCCGCTGGCGTAATCGCCATCACGCGGGCAAATTGGTGTTCGGAGCCGACCTTGGGCAGCAAAACCGCCACTTGTCCCGCCGCGCGCAACACGCGTAATTTGTCAATGTCGGAAGGACTTTCGAGGGTCAGTGGTGTTATAGCTTGAACACAGCCACAGCGTTGACTAAGTCTTCAGACTGCACTCTAAGGCTACTGGCGGCGGCCGCCATTTCTTCCACAAGTGCCGCATTTTGCTGAGTCGCTTGGTCCATGTTGGTGACCGCCTCGCCAATTTGGCTCACTCCAGCGCTTTGCTCACTGCTGGCGGCACTGATTTCACTCATGATGCTGGTCACGCGCGTGATACTGTCAACTACGTCCTTCATTGTGGTCCCGGCCTTGTCTACTAGAGATGTGCCCAATTCGACTCGCTCGACGCTCTCGCCGATCAGCCCCGAAATTTCCTTTGCGGCAGCTGCAGAGCGGCTCGCCAGGCTGCGCACTTCACTGGCGACTACTGCAAACCCGCGCCCTTGCTCGCCAGCTCGCGCCGCCTCTACTGCTGCATTAAGGGCAAGAATGTTGGTCTGAAATGCGATGCCATCGATCGTGCTAATAATGTCGGCGATCTTTCTGGAACTTTCGCTGATGCCACGCATGGTATCTACCACCCGTGCGACGACGCTGCCTCCGTCACTAGCAATTTTGGAAGCCGTTTGAGCTAAGCGATTCGCTTCCTGGGCATTGCTTGCATTTTGCTTGACGGTCGCAGACAGTTGCTCCATCGAAGCGGCTGTTTCCTCAAGTGCGCTAGCTTGGCTTTCCGTACGTGAGCTTAGGTCATGGTTTCCCTGTGCAATCTCGGCTGACGCTGTGGATACCGACTCTGAGCCTTGTCTTACAGTCGAGACAATGCTCTGTAGACTTTGCCGCATGGCCTCCTGAGCGGCGACCAGTTGGGCGATCTCGTCTTTGCCGACGGGCTTCAGTTCAACCGTCATATCGCCTTCGCTCATACGCTGAGCGCTTTCCAGTGCCTGCTTGAGAGGGGTCGTGACGTGGCGGCTAATGTACACGCCAACACCTACGCTGAAAGCTAGGGCGAATACGAGAAATCCGACAGTAGCGTTTCGGCTGGTTTCATAAAGCGTTGTGTTGTCATCGGATACCGTTTCAGCGGCTTTCTCAAACTGATTGGTCAGACTGTCCATCTCGCGGCCCACTTGAATGCTAGGTTGAACGACCGAGTTGACAAGATATTGAAGCAGCGGGGATTCGGGCTGATAGGGCGAGTCTGCTAAAACTTTGAGCATACCCTCTAAGGCGCCTTGGTCGGCTTTCCATGCATCTTCGACTCTGGAAAAAGCGGCCAACAATTTGGGGTCGGTTGTCAGGGCCTTGGCCTTCGCGATGTACTCGAGACTTTTTGCTCGACCGTCTTGGATGCGCTTGAGCGCCGATGTCCGGGCGCTCTCCGAAGTTGCAATCATGGCATCGCGCAGTGCGACAACTGCTGAGTACCGTTGGATATTTGCATTTGCCACGTAGCTCAAAGCGACTGTTTGGTTCTCGTAAAGGTAAGTGTCTGCGTCATTGAGCTTTCCCATGGTCCTGACGGAAATCAGGCTGATAATCGCTCCGATGATCGCGACCAATGCAAAGGTCGCGATGAGTTTTGCCGGAATCTTGAAATCTGCCAGTTTCATGGTGAATTTCCTGATGAATAGGTTGCGTTGAGGCACCGTTCGCCCCGGTCGTTGGCGGCACATCGCTTTACACATGGCGTGATGATCAATGCCACGTGGTTTAGAAAGTATGCCCCAGGCGCCGAGAAAATAGAGCAGTTGGAGCTGTGGTGGACGCTACAAAGTGTCTTCTTTGGACTCTCCGCACTCGTCGAGCGGAGCTTCCAGATCGTGTCTCAAGTTCGGACTTACAGGCATTCTGCTTTAGATGAGACAGAGTGAATTTTCAATTTACGCCTGGTGGTGCCAAAGTTACTGCCTCGATCGAGGAAGACTGTCCAGCAATGCGAGCACACAGGACTTCATCGGAACTCATAGCTTGGACGTGGAATGAAAATCTCAACTGTTTGCTAACAGAGGAATCGGAGAAGAAGGGCGTAGCAAGGTTCGCCGCATCTTCACGAAGCATTCAAACTGATCGGCCGGAACTGGTTTACTGAACAGAAATCCTTGAAGTTCGTCGCATCCTCTAGCCTTTAAAAACTCTGATTGTGCGGCGGTTTCAACCCCTTCTGCGACAAGGTGCAAACGCAGGGTTTTTGCCATAGAAATAATGGCTTCGGTAAGGCCCCGGTCCTCCGCGTCGTTTTCGATGTCGCGTATAAAAGATCGGTCGATTTTGAGGGTGTCGATCGGAAACTGTTTCAGCGTCGCTAAGGACGAGTAACCGGTGCCAAAGTCGTCGATGGCAATACGTATACCAAGAGACTTGAGTGTATTCAACAGGACTCGACACCTTTGAGCATCGTGCATGATCATGCTTTCGGTGATCTCGAGCTCGAGTAGGTGAGGATCCATGCGCGTGTCCTTAAGGATGGCAAGCACATCGCTCAGGAAGTTCTCGTCGCTGAATTGGCGCGGCGATAAGTTCACCGCCACCACCAAATCGGTCAAACCTGCGGCGTGCCACGCCATGGTTTGCTTGCATGCAGTCCGTAAGACCCATTTCCCAATAGGCACGATGAGTCCGGTCTCCTCTGCGACCGGAATGAAATGAGCAGGTGAAACCATTCCCAAGTCTGGATGCTGCCAACGCAAAAGCACCTCCATGCCGGCCGTGCTACCGGTGTGAAAACACTTCTTGGCTTGGTAATGTAGCAATAGCTCATCGCGCTCCAATGCTCGCCGAAGGCTCGATTCCATGGCCAGCCGCTCAAAGGAGTTGACATTGCGTTCTGCTGAGTAGAAAGAGAAACCGTTTTTTCCCGCCTCTTTCGCTTGATACATTGCGATGTCTGCATGCTTCATGAGCGTTTGTTCATCGGCGCCATCGTATGGGAAGCGGCTGATGCCGATGCTACAAGTCATGCGCAGTTCCTGCCCTGGAACGCTGAAGGGGCGAGAGACGGCGGCGAGGATCTTGCGGGCCACTATTTCTGCGTGGGCATCGTCTATTAACCCAGGCACTAAGACAACGAATTCATCTCCTCCCAGGCGTGCGACGGTATCGCTTTGCATAATCGTTTGACGTAAACGGATGGCGATTTCCTGTAGCAGTGAGTCACCAGTCTCGTGACCGAGGGTATCGTTGACTTGTTTAAAACGGTCTAAGTCAATGAAGTAAGTGGCAAATCGACCGCCATCGAGCTTCCCACGGGTCAGCGCCTGGGTGAGCGCTGTTGCGAACATGGCGCGATTGGGAAGATCTGTCAAAGGGTCGTGGTAGGCAAGGTGCTGGATATGTTCGGCGTTCTGTTTGTTGCGTTTCATCCCTTCCTCGAGTAACACGTTGGCCTGAGCCAGATCGGCAACGCGATCTACCAAAGTTGCTCGTCCTTTCTCGAGATCGTGAGCCATCTGATTGAATGCTGCACCTAGGCGCCCCAACTCGTCTCGGCTCTGCAGATCTACCCGAATGTCGTAGTGCTCGGCAGCGATGGAGGCGACGCCGAACTTGAGCTTTTCTAGAGGTTCGACGATAGACCGGGTGGTTTGCCAAGCCACGGTGGCCCCCAGTAGCACTAGGAGCGTGGCGACCATTGCCGTGATAGCGCTGCTCCGGGTGGCCTCTCGCAGGAGCGTGTCATAGAGGCTGGTGTAATCAAGCACGATCGCACCTACCGTTGGGCTACCGTGCACTGAGGGGTTTTCTTGCAAGGGGACAACTACTTGCCTGTGGAGTGCGCTGGGGTTCGCCGGATGGGCTTCAACGAATACACGTGTCACACCGTCAAGCATCGTCATCTCAACGTCTGCATTAAATTCAGCTTTCCCGATCGCCGATGTATGGGTGTCAGCAGTCACCTTACCGTGCCGGTCGATGATAGAGATGTCCCGGTCAAAGGCCGTCCCCATTCGGGAAACATATTGCTGTAACGCCGTTGAATCCATTTCCGTACCGCCCTGGACGGTGTTGGATAACGCGATTGCAACGTTCGTCGCTTCAAGAATTGAGGCACGTTCGGCAGCATCAAGCTGAAGCCGCATGGACGTTCCCGCCATTACCAGTACTGCGGAGACGACTGCTGTAAAGGCCCAGAAGAGTTTCCAGCGAATGCTTCCTTCTTTCATCTGGATAGGAAACAGTTTCATGCGCCACGCTCGTTGTTTTAGTATCCGCATTGTGGCTGCATCGTCTTCCAAACCGTGGCACAACTGTGTCATATACCGGGCTCGAGGATCAAGGGTTAACCAAGAGCTTGGCCTCAGCCGCCTGCGGCTTGGCGCCATAGCAGGCGACCAGCGCGGCGGTCGACGCCGCCCGCCAAACCCGAGCGGCTCGGACCTGCGCTGGACTCGGGAGTACGTCCAACGAGAGTTCAGCTTCAAAACATGCCGAATTTGCCGAAATGGCGGACAGACCTTCAGCGAGGAAGATCGCCTCGGCCGCTTGCAATCCGCACAGTTGCTGTGCCTCGCTTGCATTGGGTGCCATGAGAGAAAGCTTCACGTAATCGTCCTTCCTGGTCTACTTTGTCGTTCAAGGGGTTCAATCTGACTATGCTATACGTTGATGGCAAACATGGAACTGTCCATGGGTCACGCGCCCGAGCCGATCACTAAGCATTGCCGCAACGAGGATTCCGGCGACGGAGACGGGTCATGTGGTAAATTTTCAGCGACGGCCCGTCGGGATGTGTGGCAAGAGTGTGAACTTCTACGGCATGTGCAATTCGTCAGCATATTTTCCTAGGCTCGCAAAGGAAGTCTTGCCTAAAAATTGAATCTGCATCCAAATGTGTGCTTTCCGATTTCAGGCAATCTCAGAGCCCCCGTGAGGCGTCCGTGTGGATTGCAAACTGCTTTAGGAGTAGACATACATGAAATTCAGCGATCTACGCGTTTCGACCAAGCTTTGGAGCGTGATCCTGGGGCTACTAGTCGCAACGTTGGCGGTTTCAATCTGGTCTCAGGTCAGTGCCAGCAGAGCGGTCGATACAGCCATGGCATCTGTGAATGCCTACGAGCAAAAGATTACGACTGCTGTGCGCTGGCGTGGGGCTACCGAAACCACCACAGTGATGGTGCTCGGCAGCGCCGTCACCACCGACCCCATACTGGCCAAATCCTACGACGGTCAAATCAAGGACAGTATTGCCCGCATCAGCGGAATACAGGGGGAGATCGTCAAATCAGCAACGTCGAGTGAAGACAAAATGGCGCTCGAGAACATCGCTGCTGCACGTTCCGTCGTCCTGGGTCTCACCGCCAAGACCAAGGACGTCAAGGCCACCGGTGACGCCGCAGCCATGCAAACGTTTGTTGAAGATTCGTTCAAACCCGCGATTGGCAAATATCTTGCCGCGTTGGACGGCTTTGTAACAGCCCAGGAGCGCCAACGTGACGCTGCCAAAGCTGAGGCTGAAAGCTCTCGTCATTCCACCGCCACACTTGCCATTGTCAGTGTCGGCGTTGTCTTCGCCCTCGGTGTGCTGCTGACGCTGGTGTTGGTGCGCTCGATCACCCGCCCGTTGGACGAAGCTGTCATCGTGGCCCGCGCAATCACGGAGGGGGATTTAACTCGCCAACTTCAGTCCGATCGCAAGGACGAGTTTGGGCTGCTGCTGCGTGCCATGTCCGACATGGTGGCGAAGTTGCGTGCCTTGGTAACGGATGTTCGTGGTGGCGTTGAATCGGTCTCAACGGCTTCCGTCGAAATCGCCAACGGCAACCAAGATTTGTCCTCACGCACAGAGCAGACAGCAGCCAACTTACAGGAAACGGCGGCCAGCATGGAGCAGTTGACTAGCACCGTGACGCAATCGGCCGACACTGCTCGCCAAGCCAACCAGCTTGCCGCAACTGCGGCACAAGCAGCCACCCGTGGCGGCGAGGTAGTGAGCCAAGTTGTGCATAGCATGCAAAACATCAGTGAGGCCTCGCGCAAGATAGGTGACATCATTGGCACGATCGACGGCATCGCATTTCAGACCAACATCTTGGCATTAAACGCCGCGGTGGAAGCCGCTCGCGCCGGTGAGCAAGGACGTGGATTTGCCGTTGTTGCCTCCGAAGTGCGCAGTTTGGCGCAACGTTCGGCTGAGGCGGCAAAAGAAATCAAGGCTCTTATCCATGCCTCAGGACAGACAGTAGAAACAGGCACTCAGCAAGTGGCGCAGGCCGGCGAGTCGATGAACGAAATCGTCAGCAGTGTGCGCCGTGTGAGTGATTTGATCGGTGAGATTACCGCTTCTTCTTTGGAACAGAAAGATGGCATTGGCCAAGTAAACGTGGCGGTGACGAACCTCGATCAGATGACGCAGCAGAACGCGGCACTTGTTGAAGAGTCTGCAGCCGCAGCCGCAGGGCTTCGCGACCAGGCGCACCGACTATCGGAGGTGGTAGCGGTTTTCAATGTGGGCTCTGAGAGAGTGATCGCACGTACCATTGCCCCTGCCACACCTCGCACTCCGCATGACGCACCGCGCGTCAAACCTGTCGCGCATCATCTGCCGGCGAAAGCGCATGCACCGACTTTGAATGCGAAAGCCGGGACGGGTATTCCACGGAAGCTCACCACTTCTCCATCAACCGCGCCAGCGATTAAACGAAACGTCTCGGTTAAGGCTGATGATGGGGATTGGGAGAATTTTTGACGCAGATCACCATGCAAGAAAACATAGATCCGCCACCTGCTAGCTATCGGCTATGCCATGTAAGACCCGTCCGCAAGAATGAAAAAATAAGCTAGCTCGGATTGCCTGTAACGTAACGGGCCCAAGCAACGCAACGGCAAGCAGCGCCGTTAGGATGCTCGCTCTGTGTCCCTGAAGACGCTTCCCCCCGTCCCCGCCTACTACGTCGCATTGCCGCGCACAGTTTCCGACCGCCGATGCATGCACGATGCACATCTGAATCTACAGTTAACCATGGCTAAAGGGGGCATTGCGTCACCCCCTTGGCGGCGACGTGGGCCGCGACACGGACGCAGCGTGTATCTGTCGCCGGCCGTCTTCTTTGTGGATGGTGCAAGCCTGAACAATCACCAATTTTTTAAGTTCAACCATAGGGTTGGCAGCGGTAAGCGCTCTACGTTGACACAGTAGTATGCATTGTGAACATATCGTCACCGGCTAACAGTAAAGAGGGTACGAACGATGCGACATCAGGAGAAGTTAACAAGCGAGCCAGATGCCTCGGACTCGATGTTTCCCCACTCTGGTGAAAGTGCTGGCCTTGACCCCACCCGGCCGGTTTCAGCTTGGCATTGGCGCTTCAAGTTGTGGGGTGGATGGGCGCTGATCAATGCCGTTTTTCTCTGGCATGCATTTTCAAACCTGATGGACAGTCGCGCGATCTACGACGAACGCGCAAAGACTGATACCCAAAACATGGCTGCCGCCCTGAAGGAGGCCGTCAAGGGGGGGTTGGATGCGACGGAGATTTCGCTGCACTCGCTCGCGCATGACCGATGGATCCGTGACATCCTCCTCAATGGTTCCACGGAAGATAGGGCCGAGGTGCTGAACACTTTTTCTGAAAAACACAAGCCTGGCCGTACCTTCCACTATTTTGATGAGACTGGCCGACTGGACGCCGTGTCTGGCACCGAGAGCGATGCCCCGCCTTCTATTGCGGAAGGCAATGTTTTTCGGAAACTTCAATCCGAAGATGTCGAGCAACTCATTGTGTCGAGACCATTGCTCTCGGAACGCAGCAAGGAGTGGTCCATCATATTGGCACATCGACTGAACGATGCAGACGGACACTTTCGAGGCGTAGTCTCGGCCCGCATCCCGCTCGACTACTTTTATGGTCTTTTTCTGCCCTTGAGTCTGGGGCCGGCTGGGGCCGTCAGCGTAAGGGATCTGGACAATAATCTCGTCGCCCGCGTGCCCAAGCTAGCGTCGGGGACAGTCGGCGAACCGGGTCTGTCAAATGTCATGAGACCAGCGACGGCGAAGGACTTGGTCTCCGGCACATACGTCTCCAACTCTCAATACGACGGGGTGCATCGCACCGTTTCGTTCGAACGAGTTGAGCACTTTCCTCTCAACGTCTTCGTCGCCATCGCCGCGTCCGATTATCTCGCCCCCTGGTTTCAGGAACGACAGAAAGCTCAGATCGAATCGGCAATCTTTGCCGCCGTGACTGGGTTGCTCGCATGGTTAGTTGCGATCGGTATTCGCAAACAAGATCGAGTCAGCAGACAGGTTCTGGGACAGGAGCGAAACTTTAGAACGCTTCTTGAGACGGCCTCAGATGCTTTAGTTGTACTCAATACCGAAGGTGTCATCCAGTCAGTTAACCGGCGCGCTGCGAACATGTTGCAGAAAGAGCGGGACGATCTTCGCGGTATGCCTGTTGACCACATCCTGCAACGCCACCAAAGGCGACTCTATCCAGGTATGTTTTCCCGTCTCTGCAATGGAAGAATCCCCTCGAGGGGAACGCCACGAAGAAACATCATCCTGCGCCGCCCAGATGGTACGAGGCTGCCGGTGACGGTTGCCATCAGGACAATGGATTCGGATCAGGGACCGCTTCTGGTTCTGGACGTGCGCGATATGTCAGAACAGCGAGCGGCAGAAGAGCGGATGCGATTTTTAGCTTCGCATGACGCACTCACTGGTCTACCGAATCGGCAACGTGCCAAAGAACTGGTCCGGGCCATTCTTCAGGATGCTTCCAAGAACGAGAGCACTGTCGCTATCGTACATATTGGACTCGATCACTTTAAATCCATCAATGATTCAGTAGGTCACGCCGCAGGGGATCTCTTTCTCAAGTCGGTTGCCAACCGCTTGACGGAGCGACGGCCGAGGGCGGAAGCCGTCTCTCGGATTTCGGGGGATGAATTCATGCTGGCCTATTCTGCGAGCGCGAAGGGACGAAGCTTCGCCAGCTTGCTGGAGCAGTTGCAAGTCCATCTGAGAATTCCGATGAATATCGATGGAAAGTCACTTTCTACCACCTGCTCGGTTGGCGTCGCCCTCTATCCCCAAGATGCAGAAACCTTCGAAGACCTTAGCCAGAAAGCCACCGTTGCGATGCATCAGGCCAAGGCCGACGGTCGCAACAAAATTTGCTTCTTCGATGCAGAGACCAATGCCGAGTTGCACGACAAGCACAACTTAAGCGTGCACCTGCGTCGTGCATTGTGGGGCCAGGAACTTGCTCTGCACTACCAGCCAATATTAGACCTGAGCACAGGAAAGCTAGCGGCTTTGGAGGCGCTTCTACGATGGACACACCCGGAATTGGGTGTCGTTAGTCCAGATCGCTTTATCCCCGTCGCCGAAGAAACTGGGTTGATCGTCGAGATTGGTGCATGGGTACTAAACGAAGCTTGCCGACAGTCCGCTCTGTGGAAAAAGGTCGGTATCAACGTCCCCATCGCGGTCAACCTGTCGGCAGTCCAGTTTCAGCGTCAAAACGTAGAGGAGATCGTCACGGAAGCGCTTCGCCACCACGACATTTCCCCCGAAAACCTGCAATTGGAATTGACGGAGTCCATTTTTCTCCAAGATACCGAGCATGTGCTGGGGACCCTAGCGCGCTTGAAAGCGAAAGGTGTGCAAATTTCCATCGATGATTTCGGAACCGGCTACTCTAGCTTGAGCTACCTTCGTCGGCTCAACGCAAACAAGCTCAAGATTGACCAGTCATTTATTCGAAATCTTTCTGGAACTTCAAAGGACGTTGCCATTGTCAAAGCGATCATTCAAATGGCCCATACCTTAGGACTTGTGGTTGTCGCGGAGGGGGTCGAGACACTGGACATTTTGAACATGCTTCGTGACCTTGATTGTGACTCCGCACAGGGTTATTTTTTCGCCCGTCCCGCTGCCGCAGCAGCATTGAACTTCGACTCCTTCAGCTGAAAAAAAGGCGCAAGACACATGTCGGTTGTGTAACAGTTCCTTGACATAATGTTACGTGTTGCGTTCAATACATTTTCCCTTGGCCTCAACGAAAAATCCGCTCACGCAAGAGGATGGAGCGTACGCAGTCGTCTCGTTTCTATGACCACACCCCTTGTCGCTGTTCAATATGAAGCATCCGTCGTCGGACTCTCTTACGTCATCGCCAGCTGCGCTTCTTATGTGGCGCTTGACCTAGCCAAAAGAGTCCGCAACCAAGATTCAGTACTGGCGCGCGGTTGGTGGATCGCGGGGTCGTTCGTCATGGGTACTGGCATCTGGGCCACCCATTTCGTGGGCATGTTGGCCATGTCCGCGCCATTTTCCGTAGGCTTTGCCTATAGAGCTACCGGCTTGTCTTGGGTGGCTGCGATCGGAGCCTCCGCAATGGCCCTCTACATCGCGGCGAGACCTCGACTCACATACGCACGTCTCTTGGTAGGGGCACTTGCGATGGGAGGCGGCATCTCCGCGATGCACTACATCGGTATGTCTGCCCTAGACATGTCGCCCCCCATCGAATGGAAGACCAGCTGGGTGGTCTTGTCCATCGCGATTGCGATCGCTGCGTCGACTGTTTCGTTGCTGGTTTTCTTTGAATTGTTGAAACTTCATGGCGGTGCTGCGCGCATCGGCCAAGCAGCGGCGGCGCTGGTCATGGGAGCGGCCATCTGTGGCATGCATTACGCCGGGATGGCCGCCGCAAATTTTCCTATTGAGTCGGTTTGCCTCAGCGCAGGTGAACTTGGCGGCGACCGTTTGGAATGGCTGGTTGCAGGGGTCAGTTTGTTGCTGCTGACCCAAACCATGCTCACGTCGATGGTTGACGCGCGGGTGCACCGAAATGCCGCCCATCTGGAGGTGTCTTGGCGAAGCAAAGCGACGTCCTTTCAGCTCTTGGCGTTCCGCGATGCGCTAACCGGTCTACCCAATCGCTTGCTGTTGGAAGACCGCCTTCATCTAGCGGTAGAACGTTGCACACGAGACGCTACGCACTTGGCAATCCTGTTCATCGATCTGGATAACTTTAAGCCAGTGAACGACAACTTTGGTCATCGCTTCGGCGATATGGTCCTGAAGGAAATGGCGGGTCGCCTCGCGACACACGCCCGAGCCACCGATACGGTTGCGCGCGTCGGTGGGGATGAGTTTGTTGTCTTGCTAGAAGGTGATCCCGATTCCCAAGCCATCATCGGCGTCGCGCAGCGCATTATTGATGACATGAGTCGGCCTTACATGGCCGGTGGCCATGCAATTCATCTGTCATGTTCCATTGGCATAGCGACTTACCCAGAGGGTGCCGCGAGAGAAGAACTCATCGCCCATGCGGATGCCGCCATGTACAAAGTAAAGCGAGCGGGCGGCTCAGCCTACGCATTCTTCGACCCCAGCATGGTGCACGCGCAAAGCCAGCGGGAATCACAAGGGCCCGAAATCAAACGTGAGTCATGAAGGTCATGCTGTTTTGAACACCGCGACGGCAGAAACCAATTGGTCTGCCTGCGCTTTCAAGCTTTGAGCCGCGGCAGCCGACTCCTCTACTAAGGCCGCGTTTTGTTGTGTCGCGTGATCCATTTGGGTGACGGCTTCCCCAACCTGATTTACTCCGGCACTCTGCTCGCCGCTGGCGTGGCTGATCTCTGCGATTAGGGCCGTCAACTGATTTATCGAGGCCACCAAACCCTGCATCGTCGTTCCGGCACGGTCCACCTGCACGGATCCGTGCTCCACGCGCTCGACACTGGTCACGATCAGCTCTTTGATCTCCTTGGCAGCAGCAGCACTGCGGTGAGCAAGGCCTCGTACCTCGCTTGCCACGACCGCGAAGCCGCGCCCCTGCTCGCCGGCACGCGCTGCTTCGACCGCAGCATTGAGCGCCAAGATGTTGGTTTGAAAAGCAATCCCGTCGATCACTGCAATGATGTCAACGATCCGTTTGGAGCTTTCGTTGATGCCCTTCATGGTCGTGACGACTTCACCCACCGCCAAACCGCTTTCCGCTGCAACAGCAGATGCTTCTGCAGCAAGTCGGCTGGCTTCACGGGCGCTGTCCGCATTTTGTTTCACGGTTGAGCCCAGTTGCTCCATGGACGCCGAAGTCTCCTCCAAAGAGCTGGCCTGCTGCTCAGTGCGTGCGCTGAGATCGTTGTTGCCTTGAGAGATTTCGGTCGATGCTGTCGCCACACCTTCCGCACTTCTGCGCACTTGCAGCACAGTCTCACTCAGGCTGTTTTGCATTTCCTTGAGCGAAGCCATTACGCTGCTGTTGTCCCCTACCGTCAGGTCAATCGGCAAGCTGAGATCCCCTTTTGCCACCGCCCGTGCCACCTCCAACGCCCGACTCGGCTCGCCGCCAAACTGGCGCATCAGGATCTGACGCATCCAGGTTCCGAACACCAACAGCAGTATCGCCACGATGAAGGCGAGCCCGGCCAATGTCGCCACTGCTCGATGCCCTGCAGAAACGGCTGAAGTGTGAGCCTGCTCAACTGCTTTTTCGTTGAAACTGACCAATGAATCTAACGCGTCGCCGAGCTCACGAAACGCTTTGCCAGAATCCACGCGTGCACGCCGCCGCATTTCATCCAGGCCAGAATAATCTCCAGACTTTGCGCTCGTGAACGTTTCCGAGACAGCAGCTCGATAGGCCGTTAGTTTGCTCTGTAAGGAAGTAAAGAGGCGACGCTCTTCGTCGTTGTCGATCGCCCTTTCGTATTGGGACATCTTCTCGGAAATGACGCTGGTGTAACCGGTCATTCGCGCTTCGTCGTCCTTCACTTCCTGCACATTGCCCGCAATAGAGCTGCCCAGTTCGGATTCTCTAACGTTGTTTGCTAAGTCGTTGATGCCACTGATCAACACCAGACTAGGGACGGCATCTTCCGCAAGGAAGGATTCCGTTTTATTGGCCTCAACCAATGCTACATACCCCACGAGCGCCATCAAAATGCTTCCCACGATACCGACGAAGGAGAGCAGCAGAAGCTTTGTCTTGAGCGATGAGTTATGTAGTCTCATGTATCCCTCGGATGGTATGGCTGGACGCCTGAACACAATGCCGGATAAGCATCCCGAAGTTTGCCCCAAACCGCAATCTTATAAAGACAAGATCACTGACCTTAGGAAGCCCCTGGCAGATGTAACAGGATACGGAAGGCCTGGCTGTAGAGCCAATCGGGGACGTTAGTGAAGAAAACAATTTAAGCTGAGGCGTCTTCCAACCTTTTAGCCTATTAAATCCACTGCGACGTTGACTAGGAAGCTGAAGATCTGTTGATCATTTGCAGTCCTCGAAAAGGTTGAGTATTGCTGCCGTACCCATGCAAAACCTAGCACCTTAATCACAAACGAGTTAGCCTCGACAAAGGGGTGCTAAAAGAGACGAAGACTGCTCCCGGCCGAATCTTGCTTCGGCACGGGCTCTTCGTCTGTCTCGCTATGCTTCGAGAAAGTCCTCAATGAGTTCGACACTTACGCTTCGAGCCGTGCCAAAGCTTCCCGCTTACCCAATTTCAGTACAGCTTGAATGCGGTCGAGTTGCGCGGCCCGTGGTTGAACCTTGCCAGACTCCCACTTGTAGACCGAAAGCGCAGAAGCTTGCACCAGCATGGCCATAGCTTGCTGCGTAATACCCAATTGTTCGCGTTTAGCTAAAAACGCAGAGGCCTCGAATTTGAACTGGCGTCCACCGCGAGGCAAAACTTCAACCTCCGATTTCGGCTTCTCCGCTGCAGCGCGACGACCGTCCAACTTCTGCAAAGACTTGACGTGGGACGTGAGATTTTTCACGTCGCGTTTGAGGGCTGCGATGTCGGAGCGTTGGGTGCTGACCGTCTTGCGCAAGGTGGCCAATTCTGTCTTGAGTTCTTTGCGCGCGACACGCAGGATTTCGTTGCGGAAGGCGGAGGTGAAATTTGTCATGGGAAAACCTGAACGATGCAAAGGTGCTGCGTAGCTTAGCAGTCACACAGAAAAAAGCCCTTCGAGGTGTGAACATCGAAGGGCTGTGGCAATCCACGAAGGACTGCTTACTTGCCAGCCTTCTCTGCCTTGCGTTTGGCAGCCTTAGGATCCACCGCCGCCTTGAACTTGGCGCCGGCCACAAACTTGGGCACCGTGGCAGCCGGGATCTTCAGCGCCGCGCCGGTGGCGGGATTCTTGCCGGTGCGGGCCGCACGCTTGGCCGACTTGAAGGTACCAAAGCCCACCAGTTGCACGGCGTCACCCTTCTTCACGGCCACTTGGATGGTTTCGATCAGCGTCTCCAGGACAGCATTGGCTGCGGTCTTGGACAGGTCGTTCTTGGAGGCGAGGATTTCTACCAGTTCGGCACGATTCATATTGGTTGGGTTGGTTAATGAATGGAAGGTGCAGTTTACCTGTGCGCTGTGACTGGCTTCCAACTACTTTTGATCATGCTCGCGCTCATGCGAAGTGGCACTACTCCGCCACCATCAACCTGGCATGAGGGGGAGGCACTTCGTCTGCATAGCAAGCCTTCACTGCAGCAGCCAGTGCCGTTCGCCAAATGTACGCAGCGCGCAGTTGGGCAGGATTTGCCACAAGGGTTGCCATCGACGTTTGAAATTGTGCCGTCACGGCCGCAAAGGGTGACAGGCCTGCCTCTGCAAAAACAGCCTCCGCCGCTTCAAATCCAGCAAAGCGTTGTGCCTCGGTCGCACCGGGGGCAACGAAATAAAGTCTCACCAAAACGACCTCTCATTCCACACGGACCACCGAAAAATGAGACCGGCGTTTCAAGGCCAAGATTTCACTCTTGCCTTCGAGCCGTCGACGAGGCCGATGGACAACCTCAAGCGCGCGCACCAGAGATGTGGAAGGCTCTGAGGCGTCGATGGGTGATTCTTGAAGAGGCGAGTGCTGGGGTTGTGGCGCAAATGTGAACGACCGTTCGTAAATTATTCGAAAGGCCGTGCAATCCAACATTTGTCACGTTTGGCGCCGCCAAGGTACGTTTCCAGTGGCAATCTCTAGGTGCGGTTCGCGGGTACAACGCCGAGGCACCCACTGCTCAAGGGGAACGCCCGCCGTTTCCTTCTAACATTTGGCAATGCCGCACAAACACGCTAAAAGAAGGCCATGAAGCTTTACGTTCTGTCTGACCTGCACGTGGAATTTGCAGCCTTTTCGCCCGCGCCCGAGGCGCTGGAACAGGCGGATGTGGTTGTTCTGGCAGGTGACATTCACCATGAGGCGCATGTTGCTTCCTGGGCGCGCGCTACTTTCGGCGACAAACCGATCGTCTGGGTCGCAGGCAACCACGAGTATTACGGTGGCCACTGGTCTAAGTCCTTGGAGCGGATGCGCCAAAGCGCGCGAGACCAAGGCATTTTTCTCTTGGAAGAAGACGTGGTCGACATCGAGGGCGTGCGGTTTCTCGGCACCTCCCTGTGGACAGACTTCAGATTGTTCGGAGAGCAACACGTTGATGCGGCGATGGCGGAAGCCCGACGCGACATGATGGATTACCAACGCATCTTGGGCTGCACGCCTGCGGCCACACGGGAGCGACACGTCCGCAGCCTAGCCTGGCTCGAGAAGCGGCTTGCAGAACAGCCAGATCCCTCCAAAACTGTGGTGATCACCCACCATGCGCCAAGACGCGAATCTGTAGAAGAAAAGTACCGCACTAACCTCTGCTCTGCAGCCTTTGCCTCACATTTGCCGGCCGAGTTGATTCAAAAGTCGGGCCTCTGGATCCATGGGCACATGCATGCCTCCAAGCGCTACCGTCTGGGCGACACCTGGGTCATATGCAACCCACGCGGTTATCCGCGTGGCCGGATGACAACCGACTTCGAGAACCCACATTTCGATCCAGGCTTGCTGCTCCAGCAAACTGAAAACGGCTGGCAACCGTATGGGCATCTCGACGAAGTCGATACCTTTGATGCCAGCCCTGCCGAAATCCCACCCGAGTTGGCGCGGAGTCTTGAAACTCCTCGCGTTGTGCCAACGCCTTTAGTCCCTAGAGTGTTCAACTCTGAGCAAGAATTCACAGCTTTCTGCGAGCGCACCATACGCGTGGTCGATGCCGCTGTCGACATGAACAACCACGACCTGGTCGAACTGGTCGTGCGGGCCATTCGCAATGACGGTGTTGTACCGTTAGCAACAATGCAGACCTTCCATGCCAAAGGACACCCAGCCTGGATATTGGACAAAGCGCAGGGACTCATCACGCGCGCCTATGAGGAAGATCGCTGAACCCTCGGCCGCACACCACCGAGCCTGTGGAGTCTTGTTGGCGAAGCAAGACGGGCGATGGCCTATGCAGGACGCACTTGAGCCGTCCGTCACCGCGTCGCGCGCCTTTCGAGAAACGACTTTAGACTTGGTGCCTCAGCCCGATCCATTTTGAAAGGCGCCAAATGACCGACGTGAAACATTCTCCTGCGTCTGAAACGGATCATGGGCAACTCATACTTCCCGTGGCTTTGCTTCAGGAGTTCTTGGCCACGGCCCAGGCCTCAGGCTCCAGCCCCGCCGAGTACCTGCGGTACTGCTTGGATCTAGGTCAAGATGTGGCTAAAGTGCTGCCACGCCCCCAGCAAGCACCAGCAGTGCCGACGCCGGATTTGTTATCGGGACTGGCGGCGGTTCTTGCTGATCCCAAACGCTCCACAACCTTCCGACGTATTCAGGAAAATCCTGCTCCGCGCATCAGCGTCGATCCGTCGGCACCAACACGTGCCAAACGCACCCATGCGAAAGGTTTAGTCGAACATGGGGTGCTCGACTCACTTGGGCGCTTCATTCCGAATGGAGCCGAGGCTGCGCAGCCAGTGCCACCAACGTTGCCGGGGTAGCCCACCTCCACATATGACCAGTCATGGGCGTGGATTGGGCATGACAAGGGACCAGAATTCTTAGGCCAGTGCATTGGAGTCAGCCCATGACGCCGGAACAGCACAAATGCACGATCCAGCTTTACAGCAACGATGCCTGGCAAGACGCTGCGGTGGTGACACTTCGCACGTGGGTGACGAGCGAAATCGCGCAGCGACTACACCGGCGAATGGGCCGTCGCGCATTTTTGAGCACACGGCGCCAACCGATGGGTAAAACCATCAGCCCTTTCCACGCGCTTGACCACCGGCGGACACCATTAAATTTGATCAGCTTATACCGGCGCTGCTGGCAATTCGCACTAGCCGATCTTGCGCCGAGTGGTGGAGGATCGACAATGTAATCCGAACAGCACGGAGTTGCGGTAGTCCGGTTCCATGCTCACAAAGGTTGACCAAGGCTCTCGAAGAAAAGTTCGAGCCTTTTCCGTTCTACCTCCCGCTGCTCTCGCGTCAAATGGCTGGCGTAGCCGATTTTCGACAGCAAACGATATTGCGTCCGCAAGCCGTCCAGCCCCTTTTGCTGCATTGAGTTCACTGGACCGGAACAGACAGGGCACGCGAAATCGTAGTCTCCTTGGACGCGGATGCCCAGCCAATCGCAGCGCGAGCACCGGATGGGAATTGTTGTATCGGCGTTTTCGGAGATTTCCATGGTCAAAGTTCCACAAAATAATCGGGGGAGCCACCATGGGCCAGTCAACCGACTTCGGTGGCGCCCCGCACCTTGAGCTGTTGTTGGCCACTGAAGTCGCCACACACAAGGCCGCCACACCAAGTATAGGTTTGGTGGGTGCGCCTGGCGGTGTAGCTCACAATGTCTGAGTCTTTGAGCATACTGTGCACGAGGGTTGCGTGCACACGATGTTGCGAGACAGAGAAAATCACATCAAGATGGATTTGTCGGGCGCTTACGCCTCAACGGCAACAGTTGCGAGTAGGCCTCAACAAAATGGCCCCCTGCAATTGGGAGTTCCAGTGTGCAAACTCCAATTTAAAGGGGGGGGGGCAAACCGCTACGCTGCCCTTTTGCTGGACAGTGCAGACTGCCACGGCGAGACCCGATAGTTGTACTGCTTGCATGCTGTCAGAGCACGCCTCCGTGCTGTATCGCCACCAGAATGTCTTTGACCCGCTGGGCGCCAAATGATGTTTTCGCCACCGCCAACGGTGACTCGCCGTTCAGCATCGGATGCGGCGTACGCAACCACCACACGGCCTCCTGATCCGACTCAAAGGTAGCTGTGGCCATCTGATCCAACTGCAACAGCCGCATCACACCGTCGGCCACATGCGTCGGCAGCGGTCTATCCTTAGCAGCCAGTCCCACCACCACACGGCGCGGCAGATCGAGGCATCCAGCCAAGCTTTTCAGATCCATGCCGAGAAGATCACTTAACGGATCCAATGTCTTGCTGGAGACGCCACGTTGGACGATTGAGTGGGCCATCGGATCGGTCAACGATACCGGCCGCCACTTCGTCCAGGCATCCGAGGAGGTCTGATCCGCCTCGGGAGCAAGCACTTCGCTGCGGCCTAGCGTGCCCCAGATCGCGGCCAGGGCGTCACGATGCGCAGAAGAAGGTTGGTGGATGGACGACGGACTCATGGTGGCATTACATAGCCATTTGCGGTTCAATGCTACAGACGCAACAAGTGTGGTTTTACATGCTCTGAAACGCTACGCTTGTTGCGCGCTGCACAGCGATCAAATGGGCTCATCGCGCATGCCATATTGTTCCAAGGTACATCTATGACCGAAGCACCGTCCGCGCCGCTAACTGGGCGTGAACAAGAAGCCCTGTTGGTACAGCGTTGCGTGAGCGTGGCCCGAGGGGAACCTGTTGTGCCAACGGATGCCCGCGATGCCAACGTCTTTCGCGTCGCCTCCATGCTTCTCGGTCGTGAGTTTGAAGTCGAGACGCAACAGTTGAGAAAAAGCAGCGAACGGTACTTTGTGGCGTTTCCCTCCGAGAAAGTCGATACCACTCAGGTTTTAAATAACGGATGGATGATCGGTTTGCCACGGTTTCGTGACCGCCTCGAACGCAAACTCCGCGAGGTAAAAAGGGGGGGGGGGCAAATCGCTACAACCAATCACTCGACCTCCGACCAACCTAGTGCTCAAGCGATCGAAAAGATGTCCAGACCGCATCGCTGATGTCCACAGCCGAGCCTAAGCCACAGCGAAACGCATTCAAGCGCAGCACGACACGTATGACGGGCTCGACTTCCGGGGGGTGCAGAAACTCATAGATCCGGCCGGAGGACGTGATGGCTGATCGCGTGCTCGGATCGAGGCGAGATACCGCACTGGTCACGCGTGCGACGCCCTCAGGCGAAAGCGCCAAGATGTAGCGATCCCCGGTCGCGCTCTCGATAACTCGCCATTTCGTCAACTCGACACGAGGCTGTTTCTCGATGGATGGCGCAGCTCGTTCGTTATGGAAATCAATCATTTTTCGCGTGAGGCGTCGGCCTATCAGCATTGCAAATAGAAGAGTTCGCACTGGGAGATGCCATCTTCCCAGGAGAGCCGAACACGTACTTGTAACGAGCCACCAGCTCGGAAAGAGTCGCACTCGTCATATTGCTTATCCAGATTTTGGAACAGCACTATGCACCTTTCAAAAGAATTTTGGAAAAGACAAAGCGATAAGGCACACCTTTTTCAGTACACGACCTTTTCGGAACTCAAGCTTCGTGCCGAATCAGTTGGCCTGTTCTTTGTGCACATACGGCCACCCACAAGGTATAGCTTCCACAGGTTCACCAATACATTTTTTTACAAATAAAAATGATAGTGAATCTTCGTCAAAAACAAAACGGTAATTTCTTGTGCCTCCCTACAAATCTGCTTAGCGAAGAAAAGATTGAGAGATCTTTGTAGGAGAAAAGACATTACAAATCATGCCATTTTCTCCAAGAAGCGCCTGTTGACTGACGATCTGATCAGCGCGATTGATCGCATCGGCTAGCCGATAGAAATGTGTGCTCTTTTCTCTATCAAGTGATATGTAAGGTTTGATCACTAGAACTAATTCCACCTCCTTAATAGGATGGAAAGCAAAGACCCTTGCACAACTCACTTAGCCCATCTTCTACATAAGAAGCGATGACACTTTTGACCAAAAATCCCACTCCGAGCGTCACCGGCTTAAGGGGCTCGAAAGAGAAAGTGTTGACAAAAGCACACTTCGTAGAGGCGGGCATCACTGTTTCAGCTTGGGCGCGTGAGCGAGGCTTTAGCCCTCGGCTTGTATTCGAAATTCTTCGAGGTGACCGAAAGTGTCTGCGAGGAGAAAGCTCAAGAATTGCGAAGGAACTTGGCATGAAATGACACCAAGCTAAAACACTTCTCAGAGATTGAGACTGCTGCGCAATGTGCGTAGAAATAAGAATGCCGATTCCAGGGTGTCCCTCCCTGAAATCGGCTAGATCCGCGGTGAGTGACCTACGGAACCGAACACATCTCTAATTTATCCGCGATTGTGCGGAGGGTCAATTCATCGTTTGTGCCATCCAGTGGACACCCCGTAAATGCCGGGGTGAGCAACCTTGTGGAGCAAAACATGAAAGACGACCGCAAAAAAGACGCGCAAAACGTTCAGCGATGCACGCTCTACCCGACGCCGCCACCGTTTCAGGGACTGGTGAGGTACTCGCCGAAATGCTCACCCACGAGCAAATCAGCCGTGGAAAAGCTTCACCGACTCCTTGACAGCAAAGCCGTCAAATGAAGTGGCACTGCGACATGCCACTTGGAAGCAACGGGTGGATTGACCACGTCTATACATCCGCACCGGCCAGAGATCCGCGCGGAAGAAGTCGCTCAACCCAACGAGCTAGCCCTCCCTCGAATGCGTTAGAACGATCCGTTGGCATTGAGGGGGGAAACGAGCTCACCGCATATTTGTTTCTGGAAATTTTGTTTTCGGCGGGCTTAGTTAGACGCTTCAAAGAGCAGCCATTTGAAATGGATCGCAAGCTATACGGAATGGCCGCAATACCCGATTTCATTTTTGAGTGGCATGACTCCCAACAGTTCGTTGTGGAGGTGAAGTCATCTAATTTCTACACCGCAGAAAAGGAGCGAACTGCTGAGCGGCTTCATGCCGTGTTGAATGAAAAGCAGATCCGGTACGTGGTCTGGACATCAGAAGTGCATCTGACCAGAGTGGTGTGGCACAACGTCCGACAGATTCGCAGGAGACGTCTGAAAGATGTTGCCCCCTCGACGCTAGAAACGCTGACTCGAAAACTTGAAGAAACACCATTGTCACTCGGTGATTTGATCGATCAGGGCTATGACCAAGACGAGGTATTAGCGAGTGTATGGAACGGCCGGTTACATCTAAATCTGTTGGAGAAAAGAAATGTCCGAACTCAAGTCTATGCAAATCCAAACCCACACTTTTACGCATCTCTCCTTGGAGCCAGGCCTGATCTTGAGCGTTGGTGGAATGCGCTGCCAGATCGTTGAAAGCGCAAATGAGAGTGGAATCGTCGTCATTGAGCGAGTTGACACAGGGGCTCAAAAGCTGATCAAGGAGATCGATCTTTTATCCGACATTGCGGGCCAGCGAGTTGTGATTTCCAATCAAATTCTTGAGGCTTCTAAGCAGGTCATCCTCTCAGAGATATCCGAAGAAACCCAACTGATCGAAAAGCTTCCCGCTGCGATGAGCTCGGCTGCCGGGTTGAAGGATTTTTTGTCAAAAGTGCGCTGGATCAGAGCACTTCAACAACGAGGTGTGACAGAAGTTTCAAATCTCGACGACCTCGAACTGGAAACGCGCCACGTTGCACCAAGACTTCAAAATGAGATTCAGTTTCGCCCCCGCACAATCCAAAAATTCTGGCGCCAAGTCGCAAATGCCGGAGGAGATGTTCGAGTCTTGATGTCACATATGGCGCAACGCGGTGGCAAAGGGCAAACGCGTACGTGTCCCATTGGTGAAGGTTTTTTAACGGAGGCACTTGCAGGGATCACTGCAGAGAAAAAGCGCAAGGTCTTCATTTCTGCGATTTCGAATGCGGTCACAAACTCGGTCAACCAATGGAACCGAATCCATCCCGAGAAAATTGCCACCGCGCCGAGCCAACAGACCGTCAGCAGACGCGTGCATCAAGCCTTTACGTCATTTGAACTTGCGTGTCGGAATAAATCAAAGACCTACGCTCAGCGGGAGTATCGTGAGACGACACCCAGAATTTGTGGCGAAGAAGCTTTGGAAGTGGCTCAGTTCGACGACACCGACGGCGAAGTTTTTCTGATTGATGGCGTCACTGGTCTTCCTTGGGGACGAGCCAACCTCACCCTAGGGGTCGATGAACATACGGCTGAGATCCTTGGAGTTGAACTCAGCGAAAAGCCGAGATCGACGTGGAGCGCGCTCTCATGTCTAGTCAACGCGATCTCACCGAAAAACATGAGCGATCCGATGTACGCACTGTGCAAACACCCATGGAAGGCCTATGGTGTCCCTGCGCAAGTGATCATGGACAACGCCTTATACAACCACGTAGACCAAATTGAGGCGACCATCGCGAGCGTTGGATCAATACCGAGTTGGTCCAAACCAAAAACGCCGACTGGCAAGACTCAGGTCGAACATCTCAATGATGTCGTAAAGACCGAGTTCACTCCAACACTTCCCGGCTGGCGCGGTCCGAAGGGAGATCGAGATGGTCTGAAAGAAGGTCCCCATAGCGCGGTAATGACCACGAATGACTACCGCATGTTCTTTATGCAGTGGGCGACGGACACCTATCCCATGAAGGCACGAAAAAATGGCATGACACCCCACCAAGGTTGGGATGCAGACTTCCGGTTATGCAAGCCGTTGTTGCCACGAGATCCTTCGGCGCTGAAACTGCTGTGCACCTTCGAAGAGGACCTCACATTTCGTGAATCAGGAGGCTTACTACGAATGGGCCTACGGTACCAATCTGACGCCCTTGCCGTCTTGCGACGGCGATTGGGCTCAAAAGCTAAGGTTCACATACGGACCCATCCCTTTGATCTCTCAAAGCTTTACGTACTGAACCCATTCATAAATTGCTACTTCATTGTTCCCTGTGTTGAGCACAAGGACTATCTAGAAGGATTGACCGAATGGCAGCAAAAACTGATTCTTAAATGTTGCCGTGAGCGCGGCATCAAAAATCCCAACCTAGAGGATCTCGTGTCCGGACGCGAAAAGCTCCGTACCTTGGTCAATCAGCTAAGCACTTCAAAAAAACTGCTTCACCGGCGTACAGCTCAGCGCATCGGTGATTTGCCCAAAGCCAAACCCAAAGAGCCGCAGATCGTTGCAATAACCGCGCTTCAAGCTGCTGTTGACGCCATGAACGAGGTTGAAATTGATTTCAGCGATCCAGGCTGGGCGATACCTACAACCGAATTTCTATGAGCAATGGATCATCGAGTCGAACTGAATGGCATGGTGTCGATTTAGAAAAGCGTCTCGCACACTTCATCAGGATTTTTATCGTGCATCCAGATGTTGCGGATATCAAGTCAGTCCTTGAAAGTAAGGAGAAGATCTCACGCCTCAGTGGCCGCAGTTTTGGCTACCTTATTCTCGGTGAACCAGGTGCCGGCAAATCTACTCTTTGTGCCAAATTCCACGAATGGTGGCCAGCTCATATAGGCACAGAGATCACATACCAGCCAGTCGTGCAGATGGAGATTCCCCGACCTTGTACCAGTGCAAACTTAGTCAAGGAGTTGCTGAACGGCTTAGGAGATCCTGATTGTGACACTGGCAAGGAAAAAGAGAACCGTCGCAGGGCTTTGCACCTGCTCAAAGAATGCAAAACACGGTTTTTGGTTGTCGATAATTTTCAAGACGTACCAGAGCGAAGAGGGAAGCCCGGAGTGCGTGTCATCGGCAATTGGTTTCGCGATTTGTTCGATGATTTAGCGTTAATTTTCGTCTGCCTTGGAACCCATGAGGCTGAGGAAGTCACGCTTTTTAATAATCAAGTTAAGCGGCGAGTGATGGCAAGGCGTCGACTTCGCTACTTTGAGATTGAAACAGAAGAAGGAAGAAAGCGCTGGCTTCGCCTCCTCCTTGAAATAGACAAGCGGCTGCCACTGGCAGAAGACTCTAATCTTTCTATGCCCCATTTAGCGAGCCGCCTTTTTTTTGCCACAAACGGGATTTTTCATTACCTAAACGAATTAATTTTGGAAGGATTGACACTGTCCGTCACTGCTGGTCGAGAGCAAATTGCAATCGACGATCTAAGGATGGGCCACATCAATCTACATGGAGAGGTGCTAGAGGGGGCGAATCCTTTCGATGGAAACTTTGTGATGCGCTACCTTAATCGTGAAGGAGAACCGTTCTATAAATCGCCTCCAGGAGGGAAGCAATGAAAGCGGACATTCAAGGCGGAAGTACTTTGAAAGCTGAACATTTGCCAAATGTAGAGCGTCGTCATTTAGATATCTCTTCTAAGGACACCCAGTATCTTCTCTTGCGCCCCACACCACAAGAGGGAGAGTCTTGGATAGGGTTTCTTTTGCGCTTATCAAATGCCAATGGATACTTTGGATTTGAAGCAATTGCCAAGCGTCTTCATTACCCCGTCAAGCGACTTATTGCATTTCCCCAATGGGAGTGTTTGAGTGCCCTCGGAATCGACATTAAACAGCGAAAATCAGAAGCTCCTGATCTTACGAATATTCGGCGATTTAGAGAAAATGCTTGGACTACCAAAGGGTCGAGAAGCCGCGTGTGTCCGAGCTGCCTCCAAGAAATGCTTGTTCCATGCATCCTTGCCGTATGGGAGCGCCGCCAATTTTCAGCTTGCCAGAAGCATGGCAATTTACTAGTTGACGAATGCGACCGATGTCATCGAAGTATCAACTACTCTAGAAAACGTTGGGACAGGTGCGAATGTGGTCTCAACTACAGAGACATCAAGGCGCTCGAAAAGCCAAAATGGTTTGAGGCTTTCAATCATGCTCTATCCAGCAATCTCCTTGAATCAAGTGATGCTCAAAACCCAAACTCAATAGCCAACTTGCAAGCGGCCCTTGTGACGGAAACGCTGGTCAGTCTTAAGCGCGAAGGTCGCATTCCTGGGCGTGGCCTTAGACCAAAATTTGGTACTCAAAAACAACTCGCAGAGCTTGACACTTGGTTTGGGAACTGGCCCAGTAGCTTCATTTCAGCACTTAGCCAACACGTTGATCTTGACGATGTAGCCGCAAAAGCAAAAGCACACCGGTGGCTGAAAACAAAAAAATTCCCAGTACTCAAAGCATTGCTAAACGGTGAATCAAATTCATTTTCTTCCGAAAGAGAAATTTCCAGGAAACCATTCGCCTACAAACACGAGGAAATGGTAACTCCCAACAGGTTTTGTAAGGTTTCTGGCCTGGGCTACCAAGTCGTAAAAAACCTCATCCGTAACGATGTTCTTCCCGTCATCAGAAGTCTACCGGACAGCATGGGCCGTCGCTTCCAATATATCGACGCAAAGCACTTAGATCGAGCTTGCCTGCTTCTTCAGGAAACGATTTCGCGTAAACAAGCGGCAGACTTTTTGAAATGCCCCGAGCATCTCCTAACCTTGCTGGCAAGGAATGGTCGACTACCCCTGTCGTTTCTATTCGAAGACTATCTCCTCCCGGGACACATGCGTTTTCGACAGGCCGACCTGAAAATTTTTCTTGAGTCGTTGAAATCTATCTCTTCTTATCCATCACGAAAGAATCTTCAGCTTGTCACGCTCTCTGATTTACTGCACAAGGTTGGTCGTTCTAAGTTACTTCGTGTGATTAATGCCATAGATCAACGTTCGCTTTCTCTCTATTCGCGTACGGACCTCTGCAATAGCCTCGCCTCGCTTTACATTTGCAGCCATCAACTTACAGCGTCGTTCGACTGGTGGAAAGTATTGCCCTCCCCCTCGTGGAACGAAGATGAATAGTCGATCTCAGTACCTAGTTCGACCAAGGCCGATGCCTGGCGAGTCATTGTCTTCATGGAGGCAACGAGCGGGCCAAGCAAACGGCTACAAGTTCTTCCCGCTCTTCGAGAAGGAGCTGCGCCGAAGTGATCATGACGTTGGCAGAAGCTCTGATGTACTAAAGTGGCTCGCGTGGTCATTTGATGTAGCGGAAGAGACGCTCAAATCGATGACGCTCGAGAGCTTTTCACTGGTTGCCTTAGGACCGGTCGGCACCCGAAGGCATCCGGAGTGGCTATTGCGTTCTCGCTACAGCTCTGGTGCCCTCGCATTTGGTCCTGTATATTGTCCGCTGTGTCTTCACAGCGACCAGGTGCCTTACTTTCGACTGAGTTGGCGGCTGGGATTTCTCACAACATGCGAGGTCCACCATTGCAGACTTCTGGACCGTTGCCCAACATGCGGCGCTGGCGTCTGGCCATCTTGGTCCACTCAAGCCAGTTCCCCAAAATACCCCGATACATTTGAACGCTGCTTCCAGTGCGGTGCATCACTAGGTACACGGTCTGTTCTCCACGACGATCCTAGCGTTGCAATTCAGTTGCTATCGATGATACGCACTGGCACAGCGCAACTGACAGATGGTGTCGTCGTATCAGCGGAGGAATACCTCCGGGCAATCAGTGGTATCGCGGGCCTGTTCCTGCGTAATCGTTCACACCGTCAAATCCGCAAGTCACCCGGGCCGTTCGTGGAACTCACTCAAATGTTCGACGATACAGATAGGCCACACAACCTTCTTGATCTGACTGTCGAAGAACGTGGTCCATTGGTGAACGCCGCCGCTTACCTACTCGCCGAATGGCCCAGTCGGCTGATCGATTTTTGCGTTTCAGCCAACGTAACCGCCGAGCATTTCTCACCTCAGCGTGCGCAGCTTCCGCCGTGGTTTGACGCAATCGTGAAAGACTCGCTGAGTCTCCAGAAACGCGGCATTACGCACGCTGACGTTACCGCGACGACGCGTCTCCTACAGGCGCAAGGTGTCGCAGTCACGAAGGCCGAACTCTGTCGAAGGCTCGGCTCACAAGCCACCGCAATAAGCTGCTTGCAACTTCGCCGTCGGGTCGGGACAGCCGACGAATTGTCCTGCGTGTTGCAAACGATCGACGAGTGTTTATCTACTTCTTACTATCGCTCTACTTCCAAAGAGGTTTGCTTGCGTGATGCATGCATATTGACAATTTCAGTATTGCGGAAGGTGAGTTTGAGCGATGTATCTGCAATGACTACTGGGCAAGTAACCATCGCATTGACGAGCTTGCCGACAAATCTGCCAGTCCTGATAAACGCAGGAGATCGGCTTAAGACTTGGATTTCAAGTTATCTAGAGATGCGAATTTCTAGGGCCAAATATCAACGCTCTTCCAATTTGCTGTTTTTACCCATCCATGGCTCTAAGGACGTAGCGCGCTCTGCTCGACGGTATGTTCTGAAGGCTTACTCAACCATCGATCCATCCTTACTTCGAGAGCCATCGATCTTCTGGACCTTGGTGTCGGATTCGGGATATTTATCACCCCAAGACATTTAGCAAAGGACGGCCACGGTACATTTCCATATGCTCACCTGCTATCTGGATTCACAAGACTATTCGACACTCACAGATCCCAAGCTGGACAACTTCGAGCGCAGACAACTGAAAGATGCGTTACTCCATCTAGCAAAATCAAATCAAGTTCAGTTTGCGTTCTCGGCCGCCGCAGTCTGTGAGTCCATTGCAACCACTCCAGATGCTTCGCATCTCGCTGAGTTAAAAGCCGAGTTGCTCAGCGAACTTTGTGCCTCTAATGCTTTGGTTTCATTTGATCGGTTGGTACTCGCAGAAGCAGAAGCGCTTACACAGAAGTCGGGCGCACCAAAGAGCATGTTCGACGCACGTGGAAGATGGTTTCCCGAAATTCCCCTCGATGAAAAGCCGGTATCCGTTTGGGAAAAAATGCGTGAAACCGCTGAAGCCGATATGAAAGAGATGGGCTTGTCTCGACAGGAACGCCGCGCCAGTGCCCGACGAATCATAAAGAACGGAAAACCACGATCCGCATTTGTCGCTCATCTCGAGCAGCAGGACCCATCCGTCGTGACCCAAGAGATCATGGCCAAGTACCCGATGCGTCCAGAATATGCGGACGTCATGACACGTTACGCTTTTGGGCGAGCGACTGAACGTGAGTTCCACGACGCCTTGAGCAACAGCCTCACAGACCCTCGTTGGATGATGAAGTGGTTTACCACTCAGCATGCGATATCGAGTCCCATCGCAGATATTGTTCGCAAGCCTGGACGCGAACTGGGGAATGCAATGCGTGCCTTGGTTGGTGCTTCCGAGCAGATGATTAACTTGCTCCTGGAATCCGAGCCCGATGTCGACCCGATTGCGAAGAGTGGACAGATGACTTTACGTTGGCGGGAGATGGAACAAGGGCAGCTAATAAGTTTGACCCGGAGACTGGCAAACCTCAGTGGCATTGACCTTGGAGACTGCGAGGTAGCTGATATCGAAACCTGCTGCCCCGGTTTAACCTCGGGCGTCAGATCACTGTATTCGTCAGTTTGGACCAATGTCGGAGGCGGACGCAAAGAAGCTCCAAGCGACAGCCAACCAGTAGACGCAATGCACGCGTTCTATGCACCGTATGTCGACGTTTTCCGCGCGGATCGCTTCATGGCACCTCATATCCAGAAGCAAGTTAAAAACCACGGAACAGTAGTCGTGTCTCGGCTATCGCAGCTCCTTGAAAGTCTCGATAAGGGTCTGAAATAGATACGAGATTTTTTGAGCGACAAAGGTGACACCTACAGTGAGGTCGACACGCGGGCCTCGGTGCATTCGCCTCATGTGTTCCGGCTGCAGCAAACTTTGGTGAGTCACCAATCGCTTTGGCGCGAGTAGAACGGAGCGCGGAATCACGTTTGAAATACTTGCTATCAAGCGTTTCTTCAAGCATCCTACGCGCCGTAGTCGAATCGTCTCAAAAAATCTGGGGGGAATCGTATGGTCTTGCGGGTTGCTACGTTCAATCTAGAAAACCTCTTTGGTCGCTATCCCTTCCTCGATAAACCACCGGAGCAGCAGCCGAAGGATTACGCGGAAAGAATCAAAATGAACGACGTCGTGGCATTTCAGCCAGGGCGCGGCACCGGAATCAAGCCGCAACCGATCGCGGAGGAACAGCGCAAAAACACCGCGCTGGCTGCTCTAGCAGTCAACGCTGATGTGATGGCAGTGTGTGAGGTTGAGAATCTGACCGCCCTTCGCCTCTTCAACGCGAAGTACATGAAAAATGCATACGACCGATGCGTATTGGTCGACGGCAATGATCCTCGAGCCATTGACGTTGGTTTGCTCATAAGAAAAGGGCTTCAGGCTCAAATTGTTGCCATTCGCTCAAATGCAGATCTGGCCAGAAACGGGACCTCGATCATTCCTACCACCAACCTGTTGGACATGAAGGGGCGACTTGGCCAAGCGGCCTTCTCGAGGGACTGCTTGGAAGTCGACATCGACATCAACGGAACACCTTACACGTTCCTCGTCAATCACTTCAAGGCTCAGGAGATCAGGGGTAAAAGAGGACAGGAGCAAGACTCCACATCTGAGAAGAGACGAAATCAAGCTCTGATCGTTGCCGGTATTGCTGCATCCATCAAAAGCAAACGGAAGCGCTATCCCATCGTACTGGGTGACTTGAACAAGGACATCGCTGGCGAGATGTACGACGGCAGTCTTGATCCACTGTTGGATGGGAGCACGCTATTTAATGCTAGTGAGAAGATTGAAGACCCCTCAAATCGATGGACTCACTACTATTCAAGCAAAAAATCGATCAGCCAACTCGATTACATCTTGGTTGATAAACGTTTGAAGAGTCGACTTTCTAAGGTCGATGTGTTCCGTGGCGGGCTCTCCAGCGACTGCAAGCAGTACTCCGGGAAACGTGTAGGAACGATCAGCAAGCCTAAGGGTGATGACCCACATGTCGAGGCTAGTGACCACTGTGCTCTGTTTGTCGATATTGAGCCGCCCAAGTAATCACGTCAAACCATCCCCATGTCAAAAATTTATGGGGGGATGATCTAGGTACCTCCAAGTCCGACAATGAGCGAAATTGACATTCGATGCTACCGAGAACTATCCGGAAGTCGCGCTCGGTCCTATCGACAAAGGGATTAGCTATTGCGGTGGACTACCATTCCATATTCGCCGCCCGATCAAACTGATCGATGAGCCCGATGACGAATGACTCCATTTCAGTTGCAGATCTCATCGCATTTGTGTACGTTCCATCGGCCGCATATGTCAGGATGCTCGGGACTCCGCTTGACAGGTAGTGTTGTGCCGGTGCGCAAGGACCTGACCATAAGAACTGCAAAAAATCCTCGATTTGGTCGATGGCAGTTTTTTCTTCGAACGGCGGACGGCCGCCCAGACTGAACTTTTGGCGATGTTCGCTAGTGAGGAGAACTGGTACAGCTCCGGCCCCGGTATGAAAACTGAAGGCCTCGCCACGCTTCCCGAAGGCGCCATGGGCTACAAAGTTACGCACTTGAGCGCGAAGATCTAGGAGTGTGTCGTAGTGCAACTTCGTTTGAGCTTCTGCGACATCCAGCGCAGCTTTGAACTTTGTCTTCCAGTCAGCTTCTGCGAGCCGAGCAACATCGGCACCAGTCTTCAGCCTACCCTGCAGAACCGATAAGTGAATGAAGGCATGCTCCGTCCAACTAAAAAAGGCCTCAATTGCCGCTTGCGCGTTCCATCTTGCTTCGTTAAGAAGGACTCGTGAGGGAAAAAACACACTGGTTACCCTCAATTCTGCACTCAGGCTGCTTTCCTCAACTACGCTTTCGCCCTGTCTCCGGATCGCTTCTTCGACCAGTCGTCGATACGAGTCTCGAAAGTAGACATAGCGGTCAAAAAGTACTTCACTCTTGTTAGCCACGTTCAGATCTGAAGTCGTAACAGCCTGTTGGGCTCGCCACTCGAAGTACGGTTCGGCGGCCGCAACTGCAATTTTGATTTGATCTGCGATGGCGCTTGCGTCTTGCTCTGCTTGCTCCGTTGGAGTTCCACTGCTTCTGGCACCTGACTCAAGGTTCGGGGCGAAGATTCCGAAACCTGATCTACGGTGTTCGATTCCGAACAGTCTTCCGCGATACCTTATAGGCACAGTCCAAGCAGACTTCTCCCACTGCCCCAGTCTCGGAAACGTGAGCGCGTCAACCAAAAGGAAATAGACGAGATAGTAGGCTGGTAGTTCGTGACTTGCTTTGGTCCTCGCAGACAGAATCAGACCCTTTCCTTCGTTCTTTGAGTGCGGTGGGCCTGCTGGCTCAATGTCGGCCAGTGCTCGCTTGGCGGCGTCTATTGCGCGAACAACGTGGGGCGGCAGTAATGAGTTCGGTGTGTTCAACAAGTGGGCTCCTGGTAGAACTGTTGCACCGGTCAAGCTGCAACGCCACAGCAATTCTTAAGGTGTGTCGATGTCGGCCACGATTGGGGCGGGAGTGGCAATCGCGATGGCATTGGCAATCGGCACATAAATATCGACGTCGGCGGCATTGCGCACTTCGAGCGATACGACCAGCGCGTACCGTAGCTCCACGTCCTCTCCGAGCATGGCGCCGATCTCTTTCCACCAGCCCCCAATGGGGAAAACGGCAATCTCCGATTTGTTGGCCAGCGCGGTCGCGGTGCCGCTCCAAGTGTCGGAGTGCAAGGATCCTCGCGCGCGCAGACGACTTTTCAGAAACCACCCTGCGCTGTCGGGATCGGGCATCGAGTCTTCACGCAAATCCCCCATCTCGTCCCGCTCGATTTTGTTGATGCGTTGGTGAAACCGCTCGGACGTCTCCGATGCCGCCCTGATGGCAAAACGAAGCGCAAAGTTCTGATAACGAAACTTGCCTTGCCAACCTCGTCTGCTGGGGTTGGGTTGAATGAAGTAGGACAGCGTGACCTTGAGGTCCACTTCGGCCTCGCCCAAAGCTTCCAGCTCGTGTCGAGGCCAGGGCAGCTCGTGCATGTTGATGTGGCCGAGCTTGCGTTTGGAACCGTCGCGTAGATACGGCACGATGCTTTCCTGCAGCACCACCGTGGGACGGTGAAGAGACGAGTTCAACGAGACCTCGGGGCGTACACGCCCATAACCGTAACGTCCGACCAGTGCCTCGCGGGCGAACTGGCCTTGCTCTGCAGGTCCCGGCTGCAACATCACAGGGGTGTACTGCGCTCCGTCCACCACCAATGCCCGGATGGTCTCGGGCCAGAAGGTGGGATATCGATGGTGCAACAGCGAACACAGCCGCGCGACCTCCGCGGTGGCCGCGCTCGTGTCCCCAGTCTCCGCCAAGAGCCCCTTGTGAGGTTCGTGCGATGTGGAGAGTACCCGAAGGTCTTCCGGGCCGACCGTCACGGAATGGGCCATGCGTCCATCCAGGCAGGCGTTGCCCCCTTCGGCCACGACGTCTGGTTTATGAGGCCATGACCGCGACCAGCCTACAGAGGTCCGTGAGGCGGGGGCCAACGCCCCTTTTGGCGCGATGAGTGTCAACGAAGGCCACTTGTTTTGATCGAACGTGACTTGCGTGGTGTAGGCCCCGACCGTCAACGCGTTCCAGGCTTGCGCAGGATCCTCGATGGTTTCCACATCGTTGCGAGCGGGATAGCCGCGCCAGTCGTCTACGGGGACGTTGCCAGCGGCCAGTACAAAGAGTCGAGGCACCAAGAGTGGCTTCTTATCCACAATTGCGGGCAGATCCAGTGTGGAGAGCGAATCACCATTGAGGCCAAAGGCCAGGCGGTCGATCGTGGCGGACCACTCCGAGGGCATGCCTGCCGTGGGACCACTGGCAGTGGTCATCATCGCAAAGGTTCTCTTTCGCCCTTGGGCGGCGGCTTCCACGAGGCGTATGGCCTCACTCGCCGTCCAGCCATACAGTCGTGGCGAGTTGGCACCTTGATCAGGTAGGATCTTGACCGACTCCAGCCGGTGATAGACGAAGTGGTGGTCCTGCGAAGTCAGTGGGACGCGCAGGTCGCCATAGAGCGCGACACCCGCCATGGAGGAGCCGTGGCCGTTCCGGTCGGTTGTGGGCCACGCCTGGTCCACGGCATGCAGATCAGTGGCGGCGATGAGCGGATCCAACAACGGATGGGCGCGGTTTACGCCCGTATCCAGTAGTGTGACGAACGGAACCCCTTCCGGCGCAGGATAGACGGTGCGCTGTGCGAGGTTTTGTACCCAAGGTGCTTGCTCAAATGGCTTCAGATCGGCGAGGAAGTAAGTCGCCGAGGGCGATGTGGAGCGGATTTCCGCGACCAGGTCGAGCAACTGAAGTGAGCGCTCCAGGGCCGCACGTGTTGCGTGCACCGCAACCACCACGCGGCCAGGGAAGCTGATGTAGCCTGGTTGCACTTCAATGCCCAACGGGGTTGCGGCGTCGCGGAAGGCTGTGGCCACAGCCTTGCTTGTGGAGGCACCCAATCGCAGCCAGACTGTGAAATGGCGCTCCTCCTGTTCCTGTGGCAGAGGCGCATGGTCGGTCCAGAGTTCTGCAAAGGCGGCTTGCCGGAATGTGCTGATCGCATTGATCAGGGTGGCATTTTTCGGCTTGGTTTTGCCCCCTTCCTTTCTGGGGGGCAGGTCTTTATTCAAGTAGTCTGCTACGCGCGTTTCAAATGCCGCCAGTTTTCCGTCTGGAACGAAGACGGTGATGACTTCACCCTGTCCAGGGTTGGTGACGTTGAGTACCTCAATACCGTCACGTTTCCATTCCAACTTGGTCCCCGCATCCAGGGCGCCCGGTGGATAGATCTCCAAGGAGATCGCCACGCCCTGGTCTGATGAGAATCCGTTTTCCGCGCGGGTGGTGCGTAGCTGCTCAACCCGGTTTTTCAGCCCCTGAAGCTGGGCCATCAATCCTGCGCCGTGTTGGGCACGATTGCGGTCTTCGGTCGGTCGTTTCGGGGCCGACAACATGGACTTGAAGTTTTGGGTGTCGGTGAAGCCTGCGGCGAAAAGATGATCTAGTTCGGGCATGGATTGTCATCTGGATGTAAACACATCCTTCACTCTAAGCCCAATGCAACATATGTGTCGATATGTTGCCGCATTCCTTTTATGTCAAATGAAGCTGGCCGGAGGCGCGTTCATCTAAATGCAGGATGACGCGTTGCGGATCAACTACCTTCTCGCCTTCGATGACGGCGTCCTTCATGGCGTCTGCGCAGGCTTTTACGATGTCGGAGTGTGATAACCCCAAGGCTTTGCGTGCAAGCGTCGTGTAGTCCAGCGTGGGATCCGCCAGCAGGGCCAGGTTGTTGCGCAGCAGAATCTCGGCCTGCGTCTGGTCGGGCAACTCGTAGCGAATGACATCATCAAAGCGGCGGAACAATGCGGCATCCAACGAGGCCCCGTGGTTGGTCGCTGCCACGATTAGGCTGTCCGAGCGGTCTTGCTCGATCAATTGCAGGAACATGTTGAGCGTGCGCCGCATCTCTGCCACATCGTGTTGACTACCGCGTTGCAAACCGAGCGAGTCGAATTCATCAAAGAGGTAAACCCCGCGCGTGGTTTTAAGGGCATCGAACACCAAGCGTAGCTTCGATGCACTCTCGCCCATGAACTTGGTGATCAGGGCATCAAAGCGTGCGACGAACAGCGGCAGTCGCAGCTCACTGGCCAGCATGCTCGCCGTCAGTGTCTTGCCGGTGCCGGGGGGACCGACCAACAACAACTTGCGTCGCGGCTCCAGTCCGTGGCCTGCCAAGGCCTCGTGGTGGCGTTGTTCTTTCAGGATGCGCTGCAGGCGATCCTCGACGGTGGCCGACACCACCATGGAGGACAGGGGCTGCTGCGGGTACTGGGCACTGAGCAACTCGGCCAATTCGCCCTTGGGTTGCGCCAAGGGCATGGGGCGAGCCGTTTGACGCGGCTCGACCTGGGTGCGCGCACGGTCGATCAGCTCGCGCATCTCTGCCGCGACCTTGACGTGGCCACGCTGCGCCTCGACGGCGGCCACCTGCAAGGCGACCTTTAAAAAATGGTCGTCTTCCTTGCGGATGAAGGCACGAAGCAATTCAGTGACTTGGGATGCGCTTGCCATGATGGTCTTTCGAGCCTCAATGGTAGAGGTTTGTTTCGATCTACGGATATGTGCTATTGTCACACATATCGTGCAACAACAACACCCTATTTTTTCATTGCCCAGCACCCAGGGCGAACTGATTCGTCATGCCCGTGGCTCGCTGACGCAAGACGAGTTCGCACGAATCTTAGGGGTGGATCGCACCTGCCTGAGCCGTTATGAGCGGGAGAAGCTGGGTGCTCCGGTAAAGGTGCTCAATCACTGTCTAAGTGCTATAGCAGCACAATTGGCGACTCGATTGGCATCACAGCAGGGTATTGAAGAAGCGCTGCAGCACGCCCGTCAAACCGTTTCTTTGCTGGAAACCTCACACATCTAAGTGTTGGGCATCACAGCTCGATGGGGCTGTGATCTCCTTGGCATGCCATTCAGGTGATGCGGACCTCGAAGAAGGCCGTCTCTGATTCGCCGAGCCCTTGATACCCCGCCAAGCGTGCCGCCGTGGCGGCTTTGCCGCATCGCGGCCAGCTCTTCCGTGGAGGCCTCTTCGGGTGGTGCGTCTTCCAGGCGTTGCAAAGTAAGAAGTGTCTCGATGATGCCCGTTGGTCCACCGCATTGACGCTCCAGGACTTGCGCATAACGCGTCTCGGCCACCATCTTTTGGCCTGGGTAATCACGCAAGCTGACGGTATAGCCGCGTAGTTCAATGTCCATTACGAACTCCAATACTGTATTTATATACAGTTATCGTATCATTGAAGCGTGCAGCGGCAAAGCATGTTCGTTCTGCCAAACATTGATATCAAGGGTGGCCACTAATGTTAGGAATTTCGAACACACAGCTCGCGGGGGTGACAGGCCCTGCCGCGAAGGGCGACTGTTGGCCGTCGATCTTGCCGCGTTCGCTGAGTTCTCTATAGACGCTGTCATGTCGAAGACCGGCACGTGCGGAACTGTCAACTGGCCCTGTGGCTGTTTTTAAGTTTAGGAATACGTATCTCTTCCTACCGCTTAAAGTTATCTCTAATTAGTTTTAGCTAAAGTCTGTTCCTATAACTTAAATAGCATTGCTTGTTCTTGTTGATCTAACTTAACTAAAAGATCATGAAAAGCTTCTGCCATAAGATCTTCGACGCTCCTATTTAAATCTAGCGCGAGTTGTCTCACTACTTTGTGCGCATCTTTTGAAAAGTAGCCAACCAAGGCCTTCTTGTCTATGCGTCCAGGCTGGACATAACCAAGGTTAGTCGTTCGAATACCAGCAGTTTTCTTTAGCGGTTGGAATCGTGTACTCATGATCAGTTAACTAATTAACAAGATAACTTATTGGACAAGCTTTAAACATTTCAAGCAACCAAGGAAGGAAGTTTCTGGCCCTGTTTGCGTTCAAACGCCTAAAGATGTTTAGCAAAGCCTAAAGAGCTTTTCTTGGACTTAGCTTGTGCTAAGTTATTGATATAAAAGAAATTTGGCTAGTGCTAGTTTTAATAGCACCCTGTGCAAACGTCTGCACAGTGACTTATGAGGATTGTTATAGAGGAACAGTTGCTGCTAAAACTCTATAGCTACATAGGTAACAAGAGTCACCGTACGAGTTGATTTTTTGATAACAAACGGTTGAGGAATCATTGACTACGAAGAGCCATTGATAACAAGTGTTATCAAGCGGATGCTTCGCAATTGCGAAAATGACGTGGCCCTAGCCTAAATTGCAGAATGGGGCTTGACACGGGATCCGGTGGACGTATTAGAATTTGACCCAATAAAGGCGAATACATGAGCACTGACGATTCAATTCCCAAGGACTTGGGCCGACGTTTGGGTGATCTTTCTGATCTGCCAGAAATATTGCGCAAGCAAATTGTGGCGACCAAGCTCGACGAGCTAGAGGAAAAAATCGTCAAGACGCTCGAAGGACGATTTGCCGGTATTGCGAATTTGGATGAACTGATGGTCGGGCTCTATCGCGACCACCAGTACATCGTGGAAGACCGGAGAAAGCTTGCAAACAAGCTTTATCGGATGCAGGTGACAGGATTGGTGGAAAGTATTCCCAAGCGCAAAGGCGTGTACAAGCTGAAGAAGCAAAGCGCGACAGGAGCACAGGACACCTAAAAAGCAAAAGACCAGTCGTTCGCCAAAACGACTGGTCCGATGCAAGCGATGAAGGCCGGAGCCCGCAAAGCTGGTTGGTAGCACTTCTAGTGTAAGCGGTGGCCATTTTTAACGTCAAGGACAGTTTCTCCGGACTGGCCTTGCGCATTCCTATGAAAGGAATAGCCATGGCTACAAGACACGAGATCAAATGTGTCAACAAAAGTGATCGGTACGACCCTCATGAGCGCATCCGTGCGGTTGGCGGGGTGAACGGCGACGGCACCAACTGGAAGCTCAGTCAGGAAGCCGCCATTCAGCACATCGAGGCTGGCAAGTACCAGTTCTTCGTGAAAGCGGGTGGGCAGATAGTCGATGTGATCGTGGCGGTGAGCCGCTACGGCCACAAGTACTTGAAGACGAACGCGGATGGAGAGAGTCCGAACAATCTTCTGAACCTGTACGAGTGCGTGCACTGATCACAACGCTTGGCGAAGGCAAATCTTGCCTCCACTTTCTCATTACACAAGGAGTTATCTATGTTTGAAATTTTTCGCGCCAATGGCGGCGGTTTCTTCTGGCACCTCAAGGCCAACAACGGCGAAAAGCTGTGTCACTCGGAGGTCTATACGACCAAGCAGGCTGCGCAAGTGGGGATTGATGCGGTGAAACGCATTGCCCCTACTGCCGCGACCTACGATCGCACCTGATGCGCTAAACGCGCTCAGCGGGGCCGCCAATAGGCGGCCCTTTTTCTTTGTAGAGCCGCATGATCGAAATGGGGGCCGTCAGATAGGCTCCTTCAATAGCGTGGATAAAGCGCGCCCGTAGTCGACGCTTGCCCAGGCGTCCCTTAAGTTGCTGCCAGTGCGTTTTTGACCAGGCGGCCAACGATGTGCTGAGCATCTGAAATCGACAGAGCGATCTAGCCAGCTACGTCGGCTGGGGAACCCTGAGCACCGCTGCAAAAGATCGTCCTAACTGTGATGTTTGTCGAAGCTTAACCTTGATAGCAGGCCCCATAAGTATTTGATTTTGTTAAGTAACTAAGTGCTGTAACTTTGATGATGTCCACCAGGGCGTGGCGGCGAACCGCCACCCACCAGTGCCACGGCACTGGCCGTATGGTGCGGGCTACACGTCGGTCGAACGGCCCACTGGTCCAAACCAAAACGCCCACTGATGCTGGCCACCGCCGCACTCTGCAAGGCCTCGCGCGTGGTCATGGGCGGCAGCAAACCTGCAAAACGCTGCGCCAGCATCGACTTGCCTGAGCCCGGTGGCCCCACCAACAGCAGGCTATGGCCACCGGCCGCCGCAATTTCCAGCGCGCGCTTGCTTGCGGCGCTGCCTTTCACATCGGACAAACATGCGTAGCGCACGCTCGTCGCCACAGGTTTGGGCACAGCCTGGGTCCAACCGGGGTTGTCGTCTTCATCAACCCCGTGTGCTGCGCCGGCTGGACGGAATTGGCGCACCACGTCCAACAAATGTTCAGCGCGGAACACTTCGGCGCCAGGCACCAACGCGGCCTCTTCGGCACTTTCGGGCGGCAACACCATCTTGGTCGCGATGCCCTGGGTTTCGAGCGCCAGCGCCATGGCCAACGCGCCACGTACCGGCCGCAGTTGACCAGACAAAGACAACTCCCCGGCAAACTCATACCCTGCTAGCTTTGCACCATCAACTTGCCCACTGGCCGCCAGGATGCCCAGCGCGATCGGCAAGTCAAAGCGGCCGGATTCTTTGGGCAGGTCGGCTGGAGCCAGGTTGACTGTAAGCCTTTTGTTGCTTGGAAACTCAAGTCCAGCGTTTTGGATGGCGGAACGCACACGCTCTCGCGCCTCTTTGACCTCGATATCCGCCAACCCCACCAGCGTAAAACTCGGCAAACCGTTGACCAAATGCACCTCAACGGTGACCGCTGGCGCCTCTAGCCCCAATAGAGATCGACTTTGCACCAAAGAAAGGCTCATTTCATCCTGCTTGTTCAAATCGGTGCACCTCTTGGATGGAGATACAAACCGTTTTACTTGCGCACTCAAGTGGTGCACAGTCACTTGTTCTGATTTCAGAACACCGTATGGGACAGAGGCACTGACGAGCCGTAACAAGTGGTAGCCGATGGCACGCTACATGCTTAGGGACTGCGTCATCACTCTTTTACTAATCCGGAGCCAAACATGAAATTGTCAGCCGCCAAAACCCTGGTCCTCGCAACGCTCGCAGTATCGAGTGGCGCTTTTGCGCAGACCGCGGCGCCCGAGCCAGATTACACCCTGGCTTTCAACGTTGGAGTTGTTTCAGACTACCGTTTCCGTGGCATTTCGCAATCTCGCCTGAAGCCGGCTCTGCAAGGTGGCATCGATTTCTCGCACAAGAGCGGTATCTATCTGGGCACGTGGGCTTCGACCATCAAGATCCTGAAAGACATTCCCGGTGGCGACGGCCCGGTGGAACTGGACTTCTACGGCGGCTACAAGGGCACGATCACCGAATCTTTCTCGTATGACGTGGGTGTGCTGCGCTACCAATACCCAAGCGAAAACTTCAGCACCACGCCCAACACGACGGAAGTCTATGGCGCGTTGACGTTTGGCCCTGCGACCGTGAAGTACTCGCAATCGGTGACCAAGCAAACCTTCGGCGTGGCCGACAGCAAGGGCTCCTACTACCTGGAAGCAGCCGCCACGTTCGATCTGGGCAGCGGTTGGGGCGTCACGCCACACGTTGGCTACCAACGCATCGACGGCACGGCAGCGGCTTCTTATACCGACTACTCCCTCAGCGTGAGCAAAGACTTCGCCAACGGCTTCGTCGTCACCCTGACGGCCGTGGGCACCAACGCCGACAAAACTTTCTACGCCAGCCCAGCCAACGGCAAATTCCTGGGTAAAGACAGCGGGTTGATTGGCGTCAAGTACAGCTTCTGATCGAACAAGAGGAACTATCTATGAAACTCGTAACGGCCATCATCAAACCGTTCAAGCTCGACGAGGTGCGCGAAGCCCTCTCCGGTATTGGCGTCCAAGGCATCACCGTCACCGAAGTCAAAGGCTTCGGCCGTCAAAAGGGCCACACCGAGCTGTACCGTGGCGCTGAATACGTGGTGGACTTTCTGCCCAAAGTGAAGATCGAAGCGGCAGTGGCCGACGAACTCGTCGACCGCGTGATCGAAGCCGTGGAAGGCGCAGCCCGCACCGGCAAGATCGGCGACGGGAAGATCTTTGTGTTCAACCTCGAACAAGTCGTACGCATCCGTACGGGTGAGACCGGTAAAGAAGCGCTGTAAGTCGCTCTGCCCTTCAGAAAGAACTTATCTCATGAAAAAACTAATTGCTTCTCTGGCCCTTGGCCTGAGTTTGTTGGCCGTCGGCCCAACCTTGATGGCGCAAACACCCGCCGCCGACGCTTCCGCACCAGCCACTGCTGTGGCAGCCCCCGCTTCTGACGCTGCACCAGCAGCAGCTGCAGCCCCTGCTGCAGATGCATCGGCTCCCGCTGCTGCCGCACCGGCACCGGTGCCAAAGCTTGACTCCGGCGACACCGCCTGGATGTTGACCTCGACCCTGTTGGTGATCTTGATGACGATCCCCGGCCTGGCCTTGTTCTACGGTGGCCTGGGCCGCTCGAAGAACATGCTGTCCGTGCTGATGCAAGTGTTCGTGATCTTCTCGTTGATCAGCATTCTGTGGGCCATCTACGGCTACAGCCTGGCGTTCTCCGGTGAAGGCAAGTTCATCGGCGGCCTGGACAAGATCTTCTTGAAGGGTGTGAACCTGGAGACCTTCGGGGCTCTGATCACCATTCCTGAATATGTGTTCTTCGCCTTCCAAGGCACGTTCGCCGCCATCACCGTGGCGCTGATCGTCGGCGCCTTCGCAGAACGCGCACGCTTCTCCGCTGTGCTGTTGTTCTCGGTGCTGTGGTTCACCTTTAGCTACGTGCCAATCGCCCACATCGTCTGGGGCGGCGGTTTCCTGGGCGCTGATGGCGCACTCGACTTCGCAGGCGGCACTGTGGTGCACATCAACGCCGGTGTCGCTGGCTTGGTGGGTGCCTACTTGGTGGGCAAGCGTATCGGCTTCGGCAAAGAAGCTTTCACGCCGCACTCGCTGACGCTGACCATGGTGGGCGCTTCGCTGCTGTGGGTGGGTTGGTTCGGTTTCAACGCTGGCTCCGCCGGTGCTGCCAACGCTTCTGCTGGCCTGGCTTTCGTCAACACCGTGTTGGCTACTGCTGCTGCAACGCTGTCGTGGATTGCCGGTGAAAGCCTGCACAAGGGCAAGGCCTCGATGCTGGGTGCTGCATCTGGTGCCGTTGCCGGCCTGGTGGCGGTGACGCCTGCTGCTGGTTTCGTCGGCCCCATGGGTTCCATCGTGCTGGGTCTGTTGGCCGGTATCGTCTGCTTGTGGGGTGTGAGCGGCCTGAAGAAGATGTTGAACGTGGATGACGCGTTTGACGTGTTTGGTGTGCACGGCGTGGGCGGCATCTTGGGTGCCATCTTGACCGGTGTGTTCGCTTCGCAAAGCCTGGGCGGCACCGGTGGCCTGACCCCCGACACGTTCGCAATGGGCGCACAAGTCTGGATCCAAGTGAAGAGCGTGTTTGTGACCATCGTCTGGTCTGGTGTGGTGGCTTTCATCTCCTTCAAGATTGCAGACGTGGCCATCGGCCTGCGCGTCAGCGAAGAAGAAGAGCGCGAAGGCCTGGACATCACGTCCCACGGCGAAACCGCTTACAACCGCTAAGCAAGACTTATCGAATCCTTCAGGGGATTACGCCTGGCGGTGCCACCGCCGCCAGGTTGCCAAGATTTCATCTCCTTAGGAAGTTTGGCCCGCACGAACCGCAAGGTTCCGGCGGGCCATTTTTTTGCCTGGCGTCGGCCTATCATGGAGCCCCATCCATGCCAAGGAGCCCCGGCCATGACATCCCCACTGGTTCTGCAAAACGGCGCGCTGCGCTGTGAACTGCGGCCCGACCTCGGCGGCTGTATCACCGGCCTGTGGCTGGGCGATGACGCGGTGCTGCGCTCGGCGCCCGCCGCCAGTGTGGCCTCGTCCCGCGTGAGCGGCAGTTATGCGCTGGTGCCGTTTTCCAACCGCATCGGCCACGCCACGTTGCAGTGGCAGGGCACGAGCCATCCGCTGGTACAAAACAACGCGCCCGAGCCCCACGCCATCCACGGCCACGGCTGGCAGCGCCCCTGGGAAGTGCTCGAATCCGATGGCCAATCGGCACTGCTGGCTTTTGAGCACCAGCCCGACGCCTCGTGGCCCTTCGCCTTCGACACCTCGCAAAGCTTTCGCCTCAGCCCCGACGCGTTGGAGATGACACTCAGCGCCACCAACCAGTCGCCCCAACCCGCACCCATCGGCCTGGGTTGGCACCCGTTTTTCGTCAAACGCCCCGGCAGCCGCATCAGCTTTGCCGCCACCGGCCGCTGGGAAAATGGCCCCGACATGCTGCCCATCAGCCACAGCACCAGCACCGGCTTGAACACCGACTGCGCCACTCTGGTGGTGGACAACTGCTTTGACGGCTGGAGCGGCCAGGTCGATTTGATCGACCCGGTGCTGCACACCCGCATCACCTCACACCTGCGCCACTTGGTCGTCTTCACCACCACACAAAAAGATTTTGTGGCCATCGAACCGGTGAGCCACGTCAACAACGCGGTAAACCAAACCAACGCGGATACGCTGGGTGTGCGCGTGCTGCAGCCCGGCGAAACCCTGTCTGTCCAAATGACCATTGCCGTAGAACGCACCAAGTAACTGAACCATGACCTTGCCCGCCTGGAACCCCATCACCACCACGCCCAACCTGCTGGGCGAATCACCCTTCTGGCATCCGCTGGAGCAACGCCTGTATTGGGTGGACTTGCCGGGCAAACGCATCCACCGTACCCAGCCCGGCAGCGGCGTGGTCGACACCTGGAACGTGCCGCAAGAACCCGGTTGCATGGCCCCGGCCGCCAGCGGCGGCTTGGTAGTCGCCATGCGCGACGGCATCTACCGTGCACGCACCTGGGGCGGCGAGCTCACATTGATAGCGGCCGCCAAACACGACCCCGCGACCACGCGCTTCAACGACGGCAAATGCGACGTGCTCGGCCGCTTCTGGGCCGGCACTATTTTTGAGCCGCGCACCGCACATAACGCCAAGCTGTATTCGCTCGACTGCCGTGACGGCCGCGCGCCTGAGTTGCTGGAGCAGGCCGACCACGCCATCACTGCCAACGGCCTGGCCTGGTCGCCCGACAATCACACCTTGTACTGGGCCAACACGCCCGACCACCTTGTGCGCGCCTGGGACTGGGCGGCCGAGTCGAACACGCTGAGCAACCCACGCGTGTTCCAGCAGTTGCCCGGCAAGCCTGCGGGCTGGACTTCCGGCCAACCTGGCTACGGTGGCCGCCCCGATGGCGCCGCCATGGACGTGGAAGGCAACTACTACTCGTCGATGTTCGAGGGCGGCCGCATCTGCAAGTTCGCACCCGATGGCCGCTTGCTCGCCACCTTCCAAACGCCTGCGCAATGCCCCACCATGCCGTGTTTCGGCGGGCCCGATTTGCGTACGCTGTTTGTGACCACCGCCAGCCAAGGTCGGCCCGAAGCTGAACTGGCGGCATTGCCGCAATCGGGTTGCGTGTTTGCTTTGCAGGTCGACGTGCCCGGCTTGCCGGTCAACTTCTTCCAGGAATAAAAAAGGCCCCGGACGAACATCCGGGGCCTTGTGCCTCACGCTAACCGGTCAATTACTGACCCGTCGGCATGGGCAGGTTGAAACCGTCCTTGGCCAGCGCATCACGCACGTACTGGAAGCGTTCGTACTGCGACAGGGTGATGGGCCCGTTGTACGCATCGCTTTGGTTCTTGCGTGGTGGGTACTTCACGTAGGTCTTCATCAACTCCTTCACTGCGATGTTGATGGTGGGCAGCGTCCACGTGCGCTCGGTCACGTTGCTCATGAAGATGTCGTAGCGCTCTTGCGGGTCGGCCCACAGGTCGAAGATTTGCGGTACGGCGGCCACATACGACTCAGGGCCCTTCCAACCAAGGTTGGTGTCCACCGCCAAGCCGCCAGTTAGCGCACCGTTGTCACCCCGCAGGTTGAACACGGCTTTGTAGTTGCCCACCCGTACGGCGCCAGGCGAAAGTTCGTTTTCAGTGAAGTAGAACCACGTTTTGCGGCTGGACTTGCCGTTGCTGAACAGCACAGGCGCCATGTCGATGCTGTCGAAAATGATCGGCTTGTTGGCGCGGTCGTTCTCGGGCAGCTTGACGCCCGCAACAGCCGCAAACGTGGCCATCAGATCCAGGCCCCCGGTGAGTTCATGGCTCTTGGAACCTGCTGGAATCTTGCCCGGCATCCAGGCAATGGCAGGCACTCGGTTGCCCCCCTCGCGCACCGTGCCTTTGGTGCCGCGAAATGGTGTGTAGCCTGCATCGGGATAAACGTCTTGCCAGGCGCCGTTATCGGTGGTGTAGAAAACCAATGTGTTCTTATCAAGGCCCAAGGCACGCACCTTGTCCATGATGCGGCCAATACGCGCATCCAGTTCCACAACTGAGTCTGCGTATTTGCTTTTCGACAAGGATTTACCCACGTAGTCGGGGTCGGGCATATTCGGCTGGTGCACTTTCATGAAGTTGATGTTCATGAAAAATGGTTTATCCGATTTGGCGTTTTTATCCAAATAGTCCAGCGATGCTTTTTCAACATAGCGGTCAAAAAAGGGAATGCCCACCACACCTGGCTTGCCGTCAATCACGGGCGTATCGACATACTGGCCATTGATTTTGAATTCCTCCACGGGGGCTTGTCCGGCATTCGCCGAGAGTGCGCCCTTGGTGGTCTTCTGGAACATGGCGCGTAGCTCGGGGTCCATGTCGGGAAACCACGTCGTGTCGGCATAGGTGTAGGCATTCAGGTGGTACAGCCCGGCATACTTCATCTCGTCGTAGCCTTGCGCGTTGGGCAGCGCGTAATCTGATTCGCCCAAATGCCATTTGCCGGTGAAGAAGGTCTTGTAGCCGCCTGTTTTCAACACAGAAGCTAGCGTCCACTCTTCTGCTGGAAGGCCACCACCTTGACCCTGAAAAGCCACCGTGGTCATGCCACTGCGGTTGGGAATACGCCCGGTCTGGATGGCCGCGCGCCCTGGTGTGCAGCTGGGTTGGGCGTAAAACGTGAACAGCGTCATGCCTTCAGCCGCCATTTTGTCGATATTGGGCGTGGGCATGCCGCGCCCGGCGCCACCGCCGTAAGGGCCCAGATCACCGTATCCAGTATCGTCAGAGACGATCAAAATAATGTTGGGCTTGGACGTTTGTTGCGCCATAAGGGGTGGCGCCAACACGGTTGCCAGTGCAGCAACCGTGGGCGCTATGAGCCAGCGCGTTTTAATGGATTTCATATTGTTTCCCATTCATTTGTTTATTTCACGTGGCGTTCATATCCACATGTGCATTGCCGGGTGCAATAGCCAAGTGACGGTATCACCGGCCCGCAAATAGGAGTGAATGGGCGTCTCCAGTTAGAGACATATGCTTGAGGCATTTTGTAGCTAAATGTCTTACGGCCATTTTTTAAGTTCTGTTCAATATGTGCGCAAATTTCAATAAGTAATTAGAGATATTTGCAGCAAATAGGTAAACCAAGCGTTTGATTTTGAATAGAACCTTATCTGGCCAAGCCTGTTTTTCCATGAGATTTATTTTCAATACCCCTACTTTTTGTATTTAGTCGTTACTAAATTAAGTATTGGTTTTGAGATCAAGGCATCAAAAACTGAACGTTGTTGGTTCAAAAAATTCACGCCGCAAAGACGTTGCCGACTGGTAACCAACCGCTACCATTCGGCATGGATCCAGCCGTTCAGAGACTCATCGCCCAGATAGCCACCGCCGCCGCAGAAGCCCGGCCACTGCGCATCCGTGGCCGGGGCAGCAAAGACTTTTATGGGCAGACGCTGCAAGGCGAAGTGCTCGACACCACGGCGCTGAGCGGCATCGTCAGCTACGAGCCGAGCGAGTTGGTGGTGACAGTGCGCGCGGGCACCACGCTGGCCGAACTCGAAGCCACACTCGCGGAACAAAACCAATGCCTGCCGTTTGAGCCGCCGCGCTTTGGAGCTGACGGCACGGGTGGCACGGTAGGCGGCATGGTCGCCGCCGGCCTCAGCGGCCCGGCGCGCGCAAGCTCGGGCGCCGTGCGTGACTTCATGCTCGGCGTCACCCTCGTCAACGGCCGTGCCGAGCTGCTGACCTTTGGCGGCACGGTGATGAAAAACGTGGCGGGTTATGACGTCTCGCGGCTGATATGCGGGGCGCTCGGCACGCTGGGCGTGCTGACCGAAATCAATCTCAAGGTATTGCCCGTGGCCCCGGCTGAAGCCACGCTGCGCTTTGCCATGCCGCAAGCCGATGCGCTGCGCCAACTCAACCTTTGGGGTGGCCAGCCACTGCCGCTCAACGCCAGTTGCTGGGTGGACGATGTTTTGTGGGTGCGCCTGCGTGGCGCCGTGGCGGCGGTGGAAGCCGCGTGCGCCAACATGGGCGGCACCCGGCTAGAGGCCAATGCCTTTGACTGGAGCGCCTGCCGCGACCAGCACCTGCCCTGGTTTGCACCACGCGAAGGGCTAGACCTGTGGCGCCTGTCGGTGCCACAAACCGCGCCCGTGTTGGACTTGCCTTATCAGCAACTGATCGAGTGGCATGGCGGTCAGCGCTGGCTGTGGGCGCCTAGTGCTGCGGCGGAGCACATCCGCAGCGTTGCACAGGCAGCCGATGGAAACGCTACGCTATTTATAGCTGCTTCCGCTAGAGCACCGGGTGCCAGAGGCCTATTTGATGCATTAAAAAGCCCGCTCGACCGCATCCACAGCAACCTCAAGCGCGAGTTCGATCCGGCCGGCATCCTCAACCGAGGCCGGCTGTACGCCGACTTCTAAGAGCCTCCTTTAGAGACCATCTTGCGCCGCTTGTTCCACATCGCCGACCGCCACCGCACGGCATCCACCACGCGGCTACTGGGCTACGTGTTGGCCTTCAACGCCGGCGCCACCAATGCGGGCGGCTTGTTGGTGGTGCACAGCTACACCTCGCACATGTCGGGCTTTGCCTCGCAGGTGGCCGATGGGCTGGTGTTGGGCGACACCGCCTTGCTGTTGAGCGCACTGGGTGCGCTGCTGGCCTTTACCGTTGGCGCGGCTTGCACGGCACTCATCGTCAATTGGGGCCGGCAGCACCATCTGCGCAGCGCCTTTGCGTTGCCGATGTTGTTGGAGGCCGGGTTGCTGCTGCCGTTCGGGCTGATGGGCGCCATCACGCTGACGTGGGAAACGCCCTTTACCGTGCCGCTCACGGTGCTGCTGCTGTCGTTCATCATGGGCCTGCAAAACGCGCTCAGCACCAAGATCTCGGGCGGCAAGGTGCGCACCACGCACATGACCGGCAACCTCACCGACCTGGGCATTGAACTTGGCAAGCTGCTGTACTGGAACCGCCATGGCACACCGCCCGAGTCCCATGTGCGCTCGAACGCGGCACGCATGCGGCTGTATGGCGGGCTGCTGGGCATGTTCATCGCCGGTGGCCTGTTTGGCGCGGCGGGTTTCAAGTACGTGGGCTTTTTGTGGGTGCTCCCCATGGCCGCGCTACTGATGACGGTGTCGCTGCCGCCGCTGCGCCACGACCTGCGCCGCTCGGTGTATTTGCGTGCGCTGCTGGCGGCCATTTGGGCCCGGCTGCGCTACAGCCGCCACAACGCCCCCAAGCAGAACCCATAAAAATAAAGACCAAAACAAAAAAGATTACGAGACCCGATGCAAACCAACCTCGCCCCCGAGTTCAAAAACACACCCGACGGCCAAGCCGCCGAAGCCATTCTGCGCAAGTGTGTGCACTGCGGCTTTTGCACCGCCACCTGCCCCACTTACCAGTTGCTGGGCGATGAACTCGATGGCCCGCGCGGCCGCATCTATTTGATGAAGCAGGTGCTTGAGGGCGCCGAGCCCACGCGCAGCACGCAACAACACCTGGACCGCTGCCTGACCTGCCGCAACTGCGAAACCACCTGCCCCAGCGGTGTGGACTACGGCCATTTGGTCGACATCGGCCGCAAGATTGTGGATGCCAAAGTACCGCGCCCTGCGGGCGAACGCGCCAAACGCTGGGCGCTGAAAGAAGGTTTGTCGTCACCGCTGTTTGGCCCCGCCATGCGCCTGGGCCAGCAGGTGCGCGGCCTGTTGCCACAAGCCTTGCAGGCCAAGGTGCCCGCCAAACAGGACGCTGGTCGCTGGCCCACACAAACCCATGCGCGCCAGGTGTTGATGCTGGCCGGCTGCGTGCAGCCGTCGATGATGCCCAACATCAACAGCGCCACCGCACGCGTGCTCGACGCGGCGGGCATCCAGACCGTGCTGGCCCCATCGGCCGGCTGCTGCGGCGCGGTGAAGTTTCACCTGAACGACCAAACCGGCGGCCTGGCACAAATGCGCGCCAACATTGATGCCTGGTGGCCGTATGTAGAAGGCGAAAACGTCGTGAGTGGCGCCGCGCCAGTCGAGGCAATTGTGATGAACGCCTCGGGCTGCGGCGTCACCGTCAAAGACTACGGCCATCTGCTGCGCGACGACCCCGCCTATGCCGCGCGCGCCGCACGCATCAGCGCTTTGACGCGCGACCTGAGCGAATGGCTGCCCGAGCTGGCCACCACGTTGCGCACGCGCGTGAAGGCGCCCACCGGCCCCATCGCCTACCACCCACCCTGCACGCTGCAACACGGCCAAAAGCTGCGTGGCGGTGTGGAACAACACTTGCGCGCGCTGGGCTTCAACCTGCGCGTGGCAGTGAACGAAGCGCACCTGTGTTGCGGATCCGCCGGCACTTATTCGGTGCTCAACCCCGGCATCTCCAAACAACTGCGTGACCGCAAACTCGGCGCATTGGAAACGGCGCATGGCGATGCCCCACCCGAGGCCATTTTGTCGGCCAACATTGGCTGCATCACCCACCTGCAAAGCGGCACCACAGTGCCCGTGCGGCACTGGGTGGAGCTGCTCGACCAGGCGCTGGTCTAGCCCCTCTTGAACCTGCGCCGCACCCCCTGGTTTTGCCTATTTAGACAGCACCCGCGCCAAGCTGGCATGATCGCGGGTTCGACTGCTTATTTTCCGCTCTCATGACCGACCCTCAATTGACGCCCGCCCCGCAAGTTACAGACGCTTCTGCCGCCCCCGCTGCAGCGGCTGTCGCGCCTGTGGACGCGCCTGCTGCCACGGCAGAAGCATCCGACGCACCGCGCGCTGAGCGTGGCCGGCGTGGGGGCCGAGGCGGTCGCAACCGCCGCAAGCCCGGCGCTGAAGGCGGCGCACCGAATGTGGCAGCCGCACCACGTGAACCCGGCACACCGCGCGAACCCCGCCAGCCACGTCAAAACGATGGCAAGGGCGCGCCACAAGGTCAGCAAGGCCCGCAGGCTCCACGCCGTACCCACCCGCTGCTGGAGCAACTGGCCGCGCTCTACCCGCACTTGTTTGGCGCCGTGTTCTTGCCGCTCAAGCGTGGCATCTTCCAAGACCTGCAAGAAGCCCACCCCGAAGTGTTTGAGCGCGAAGCGTTGAAGGTTGCCCTGGGCATCCACACGCGCAGCACACGCTACCTGCAAAGCGTGGCCGAAGGCCGCCAACGCCACGACCTGTTGGGCAACGCCGTGGAAGCCATGGCACCCGAACACGTGCACCACGCGCTGCTGGAAGTGTTTCGCCGCCGCAAGCCACGTGATGGCGAAGACGCGTCTGAGAAACTGCGCCGCCGCCTGCGCCAGGCGTTTGAAGCCTCGGGCCTGGCGCGCGATGCGTATGCCGATCTGGTGCGTAGCCGCGACGAGACCGCCAACCAATTGCTGAACGACGTGTTTGCCGAGATCACCGCCGAAGATGCCAAGGCCGAAGCCCTGTTGCGCGCCTTTGACGCCAGCGGCCGCAGCAGCGTGGAAGAGTTTGCCGACATGTACGGCCTGGACCCACGTCAGACCGGCCGCCAACTGGAGCGTGCACGCAGCTTGCGGCCCGCTGCCGTCGCCGCGTAACGTCTTACCGTAACATTTCCAACAAACGCCCCTGGCTCAACACCAGGGGCGTTTTTCATTGGCGGGTGACAGCACATGCGGGCGTCGACAAGCTACTGACACCACGCTGTCAGCAGCCCCCGCGCACCATAGCGGCTTCTTCCACAACACATGAGAGGCTCGCCATGACCACCACCCCCAACGCCATCAACTGGTTTGAAATCCCCTGCGCCAACCTCGACCGCGCACAGGCCTTCTACGAGCAAGTGCTCGGCCGCCCCATGCGCCGCGAAGAGTTTGGCGGCGCCCCGATGGCACTGTTCGCCCGCGACGAACCCGCCACGGGCGGCTGCCTGGTGTCGGGCAGCGAATACAAGTCCGCACCCGATGCCGGTGTGCGCATCTACCTCGACTGCAGCCCCGGCCTGGACGCCGCCGCCTACCGCGTACCGCTGGCCGGTGGCCAATTGATCGACGCCTGCATCACACTGCCCGACGGCATGGGCTACATCGCCCACATGCGCGATACCGAGGGCAATACCATCGGCCTGCATTCGATCTCGCGCTAAGCACCGAAACCATGGCCAAGAACTGGATCGCCGTGGCCTGCGCCGAGCACGCGCAGCGCGGACGCGTGGCGCAGCCCGTGGGCTTTATGCAGGTGTGCCATGGCAAGGTGGCCCCGCTGCGGAGGGTTTCGCCTGGTGACCGGGTGGTCTATTACGCGCCCGCCCAGACCATGGCAGGCACTGATCGGTTGCAAAGCTTCTTCAGCCTGGGCGTGGTGCAGCCCGGTGAGCCGTATGCGTTCGACATGGGCGGCGGCTTCGTGCCGTTTCGGCGTGACGTGGCGTATGTCGAGGCCCAACCAGCGCCCATCGCACCCCTGCTCGACGAACTGGATTTTGTAGAGAACCGCCAGCGCTGGGGCTACCCGTTTCGACGCGGTTTGTTCGAGATCGGCACGGCCGACATGCAACGCATTGCTCACGCCATGCAAGTGCCTTGGCGGCTGCTTGACGGGGCCACGGAAGCGCCTTCCAGCCATTCCCGCGTTAGCATGCAGAGATCGATTTTCGAGCTCCGCTAGTCTTCTAAATTGATAGCTGCTTGCGCTACATCTTTATGCGCAAACCGCCTCAAAAGCTTAAGACACTTCATCATCTCCAACACGATGCGCCGCGCCGACCGCTTGTTCCAAATCGTCCAGCTTGTGCGTGGCCGGCGTTTGTCCACGGCCGCCTTTTTGGCCACGCGGCTAGAGGTGTCAGAACGCACCATCTACCGTGACGTGGCAGCGCTGCAGGCACAAGGTGTGCCTATCGAGGGCGAGGCCGGTGTGGGCTACCGTTTGGGCCGTGGCTTCGATCTACCGCCGTTGATGTTCAGCCCGGTGGAGGCCACCGCCTTGGTGGCCGCAGCGCGCTTGGCGCAACGCTGGCTGGATGCCGGTTTGTCACGCGAAGTGGAAACAGCGCTGGGCAAAATCCTCTCGGTCTTGCCGCCTGCCCAGCGTGTGGCGGCCGAGTCCGTCGCGATGTTTGCGCCCTCCATTGGCGGCCTCGCGGCGACCACACAGCAGCATCTGCAAGCCCTGCGTGAAGCCACACAGGCGCGGCGCAAAGTGCACTTGGACTATCTGGATTTAGCTGACAAGACGACCCAGCGCGTGGTGCGGCCTCTGGGTTGTTTCTATTGGGGCAAAGTGTGGACGCTGTCGGCCTGGTGCGAGGTGCGCGACGACTTCCGTGGTTTCCGTGTCGACCGCATTCAACAGTTGGAAATGCTGCCCGATGTGTTTGCCGACGAGCCCGGCAAAACACTGGCCGACATGCTGCGTGCAGTAGAAGCCAAGGCCGACTGGGAGCCTTCGAAGCCGAATTAACTGAACCGACTAAGCGAACCCACTAACGCGCAGCAGGTTGGAACATGATCACGGCCATGCCCAGCAAAGCGATGCCCACACCCACGCCGTCCCACAGCGTTGGGCGCACTTGGTCAACCAACCACAACCACAGCAGCGCCACCGCCACATACACACCACCGTACGCTGCGTAGACGCGGCCCGAGGCCGTGGCATGCAGCGTCAACAGCCAGACAAACAACGCGAGGCTCAAGGCCGCAGGCAACAGCAGCCATATGCTGCGCCCTTGCCGCAACCAGAGGTAGGGCAGATAACAACCGACGATTTCGGCGAGCGCGGTCGCCACAAACAACAGCAGAGTTTTCATGGCGCCATTCTGCCGGGCAAGTCTCTGCCGTAGCGCCGCTGTTCAGTGCTCGCGGCGCAGTAAAACCAGGCCACTGCCGATGATGATGGCGCCACCCAGCAAGGTGAAATGGTCCGGCACGGTGCGCCAGAGCAGCCAGTCGAGCGCTATGCCCCACGCCAGCGCGGTGTATTCCAGAGGCGCCACCACCGAAGCCTGGCCGCCGCGAAACGCTTCGGTTATCGCCAGCAAGCCAATGAATCCGGTAACCGCCAGCGCCGCAATCAACGGCCAGTGCATAGGCGCTACAGGCACCCAATCCGGTCGCGCCAACAGCCCCGCTCCCACGGCAATCAAGGCCGTGGTCCAGAACACCAAACTCTCGCCAGTGTTACGCTTGATCAGCACGCGCCCCAGCATAGCGGAGGTGGCGTAGCAGCTCGCAGCACCCAAGGCGGCCAATGCGTCGAGCGACAAGAACGATTCGCCGTCCGGCCGCAAAGCCACCACCACGCCCAGCATGCCTACGGCGATGGCGATCCAGTGTGCGCGCCGTACACGTTCACCTAGCACCAGGGCCGAGAGCGCGGTGATCATCAATGGCGCTACAAAGAACAGCGTGTAGGCATCCGCCAAAGCCAAGGCCTTGAGCGAGTAACTGAACAAAAACAAGGTGCCAATATTGGCCGCACCACGCAACAGCTGCAGCGGCCAACGCACTCGCCACAAACTGCCCACTTGGCGCCGCCACACCACGTACAGCACCACCAGGGGCATGGACGCCATACCACGCATCGCAGCCACCTGCATGGCAGGGTAATGGCCGGCCAGCAACTTGAGCACGGCGTCCATCAGCGCGAAGCTGCCCACCGCCAGCAGCATGGCCCACATGGCGCGCGCGTGGCCGCCGCGTGGGGTTTCCGCGCGGCTGAGCTGCGGGGCGTTGATTGCTATGGTTTGGGTAGCTGTCTCCGCTTGTCCACGTTGCGCAAAAGGCTTGTTTGACTCTTGAATTTCAGGCCTCTTGCAGGAGTGTCCATAACCGGTTGGGCGACAGCGGCATTTGCAACTTAGGCGCGAGAGCCGCACGGCCATTACGCGCCAACGCATCAGCCACGGCATTTACCACCGAGGGGGCTGCGCCGATGGTGCCCAGCTCGCCAACACCCTTGACGCCCAGCGGGTTGTTTTTGCAGGGCACGCTGGTGTCCATCTCGGTTTTGAAATCAGGTGCTTGGTCGGCGTGCGGCATGGCGTAGTCCATCAAGCTGCCGGTCACCAATTGACCTAAAGCGGTGTCGTACACGAGGTGCTCGCATAGTGCCTGGCCCATTCCTTGTACAGCGCCGCCGTCGAGTTGGCCACGTACCACCATCGGGTTGATCACGCGGCCGACGTCGTTCATCGAGGCATAGGCCACCACGTCGACTTGGCCGGTTTGCGGGTCGATTTCTACCTCGCTGATGTGGCAGCCGTTGGGCCATGTGGGGCCATCGACCGTGCTGGTCGAGTCCATGAAAATGCTACGCTCGGGCTGGGCTGCCGCCAATTCAAACAAACCCACCTGCACATCAGTGCCCGCCACCGTGAAGCGGCCTTCGGCAAATTGCAGATCTTCGGGTGCGGCTTCAAGCTGTTCGGCAGCCAACATGCGTGCCTTGTCGAGCGTGCGCTCGGCGCCGATCCGCATGGCCGATCCGCCGGTGAAAATGCTGCGCGAGCCGGCACTGCCGAAGCCATCACCGCGGTCGGTGTCGCCCAGCACCACACGCACTTTGTCGATAGGCACGCCAAAAGCGTCCACCACCAACTGCGCCAAGGTCGTCGCAATGCCTTGGCCCATGGCGTTCACGGCAGAGAACACTTCGATCACACCTTCTGCCAGCACATTGAGCGTCACACGTTCTTCAAATACGTTACCGCCCGTCCATTCCAGGAACGTAGCAATGCCCAAGCCGCGTAGGCGCCCACGCATTGCCGAATCGGCAGCGCGCGCAGCAAAACCGTTCCAATCGGCCAACGCCAAACCTTGGTCCATGATCGATTCAAAGTGCCCTGTGTCGTAGGTCTGCCCCATCGGGTTCTTATATGGCATCTGCGATGGCTGGATGAAGTTACGACGACGCAATTCGACGCGGTCAATGCCGGTCTGCCGTGCGGCTTCGTCCATCAGTCGCTCCATCATGAAAATGGCTTCAGGCCGGCCCGCACCACGGTAAGCGCTGGTCGGGCCAGTGTTGGTCAACACGGCTTTGAAGTGGAAGTCGATGGTCTGAATGTCGTACACGCTGGTCTGCACCCACGGGCCAATCAGCAGCTGGATCGCGACGCCGGCACCAGTGGCATAAGCGCCAACGTTGGCGTTCGACTGCAGGCGTAGCGCGAGGATCTTGCAGGTGTCGTCGAGCGCCAGTTCAGCGCGGCTTTCCAGGTCGCGGCCATGGTAGGCCGCCAGGAATTCTTCACTGCGCTCGCTCACCCACTTCACCGGGCGGCCCAGTTGGCGCGCGCAGTAGGCGGTCACGATGTCTTCTGGGTACACGCCGGTTTTCATGCCGAACCCGCCGCCCACGTCGCCCACCACTACGCGCACGTCAGCCTTAGGAATCCCGAGCGACGCACACACCGAATCGCGCACTCCGGAAGGCATTTGGGTGCTCATGCGAATGGTGAGGCGACCGGTTGCGGCATCAGGCGCGGCCAACACGGTGCGCGGCTCCATGCTCACAGCGACGATGCGCTGGTTGGTGATCTCCAAACGCACCACATGTGTTGCTTTCGCGAACGCGGCATTCGTGGCGTCGGCACTGCCGTGGCGAATCTCGGCGGCAATGTTGTCTGGTGCTGCGCTGTCGATCGCCGGTGCGCCTTGGGCTAATGCCGCGGTCATGTCCACCACCACCGGCAGCTCTTCGTATTCCACCCACACGGCTTCAGCAGCGTCTCGGGCTTGCTCTAAGGTTTCAGCCACGATCGCCACCACGGCTTCACCGGCAAACCGCACGTATTCGTGCGCCAGTGGGCGGTGTGGTGGCGTTACGCCAGGCTTACCGTCAGCCCGTTGGAATCCGCCGCCTGGAATCGGCTTCACGCCCTTGGTGGCCAGATCGGCGCCAGACACCACCGCCAACACGCCAGGCATAGACTCTGCATCCCCCTTGTTGACATCCACGATACGCGCGTGTGGATAAGGGGATCGTAAAAACACCAACTGTGCTTGCCCGTCTGGCACTACATCTGCGGTGAACTTGCCCGCGCCAATCAAAAGGGTGTCGTCTTCCATGCGCCGAACGGACTGGCCGCTGCCGAAGCGTGCTGGAGCGAGAGTTGATGAGTTGTCCTGCTTCAAGTTGCCTCCTGTTGGGTGGGCTGCGGGTCTGGACACCCGGCCTGCCTTGTGTGGAGGAGCCACTATAGGGCTTTTGGGCGGCGCGTGTCAGGCGAGCTGTGACGGGCGTCGGGGGTATATGCCTGCCGGGGACGAGAGGGCCCTCGTGCTGTCACTGCGCTTGTATTTATGTCTGCCTATGCGGTGGCGTTTCAAGCCGTGTGGCCGCAAAGCAAAACGCCCCAGTCCTTTGGGGACTGGGGCGTTTCTAGATAATAGCCTGACGATGACCTACTTTCACACGGGAACCCGCACTATCATCGGCGCGGAGTCGTTTCACTGTCCTGTTCGGGATGGGAAGGAGTGGGACCAACTCGCTATGGTCATCAGGCATAACTGTTTGCTGCTCTGACACATGTCAGGACAGCGAATTCATAGAGATTTAATCAGCACCGGGTTAGCTTTTGCAGCATACCGGTTGGTATTTTGAATGCGTCAACTTGGCATAACACCTTGATCTGACGATCAAAGTTATAGGGTCAAGCCGCACGAGCAATTAGTATCAGTTAGCTTAACGCATTACTGCGCTTCCACACCTGACCTATCAACGTCCTGGTCTTGAACGACTCTTTAGGGGGCTCAAGGCCCCGGCAGATCTCATCTTGAAACGAGTTTCCCGCTTAGATGCTTTCAGCGGTTATCTCTTCCACACTTAGCTACTCGGCAATGCCACTGGCGTGACAACCGATACACCAGAGGTGTGTCCACTCCGGTCCTCTCGTACTAGGAGCAGGCTTCCTCAAATCTGCAGCGCCCACGGAAGATAGGGACCAAACTGTCTCACGACGTTTTAAACCCAGCTCACGTACCTCTTTAAATGGCGAACAGCCATACCCTTGGGACCGGCTACAGCCCCAGGATGAGATGAGCCGACATCGAGGTGCCAAACACCGCCGTCGATATGAACTCTTGGGCGGTATCAGCCTGTTATCCCCAGAGTACCTTTTATCCGTTGAGCGATGGCCCTTCCATACAGAACCACCGGATCACTATGTCCTGCTTTCGCATCTGCTCGACTTGTCAGTCTCGCAGTTAAGCACGCTTATGCCATTGCACTATCGTCACGATGTCCGACCGTAACTAGCGTACCTTCGAACTCCTCCGTTACGCTTTGGGAGGAGACCGCCCCAGTCAAACTGCCTACCATGCACTGTCCCCGATCCAGATAATGGACCTAGGTTAGAACCTCAAACACACCAGGGTGGTATTTCAACGTTGGCTCCATGTGATCTAGCGACCACACTTCAAAGCCTCCCACCTATCCTACACAGATCTGTTCAAAGTCCAATACAAAGCTACAGTAAAGGTTCATGGGGTCTTTCCGTCTTTCCGCGGGGAGATTGCATCATCACAAACATTTCAACTTCGCTGAGTCTCAGGAGGAGACAGTGTGGCCATCGTTACGCCATTCGTGCAGGTCGGAACTTACCCGACAAGGAATTTCGCTACCTTAGGACCGTTATAGTTACGGCCGCCGTTTACTGGGACTTCAATCAAGAGCTTGCACCCCATCATTTAATCTTCCAGCACCGGGCAGGCGTCACACCCTATACGTCCACTTTCGTGTTTGCAGAGTGCTGTGTTTTTAATAAACAGTCGCAGCCACCGATTTTTTGCAACCTCATTGGGCTCCATCCGCGAGGGACTTCACCTACTAAAGGCACACCTTCTTCCGAAGTTACGGTGTCAATTTGCCGAGTTCCTTCTCCTGAGTTCTCTCAAGCGCCTTAGAATACTCATCTCGCGCACCAGTGTCGGTTTGCGGTACGGTCGTGTGTAGCTGAAGCTTAGTGGCTTTTCCTGGAAGCAGGGTATCACTCACTTCGGCTGCAAGCAGCCTCGTTATCACCCCTCATCTAAGCCCGGCGGATTTGCCTACCAGGCATGACTACAGGCTTGAACCAACATATCCAACAGTTGGCTGAGCTAACCTTCTCCGTCCCCACATCGCACTACACATCGGTACAGGAATATTGACCTGTTTCCCATCAACTACGCATCTCTGCCTCGCCTTAGGGGCCGACTCACTCTACGCCGATGAACGTTGCGTAGAAAACCTTGCGCTTACGGCGAGGGGGCTTTTCACCCCCTTTAACGCTACTCATGTCAGCATTCGCACTTCTGATACCTCCAGCACGCTTTACAACGCACCTTCACAGGCTTACAGAACGCTCTCCTACCACTTGCAATAAATTGCAAATCCGCAGCTTCGGTAACTGGCTTAGCCCCGTTACATCTTCCGCGCAGGACGACTCGATCAGTGAGCTATTACGCTTTCTTTAAATGATGGCTGCTTCTAAGCCAACATCCTGACTGTTTTAGCCTTCCCACTTCGTTTCCCACTTAGCCAATTTTAGGGACCTTAGCTGGCGGTCTGGGTTGTTTCCCTCTTGAGTCCGGACGTTAGCACCCGGTGCTCTGTCTCCCAAGCTGTACTCGTCGGTATTCGGAGTTTGCATTGGTTTGGTAAGTCGCCATGACCCCCTAGCCAAAACAGTGCTCTACCCCCGACGGTAATACTTGAGGCACTACCTAAATAGTTTTCGGAGAGAACCAGCTATTTCCAAGTTTGTTTAGCCTTTCACCCCTATCCACAGCTCATCCGCTAGTTTTGCAACACTAGTCGGTTCGGACCTCCAGTACCTGTTACGGCACCTTCATCCTGGCCATGGATAGCTCACTTGGTTTCGGGTCTACACCCAGCGACTAAGACGCCCTGTTCGGACTCGGTTTCCCTACGCCTTCCCTATTCGGTTAAGCTTGCCACTGAATGTAAGTCGCTGACCCATTATACAAAAGGTACGCAGTCACCCTTGCGGGCTCCTACTTTTTGTAAGCATGCGGTTTCAGGATCTATTTCACTCCCCTCCCGGGGTTCTTTTCGCCTTTCCCTCACGGTACTAGTTCACTATCGGTCAATGATGAGTATTTAGCCTTGGAGGATGGTCCCCCCATATTCAGACAGGATTTCTCGTGTCCCGCCCTACTTTTCGTTAGCTCAGTACCACACGTCTGTTTTCACGTACGGGGCTATCACCCACTATGGCCAACCTTTCCAGGTCGTTCCGTTAACAGTCGTGCTATCACTAACAGGCTTTTCCGATTTCGCTCGCCACTACTTTCGGAATCTCGGTTGATGTCTTTTCCTCGAGCTACTGAGATGTTTCAGTTCACCCGGTTCGCCTCGCATGACTATGTATTCATCATGCGATACCCCTAAGGGTGGGTTTCCCCATTCAGAAATCTCCGGATCAAAGCTAATTTGCCAGCTCCCCGAAGCTTATCGCAGGCTATCACGTCTTTCGTCGCCTATCATTGCCAAGGCATCCACCACATGCTCTTATTCACTTGACCCTATAACTTTGACGTTTCTTGCGAAACCTAAGTCATCTTCAAGGAATGATTGTTTGGTCTTTCACCAAACGCGTTATGCCGTAATAAGCTTTCGCTTATTGTTTAAATATTTAGACCAAAGTCTGAATATTCGTTTTGACGCAATCAAAAATTTGTCGCTGGTGGCACGGTCTGCACTAAACCTTTACGAATGTGCAGTTTCCACCAGCAACGCTGATTAAACTCTATGAATTTTTAATGAACAGCCGATTGATCAAGAGATCTTGATCAACAACAAAACAGCCTTTTGCAAAGCTGCTTTGGTGTTGACTTCTATAAGTTTGTTGGTGGAGGTGACAGGACTCGAACCCGCTACCTATTGCTTGCAAAGCAACCGCTCTACCAGGTGAGCTACACCCCCAAGAAACCCTTTGCCATTGGAGGATTGGTGGGTCTGGTTGGTCTCGAACCAACGACCCCCGCCTTATCAAGACGGTGCTCTAACCAACTGAGCTACAGACCCGAGCCGGTCGCATTCAACCGATTCTGCTGCTTGCCAGATCTTCAGTCGTCAGCGACTACCTTCCAACAACCGATAAGTGTGGGCGTTCAAATTTGATTGCAGTTTCCAGAAAGGAGGTGATCCAGCCGCACCTTCCGATACGGCTACCTTGTTACGACTTCACCCCAGTCACGAACCCTGCCGTGGTAATCGCCCTCCTTGCGGTTAAGCTAACTACTTCTGGCAGAACCCGCTCCCATGGTGTGACGGGCGGTGTGTACAAGACCCGGGAACGTATTCACCGTGACATTCTGATCCACGATTACTAGCGATTCCGACTTCACGCAGTCGAGTTGCAGACTGCGATCCGGACTACGACTGGTTTTATGGGATTAGCTCCCCCTCGCGGGTTGGCAACCCTTTGTACCAGCCATTGTATGACGTGTGTAGCCCCACCTATAAGGGCCATGAGGACTTGACGTCATCCCCACCTTCCTCCGGTTTATCACCGGCAGTCTCACTAGAGTGCCCAACTAAATGTAGCAACTAATGACAAGGGTTGCGCTCGTTGCGGGACTTAACCCAACATCTCACGACACGAGCTGACGACAGCCATGCAGCACCTGTGTTACGGTTCTCTTTCGAGCACTAAGCCATCTCTGGCGAATTCCGTACATGTCAAAGGTGGGTAAGGTTTTTCGCGTTGCATCGAATTAAACCACATCATCCACCGCTTGTGCGGGTCCCCGTCAATTCCTTTGAGTTTCAACCTTGCGGCCGTACTCCCCAGGCGGTCAACTTCACGCGTTAGCTTCGTTACTGAGAAAGTGAATTCCCAACAACCAGTTGACATCGTTTAGGGCGTGGACTACCAGGGTATCTAATCCTGTTTGCTCCCCACGCTTTCGTGCATGAGCGTCAGTACAGGTCCAGGGGATTGCCTTCGCCATCGGTGTTCCTCCGCATATCTACGCATTTCACTGCTACACGCGGAATTCCATCCCCCTCTACCGTACTCTAGCTATACAGTCACAGATGCAGTTCCCAGGTTGAGCCCGGGGATTTCACAACTGTCTTATATAACCGCCTGCGCACGCTTTACGCCCAGTAATTCCGATTAACGCTCGCACCCTACGTATTACCGCGGCTGCTGGCACGTAGTTAGCCGGTGCTTATTCTTACGGTACCGTCATGGGCCCCTTGTATTAGAAAGGACCTTTTCGTTCCGTACAAAAGCAGTTTACAACCCGAAGGCCTTCATCCTGCACGCGGCATTGCTGGATCAGGCTTGCGCCCATTGTCCAAAATTCCCCACTGCTGCCTCCCGTAGGAGTCTGGACCGTGTCTCAGTTCCAGTGTGGCTGGTCGTCCTCTCAGACCAGCTACAGATCGCAGGCTTGGTGAGCCTTTACCTCACCAACTACCTAATCTGCCATCGGCCGCTCCACTCGCGCGAGGTCTTGCGATCCCCCGCTTTCATCCTTAGATCTTATGCGGTATTAGCACAGCTTTCGCTGCGTTATCCCCCACGATTGGGCACGTTCCGATGTATTACTCACCCGTTCGCCACTCGTCAGCATCCGAAGACCTGTTACCGTTCGACTTGCATGTGTAAGGCATGCCGCCAGCGTTCAATCTGAGCCAGGATCAAACTCTATAGTTCGATCTTGAATTTTTTCGCCCCTGACTATTACCACCAGAGGCCACTCATAAATTGGAATCAACGTGAACTTCATTTCTGAATTTCACATATTTCTATCTTCATGAGCGTTTGTAGTGCTATGCACTAGTTCCGAAGAACTTGGCAATCTCACTCAAACGCCCACGCTTATCGGCTGTATATTTTTAAGGAACCAGAACCAAAAAACTCTCGCTCTTTACTTCTTTTTTCGACTACCGCTGTGATCAGCAGAGCCTCGAATTATATACCGAATTTTTTGCTACTTTCGAATTATTTTTAAATTCTTTTTAGAACCCAAAACACTCGAAACAACCAAAACCCGACTACACAACCCACCGACTGACAACAAACACATTCATCATCAGCCGAGCCCTCGACTATAGCACCCTTTTACCCATCAACGCAAGATGTGAGCAGAAAGTTGTTAAAGATCTAGAAGACGCTGGTCTTAACGCTTGGCTGCCGGGACCTGGTAGAGCCAGACACTTCGACCATCTGGCGCTGTTACCACAGCGGTTGGGCGCACATCAGGCACCGCAAACTCCAAGCTAACCATCCACGCGCCAGCACCCATATCAGTACACGCCTTCTCCCAAGCCCGTGCCATGCTCTCTGGGCGCTGGAAGAGATAGACCATGGCGTAGCCTTGCCAGCTCACACGCCAGATGTCGCCGCGCCGCACCTTGGCAAACGGGCAACAAATGGCGCAGACCGCCCAAAGCAACCAGCTCCATTCAATGCCATGGATACGAGCGGCCGGGTACGCCAGCCGCAATGCCTTGAGACCATGACCCAAACCACAGCCAGCATCTAATACAGAGACGCCTTCCGCTAATGAGGCTTTCCGTGGCAACTCCGCCAGAGCATTACGGGGCGTGGGGAAGATGGGCGCGTCGCGCCAGGCATTCAACGGGTAGATCAGCAGGCACAACACCAGGGGAATCAACCAAGCCCAGGTGGGAATGGCGGCCGCACCGGTCAACACCACCGATAGCGGAAAACCGGCTGCGATCCAACCCCTGCGCCACCAGGTGTGACCCAGCAAGCTGCAAAACACTCCCCAGGCCGTGGCCAAGCCCAAGGCCAGCGCTGCGGGCGCCCCTGCTCGCCCCGCGCCCAAGAACAGTAGCCACGCCGTGCCCCAGCCAAGCAGTGCCGGTAACGGCCAAGGCAATTTGCGCAGCACGGGAGGATTAGCGCGTTGCGCCGCGCGAGAGTTTGTCGATCAGCCCGTTCAGCTCGTCAAGCGAGCCAAACTGGATGACCACCTCGCCCTGCTCTTCCACACGGCCATGGCGTTTAACGCGTTTCTTGATGCGGATCTCCACATCGGCCGTCAGCAAGTCCGACAGCTCTTCTTCCACCCGCTTCAGGTCACGCGACTTCTCTTTCTTCGGCTTGGGCGACGTCAGCGCGAATTCAGCACTGAGCTTCTTCACCAGTCCTTCGGCCTCGCGCACCGACATCTTCTTCGCGGCAATCTGGTTACCAGCGGTGATCTGGCTCGCACGGTCTAGCGCCAACAACGCACGGGCGTGGCCCATGTCCAAGTCACCGGCCATCAACATGGTTTGCACCGGATCGGCCAAGTTCAGCAAGCGCAGCAGGTTGCTGGCCGCGCTACGCGAGCGCCCCACTGCTTGTGCGGCTTGCTCATGCGTATGGCCAAACTCGCGCACCAGGCGCTGCAGGCCTTGCGCTTCTTCCAATGGATTCAGGTCTTCACGCTGGATGTTTTCGATCAGTGCCATGGCGGCCGCCGATTCATCGGGCACTTCGCGCACCAGCACCGGCACACGTTCCAGCCCAGCCAGGCGGGCCGCACGGAAGCGTCGTTCGCCCGCAATGATTTCGTACTTGCCGACGTTTTCGCCACTGGCCAACTGCCGCACCAGAATCGGCTGCATGATGCCCTGCACCTTGATGCTCTCGGCCAACTCGTACAGCGCGCCCTCGTCCATGCGGGTGCGCGGCTGGTATTGGCCGGCCACCATTTCGGTCAACGGCAACTCATTGGGGAGCTTGGTGACGGCAGCGCTGTCGGTAACTGGCGTTTCGTCGACTTTCGGGCCAAGCAGTGCTTCCAGGCCACGACCCAAGCCCTTAGGTTTCTTTGTCACCATGCTTCAGGTGCTTTCTGTACGAGAGATAAAAGAGGGGACCGTCGGCTGAGCCAGTGCCTGCAGCCAGGCGCGGCCCTCGGGCCAGTCGCCCAGGCCAGACTCGGCATTGATGTGGCCCAGCGCCTCTACCGGATGAAAAGTGGCACCGGCATCGGCAGCCAACTGTTCAGCCGCGGCTTGGCTGCAAAACGGATCGTTGCTCGACGCCACCAAGATCGCAGGAAACGGCAAACGCGTGCGCACCGGCGGACGCCAACTGTAGAGCTGTGGTGGCAGGTTCGGCTGCAGCAGATCTGGCGGTGCCACCAGCAACGCACCAGCAATAAGGTGTGTGTTGCGCGACAACGCGGCCCACGCCAGCGTTAGATGGCAACCCAGGCTGTGCGCCGCCAACAGCACCGGCTCAGTTTGCCGCTGCACCACTTCTTCCAGATGCGTGATCCAGTCGCCGCGCAGCGGTTGCAGCCAATCGTGCTGCAACACACGCTCGTCGCCGTGCACACTTTCCCAATGGGTTTGCCAATGGCCGGGGCCAGAGTTTTGCCAACCCGGCAGAAGAAGAACTTTGGGAGTCATATTGCTATGTTAAAGATAGCTGTTTACGCTTATTCAGTATGCGTGAATGGGCTATTTCCTATGTAAACGATTTACATCGTCTTGATACGCTGCACCATCTCTTCAGCAAACTCGATATACGCTTGGCTGCCTTTGGCCAGAGGGTCAAACACCACGCCCGGCAGGCCATAGCTGGGCGCTTCGGCCAAACGCACGTTGCGCGGGATGACGCTGTTGAACACCTTGTCGGCGAAGTGCGATTTAAGCTGGTCGCTCACCTGCTGCTGCAGCGTGATGCGCGGGTCGAACATCACGCGCAGCAGGCCGATGATGACCAGGTCTTTGTTCAGGTTGGCGTGCACCTGCTTGATGGTATTGACCAAATCGGTCAGCCCTTCTAGCGCAAAGTATTCACACTGCATGGGCACGATGACGCCGTTAGCCGCGCACAGGCCATTCAGCGTGAGCATCGACAACGACGGCGGGCAGTCGATCAACACAAAGTCGTATTCGTGGCCCACGGCGGCCAGCGCCGTTTTCAGCCGGGCCTCGCGCCGCTCCTGGTCGACCAGTTCCACCTCGGCACCGGCCAACTCGCGGCTGGCTCCCAACACGTCGTAGCCGCATTTTTCAGACCGCACACGGGCTTCAGCAATGCTCGACGATTCGAGCAGCACGTCATACACGGTTTGCTCCAGCGTGCGTTTGTCGATGCCCGAACCCATGGTGGCGTTGCCCTGCGGATCCAGGTCGATCATCAACACGCGCTGGCCTACCTTGGCCAAACCGGCACACAGGTTCACCGTGGTGGTGGTCTTGCCCACCCCGCCCTTTTGGTTTGCTACGCAGAATACTTTTGCCATGGATGCCTATTTAGAGAGCGCCAGCTTGATGCCAAAGCCGATGAGAAACACGCCGGCGAGCCGTTCCAGCCCGCGCGAGACGGCGGGGTTAGCACGCATGCGCTCCGCCAGAAAATACGTCAACAGCACGGCGATCAGGCCGTACAGGAAAGTCAGGGTCGCCACGGTCGCCGCCATCACACCAAAGGTAAGCAAACCACGGTGCTGCACCGGGTCGACGAACAGGGGGAAGAAGGCCATGTAGAAAACGATGGCTTTGGGGTTCAACAAGGTGATCGTCAACGCCTGGCGGAAGTAATGGCCGGCCTTGATGTTCAGAATAGGCGCGTCGCCGGGCTTGGCGCGCAGCATCTTGAAACCCAGCCACGCCAGGTAGATGGCGCCGAGCCATTGCACGCCGACAAAAGCAGCGGGCGTGGCGGTCAGAATGGCGGCAACACCAGCCACGGCCAGCCACATCAACACTTGGTCGCCAGCGATGAGACCCATGGTGGCGGCCAAGCCACCGCGAATGCCCCCTTTGCCGGTGGAGGTGATCAGCGCCAAATTGCCCGGCCCCGGGATCAGCAAAAACACAATGATGGCGACTACAAAAGCGCCGAAATCGGAAACACCGAACATGGGCAGATCACCTAGGGGGGACAATTTTGAGCATTTAAACCGCGCGGGCGTAAATGCTGAGAAGGCTGGAGTTTACGCGACGGACATTGGTCGCAGTGCAAACGGTGGGCCAGGGCGAGATGATGACGCCGCGCCCACTCAAAAAACGATCTATCCGGCCTGCTGTTTACGCAGCCAAACGATGCAGCGCTCGGCGTTCAAGCCGGGCACTTGGAGCTGTTCCACGTGAAACACCTGCACGTCTGCAGGCAAGGCGGCCTGCTCTTCTGTCGGCGTTTTGCCCTTCATGGCGAACCACACACCGTCGTCGGCCAAGGCGCTGCGCGACCACGTGGTGAAGTCCACCAACGAGGCGAAGGCACGTGAGCTGACCACGTCGTATTTTTCGGTGAGCGACTCCACACGGGCGTGGATGCCGCGCAGATTAGCGAGCTTTAACTCCACCGCCACTTGCTGCACAAACGCAGCCTTCTTGCCCACGGTGTCGACGCAACGCACGGTCAACTCGGGGCAGCAGATGGCAAACACCACGCCCGGCAAGCCGGCACCCGAGCCCACGTCGAGCAACTGCGCGGGCGTGTTCTTCGTCTGCGCCATGCCCTGCAGATGTTTTTGCAGCGGTGGCACCGCAGCCAGGCTGTCCAGCAGATGGTGCGAAAACATCTCCGCCGGGTCGCGCAATGCGGTGAGGTTGTAGACCTTGTTCCACTTGCCGATCATGGCGATGTACTGCAGCAGCAGGTCTTGCTGCGTGGTCGACAAGCTAAGGCCCAATTGGGTAGCGGCATCCGCCAGCTTCACGGCGTATTCGGTAGCGCGCTCACTCATGCTGCGGCCTGCACTTCCGCTGCCACCACACGGTCACGCCAGCCATGCTTCTTCAAATGCACCAGCAGCAAAGAGATGGCCGCAGGCGTGACGCCTGACACACGCGACGCTTGACCCAAGGTTTCAGGGCGCAGCTTGCTCAGGCGTTGGCGCACTTCAAAACTCAGCGCCGTGACCTGCAGGTAATCCAACTCTTCTGGAATGCGCAGGTTCTCGTAATGGGCAGCGCGGTCAATCTCCGTACGCTGACGGTCGATGTAGCCAGAGTACTTGGCGGTGATCTCCACCTGTTCCACCACGGCATCGACAAAGTCAGTCTCGGCCGTTGTTTCACGTGAAACAGCATCGGCTGAGTTTTCAATGTTCACGGGCAGCTCAGCATTCGCGAACTTGCCGCCGTCTAAAGACATGAGCTGTGCATAACCCACATCCGGGCGGCGCAGTAATTCAGCCAGGTTGTATTCGTGCTCGATAGCCTTGCCCAACACGCGTTCCGACTCGGCTGCCGCCAGGTTCTTCGGGCTGATCCACAAAGATCGCAGGCGCTCTGTTTCACGTGAAACAGCGTCGCGCTTGCGGCTGAAAGCGTTCCAGCGGGCGTCGTCAATCAAGCCCATTTGGCGTGCCACTTCGGTCAAACGCATGTCGGCGTTGTCTTCACGCAGTTGCAGGCGGAACTCGGCGCGGCTGGTGAACATGCGGTAAGGCTCGGTCACGCCCTTGGTGATCAGGTCGTCTACCAACACGCCCAGATAGGCTTGGTCGCGGCCTGGCAACCAGGCAGCTTCTTCGCGGCATTGCAGTGCAGCGTTGATGCCGGCAAACATACCTTGTGCGGCGGCCTCTTCGTAACCTGTGGTGCCATTGATCTGGCCGGCGAAGAACAGCCCATCGATCACCTTGGTTTCAAAGCTGCTCTTAAGCCCGCGCGGGTCGAAGTAGTCGTATTCGATGGCGTAGCCTGGACGCAGGATGTGGGCGTTTTCCAGGCCCTTCATCGAGCGCACCAAGGCGTATTGAACGTCGAACGGCAAGCTAGTGGAGATGCCGTTGGGGTAAACCTCGTGGGTCGTCAGGCCCTCGGGTTCCAAGAAAATCTGGTGGCTTTCCTTGTCGGCAAAGCGGTTGATCTTGTCTTCCACGCTCGGGCAATAACGCGGGCCAATACCTTCAATCTTGCCGGTGAACATGGGGCTGCGGTCGAAGCCGGAGCGGATGATGTCGTGCGTGCGCTCGTTCGTATGGGTGATCCAGCACGGCACTTGTTGCGGGTGCATGGCCGCATTGCCCATGTAGCTGAACACCGGCACGCGGTCGCCTACCCCGCCCGGCATGCCGTCGCCAGGTTGTTCGGCGCACTGGCTGTAATCGATGCTGCGGCCGTCGATGCGCGGCGGTGTGCCAGTTTTCAGGCGGCCTTGCGGCAGCTTCAGCTCTTTCAAACGTGCGGACAACGACACGGCTGGCGGGTCACCCGCACGGCCAGCGGCGTAGTTGTTCAAGCCCACGTGGATCTTGCCGTCTAGGAAAGTACCGGCCGTCAGCACCACCGTGCGGCTGCGGAACTGGATGCCCACCTGCGTGACAGCGCCCACCACGCGGTTGCCTTCGACCATCAAGTCGTCCACTGCTTGCTGGAACAGCCACAGGTTCGGCTGGTTTTCCAACATGTGGCGGATGGCCGCCTTGTACAAAACCCGGTCGGCCTGGGCCCGCGTGGCGCGCACGGCCGGGCCCTTGCTGGAGTTGAGAATGCGGAATTGGATGCCGCCCACGTCGGTGGCCAGCGCCATCGCGCCGCCCATGGCGTCCACCTCTTTGACCAGATGGCCCTTGCCAATACCGCCGATGGAGGGGTTGCAGCTCATCTGCCCCAGCGTCTCGATGTTGTGGGTCAACAGCAGGGTTTTGCAGCCCATGCGCGCAGAGGCAAGAGCAGCTTCGGTACCGGCATGGCCGCCGCCGACGACGATGACATCGAATTCTTCAGGGTAAAGCATTGGGGTGTGGCGCTTGGAGCGCAGTGGTCGCAGGGGACGCAAAAACTTGCGTGGGCAGGCCAGCATCACCGTGGAGCCGCCCGACAGCCCTCGATTTTACCGGCCTGCCTGTTTTTTCGCCACGTGAAGGCAGAACGCCCATAGCCACTGCGGTTGTCGCAGCACCCTCAACCGGGCGGTTTTATGGTGCAATGTTTCACATGAAACTACTCGTCTTCGCGGGCAGCACCCGCAAAAATTCCTGGAACCGCAAACTTGCCAACGCCACCGCCGCCCTGGCGCGCGCCAGCGAGGTAGAGGTGACCCACATCGAACTCGCTGATTTCGATATCCCGATGTACAACGCCGACCTGGAAGCCGAAGGCACACCCGCCGACGTCATCCGCCTCAAAGGCATCTTGCACGCGCACCCGGCCTGGATCATCTGCACGCCAGAGTACAACGCCAGCTATCCAGCGCTGTTGAAGAACACCATCGACTGGTGCTCCAGCCCGGTGAAAAACCATGCCGATTGGGGCGATGGCTTCAAGTCGTTTCGCGGCAAAGTGGTCGGTATGTTGAGCGCATCGCCCGGCGCGCTGGGTGGCCTGCGTTCACAAAGCCACTTGGCGCCGCTGCTGTTGAACCTGCATTGCTGGGTAGCACCGCAAAACTTTGCGCTGGGCCACGCGGCAGATGCTTTTGATGCTGAAGGCAAACTGGCCAACCCCGCCAGTGAAAAACATGTGCAGGCGGTGATCGACCAGGTGTTGTTTGCTGCACGCCGGCTGACGATTCCTGTGCTCTAAATACTCTAAAGAAAAAAGGCCACCCGCTGGGGTGGCCGTTTATGTTTCACGTGAAACAACGCCCGTGTTTTAGAACGGATAGTGGCGTGGCGTGGTCTGCATGGTGATCCAGCGCAACTCGGTAAACGCCTCAACCCCGGCACGCCCGCCAAAGCGGCCATAACCCGAACTCTTCACGCCACCAAACGGCATTTGCGCTTCATCGTGCACCGTGGGGCCGTTGATGTGACAAATGCCGGACTCGATGCGTTTAGCCACATTCCAGGCTCGCGCAATGTCCTTGCCGAACACGGCGGACGACAGGCCAAACTCGTTGTCGTTGGCCGTGGCAATCGCCTCTTCCACCCCGCTCACACGCACGATGGCCTTCACCGGCGCAAACGATTCTTCGCGGTAAATCGTCATCTCGGGCGTGACGTGGTCCAGCAGCGTGGCCGGCATCAAGGTGTTTTCGGCCTTGCCGCCGCACACCAGTTTGGCGCCCTTGGCCAAGGCGTCGTCGATCAGCGCATTGCAGCGCGTCACGGTTGCCATGTCGACCACCGAGCCCAGCACCACCAGGCCCTTGCGTGGGTCGCCCAGCGGCAAGCTTTGCGCCTTGGCCGCAAACTTGGCAACGAATTCATCGGCGATCGATTGGTCGACCACGATGCGCTCGGTCGACATGCAAATCTGCCCCGAGTTGGCAAACGCGCCAAAGGCCGCACCGGCCACGGCCGCGTCAATGTCGGCATCGTCCAGAATCACCATCGGCGCTTTGCCACCCAATTCCAGCACCACCGGCTTCAAATACTTGGCGCAGGTTTGCGCAATGATGCGGCCCACCTTGGTAGAACCGGTGAAATTCACGCGGCGCACGGCCGGGTGCGCCACCATGGCCTCGACCACAGCCCCCGCATCGGCCGGGGCGTTGGTCACAAAGTTCACCACACCGGCAGGCAAGCCGGCTTCCTGCAGCGCTTCGATGATCAGGCCGTGGGTTTTGGGGCACAGCTCCGAGCCCTTCAACACCACCGTGTTGCCACAAGCCAGCGGCGTGGCAATGGCGCGCACGGCCAGGATCACCGGCGCATTCCACGGCGCAATGCCCAGCACCACACCAGCCGCTTGGCGCACGCCCATGGCCAGGCTGCCGGGCACGTCGGATGGAATCAGTTCACCGCTGATCTGCGTGGTCAACGATGCGGCTTCCAAAAACATACCCGCCGCCAGGTGCGCGTTGAAGCCGGCCCACAGGCCGGAAGCGCCGGTCTCGGCGGCCATCGCTTCAATGAAGGCGGGTGTCTTGGCTTCCAGGGCCGTAGCGGCCTTCAGCAGCAGCCCACGGCGCTCGCCGGGGCCCATGGCTGCCCAGGCCGGGAAAGCGGCCGCAGCGGCGTCTACAGCGGCTATGGCGTCGTCTGGTGTGGCGGCAGGCGCCGTGGTGGCCACGCTGTTGTCCAACGGGTTGCGGCGCTCAAAGGTGGCACCGTTGCTGGCCGCGCGGGCCTGGCCGTTGATCAACATCGAAATTTGCGTCATGAAGTGCTCCTGGTTCAGATGCACCCATGCTAAAAAAACGCAGCCCCGGCTGCTGTGCTGACGATGCACGAAGCACTTGTCTGAGAGCGCACGCCGCTACAGGCAAACCCTAGGAGCCGAGCGGATACGCCAGCCGCCGCCATAATTCCCCACCATGGTTCAACCCACCCAACTGAGCACCGATGACCTCGCCCCACGCGAGCGGGCGCCGCAGTGGCGCGAGTGGGTGTGGTCGCATTTCGGCGGGCTCGATTCCGACCTGTACGGCGACACCACGTTCGACGGCCACATTGCCGCCGCACGCGCGGGCGACGTGGTGTTGACCCGGTTAGAGGCCAACCGCCACCGCGTGTTGCGCACACCCGAGATGGCGCGCAAAAGCGATGCGGGCTACATCAAGATCGTCGCCCCATGGCAAGGCAATGCGGGTGTGGAACAGGCCGGCCGCCAAGCCTGGGTGCGCCCCGGCAGTTGGACGCTGTACGACACCAGCGGCAGCTACACCGTGTCCAACCCCGAGCGCTCCAACCACCTGATCGTGATGGTGCCCAAGGCAGCCGTGCTCTCGCGCGACCTGCGCCTGGAACCTTTAATGGCGCGCCAGGCCGGCGGCCAAAGCGGCATCTCGCGCGTGGCGCTCGACACCATGCGCAGCACCTACCAAGAGCTGCCGCACATGAGCGCCGATGCCGCCCGTGGCGCCGGTGAGCTGATCACCCAGTTGGTGCGGCTGTCGTTGCAAGAGCTGGCCGGCCAAACCAGCGCCACCACGCAACAAATGGCGCTGCGCGACCGCGTGCTCGACTTCGTGGCGCAGCATTTACACGAGCCGGGTTTGACCATCGAGCGCATCGCCCAAGCGCTGAACTGCAGCAAACGCCTGCTGCACAACGCCTTTGCCGGTGACGAAGACACGTTGGCCGGCACCATCCAACGCCTGCGCCTGGAAGCCTGCGTGCGCACGCTGCGCGACCCGGCTCAGCACACCCGCGCCATCACCGACATTGCACTCGGCGCGGGTTTTAACAACCTCTCGCATTTCAGCCGCGTGTTCCGCCAGCACACCGGTTTCAGCCCACGCGATTTCCGCGAAGCCAGCCAAGCCAAAAGCTGAAAAAACAAGATGGTGTGGCGCCTGCGCAAAGCAGCAGAACCCGCTAGCATGCAAGCCCGGCTGGTCGCCCCACATGCCCCGTGTGGGATGGAGACAAACCAGCCGTAGCCGTTCGCTTGTCACTTCAGGAACCCATCACATGAAGCTCTATTACTCCCCTGGCGCCTGCTCCCTCTCCCCGCACATCGCGCTGCACGAATCCGGCCTGGCTTTTGAAGCCGTGCCAGCGCCCACCAAAACCCACCAGTTGCCCGACGGCACCGACTACTACACCATCAACCCGCTGGGCTACGTGCCCCTGCTGGAGTTGGACAACGGCGAACGCTTGCGTGAAGGCCCGGCCATCGTGCAATACATCGCCGACCAGGCCGCTGGCAAAAACCTGGCGCCGGCCAACGGCACCATGGCGCGTTACCGCCTGCAAGAGTGGCTGACCTTCATCGGCACCGAGTTGCACAAAGGCTTCTCGCCACTGTTCAACCCCAACATGCCAGCCGAAGCCAAGACCATCGCGTCCGACAAAGTGCTCTCGCGCCTGAAGTGGCTGGACGGCGAACTCAAGAGCAAAACCTACCTGATGGGTGACGACTTTTCCGTGGCCGACGGCTACCTGTTCACCGTGACCAACTGGGCACCCAAGGTGGGTGTGGACATCACCGGCCTGGCCAACTTGGTGGCCTACCGCGCCCGCGTCGCCGCACGCCCAGGTGTGCAAGCCGCGTTGAAGGCTGAAGGTCTGGCTTAAGCCAAAAAGGCAGTCTACGCATACCAGTTATGCGTAGACTGCTCTCTTAGTTGTAGCAATTATGTGCAAAAACAAATAGTTGCATCCACGCTAAACGCCGTGTTACTTTTCGTTTGTGCCTGCGCTTGCGGGTCCAAACGAAAGGTCAGACATGAAGCTGCTGTCGAATCTGCGCGTGGGCCTGAGACTCGGTTTGGGCTTTGGTGCCCTGCTCTTGTTGATGTTGGTGATGGGCTTATTTGCGGTCAACCGCGTCAACCGCGTGCAAGCCAACGTTACCGATCTGGCCACCAACTGGTTGCCCAGCACACAGCAACTGGCCAGCTTGAATGAAGCCCTGAACCAGATGCGCCGTGCCGAGCTGCAAATGCTTTTGGGCGGCGGCGAAAAAGCCCTGCAAGAAGAAAACGACCGCCTCACCAAACAATGGGAAGTCGTGCCCAAGCTGTTGAGCGCCTACGAGACCAGCATCTCCAGCGCCGAAGAACGCAAACTTTTTGACGACTTCAAGAGCAGCATCGCCAGCTACAAAAACACGCAGCCGCAACTATTGTCGCTGCTGCGTGCCGGCAAACAAGAAGACGCGCTGAACTGGCTGCGCAACGACTCGCGCAAAACCTTCAGGGCCACCACCGACGCCATCACCAAACTGATCCAGCTCAACGACCAAGGCGCCACCACCGCCTACACAGATGCCAGCACCAGCTACAGCGCCGTGCTGTGGGGCATTTGGCTGCTGGTGGCGGTGGCCCTGAGCATTGGCGCGGTCATTGGCTGGGTTTTGACACGTTCGCTCACCCAGCCTCTGCGCTACGCCACCGACAGTGCCGACCGCATGGCCTCCGGCGATTTGAGCCTGGATGTGCACGCCAACCGCGCCGACGAATTGGGCGATTTGCTGCGTGCGCTGGGGCGCATGCAAGAGGCGTTGAACTTGTCGGTGGGCACGGTCAAGCAAAGTGCGGGCAGCATTTCAGTCGCCAGCCAAGAGGTGTCTAACGGCAGCAGCGATTTGTCGATGCGCACCGAGCAGACCGCGTCCAGCCTGGAGCAAACCTCGGCCGCCATGCAGCAAGTGACCGAGACCGTACGCCAAAGCGCCAGCGCCGCACAACAGGCGAACCAACTGGCCACCAGCGCCTCGGGTGTGGCGGCGCAAGGCGGGCAAGCCGTGGCGCGGGTGGTGAGCACCATGGACGGTATTCAAGCCGCGTCTCGCAAGATCGGCGACATCATCAGCGTGATCGACGGCATCGCTTTTCAAACCAATATTTTGGCGCTGAATGCCGCCGTGGAAGCGGCCCGAGCAGGCGAACAAGGACGTGGATTTGCGGTGGTGGCTAGCGAGGTGCGCATGTTGGCGCAACGCAGCGCCGACGCCGCGCGCGAAATCAAAACCCTGATCGCCAGTTCGGTCGACCAAGTCGACGCGGGCTCCAAATTTGTGACCGAAGCCGGTAGCACCATGAACGAAGTGGTGACCGCCGTGAAGCGCGTGGCCGACATCATTGGCGAGATGGCCAGCACGGTGAACGACCAAACCCAAAGCTTGTCTGAAGTGAACACCGCCATCGGCCAACTCGACAGCATGACGCAGCAAAACGCCGCCCTGGTAGAACAGTCCGCGGCGGCTTCTGCTTCGTTACGCGACCAAGCTGCGCAGTTGGCGGAAGTGGTGGCGCGGTTTCGTTTGCGCGCGGCTTAACGGGCCTAACGCCGTTCGCAAGTTTTAAGCGTCTTCGGCCACCAATTCAGCCTCAATCTGCTGCTGCAGGGCGTGGATGTTTTCATCCACACGCACTTCCTTGCGCGTCATGTTCACACCACCAAAGATGGTGCTGAAGGCCACGTCTTTGGCATCCCGCCCCGTGCCAATGCGCACCAATTGCTCTACCGGGGCCATACCGGTCGGGTCAAACTGCACCCACTGGCCGCCAAGCCAGGCTTCAAAAATGGCGTGGAAATCTTGTGGCGGTTCGTCAAACCACACATAGCCCACCGCCAACCGAGCCGGAATGTTCAGCGCGCGGCAGAAGGTAATGCCCAGGTGCGCAAAGTCGCGGCACACACCGGCGCGCTGCACAAAAACATCTTGCGCTGAGGTGTAGGACGTGGTGCTGCCGGGCATGTACGTCACGGATTCATGAATCCAATCCGAGATGGCTTTCACACGTGCAAAACCAGGCGGCAAAGCGCCAAACTGCAAGTGCGCCACACGTTGCAATTGGTCGGACTCGCAGTAACGCGAGGGCGACAAATAATGCAGCACGTCGTCGGGCACTTCCACCAACGGCACTTCGGGCAAATCGTCTGGCACGATCTGCTGGTGCAGCTCCACATCGGCCTGGTAATTGACCATCAGCGGCCCGGTGGGCGCATCAAACCGGATGAACCGGTTGCCGCTGCTCGGGTCGGTGAAACGGTGCACCAACACACCAGACGACACCGCCAAGCGCTCGCGCAAAATGGTTTGCCCCGGCCGTTGTGCGGCTTCGATGTTGAAGCAAAAGTGTGTGGGCCCGAGCACGTCGTACTCGAGCACCGTTTCAACGTTAGAGCGGAACATCAGTCAATCGCCTTTTTCACGGCGCCAACGCCCAGAGCCGCCAGGATCACAAAGATCACAGCCAGGATCAGGAACAGACCGAACAACACCTTGGCAATCATGGCCGAACCGGCCGCAACGCCACCAAAACCCAACACCCCTGCCAGCAAAGAAATGACGGCAAAAATGATCGCGTACTTCAGCATTTCAATCTCCTAAAGTGGATGACTGAAGTTTGCGGTGGCACTCGCTGACCATGGATCGGCCACTGGCGCGCAAGAGCGTAGGACGATGGCCTAAGTCGGCAACGGCTTTTGGCGCCACGCCAATCCCGCGCCCAGCCAAAGCGCCACGGTTGAAAACACCAAGCCGCGTGCCAATCCACCAGGCCCATCGGCAATCCAACCGACCACCGTCGGGCCGACAATTTGCCCGGCCGCAAACACGATGGTGAACGCGCTGATGCCCGAGGCCCAGGCCGCTGCTGGCAAGTTGTGCCGCACCAGCGCCGTGGTAGCCGCCACCACCGATAAAAACACGCCGCCAAATACGATGCCCGACGTTAAAACCACCAGCCAGGAAGACGTCAACGCCGGCAGCAAAGTAGCGCCACCCAACAACACGTTGAGCAAGGCCAGCGCGCCACCGCCGCGGCTACGTTCCAGCAACCCAGCCCAAATGCGCGACGACGCCAACACCGCCAAACCCAGCAACGTGTAAAACAAGGTCAACGCCGGGCCACTGGCGCCCTGCTCGCGCAACAGCGCCAACACAAACGTCATGTAGCCGATGTAGCCCACGCCAAACATGCCGTAACCCGCCAGTGCAAAACCAAAGTCGCGCCAGCGGAACGGGCGCGCGTCTGACTGCGGTGTTTGTGACGCTGTAGGGGTAGTGGTTGCAGCGCCCACCGTCTTGTTCAATTGGCGCGCCGACCAGCCCAACACCAGCGTTGCCAAAACACAGGCCAGCGCCAACGCCCACCACGCCCAAGCCCAACCGTGTGGCACGGCATGCGCCGCTTCCAACACCGGCGGCACCACCAAGGCCGACACCACAATGCCCCAGCCCGTGCCGCCGTAATACAGGCCCAACAACAAGCCGCTGCGCCCCGGCCATTGGGTCGCCAGCCGTGCAGCCAGCAAGCCACCGGCGATGAACACAAAAGCGCTGGCAATGCCCGCCAGAAAACGTTGCAACAGCAGCGGCGCGGCGGCGGTAAAAAAGCCGCTCAACACCATGAACACACTCGCCAACACCGCACCAGCCCACAACAAGCGTTGCGGCCCCACCTGGCCCATCAACCGTGGCGTGACCAGCGCACCAAGCAAATAACCCAAGGCGTTGCCGGTGTTCATCGCGCCAGCCAAGGTGTACGACCAGCCGAGATCGGCGCGCATGGGCGTGAGCAACAAGCCATACGCAAAACGTGTGATGCCCAAGGAAATCGCCGCCCCCAAAGACAACGCCAAAGCCAGCCACAGCGCACGCGAGAACGTCATGGGCGGCACAAATTCTTCAACGGGCATGGATATTGAATGTCAGAGAGCGGATGCACCCATTGTGTGGGCGCATGCCACCGCCGCCCTTCAGCACTTACCACAGGGTGCTGTTGTCCGTGTGCCACAAGGTTTTGGTTTCGCTCTTACCCTTGAGCACACCAACACGATGGCTCACGATGGCATCGTCGTGCAACGTTTCAAAAGGACAAAAACATGACTTCACTTTTCGCTCCCCTGCAAATGGGCCAAATTTTGCTGGCCAACCGCATCGTCATGGCGCCGCTGACGCGCAACCGCGCACCCAACGCCGTGCCCACCGCCTTGATGGCCGAGTACTACGCGCAGCGCGCCACGGCCGGCTTGCTGGTGTCTGAAGGCACAGCCATCAGCCAGCAGGGCCAGGGTTATGCCGATGTGCCCGGCCTGTACGCCCCTGAACAAATCGAAGGCTGGAAAGCCGTGACCGCCGCCGTGCACGCCAAGGGCGGCAAAATCGTCGCCCAGTTGTGGCACGTGGGCCGCGTGTCGCATACCAGCCTGCAGCAAGACGGCCAAGCGCCAGTGGCCCCTTCGGCCATCACCGCCAAAACCAAAACCTACCTGATCAACAACGGCCAGCCCGGCTTTGCCGAAACCTCGGCTCCGCGTGCGCTGCATACCGACGAATTGCCCGGCATTGTGGACAGCTACCGCCAAGCCGCACGCCACGCACTCGAAGCCGGTTTTGACGGCGTGGAAGTCCACGGCGCCAACGGTTATTTGCTTGACCAATTCTTGAAGCAGGACACCAACCACCGTGGCGACGCCTACGGCGGCAGCATCGAAAACCGTGCCCGCCTGTTGCTGCAGGTAATGCGTGCCGTGGTCGGTGAAATCGGCGGTGGCCGCACCGGTTTACGGATCTCGCCCGTCACACCGTCGAACGACGTGCACGACCCCGCACCACAACCCTTGTTCGAACACGTGGTGCGCGAACTGGCCGCCATGGATCTGGCGTTTATCCACGTGGTCGAAGGCATGACCGGCGGCCCACGCGAGCTGCCAGACCGTCCGTTCGACTACGCCTCGCTCAAGGCTGCCTACCGCCAAAGCGGTGGCAAGGCCGCGTGGATGGTCAACAACAGCTACACCAAGGCCTTGGCCGAAGAAAACCTGCAAGCCGGTGCCGACCTGGTCGCCTTTGGCCGCCCCTTCATCGCCAACCCCGACCTCGTGCGCCGCCTGCGCGACAACGCGCCGCTGAACGAGCCTGACCGCGCCACGTTCTACGGCGGCGGCGCAGCCGGCTACACCGACTACCCCACGCTGAAATAACGCAAATAAGTTATTTGGATTTCCAACGCTTCAGCAACAAAGCGTTGGTCATCACACTCAGCGAACTCAGCGCCATGGCGGCGCCAGCCACCACCGGGTTCAAGAACCCAAACGCCGCCAAGGGAATGCCGGCCACGTTGTAGGCAAACGCCCAAAACAGGTTTTGCCGGATCTTGCGCACCGTGCGGTGCGAAATGTCCAACGCCGCCGCCACCAACGCAGGCTCGCCCCGCATCAACGTGATGCCGGCGGCCTGCATCGCCACGTCCGTCCCTTGGCCCATGGCAATGCCCACATCGGCTGCTGCCAACGCGGGCGCGTCGTTGATGCCGTCGCCCACCATCGCCACGGTGTGGCCACCGGCCTGTAAGGCACGTACCTGCGCCGCTTTGTCCCCCGGCAATACCTCGGCCAGTACTTCGCCTTTTTCGGCACTCAGGCCCAGCCTGCGGCCCATGGCCTCGGCCGCGCCTTGGTTGTCGCCCGACACCATCACCGTGCGAATGCCGCGTTGGCGCAATTCGGCCAAGGCCTCGGCCGCGCCAGGTTTAGGTTCATCGGTGAAGGCAAAAAGCGCGCGTGCAAGCACTTTTCCATCTTCCAACTGTTCGGAAAGAGCAGAAACCGTCGCACCTTGGGTCTGCAAGGCCCCTGCGGGGCCCGCCAAAGGCCCTAAATCGACGTGTAAGGCCTCCATCCACCGCAGACTACCCAGGAGCAGTCTGCGGCCTTCTACGTCGCCCTGCGTGCCCTTGCCGGCCACCGCCTGCAGGTTTTGTGGCGCTAAATAGGCCAGATTTTGGTTTTTGGCGGCTTGCAACACGGCTTTGGCCAACGGGTGCTCGCTGCCGCTTTGCAAGCCCGCCGCCATGGCCAACCACCGCTTTTCGTCTTCGCCCGGCATCACCAAAGCTGTGGACAACTGGGGCTGGCCCAGCGTCAGCGTGCCGGTTTTGTCGAACGCCACCACGTCCACCTTGTGCGCCAACTCCAGCGCTTCAGCGTCTTTGATGAGGATGCCGTGCCGCGCCGCCACCCCTGTGCCGGCCATGATGGCGGCCGGCGTGGCCAGGCCCAGCGCACACGGGCAGGCAATCACCAACACCGCCACGGCGCGTAAAACGGCTTCTTCTGTGGGCAAGCCCACTGCCAGCCAGCCCAGCAGCGTCAGCAGCGCTAGCACCAGCACCACCGGCACAAACACGGCTGAAACCTGGTCGACCAAACGCTGGATTGGCGCTTTCGCGGCCTGCGCGTCTTCCACCAACTGAATGATGCGCGCCAGCACGGTTTGATGGCCCACGGCGGACACCTGCATCACCAAGCGCCCTTCGGCGTTGACCGAGCCGCCAATCAAGGCCGCGCCAACATTTTTGGAAACAGGCAGAGATTCGCCGGTGAGCAAAGACTCATCCACCTGGCTTTGGCCCAACAGCACCACCCCATCGAGCGCAATCCGTTCGCCGGGGCGCACCACAAGGCGATCGCCTGGCAAAACGTCGTCCACCGGCACGTCGATTTCTTCGCTTTCACCGCGCAGCAAATGCGCGACTTCTGGCCGCAGCGCCTGCAAAGCCCGGATCGCCGTGGTGGCCTGGCGTTTGGCACGGGTTTCGAGCCATTTGCCAAGCAAAACCAAGGTGATTACGACAGCAGAAGCTTCGAAATAAACATGCGGCGCGTGTCCTCCATGTTCGCTACTGGCGGTTATCCACAACCAAACCGACATGCCCCAAGCGGCTGAGGTGCCCACCGCCACCAGTAAGTCCATGTTCCCGGTGCGTGCCTTCACCGCGTGCCAACCGGCGCGATAAAACTTGGCGCCCAGCCAAAACTGCACCGGCGTAGCCAACAAAAATTGCGCCCACACGGGGAGCATCCACGAACCGCTGGGATGCAACCAACCCACCAACATCGGTAAAACCAAGGGCGCAGAGAGCGCCAAACCCAGGCCAACCGGCCAAAAACCGGCCCAAGGTGACGGCTCTACGGCGTTTTTGGGCCCTTCACCGGGTGCTGGCAACGGCAAATAGCCAGCATCCCGCACCGCGCGGCGCAGCCGGGCCAAGGTTTGAGCGGTGTTTTCAGATTCAGCGCCCTTGATGTTGGCGATTTGCACCCGCGCCGACTCTGTTGCCAAGTTCACGCTGGCGTTGGTCACACCAGGTACTTTTTTCAGTGCCTTTTCCACCCGCATCACACACGAGGCACAGGTCATGTCGCCAATGCCCAGGTCAAAAGAAGAGACGGAAGAGGTGTGCGAAGTGTTCATGCCTTAAGCGTAAACCTTGACATCGTGTGAATGTCAAAACGTTTCTTTTTTGAGAAAAAAAAGCACTTCAAGCTTTATCTATCTGCGTAGATAGCTCACTTTAAAATAGCAAAAGAGTTCGAAAAATTTTAAAAAATCGTGTTTTGGACGTCCATTCCTGGTCTGAGGGAGTTGTTCTCTCTCTTCTTCTTAAATGAATTTATAAATACATAGTAGTAGTAGTAAGGGACGACCTCTTCTGTGGATAAGCCCATTTTCCCCAATCAAAACAAACACTTGCTTTGCCGCCGAGCATGTGGGTGAGTGCGCTTTCTTTTTGCGCCTGAATCGGGGACAACTACGCCTAGGCCACTTTCACTGTGGATAAACATGGCGTTGTGCCAGATCTATCCACAAAGTTGTTCGCTTCAGCGCCGTTTTGAACCGGTTCTATGGCTGTTTTGGCCAGCAAAACGGCGCTTGGCACGCCACATATCCTTTTTTTTGCGCGAACAGCGGTTCGGCCGAACCCGGCCAAAACCACCACATCGATCGCCACCAAAAAAAAGTAACCTCAAAAATCCCGGAAAAAATTTCGCGCGAAAAAACGGCCGCCACAGATTTCGATTTTTTGAAGTGCCCCAAAAGCCGGTTTGCATCGGTGACCACGGCTTCACACAGGGCTACGGAAGTTGTTCTTGTCTCTTCTCTAAATGCATTATTAATACATAGTAGTAGTAGTAAGGGAGGCAGCTCTGTGTGGGTAACTCCATTTTCTTGAACCAAATCAATCACTTAAGTTTTCTCTAATGTTGTGCGCGAGTACGCTTTGCAGTTGCGCCCGAAAACTGAACAACTTTGCTTCAACAACATAGCCTGTGGATAAGCCCTGGCTTATGCGAAAACTATCCACAGACTTATCTGCGCGCTTTTTGGGTGTGGCATGGCTTGACCTTTCCATGATGGGAAGGTTTATGCTGAAGGCTTCTTTAGGTTTTTATGTGGGTTGAAGGAGTCTTTTCTATGCAGCATCAATTTCAAGTGACAGGCATGACCTGCGGGCATTGCGAACGCGCGGTGAAACAAGCGGTTCAACAACTCGACCCTCAAGCGCAAGTCAAAGTGACTTTGGCCAGCGGCCAGGTGGAAGTGGAATCCGTCCAGCCGCGCGCGGCATTGGCGCAGGCCATCGTGGACGAGGGTTACGCCGTTGCAAGCTGACGTGATTTCTGTGTATGCATCCACCGCATTGCCCATGAACATCGGCCAGGCGGCTGCGGCCAGCGGTATTTCGGCCAAGATGGTGCGGCACTACGAGTCGCTGGGGCTGTTGCCGGCCGTGACCCGCAGCGACAACGGCTACCGCCGCTACACCGAGGTGGAAGTCAACACGCTGCGTTTCATCAAGCGTGCGCGCAGCCTGGGTTTTTCAATGGCGGAAATCGCCGAGCTGGTGGGTTTGTGGCAAGACCGTGGCCGTGCAAGTGAACACGTCAAACGCATTGCGCAGCAGCATGTGGATGTGCTGGGTGAACGTATTGCGGCCATGCAAACCATGCAGCGTACGTTACAAAATTTGCTGCAGCACTGCCATGGTGATGACCGCCCCGATTGTCCGATTCTGGATGATTTGGCGGGTTTGTCGGACGGCACCTGCTGCTCTTGACGCCTGCTGCGGACAGCCAAAGAATAGCCATTCGCCCATAGTTTCAACTGACAGCGCAAGTCAAAAAATCAAATAGAAAACGCAAAGAAGCAAACAAGAGATCCCGAGGCAAACGAAGTCGCTACCTTTCCACCACAGGATGAGCTGCCATGTTTGAACATCTACCCGAAACGCTTGGCTACGTGCTGCGCAACCAGCGTGCGGGCCTGGACAAAATCATGTTCCATCGGGTGGGGGATCCGGAAAACCTGGCGCGGCTGGTGTTGCGCAGTGACGCGTTTGTCGACCAGTCGCCGATACCCATGGCCTATACGGCCGATGGCAAAGGTTTTTCACCGCCGCTGCATTGGACGGGCACTCCGGCGGAAGCCGATGAATTGGTTTTGGTGGTGGAAGACGCAGATGCGCCCACGCCCTGGCCATTAGTGCATGCGATTGCGGTGGGCTTACCGGCGGCCACGCAACACCATTTGGCCGAAGGCGCTTTGCCCAGCCCCGGCCACCCGGGTGAAGATGGTATCCACACCGGGCGTAATTCGTTTTTGATGGGGGGATGGTTACCGCCCGACCCCCCGCCCGGGCATGGCGTGCACCGTTACGTGTTCCAGCTTTTTGCACTGAGCCTGGATGGGCCGACTTTTGGCGACACGCCGGGACGCGACAAAGTGCTCGACGTGTTGCAGCAGCGCTGCCTGGCCAGCGGTTACCTAGTGGGCACCTACGAGCGGCACGACACCAGCATCAAAATCACATCCGGCGCGGTAGCTTGAAACTGAAAGCTTAAAAATTAAGCAGTTGCCGCCAGCACAGGTTTGCTCGCGCGCACAGCAGGCGAACTGGTACCAAACGTGATGTCGCCCGAGAGTTGGCCACCCTCTTCGATTACCACTTTGCCGTAGCGAATCTTGCCGGTGACCTTGCCGGTGGCGTAAATCACCAGTTTTTCGCGTACGGTGAGTTCACCGTCGAATTCGCCGTGGATCTCGGCAATGTCGATTTCGGCCGAGCCCTTGAAGGCACCCATCTCCGCAATTTGCATCAAGCGCGAATCCATCGTGGCTTCGACCAAACCTTCGACCACCAGCGTGTCGCAGTCGGTGATTTCCACACCTTTCAGCTTGATGTTGGGGCCTACCGTCAATTTGCTGCCGCCCTCTTTCACCGTATTGGTAGAGGCCGCCGACGCCACAGGTGCGGTGCTGGATTGAAGTGGTTGACTGGGCGTTTGCGCCAAGCTGGGCGCGCTGTGAGGAGTGGAAGAACCCAACACCGATGAGCCACTGTTGTTACTGGTGCTGCCCAAAGGACGAAGGCTGGAAGATTCGGTTTCGCGCTTATTGAAGAAAGGGGATTGCAGTGCCACGGGGTTACCTCCTAAAAGCGTTTCATGCTACGGATTTGGGAGCGACAAAAACACACGCAGACTTGCAAGATATGTAACTAAACTGATTCGAATGTGACGTGAAATTGAGCGTAAATTCGAGCAAATTGCGTTCAGATGCCGATTCGGTGCATTTAAACGGCCATCCATCGGCACGACACATCGGCATGAAACGTGCACCAAAAAATCAGTGGTCTTTGGCGAGCCATGCCAAGCTTGTGCACGTTATGGGTGCACTTTGTACGCAATGTGAGGCTCGGCTTGCACACATTGCTGGCACGATGTTTGCGATGCGGTCTGCATGCAAGCCACCCCTTCGCCATCCTTCCCCTCCGCCATTGAAATCGTTGCCCTGACCAAGCGCTACGCGCAGGGCAAACCGGCGGTGGACAGCATCAACCTGCGCATCGCCAGCGGCAGCTACTGCTGTTTGCTCGGGCCCTCGGGCTGCGGCAAAAGCACCACGCTGCGCATGATTGCGGGGCACGAGTCGGTGAGCAGTGGCGACATCTTGCTGGAGAACCGCAACATCACCGACCTGCCCGCCGCCGAGCGTGGCACGGCGATGATGTTCCAGAGCTTTGCGCTGTTTCCACACCTCTCGGCGCTGGACAACGTGGCCTTCAGTTTGAAGATGAAGGGTGTGGACAAACCTAAGCGCACCCAACAAGCCAAAGACTTGCTGGAGCGTGTGGCCATGGGCCATTTGGCGGAACGCAAACCAGCCGAACTCTCCGGTGGTCAACAACAACGCGTGGCGCTGGCGCGCGCCTTGATCACACAGCCCAAAGTGCTGTTACTCGACGAGCCGCTTTCCGCACTCGACCCCTTCCTGCGCATCCAGATGCGCGCCGAATTGCGCCGCTGGCAAAAAGAGCTGGGCCTGACCTTCATCCACGTCACCCACTCGCAAGAAGAAGCCATGGCACTGGCCGACACCATGGTGGTGATGAACCACGGGCTGATCGAACAAGTAGGCTCGCCGCACGAGGTCTACAACCGCCCGCACAGCGAATTTGTAGCGCGCTTCATGGGCGGCCACAACGTCATCGAGCGATCGAACGGCAAGATCGGTGTGCGCACCGACCACACACAAATCATCCCGGCCGACACCCTTGTGCCGGCGCACATGCACCACCTCGATGCCGTGATCAGCGACGTCGAATACCAAGGAACCTACGTGCTGCTGGGTCTGCAAAAACGTGGCATCGCCCATGCAGCACATTCCACCGCCGAGTTCTCGGTGATGGTGTCCGAAGCGCAATTTGCCGCGCGTCCCTTCCATGTGGGCGATGCCGTCGCCATGGCCTGGGCGATTGAGGCCGCACATGTGTTGTCTGGCCCTGCTCTGCAGGCACCACCCGTGGTTGCTCCGCAAGTGGCGGATGCCGTGGCCTGACGTTTTTTGAAGCTTGTTGTTCCCCATCTGTTTTACCAACCCGAGGAGTCCTCACCATGTCTGACGATCGCCCAGAAGTTTCCGAATCCGTAGCCACTGGCGTGCAGCGCCGTTCCCTGCTCAAAGGCACGGCCGGCATTCTGGCGGCAGGCGCTTTCCCTGCCATCCACGCGCAAGAAAAAATTGTGCTGCGTTACCTGGGCACGGCGGTGAACCAGGACAAAGCCATTGCCGAAAAATTCAAGGCCGACACCGGCATTGAAATCCAATACGTGGCCGTGACCACCGACGACGTGACCAAGCGCGCCGTCACCGCACCCAACAGCTTCGACCTGATCGACACCGAATACTTTTCGCTGAAGAAGATCGTGCCCACCGGCAACCTCAAGGGCATTGACACCAAGCGCATCAAAAACGCTGACAAGATCACCACGCTGTTCACCACCGGTACGGTGGGCGGCAAGGCCGTGGGCGACCAAGGCACGGCACCGAAGAAAGTGATCTTCCTGGAAGGCGAAAAGTCCAAGGTCTTCGCCAAGAGCCCAACGCAATTCATGTCGCTCATTCCCACCGTGTACAACGCCGACACGCTGGGCATTCGCCCCGACCTGATCAAGCGTCCCATCGACTCGTGGGCCGAATTGCTGAACCCCGAGTTCAAGGGCAAAGCCGCTATTCTGAACATTCCATCCATCGGCATCATGGACGCCGCCATGGTGGTCGAAGCCAAGGGCATCTACAAGTACCCTGACAAGGGCAACATGACCAAGAAGGAAATTGATCTGACCATCAAGACCCTGATTGAAGCCAAGAAGGCAGGCCAGTTCCGCGCGCTGTGGAAAGACTTCAACGAGTCCGTCAACCTGATGGCTTCTGGCGAAGTGGTGATCCAGTCGATGTGGAGCCCTGCCGTGACGGCCGTGCGCACTAAGGGTATCGCCTGCAACTTCCAGCCTTTGAAAGAAGGTTATCGCGCTTGGGCGGCCGGTTTTGGTTTGCCCGCCACCTTGTCTGGTCGCAAGCTCGACGGCGCCTACGAATTCATCAACTGGTTCCTCGACGGCTGGGCTGGCGCCTACCTCAACCGCCAAGGTTATTACAGCGCTGTGCTGGAAACCGCCAAGGCCAAGATGGAAGCCTACGAGTGGGCCTACTGGATGGAAGGCAAACCTGCGAGCCAAGACATCAAGAGCCCGAACGGCGACGTGTTGGCCAAGGCCGGTGCGGTGCGCGACGGTGGCAGCTACGAGTCACGCATGGGCGGCATCGCTTGCTGGAACGCGGTGATGGACGAAAACAACTACATGGTGCAGAAGTGGAACGAGTTTGTTGCCGCATAGCGGCAACAAACTCACCCCCAGTCTTCGCGCACTGCGTGTCGCTGCGCCAACCCCCTTAAAAGGGGGCGACATCTGCGGCCTGGCAAAGCCAGTTCCACGATGTCCCGCGATGGGTGCTTCGCTGCGCTTGCCCGGGGACAGGGGTGTCTATTTTGGTTAGTCGGTTTTTTATTCGAGAGTGTTTATGAGTTCAACTGCAGCACCATCGCCATCGGGTCAAGCCACTTCTGCGCCGGGGCGTAGTTTGTCGGCTTGGTGGCAGGCTACGCCGCTGACGCTGGTGTTTGCGTTGTTCTTTTTGATCCCGCTGGCGCTGATTTTGATGGTCAGTTTCTGGGACTTCAATGAATACGAGTTGCTGCCCGGCTTCACGTTCAAAAACTACATTTCCATTTTTGACGGCTGTGGCAACACCGCCGATCTGTGTGTCACGTTCAAAACCTATTTGTCTACGCTGAAGTTCAGCTTTCTGGTGTGGCTGATCACGCTGGTGGTGGGTTTTGCGGTGGCTTATTTTCTGGCGTTCCATGTGCGCTCGCAGGGCATGCAAACGCTGTTGTTTGTGTTGTGCACCATTCCATTCTGGACGTCCAACGTCATCCGCATGATTTCGTGGGTGCCACTGCTCGGGCGCAATGGTTTGGTGAACCAGACGCTGGTCAGCATGGGGGTGGTCGACACGCCCATTGAGTGGCTGCTGTTCTCCGACTTTTCGGTCACGCTGGCCTTTGTGCACCTCTACACCATGTTCATGATCGTGCCCATCTTCAACTCCATGATGCGCATTGACCGCAGCCTGCTTGAAGCTGCCAACGACAGCGGTGCCAGCGGCTGGCAAACGTTGTGGAACGTGATCATTCCGCTGTCGCGCACCGGCATCATCATCGGCTCCATTTTTGTCATCACGATTGTCATGGGCGACTTCGTCACCATCGGTGTGATGGGTGGCCAGCAGATCGCATCGGTCGGCAAAATCATCCAGGTACAGACTTCTTATCTTCAGTTTCCTTTGGCCGCTGCCAACGCCATGATCTTGTTGACCGTCGTGCTGATGATCATCTTCGCCCTCACGCGTATGGTCGATATTCGGAAGGAACTCTAATGGCTATGCGCGAAAAACGCCCCGCCAGCTTCTGGCCCCTGGCCTTGGTGTTCAGCCTGTTTGTGCTGTTCATGTACGGGCCGATGTTCGTGATTTTTGTGTTGAGTTTTCAAGGCCCTGAAGGCGGCCTGACGTTCCCCATGCGCGGTGCGTCGTTCCACTGGTTTGCCAAGTTGGCCGAAGGCCTGGGCGTGGTCGATATTGGTGCCGCGCTTGGCCGTTCACTCGGCTTGGGTGTGGCGGTGATGTTGTGCACCGTGGTGTTTTCGGTGCTGGCCGGTTTGGCATTTCGCAAGCGCTTGGCGGGCGGCAACACCTTGTTCTTTGTGGTGGTGGCAAGCTTGATCATGCCGTCCATCATCGTGTCGCTGGGCATTGGGTTGGAGTTCCGTTTGCTCGACAGCGCCATCAAGTGGGCACTCGAAGCCTTGGGCATGCAGTCCACGCTCGAAGGTTTTGGCACGTCCCTCGGTCTCTTCACTTCGGCGCTCGGTGCCCACCTCACGTGGACGCTGCCGTTTGGCCTGTTGATCATGTTCGCGGTGTTCAACCGCTTCAGCCCCACTTACGAAGAAGCCGCACGCGATTTGGGTGCCACGCCATGGCAAGGTTTCCGCCACGTAGTGCTGCCGCTGATTGCGCCCTCGGTCGTCGGCATTGGCATGTTTGGCTTCACGCTTAGCTGGGATGAAATCGCCCGCACCTCGCAAGCCATTGGCGACGTGAACACCTTGCCGCTGGAGCTGCAAGGTTTGACCACCACCGTCACCACGCCGTCGATCTACGCGCTGGGCACGGTCACTACCGTGGTGTCGTTCATCGTGATGGGTTTGACGCTGGCGCTCGTCTGGGCCCTGGGCCGCAGCCGCAAGGGCCGTTCTGCGCACTGATGTGCATGCAGATGTTGAAAGGAACAATGCCCCATGCCGCGCGCAACTAAAAAGCCCGAAGTGGCGGAAGTTGCTCCCATCTCCAGCGACCAGGTGATCTACGACAAGATCATCTCCGCCATCCTCGACCACAAGTTGCCACCCGGCACCAAGCTGGTGGAAGACAAACTCGCCACTGCGTTCGGCGTGTCGCGCACACGCATCCGCCCAGTGCTGGTACGCCTGGCCAACGAGTTGGTCGTCACGCTCACGCCCAACCGTGGCGCGTCGATTGCGCAGCCCACGGTGACTGAAGCGCGTGAAGTTTTTGAAGCCCGCCGCATGATCGAGCCGCGTTTGGTCGAACTGTTCATCGCCGCCGCCAGTGCAGACGACATTGCCAACTTGCGCACCTGCATTGCGCAAGAAGAAGAAGCCCGTTTGGGTGGCGACATGCGCCGTGCCATTCGTTTGGCCGGTGACTTTCACCTGCACATTGCACAGGCCGCCGGGCACGAAACGTTGGGCCGCATCTTGCGTGAACTGGTGTCGCGCACTTCGTTGATTTTGATGACTTACAGCTCCAGCCATAGCCGCGAGCGTGAAGAGGCCACGGCCTGTGGTTGCCGCGAACACCACGCCTTGGTGTCGGCCATTCGCCTGCGCGACGCACGCGAAGCCTCGCGCCTGATGATGGAACATTTGCAGCGACTCGAATCACAATTGCAGTTCGCCGAAGAAGACAATAGTGCCCCCGACCTGGTCGAGCTTTTCGGCCACGCGGCTTGAATGCTCGAGCAAAATTTGAATCCCATGCGCCACCTGTTATTGCTCAACCCCAACACCTCGGCCAGCGTCACCACGCTGATGCAGCGCCACGTGGCATTGGCCGCTGGCCCGGACGTGACGGTGCACCCCTACACCGCACGTTTCGGCGCGCCCTACATCGCCTGCGAAGCCAGCTACGCGGTGGCCAGCCATGCCTCGCTCGACCTGTGGGCCATGGCGCTGGCGCAGAGCCCGGTGGCGTTTGATGCGGTGTTGATCGGTTGCTTTGGCGACCCCGGTTTGCTGGCGCTGCGCGAGAGTGGCGCGGTGCCCGTCAGCAGCCTGGCCGAAGCCTCGTTCATCACGGCTGCCAAACACGGCCGCTTTGCCATCGTCACCGGCGGGCAACGCTGGGCGCCGATGCTCAAGCGCATGGCTGAAAACTCGGGCCTGGGGCATTTGCTGGCCGGTATCCACACCGTGGCCCCCACTGGCGCACAGTTGGCCGCGGACCCGGTGGCCGCCAAAATTTTGCTGGCCCAAGCCTGCGCTGATGCGGCCAAAACCTATGGCGCAGACGCGGTCATTTTGGGCGGCGCCGGCCTGGCCGGTGTGGCCGCCACCATCCAGGCCAATGTGCCCGTGCCGGTGATCGACAGCGTGTTGGCCGGCACTCATTTGGTGTTGGGGCCAGACGTGCCACCATCAGAGCGCAAGGCGCCCGCATTCGACGTCACCTGGGGCAATGTCTCGCCCGAACTCACGGCCTTGGGGCAACAGCCCGGCCTCTAAAAATCTCAACAAGCGATGGGCGGTGGAAGCCATGCTTGCATAGGGTTTTCCACATGTGCCAAACTTTTTGGAACGCAGAAACTGACGTACAGGTAAGTCAGTTTTCAAGGCTTCAAGTGCATAAGGCACTCCACCCGAGCCTTGCCAGTTCTGCAAAGGATGGCCCCCATGCTGCGAGATCCTCGCTTCAAGCGCATTGACGTTAGCCCCATCACCGGCGCCCTGGGGGCCGACATTCGCGGTGTAGACCTCGCGGCCTCACCCGACGAAGAAACCTTCCGCGAAGTTAAAAAAGCGCTCGACACCTACCACGTGGTGGCCGTGCGCGACCAACAGCTCAATCCGCACAATTACCAGGCCATGGCGGCGCGTTTTGGCCCGTTCAGCGGCAACCCGGTGCACGCACCGATGGAAGGGCTTGAGCACATCATCCAGTTCATCCGCGAGCCCAGCGACACCGGCAAGGTCATCGGTGAAGACTGGCACATGGACTTGGCGTGGATGGTCAAGCCGCCGGGCATTACCATGCTCTACGGTGAGGTGATTCCACCCGTGGGCGGCGACACTTGCTTTACCAGCCTGGTGCACGCTTACCGCGCGTTGTCGCCGGGCATGCGCGCTATGTTGCACGGGCGCACGGGTTTGCACAGCGGCAAGGGTGTGTTTGCCATCAACGCCATGCAGTCGCGGCTGGGCCTGCGCAAGGACGCAGCCAATGCCGAAGAAACCGAAGTCGAGCATCCGCTGATCTGCGCGCACCCCGTTACTGGTGAGCGCTACGTTTTTGTCTCTAGCGTGCTGCGCTCCATCAGCGGCCTGACCGAAGACGAAAGCCGCCCCATCATCAAGTACCTGATGGAGGTGGCCACGCGCCCTGAATTCCATTGCCGCATCCGCTGGGAGCCGGGCACGCTGACCATGTGGGACAACCCCTGCGTGCTGCACACCGCGCTGAACGACTACACCGGCTTTCGCCGCGTGACCTACCGCACCACCATTGAAGGCTGGGCGCCGGTGGCCGCACCCGACATCAACGAAGCGGCCAACACGCCCTTGGCCGCGCTGCACCAACTCAACCCGCTAGAACTGGCAGCATGAATACGGCCACCACCACGTTGGCGCAGGCCGCAGAGCGGCCGGCGTGGCGCTGGAAGAAGGCACTGGCCTCGCGCACCGCCATCGCGTTGCCGATGATTGCACCGGCCCAGGTGTTGGTGCTCACGGTGTTGGTGGTGCCCGCGCTCTACGTGTTGTGGCTAAGCTTTTATGCGTCCACTTTCGGAAAGGCGCCGACCTTTGTCGGCTTGGCCAACTACGTGCATGTGTTGACCGACGCTTACTTCTGGCGCGCCTTGTGGAACACCGTGATCATCATCGTGACCGTGGTGCATGTGGAGCTGTTGCTGGGCCTGGGCATGGCGCTGCTGTTCACCAGCGGCATACCCGCCAAGCGCTTTTTACTTGCCGCCACCTTGGCGCCTTATGCGGTGAGCGAAGTGTCTGCCGCCGCCGTGTGGCGCTTCTTGTTCGACCCGGATGCCGGCCCGGTCACGCAAGCCGTTTTGGCGATGGGCCTGCCGCCGTTGGAGTGGTCGATCAACCCCTCGCACGGCCTGACGCTGATCGCGTTGCTGTCCATCTGGCTGCACCTGCCCTTCACGTTTTTGATCCTGTACGCCGCGCGTTTGTCCATCCCCGCCGAGCTGTACGAGGCTGCCAAGATCGACGGCGCCACCGCCTGGCAATCGTTTCGCCGCATCACCCTGCCCTTGTTGATGCCGGCTATTTTGTTGGCCGCGCTGTTCCGCTACATCTTCGTCTTTCGCATCTTTTCAGAGGCATGGTTGCTCACCGGCGGTGGTCCCGCGCGCACCACCGAAGTGGTGGGCGTGTACCTGTATCTGGAGGCTTTTCGTTTCAACGCCTTTGGGGCCGCTTCCGCCACCGGCTGGGTGATGGTGCTAGTGTCGTTGTTGCTGGGCGCGGGGTATCTGTGGGCCTTGCGTCGTCAAGGTCGGCAAGGGGCGGGCCATGGCCACTAACCACAGGCGCGCCTTCAAGAAGCTAGCAGTCCCCGCTGGCAAGTGGCTGGCCGTGTTGGTGATCTTGCTGTGGTCGTTGGTGCCCATTGCCTTCATGGTGCTGTCGTCATTCAAACCCGGGCAAGACATTTTTGCCGTGCCGCCACGCCTCACGTTCACCCCCACGCTGCAGCACTATGTTGACCTGTGGACACGTTGGGGCAGCTTCTTCCATGGGCTGCTCAACAGCTTCATCGTCACCGCGGGTGCCACGCTGTTGGTGGTGGCGGCCAGCACGATGGCGGGGTTTGCCTACTCGCGCATCCACAGCCAATGGTTGGAACGCAGCGCGCTGTTCTTGATCGTGGTGCGCTTGCTGCCGCCCATCGTCATCACGCTGCCGCTGTTTGGGGTGGTCAACTACATCGGCCTGAACGACACCCACCTGGTGTTGATCCTGCTGTACGCCACATTTTTTGTGTCGCTGGGCACCATTCTCATGCGCACCTTCATCGACCAAATTCCACACGAGCTTGACGAGGCCGCCATGGTGGATGGCGCGGGCCGCTTTACCATTTTGTGGCGCATCATCCGGCCGCTGGCGCGCCAGGGCATGTTGGCAGTGGCGGTGTTTGTCATCGTCTACGCGTGGAATGAATTTTTGTTCGCCTTCATCTTCACTTCCACCAAGGCCAAGACCGCGCCGCTGGTCATCTCGGAAATGATGGGCTCGCTCGACGGCGTGGAATGGGGCGTGTTGTTCGCCGCCTCCACCGTGCAGCTCATCCCCATTTTGCTGTTCGTTTTGCTGATGCAAAAACACCTGGTGGCGGGCCTCACGGGCGGCGCCGTCAAAGGTTAAACAAGACGGAAGAACAGCGAATCGATTCCCCCGCCAGTTTCCAAAACAACCCCACAACAGGAGACCTCCATGACGCACCACTGGACCCGCAGGCAAGCCCTTCAATCCGCGCTGGGCGGCGCAGCCGCGTTGGCGGCTGGCCCGTTGTGGGCGGCAAACTCTACGCTCAACATCCTGTGCCACCGCGTGCACCAAACCAGCCTGACCACCGGCCCCGCAGGCGACCTCACCGCGCCATGGCGCAATAGCGCCAACGCCGAATGTGCGTGGACGAGCTTTGACACCAACCCCCTGCAAGACCGCCTCTTCCGAGAAGCGTCACTTGAGAAAACCGACTTCGGCGTGGGCTTCGTCGTCAACAGCCGCGCCACCCCAGCAGCAGCTACGTTGTTGGCACCGCTAGATGCCTACCAGGCCAAGGCACCGATTGAAGACTTTGCCGATATCGCCCCCGGCCTGGTGTCGGCCATGCGCTTTGGCGGCAAGCTGGCGGCCGTGCCTTTCCGCCACGCCACACAAGCCTTGTTCTACAACGAGGCACTGCTCGAAGAGCGCGGCATCAAGGCCCCGCCCACCTCGCTTGAAGAACTGGTCGACCAGGCCAAACAACTCAGCTTCCGCTCGGCTGCGGGCACACCCGTGGTGGGCATGGTGCTGGCCAGCGATCTGGCGGTGTTTCCGGTCACGTTTGCGCGTGCCTTTGGCGGTGACTTCATCGGTGCCGACCTTGCCTTGCTGCCCGACCCAGACGCCATGGAAAAAGCGCTGACCACGCTGCAAGACATGTTCAAGGCCGGTGCCCTGCCGCGCAGCTACGCCACCACCACCAACGACGACCAGGTCACCTGGCTGCAGCAAGGCCGTGCGGCGTTCAGCGTGTTGCCATTTGCCCGCCACACGCAGTTGAACCGGGCCGACCAATCGAAGTACCCAGGCCGCATCAAGGCGATCGAGTTCCCCATGTCGCAAGCCCTCAAAGGCAAAACCGCCATGGCCTCGGTCACCGAGTTCTGGGCCATGGGCATTCCGGCCAACGCGCAAGACAAAGAACTGGCCTGGAGCTTCATCCGCGCCATGTCCACCAAGGCCAACACGGTGGGCGCCGCGCGCAATGGCAACGGCCCGGTGCGTGTCTCCACCTACAACGACGCGACGTTTGCCAAAGACCAACCGTTCGCCGCCATCGAGGCCAAGGCCCTGGCCAACGCGCGTGTGCCGCTGCCCGCTTTCCCCGAAGCGGCGCGTGCGCAAACCGTGTTTCTGGAAGAAGTGCAGCTCACGGTGATCGGCCAGAAAACGCCCAAGGCTGCGGTGGCCGCCATCAACGAGCGTGTGAAGCCGCTGTTGAAGGCCTGACTTCCTTCATTCCCGCGCCAGGCTGGCATGGACACGCCCACCGCCCCCACAGCACCGACAGCCCCGCTGTTGCTCGCCATCGACGTGGGCTCCACCAGTGCGCGCGCGGGTGTGTTCGACACGGCGGGCCACATGCTCGCCAGTGCCAGCCGCGCGTTCGACGTCAACCGCCCAGTGCCCGACCACGCCGAGCACGACAGCGCGCAGATCTGGGCGGCCGTGGGCATGGCCGTGCGCCAGGCCTTGGGCACCTGTGGCCAACCCAGCACCGACGTGGTGGGCGTGGGGTTTGACGCCACCTGTTCGCTGGTGCTGCTGGATGCGCAGGGTGCGCCGGTCACGGCCTCCACCACGGGCGATGACCGTTGGAACGTGGTGATGTGGGCCGACCACCGCGCTGTGGCCGAGGCCGCCGAGATCACCGCCACCGACCACCCCGTGCTCGAATTTGTGGGCAACACCATGTCGCCCGAGATGGAACTGCCCAAGCTGCTGTGGCTGCGCCGCCACCTGCCTGCGGCCTGGGCACGCTACGGTCTGGCGATGGACTTGGCCGACTTTTTGGTGTGGCGCGCCACGGGCGAAGTACACGCCTCGGCCTGCACCGTCACCTGCAAGTGGGCCTACCTCAACCACCCGGCGCAGCCTTCGCCGGGCTGGCAAGAAGACCTGTGGGTGCGCCTGGGGCTGGAAGGTCTGCGTGAGCACCTGCGCTTGCCAAAGCAGGCCACCCCCTTGGGCGGCCGCGCTGGCGGGCTGACAGAGGCCGTAGCAAGCGATTGGGGCCTGCTGCCAGGCATTGCCGTAGGGGTGGGCATGATCGACGCTCACGCCGGCGCCTTGGGCGTGCTGGGCGCCACCGCAGGGCAAGAGCTCGACAGCCGTCTCGCATTGATCGCCGGCACCTCCAACTGCCACATGGCCTTGTCGCCGCAGGCGCGTGCCGTGCCGGGCGTGTGGGGGCCTTACTTTGGCGCGCTGCTGCCGCAATGGTGGCTGAACGAAGGCGGCCAGTCGGCCACCGGAGCGCTGCTCGACCACGTGCTTGATTCACACGTGCTGGGCGCCACGCTGGGTGAAGACCGCCATGCGCGCATGGCCGACTACCTGCTGCGCCGCCGCACCGAGGTGGGCCCCGGTTACGCCAGCGACGTGTTGGTGCTGCCCGACTTCCACGGCAACCGCTCGCCCCTGGCGCGGCCCGATTTGCGCGGTGTGGTGCATGGGCTGGACATGGACACCTCGATGGAAAGCCTGGCCCGGCTGTACCACGCCACGGCCGTGGGCATTGCCTACGGCACGCGCCACATCATCGATGCGCTGAACACCTACGGCTACCGCATCAACCAACTGCACCTCACCGGCGGCCACGCCAAGAGCCCGCTGCTGGTGCGCCTGTACGCCGACGCCACCGGCTGCGCCGTGCTGCTGCCGCGCGAGGCCGATGGTGTGCTGCTGGGCACCGCGCTGCTGGCAGCTACGGCAGCGGGTGTCTACCCCGATTTTTTGGCCGCAGGCCTTGCCATGGTGCACACCCGCCAGCGCGTGATGCCCTCGCCCGCATCGTTCGACATCCACGCCTGTGGCTACGCCGCGTTTCGCCGCATGCTGGTGCAGCGCGAAGAAGTGTTGGCCTTGCTGCACGGTGTGGTGGACGGTTGCCCCGGCGCCGGCACGCTGCATTGATGTTGAAAACAGCCAACGCTATAGCCGATTAGCCGATAATTTTTCTCCAACCACGCCCCATTAAAACTTCAAAGATCCATGGCCACCACCCGCCGACGACCCGCTGTTTCTGCCCCCGCCAACGCGACTTCCGAGCCCGCAGCGGTGGCGACTTCTGTGGTCAGCCTGGTGCCCAGCATTCCCATGCGCCAGCAGATCCTGCAGGTGGCCGAAGACTTCTACGTGCTGCGGGGTTACGACGGCTTCAGCTTTGCGCACATCGCCGAGGCCGTGCAAACCACGCGTGCCAACATCCACCACCACTTTGGCGACAAGCTGCAGTTGATGGCCGAGCTGATCGAAAAATTTGCCACCAGCGCCGAGACGCGTATCGCCGACAACTGGGCGCGCCAAGACCGCCCTGACCGGTCTTTTGGCGAGCGCCTGCAAGCCCAGCTAGACGACCTGCACCAGTTCTACAACCGCTTCAACCACACCCCGGGTGAGCGCAACGTGTGGAGCCCGCTTTCGCGTTTGCGGCTCGATTTGCCGGTGCTGGGAGAGTTGGCCACACAAGCGCTGCAGCGCGTGGACATGGCCTACGACCGCAGCCTGCGCCAGGCTCTGGCCGATGCGATTGCGCTGGGTGAACTGAAGGCTGAAACGCCGGTGGATGACGTGGCGCGTGTGCTGCGCGTCACGCTGCTGTCGTGTGCGCCGATGACGCAAGACAGCGGCAGCTTTGCCGAGATTGAAAAACTCTTTGGCGCGATGCAGCGCTTGATTTTGGCGGCTTGGTCTACCCCTGAGGCGCAGACCAAGCTAAAACCAAAAAAGCGCGCGCTTAAAACAGGCGTTTAAAGCCGACGCTTAGAACGGCGCGTCAGCAGGCCAGTTTTCTGGCGCGGTATTGCCGTTGCTCACCAGCGTGGCGGCTGCTGCGGCCATCGAGCCCGATGGCGCGTCTTTCACCACCGTAGCGCCTGCAGAAGCCAGGGCGCCCGATGCGTCTGCGGCAGGGGCCGTGGCGTCGATCACCACTTCGCCACCCAGCGCCATCAACAGCGCAGGAATCAGCTCGCGCATTTCGCCCGTGCCAATGGCTACGTCGGCGTCAAAGCCGTCTTCTTTTTCTTTGCTGGTGCCGTCAAACACGCCGTCCATGAAGGTGACCTTCTTCACCTGCAGGCCTTCGGTCAGGATGAACGACACGCGGTCTTCCCAAACCATGGCCAGCTTGGTGGGCATCTTGCCGTCGGCCACGTGCTGGCGCACTTCTTCAATGTCCAGTGGGTGGCGTGCGTACTTCACCACGGCCTTGGATTCATCGGCCGCCTTGAGTTCACATTCGCGGTCGATGCTGAAGCCTGCGGGTGGCTCTTGCGTGGTCAGCCAAGTGGCCATGGCGGTGCTTGGAGCCAACTGTGTGTTGAGCTGCATCACGGCAAAACCGTCGAGGTTTTTCACCAGGCTGGTGATGATGTCGTCGGCACGGCTTTGGCTGCCCGCGTCTACCACCATCAGGCGCTCGGTCGGGTCAATCCACACCAGCACGCTGCCGCGCTTGGTGAAGGCCAGCGGCAGCAGCGACAACTTCACGTCGTCGCGAATGTCGCGCGCTTCTTTTTTGCCGGGCTTGCGGCCGGTGGTGGCTTCAATCTCGTCCAGGCGCTGCTGCGCCTTGCGCTTGACCACGGCGGCGGGCACCGATTTGCTCTCCACCATCATCTTCAAAATCCACTGGCCGCCGACCGATTCCACCAGCGCGCCACCGGCTTCGCCGCGTGGCTCGGTCCAGCCCATCGAGACTTCCTGGTTGGCACCACATTCTTCAAAACGCTGGCTGTCCAACGCGGCTTCAATTTTGGTTAGATCAGGGACCCACACAGGGCCAATGCGGTAGACCAGCACGTTTTTGAACACAGGCAATCTCTTTCGTTTTGCAACTAAACAACAGGGGGACACGCTGGGCGCAGGGGCCAGCAAACCGCCTATTGTCTCGCAGTCGCAATGGCCCTTTGTTACATGCCTCCTGCCGTTTGGGGCTATGCAAACAGGTTGAAAGACGCCTTCGTGACGCTGTCATGAACAACAGCGCAAGGTATGAGGCTGTCATTCCGCTTTCATCGGCTCGCCACACCATGGTCTTTTTTACCTTGAAAGACAGCTTTGAAACGCACTTATCACGCCTTGGCCCTCAGCCTGACGGCTGCCGCGTTGCTCGCCGGTTGTGGTGGCGGCAATTCCGATAGCGCCTTGTTGACCCAGCCGCAGCCGATGGAACTCACCATCCTGCACATCAACGACCACCACTCCAACCTCGACAGCAAGAGCAAAACCCTGCAGCTTAAAACGGCGGCTGGTGCCACTGCTGCGAGTGCCGTGGTCGCCGATTCGGCTGGCTTTCCGCGTGTGACGGCGGCCATCGCTTCATTGGCCACACAATCGACCAACGTGCTCAAGCTGCACGCCGGTGATGCGCAAACCGGCACCCTGTACTTCAACCGCGCCGGTGCCGATGGCGAAGCCGATGCCGCGATGATGAACACCGTGTGCTTCGACGCCTTCACGCTGGGCAACCACGAGTTCGACAAGGGCGACAGCGGCCTCAAGAGCTTCATCGACCTGCTGCACAAGGGCACCTGCCAGACGCCGGTGCTCAGTGCCAACGTCAACTTCGGCGCCAGCTCGGCACTCAACCCGAGCAAGGCTGCGGGTTATGTGAACAAGTCGATCACCGTCACGCGTGGCGGCCAGCAGATCGGCCTCGTCGGCCTGACCATCGCCGCCAAGACCAAGGCCTCGTCCAGCCCCGACCCCGACACCACCTTTGAAGACGAAACCGTGGCCGCGCAACGCGAGATCGATGCGCTGCGCGCCAAGGGCGTCAACAAGATCGTGGTGATGAGCCACATCGGCTACGACTACGACAAAACCGTCATCGCCAAGCTCAGCGGTGTAGACGTAGTGGTGGGTGGCGACTCCCACACCTTGCTCGGCCCCAACACCATGGCGGCCTATGGCGTGGGCACACCCGCTGGCGCCTACCCCACACAGTTGACCAACAAGGACGGCAAGAAAGTCTGCCTGGTGCAGGCTTGGGAATACAGCCAGGTGGTGGGCGAGCTGAAGGTGTCGTTCGACGCCAACGGCGACGTCACCAACTGCGCCGGCACGCCCCACGTGTTGATTGGCGACAGCTTCACCGTGGCCGGCACTGCCGCCACCGATGCGCAAAAGACCGCCATCCTGGCCGACGTGACCGCCAGCGGCTTCCTGCGCGTGACCAGCCCCAACGCTGCGGCCACGGCCACGCTCAAGCCCTTCAAGGACAAGGTCGACACCTTCAACAAGAGCCTGGTGGCTACCGTGCCCACCGAGCTGTGCTCGCGCCGCGTGCCGGGTGGTGTCGGTACGACCGACTACAGCCGCTCCAGCGCTGCATGCAACACCTTGGGTGAAGTCAGCCTGCGCGGTGGCGACATCCAGCAACTGGTGGCCCAGGCCTACCTGGAAGTGGCGAATGCGCAGTACGGCGGTGCCGACATCTCGCTGCAAAGCGGCGGCGGTGTGCGTGTGCCGCTCAGCGGTAACGTGACGGCGGCCAACGTCATCGAAGTGCTGCCCTTCGGCAACATGCTGTTCCGCCTGGACGTGATCGGTCAAGAGGTCAAGAGCATGCTGGAAGACGGCATGCACGCGGTGTATGGCGCGGGCGGCTCTACCGGCCCCTACCCTTATACCGGCGGCCTGCGCTTTGATGTCAACGCCACACTGGCACGCGGCAGCCGCGTGAGCAACGTCGAAGTGCGCAACGCCACCACCGGTGTGTGGGCCGCGCTGGATCTCACGCGCACCTACAAGCTGTTTGTGTTGAGCTTCAACGCCACCGGCGGCGACGGCTACACCACGCTGGCCGCTGTGCCCGCCGCACGCCGCCTCGACATCGGTGTGCTCGATGCCGACGTGTTCCAGGCCTACATCGACAAGCAAACCAAAGACGCGTCGAGCGGCTTGCCGGTGTTGCGCAAGCTGGACGCTGCGCTGTACAGCACCAAGTCCTACATCAAGCCCTGATGACGCAAAGGCCGGCCCTTCGGGGCTGGCCATGCAGACCCAAAAAAAAGCCCCGCGCTACCTATCGGTAGCCGGGGTTTTTGATTTGGAAGCTTTGATGAAAGCCTGTGCCTAAGGCTTATTCCTTGTAGGCCCAGAGGTCGAGCAACTGCGTGCCGTTGTCCGCCACCATGCGGAAGGCTGCGGGTGCGTAGTCGGCATCCACCGTGACCACACCCGTGCTGCTGGCGGGCAAGGTGCCGCAAGCAGAAGTGGTGAGGCTCAGCTTCAGCGTGCCCGGCAAGACGCCTGCGGCCAGCGTGCCCGAGAGCTTGCAGGTCGAAGCACCAGCCGCGATGTTGCCATTGGCATCCACCGTGAAGCTGGCGTTCACGCCGGTCGCCACTTGCGCCACATAGCTGCCTGCCAGCGCTGCCGTGGTCAAGGTGCTGGTGGTGAGTGCCGTGTTGCGCAGCAGCGCCACGTTCACATCGCCGCTGGCGGCCGGCACGGCCACCCAGGCGGCCGTGGTCGTCTTGCGGTAGAGCTGCGTGGCGTGGTCGGTGCTGTCGGCCAACACCAGCAGGCGGCTGCCGTCAGCAGCAGCGTAGTACTTGCCTACGGTGGGGTTGGCCTGGTCGCCCACGGCCACGATGTAGCTGCCGGTGGCCAGGTCGTCTACGGTGACCTTTTGGTTCACCAGACTGTCGCCACTGCCACCACCGCCACCGCAGGCGGTCAGTGTCAGCGCGGCCAGGGTTGTCGCTAAAAATCCAAACGTTTTAGTCATGCCGCGCACCTCACTGCGCGAACAGGTCACGCAGACGCAGGCGCAGCCATTGCTGTGCGGCCGGGCGGTGCTCGAACCCCACTTGCATGGCGGTCACGGCCACCTTTGTCTTGTAGACGATGGATTCGTCTTCGGCCTGGTCCGCCGTGGCGGTGCCAGAGCCTGCACCCGCGCCCAAACCGTAAGGCACGGCGTTGTTGAATTTCAGGTTGTAGGCTTGGTACGTGCCAAAGCGCGAGAAGGCGAACTTCATCGCGGTGGTGGGTGCGTTGGGGAAGTTCACGTTCAGTGCCACACCGGCGGGCAACAGTGCGCCCGTGCCGGCCTTGGCCTGCAGTGACTTCACCAGGTTCAGCGTGAGCTGCGCCACCACGGTGGAATACGGGTTCGCCAAGGTGGTGTTGTCGGTGGTGTCAGAGCCAGCGCTCAAAGCGATGGTCGGCAGGCCACGGCCGGCCGCGAACTGCGCATTGCCCACGGTGCCCGAGCTGTTGACGATGTTGCCCAGGTTCTGCCCTTCGTTCGGGCCCGACAACACCAGGTCTGGCGCCTTGCCCCAGCGCGCTTGTGCCACCACGTCCAAGCCATACATCGTGGCCATCACGGGCGTGCCGTGCACGTAGTAGTAGTCGCCGCCGGTGTAGCCGGCCTTGGTGAACTTGCCCACCGCTGGCGCGCCGGTAGCGGCCGCGCCGTTGTGGCAGCCGCCTTCGGCTTCGATCTGCGTTTTGTCGTTGTCCGGCACGATGGTGTTGGTGCTGTACATCACGATGCCCGCACCGCGGCCGCTCTGGCCGGTGCAAGGCACGGACACGATCACATCATGGCCGGCGGCCTTCAGTGTGTCGTACAAAGCTTTGGTGTTGCTGGTCAGGCCATCGTCGTTAGACACCACGATGTTCAGCGCGAAAGCGGGGCTGGCCAGACACAGCAAAGCTGCGGCAGCAAGAGCGTGACGTTGGAGAGTTGTTTTCATTTTGGGGCCGTCTGTCTCGGCGTTCAGAATCAAGATCAAAAGAGGGATGCCACACCACGCACCCCGCGCATCTTGTGAACACACAGGGCCTGGTTCGGGGCGGATTCTGAAGTTGTCACATGACAGTTATGTGAAAGTTGTGAGACGGCCGACGCACGTTGTGAGCCTTGGGAGACATATGCCGTGCCTGGTCATGCAGGCTACGTTTTGCTTCGGCGCTCAGCCTCTTCAACACATTCACTACCACGCTGGCAGCCAGCCCAATCGCCAGCCCGCAAACGCCAGCACCAACACCAGCAGCAAGACCACCAAGCCCCAGCCCCCGGCATGCCGGTCGGCAAACGGGTCGGGTTGGCGCCGTGTGCCCGGTGGCAAGTGCGCAGTCTGCGAGAGCGAGGCGCCAAGCCGCACGTTGAGTCGCATGCGGCCGTTGATCGCCCAGTCGCTCGCGTCCAGAATGGGCCCCAGGCTTCGCTGGCGCAACTTGAGCCAAGCGATCAACATGCTCGGCCCGGAAATCGACAACACAATGCCAACGATGGCTAGCGGAATCCACCAGCCCAGGTCGACGAACTTGCCAAACACCCCCACGATCACCGCGCTGATGCTGCCCAGCGCCACGCCCAGCGCGGCCACCGTTCCCACGTCGAAGCGGCTACGCGCTGGCGCGCTCGGCGGCGTTGGACTGGTCACTGCGGCTGCGGGCGGCAAGCCCTTGTCGGCCTTGGCGATCTGGCCGGCCAGGCCGCCGAGTTTGTTCTGCTGCGTGGCGTCACTGGCCGCCGCACGTTTGGCAACCTGCTCCTCGATCATGCGCAGAAACTTCTTGTAAGGCGATAAGAATGCCTGCGGAATGCTGATCGGGTTTTCAATCACCTTGACGATGCGCGCATCCCAGTCGCGGCCATCGCGGTCGTAGAACAGGCCATTGCGCCCCACGAACAAAAAGTCCACATCACCCGCAGTAAACGCCGCTGCAATTTGCATCTTCTCGGCGCCGCGCGTGCATTCGCAGTAAGCCAGATAGGCTTTGGCCAACCCAGCCACCACCGCGTGTTTGCCGGGGTCAGCCACCTGCACCGTCAGGTCGCATCGGCGCCCGTCGAGGTACAACTGACCCGCTTGAAAGATGGCGCCTTCGCGGTGGTAGAAAGCGTCGAACGACACGAAGTTGCGCAGAAGGCTCAACAGGTCACGCTGCAAACGCAGCAGCTTTTCAAGGTCGTTGACCAGGCCTTGCTGCGGTGCGGCGCGGCGGTCTTGCGCGATCAGCGCCAGCAAGCGTTCACGTGCCGCAGCCACATCGCCACCCACCAAGCCGATGATCTTTTCGCTGCCCAATGCGGCCACAGGGCCTGTGGGGCGCGTCACCAGCCAGTCGTGGCACGGTGCCACCAAGGCTTTGAGCTTTTGCCAGTCGGCCTCGCTGAGAAGGTGGCCGTGGTCGGCGCCCAGCAAGGGCAACACCGCCTGGTCGCGCAAAGCGTCCAGCGCAGGCTGCCAGGCCGGGTTCACACCGCCGTCTAGCGGCAGCGCCCGCCCCGCCGCCACCGGTGCCAGCGGCAATTGCTGGATGGGGTCGGCGGTGAGCGACAACATCTGCGACGCATACGCCTGGAGCACTTCTGCGGGTGGCGCATTCAGGGTGTCCGCCGCGCCATAAGCTGCGAGCCGGCAACGCGCGAAAAAGTCTTCCACCTTGGGCAGCACCACCTGTACCGCTTCGGCCGCGCCACGCAGCGCGCCGCAGTCCTGTTCACCTTGTGCATGCCAGGCCAGCAAACGCTCGGCAGCCTTGAAGAACGCCAAGCTGCGTGCCTCATCAATACCCGGCGTGCTGCCGGCATCTTCAACGGTGTCGCCAGTGTTGATGACCGCCTCAATCAATGCGCGTAATGCAGCGTCGTCACCGGCCGTTGCAGGCGTGACGATGCCATCGCCATTGAACCGTTCACCAGCCAGGTGTTTTTGGCGCTCCGCCAGTTCTGCAAGGCCAATGTCGGCGGCCTCCGTCAGGCCTTGCAGCCCCAGCGTATGCCGCGCTTCTTCGGCCAAGGCGCGCCCCGCTTCGTTGTCGGCCAGATCGGCCAGTGCCAGCCGCTCAACGGGCTTCAGCAAAAGATCCGGATCGCGCAACCGCGCACAGACCCATTCACAGGCCGCCAACAACTCGGGCGCACGGATGCGGCCATCATGGTCGGTATCGATGAGATCTAGCGTGCGCGAATCGAAGTGGGTGCCGCGTGTGGGGCAGGCCAAAGCGACCCACAGTTTCTGATCGAGTTCGCGCAGATGCGCGATGTCGGCACCGCGGCTGATCAGAACCTGATCGACACCACCTGCACGGAAGAACTGCCAAACGTGGGAGACATGGGATGCAGTGGACATGGAATGAAAGCCTGCGGCACGCGGCCTGCATTTCATCAACAGGCACACGTTTGGATGGAGGACAGAGACGAGCCTCCAGCTTCACACACCTGGGTGGGGGCGGATGTCGCAGCGCGCCACACGGGGCTGTAGGACGGCGCCTTGTGCGGCTTCTGCTGCATCACGCTTTTCGGCTTTGTGTCGAAGCGTACCTTCGCATCACGCAACGGCCCAAAACCCCGGTGAGGCAAGTTCTCCCGAAAAATAATCTGATCCTGTGCAACCTCAATCCACATTAATTGGATTGCTGACGCTGCAAGTTTTGATGGCTAGAAGCGTGACTAGTAGCGGCCGACTCCGACGATTTACTTAGAGACGGCTTTGCAGCGATGGCTGACGATCGCTCTGCCGAGTGGGCTGTCAGCAATGTGCCCAAAGCCGAAATTGATTGGGTGGTAGCAGAAGGCTGTCTGGAGTCGCTGGCTTTTTGGCAAGCCAACGGCCTCAGTGCGACATGCTCACGTCAGCCGGCGCGATGCTCGACAAACGGAAGACCCAACCAGCGCCCGAAAAGCGACTACTTTCGAGTGCGCCAATCCTTGGTGTACAGTAGGTCGTCGTGAGCGAGTTTCAAAACTGTGAAGCGCTTTAACAGCTGCTCCACGTCCGGCCCAAACTTCTTCGCCTCATCGAACGACAGAAAAATCTGCTTCGACTGCATGGCTGCCAGGATGCGCAAAATGCGGGCCGTCGCTGGCACCTCAATGTTCTTGTAGATGACCGAGTCGTGAAGCGCCATCGGCAACTTGGTGAGCGACAGCATCGCCAGGTCAAACCCCACCAGGCCTGCGAAGGACTTGCCAGTGCCGGTGTCGTCCGGTGAGGTGAAGAGATAAGACCCCGCATTCCTAATGCGGAGTTCTGAGGCGACCCGCGACGGGCCGTAGACCACCTTGTTGAACGACCTGAGCTTGCCGTTCACTTGGCCTTCGATGGCCAAGAAAATTCCTGCATAGATGTCTTCTAGGCGATCGTTTGAGCCTTTGACGGCAGCGTCGATGTTGACCTTGCTCTCGAAGTGATAGTTTTCGGCGGCTGCCTTGTCGACGGCGCCTTTCAGTTCAAAAACGCGATTGAACACGTCGTCAGGTAGGCCCTTCGACTGCAGCGATGCCTGGATCTCACCATCCACTTGAGCCAGCTCAGACGCTGCTGCGCGCTCTTCCTCGACAGTGGTAGCCAGCTCATCCTTCAATTCCTTCTTGACGATGCTGCCAATCTTCTGGTGGAAGGCCTCAACCTGTTCGAGGCGCTGCACGTCAACCGTCGGGAAGAAGTCGGCGACGAGCGCAATATTGGCCGCAAGGCGCGGTGTGATGCCCGAGATCTCCCGCTCAAGGCGGCGGACCTTGGTCTGAAGTTCGATGCGATGGCTACCAAGCTCAAGCTTGCGCTGCTGCTTCTTCTGCAAGTCTTGGTCGAACAGCGACTCATAGACATTGAGGGCGCCGCTGAACCCGTTCTTCAACTGCTCAATCTGAGCTTGGTTGGACTCGATTGACCGGGTGTTCTCTAGGTACTGGGGCTTGGTGATCTTCGGGATGATGCTCGCAGTCATGGAGTCGCTGATGAGCTTCTTGCGGTTCTTCAGACCGTCCAAAGTCTTTCGCTCTAGCGCCACATCAGGGCTGCGGCCGAATAGGTCAACCAGGCGGGTGATGGCCGCCGCGACTGGTTCCTTGTCTGCGCCCACGAATGGGTGGCTTGGGTTCAGCCCGCCTTTCTTCCAAATGCGCGAAAACGGATTCACGATGGACCGGAACGTGCCCTCCAGCTCATCCAGCCCGTACAAGCGCTTCAGCAGCCTGTTGTACTCGTCGATTCCAAGCTCGCGCTGTGCCTCATACTCTTCATTGCACTCATGCACTAGGTCAGGGCTATCGGTCGCGCGTGAAAAGCACATCCGCTCGGAACCGAACTCGAACGAAAAGTCGTAGCGATGCGGCCCGAGCTCACGGATGGCCCCCGCATCGTCCTTCTCTGCGAAGGTCGAGCCTCCGAATACGAAGTCGATGACCATGAGAACCGTGGATTTGCCAATGGAGTTCTTGGCGTCATCGTCTCCGAGGATGACGTTTAAGCCAGGGCGGAATTTAATCGGTGAATGACTGAAGTGAACGCAGCGGATTTCTTTAAGCATAGCTAATCGAGCCTGTCTCTACATCAATGGTCAGCATGCCGAGTACGAACAACACATCCAGCGCATGCAGGAACTCCGTCGCATCATGAAAGACGCCGTGAGTTCGGCGGTAGACGTCCTGCACGGTCTCACCCTGCGATTTACCCATCAAGACCTTCCGCATCTTGAACAGTGTCGACTCCTCAAGTCGTGTGAACTTGCTAGGGACCAACATCGAAGACCTCACAGTTCTGGACGAAGAAGGACGTCAGCACCTTTGCGGCTAGAAGTGGCCTGCCAGTTCGAGCGCTGATCCACTGCGCTACGAAGTTGAAGACCGCGTCCTTGTTGTCAGGGTTTTGCTGCTGCATCGCCAAGTAGTAGGTGTTGATCTGGCTCTGTAGTAAGCGCACGGCTACTTGGTCGCTCTGCTCCAACATGCGGATCTGATCCCGGATGCGAACATAGAAAGTGACGGCATTGGTCTTGATCTCATGCCTTTGCAGAGGGCTCATCCCCGTACGCAGCTTCTTGTCCACGGTCGTGGCGTCGAAGCTAGCTGGAGGGATGTCTAGCTCGATGCTGCTCAGTGAAGTAATGCTGTCCAGGATAGCGTACACCTCTTCCTCAATCTTGTAGTCTGCCACAGTTGCTTTGGCGCGCGCCTCAACGAGAAAGCCGTCCTTGATTTTTCTAAGCTTGTCCATCTCATCCAGCTTGAAGTCCTTGTCGTACTCCGTGTGGCAGGAGGGGCAAAGCGCAATGACGTTCTCGAGCGCATTGATAGCTTGAGGAGCGGTGCGGCCAATAAGAGCCGTGACTTGGGACGGGGTCGGATTCAGCGGGTAGATATGAGCCACTTCGTAGCCTTTGTTCAACCTGCTTGAGCCCGGCTTGCGAAAAAGAATTGACTTCGAGCACAGCGGGCAGCACCCGGAGGTCTCTGCGTACAGGATGCTGTGCTCGTTCTCGCCGTAGTCTGTTCTTGCCGTCGCCATTTGAGGACCTTGCTGCGATAACAGAGCCGCAAGACCGGATTGCCGCAGGCTCGTTCGCTAGTAGCGAATCGTAACAAAGCACCTTGGTGGGGTTCGACCTAGGAAGGCTTCATGGGTTGCGAATGACGTCGAATCGCAACGTCAATATTTCCGCGTGCAGGCTCACATGTCTCTGACTAGCGACTTGCGACTAGCACTTGTAGAACTGTGGCAACGGGTGGCGCCCACGCAAAAAGGGGCTAGCGACCTGCGCAGCTGATCCTAAAGCTGTGCCATCAAGACGGCCCAGTAACGGCTCGGTTGAAGAGGGCGATCCGGCGTCTTGCGATAGTAAGACCGAGGCAGCCAACTCCTGACGCCTCAGTTCGCAGGCCGATAGGTCGGCGGGCCGAACTGAGGCCTGACACGACGCCGCGGACAACAACTGCTGAGGATGGCGTCTACGTCCAGCGGCTGGGCTGCGCCCATTTTGCGCACCTGCGTGCCGTCACGCGGCCGCACAGCACTACCTGGCCGCAGACATGTCGGCCAGCTGAGACGACTGCTGCGCTTGGCGAGAGCAGTCACCCAGTCCCAAACCGCGAACGACCGCGATCAGCCTGAAGCGGTCAGTTCTGTAGAAGACTCGACTGTTGGTTGTGCATATCCAGAAGTCTTGCAACTCACGACGTTTCTGCTCGGTGTAGCCATCGTTCAAGCATCCGGGAGTCTGAGGTCAACACCTACCCCTAAGGCAAGTTCTCCCGAAAAATCACCTGGCTCCGCGCCACCTCCACACCCCCCATCGGCTCCAACCCATCGCGCACATTCGAGAAGATGCGCACACAGCTCGTCATCGCCGTCTGCGGGCTCTGCGTGATGACGGCATCCATGCTGCCGCGTATCAGCAGCGCACGCGTATCGGGCGACAAACCGTGCCCCACAAACACCACCTTGTGCGCGCAGCCGGCCTCTTCCATCGCGCGCGCCACGCCGTCTGAAGCGCCACCGATGTTGTAGATGCCCGCCAGGTCGGGGTGTTGCTCCAGCAGCACCTTGGTTTGTTCGTAGTTCTTGCGTGCGTCGTCGTGGCCTTCGCGCAGGCCCACCACTTCAATGGCCGGAAACTGCTCTTGGAATAGTTGCAGAAAACCGGCCTCGCGTTCTTCGTGTGCGCGGTAGCTCAGGCTGCCGGCAATCATGGCCACCTTGGCGCTTTTCTTGGCGTTGCGTGGGCCGATGAAGCGGCCGATGAGGTAGGCGGCGGTGCGGCCGGCGGCGCGGTTGTCCAGGCCCACGTAGGCGGTGCGTAGGGTGTTGGAAATGTCGGAGATCAAGGTCACCGTGGGCACCTTGCTTTCGGCCAAGGTGTTGACGGCTTCGCGCACGGCCGGGTGCTCCAGCGCCATGAAGGCCACACCGTCGGCGCGTGCGCCTGCGCGCAAC